>NZ_JALMUV010000018.1 GCF_023155275.1 Streptomyces rhizoryzae
TTGAAGCGCGTGTCCGTGAAACCCATAGGGCCCGGCGCTCCTTCCGGATAGCGGAACTTACTTTCTGCGTAATGGAACACTGCCGGGCGGGCGGGGAAGCTGTCAAGGGGGGCCGGGGGCAATTTCTGGTCGCCGGGCCGAACCGCGCGTAGGTTGAACCGCGTGCGATTGAGAGTTGAGTTCACGACGGAGCCGTTCGATCTGGACGAGGCACCCGCCCACGCCGTGGTGGCCCGCGAGATCGTCACCGGCGCGGGGCTGGACGCGGTCGACGTCGGCCCGTTCGGCAACACCGCGGAGGGTGACGCCGACCGGGTGCTGGGCGCGGTCGAGGCGCTGCTGAGGAAGTCCCTGGCGGCGGGCGCCACCCGGGTCTCCCTCCAGGTCAACGTGATCGGGGACGGCCGCCGGGACGGCGCGCCGGAGGGCGAGGGGGACGCGACGTGACGGAGCCCGCGGACCACCCGTTCGTGCAGGCGGTCAAACCGCTGGTGGATGCGATGGGCGGCCGGATGGTCGCACCGGAGCAGGCCCGCGGGGACGACGTCGTCCTGGCCTGGGAGGGGCAGGACCGGGTGGCCGTGCGGCTGCCCCACCTGTCCGAGTCCCTCGACCACATCCTCGCGGAGCTGGAGCGCCGGCACGGGATGCCGCTGTCGGAGCTGGACCGCAGGACCAAGCAGTCGGTGGTCCGCATACTGGAGAGCCGGGGTGCGTTCTCCGTCCGGCACGGGGTGGAGACGGTCGCGGGCGCCCTCGGCGTCAGCCGCTTCACCGTGTACAACTACCTGAACAGGGAAAGCGCCGCGAAGAACGCCGACTGAGGCGAACGGGGCGCAACTCCCCCTCCGGTGGCCGCGAGCCGCCGTCCGGCAACCCCGGGCGGCGGCTTTTGTGTTGCCGACTTTTCAACAAAGTGTTGACGTGGTGTTGCCGGAGGTCTTAGCTGTTTCCAGCCAAACAGAGCTGTCCAGCACCAGGCCACGGAGGCTTCCCGTGTCTTCGAGTACGCCCCAAGGGCTTACCCGGTTCAACACCGCCGATGCCAGCGAGGCTCAGGCCGCCCTGCACGAGGTGTGTGCCAGCCGGGCTTGGGGGAGCAAGATCGTCGCCCAGCGCCCCTACCCCACCCCCGACGCCCTGTACGCCGCGAGCGACGCCGCCATGGCCGAGCTGACCGCGGAGGACCTGGCGGAGGCGATGGCCGGGCACCCGCCGATCGGACGGCCCAAGCCGGGCGATCCCACCTCGAACCGCGAGCAGAGCGGTATGGCCGGCGCCTCCGACGAGCTCAAGGCGGAGATGCTCGAACTCAACCTGGCCTACCAGGACAAGTTCGGGCACGTGTTCCTGATCTGCGCCTCCGGCCGTACCGGGGAGCAGATGCGCGATGCGGTCCGGGACCGGATCGACAACACGCCGGAGCAGGAACGCGAGATCGTCCGCGCGGAGCTCGGCAAGATCAACCGCATCCGCCTGAACCGCATCGCAGAAGGAGACCCAGTATGAGCAGCGAGACGGCTGCGGCGACGTCGGTGTCCACGCACATCCTGGACACCAGCGTGGGCCGCCCCGCGGAGGGCGTCGCCCTCACGCTCTCGGTGCGCTCCGGCAGCGGCGGTGCCTGGACGTCCCACGGCGCGGGGAAGACCGACGCCGACGGGCGCTGCAAGGATCTGCCGGCCCTGCCGGCGGGCACCACCCACGTACGCATCGCGTTCGAGACCGAGGCGTACTTCGTTTCACATCAGCACAGCGAAAACCAGCAAGCCGAGGAACAGCAGGACGCCCCCGCGCTACGGGACAGCGGAGCCTTCTTCCCGGAGGTGGCAATCACCTTTGCCGTCAAGCCGGGCGAGCACTACCACGTACCGCTGCTGCTCAACCCGTTCGGCTACTCCGTATACCGAGGGAGCTAGCACCGACATGCCCACGATTCTCGGCCAGAACCAGTACGGCAAGGCGGAAAACCGCGTCGTCAAGATCACCCGCGACGGCGCCACGCACCACATCAAGGACCTCAACGTCTCGGTCGCGCTCTCGGGCGACCTGGAGGAGGTCCACCTCTCCGGCTCGAACGCCAACTGCCTGCCCACCGACACGACCAAGAACACCGTGTACGCCTTCGCCAAGGAGTACGGGATCGAGTCGGCCGAGCAGTTCGGCATCCACCTGGCCCGGCACTTCGTGACCAGCCAGGAGCCGATCAAGCGGGCCCGCATCCGGATCGAGGAGTACGCCTGGGAGCGTATCGAGACCGCGGACGGCAACTCCCGCTTCATCGGGGCCGAGGAGGTCAAGCACTCCTTCGTCCGCAAGGGCCAGGAGGTCCGCCTCACCGAGATCACCTTCGACGGTGAGAACTTCCAGGTCATCTCGGGTCTGAAGGACCTGATCGTGATGAACTCCACCAACTCGGAGTTCTGGGGGTACATCAAGGACAAGTACACGACGCTGAAGGAGGCGTACGACCGCATCCTCGCCACGCAGGTGGCCAGCCGCTGGCGCTTCAACTGGACCTCCGACGAGCAGCGGATGCCCAACTGGGAGCGTTCGTACGAGCAGGTCAAGAAGCACATGCTCCAGGCGTTCGCGGAGACGTACAGCCTCTCCCTCCAGCAGACCCTTTACCAGATGGGGTCGCGCATCATCAACAACAGGTCCGAGGTGGACGAGATCCGCTTCTCGCTCCCCAACAAGCACCACTTCCTGGTGGACCTGGAGCCGTTCGGGCTCAAGAACGACAACGAGGTCTACTACGCGGCGGACCGCCCGTACGGCCTGATCGAAGCCACTGTTCTGCGCGACGGTGTCGAAGCCCGGATCCCGATGGATCTCACCAACCTCTGACGGCTCTTCGACGCAACGCCGTGCCTCGCGTCCCCTCCCCACCCCGCAGCGGGGAGGGGACGCGATTTCCGAGGGGAACGACCCATGGCACAGCAAGAGCAAGCCCCGCACCACCCCGCCCCACCGGTCCACCCGGTGGATGAGAAGCCGGCCGTCAGGCGGCTGGTCCCCGCCGCGCTCCAGCACATCGCAGCGATGTACGCCGGCGTCGTCACCCCTCCGCTCATCATCGGCCAGGCCGTCGGCCTGGACGGCGCGGGCCGGACCCGGCTGATCGCCGCGAGCCTCCTCATCGCCGGGCTCGCGACCCTGCTTCAGACGCTCGGTCTGCGCACCTTCGTCGGCAACCGCCTCCCGTTCGTCAACGCGGCCAGCTCCGCCGGCATCACCCCCATCCTCGCCATCGCCGAGAACACCGCCAAGGGGCACCAACTCCCCGCCATCTACGGCGCGGTGATGTGCGCCGGCGTCTTCTGCCTGGCGATCGGCCCGTTCTTCGGCCGGCTCCTCCGCTTCTTCCCGCCGCTGGTCACCGGCGTCGTGATCACCCTCATCGGGGTGACGCTGATGCCCGTACCGGTCGGCTGGGCGCAGGGCGGCGACAAGCACGCCGCCGACTTCGGCTCCATGAAGAACCTCGCGCTGGCCGGCTTCACCCTCCTCGTGGTGCTGCTCATCCAGCGCTTCGCCAAGGGCTTCCTCAAGCAGGTCGCGCTGCTGATCGGCCTGGTCGTCGGCACCCTCGCCGCGATCCCGTTCGGCATGGCCGGCTTCGACGGGCTGCGCTCGGCGCCGATCGCCGCGCTGCCCACCCCGTTCGGCTTCGGAGCGCCGGAATTCCAGCCCGCCGCGATCCTGTCCCTGTGCATCGTGATGCTGGTGCTGATGACCGAGTCCTCGGCCGGCATGCTCGCCCTCGGCGAGATCTGCGACCGGAAGACCACCAGCACCACCATCACCCGCGGTCTGCGCACCGACGGTATCGCCACTCTCCTCGGTCCCGTCTTCGGCGGCTTCCCGACCAGCGCCTTCGCGCAGAACGTCGGAGTGGTCTCGCTGACCCGGGTCCGCAGCCGCTACGTCGTCGCGCTCGCCGGCGCGGTCCTGCTGGTCCTCGGCGCCTTCCCCGTCCTGGGCGCCGTGGTCTCGCTGGTGCCGATGCCGGTCCTCGGCGGCGCGGGTATCGTCCTGTTCGGATCGATCGCGGTCAGTGGCATCCGCACGCTCTCCGAAGCAGGGCTCGAGGACAGCTCCAACATCATCCTGGTGGCCGTGTCGCTCGGCGCGGGGATCATCCCGCTGGCCGCGCCGACCTTCTACGCCGGGTTCCCCGCCTGGGCACAGACCGTGCTCGGCTCCGGAATCAGCGCCGGAGCCCTGGTCGCGGTCCTGCTCAACCTGTTCTTCAACCATCTCGGCACCCGGAGCACCGCACGGGCAGCGGTACTGTCAGCCGCCTCGCCCGGCTCCGGCACTCAAATCCCGTAGGGCCATGCCGTGCCCAACCGCCACGGAAAGAACGAGGAAGCAACATGGCAGCATCGGCATCCCCTGACAGCGCGGTGAAGCAGCGCATCATCATCGAGAACTGCGCCATCGCGACGGTCGACGCCGACGACACCGAGTACGCCAGCGGCTACGTCGTCGTCGCCGACAACATCATCGAGTCCCTGGGCGCCGGCAAGGCGCCCGAGGGGCTGGAGAACGTCGTCCGCCGGGTGGACGGCACCGGCCACCTGGTCACCCCGGGCCTGATCAACACCCACCACCACTTCTACCAGTGGATCACCCGGGGCCTGGCCACCGACCACAACCTCTTCAACTGGCTGGTCGCGCTCTACCCGACCTGGGCCCGGATCGACGCGGCGATGCTGACCGCGGCCACCCACGGTTCGCTCGGCATGATGGTCAAGGGCGGGGTCACCACCGCCTCCGACCACCACTACGTCTTCCCGCGGGGTGCCGGCGACCTCGTCGGTGCCGAACTGGCCGCGGTCGCCGACATCGGCGCCCGGATCACCCTGGCCCGCGGCTCGATGGACCGCAGCGAGAAGGACGGCGGCCTGCCGCCGGACTTCGCCGTGGAGACCACCGAGGGCGCCCTCCTGGGCACCGAGGAGGCCATCGACAAGCACCACGACGCCTCCTTCGGCTCGATGGTGCACATCGCCGCGGCGCCCTGTTCGCCGTTCTCCATCTCCACCGAACTCCTCCGCGAGGGCGCCGCGCTCGCCCGCCGCAAGGGCGTGCGGATGCACACCCACGGCTCGGAGACCGTGGAGGAGGAGAAGTTCTGCCACGAGCTGTTCGGCATGGGCCCGACCGACTACTTCGAGTCCACCGGCTGGCTCGGCGAGGACGTGTGGATGGCGCACTGCGTCCACATGAACGACTCCGACATCGCCGCCTTCGCCCGTACGAAGACCGGCGTGGCGCACTGCCCGTCCTCCAACGCCCGGCTGGCCGCCGGCATCGCCCGCGTCCCCGACATGCTCGCGGCCGGCGTCCCGGTCGGCCTCGGCGTCGACGGCACCGCGTCCAACGAGTCCGGCGAGCTCCACACCGAGCTGCGCAACGCGCTGCTCATCAACCGCCTCGGCGCCCACCGCGAGGCCGCCCTCAACGCCCGCAAGGCGCTGCGGCTCGGCACCTACGGCGGCGCCCAGGTCCTCGGCCGGACCAGCGAGATCGGCTCCCTGGAGCCCGGCAAGCTGGCCGACCTGGTGCTGTGGAAGCTCGACGGCCTGGGCCACTCCTCGATCGCCGACCCGGTGACCGCGCTGGTCTTCGGGCCGGCCGCCCCGGTCACGCTGTCGCTGGTCGACGGCAGGCCGGTGGTCGAGGACAACCACCTCACCAACATCGACGAGGACGCCATCGCCCGCTCCACGCGGGCCGAGGCGCAGCGTCTGGCGCGTATCGCGGCCGAGGGCTGATCCCCCCGGACGCGGCACGGCCGAAGACTCGGCCGGGAGGGACGGCTCCCGGCTGAGCTTGCGGACCCGAGCGGGGCCCGCAAGCGCCGGACCCGGGGGTACGGGACGATTCCCGTACCCCCGGGCCGGTCCACTCCCCACACCAGCCGCCCACGCGCCACAAGCGCGGCCTTCCGCACGCTCACCAGCGCTGCACCAGGCACCACCGCACCACATGGCACGACCTCCGTGACAGGCTCGCACCGCCGCTGACGGCGGAGCAGAAATCGACAGGAGGCCCGCAGTGGCCGCACCTACCGGGCAGAAGTCGGAGGGGGACCGGAAGCACCCGGTCGACGAGACCCTCCCGCCCTTCAAAATGTTCACCAGCGGCCTGCAGCACGTGGCCGCGATGTACGCGGGCGTGGTCGCCCCGCCGATGATCATCGGACCCGCCTGCGGGCTCAGCCCCACCGAGACCGCGTTCCTGATGGGCGCCAGCCTCTTCACCGCGGGTATCGCCACCCTCCTCCAGACCCTGGGCTTCTGGAAGGTCGGAGCCAAGCTGCCGTTCGTCAACGGTGTCTCGTTCGCCGGCGTCAGCCCGATCGTCGCGATCGCCAAGGAGCACAGCCCGCACGACGCCCTGCCGGTCATCTTCGGTGCGGTGATCGTCGCCGGTGTCCTCGGCTTCCTCCTCGCGCCCTACTTCTCCAAACTGGTCCGCTTCTTCCCGCCGGTGGTCACCGGCACCGTGATCACCCTGATCGGTGTCTCGCTGCTGCCGGTCGCCTTCCGCTGGTCCCAGGGCGGCAGTGAACAGGCCGCCGGCTACGGCTCGTTGAAGAACATCGGGATGGCCGCGGTCACCTTCCTGATCGTGCTGGTGCTGCGCCGGACGCTGCGCGGCTTCCTCCAGCAGATCGCCATCCTGCTCGGCCTGGTCGTCGGCACCCTGCTCGCCATCCCCGCCGGCCTCACCGACTTCTCGGTGCTCACCAAGGCGAGCCTGGTCGGCTTCCCGACGCCGTTCCACTTCGGCGCCCCGCAGCTCGACGTCGCCGCGATCATCTCGATGTGCATCGTGATGCTGGTCTGCATGACCGAGTCCACCGCCGACATGCTCGCCCTCGGCAAGATCGTGGGCCGTCCCGCCGACGAGCGCACCATCGAGGGCGGCCTGCGCGCCGACACCCTCGGTACGGCGATCAGCCCGCTGTTCAACGGCTTCGCCAACAGCGCCTTCGCCCAGAACATCGGCCTGGTGGCGATGACCAAGGTGCGCAGCCGCTTCGTGGTGGCGACCAGCGGCGGCATCCTGATCCTGCTGGGCCTGTGCCCGGTGGCCGCCTCGGTCATCTCCCTGGTGCCGCTGCCGGTCCTGGGCGGTGCGGGCATCGTACTGTTCGGCTCGGTCGCCGCCAGCGGCGTGCAGACCCTGGCCACCGCCGCCATGGAGAAGGGCGAGAACTCCCTGATCGTGGCCGCCGCCCTGGGCATCGGGCTGATCCCCATCGCGGCGCCGGAGTTCTACCACAACTTCCCCAAGGACCTGCTGGTCGTCCTGGACTCCGGTATCAGCACCGGCTGCCTGGTCGCCATCGTCCTCAACCTCGCCTTCAACCACCTCGGCCGGAAGCGCGCCGGCGACGCGGCCGATCCGGCCCCCGACCCGCACGCCCTGGCCGACGTCCCCGAGATCCCCCAGCAGCCCGAACGCGGCCGGATGGACGACGGCGAGACCGCCGCCTCCGCCACCGCCCACTGACAGCCCAGCGCCACCGGCAACGGCCCGTACGGACCCGGCAACCGCCGTCTCCCTACGGGCCGTTGGGCTGTGCGGGGCCCGTCAGTCGAGGTGGTAGCGGTCCCCGTAGACCTTCCAGTCCAGCGGGGTGTGCAGGTCGAGGTTGCCCTTCTTCAGGAACACCCGCTGCGCGGTGTCCACCCGGCTGGTGTCGCTGTGCGCCTCCTCCTGCTTCATCGCCCACACCCGCGCGTCCAGGAAGGCGTTCAGGTACGTCTTCTCGTCGCCGCCCCGCGCCGGCGGCGCGGCCTTGGCCAGGGCGCGCTCGCGGAGGGCGGAGAAGCCGGTCCGGTCGCCGCCGTCGCCGTGCATCACCAGCGCGTCGTAGTAGATGAACTGCCCCAGCACGCCCAGGCCGTCGGCCTTCCCCCGCTTGACCGCCGGGTTGAAGTAGACCCGGTCCCGCTCGTCGTCCTGTGCGGTGCGGAATGCCGGGTCCTGCGCCGCCGTGCGCCAGTCCCTGGGGTAGTCCGGATCCAGGCCCGCGTGCGAGTCGCTGCCGTCCACCCTGCGCAGTGCGGGGAGGTACCCGGCCAGGACGTTGCCGGGCTTGCGCCGGGTGTAGAGCTCGACCAGCTCCAGCATGTCGTGCGTACCGGAGGTGAAGCCGATGATGCCGCCGGTGTAGCCGCGGCCGTCCCCGATGTCCTCGATGTACTTGTACTGGGCCTTCCAGTCCAGAGAGGAGTTCTCCGCGCTGGAGACCAGCCGCATGGCGATCTCCTTCTTCACCGGGTCGTCCAGCCCGGCGGCGTGCGGCGCGGTGCGGGGCGCGGCCTGCGCCGGGGCACGGTCCGGCGGGGCGGTGGCGGCGGCCGCCACCGCGGTGGCCGGCGCGGCGAGCAGGGCGAGCCCGAGGGCGGTACGGGCGGCGGCCCTGGCTATCGATCGGGAGCGCATGAAGTCCTCCTGTCGGAGTGGCCGTGGGGGAGTCCCCAATCGTTAGGAAGCTTTCCTACCAGACTCCGGAAGGCCCGTACAGCCGTCCGCGCGCCAACCGCCCGCGGCCGTCAGGGGGTTGGGCCCGCGCCCGCGCCCGGTGCGCCGCCCAGCAGGCCGCCCACCAGCGACTGCATCTCCTCCGCCGGGTCGAACGCCCCTCCCGGGAAGGCGAGTTGGCGCATCACCACCCCCTCCAGGTGGTCCACCAGGATCCGGCCGTGCCGCTCCGGCGCCGCGGACCCCAGCCGCCGCACCCACTCCGTGCTCCGCTCCAGCACCGCCTGGCGCGCCCGCGCCAGCGGCGCGCGCAGCTCCGGCCGCACCGCGGACTCCAGGAGCAGTGCGAACCGCGCGGCCGTACGGGCGCGCCCCGGCCCCGCGGCGTGCCGGGCCAACCCGGCCAGCGCCTCGGCCAGTTCGCCCGGCCCGGCCGGCGGCGGCCCGCCGGTGAACGCCTCCCACTCCCGCCGCTCCAGCGCCAGCAGATGCTCCACGATGCCGCCGAGCAGCGCCGCGCGGTTGCGGAAGTAGTTGGACGTGGTGCCCGTCGGCACCTCCGCGGCCCGGTCCACCGCCTGGTACGTCAGCCCCCGGGCCCCCTCGCCCCCCAGGACCTCCACCGCCGCGTCCAGCACCTGCTCCCGCCGCCGCGCCAACGCTCCACCCGCCCTTACAACTCCGTTACTACGCCCATAGTATCCGCGCTGGTCCGCGGCGCTGCCGCACCGCCGCCGCACCGACCGGCCCCCGCCGCCGCACCGACCGGGCCCCCGCTGCCCCGTCGGCCGGCTCCCGCCCGTCCCGCCGGCTGTCTCCCGCCCGTCCCGTCAGCCGTCCCCCGCCCGTCCCACCCGGCTATGCTGCGCTTCGCACCGAATGCCGGGAAGCGCCCCGGCCGGTGCGCCGGAACACGAGCCACCGGGCGGGCCCCGCGGCCGGGCCGCCCCGTGGAGAGGGGAGCCGCCGTGCCCCAGGAGCGGAGCGACCCCGGGCCCGCCCCGGGACCCCCGGGCACCCGCCCACCTGAGGAGCCGTCACCGGACGGCTCCGCGCGGCGCCGCGCCGCCTTCCCCGGCGCCCTCACCGTCCTCGCCCTCGTCACCCTCGCCGTCTGGGCGCTGGCCTGCGTCCTGCCGTCCGGCAGCTACGCCCGGAACGCCGCGGGCCGGCCCCTCCAGGGCACCTACCACCGCGAGCCGTCCGGCCGCTCCGCCGCCGAGCGGCTCGGCGACCTCTTCCTCTCCCCGGCCAACGGCCTCTACGGCGTCCGGGACGCCCGGACCGGCCTGGTCGGCCCGGACCTCTCCGGACAGCTGTACGGCAGCGCCGGGGTGTTCCTCTTCGTCCTGGCCATCGGGGCGTTCCTCACCGTCGTCCTCGCCACCGGCGCGCTGGACCGCGGGATCGGCCGCCTGGCGCACCGGCTGCGCGACCGCGGCGCCCTGCTGATCGCCGCGCTGATGGCGGTGTTCTCCCTGCTCGGCACGGTCGAGGGGTTCGCCGAGGAGACCCTGGGCTGCTACGGCCTGATCGTCCCCCTGGTGCTGGCCCTCGGCTTCGACCGGCTGGTGGCGGCCGGCGCGATCATCCTCGGCGCGGGCATCGGCGTGCTGTGCTCCACGGTGAACCCGTTCGCCACCGGTGTCGCCTCCGCGGCCGCCGAGGTTCCGCTCGGCGACGGCATCGCGCTGCGCGGTGCGATGTGGCTGGTGCTGACCACCGCCACCACCGCCTACGTCATCCGCTACGCCCGCCGGGTGCGCGCCGACCCCGGCCGCTCCCTGTGCGGTTTCCTCCCCGGGGACCGCGCGCAGCACCGCACCGCCCGGGACACCGCGGAGCCACCGCCGCTCACCGGCCTCCACAAGGCGGTCCTGGGGATCGTCGCCGCGCTCTTCGGCCTGATGGTCTTCTCGGTGATCCCGTGGTCCGGCGCCCTCACCGGCCGGGCCGACGCGCCCCCGTACGCCTGGGAACCGGACTGGTCCTTCCCGCAGCTGGCGGCGCTGTTCCTGGCCGGCGCGGTGCTGGTGGGGCTGGTGGCGCGGCTGGGGGAGCGGCGGCTGAGCGCCGCGCTCACCGGGGGCGCGGCCGACTTCCTCGCCCCGGCCCTGGTGATCGTCCTCGCCCGGGGAGCCACCGCGATCATGAACAACGCCAAGGTCACCGACACCGTGCTGCACGCCGTCGAGGGCGCGGTCGCGGGCACCCCGCCCGCCCTCTTCGGCGTGCTGGTCTTCCTGGTCAACCTCCCGCTGGCGTTCCTGATCCCCTCCAGCTCGGGGCACGCCACCCTCGCCCTGCCGATCCTCGCGCCGCTCGCCGACTTCGCCGGCGTCGCCCGTCCGCTGGCCGTCACCGCCTGGCAGGCCGCCAGCGGCTGGATGAACCTCTGGGTCCCCACCACCGCCGTCATCATGGGCGGCGTCTCCCTCGCCCGGGTCGGCTACGACGCCTACCTCCGCTTCGCCGCGCCGCTGCTGGCCCTGTTGGCCGTCCTGATCTGCGCCTTCGTCGCGCTGGGCGCGGCCCTCGGCTGACCGGCCGGCGGCCCGGCGCAGGGCGAAGGGCCCGCCCGCACCCCGGAGCACGGGGGAGCGGACGGGCCCTTCGGTCCGCGCGTCTCAGACCAGCAGCTCGTAGGCCGGCAGGGTCAGGAAGTCGGCGTAGTCGGCGTCCAGGGAGACCTTCAGCAGCAGGTCGTGGGCCTGCTGCCAGGTGCCGGAGGCGAAGGCTTCCTCGCCGATCTCGGCGCGGATGGCCGCCAGTTCGCGGGCCGCGACCTCGCGGACCAGGTCGGCGGTGGCCTTGGTGCCGGCGTGCTCGCCGTCCTGGAAGACGACACCGGCGTCGACCCACTGCCAGATCTGCGAGCGGGAGATCTCGGCGGTGGCGGCGTCCTCCATCAGGCCGAAGATGGCGACGGCGCCCAGGCCGCGCAGCCACGCCTCGATGTAGCGGGTGCCCACCTGCACGGCGTCGACCAGGCCCTGGTAGGTGGGCTTGGCATCCAGCGAGTCGATGGCGATGAGGTCCGCGGCCTTGACGTCCACGTCCTCGCGGAGGCGGTCCTTCTGGTTCGGCTTGTCGCCGAGGACCGCGTCGAACGAGGCGCGGGCGACCGGCACCAGGTCCGGGTGCGCGACCCAGGAGCCGTCGAAACCGTCGCCGGCCTCCCGGTCCTTGTCGTTCTTGACCTTGGCGAGCGCCTTCTCGTTGGCCTCGGGGTCCCGGCGGTTGGGGATGAAGGCCGCCATGCCGCCGATGGCGTGCGCCCCGCGCTTGTGGCAGGTGCGGACCAGCAGTTCGGTGTAGGCCCGCATGAACGGGGCGGTCATGGTGACCGCGTTGCGGTCCGGCAGCACGAACTTGGCGCCGCCGTCCCGGAAGTTCTTGACGATGGAGAAGAGGTAGTCCCAGCGGCCGGCGTTCAGGCCCGAGGCGTGGTCGCGCAGCTCGTAGAGGATCTCCTCCATCTCGTACGCGGCGGTGATGGTCTCGATGAGGACCGTGGCGCGGACGGTGCCCTGCGGGATGCCGACGTAGTCCTGGGCGAAGGTGAAGATGTCGTTCCAGAGGCGGGCCTCCAGGTGCGACTCGGTCTTCGGCAGGTAGAAGTACGGGCCCTTGCCGAGGTCCAGCAGGCGCTGGGCGTTGTGGAAGAAGTACAGGCCGAAGTCGACCAGCGCGCCGGGGACCGGGCGGCCCTCGAACTCCAGGTGGCGCTCCTCCAGGTGCCAGCCGCGCGGCCGCATCACGACGGTGGCGAGCTCCTCGGCCGGCTTCAGGGCGTAGGACTTGCCGGTGCGGGCGTCGGTGAAGTCGATCCGGCGCTCGTAGGCGTCGATCAGGTTGAGCTGGCCACCCACGACGTTCTCCCAGGTGGGAGCCGAGGCGTCCTCGAAGTCGGCGAGCCACACCTTCGCACCGGAGTTGAGCGCGTTGATGGTCATCTTGCGGTCGGTGGGACCGGTGATCTCCACCCGGCGGTCGATGAGCGCGGCGGGCGCTTCGGCCACCTTCCAGCTCTCGTCCGCGCGGATGTGCGCGGTCTCGGGGAGGAAGTCCAGCGTGCTGGTCCGGGCGATCTCGGCGCGGCGCTCGGCGCGGCGGGCGAGCAGCTCGTCCCGGCGGGGGGTGAACCGCCGGTGCAGCTCGGCGACGAAGGCGAGGGCGGCGTCGGTGAGGACCTCGTCCTGCCGTTCCGGGGTGTGTGCGGGGTCGACTTCGACGATGGCCAGCGGGGACGGCGCTGGTGCGGACATGAGCTGTCACTCCATTCAGCGGCGGTGCCTTGGCGGCCGCCGGGGCACCCGGGCGGCACGGGGTGCCGCGGGCTCCGAGATACGGTCGCGGGCGCCGTTCGGGTACAGGGCGCTTCTGACCAGTGGAGACTAGTTTCCTTATCGCGGAACTTCAATGGTTTGTTGATATCGAGATTCTCTGAGTCGACAGAAGTGGTGATCGAATGGCGCTCGGTGCCACACCGGTCACTCTCCATCACTCCCGCACCGGGGCGCCGTTTTCCCGTCACCGTCCCGGCGCGGCGCCCGTTCCGGCCGCCCGGGGCCCGCTCCGCCGCAGAATGTGCGGCGGCGGCCGCCCGGCGGTTGCCTGCGCCGGGCGGCCGCCGCTCACTCCAGCCGCGCCAGATCCTCCGGCGTGTCGATGTCGTACGCCTCGGCCACGTCGCCGCACTCGACGAGGGTGACCGCACCGGCGTGCCGCCTGAGGTAGTCCCGTGCCCCGCGGTCGCCCGAAGCGCCCGCCGCGATGTCCGCCCAGCGCCCGGCCCCGAACAGCACCGGATGCCCGCGCTCGCCCCCGTAGGCGGCGGCCGCCAGCGCGTCCCGCCCGGTGGCCGCGGCCACCACCCGGGCCACCGCCTGCGCCCCGATGCCCGGCTGGTCGACCAGGGAGACCACCACCGCGTCCGCCCCCGAACCGGCCAGCGCGGCCAGCCCCACCCGCAGCGACGAGCCCATCCCCCGGGCCCAGTCGGGGTTCACCGACACGCCGTAGCCCGTCAGGTCGGCCCGGGCGCGGACGGTGTCGGCGGCGGCGCCCAGCACGATGTGCACCGGCCCGCAGCCGCCCTCCCGCAGGACCCGTGCGGCGTGCTCGACCAGCGGGCGTCCCCGGTGGCCGAGCAGCGCCTTGGGCCGTCCCCCCAGCCGCCGCCCGCCGCCCGCGGCGAGCAGCAGCCCGGCCACCTTCATCCCCTCGGGCCGTACGGCCTCCGCCTGCCCCCCGGCGCCTGCGCGCTCCCCTGGATGTGCCATGGGACCTGCTTACCCCATGGCCGGGCGCGGCGCCCCGGGCGGCCCCCGGTCAGGCCGCGTCCCCCGCCGCGCGCTGGCGCGGGATCCGGGGCCGCAGCCGGTCCCGGAGCGCCTGCGTCCGCGCGTCGGCCTGCCGCCGCTCGCTGACGAAGCGGTGTATGTGCTCCTCGGTGATCTCCGAGGCGTCGGTCAGCCCGTACGCGCGGCAGATCAGCTGGACGACGCTGATCCGCCGGGCGTTGGGGGAGGGGTCCGGACTGGGGTCGGGGGTGGCTGTCATGGCGTTCTCCGATCCGGTGGGTCAGGGATCCGGTGCGCCGGCCTTCCGGCGCACCGGGGAGCTGCAATCCGGCGATATGCCGGATATTTCCATGGAAGGGAGAATGCTCCACCGTGCTCCGGCATATCCCTTCCATGCCATACGCCCACGCCAACGGATGCCCAGGGGAACGCACGTGCTGACGCATGGTCAGATCGGGGCCGGGGTAACCGCGCGCGGACGGGCGCGTTCCGGTGCGCGGGCGCGCGACGGGGAGCAGTGCAGTGCCGTACCTGGCGGGCCGTCAACTCCACAGCGCGTACGGCGGATCGGTGGGGTTTCGGAGGCCGTGCGGTATATGCCCGGCAGGGGCCGCCCGGGGCCCGGGCCGCGATGTCACGGTGCGCCGTCCGGCCGGATAAGGTGCATCTCCGTTGCGGACCTCCGGCCGCCGCGGACGCGGTGGCGCAGGCATGTCAGCGGGTCCGCGAGGAGAGTCGGGGGACGTAGTGGTGAACGGTGCGGAGCCGTCCGGGATCTTCCAGCCGCTGGCGGGCGACGACCCGCGGGTGATCGCGGGGTACCGCCTGACGGCGAAGCTCGGCGCCGGCGGGATGGGCAAGGTCTACCTCTCCTACACGCCCGGCGGCCGGCCGGTGGCCATCAAGGTGATCCGCCCGGAGTTCAGCGAGGACACCGAGTTCCGCCGCCGGTTCGCCCAGGAGGTGCAGGCCGCGCAGCGCGTCCAGGGGCTGTTCACCGCGCCGGTCATCGACAGCGACACCGAGGGGCCGGTGCCCTGGCTCGCCACCGCCTACGTGCCCGGGCCCGCGCTCTCCGCGGCCGTCGCCGAGCACGGCCCGCTGCCGGTCCCCACCGTGCTGCTGCTGGTCGCCGGGATCGCGGAGGCCCTCCAGGTCATCCACGGCGCGGGCATCGTGCACCGCGACCTGAAGCCGTCCAACGTCCTGCTGGCCGCCGACGGCCCGCGGGTGATCGACTTCGGTATCGCCCGGGCCGCCGACGCCACCGCCCTGACCGGCAGCGGCGTCACGGTCGGCACGCCCGCCTTCATGGCCCCGGAGCAGGCCACCGGCGCCACCGTCACCGCGGCCACCGACGTCTTCGCGCTCGGCCAGGTCGCGGCGTACGCGGCGGGCGGCAGCCCGGTCTTCGGGGAGGGCACCTCGCACGGCGTCCTCTACCGCATCGTCCACGAGGAGCCGGACCTCTCCGGGCTCCCGGACGCGCTGCGGGACCTGATCGGCCGGTGCCTGGCCAAGGAGGCGTCGGCCCGGCCGACCGTCGCCGAGGTGATCGCGCTGTGCGGCGCCGCGTCCGGGGAGACCCAGCTGCGCCGCCCCGAGGAGTGGCTGCCGGCGGCGGTCGCCGCCGACATCACCACCCGCGCCGCCGCCCCCGCGCCCCGGCCCACCCCGCCGCCGCCCCTGGAGGCCCCCGCGGCGGGCGTCCCGGCCCGCCCCGCGCAGCCCCCGGCCGCGCCGCCCGTCGCCCCGGTCCCCACCGCCCTGGACACCCCGCGGACCCCGCCGCCCGGCTTCGGCCCGCCCGCCTACGGCGCGGCCGCGGCCCACCCGGCACCGCCCGCCGCACCGCCGGCCGCACCCGGCGTCCCGGCCCCGCCCGCCCCGGCGGCCACCGCCCCCTTCCCGGCCCCGCAGCCGCCGGGGAAGAAGCGCAAGGGGCCGCTCGCCGCCCTGGTCGCGGTCTGCGCGCTGGCCCTCGTCGGCGTGGGCGGCGGCGCGGTCTACTTCCTGATGCCGGACCACCGCAAGGCCGCCGCCGGCAGCGAGGCCCCCGGCGGGCGGGCGAAGGCCACGGGCACCCCGGCGCCCGCCGCCACACCCGGCACCGGAGGCACCGGCCGCCCCACCCCGGAGACGCCCCGGCAGGACCCGGCGCCCGCCGACACCAAGGGCATCGACCTGCCCTTCAGCTACCGCCTGGCGATGTCCGACGACCCGATCACCCCCAAGGCCCTGGACGGCGGCGGCGATGTCGCGCTCGACGGGAGCGACCTCGCGGGCGGCCGGCTCACCACCCGCAACGGCAGCACCCTGGTCCTGCTCAAGACCGGTCAGCAGGGCTCGCTCGACACCTGCCGCCACGACACCCGCTACACCGACACCATCCCGCTCCCGCTGCTCGGCAAGGGCTCGCAGATCTGCCTGACCACCAGCAGCGGCACGGTCGCCCTGCTCAGCTACCGGGGCGCCTCGGGGGAGTCGGAGCCGAGCCGGTACATCACCCTCGACGTACGGGTCTGGCGTGGTGCGCAGGGCCCCGGGTCGACTTCCTGACGGCCGGCACCGGGAGCGGCCCGCCGGGTCCGGACCGGCCGGTGATCCGGTTTTTCGGCCCTCCGTATGGCGCCCCGGCACCCGGTGGCGTTAACTGTCCGGCACCGTGGAGGGCCCAACGGCCGTGGAGGGCGCCATCGTTGTGGAAGAGCTGTGCGAGGACAGCCGGACGGCCGGGGACCCCGGCGCGCCGGACGTCGGTGGCCTGCGGCGGGCGGTGGACCGGCTCCGCCGCCAACTGGCGGTCCTGCCCGGGGAGTTACCGGACCGGGCGGTCGCCGACGAGGAGCTGGCCGCACTGGCCGCGATGACGGTCCGCGGCCGGCCGGAGGCGGCCCGGCTGCGCCGTTCGCTGCTGCTGCTCACCGGGGCGGTGGGCTCGGTGAGCGCGCTGTCGCCGGCGCTGTCCGAGGTGCGGGCGCGGATCGAGGGGTTCGGCTGACGGCCGGGCGGGGCCTCGGCGGCCGCCCGGCCGGACGGTCAGGCCGGGGCCTGGTTCGCCAGCGCGACCGACAGCTGGGCCGCCACGTCCTGGAGCACCGGCACGATCTTGTCGGTGGCGGCCTCGGTGACCCGGCCGGTCGGGCCGGAGATGGAGATCGCCGCGGAGGTGGGCGAGTTGGGGACCGGGACCGCCAGGCAGCGCACGCCGATCTCCTGCTCGTTGTCGTCGACCGCGTAGCCGAGCCGGCGGACGTCGGCGAGCGCGTCGAGGAAGCGCTCCGGGTCGGTGATCGTCTTGTCGGTCGCCGCGGGCATCCCGGTGCGGCCGAGCAGCGCGCGGACCTCCTCCGGCGGGTGGTTGGCCAGCAGGGCCTTGCCGACGCCGGTGGAGTGCGGCAGCACCCGGCGGCCGACCTCGGTGAACATCCGCACCGCGTGCCGGGAGGGGACCTGGGCGACGTAGACGATCTCGTCGCCGTCCAGGAGGGCCATGTTGGCGGTCTCGCCGGTCTCCTCCACCAGGCGGGCCAGGAACGGGCGGGCCCAGGTGCCCAGCAGCCGGGAGGCGCTCTCGCCGAGCCGGATCAGGCGGGGGCCGAGGGCGTACCGGCGGTTGGGCTGCTGGCGGACGTAGCCGCAGGCGACCAGCGTGCGCATCAGGCGGTGGATGGTGGGCAGCGGCAGGCCGCTGCTGGCCGAGAGCTCGCTCAGGCCCACCTCGCCGCCGGCGTCGGCCATCCGCTCCAGGAGGTCGAAGGCGCGCTCGAGGGACTGGACCCCGCCGCTGGCCCCTGCGGGCTTGGCATCGGCGGCGGAGGTGCTGGCGCTGGACGGCGGCACGTCGCGTTCCTTTCGGGGCGGGTCGGATCGGTCTCGGCTCTCTGCCTTGCGGGCGCCGGGCCCGACCGGAGCAGCCTACCGGTCGCACCGCGCCGGCACACGGCCTATCGCACACTCGTTCCCGCCGGTCAGGGCCCGTATGTCCCGAGGCGGCAGCTCCTTGCCCGAGATCCCTTGACGGTACCAGTGGCCATAGCTACGTTCTGCTGCGCGAAAGCTACTGTCCATTCTGTGGAATCCTCCAAATCGCTGGAGCGTCATGCGCCTTCTCGTCATGAACCCGAACACCACGGCTTCCATGACCGCCGCCATCCGCGCCACCGCCACCGCCGCCGCCGCACCGGGCACCGAGATCCTCGCCACCGAACCCCTCTGGGGCCCCGAGTCCATCGAGGGCCACTTCGAGGGCTACCTCAGCGCCGCCGCCGTCCTGGACCGGCTCGCCACCCTGGACACCCCCTTCGATGCCCTGGTCATGGCCGGTTTCGGCGAACCGGGCCGGGAGGGCGCCCAGGAGCTGCTGGACGTCCCCGTCCTGGACATCACCGAGTGCGCCGCGCAGATGGCGATGCTGCTCGGCCACGCGTACGGCATCGTCACCACCCTCGACCGCTCCGTCCCGCAGATCCGGGACCGGCTGCTGACCGCCGGGCTGCTCCAGCGCTGCGCCGGGGTGCGCGGCACCGGGCTCGGGGTGCTGGAGCTGGAGGAGGATCCGGAGCGGACCGTCGCGGTGATCACCGAGACCGCCCGTGCGGTGGTCCGGGGCGGCGCCGAGGTGATCTGCCTGGGCTGCGGCGGGATGGCCGGGCTCCAGGAGCGGGTCGCCGCCGAACTGGGCGTGCCGGTCGTGGACGGCGTCGCGGCCGCGGTGAAGTTCGCCGAGGCGGTGGCCGGCCTCGGGCTCACCACCAGCACCGGCCGCAGTTTCGCCTCGCCGCGCCCCAAGGCCATCGGCTCCTGGCCGCTCAGCCGCCACCTGGCCGGCGTCGGCTCCGCCGTGCCCACCGCGCGTTCCGGCAAGACATCAGGCATCTGACGACTGACCGCTGAGCTCCGCCCGGCCCGCGCCGCCGAGCTCCGCCCGCCCCGCCCCCGCCGCTCCACCCGACCCGCCCTGCCGAGCTCCACCCAACCCGCCCCCGGGAGGGACCCATGAGCACATCCCCGCACGCCCGTCCGGCGCCCCCGGACCCCCGGCTCCACAACGCGGACCTCGCCCCGGCGGCGCGGCGCAGCTGGGGCACGTACAGCGTCTTCGCGCTGTGGATGTCCGACACCCACGCGATCAGCAACTACGCCTTCGCCGCCAGCCTCTTCGTGCTGGGCCTGCCCGCCTGGGAGGTGTTCGCCGCGCTGCTGGCCGGCATCACCCTGGTCTACTGGCTGATGAACCGGATGGGGCACGCCGGGCACCGCACCGGCGTCCCGTACCCGGTTCTCGCCCGGGCCAGCTGGGGCGTCTACGGGGCCAACATCCCGGCGCTGCTGCGCGCGGTGATGGCGGTGGCCTGGTACGGGATCCAGACCTGGCTGGCCTCCACCGCGGTGGTCCTGCTGACGCTCCAGGTGGCGCCCGGCCTCGACGCCTACCACCACAACGCGGTGCTGGGGCTGTCCACCCTCGGCTGGGCCGCGTTCATGCTGATGTGGGGGCTCCAGGCGGCCCTGCTGACCCGGGGCATGGAGTTCATCCGCAAGGTGCAGGACTTCGCGACCGGGCCGGTGGTCTGGCTGGTGGTGCTGGCGCTGGCGGTCTACCTCCTGGTCAGGGCGCACGGCGACATCTCGCTGACCCGCAGCCTGACCGGCCTGAGCGGCACCGAGCAGGTCCAGCAGTCCCTGATCGCGGTCAGCCTGACCGTGGCCACGTTCCTGACGCTGGTCCTCAACTACGCCGACTTCGCCCGCTTCACGCCCGACCACCGCTCCTACCGGCGGGGCAACCTCATCGGGCTGCCGGTGAACTTCACCGCCTTCGCGGTGGTCGCCGTGCTGGTCACCGCGGGCACCATCGCGGTCTTCGGCGAGGCGATCTACGACCCGGTGAAGGTCATCCAGAAGATCGACAACCCGGTCGTCACCGTCATCGGCGCGCTCGCCTTCATCGTCGCCACCATCGGCATCAACGTCGTGGCCAACTTCGTCTCGCCCGCCTACGACTTCGCCAACCTGCTGCCCAAGTACCTGGACTTCAAGCGCGGCGGGATGATCACCGCGGTGCTGGCGGTGCTGGTGATGCCCTGGAAGCTGTACTCCTCGGCGCTGGTGATCCAGTACTTCCTGGGGGCGCTGGGGGCCTTCCTCGGCCCGCTGGTGGCGATCCTGCTCGTGGACTACTACCTGGTGCGGCGGGGCCGGATCGATGTCGACGCGCTGTTTTCGGCCGACGCCGCGGGGGCCTATTACTACCGCCGCGGTTACAACCCGAAGGCCGTGATCGCCTTCGTCCCGGCCGCCGCGGTCTCCGCCTCGCTGGCGCTGATACCGCTCTTCGACGCCGTGGCACCGTTCTCCTGGATCTTCGGGATGGCGCTCTCGGCGCTGCTCTACGTCCTGGTCTCGGGCCGCGACCGGTCCGCCGCGACGGCCGGGCCGATCCCGCAGGACATCATCCCGTCGCAGGTCAGCGCGGGGGGCGCGGAGGAGCCGGCGGAGCTCGGGCGGTCCGCCGTGAGCGCCGGGCCGGCCGCCGCGAAGGGGTCTTGACGGGCCGGGTTCCGGAGTGAAAACTCATTCAACAGACTGTTGAATTCCGAAAAGGGGCGGGTCCGCCCGCCCTTCAAGGGATTCCCCCGCATTCCGCGCCGGGGGCGGCACGGCCCGCGGCAGTCGCGCCCGCAGGCGCCGACCCGCGACCATGAAGCAACGATATGGGAGGTACTGGGTGTCCGAAATAGAGCTGGTGCTGCGTTCCACTCGCGTCATCACCCCGGAGGGGACGCGCGCCGCGTCCGTCGCCGTCAAGGACGGGAAGATCGCGGCCGTCCTGCCGCACGACGCCGAGGCCCCGGCCGGGGCGCGGGTGGAGGACTTCGGGGACGACGTCCTGCTGCCCGGCCTGGTGGACACCCACGTACACGTCAACGACCCGGGCCGCACTCACTGGGAGGGCTTCTGGACGGCGACCCGCGCCGCCGCCGCGGGCGGGATCACCACCCTGGTGGACATGCCGCTCAACAGCCTCCCGCCCACCACCACCACCGAGAACCTCGACGTCAAGCGCGAGGTGGCCCGCAGCAAGGCCCATATCGACGTCGGCTTCTGGGGCGGCGCCATCCCCGGCAACGTCAAGGACCTGCGCCCGCTGCACGAGGCCGGTGTCTTCGGCTTCAAGTGCTTCCTGTCGCCCTCCGGCGTGGAGGAGTTCCCCGAGGTCGACCAGGAGCAGCTGGCCGCGGCGCTCGGCGAGATCGCCGGCTTCGGCGGCCTGCTGATCGTGCACGCCGAGGACCCCGGCCACCTGGCCGCGGCCCCCGAGGCGCACGGCCCCAAGTACGCCGACTTCCTCGCCTCCCGCCCCCGGTCCTCGGAGAACGAGGCCATCGCCGGGCTGATCGACCTCGCCCGGAAGCTGGACGCGCGGGTGCACGTCCTGCACCTGTCCTCCAGCGACGCGCTGCCGATGATCGCCGCCGCCCGCGCCGACGGCGTCAGGATCACCGTGGAGACCTGCCCGCACTTCCTCACCCTGACCGCCGAGGAGATCCCCGACGGCGCCACCGAGTTCAAGTGC
Organism: Streptomyces rhizoryzae; assembly: GCF_023155275.1. GTDB lineage: Bacteria > Actinomycetota > Actinomycetes > Streptomycetales > Streptomycetaceae > Streptomyces > Streptomyces rhizoryzae. The sequence continues at coordinate 21,397 of NZ_JALMUV010000018.1, forward strand.
TGCCCGCCGATCCGCGAGACCGGCAACCAGGACGCGCTGTGGCAGGGTCTGGCCGACGGCACCATCGACTGCATCGTCTCCGACCACTCGCCCTCCACCGTCGACCTCAAGACCCCCGACTTCGGCTCGGCCTGGGGCGGCATCTCCTCGCTCCAGCTCGGCCTGCCCGCCATCTGGACCGCGGCCCGCGAGCGCGGCCACAGCCTGGAGGACGTGGTCCGCTGGATGTCCGCGGCCCCCGCCGCCCTGGTCGGCCTCGGCGCCAAGGGCGCCATCGAGCCCGGCCGGGACGCCGACTTCGCGGTGCTCTCGCCCGACGCGACCTTCACCGTCGACCCCGCCGAGCTCCAGCACCGCAACAAGATCACCGCCTACGCCGGGAAGACGCTGTACGGCGTCGTCCGCTCCACCTGGCTGCGCGGGCGGAAGATCAACGACGGCACCACCCTCGCCGAGCCCACCGGCGAACTCCTCGAAAGGCCGCGCGCATGACGACCGGCGACCTCCCCCGCTACACCGGCGACGCCAGCCCCTACGGGGGCGGCGACCCCTACGCCGACTACCGCTCCCCGGGCCCGGCCGGCTTCCCCTTCTCCCACCTGCCCGACCTCGCCGACCGGCGGCTGGGCGCCGGGGTGCTGGCCGCCAACGACGAGTTCTTCGCCGAGCGGGAGAACCTCCTGAAGCCCGAGGCCGCCCACTTCGACCCCGAGGCGTTCGGCCACAAGGGCAAGATCATGGACGGCTGGGAGACCCGGCGCCGGCGCGGCACCGACGGGGACCACCCCTTCCCGGCCGAGGGCGACCACGACTGGGCGCTGATCCGGCTCGGCGCGCCCGGCGTGATCCGCGGCATCGTCGTCGACACCGCCCACTTCCGCGGCAACTACCCGCAGTCGGTCAGCGTCGAGGGCGCCTGCGTGGAGGGCTCCCCCGCGCCCGAGGACCTCCTCGCCGACGGCGTCAAGTGGACCACCCTCGTCCCGCGCACCGCCATCGGCGGGCACGCCGCCAACGGCTTCGCCGTCCACGCCGAGCAGCGCTTCACCCACCTCCGGCTCAACCAGCACCCCGACGGCGGCGTCGCCCGCCTGCGGGTGCACGGCGAGGTCCTCCCCTCGCCCCGCTGGCTGGCCGCGCTCGGCACCTTCGACCTCGCCGCGCTGGAGAACGGCGGCCAGGTCGAGGACGCCTCGGACCGCTTCTACTCCTCGCCGACCAACACCATCCGCCCGGGCCGCTCCCGCAAGATGGACGACGGCTGGGAGACCCGGCGCCGCCGCGGCAGCGGCAACGACTGGGTGCGCTACCGCCTCACCGGGCAGGCCGTGATCCGCGCCGTGGAGATCGACACCGGCTACCTCAAGGGCAACGCGGCCGGCTGGGCGCAGCTGACCGGCCGGGACGGCGAGGACGGCGCGTGGACCGTGCTGCTGCCCCGCACCCGGCTCCGGCCCGACACCGTCCACCGCTTCCTGCTGGACGACGCGCCCGCGGTGACCCACGTCCGGCTCGACATCTACCCCGACGGCGGGATCGCCCGGCTCCGGCTGCACGGCTCGCTCACCGAGGACGGCGCGGCCCGGCTCGCCGCCCGCCACCGCGAACTGGGCGGCTGACAGCAACACCCGCACGGCCACGCGGTCCTGACGCGCCGTCAGTTCGTCAGGGCCGCCAGCCGGCCCGGGCCGCCCACGCCTCGGCGACCCCCACCACCAGATCCACCACCGGGTCCTTGATCTCGGTGTACGCGCCGAGGTCGGGGACCCGCTGGGCCAGCTCCCGCTTGAACCGGGCGTAGGCCGGCACCGCCTCCGGGTGGGCCCGGAACCAGTCGCGGAACAGCAGCGCCAGCCGCTCGTTCGGCGCACCGGCCCGGCGGACGTGGAGGTTGACGTCCGGGCCCGGCCCGCCGCGCCGCGCCCAGAACCGCTTCGCCCACCGCTCCGGCCCGTCCCCGCACCCGGCCGGGACGTGGTCGTGCTCGTACGGCCCGCGGACGAAACCCGCACCGGCCAGCGGCCCGCCGAACTCCCGGTCCGCCGCGGCGAGATCGGCCACGCTCACCTGGAGGTCGAAGACCGGCTTGGCGGCCAGCCCCGGCACCGCCGTGCTGCCGATGTGCTCGGCCCGCAGCGCCGACGGGCCCAGCAGCGCCCGTATCCGCTCCGCCAGCGCGGCCCCCTCGGCGGCCCAGCCGGGACACGGGTCGCTGACCACCGGCTTCGGCTCGTGCCCGGCCGCCTCGGCCAGCAGGGCCAGGAACGGCCCGTGCAGCGGCCCGCCGGTGACCAGCGCCGACCCGTCGCCGGTGAGCACCGGCCGGCCCGCGAGGTCGGTGACCCGGGCCCCCGCCTCACCGGCCAGCACCGGCAGCGGCGCGCGGTCCCCGTAGGCCAGCGGCCCGGCGCTCACCCAGGCGTCCGCCCGGCCGGCGACCACCTCCGCGGCCCCGCCGCCGGACGCCACCAGGGCGACCCGCCGGTGCAGCGCCGTCAGCAGCGGCTCCGGCCAGCCCGCCGGGCCGTCCGTCAGCGTCCGGGCGCCGGTCAGCTCCGTCCGCGCCCCGGCCCGCGCCGCCCGGCCGCCCGCCGGATCCCCGGCGTCCCCGGCCAGCAGCCGGCAGCCCCGCCCGCGCACGGCCACCACCGTCCGCCCGGCCGCCGGGAGGTGGAGGACACCGACCGCCGGCCCGCGGGCGTCCTCGTAGGCGATCCGCACCGCGGCGTCCGGGGCGCCGGGCGCGGGCGGGGTGCCGAGCACCCAGCGCGGCCCGGCCGGGCCCGGCGGCGCCCCGGCCGTCCCGCCGCACACCGCGTCCGCCGGGAAGGCGGCGGCCAGTCCGGCCCGCAGCGCCTCCTCCGGGCCGGCTCTGCCGCCGCCGTCCGCCGCGGTGGCCCGCCGGCCCGCCGCGACCGCCAGCCGCACCGCGCCGGCCGCCCGCTCCGCCAGGCCCGCCGCTGCCGGCCCCGCGCCGGTCCCCGCCATCCCGATCCGCCCCCTGTCCGCCGTCCGGTCCCGGCCCGCGCCCGCCGCGGGCCGTCACCGGCTGCAACGGATCACTCCGCCACCGAGTTCCAGAACATCACCTCGTACGCCTGAAGGAGGTACCCGTGGCGGTGCGCCGCGGCCGGCCGGGCCTGGCCGGTGTCGAGGCCCTCCTGCACCGCCGCCCGGGCCGCCTCCGCCAGCTCGGGCGCCGGCTCGGCGAACAGCGCGAAGAAGCCGCGGGCCGCGTCGGGGAAGCCGTAGTGCTCGGCCATCGCGCGGTGCACGGCGGCGCAGTAGCCGCCCCAGGACGCGAAGTTGGCGGTGAGCGCGATCGCCGCGTCGGCGGGCCCGGCGGTCAGCGCCAGCCGGGCGGTGTACGACGGGAACGCCTGGCAGCCGGGGCGCGGCCGGTACCCGGCGATCTCCCGGTCGGTCAGCCCGCAGGCGTCCGCCAGCCCGGCCAGCCGCGCCAGCGCCCGGGTCTCCCCCTGGGCGAGCAGGTCGAAGAAGTCGGCCACCGGCGGATCGCCGTCCGCGCGCCGTGCCAGGTGCTGGAAGCTGATCCGGTCGGCGGTCAGGACGTGGTACTGCTCCAGGGCGAGCGTGCTGAACACCGAACGGGGCGCCGAGCCCGCGGCGATCCGCCGGACGAGCCGGTTGGCGCCGTCCTCCGGGGCGAGCGCGCGGACCGCCTCCGCCAGGACGTCGGCGGCGCGGGGCCGCGGGGCACCGGCGGCGGGTCGGGCCATGGCGGTCTCCTCCGGGGCGCGGGGCGGGGCCCCAGCGTAGGCCCCGGCCCCCTCCCGGGCGCGCAGGCGGCCCGCCGGCCGCCGGGGATCACCTCATTGCCCGCCCCGCCCGGCCAGCGCGTCCGCGACGAAGGTGTCCAGCACCCCGTCGCCGACCACCACCGGGATCCGCTTGCCCTTCAGGTCCACGTACACGTACGCCCTGGCCCTGGCCACCGACTCCGGGATGCGGGCGCGCAGCCGGCGGGCGGCCGCCTCGTCGCCGGACCGGGTCGCCTCGATCAGCCGCAGCGCGTCGCGGGCCGCGTCCGCCCAGGCGCGGGTGGCGTCCAGCCACGGCGCGGTCTCCCGGACGAATCCGTGGCCGGGCAGCCGGTCGCGCAGCACCCCCGGCGCGTCCCGCAGGTCGCGCAGCACCGCGTCCAGCCGGTCGGCCCGGCCGTCGGCGCGGAACCGGTCCACGGCGGCGGCCAGTTCGGGCGCCTGGTGCGGGTTGATGGCCGAGCTGTAGTTGACGTCGGCGAAGGCCCGCAGGGCGCGGGCGGCCCGGGCGTCGCCGCCGGCCAGCTCGTCCAGGGCCGCGCGCCAGGAGGCGCGGGCGTCGTAGCCGCGGTCGTTCCAGGAGTAGTCGGCGACGGTGGCCAGGGCCAGGTCGGAGGCGGTGGGCTGGATCATCGGGTTCGCGGTGATCCCGGCCAGGGCGCCCGGCAGCCCGGCCCCCCGGGCGTTGTAGGGCCCGAGCATCAGCCGCTTGCTGACGTAGTCGTTGACCGGGTAGTTGTCCCAGAGCAGGATCGGGTGCCCGTAGAGCCGCCGGGCCTGCTGCGCCTGACCGGCGGTCAGCGTCGGCGCGATCACGCCCACGCCGGTCCACTCCACCAGCACGTCGCGGTCCAGGCGGGTGGCGAGCGCCTTCTTGTACGGCGTCGCCTTGAGGTCGGCGTACTCGGTCGGCACCATCTGGAGCGGCTCGGCGCCCCGGTGGCGGGCGATGAACTCCCGGTGGACGCGGTTGAGCAGCTCCGCCTGGGCCCTTCCGGCCGCCCCGCCGCCGGTCCCGTACTTCTCGCGGTCGGCGGCGCAGTTCCACGTGGTGTAGCTGATGTCGTCCAGCGGGACCGCGAAGGTCCGCACCCCGGCCTCCCACAGCGTGGCGAACTTCGCGATCAGCGCCCGGACGTCGGCCTCCGAGCTGTAGCAGACCGACAGCCCGGGGGAGAGGGCGTAGGTGAACGCCACGTGCCGGGCCCGGGCCCGGTCCACCAGCTCCTCGATCCGCGCCAGCCGGTCCGCGGGGTAGGGGTCGCGCCACTTCTCCCGCAGATAGGCGTCGTCCTTGGGGGAGTAGACGTAGAGGTTCATCTTGTGCCGGGCGGCGAAGTCCAGCTGCTCCAGCCGGGCGGTGTGCGACCACGGGGTGCCGTAGAAGCCCTCCACGACGCCGCGCAGCGGGGTGGCCGGCCAGTCCCGGACGGCGGTGCCGCGGACCGCCGCACCGGGCCGGGAGCGGTGCGGCAGCAGCTGGCGCAGGGTCTGCGCCGCGTAGTAGGTGCCGGCGGCGTCCCGGCCGGCCAGGGCGATCCGGCCGCTGCCCGCGGCCAGCGCGTAGCCCTCCGCGGGCAGGTCCGCGGTGCCGCGCGCGCCCAGCTCCGCGAGCGCCCGCCGGGCACCGGGTCCGTCCACGTAGACGGTCAGCCGCCCGCTGCCGGCGGTGGCCCGGCCGGTCCGTACGACGTGCCGCGCACCGGCGTCCTTCAGGGCGCGGACCACCAGGGCCAGCGCCGGGGCGTCGGCGTGCGGTCCGGCGACGAGGTCCACGGACGCGGTGACGGTGGCGTGGCCGGGGCGCTCGCGGACGGACCGGGGAACGGGGGAGAGGGCGGTCGGGGCGGTCCGGTCCCGGGCGGCCGGCGCCGCCGCGGTCCCGGTGGCCGGCGCGGCGCCGGAGGGCCCGGCCAGTCCCGCCAGCGGGACCACGGCGAGGGCGGTGGCGAGGGCGGTGACGGCCGCGGTGCGCGTACGGTGCATCCTTCGGTCCTCCTCGGAGCGGCGAGGTTCACGGACGAGTCTGGTGCGTGCGTCGCGCCGGGGGCCGCCGGGCGCGCGCCGGGCACCATGCGGCAGCAGGGTTCACCCGATCGCCGGGCGGGGCAAGGGGGCGTCAGCGGGACTTGGCGATGATCACCAGCAGGCTCATGAAGGCCAGCAGCACGTGGGTGGCGACGACGTAGATGAAGACCCGCACGTACAGGCCGCGCGGCGGCTTGTTCTCGACGTACCGGCGGGGGGCCGGGGGCGTGGACGGGGCGGGGTCGGGGGTCTGGGGCACGGTGGACAGTCCTTCCCTTCCGGAACGGGTGAACGGGGCGGGCGGCGGCGCGGGGTGGTTCGGCCGCCGGGGCGGCGCGGCGGTCGGGAGGGGCGCCGGGGCGGTGCCGCGGGCGGTGCGGCGGGCGGTGCGGATCAGCCGCCGCGGTGGTCCGGCAGGCGGCCCCCCAGGCACAGCTCGGCGGCACCGCTCTGGAGCAGCGTGTGCACGAACAGCAGCTCGGTGCCGCCGGGCGAGGCGGCGGCCAGCCGGTGCGGGGTGAGCGAGTCGAAGTGCGCGGCGTCGCCGGGCTCCAGGACGTGCACGGCGTCGCCGAGGACCAGCCGCAGCCGCCCGGTGAGGACGTAGAGCCACTCCTCGCCCGGGTGCACCCGCACCAGATCGCCCTGGGCCCGCTCGGGGACGTGCACCCGCAGCGCCTGCATGGCGCGGCCGGCGCCGCCGGCGGTCCGGTACGTCCAGCCGCCGGCCCCGTACGGTTCGGCGCGGCCGGCCCGGATGATCGGGTCCCGCTCCGGAGCGGTCTCGCCGAGCAGATCGGATACCGTGGTGCCGTAGGTCCTGGCCAGCGCGAGCAGCATCGGCAGCGACGGCTGCCGCTGACCGGTCTCCAGCCGCGAGAGGTGGGCGGGCGACAGCCCCACCCGCCGGGCCGCGGTCTCCAGCGTCAGCCCGCTGTGCCGCCGCAGCTCCCGCAGCCGGGGCGCGACGGTGGTCAGCTCCTCCGGGGCGGGGCCGGCGGGCGGGACGGGGGGCTCGGTCATGGTTCCGGTATAGCCAGCCTTCACCTGAGAGGCAAAAGTTTTGCCTCAGAGGCAAGACAGCCGCGCGGGGGCAATCGGTACATTCCGGACGGATTGCGGTGACCGTGCGGGGTCCCTGTGAACTCCCGGGAAACTTCCGCCCGTTGGGATTGACAGGGGCATGTCTACGCGCGTCATGCTGGTCCGCATGAGAATCCCCCCACGGATGACCAGGATCGGCGCCGCCGGCGCCCTCGTTTCGGCCCTTCTCCTCGGTGGCACGGCGGTCGCCGCGACGCCCGCCGCCACGGCGCACCCGGCCGCGGTCCGCACCGCCGCCGTCCACACCGACGCGGTCGGCAGCGTCTGCTACTCCAAGCTGCCGTCGCAGGCCCACGACACCCTCGACCTGATCGCCAAGGGCGGTCCCTACCCGTACCCGAAGGACGGCACGGTCTTCGACAACCGCGAGGGCGTCCTCCCGGCCCAGAAGAGCGGCTACTACCACGAGTACACCGTGGTCACGCCGGGCTCCCCGGACCGCGGTGCCCGGCGCATCGTGGCCGGCCAGAAGAGCCAGGAGGACTACTACACCGCGGACCACTACGCGACCTTCGACCTCGTCGACTTCGGCTGCTGAGGCCGGCGCGTACCACCACCTGACCGACCGTCCGGCGGCCGGGGTGCCCAGGCACCCCGGCCGCCGTTGTGCTCCCCCGCACTCCCCTGCGCTCCCCCCGTCCCACCTGCCACTTCGCCCTCTCCCGCGGTCATTCTCGGCAGAAGGGGCGCACAGGGGCGCACCCCGCGAGAGGATGGGCAGCGGCTGCCGGTAGCGTTTCGGCAGAAACGAGGAAGGGGCGGGCATCGGCGGCAAAGGGGCCAGGGAACGGCCGGCCGGCGCGGCGCGCCCGCAGGAAGTGCTGGTCCGCCGTGCGCCGCGCCACCGCGGCACGGGCGTCGGAGAAGAAGGAAGGACGGCGAACTGCCGTGTATCGCTGGGAGATCACCCGGGCCGCACTGGCGCAGCGCGTTTTCGCCATCGTCCGCAGCAAGACCTACGACGAGGCGAGTGCCACCGCCGACACCCTGCTGTCGGCCGGCCTGACGAGCCTGGAGATATCCCTGACCACGCCGTTCGCGCTGGAGGCGGTCACCACCCTCTCCCGCGAGCTGGGCGAGGACGCGGTGATCGGCGCCGGTACGGTCCTTGACGCCGCGTCGGCCCGGATGGCGGTGGACGCCGGCGCCCGCTTCCTGGTCTCGCCGAGCCTGGACGCCGACGTCATCCGCACCGGCCACCGCTACGGCATCCCGGTCTTCGCCGGGGTCGCCACGCCGACCGAGGCCGTGCGCGGCCTGGAGCTGGGCGCGGACGCGCTCAAGCTGTTCCCGGCCGCCGGCCGCCATCCCTCCTGGGTCGGCGAGGTGCGCGCCGCCCTGCCGCAGGCCCCGCTGATCCCGGCGGGCGGGGTGACGCCCGAGACCGCGCCGCAGTGGATCGCGGCCGGCGCCGTCGCGGTGGGCATGGGCCCGTCCCTGGCCGAGGGCGACCGGGAGACGGTCGCCAAGCGCGTCGCCGATCTGCTGGCCCGGCTCGCCGACGCGGTGCCGGAGCGGCCGGGGCGGGCCGGCGCGCCCGACCTGTACGAGGACTGACCGCAGGCCGGGCCGGCGGCGGCCTTACGGGCCGGGCGGCTGCCGCGCAGGCGCCCGGCCGTGCGTCCCACGAGGCGGGCAGGGGGTTCACCGGGCGGCCGGGCTCTGCCACGCTGTGCGCTTCCGTCCACCTGATCGGGAGTCAGCCCACGATGAAGCGCGCCGCGGCCCTGTCCGCCCTCGCCTGCCTGCTCGCCGTCACCGCCGCCGCCCCGGCCGCCTCGTACGCCGCCGCCCCGGCCGCGGGCGGCACCGCCGCCGGGGCCCGGCCGGGCCACCGGACCGCCACCCTCCTGGACGAGGTCCCGCGCCGCGGCGTCCTGCGGGTCTGCACCACCGGCGACTACCGCCCCTTCACCTACCGCGACCCGGCCACCGGCCACTACCGCGGGGTGGACATCGACATGGCCGCGGACCTCGCCAAGAGCCTGGACGCCACGCCCCGTTACGTCGCCACCACCTGGTCCGGGCTGGTCGGCGACCTGGTCGCCGGGCGCTGCGACATCGGCATGGGCGGCGTCTCGATCACCCTCGCCCGGGCCCGGTCCGTCGCGTTCAGCACACCGACCCGCACCGACGGCAAGACGCCCGTCGTGCGCTGCGCCGACCAGGACGCCTACCGGACGCTGGAGCAGATCGACCGGCCCGGCGTGCGCGTGGTGGTCAACCCCGGCGGCACCAACGAGCAGTTCGCCCGCGCCCACCTCAAGCGGGCCACCCTCCTCGTCCACCCCGACAACACCACGATCTTCGACGAGATCATCGCCGGGCGGGCGGACGTGATGATGACCGACGCCAGCGAGACCCGCTACCAGGCCAAGATCCACCCGGAGCTGTGCGCGGTCCACCCGGACCAGCCGTTCACCTTCTCCGAGAAGGCGTACGCCCTGCCCCGCGGCGACAGCCCGTTCACGCAGTACGTCGACCAGTGGGTGCACCTGGCCACCCACGACGGCACGTACCGGGCGTACGAGGACGCCTGGATGAAGTAGCCGCGCCGCGGCCGGCGGGGTGTCAGGCGCCCGGGGCGGCCTGCCGGACCGCCTCGACGGCGTCGCGCAGCACCGTCCGGTGGTCGTCCGCGCGCCAGGCCAGTGCCAGGCGGCTGGGCGCCAGGCCGCCGACCGGCCGGGCGACCACGCCGGGGCGCTGGTAGAGCGCGGCGTTCCCGGCGGACAGCAGGACCACGCCCAACCCCTCCGCGACCGCCTCGAACGTCTCGTCCGCACCGGACACCACCGCCCCGATCCGCACCGGGTGGCCGCCGCGCTCCGGCACCGCGAGCCAGTGGTCGCGCAGCGCCCCGGCGGTCTCCGGGAGCGCCAGGAACGGTTCGTCGAGCAGGTCGGCGAAGGCTATCCCGTCCGCGGCGGCGAGCCGGTGCCCGGCCGGCAGCGCCACCCAGCGCGCCTCGGTGGCCACCACCTCCACCGCGAAGGACTCCTGGCCGGGGAAGGGCAGCCACAGCAGCGCCAGGTCCGTGGTGCCGTCCGCGAGGCCCGCGGTCGCGTCGTCCCAGGCGATCTGCCGTACCCGGACGCGCCAGTTGGGGCGGCGCTCGGCGAACCGCGCCCGCAGGGCGGGCAGCAGACCGCGGCCCACACTGGTGGACACCCCCAGCGTCAGCACCGCGGCCTCGGCGGCCGCCGCGTCGCTCACCGCCCGCTGGGCCTCGTCCCACAGCGCGACCACCTCGCGGGCCCGGGGCAGCAGCGCGTCGCCGGCCGCGGTCAGCGCCACCATGCGCCGGTCGCGCCGGAACAGCTGGACCCGCAGGCCCTCCTCCAGCTGGCGGATCTGCTTGCTGAGGGCCGGCTGGGAGATGAACAGCCGCGCCGCGGCCCGGGTGAAGTTCAACTCCTCGGCGGTGGCGAGGAAGTACCGCAGATCGCGGATGTGGGCGTCCATAACCCCTGGCTATCAGAAAAGGTCTTGGACGGGGAGGGGCGGCGGGCCGGAGGATCACTGCATGACCTCCTCCCCGCATCGCCAACTCCCCGCAGGTCGCCGCCCGTTGGCCAAAACCGCGTCCGCCGGGCCGGTCCCGCCGCCCGCCGGGCCGGCGGGCCGCAGCCGCTGGGGCCGCCTGGTCGCCACCGTCGTGGTCAGCGTCGCGGCCGTCACCCCGGGCCTGATGGCGCCGGCCCTGGCCGCGCCCGTCCAGCGGTCCCTGCACCTGTCCGGCACCGCCTTCGGCGCCGCCGTCACCTGCTTCTTCGCCTGCACCGCGGCCGGCGCCCCGGTGGCCCGCCGGATCGTGCCGCGGTTGCAGGTCCGGGCCGTGCTCGGCGCCGTCGGGCTGCTGGCGGCCGCGGTGCTCGCCGGGCTGGCGACGGCGAGCCGGCTGTGGGAGCTGTGCCTGCTGCTCGCCCTCGCCGGGTTCGGCAACGCCTTCACCCAGCCGGTCGCGGCCCGGGTGATCGCGGCCGACATCGCGCCCGGCCGGCACTCCTTCGCGGGCGGCCTGTTCGGCGCGGCGCTCGGCGCCGGGCCGTTCCTGCCCGGCCTGCTGGTCACGCTGGTCGCGGCCCCGCACGGCTGGCGGCCCGCGCTGTGGACGGCGGCCGGGCTGGCGCTGCTCGCCCTGACCGCCGCGGCCGCGGCCCGCCCGGACCGGTCCGGGGCCGACGCGCCGGGGGCCGCGCCCGCGGGGCGGGCCGGCACCGGCGCCCGGCCGGCCGCGGCGCCCGCCCCGCGCACCGTCGGCCGGGTGCTCGCCGCCTGGACCGCCGCCGCGGCCCTGGCGACCATCGGCAGCAACGTGGGCGCGGCGTACTTCATCCAGATCGGCACCGCGTCGGGCTTCACCGCGGCCACCGCAGGGACCCTGGAGATGCTGGCGAGCGTGCTCGGCATCGCGGTCCGGCTCGCCTCCGGCGGGCTGGCGGACCGCGCGCCGCACCGGATCCCGTGGACGGTCACCGCGATGATGCTCACCGGCAGCGCCGGGCTGGCGCTGATCGTGGTGGGCACCCCGGCGGCGTTCGTGGCCGGCGCGCTGCTGGCGGTGGCCGGCGGCTGGGGCTGGACCGGGCTGCTGCTCGCCGCCACCATGCGGCTGCTGCCCGGGGAGAGCGCCCGGGCCGGGGCGGCCATGCAGGGCGGGCTGTTCGCCGGTGCCGCCGTCGGGCCGCTGTCGTTCGGCGCGCTGTCCGGGCAGTTCGGCATCGGGGCCACGGTCGGCATCGCGGCGGCCGGCCCGCTGCTGGGCGCACTGCTGCTGGCCGCGGGCATCCGCGCACTGGCGCGGGACACCGCCGGGTGAGCGCGCAGGCCGGCCACTGAGGGGCCGGCGTGCCGGGCGTGCCGGACCGTCGGGACCGGGCAGGCCGTCGGGACCCGCCGGACGCTCGCCCCCGGGCCTCCCGCCCCGCCCCGCCACCCTTCCGGCACCGCGCCACCACCCACCCCCTGTTCCCTCGTTCCCCCCCCCGCGCCCGCGACCCCAGGAGTCCTCATGCCGCCCGCCACCCCCGGAGCCGCCGTGCCGCCCGCCGCCCCCGCGCCCCGCGGACGCGCCGACGGGGACGGGTTCGCCGCCCCCGTCCCGTCCACCACCCCGGTCTCCCTCGTCACCGGTGCCACCCGGGGCATCGGCCGGGAGGTGTGCCGCCAGCTCGCCGGGCTCGGCCACACGGTGCTGCTCACCGGGCGCTCCGGGGAGGCCGCCCGGCGGGCCGCCGCGGAACTGCGCGCCGCGGCCCGGCCCGGCACCGCCGACATCCGCCCGCTCCGGCTGGACGTCACCGACGACCGCAGCGTCGCCCGGGCCGCGGCCCGCGTCGCCGACGCCTTCGGCCGGCTGGACGTCCTGGTCAACAACGCCGCGGTGGCGTACGACACCTGGCAGCGGGCCGTCACCGCCGACCTGGCCGCGGTGCGCGAGGCGGCCGAGACCAACCTCTACGGGCCGTGGCGGACGGCCATCGCCTTCGCACCGCTGCTGCGCGCCTCCGCCCACCCCCGGCTCGTCAACGTCTCCAGCGAGGCCGGCTCGCTGACCAACATGGGCGGCGGCCCCCCGGCCTACGCCGCCTCCAAGGCCGCCCTCAACGCGCTGACCCGGATGCTCGCCGCCGAGCTGCGGCCCGACGGCGTCCTGGTCAACGCGGTCTGCCCGGGGTGGGTGGCCACCGACCTGGGCGGGCCGGGCGGCCGGCCGGTCGCCGAGGGCGCGGCGAGCGTGCGGCACGCGGCGACGCTCCCGGACGACGGCCCGACCGGCGGTTTCTTCCGCGACGGCCGTCCGCTGCCCTGGTAGGAACCCGCCTTGTCCGGACAATGTGACCTCCGGACTTCCCGTCATCTGTGCGGGCGGATACGCTCGCGACCGTGGGGAAACGCGAGACACACACCGCGGGCGCCCGGGGCCCCGTCCAGTTCAGCGTGGACCGGAACAGTCCGGTCCCGCTCTATTTCCAGCTGGCCCAGCAGCTGGAGGCCGCCATCGAGAACGGCCGGCTGGCCCCCGGCAGCCTGCTCGGCAACGAGATCGAACTGGCCGGCCGGCTCGGCCTGTCCCGGCCCACGGTGCGCCAGGCGATCCAGTCGCTGGTCGACAAGGGCCTGCTGGTCCGCCGCCGCGGCATCGGCACCCAGGTCGTGCACAGCCAGGTCAGGCGGCCCCTGGAGCTGAGCAGCCTCTACGACGACCTGGAGGCGGCCGGCCAGAAACCGGCCACCCGGGTCCTGCTGAACACCACCACCGCGGCGGACGCCGAGGTCGCCGCCGCGCTGGGCGTCGCCGAGGGCGACGAGGTCGTGCTGGTCGAACGGCTGCGGCTGGCCCACGGCGAACCGGTCGCCCACCTGCGCAACCATCTCCCCGCCGGCCTGCTGGAGCTTCGCACCGCCGCCCTGGAGGAGACCGGCCTGTACCGCCTGATGCGCGCCGCCGGGATCACCCTGCACAGCGCCCGGCAGACCGTCGGCGCCCGCGGCGCGACGGCCGAGGAGGCCGCCCGGCTCGACGAGACCGAGGGCGCCCCGCTCCTCACCATGCAGCGCACCACCTACGACGACACCGGCCGCGCGGTGGAGTTCGGCGCGCACGTCTACCGCGCGTCCCGGTACGCCTTCGAGTTCCAGCTGCTGGTCCGGCCGTGAGGCGTGCGGCGTCTAGCCATCAGAATGTTCGGACAAACCATTGACGCGGATCCGCGGGCGCCGTTAGATCTCCACCAGCCGCAATCCGGCGGCGGGGGAACGAAGGCGGTCCACCATGCACTGCGTCGGCACGGCCCGGCCCGGAACGATCCGGCCCGGGGACTCGCGCACCCTTACCACCCGGCACGCCTCCACCGGGGCCGGGACCCCATGAATCGGTACAGAACGCCGGTAACCGATACTTGGTCGGTTGCCCGGTCCGGCCCGCCGGCGCCGCGGCGACACCAGACAGACCCCGGACAGCGACAAGAGCGGGAAAGGCAAGTCCTCGTGGCAAGGGTTCGAAGAAGAGGACGCGTCGTGGGCGCCGCGCTGGCGGCGGCGGTACTCGGCGCCTCCCTGGCGGGGTGCAGCAGCACCGGGGGCAAGCGCGCCGAGGAGGAGCGCGCCGCGCAGACCGCCGGCGGCCGGGCCGCCGTGCACACCCCCCGGTGGACCGTCGCGATGGTCACGCACTCCGGGGACGGCGACACGTTCTGGGACATCGTCCAGAAGGGCGCCCAGCAGGCCGCCGACAAGGACAACATCAACTTTGTCTACGCGCACGACAAGGAGGCCCAGCGGCAGAGCCAGCTGGTGCAGTCCTACATCGACCAGAAGGTCGACGGGCTGATCGTCTCGCTGGCCAAACCGGACGCCATGAAGGACGTGGTGCACAAGGCGGAGCAGGCCGGCATCCCGGTGATCACGGTGAACTCCGGCGCCGAGGAGTCCAAGGCGTTCGGCGCGCTCACCCACGTCGGCCAGGACGAGGGCGTGGCCGGCGAGGCGGTCGGCGAGGAGCTGACCAGGCGCGGGAAGAAGCAGGCCCTGTGCGTCCTGCACGAGCAGGGCAACGTCGGCCACGAGCAGCGCTGCGACGGGGCCGCCAAGACCTTCAAGGGCCACCTGGAGAAGCTGTACGTGGACGGCACCAACATGCCCGACGTGCAGGCGTCCATCGAGTCCAAGCTCCAGGCCGACCCGTCGATCGACGCGGTGGTCACCCTCGGCGCGCCGTTCGCCCCCACCGCCGTCAAGGCCAGGGAGCAGGCCGGCAGCAAGGCCGAGGTCGACACCTTCGACCTCAACGCGCAGGTCGCCGGCGGACTCAAGGACGGCTCCCTGGGCTTCGCGGTCGACCAGCAGCCCTACCTCCAGGGCTACCAGGCGGTCGACCTGCTGTGGCTGTACAAGTACAACGCCGACGTCCTCGGCGGCGGCCGGCCGGTGTTCACCGGACCGCAGGTCATCACCAAGGACGACGCCGCCGCGCTCCAGGACTACACGAAGCGGGGGACCCGATGAGCGCGGCCGAGGCCCCGGCGCCCCCCGCACGCACCGGAGGCGGGGGCGGGGGCGACGAGCGGCTGGTGCGGCGCTCCCTGGCGCGCCGGCTGATGGGCCGCCCCGAGCTGGGCTCGGTGGTCGGCGCCCTCGCGGTGTTCGTCTTCTTCTCGCTGGTCGCCGAGCCGTTCCTGCGGCCGGCCAGCCTCTCCACGGTCCTGTACGCGTCCTCGACGATCGGCATCATGGCCGTCCCGGTGGCGCTGCTGATGATCGGCGGGGAGTTCGACCTCTCGGCCGGGGTGATGGTGGTCAGCTCGGCGCTGGTGTCGTCGATGTTCAGCTACCAGATGACCGCCAACACCTGGGTCGGCGTCGGGGTGTCGCTGCTGGTCACCCTCTGCTTCGGCGCGCTGAACGGGTTGCTGCTGACCCGGACGAAGCTGCCCAGCTTCATCATCACGCTGGGCACCTTCTTCATGCTGACCGGCCTGAACCTGGGCTTCACCAAGCTGATCAGCGGCACCGTCTCGACCAAGTCCATCGCCGACATGGAGGGCTTCGACTCGGCCCGCGCGGTCTTCGCCTCCCACCTGACCGTGGGCGGGGTGGACATCCAGATCACCATCCTGTGGTGGCTGGCGCTGGTCGCGGTGGCCACCTGGATCCTGCTGCGGACCAGGGCCGGCAACTGGATCTTCGCGGTGGGCGGCAACGCGGACGCGGCCCGCGCGGTCGGCGTCCCGGTCACCCGCACCAAGATCGGCCTGTACCTCGGCGTCGCGTTCGCCGCCTGGATCTCCGGCCAGCACCTGCTGTTCTCGTACGACGCGATCCAGTCCGGCGACGGCGTCGGCAACGAGTTCCTGTACATCATCGCGGCGGCGGTCGGCGGCTGCCTGATGACCGGCGGCTTCGGCTCGGCGATCGGCGCCGCGGTCGGCGCCCTGCTGTTCGGCATGGCCAGCAAGGGCATCGTCTACGCGCAGTGGAACCCGGACTGGTACAAGTTCTTCCTCGGCGCGATGCTGCTGCTCGCCACGCTGCTGAACGCCTGGGTCCGCAAGCGGGCGGAGGCCACGTCATGACCGCGCTCGTCGCACTCGACGACGTCAGCAAGTTCTACGGCAACGTCAAGGCGCTGACCGGGGTGTCCCTGGAGGTGCACGCCGGGGAGATCACCTGCGTCCTCGGCGACAACGGCGCCGGCAAGTCCACCCTCATCAAGATCATCGCGGGGCTGCACCGGCACGACGCCGGCTCCTTCCGCATCGAGGGCGAGGAGACCCGGCTCGGCTCCCCGCGCGAGGCCCTGGACCGCGGCATCGCCACGGTCTACCAGGACCTCGCCGTGGTGCCGCTGATGCCGGTGTGGCGGAACTTCTTCCTGGGTTCCGAGCCCACCACCGGCGTCGGCCCGTTCAGGCGGCTCGACGTCCGCACCATGCGCGAGACCACCCGCGCCGAGCTGCTGCGGATGGGCATCGACCTGCGCGACGTCGACCAGCCGATCGGCACCCTCTCCGGCGGCGAGCGGCAGTGCGTGGCCATCGCCCGCGCCGTGTACTTCGGCGCCAAGGTCCTCGTCCTGGACGAGCCGACCGCGGCGCTCGGCGTCAAGCAGTCCGGCGTCGTCCTCAAGTACGTCGCGGCCGCCCGGGACGCCGGGCTGGGCGTGGTGTTGATCACCCACAACCCGCACCACGCCTACCTGGTCGGCGACCGCTTCATTCTCCTCAAGCGGGGCACGATGGCCGGCAGCCACCTCAAGGCGGACATCGAGCTGGCGGAGCTGACCCGGCAAATGGCGGGCGGCAGCGAGCTGGAGCAGCTCAGCCACGAGCTGGCCCGCACCGCCCCCGCGGAGTTCCCCGGCGGTCACCGGCCCGGGTGAATGCTGCCGCGCCCCGCACCGGCTCCCCGCCGGTGGGGGGCGTGCCGCCCGGGACCGCGGTGCGCCGGGCGCCGCCGGTGATGCACAATCGCACCGGACCATCCGCCGAGGCCCCGGCCTCCCCGAGACCCGCAGGGACGAGACGACTCTTGCGCGCACGCAGCCGCGAAGACCGTAACGGCAGCCGGCCCGGCTGTCCCGGCCGCCGCCCCGGCAGCCGTACCCGCGACCAGGTCCGAGGGGTGAGCCGATGAGCATGTACCGGGACCGGGCGCACCGCGGGTCCGCCCGCGCCACCGTCCTGCGCACCGTCGGCGCCCGGGAGCGCCGCTCCCACCTCACCGCCCCCCGGGTGCCCACCGTCGGCATCGACATCGGCGGCACCAAGGTCATGGCCGGGGTGGTGGACGCCGACGGCGCGATCCTGGAGAAGGTCCGCACCGAGACGCCGGACAAGTCCAAGAGCCCCAAGGTCGTCGAGGACACCATCACCGAGCTGGTGCTGGACCTCTCCGACCGGCACGACGTGCACGCGGTCGGCATCGGCGCGGCCGGCTGGGTGGACGCCGACCGCTCCCGGGTGCTCTTCGCCCCCCACCTGAACTGGCGCAACGAGCCGCTGCGGGACCGCCTCGCCGAGCGCCTCGCGGTCCCGGTCATGGTCGACAACGACGCCAACACCGCCGCCTGGGCGGAGTGGCGGTTCGGCGCCGGCCGCGGCGAGGACCACCTGGTGATGATCACCCTCGGGACGGGCATCGGCGGCGCCATCCTGGAGGACGGCGCCGTCAAGCGCGGCCGGTACGGGGTGGCCGGGGAGTTCGGCCACATGCAGGTGGTCCCCGGCGGCCACCGCTGCCCGTGCGGCAACCGCGGCTGCTGGGAGCAGTACAGCTCCGGCAACGCCCTGGTCCGCGAGGCCCGCGAACTGGCCGCCGCGGACTCCCCGGTCGCGTACAACATCATCGAGCGGGTCGGCGGGCGGATCGGCGACATCACCGGCCCGCTGATCACCGAGCTGGCCCGGGAGGGCGACGCGATGTGCGTCGAACTCCTCCAGGACATCGGCCAGTGGCTGGGCGTCGGCATCGCCAACCTCGCCGCCGCCCTCGACCCGTCCTGCTTCGTCATCGGCGGCGGCGTCAGCGCCGCCGACGACCTGCTGATCGGCCCGGCCCGGGACGCCTTCCGGCGCCACCTCACCGGCCGCGGCTACCGCCCCGAGGCCACCATCGCCAAGGCGCAGCTGGGCCCGGAGGCCGGAATGGTCGGCGCCGCCGACCTCGCCCGCCTGGTGGCCCGCCGCTTCCGGCGCGCCAACCGCCGCCGGGCCGAGCGCACCGCACGCTACGAACGGGCCGGCCGCCGATGACCGAACCGGAACCGCAGACCGTGTCCGACGACCACCCCGGCCCGCCGCCCCGCCCGCGGACCCGCCGCCCCTTCCTCATGGCGCTGGTGATCTTCCTGCTGATCACCATCCCGGCCGGCTACATCGTCATCTCCGCCGAGCAGAGCCGCGACAGCGGCGAGGACAAGGAGGCCGAGGCCGCCGCCACCGGCCTGACCAACGCCTTCCCCTCCCGGTTGCAGCAGCGGATCTACGACGTCCCGGTGCCCATCGGCTCCACCCCGGTCTACTACTACGAGACCAACTCCTGGCAGACCAGCTCGCTGTTCGTGCAGTTCCGCACCAACGACTGGGGCCTGGACAAGTACCTGGCGGCCGTCGGCACCAGCACCGCCGCGCTCAAGGAGGGCGCGCTCACCATCCCGCCCGCGCAGGCCGCCAAGGTCGGCTGGGACTTCCGGGCCGACTGGCCCTGGCGCGGTGTGGCGGTCGACCGCCCGGCCCCCCAGCCCTCCCAGCGGATCGTGGTCAGCTACGACGAGCCCGGCCACCCGGTCGTCTACACCGTTTCGACCGTACGGTTCTGAGCTGCTCCCGGCGGAACCGCCGCCCCCTCCTGACCCGGGTGCCGGGATCGCGTCATCCACCGGTGTGTCCCCGACATGGCGAGTTCGAAAGCGGTCGGTGAGCGGGGCCGGGGCGCCGAGGACCGCCCTGTCGGTTGTTCCCCGCCCGCACGCTGCCCAGCGGCATTCCGGCTCCGGCTGTCCACCGCGGCACCCGCCTGAGCGGCCGCGCCCGCGGTGCACGGGGCACCGGCCCGCGGCTGTTTCCGCAGGCCGGACGCGGGGTACCGGCCTTGCGTGAGGGCGTTCGAAGCCGGGCAAGGGGTACGGCTCCCGGCACTGCGGGCGGGCGGGCTGACGCAGGCGGTCGTCCACGGGCCCTTCCCGCCGCAGGCGGTGCAGACGCTGCTGCGCTTCGAGGGGTGGATCGCGGGCCTGGGCACCTGCTCCGGGACGCGGATCGTGCTCGGCCACTGGCAGCGGTCGCCGTTCGGCCCGTTCGGCGACGTGATGCTGGAACGGGCCGGCGGGCAACGGCTGTTGCTCGCCCCCACCCGAGAGACCGCGGAGTTCATCGCCCGCACCTACGCCTTCGACTCCGTCCGCGTCGTCCCCGTGCGGGTCCAGGTCGCGGGCAGCACCTGGACGGTCACCGCCGGCGCCCTGGACCTCCGCTTCGTCACCGGGAGCCGGGGGCCGCTGGGCCTGCTGCTGCGGGCCGTGCCCGGGGCCCTCGCCCGGCGTCCGGCCTGGAGCGCCCTGGCGGACCTGCCGGCCCGCCTGCTGCTGCCCGGCGTGCGGACCCGGGGGAGCGCCGGCGGGGGCCGCCGCGAGTGGTACGGCGCACGGGACCTGCGGCCGGTCCGCCTGCTCTCCGCGTCCTTCGAAGGCGTCGACCTCGGGGGCGGGGCGCCGGTGGAGCCGCCCGTCCGCTTCGGCTTCGGCTCGGTGCCGAGCAGCCCCTCGCTCGTCCGGGTCACGACGACGGTGGCGCTCGGTCCGCAGCCGCACACCGGCAAGGGGTGAGAAGCAAGAGCAGGGGTGGCAGCAGGCCGCGCCTTACCTGCTCCGCCGAGCCGCGGGTCACCACAGCCAGGGCAGATGGGGAAAGTGCCGGCACTGTGCGGGGACAGCGATGTCTGATTGCCGCCAGCGTGGTCCGCCCCTCCTGAGCACACTGACGGCATGACGATGTCCTCCACTCCACACTCGGTTACGGTCCTCACCGGCATGTATGCGGCTGAGGCGGAATACCTGGCGGCCGGAGGGCCTGGCCAGGCTTCCTTCGATCTGCTCGCCCCCTTCTTCGCACCGGATGTCGTACTGCATCAAGCCGATGCTCTGCCCTATGGCGGCACCTGGCGTGGGCACGCGGGCCTGACGCGGTTCTTCCTCGCGATGGGTGCCGCTTGGGAGTCATTCGACATGGTGGAGCAAGAGTTCCTCGCCACCGGTGAGACTGCGGTGGTACTCACCCAGGTTCGTGCTCGTGCTCGTGCGACGGGCCGTGAACTCTCCTTTCCGATTCTCCAGACGATCACCGTCAAGGACGGGAGGATCACCGAGGTCCGTCCGTTCTACTGGGACACCCAGGCCATCGCCGACGCCTGCGCAGAGCCGGGAGCGGCCGGCCGGGGCGGACGCGTGGCCGCCCCGGCCCGGGCTGTCGCCTCGGCGAGGGACTGAAACACCACCGCGTTCGAGGTCAGGCAAACCGTAGGGAGGACTGCGCCCGGTCGCAGATCCTGCGGGTGCGCTCGTCGGCGCCGGGATCTCGAACGTGACCGGCAGCTCGCAGGCCGAACCGGCACCGCCCACCGACACGACGTGCCGTCCCCTCGTCCCGTGCACAGCCCAACGCCACGCCGGTCAGCAGCGCGGCCCCCAGCACTCCCGCGATCCGTCGTCGTATGCGGCTCGACACCCGGGCCCTCCCTCTGGTTCCGCCGAACGGTAGCCGACTGCCGTAAGGGCACGTGGGGTACTGTCGTGGATCAGAGGGGAAGGCGGCGTGACGGGGGCATCGACGCTCCCCGGGCCGCAGGTACTCCGGCAGGACGCAGGCGAGTTGGTGGCCGGATCGTCTTCCCAGGACGCTTCGGCGGGGGTACGGACCGACCGGGGCCGCACCACGGGACCAGGGAGGGGCCGACGTGTTCGAGGTCGTCACGGTGGGTGCGCTCACTGCGTTTCTCGCCGCGGTGGGAAACGGCGCCGCCGGGGAGATGGGCAAGCAGGTGCTGCTGTCCACGGGCGCGTTGGTGAGGCGGACCCTGGGACGGGAGGCGCCGTTGCCGGCCTCGCCGGAGGGGCGTGAGGTCCTGGCGCACGCGCTGCATGCGCGGCTGAGCCAGGATGCGCCGCGGAACGGCGAATGGGCCCAACTCCTGGGCCTTCTGCCGGACTCGGTGCCGCGCCTGGGTCCCGGGCCGGGGCTGCCTCCCGCCACCAGGAACTTCACCGACCGCAAGCGGGTGGTGCGGGAGCTGACGCGGGAGGCCACCCGGCCGGCCGCGGGGAGGCCGCGGGTCGCGCTGCTGCACGGGCCTCCGGGCATCGGCACCACCGCGGTCGCCCTCGCCTGGGGAGCCGGCCGGATCGCCCGGTATCCCGACGGGCAGTTCTACGTCGACCTCCGCGACGCCGCCGCGGAAGACGGTCCGGCGCCGTCGGCCGTCCTCCTCCAACTGCTGCGGAGGATGGACGTCGGACGGGACCGGATTCCGCCGACCGAGGCCGGGCGCGAAGAGCTCTACCGGCGTCTGACGGCCGGCCGCCGGGCCCTGGTGGTGATCGACCACGCCTCCTCGGTCGCACAGGTCCGCAACCTCATCCCGGCGACTCCTGAGGTCTTCCTCCTGGTGATCGCGTCCGGCCCGCCGTTCGCGCTGGAGGCGGAGCGCATCGCCGTACCCGGGCTGAAGGAGCGGGACGCGGTGGCGATGCTGAGGAAGGTCGCCGGCCCGGAGAAGGTCGCCCTCGCCAAGCCGCAGCTGCCGGCGCTGCTGACCCGCTGCGCGGGTAACGCGTTCGCCCTGAAGGCAGCGGCGATGCGTCTGTTGGCGGAGGAGCCGCCGCTCCCGGGCGCGGCGGACGAGCCCCCGGCGCACTCTCCGGTGCAGGGGGTGGCGCTGGCGGTGTGCCGCCGGCTCGGTCCTGAGACGGCGAGGCTGTGCAGCCTGGCCGCGGTGGGCGGCTGGCCCGCGTTCGATGCCGGCCTGGCCGGGGCCGCCGCCGAGGTCGATCCGGCGGAAGCTGCCCGAAGGCTCACCGAAGCGGCGGAGGCGGAGCTGGTCGAGCCGCTGGGCGAGGGCCGTTACCGCTTCCGCCCTGAGGTCGGGCGTCATCTGGCGGACGCCGCCGGCCGGGAGCACGGGATCGCGGAGTCGGCTGCGGCGGTGACGCGGGCCCTCGACCGCCTGCTGAACCGCGCGCTGCACGCCGCACACGCCGCACTTCCGCAGAGCTGGCGGGTCGAGGAGGCGCCCGCGGAGGGCGCGCCGTACCGCGACGAGGCCGCGGGGATGGCGGCGTTGCGCGCCGAGGCCGCGAATGTGGTCCGCGCGGTCTTCCTGGCCCGGGAATACGGGCGCGCCGACGTGGCGGTGCGCCTGGCCCGCTCCTTGTGGCCGCTCCAGTTGAAGGCCGGGTACTGGGACGAGGTGCTGCCCGCGCTCCGGATCGCCGCGCGCTGCGCCGACGAGCACCGCCCCCATTCCCGCGCGGCGGCCGCGCTCCACTTCCAGCTCAGCCACTGCCTCGGCGAACTGCGGCGGTGGGACGAGGCTGACCGCGAGGCGCGCGCCGCCGTCGCAGCCGAGCGCGCGGCGGGCCATCTGCTGGGCGAGGCGTCGTCGGTGGAGCTGCTGGGGCTGCTGAGGCTGAACCGGTGGCAGTACGAAGCGGCATACGAGCACTTCACCGAGGCGGGGGAGCTGTACCGGCGGATCGCGCCCGGGCAGGACGGTGCGGCGGATCTCCCGAGGGCCCTCGCTCTGATCGAACGCCATCAGGGACGTGCTCTCTGCGGTCGGGGGCAGCTCGCGGAAGCCCGCAACCGTCTTGAGAGCGCACGGGACTTCTTCGTGGCGCAGGGGGAGGCGTACAACCAGGGCCGGGTCCTCACCGACCTCGCCGAGACGCTGCACGCCGCCGGTGAGAACGCCGCGGCGCTGGCCCGGATCTCCGAAGCCGAACGCCTGCTCGGTCCCGAGGGAGCCACGCCCCATCTGGCGTACCTCGCTCGGCTGCGCCGGCGCTGCCAGGTTCCGGCATAGCGGCGGGCGTCACCGGCGTACTTCGACGGGGTGCACGCCGCCCGCGGCGTGCACCCGGAGCGTCGTCCCGCCGGGGCTCACCTCACCACCGCTGACCAGCCACGCGTGCAGCGCCGAGGCGTGGGCCGCCGGGTCGGCGTCCGCCCCCGGCCCGGCCGACAGCCGGAGTGCGCCATGGCCGCGGCTGCGCACGGTGCACCGGTCCGGCCCGCTCACGTAGGCGGCGAGGGAGCAGTGCGGATACCGGTGGAGGATCTCCGCGGCCCAGGAGTCCGGGCTGCCCAGGCGGGGGTCGTCCGGCCGTCCCGCACGCCAGATCACATCGGCGGTTTCGAGGTCCCCGGGGTTGCGGGTGTCCTCGTGCACGGCGCGGTGCGTCTCGCCGGCGGCACCGTACGGATGGCCCGTGGAGCGTTCGATCACCACGTCCGTGCCGCGGACGCGCGTACGGACGTCCAGCGGGTGGGTCAGCCGGGGAGGGTCGTACGGCGGCAGCGGAAGCGGCTCCAGCAGCGCGGGCGTCGCCGGCTCGGGGAGGCCCATCAGCGTGTAGAAGTGGCGCCGCAGCAGTTCCGCCGAGGCGCCCGGCGCGGAACTGGTGAACTCGGCCGGTCCGGCCATCGGCCGGTGCCGCGCCAGCAGCTCCGCCAGCTGTTCCCGCAGCGGGCCGTACGGGTCGAGCCGCGGCGCGTTCCGTACGAACGACGCGAGCGGTGCCTCGGGGTCCAGTTTCTCCTCGCCGTCCGCCGCCAGCGACACGGGGATGCCCAGGGCCGCGGCGTAGTAGGACACGGCTCCGAAGTCCCCCAGCACCGCGTCGGCCGCCAGGAGGGCCTGGCGCCAGCCGTGCACCGGGTCGATCAGGGCCAGCCCGCTGCGGCAGGCACGGTCGAGCCACGCCCGGATCTGGCCTGGGCCGTGCCCGTACCAGATGTTCGGGTGCAGGACGGCCGCCAGCCGGTAGTCGTCGGCCGGCAACTCGGCGGCGAGCCGGGGCAGCAGGCTCGGCAAGAGGTCCTGGCCGCCGCCGTCCCCGAAGAGACCTTCCGCATTCCAGGTCGAGTTCAGCACGATGAGCCGCTGTCCACGGCGCACGCCCAGCGCGCGCCGGAACCGCTCCCGGTGCGGGCGGCCGGCCAGCATGCGGTCGAAGCAGGGGTCGCCGGCGAGTACCGCTGTCTTTTCCGCTTCGGGACATACCCGGCGCAACCGTTCCAGCTGCTCCGGATGCGACAGCACGAGCCCGTCCACGAACGGCTTGCCGTCCGCCAGCAGCCACTCCGGCGACAGGCCGAACGTCGGCTCCCGGCTCCCGGCTCCCGGCTGAGCCAGCTTTTTAGTGTATCCGACACCGTGCGACAGGACGCTCAACTTCCCTGACAGGCAGTGCAGTTGACCCCCGAAGCTCGCGGAAACGGCCAGATCCACGGGCGTCGTCAGCGCCTGTTCCCAGGGCAGCACCGGCAACCGCAGCTCGGCAAGCAGCTCGCGTATCCCCCCTTGGAAGGCGGACGACCCTGTCGACGTGACCAGCAGCTGCACCCGGAGGTCGTCGTGGAAGAGCGGCGCGATGTCCAGCAGCCGCCCGGCGGACGTGACGTTGTGCACCACGAGCAGGACCCGGCGCTGTGCTGTCCGGCTGACCCAGCGGTCGGAGCCCTCACCGACCGGCACGCGTATCAGCGGGGGATCGAACGGCCCCACCTGTTACCTCCTGTTGGCTGCACACGGCCCCGCCGGGCTGTCCTGATCACCCTAGCCAGAGGCCGGCCGCCGACCACCTTCCGCTCCGGTTGCCCGCGGCCACCACTCGCGCCCCCGCCCCGGCGGGCGCCGTGCCACCGTTGCGAAATCCACGGACGGTGCCGCGACGACACAACACGGAGGTGAATAAGCGGCTCTCGGCTACTGCTGGCCCGATGGCCACCGTGCCCTTACTTGTGGGAGTGTCCACGCCCCACCCTGGATGAATGGCGTGACCGATGGCTGGCCATGAATGCGGAAGACCTGGAAGAAACCACCCTTTCCGCCTATCGGATCACGCGGGATCGCGTTCGGGGGAAGCTCGGGCCGGTACCCGTGAACGTGGCCCGGTACCCGACCATTCGAGGTAAGGCGCGCAAAGAAGAACGCAAGAAGAGAGAGGAGGGGGTGCTCCGGAGTGTCCGGGAGGTTCAAAAACGTTCGTTCAGGGGACAACGCCGCGCTCGTCAGTGCCCCTACGCGCACGATGATGGGCAACCGATATGCGGGGGAGAAGGGCATGAAGTCCAGGGCCGGTGAACGGGAACGTCGCTTCACCTTCCTGGCGAACAACGGTGTCCCGGACCATATCTTTGCGCGGTGGGTCGGACACACGAACGTGAAAACTACCAAAAGGTGGTACGTCAAGCCGGACATGGAAGATCTTCGCGAAGCCGCTGCAACGTGGGATGGCCGGTACGGGGTGCCGACCCAAGCATGTGAGAAATTGTGAGATGTGAGACGGTGCGGGGCGTGAGTGAGACAGCGATGCACACCCTCCAGTACCGCTCTGACGGACCAGAAGGCGCACCGGTCCTGGTTCTGGGGGCGGCCCTGGGTACCACCTGGCACATGTGGGACCGGCAGATCCCCGAGCTGACCCGCCAGTGGCGCGTCATCCGCTTCGACCTGCCCGGCCACGGCGGATCGCCCGCCCACGCGGCCAGCTCCGTCGCCGAGCTCGCCGACCGCCTGGTCGCCACCCTCGACGCGCTGGGCGTGGAGCGCTTCGGCTACGCCGGCTGCGACGTCGGCGGCGCCGTCGGGACCCAGCTGGCGCTGACCCGGCCGCACCGCGTCACCTCGCTCGCCCTGGTCTCGTCGTCCCCGCGCTACGGCACCGCCGACGCCTGGCGCCAGCGGGGGGTGGTGATCCGCACCAACGGACTGGACCCGATCGCCCGCACCGCGCCCGAGCACTGGTTCACCCCCGGCTTCGCCGGCGCCCAGAACGCCATCGTCGAATGGGCCGTCCAGATGGTGCGGACCACCGACCCCGGCTGCTACATCGCCGCCTGCGAGGCGCTGGCCGCCTACGACGTGCGGTCCTCGCTCGGCCGGGTGGGCGTGCCCACCCTGGTCGTCGCCGGCGCCGAGGACCAGGTGACCCCCACCACCGACGCCCGCGCCCTCGTCGCCGGGATACCCGACGCCAGCCTGGCGCTCATCCCGGGCACCTCGCACCTGGCCCCGGTGGAGCAGCCCGCGGCCGTCACCGAGCTGCTGATCCGGCACTTCTCCACCGCCTGGCACGACAAGCCCGGCCCCGGCACCCCGCCGGCGATCGGCGCGGCCGCCCCGAAACCGCAGATCGCGCCGCCGATGCCGACGCACGCCCCGCCCGCCATCGAGTCCGGCCTGTCCCGGCCCGCCCAGGTCCGCGGCGCCACCTACGAGCAGGGCGTCAAACTCCGCCGCGAGGTGCTCGGCGACGCCCACGTCGACCGCGTCGAGGCCGGTACCGACGACTTCACCGCCGACTTCCACGACTTCCTCACCCGCTACGCCTGGGGCGAGACCTGGACCCGGCCCGGGCTGGACCGCCGCACCCGCAGCATCATCACGCTGACCGCGCTGGTCGCCCGCGGCCACCGCGAGGAGCTGGCGCTGCACACCCGCGCAGCCCTCCGCAACGGCCTCACCCCCGCGGAGATCAAGGAGGTGCTGCTGCACACCGCGGTCTACTGCGGCGTGCCGGCCGCCAATACCGCCTTCGCGGTGGCCCAGAAGGTCATCCAGGAGGAGACGACACCGGACACGTGAGGGCGGGAGCCCGCCGCCTGCGCCGCCGCGGGCGGCGCGCCGGTGCTCGTCCACAGCCCCGCCCGCGCCGCCGCCCCGCGCGGCAAGATGGCCTCATGGAACTCACCAAGAAGACCCACGCCTGCGTCCGGATCGAGAAGGACGGGCGGACGCTGGTGATCGACCCCGGGGCGTTCAGCGAGGAGGACGCCGCCGTCGGCGCCGACGCGATCCTGGTGACGCACGAGCACCTGGACCACTTCGACGAGGGGCGGCTGCGCCGTGCCATGGAGGCCGGCCCGGGCGCCGAGATCTGGACCCTGGCCAGCGTCGCCGACCAGCTGTCCGCGGCCTTCCCCGGCCGGGTGCACACCGTCGGCGAGGGCGACGCCTTCACCGCGGCCGGTTTCGACGTCGAGGTGCACGGGCAGCTGCACGCCGTGATCCACCCGGACATCCCGCGGATCACCAACGTCGGCTTCCTGCTGGACGGCGGCGCCGTCTTCCACCCCGGCGACGCGCTGACCGTCCCCGAGGGCCGGACGGTCGACACCCTCCTGCTCCCGGTCCACGCGCCCTGGAACAAGATCGCCGAGGTCATCGACTACGTCCGCGCGGTCGCCCCGCGCCGGGCCCTCGACATCCACGACAGCCTGTTGCAGGACCACGCCCGCCCGGTCTACGACTCCATGATCGACAAGTTGGGCGGCACCGACCACGGCCGGCTCTCCCCGGGCGCCCGCACCGACGTGGGCTGACTGTCGGTGCCGCGCTGTAGGTTTACGGACATGCGCATCGCCACCTGGAACGTCAATTCGATCACCGCCCGCCTCCCGCGGCTGCTGGCCTGGCTGGAGAAGACCGGTACGGACGTGCTGTGCGTCCAGGAGACCAAGTGCTCCGCCGAGCAGTTCCCCCACGACCAGCTCCGCGCGCTCGGCTACGACGCCGCGGTCAACGCCGACGGCAGGTGGAACGGCGTCGCCGTGATCTCCCGGGTGGGCCTGTCGGACGTGGTCCGCGGCCTGCCCGGCGGCCCGGAGTACGACGGCGTCCAGGAGCCCCGCGCGGTCTCCGCGACCTGCGGCCCGGCCCGCGTCTGGTCGGTCTACGTACCCAACGGCCGCGAGGTCGACCACGCGCACTACGCCTACAAGCTCGACTGGTTCGCGGCCCTGCGCACGGCGGTCGCCGAGGACGCGGCGGCCGGCCGCCCGTTCGCCGTCCTCGGCGACTTCAACGTCGCGCCCACCGACGACGACGTCTGGGACCCGGCCGTCTTCGAGGGGCTGACGCACGTCACCCCGGCCGAGCGGGCCGCCCTGGGCGCCCTGCGCGAGGCCGGCCTGTCCGACGTGGTGCCCCGCCCGCTGAAGTACGACCACCCCTACACCTACTGGGACTACCGCCAGCTCTGCTTCCCCAAGAACCGCGGTATGCGCATCGACCTGGTCTACGGCAACGCCCCGTTCGCCAAGGCCGTCTCGGACGCCTACGTCGACCGCGAGGAGCGCAAGGGGAAGGGCGCCTCCGACCACGCCCCCGTGGTGGTGGACCTGGACGTCTGACGCCGGGCGTGCGCCGGCGGTCGCGCGGCCTGCCGCGCGCCTGTGGCCCCGGCGCGGGGCCGGATGGGACCCTCGCACCATGAACCTGTCTTTCCTGGACAAGTGGCGCAGGCGTCCGGACGCGGCCGGTGCGGTGCCGCTCGCCGAGTCGGTGCGGGCGGACCCCGGGAGCGTCGTCGAGCTGTTCTCCGCATGCGAGCTGCTGCGCGACCAGGCGGCCGCCGCGGGGGTCGAACTCGACGACTCGCAGCGGTCGTTGGAGGCGCTGGACCAGCTCCAGCCGGTCTGGCGGGACGACCCCGAGGTGCTGCCCTGGCTCGGCAACGACGCCGGGCTCTACCTCGGCACGGTCGTCGTCCGCACCGTCCGCGGCGCGGTCTGGCAGGTCCGCCCGGACGGCCGGCCGGTGGTGCGGCTGGGCTCCGGCCGGGAGATCGACGTGGTCGCGGCCGGCCGCGAGTGGGCAGACGAGGGCGCCCCCGAGCTCTGCCAGGTCTACGCCGAGGTCGCCGAGGGCTGACCCGCCGCGGCGTTCGGCCCGCGCCGCGCGTGTCATCGGCGAAGTGCCCCATTCGTACGGGTAAGTTGCGAATCTCTCCGCCGTACGGATGAGAGGGGGCGGGTCGGCATGGCCGGTGACGCGCTGATCGAGCTGCGCGGGGTCAACAAGCACTACGGGGCGCTGCACGTCCTCCAGGACATCGACCTGCGCGTCGGCCGCGGCGAGGTGGTGGTGGTCATCGGCCCCTCCGGGTCCGGGAAGTCCACCCTGTGCCGGACCATCAACCGCCTGGAGACCATCGAATCGGGCACCATCACGCTCGACGGCGTCCCGCTGCCCCAGGAGGGCCGGGCGCTGGCCCGGGTCCGCGCCGACGTCGGCATGGTCTTCCAGTCCTTCAACCTCTTCGCGCACCGGACCGTGCTGGACAACGTGACCCTGGCGCCGGTCAAGGTCCGCCGCAAGCGCAAGGAGGACGCCGAGCGGCGGGCCCGCGAACTCCTCGACCGGGTCGGCCTCGCCGCGCACGCCGGCAAGTACCCCGCCCAGCTCTCCGGCGGCCAGCAGCAGCGCGTCGCCATCGCCCGGGCGCTGGCCATGGACCCCAAGGCGCTGCTCTTCGACGAGCCCACCTCGGCCCTCGACCCCGAGATGATCAACGAGGTGCTGGAGGTGATGCGGCAGCTCGCCCGGGAGGGCATGACCATGGTCGTGGTCACCCACGAGATGGGCTTCGCCCGCTACGCCGCGCACCGCGTGGTGTTCATGGCCGACGGCCGGATCATCGAGGACCGGCCGCCCGAGGAGTTCTTCGCCGCCCCGCGCAGCGCACGCGCCCGGGACTTCCTCGCCAAGATCCTCAAGCACTGAACGGCCGCCGTGATGCCGCACCCCGCCACCCCGCCGCGCCGCCGCCGGCTGCTCCTGGCCGCCGCGCTGCTCGCGCTCCTCGCACCGGCCGCGGCGGGCTGCGGCCGGCCCGGCAGCCCGCCCGCCAAGGGCCCCCGCCCCGGCGACCTGCCCCACTACCGGGTGGCCACCGGCTTCCGCCTGCCCGCCTCGCCGACCTGGACGGCCGCCGAGCGCCGCGGCCGGCTCGTCATCGGCGTCAAGGAGGACCAGCCCTACCTCGGGGAGCGGGACCCGGCCGGCGGCACCTACCGCGGCTTCGACATCGAGATCGCCAGGATGATGGCGGCCGCGCTCGGCTTCCCGCCCCGCGCCGTGGAGTTCCGCACCATCGCCTCCGCCAACCGCGAGACCGCCCTCCAGAACGGCCAGATCGACCTCTACGTCGGCACGTACACCATCAACGCCAAGCGCAAGCAGCAGGTCGGCTTCGCCGGCCCGTACTACCTGGCCGGCCAGTCGCTGCTGGTCCGCCGGGACGAGAACGGTATCCACGGCCCCGCCGACCTGGCCGGCAAACGCGTCTGCTCGGCCGCCGGCTCCACCCCCTACCAGCGCATCCGTGCCGACTACCCCAAGGCCGTGCTGGTCGCCTACGACACCTACTCGGTGTGCGTGGACAACCTGCTGACCTACCAGGTCGACGCGGTCACCACCGATGACGCGATCCTGCTCGGCTACGCCGCCAAGGCGCCCGGCGAACTCAAGCTCACCGGCCGCCCGTTCTCCCGGGAGCCGTACGGCATCGGGGTGCGGCGCGGCGACACCGCGCTGCGGTTCGCGCTGGACGACGCGCTGGCCGCCGCCGAGCGGAACGGCACCTGGCGCCGCGCGTACCGGGCCACGCTCGGGCTGTCCGGGGTGCCGGCGCCCGCGCCGCCACCGATCGACCGCTATCCGGCGCCCCGATGAGCCAAGGAACCGACCGATGAACGTCCTCCTCGACAACCTCGCCCTCTACGGCGACGGCCTGCTGGGCACCGTCGAACTGACCGTCTGGTCCGCGCTGCTGGCGCTGGCCCTCGGCCTGGTGATGGCGGCCTTCCGGGTCGCCCCGGTCCGCCCGCTGCGGGCCTTCGGCACGGCCTGGGTGACGGTGCTGCGCAACACCCCGCTGACGCTGCTGTTCTTCGCGGTGCTGCTCGGCCTGCCGCGCTTCGGGCTGGTGCTGCCGTTCACCCTCTTCGCCGTGCTGGCGCTGGGCTGCTACACCTCCGCGTTCATCTGCGAGGCGGTCCGGGCCGGGATCGGGACCGTGCCCACCGGGCAGGGCGAGGCGGCCCGCAGCCTGGGCATGACCTTCCGCCAGACGCTCGGCCTGGTGGTGCTGCCGCAGGCGTTCCGCGCGGTCATCCCGCCCCTCGGCTCGACGCTGATCGCGCTCGCCAAGAACTCCGCGATCGCCGGCTCGTTCAGCGTCACCGAACTCCTCGGCGTCTACAAACCCCTCAACGAGCTGGGCTACAGCATCATCTGGTCGTTCGTGTGGATCGCGGTCGGCTACCTGCTCGTCACGCTGACGCTCAGCGCGCTCTTCAACGCGCTGGAGAAGCACTACGGAGTCGCCCGGTGAGCGCCGCCCTGTACGACCTGCCGGGCCCGCGGGCCCGGCGCCGCCACCGCTGGTTCGGGATCGCCGGGACGCTGGTGCTGCTGGCCCTGCTCGGCTGGGTCCTGGTCCTGCTCTTCCGCACCGGCCAGTTCACCGCCGCCAAGTGGACGCCGTTCCTCTACCAGGGCATCCAGGACCTGCTGCTGACCGGACTGGCCAACACCCTGCGGGCGTTCGGGCTGGCGGCGGTGCTGGCGCTGGCGCTGGGCGCGGTGCTGGCGGCCGGACGGCTCTCCGCGCACCGGCCGCTGCGCTGGGCCTGCACCGTGCTGGTGGAGTTCTTCCGGGCCATGCCGGTACTGGTGATGATCTTCTTCATCTATGTGGCGCTGCGCGCCGAGCCGCTGACCGCGCTGGTCAGCGGGCTGGCGCTGTACAACGGTTCGGTGCTGGCCGAGGTGTTCCGCTCCGGCGTGCATGCCGTGGAGCGCGGCCAGGGCGAGGCCGCCTACGCGCTGGGGATGCGCAAGACGCAGGTGATGGTGCACGTCCTGGTGCCGCAGGCGGTCCGGGCGATGCTGCCGGCGATCATCTCCCAGCTGGTGGTCGCCCTGAAGGACACCTCGCTGGGCTTCCTGATCACCTACGAGGAGTTCCTGCACGCCGGCAAGCTGATCGCCGCCAACCTCGACTACGACCTGCCGTTCATCCCCGTCGTCCTGGTCATCTCACCGGTCTACATCGGCCTGTGCATGCTGCTGTCCTGGCTGGCCACCTGGGCCGCCCGGCGGCAGCGGCGCAACCCCAGGGTGGAGCCCGGCGAGGTGGCGGCGCCGGAACCGGCGACCCTGCGCACCGGCGACCACCGGGCGCACGGCTGACCGGCCCGCCGGCCCGGCCGGCCTCAGACCACCCAGGCGCCGTCCCGCATCAGCTCCCGCCCGGGCAGCTCGTTCGCCTCGCGCCAGACCAGCAGCCGCCGCGGGGTGAAGCGGAGGAAGACCCAGCCCTCCCGGCCGTACACGTCCCAGCCGAGCTTGGCCGAGAGGGCGTCCGAGGCGTCCCGCGGCAGCGCGTCGCTCGCCAGCACCTCGGTGGTGCAGTGGAACAGCACCACGTCCCGGGTGGTGCCCAGCGCCACCTGGCTCTCCGGGCGGGCGGCGAGGTTGCGGGCGGTTCGGTTCCGGTCCTTGGTGGCCATCACCAGGCGCTCGCCGTGCCAGGCGAACGAGAGCGGCACCAGGGCGGGCGTGCCGTCGGCGGCGGTGGACGAGACCCAGGCGTCCTCGTCCTCCGCCAGCCGCCGCAGTGCGTCCCGTTTGCGTTGTCCGGCGTCGCGGGCCGGGGGAAGAGAGCTCATGATCGGGAGCGTAACGGCCGCCTCCCGGCCGCCGCTTCGGGCGCGGGCCGTACGGCCGGGGCCCTAGGACCGCCCTGCGGCGACCGGCCGGGACGGCCGGGAGGGCGGGCGGCGGTTCAGTCGCGCACCGGCACCGACACGTACGACGGGTCGGCCGCCGGGGAGGAGAACGCCAGCCGCGCACCGGCCGGGTTCTGCGCGACGTAGAGCGGGTCGACGGTGTCCACGACCAGCGCGAGGCGGTGCCCGGCGGGGACGTCGTAGGCGGTGGCGAAGAGGTCCAGGTCCACGCCGAACGACCGGCCGGGGGTCTTGCCGTGGAAGGTGAACGGGGCGTGGGTGACCAGCTTGCCCAGGCCCAGCGGACCGACGTCGTAGAGGTAGGCGATGGCGGTGCCGTCGGCGGCGGTGCTGGTCGCGGTGGTGTGCAGCCGGGTGGTGCCGCGCACCCGCTGCCCGCTCGCGTACGGCGCGGACTGCCAGACGGCGGCGGCCGAGCGCGGCAGCAGCGGTATGGACGCCATCGGCGGCAGCCGCAGGAACTGGTCCAGCATGCTGGAGAGGAAGACCACCCCGCCGTCGGCGCCGGAGTCGGTGCCGGTGCGGATCTCCCGGGTCCCGTCCAGGGGGATCCTGCGGTGGGCGGAGGGAACGTCCCGCCAGCTCCGGTAGCCCTCGTAGGCGCCGGTGGAACGGGACTTCAGGAGCACCGGCGGCTCCCTGTCGATGCCGTTGTCGACGCCCTTGAGGTAGTGGTCGAGCCACCGCTTGCTGTCGTTCCAGGTGTCGTTGGGCAGGCCGAGCAGGCCCAGCCCCTCGGCGGTGGCGTGGTCGCCGGGGCGGAACTCCAGCCGCTTGGGCCCCTTGAGCTTCTCGAAGAACGCCGCGTACTGG
The DNA here is from genome assembly GCF_023155275.1 of Streptomyces rhizoryzae. Taxonomy (GTDB): domain Bacteria; phylum Actinomycetota; class Actinomycetes; order Streptomycetales; family Streptomycetaceae; genus Streptomyces; species Streptomyces rhizoryzae. The sequence goes on from NZ_JALMUV010000018.1 coordinate 54,938, forward strand.
TCGGGCGGGAAGAGGGAGTCGCCCCAGGCGTTGCCGAGCAGGATCGCCGCGCCGCCTGCGTTGATCCGGTCCAGGTAGGTGGCGGGCGACCGTTCCCGGCCCCAGGCGATCATGTCCTGCTCCTTGGCCATGTTCGCGCTCATGAAGTCCTTGAGCACCTGCTGGAGTTCGGGGCTGGGCCGGCCGGTCAGGGCGCCCAGGCCGCCGAGCACCGCGGCGGCCTGGAGGTGCGGGGTGCGGCCGCTGTAGATCGAGCCGATCAGGTCCGCCCAGCCGCTGAGCGCCGCGACCGCCTTGATCCGCTTGTCCGCCCCGGCCGCCAGCAGACTGATCCCGGCGCCGTACGAGACCCCGGCCATGCCGACCTTGTGCGGATCGGCCGGGGTGTGCGCCAGCGCCCAGTCGATCACCTTGGAGGCGTCCGCGACGTCCAGCGGGCCGGCGGTCTCGATCTGCCCGCCCGACTGCCAGAAGCCGCGCGAGTTGTAGCCGACCACGACGTATCCGGCAGCGGCCAGCTTCCGGGCCTGCGCGAGGTATTCGACCTGCGGCATCGCCCAGCTGGTGGGCAGCACGACGAGCGGGAAGCGGTGGGTGCCGTCGGCGCCCGCCGGGGTGAAGACGTTCGCCTTGAGGGTGATGCCGCCCGCGCCCTCGATGTCGGTGAACCGCAGGACGGGCTCACCGGCGGCCGCCGGGCGGGCGGCGGACGCGGTGCGGGCGGGTGCCTGGGGCGCCGCGCTCGCCGGAGCGGCGGTCAGGACCGACGTGGCGAGCACCGCCGCGCAGACGGTGCCGATCGCGGCGCGCGGCGTGGTGCGGGAGGGCGTCATCTTCTGCTCCAGATCTCGACGCGGGCCGCCCGGACGCTGTCGCAGTACAGGAGGGGGCGCCCGGAGCCCGAAGTGACTGGAGAGTACGGTCTGGCGCTTACCTGGGGTAACCCGTCGGTAGGTTACGGCTGGGTAACGCCCGCCCGATACGGGTGAGTTGGGTGGGGGAGAGGGTGCGGGCAGTGCGGGTGGTTCGGGAGGTGACAGTGGTGTGATCGAGGTGTGAGGGGGTGGTGGGACGGGGTGGTGGAGGCCGGTGGCGAGGGGCGGCGAGCGGCGCCGCCCACGCTGCGCCGGGTGGTGTCCGCCGCCGGGCGGGTGCCGCGGGGCGCGTGCCGCGCGTGCCGCGCGGGGCGCTGGGCGCGGGCCCGGGGGCGGGGCGTCGGGCCGGTGGGCGGGGCGGGGCGGCCGTCGGGATCAGCGGTCGGCGGCGGTGGGTGCCGGCAGGGACTGGAGGAACTCCGCGAGGGCGGCGTTGAACTCCGCCGGCTGCTCCAGGTTGGGCAGGTGGCCGGCGCGCTCGATCACCGCCAGGCGGGAGCCGGGCACCGCCTCGTGGATCAGCCGGGCGTCGGCGACCGGCGTGAACACGTCGTCCCCGCCCACGACCACGAGCGTGGGCACCGCGATGCGCGGCAGCATGCCGGTGTAGTCGGGGCGTTCGGCCCGGCCGCGCAGTGCGGCCGCGGCGCCCTCGGGCGGGGCGCCGCGCATCATGCCCAGGACGTGGGCGGCGACCTCCGGCAGCGCGGTCACGTGGTACGGCGCGATCATCTTCGGCAGCGCCTCCCGTGCGTACCCGTCCATGCCCTCGGCCAGCAGCCGCTCCGCGGTGCGCAGGCGCACCGCGCGGCCCTCGGCGGTGTCCGCCGCCGCGAAGGTGTCGGCGAGCAGCAGCGCCCGGATCCGCTCCGGGAACAGCCGGTGGAACTCCATCGCGATCTGCCCGCCCATGGACAGCCCGCCGAGCACGCACCGGCCGATGCCCAGGTGGTCCAGGAGGGCGGCGGCGTCCCGGGCGAAGACCTCCAGCGGGGTCTTGCCGGGCACCACCGAACTCCCGCCGTACCCCCGGAGGTCGGGCACGATCACCCGCATCCCGGCGCGGCCGAAGTGCGCGGTCTGCGGCCGCCACATCGAGCGGTCGAAGGGGTGGCCGTGGAGCAGGAGCAGCGGCTCACCGCTGCCCTCGTCCTCGTAGGCGACCGAGATCTCTCCGGAGTGGAACGTCGGCATGGGGCATCCCTTCTCGCCGCACCAGCTGCGGCCTTGCTGCGCCGGGGAGTTGACGGCTCGATGCTATGAGCGGCATTGTCTCGGCACAATAGGAACAATGTGCTCGGTGCAATCCGGGAAGGGGTACGCACATGGCGGGGGACGACTTCCGCACCATCGCGGAGGAACTGGCCGCGGCCATCGAGGACGGCCGGCTGCGCCCGGGGGACCGGCTGCCGCCGCTGCGCCGGTTCGCCCGGCAGCGGCGGATCGCCGCCTCCACCGCGCACCGCGTCTACCGCGAACTGGCCCGCCGCGGCCTGACGGTGGGCGAGGTCGGCCGCGGCACTTTCGTCCGCACGGCACCGCCGCCGGCCGATCCCGCGCTCGCCGAACCGGGCGGCCACCGCGTCGATCTGGAACTCAACCTCCCGGTCCTGCCCGACCAGCCGGCGCTGCTCGCCGCCGGCCTCGGCGGCCTCCTCCAGCAGGGCGACGCGCTGACCGCGGCGCTCCACCCGGCCGGCGCCGCCGGCACCCCGGCCGCCCGGCGGACCGCCGCCGCCCACCTCGCCCGCGCCGGCTGGGCCCCCGACCCCGGCCGGCTGCTCTTCGCCGGCAGCGGCCGGCAGGCCCTCGCCGCCGCCTTCGCCGCCCTCGCCCCGCCCGGCACCCGGCTCGGCGTCGAGACGCTGACCTTCCCCGTCGTCAAGGGCATCGCGGCCCGCCTCGGGATCACCCTCGTACCGCTGGCGATGGACGCGGACGGAATCGTCCCCGGCGCCCTGCGCAGCGCCGGTCCGCTGCGCGCGGTCTACCTCCAGCCCGCCCTGCACAACCCGCTCGGCACCACCATGCCCGCCACCCGCCGCTTTGAACTCGCCGCCGAACTGCGCGCGTTGGACCTGTACGCCGTCGAGGACGCGGTCTACGGCTTCCTCCGCCCCGACCTGGCCCCGCTCGCCGCCCTCGCACCGGAGCGCACCGTCCTGGTCGACAGCCTCTCCAAACGGCTCGCCCCCGGCCTCACCCTCGGTTTCCTGGTGCCCCCCGAAGGCGGGGCCGGCCCCGCCTTCGCCGCCGCCCTCCGCTCCGGCGGCTGGACCGCCTCCGGCTTCGCCCTGGCGGCCGCGGTCCGCTGGCTGGCCGACGGCACCGCCACCGCCGTCGAGGAGGCCAAACGCGCCGACGCGGCGGCCCGCCGCCGGATCGCCGCGGACCGCCTGGCCGGATTCCGGCTGCGCGCCGACCCGCAGTCGTACCACTGCTGGTGGGAGCTCCCGGACCCCTGGCGGGCCGACACCTTCGTGGCCGCCGCCGCCCGCCGCGGTATCGCGGTCTCCCCGTCCGGGGCGTTCACGGCCGGCCCCGGCCACGCCCCCAACGCGGTCCGGCTGGCGCTGTCCGCCCCGCCCGCCGACGTGCTGGCCGAGGCCCTCGACGTGCTGGCCGCGCTGGCCCGCCGCGCCCCGGAGGACGCGGGCGCGGAGTAGCCCACCGCGCGGCCGGGCCCCGGCGCGGCCGCGCGCGCCGGGGCCCGGGACTCACCCCCCGGTCCGCTCGACCGGTATCCACAGTTCCGAGGTCGCCGTCGCCCCGTCCGCCGCGGGACGGGTGCGCAGAATCTCCGGCCCCGGCCGGCTGCGGTACGGGTTCGACGGGAACCACTGGGCGTAGACGTCCGCCCACAGCTGCTGGAGCGCCTGCGGGTACGGGCCGGTGTTCGCGAACACCGCCCACGTCCCGGCCGGCACGCTGCGCACGTCGAGGTCGGCAGGGACCTGACGATTCGTCACCACACCGTGCCAGTAGTCCAGTTCGCTGCCCTCGGCGCGGCCGGGGTCGAGGTCGTCGCAGACCGCGACGATCCCCTCCGGGGCCTGGTCGGACAGCGCCGCGATCCGCTGCACCGTCTCCTGCCCCAGCCCCTGGACGAAGTCCGCGATGGCCGGGTTGACGCCCTGGTACACCAGCGGCACCCGGGCCTTCCTCCCGGCCACCCGGAACTCCGCCTTCGCCACGATCCGGTACTCCATACTGCTGCTCCCCTCGACAACGAGCCGGAAGGCCATCCGGGGCTGCGAGCGCAGTGCCGCGCCGGTCCGCCGGGCCTCGCCCGGTCCCACGCCGTGCACGGCCCGGAACGCACGGGCGAACGCCTCGCCCGACCCGTAGCCGTACCGCACCGCGATGTCCAGCAGCGTCCGCTCACCGGCCAGCACCTCGGCGCCCGCGACGGTCAGCCGCCGGCGCCGCAGGTACTCCGACAGCGGCATCCCGGCCAGTGCGGAGAACATCCGCCGGAAGTGGTACTCCGACGTCATGGCGATCCGCGCCAGCTCCGCCGCCCCGACCGTTCCGTCGAGGTGGCGCTCGATGTGCTCCATGGCGTCGTTCAGCCGCTCCAGCACCCCGGTCCCCTTCCCTTGCACAGCTCACGCTGAGGAAGGCCAAGCCTGCCGGACCCGACTTTCGGTGCCCGTGGCGGTCGGGTGCGGGGCCGGGCGGCGGAGCGGTGCGGCCGGCGGGCCACCGGGTCAGGGGCGCCCCGGGAGCGGGACCTCCTCGGCCGGCGGGACCGGCCCCGGGGGCGTGCCGTCGCCGAACGGCCGCCCGCCCAGCTCCTCCCGGTGGTGCGGGGTCAGCCAGCCGGACAGCTCCGGGCCCAGCGGCACGATGCCGGTGGGGTTGATGCCGGTGTGCACCCGGTAGTAGTGCTGCTTGATGTGGTGGAAGTCCACCGTGTCGCCGAAGCCGGGCGTCTGGAACAGGTCCTTGGCGTACGCCCACAGCACCGGGTCCTCGGCCAGCTTGAACCGGTTGCACTTGAAGTGGCCGTGGTAGACGGCGTCGAACCGCACCAGGGTGGTGAACAGCCGGATGTCGGCCTCGGTGAGCGTGTCGCCGACCAGGTAGCGCCGGTGCGACAGGTGCTCGGAGAGCGCGTCCAGCCGCCGGAAGAGCGCGCCGAACGCCTCCTCGTACTCCTCCTGGCCGGTGGCGAAACCGGCGCGGTAGACCCCGTTGTTGACGTCCCGGTAGACGCCGTCCATCACCGCGTCGATCTCGTCCCGGTGCTGCTGCGGGTAGAGGTCGGGCGCACCGGGCCGGTGCAGCGCCGTCCACTCGGTGGCGAGGTCCAGGGTGATCTGCTGGAAGTCGTTGGTGACCAGCTTCCCGCTGGGGACGTCCACGATCGCCGGGACGCTGACGCCGCCGGAGTAGCCGGGCTCGCGGGCCCGGTACGCCTCGCCCAGGAAGCGGATGCCCAGGACCGGGTCCCGGCCGTCCGGGTCGAGGGTGAAGCGCCAGCTGCGGTCGTCCTGGATCGGGTCGGCGACGGCCATCGGCAGGGCGTCCTCCAGGCCGAGCAGCCGCCGGGAGATGACCGCGCGGCTGGCCCAGGGGCAGGCGCGGCTGACCACCAGCCGGTAGCGCCCCGCCGCCACCGGCCAGCCGTCGCGGCCGTCGGCGGTGATCCGGTCGGCGAAGTGGCTGCGGGCGCGCCGGAAGGGCTTGTGCCCGTACGCGCGGTTGCCGTCGCCGCCGCCGTTGTCCGCGCCGCCGTCGGGCGCGCCGTCGTGGTCGCTGCCGGGTGCGGGGCCGGGGTCGGGCATCACCGGGTCCTTCCGTCGGGGGCGGTGGGGCGGGAGCGCCGTTGCGGAGAGTCTTCCCGCGTCCGCCGGGGTATTCCCGGTGCGTCAGCCGCCCGGCGCACGGTGAATCCTGGCGGAATGTCCGGCACGCTCGCGGAACCGGGCCGGGAGCGGAAGCGGAACGGAAGCGGAACGCCACCGGAACGGGCCGGGAAAGGCCAGGGGAAGGGCCGGGAAAAGAAAAGACCAACTCGCCGGTAGGGGACGGGCGTCGCCTATCATCGCCCGATGATCAAAAGAGCCATAGGCGTGGTCGTCGTCGGTGCCGCACTGCTGGCACCGACGACGGCCACCGCACAGGAGCACAGCCCGGCCGCCGCGTCCCGCCCCGCCGCGGACGGCTGGCAGCGGGTCGGCGACGGCATCACCGCCGGCCTCAGCGGGCTCGCGGTGGAGGCCCGGCACGGCGCCGCGGTCGACGCCGTCGGGGTCCGCGACAACAAGAAGCCCGGCCAGAACCGCCTGGTGGCGCTGGGTCTGCGTCCGGACGCCGCACCGCGGGTGCGGCCGCTGGAGTGGGTCGGCGACCTGCCGGTGGACCTGGAGGCGATCGACGCGGTCCCCGGCCGCCCCCACGAGTTCGTGGCGCTGGCCAGCAGCGGCACCGCCTACCGCGTCGTCCACGGGAAGGACACCGCGAAGGTGGTCGCGGTATTCCGGCTGCCGGGCATTTCCCCGGACGCCAATTACGAGGGTTTCGCGCTCTCCGTCGTCCGCGGCAAAACCGTCGCGGTGTGGGCGGACCGCGGCCAGGACGACCGGCCGGCGACCCTTTCGGCGGCCGAGTGGAATCCCGCGGACAACTCCTTCGGGAAGCCGGCCGCCGCGGAATTCCGGGCGCCCTACCCGACCGAGAACGTCCGCCACGCCTCGGACGTGAAGCTCGCCGCGGACGGCCGGCTGACGGTCTCCTCGGCCGCCGACCCCGGTGACGACGGCCCCTTCGCCTCCGCCCTCTACGACGCCGGGCGGATCACCGTGGACCGCGCGGGCCGGATCCGGCTCGCGGTGTCCGGCGCGCCGCACCGGCTCGCCGCGGTCACCGGCCACAAGGTCGAGGCGCTGACCTGCCTGCCCGGCTCGCGCACCGGGATCCTCGGGACCGACGACGAGAACGGCGGCGGCTCGGTGGCCTTCGCGGACTTCTGCCGCCGCTGACCCGGCCGGGCCGGTCCGCGCGGCCCGCCCGCGGCGGCGCACGGCCGTGCCGTCCCACGGCCGTGGCCGGGCCCGGACCCGCCGCCGGTCAGTCCAGCCGGGTCAGATCGGGCCGCAGCCGGTGCCAGACCGGATGCCGGAGCCGCCCCGTCGCCGTCCAGCCGGTGAAGGTGACCTCGGCGACCAGCCGGGGCTCGGTCCAGTGCACCCCCGCCAGGTCCACCGGGTTGGCGAACGGCGAGCGGTCCGCCCCGATCACCCCGAAGTAGCCCGCCAGCTCCCGCCGTTCGTGCGCGGAGAGCCCCGAGCCGACCGCGCCCACGAACCGCAGCCCGGCCGGCTCCGCCACCCCCGCCAGCACCGACCCCGGCAGCCCGCGGAGCGCCCCGCGGCCCTCCGTCCAGCCGCCGACGACGATGTCCAGGGTCTCCAGGTACTTCGTCTTCACCCAGTCGTCCGACCGCACCCCCGGCAGGTACGGCGAGGACAGCCGCTTGGCCAGCACCCCTTCCAGGCCGCCGTGCACCGCCGCCTCCCACGCCTGCCGCCCGTGGCCGGCCACGTAGCCGGGTACCGACCAGTTGGGCCCCGCCAGCCCCAGCCCGGAGAGCACCGCCCGCCGCTCGTGGTACGGCGCCGCCAGCAGCGGCCCGCCCAGGTACATCACGTCGAAGAGCACCAGCTGCACCGGGATCTCCATCGCCAGCCGGGCGCTGCGGCGCGGGTTGGTCACGCCCATCCGGCGCTGGAGCAGCCCGAAGTCGGGGCGGCCGGCGGAGTCCAGCACCACCACCTCGCCGTCCAGCACCGCCGGCCGGCCGCGCAGCTGCGCGCCGAGCGGGCCGAGTTCGGGGTAGGTGGCGGTGGCGTCGTTGCCGGCCCGGGTGACCAGGTGGACGGTGCCGTCGCCGGGGCTGTTCACCACGCACCGGGCCCCGTCCCACTTGGCCTCGAACGCCCAGGCCGGCTGCTCCGGCTCGGGCGGCAGCGGCCCCATGACGGCCAGCATCGGCCGGATCACGGGGTACGGGTGCGCGGCGGGGGCGCCGTGCCCGGGGGGCGGGGCCATACCACGATGATCGGCGGAGGCCGGGCTCCCCGCAGGCCGGGCCGCCCGGCGCGGCCGCCGTACGGGCCCGGGGTCAGCGGTCCGGGGGCCCGGCGCCGACCAGCGGGCCGACCGGTTCCGGCGGCGGGCCGGCCGGCGGCTCCGCCGCGCGCGGCCGGCCCGCCGGCAGCACCCGGTCCAGCCACCACGGCAGCCACCGCGCCCGGGGGCCGAGCAGCGCCAGCGCGGCGGGCACCAGCAGCGGCCGCACCAGCACCGCGTCGGTCAGCACCCCGGCCGCCAGCCCCAGAGCGGCGGTCCGCACCGCCGTCCGGTCGCTCAGCGCGAAGGCGGCGAAGACCCCGGCCATGACCAGCGCGGCCCAGGTCAGCGCCCGGGCGGCGCGCCACGGACCGGCGGCGCCCGGCCGGCCCGCCCGGGCCCGCGCCGCCAGGACCGCGGCCCGCCCGGTGCCGGTGCCCAGCAGGACCGCGCACAGCACCACCGGCACCCAGCTCTCCACCGGCACCGGCCCGGGCGCCCCCAGCGCCGGCCCGCCCCAGCCCCACTGGAAGACCGCCACCACCACCCCGTACGACGCGGCGACCGGCAGCAGACCGGCCACCGCGGTCACCGCCGCGGCCGGCACGCCCCGCAGGACCGGCAGCAGCACCAGGAACGCCAGCCCGGCGCCCGCCGCGAGGAGCAGCGGCAGCCGGGCGGCGACCAGGTCCCGGAACTCCGCGGCGGTGGCGGTGGCGCCGGTGACGTAGCCGTGCGCCTCGTAGCCGCGCACCGCCCCGGGGAGCACCGAGCCGGTCAGGCGGTGCAGCAGCGCGGTGGTGGCCGGGTGCTGCGGGGCGTGCGCGGAGTAGGCGGTGGCGGTCAGCACCGCGCCGTCCGGGGAGACCCGCAGCGGGGTGACCGCGGCGGCGCCCGGGACGCGGGCGAGGGCCCGGCGGGCCTGCTCGGTGAGCGCCGGGCGGTCCGCCTGGGGGACCGCGGCGCGGTCGATGACCAGCGTCAGCGGTCCGGTCGCGCCGGGCCCGAACGCCGCGGCGACCAGGTCGTGGGCGCGGCGGCCGGTGGTCGAGGGCGGGTCCGCCCCGGCGTCGAGGTGGCCGGGCCGCAGCGCGCACGCCGGGACCGCCAGCGCCACCGCCACCAGCGCCCCGGCGGCCGCGCCCCACCGGGCCCGGCGCGCCCCCGGCCCGGGGCGCGGATCCGTGCCCGGCGCCCGCTCGCCCGGTGCCGCGCCGGCCGCCGGCCCGCGCGCCCGCCCCCGGGCGGCCCGCCGGCCCAGCAGCCCGAGCAGCGCGGGGACGAGGGTGAGCGCCGCGAGGACGGCGGTGAGCACGGTGAGTGCGAGGGCGGCGCCCAGCCCGGTGACGAACCCGGCGCCGGCGAGCGCCATACCGGCCGCCGCGAGCAGCACCGCGCCGCCGCACACCAGCACCGCCCGCCCGGTGGTGGCCACCGCCCGCCCCGCCGCGACGGCGGGGTCCGCGCCGTCCCGCAGCAGCCGGCGGTGCCGGACGAGCAGCAGCAGCGCGGCGTCGGTGCCCACCGCGAGCCCGGTCATGGCGGCCAGCGCGGGGGAGACGGCCGGCAGGGGGAGCGCGGCGGCCAGCAGCCCCAGGCAGCCCAGCCCGCAGACCACCCCGATCAGCGCGGTCAGCAGCGGCAGTCCGGCCGCCAGGACGCCCAGCGGCCAGGCCAGGAGCAGCAGCGCCACGGCCGCCAGGGCCAGCGCCCGGCCGAGCCGGCCGCCGCCGGGCCGGGCCGCGTCGCCCAGCGCCCCGCCGTACTCGACCCGGACGCCGGCCGCCCGCAGCGGGGCCACCGCCCGGTCCGCCCCGGCCAGCACGTCCGGGCCCAGGGCGGCCGGCGGGACCCGGAAGCGGAGCGTGAGGTAGCCGGTCCGGCCGTCGGTGGAGAGCCGTCCGGCGGGCGGCGGGGGCGGCGGGGGCGCGCCGGGCGGCGGCAGCGGGCCGCGCACCGTGCGCACCTCCGGGAGCGCGCGCAGGGCGCGGGCCGCGGCGGTGAGCTGGGTGCGGTAGCCGGTCAGCGGCCGGGCGGCGTGCAGGACGACGGCTCCGGCGGGCCCGGCGGTGGCCGGTTCGTGCGCGGTGAGCACCGCCCGCCCCTGGGCGGAGGGGGTGCCGGGGAGGGTGAGGTCGTCGGCGTACCCGCCGCCGGTGGTCCGCTGGAGCACCTGGACCGCGGCCAGTCCGGCCAGCCACAGCACCAGGACGGCCAGCGCGTGGCGGGCGCACCACTCGCCGAGGCGCCGCAGTGTCCCCGCGGGCCGGCGGGTCCCGGGCCGGACGGGCGCGTCCGGCGCATTCGGCAACGACATGCCTCGCATTCAAGGCGCGTTCGGGCGCGGCGGCATGCCGGGGGAGCGAGACGGGTGGCGGCCGGGGGCCGGGGAGGGGGGAAGCCCCGGCCGGACGGGGGAACCCGACCGGGGCGGTCTGAGGGGAAGCGGCCCGTTTTGGGCGCCTCCAATTGAACGATAAACCATTATCTGGCGTTCCGGGCCGCGGCGTGACCGCTCTCACGCCCCGGCCCCCGGCCCGGTTCGGCGCGGCCCGGTTCGTTCAGCGCGGCACGCGCACCGGGTCGTAGCCCAGGTCCAGCAGCTCCGGGAGGTACCACTCCAGCGCCTGGACGGTCTGGACGCGGTCCCCGCCGCCGTCGTGGCACAGCACGATCGCGCCCGGCCCCAGCGCGTCCAGCACCGTGTCGGCGATCCGCTCCGGGCCGGGCCGGGTCCAGTCCTGGGAGTCCACCGACCAGCCGACCGGCGACATCCCCAGCTCGGCGCAGACCGCCAGCGACAGCGGGTCCCAGTCGCCGTACGGGGCCCGGGCCAGGGCCGGGGGAGCCCCCAGGACCTCCTCGATCAGGGCGCTGGTGCGGCCGAGTTCGCCGCGCACCGCGTCGGGCGGGAGGGCGGTGAGCTGGGGATGGGTCCAGGTGTGGTTGCCGATGGCGTGGCCCTCGTCGGCGAGGGCGTGCAGCAGGTCGGGGAAGGCCAGGGCGCACTCGCCGACGACGAAGAAGGTGGCCCGGACGCCGTACCGGCGCAGCACCTGGAGGATCTCCGGGGTGTGGCGCGGGTCCGGGCCGTCGTCGAAGGTGAGCGCGACCTCCCGGCCGCGGTCCGGCAGCGTGAACGCGACCTCGGCGCGCGGCGGCGAGGCACCCGGCCCGGAGCGGGAGGTCTCACCGGCCATCGGGCGCAGCCGGTAGCCCCCGGGCGGACCGGCCGCACTCCCCGGGACGCCCCGGGCGCGCCGCACGGAACCCTCCGGGGCCGGCGCGCCGCCGTCCGGCGCGAGGACGACGCGGGCCGCGGCCAGGGTGCCGAGCACGACACCGGCGCGCAGTACCGTCCGCCGGGCCGCGGTGAGCTTGTCGGAGGTCATGCCCCTGGGCTCTCACGCGGGCGGGGCCGGGCGGCGCAGCGACACCGCGCCGCGCGGGCCGGCTACCCGATCGGCTCCCGCGGTCGGGGCCCGCGGTCCGCCGTCGGAGTGGCCGCCGTCCGGGACGCCCCGGCCCCCCGTTCCGGTGCCTGCCTCAGGGGCTGACCGCCAGCACGATGTACGCCGCCAGCAGCGTCAGGTGGACACCGCCCTGGAGCGGGGTGGCGCGGCCCGGCAGCACCGTCAGCGTGCCGACCACCACCGTCAGCACCAGCAGCACCATGTGGCTGGCGCCCAGGCCCAGGACGAGCGGCCCCTTGAGCCACACGGTGGCCAGCGCCACCGCCGGGATGGTCAGCCCGATACTGGCCATCGCCGAGCCCAGCGCGAGGTTGAGGCTGGTCTGCACCCGGTCCCGGCGGGCCGCCCGGACCGCCGCGATGGTCTCCGGCAGCAGCACCAGCAGCGCGATCACCACGCCCACCACCGACGACGGCAGGCCGGCCGCCGCCACCCCGGCCTCGATGGTCGGCGACACCGCCTTGTCCAGGCCCACCACCGCGATCAGCGCCACCGCCAGCAGGCCCAGGCTGCGCAGCGCCACCCGGGCGGACGGCGGATCGGCGTGGTCCTCGCCCGCGATCACCTCGCCGGACGTCGTCACCGGCAGGAAGTAGTCCCGGTGCCGGATCGTCTGGGTGGCCACGAACAGGGCGTACAGGGCGAGCGAGGCGAGCGCCGCGAACACCAGCTGCGGACCGGAGAACCGCGGCCCCGGGGCGCTGGTGGTGAACGTCGGCAGCGCCAGGCTCAGCCCGGCCACCGTGGCGACCGTGGCCAGCGCCGCCCCGGTGCCCTCGGCGTTGAAGACCGCCACCTTCCGCTTGAGCGAACCGACCAGCAGGCACAGTCCGACGATGCCGTTGCAGGTGATCATCACCGCCGCGAAGACCGTGTCCCGGGCCAGCGCCGCGCTCTTCTCCCCGCCGTCCGCCATCAGCGTGACGATCAGCGCCACCTCGATCGTGGTCACCGCGACCGCCAGCACCAGCGACCCGAACGGCTCGCCCACCCGGTGCGCGATCACCTCGGCGTGGTGCACCGCGGCCAGCACCGCCGCGGCCAGGAACAGCGACTCCACCGCCACCAGCACCGGCGGCACCGACCGCCCCCACACCAGCACCAGCAGCACCACTCCGGCGATCGGCAGCACACCGGTCCAGTGCAGGAGGGCGGAACGCGGACGGGCGGCCATACCCCCGAGCCTGGCAGAGACTCCGGGCCGCCGCCCGTCGGTCAACCCCGCTCAGGCCGCCGCCCGGTGCTGCCCCCGGGACTCCGCCGGGGCCGCCGCCGCCTTGCTGACATCGGCCACCAGCTCCACCACATCGGGCCCGTACGCCTGGGAGTTGACCACCTTCAGCACCAGCGCGAACTGCCCGTCCGCGCCGTACCGGCGGGCCAGCCGGGCCCGGTTGCGGACCAGGTGGCGGACCGCGGCCCGGAGGGTGACCGGCCGCTGACCGGCCGCCAGGAACACCGGCCGGCCGCCCTCCCCGGCCGTCAGCCGGGCCAGCAGCACGTACTCCACCGCCCCCGGCTCCATCCGGTACGCGGTCCCGCCGACGGTGAACGTGCCCCGGCCGGCGCCGGCCGCGTCACCCGGATGGACCGCCACCCCCGGCAGCAGGTTCGCCAGGTGCGCGGCCAGCCGGCGGTGCGCGGTCGGGTCGCCGATGCAGAACTCCGTACGGGCCCCGAAGCCCTGGAGCCCGGTGTCGTGCGGGGCCACCTCCGGGTGCGCCCCGCAGTTCTCGATCACCGCGGCCAACCCCAGCAGCGCCAGCGCGTCGTGGCGCGGGATGCTCCAATGGGCGGAGGCGCTGTCCCGGTGGGTGACCACCACGCACTCGGAGCCGGCGGGCAGCCCGAAGAAGCGCTGTTCCCGGGTCAGCTTCCGGCGGGCCACGGCCCGTTGCCCGGCCCAGCCGGCGGCCAGCCCCACCACGAGGGCCGCCGCCGCGGTCAGCAGCAGGGTGTCGTCCATGGCGGGCGAGCGTAGCGGCTGCCCGGCCGGGTGTTCGAGGCCGGGCGCCCGGCCGGCACCGCTTGCCCCGGTACCTGCCGGTACGGCCGGACCGTACGGCTCGCTCCCGGGCCGTCCGGCCTGTCCCGGCCCGTGCCCGCGGCCGGGCGGGCCCCGCGAACCGCCCCCTGTCGGCGCGCTGTTGACGCCGGTAGGCTCCGGCCCCTGCCGCCCCTCGCACCGCCCGTGGAGGAAGTCCAGGTATGTCCCACACCCGACGTCTCACCGTCCTGGGGATAACGGCCGCGCTGGCCGGTTCCCTGCTGGCGGCCCCGGCCGCCGCCGCCCGGCCCCAGCCCGCACCGGACCCCGCCGCCCCCGCCAAGACACCGGTCGCCACCGGCTACGGCGGCGCGGTCGCCAGCGTCGACGCGGACGCCTCGGCCGCCGGCATCGAGGTGCTCCGCAAGGGCGGCAACGCGGTCGACGCGGCGGTCGCCACCGCCGCCGCCCTCGGCGTCACCGAGCCCTACTCCTCCGGCATCGGGGGCGGCGGCTACCTCGTCTACTACGACGCCCGGACGAAGACCGTCCGCACCCTCGACGGCCGGGAGACCGCCCCGCGCACCGCCACCAAGGACCTCTTCCTGGAGAACGGCACCCCCCTGCCCTTCGCCGACGCGGTCACCAGCGGCCTCAGCGTCGGCACCCCCGGCACCCCCGCCACCTGGGACAGCGCCCTGAAGAAGTGGGGCAGCCGCTCGCTGGCGCAGGTGCTCCGCCCCGCCGAGAAGCTCGCCGAGCAGGGCTTCACGGTCGACGCGACCTTCCGGCAGCAGACCGCCGACAACGAGGCGCGGTTCCGCGACTTCCCGGCCAGCGCCGCCCTCTTCCTGCCCGGCGGCAAGCTCCCGGCCGTCGGCTCCACCCTGAAGAACCCCGATCTGGCCCGCACCTACCGGGAGTTGGGCGCCAAGGGCACCGGCGCCCTCTATCGGGGCGCGATCGGCCGGGACGTCGTCCGCACGGTCAACAAGCCCCCGGTCCGCCCCGGCGCCACCCGCACGGTCCGCCCCGGCGACCTGTCCGCCGCCGACCTCGCCGCGTACCGCACGGTCAGCCACCGGCCGACCCACACCACCTACCGCGGCCTGGACGTCTACGGCATCGCCCCGTCCTCCTCCGGCGGCACCAGTGTCGCCGAGGCGCTCAACATCCTGGAGAAGACCGACCTCTCGCACCTGACCGAGCAGCAGTTCCTGCACCGCTACATCGAGGCCAGCCGGATCGCCTTCGCCGACCGCGGCCGCTGGGTCGGCGACCCGGCCTACGAGAACGTGCCCGTCAAGGGCCTCACCGGCAAGCGGTTCGCCGCCTCCCGGGAGTGCCTGATCAACGACCACAAGGCGCTCACCAGCCCGCTCGCCCCCGGCGACCCGCGCCACCCCGAGCCCTGCCGCACCGCCGGCCCGGCCGCCCCCACCACCTACGAGGGCGAGAACACCACCCACCTGACCACCGCCGACAAGTGGGGCAACATCGTCACCTACACCCTCACCATCGAGCAGACCGGCGGCAGCGGCATCACCGTCCCCGGCCGCGGCTTCCTGCTCAACAACGAGCTGACCGACTTCTCCTTCGCCCCGGCGAACCCCGCGGTGCCCGACCCCAACCTCCCCGGCCCCGGCAAGCGGCCGCGCTCCTCGATCTCCCCGACCGTCGTACTGCGCCACGGCGACCCGGTCCTCGCCGTCGGCTCGCCCGGCGGCGCCACCATCATCACCACCGTCCTGCAAACCCTGCTCAACCACCTCGACCGCGGGATGCCGCTGGTGGACGCGATCGCCGCCCCGCGCGCCAGCCAGCGCAACGCCGCCGCCACCGAACTGGAACCGGCGCTGTGGAACAGCCCGCTCCGCCGCCGGCTCGAAGCCCTCGGCCACACCTTCAAGCTCAACCCGGAGATCGGCGCGGCCACCGGAGTGCAGCGGCTGCCGGACGGCCGCTGGCTCGCCGCGGCCGAGAAGGTCCGGCGCGGCGGCGGCTCGGCCATGGTGGTCCACCCGGCCCCGTGACACCGCCGCGGCGCCCCGGCGGGCGGTGTGTGCCGTCCGTGTGTCGTCGCCCTGCCGCGCCGCGCGGCGTCGTTGCCGCCCCCCGGGGTGCCGATTAGCCTCCTGGGACCGTTCGTTCGAATGGGCGGTCCCAGGGAGGGCACGCAGCGTGAGCGTCGACGAGAGCCAGGAACGCCGGTCCGCGCCGGCCGCGGACCGCCCCCGCCCCCCGGCGCCCGGTGCCGCGGCCGGCCATCCGGACGGCCGGTGGGAGGGACTCGCCGAGCAGGCCCGGGCCCTGGCCGGCGGCGAGGTCACCGCCACCGCCCTGGTGCAGCGCGCCCTGGACCGGATCGCCGCCACCCAGGACACCGTCAACGCCTTCCGCCGGGTCCGCGCGGAGGCGGCCCTGGCCGAGGCCGCGGAGGCCGACCGCCGGCTCGCGGCGGGCGAGCGGCTGCCGCTGCTCGGCGTACCGGTCGCGGTCAAGGACGACACCGACGTGGCGGGCGAGCCCACCGCGTTCGGCTGCGCCGGGGAGTTCCCGCCCAAGCGGCGCGACGCCGAGGTGGTCCGGCGGCTGCGCGCGGCCGGTGCGGTCATCGTCGGCAAGACCAACTCCTGCGAGCTGGGCCAGTGGCCGTTCACCGAGGGCCCGGCCTTCGGCGAGACCCGCAACCCCTGGAATCTGGCGCACACCCCCGGCGGCTCCTCCGGCGGCTCGGCCGCCGCGGTCGCCGCCGGCCTGGTCCCCGCCGCCCTGGGCACCGACGGCGCCGGCTCGGTCCGGATCCCCGCCGCCTGGTCCCACCTGGTCGGCATCAAACCGCAGCGCGGCCGGATCTCCACCTGGCCCGACCCCGAGGCGTTCCACGGCATCACCGGGATCGGCCCGCTGGCCCGCACCGTCGAGGACGCCGCGCTGCTGCTGGACGCCGCCGCCGGCAACCACCCCGGCGACCTGCACCGGCCGCCGGCCGTCGCCGCCCGCGAGGCGGCCGGCCGGGACCCCGGGCGGCTGCGGATCGCGCTGTCCTGGCGGACCGCCACCACCTTCACCCGCAAACCGCTGCACCCCGACGTCCGGGCCGCGGTCACCGCCGTCGCCCGCACCCTGGCCGGTCTGGGCCACCTCGTCGAGGAGGCCGAGCCGGACTACGGGCTGATCGGCCTGGCCTTCCTCCCGCGCGCCACGGCCGGGGTGGGGGAGTGGGCGGCCCGGGTCCCCGACCCCCGGCTGCTGGACCGCCGCACCCAGGAGGCGGCCCGGCTCGGGCGGCTGCTCGGCGGCCCGTTACTGCGCCGCGCCCGCGCCGTCGAGCAGCGCCAGCGGCGCCGCATCGGCGCGCTGTTCGGCCCCTACGACGTGCTGCTGACGCCGACCACCGCGACCCCGCCGCCGCGCATCGGCGCCCTCGCCCGGCTCAGCGGCTGGCAGACCGACAAGGCCATGATCGCCGCCTGCCCGTACGCCTGGCCGTGGAACGTCCTGGGCTGGCCGGGCATCAGCGTGCCGGCCGGCTTCAGCGCGGACGGCCTGCCGCTGGGCGCCCAGCTGCTCGGTCCGGCGCACGGCGAGCCCCGGCTGATCGCGCTGGCCGCCCAGCTCCAGGACGCTCTGCGGTGGCACGAGCGGCGGCCCGCCGGGGAGCCCCCGGCGGACCCGCCCGGCGGCCTCAGCCCAGCAGGGCGATGATCTCCTCGGTGGTGCCGGTCTCGCCCAGCCGCGGGAAGATCCGCCGCACGCTGTTCTCGTGCGCGTCCGCGTCGAGGTCGGTCACCGCGTCGGTCGCCACCGTCACGTGGTAGCCGTGCTCGTGCGCGGCGCGGGCGCTGGACTCCACGCCGATGCTGGTGGCGATCCCGCCGAGGACGAGCTGGGTGACCCCGCGGCGGCGCAGCTCGGCGTCGAGCGCGGTGCCGTGGAAGGCGCCCCAGCGCTCCTTGGTGACCAGGAGGTCGCCGGGCCGCCGGCCCAGTTCGGGCACCAGCTCGGCCCAGTCGGCCGGCGGGGTGCCGCCCGCCGCCCGCGCCGCCTCGGTGCGGCCCGGCGCGCCGCCGGTGACGTTCACCAGCACCACCGGCAGCCCGCGCTCCCGGAACGCCGCGGCCAGGCGGGCCCCGCGGGCCACGACCCCCTCCGCGGGGTGGACGGTGGGCAGTGCGGTGATGCCCTTCTGGAGGTCGATCAGGACCAGCGCGGTGGTGGCGTCGAGAGTGCTGACGGGCACGGTAACTCCTGTTTTCGGTACGGCAGTCGAGGGGTGGACAGGGTCAGGCGGCGGTCCGGTGGCCCGCGGTGCGCAGGGACCGGTCGGCCAGCGTGAGGGCGAGCAGCGCCGCACCGAGCACCGCGCCGGTCAGCGCGATGGCGTGCAGACCGGCGTCGGTCGCGCGCGTCCCGTACTCCAGCCCGATCAGGCTGGAGGCGGTGATCGCGCCGAGGTACTGGGCGGTGCGCTGGAGCCCGGCCGCCGCGCCCACGCCGTCGGCCGGGGCCTGGGCGTAGACGGCGGCCTGGTTGCCGGTGGAGGCCAGGCCCTGCGGGACGCCGAAGAGCGCCCCGGCGGCCAGCAGCACCGGCAGCGGGCTGGTACCGCGCAGCAGCAGGAACACCGCGCTGCCGGCGGTCAGGCAGCAGGCGGCGACGGCCAGCGGAGCGCGGATGCCCTTCGCCCGGGCGCCGGCCAGCGAGCAGACGGCGGCCGCGCCGGACATCGGCAGCATCACCAGCCCGGCGTGGAAGGACGAGAAGCCGTGCGCCTGCTCCAGCCACTGGCTGAAGCCGTACAGCACGCAGTAGATGACCAGGTAGGCCAGCCCGTGCCGCAGGTAGGTCAGCGCCAGCGCGCGGTTGCGGGCCAGCATCCGCAGGTCCAGGAACGGCCGCGGATGGCGCAGCTCCCACCGCACCAGGGCGGCGGTGAGCACCCCGGCCGGTGCGAGCAGCGGCCACGGCGGCGCGTCCAGCCGCAGCAGGAAGAACATCGCGCAGGTCAGCGCGGAGGCGAAGAGCGCGATGCCGAACGGGTCGAGGGAGCCGCGGGCCGCCGCGCCGGGCCCGCCGCCCGCCTCCGCCGCCGGCCTGTCCCGGTCGGGCGGGAGCCAGGCCAGCGCCCCGGCCAGGGCCAGCAGCGAGAGCGGCACGTTGACCGCGAAGACCGCCCGCCAGCCCGCGGTCGCGGCCAGCAGCCCGCCGAGGCTCGGGCCGACCGCCGCACTGGCCAGCGCGGCCAGCGAGATCCGCCCCAGCACCCGGCGCGGCGTGGTCCGCCCCACCCGCCGCGACTCGGCGCGCAGCACCGCCATCGCCGCCGGATACGCGGCCGCGGTGCCGATCCCGAGGACCACCCGGGAGACGATCAGCCAGCCGAAGGTGGGCGCCAGCGCCCCGACCAGGCCCGCCGCGCAGACCAGCACCGCACCGGCGGCGAACACCCGGCGCGGCCCGAACCGGTCCGCGACCCGGCCCAGCGACGGCTGGCCCACCGCGCTGGCCAGGTACATCGCCGAGATCAGCCAGGCGGTGTCGGCCGCCCCGACCCGGAAGTCCGCGCCGATGGCGACCAGCGCGGTGGCGATCATCGTCGAGTTGACCGGATTGAGGAGCGAGCCCAGCAGCAGCGGCGTCATCAGGCGGGCACCGAACCCGCGCTCCTCCCGCGCGGGCCCGCCGCACGCCGCGGCCGGACCGCCGGTGCGGCCGGGCTCCGTCCGGGTCCGGTCGGCGCCGGACGCGCTCATGCGTCGGTCAGCCGTCGTATCAGCGCGGTGGCCTCGGCCAGCGTGCGCCGCTCGGCGTCGGTGAGCCGCTCGGCGATGGCCACCGCGAGCCAGTTGTTCTTGGCCCGCCGGACCTCGGCCAGCACCCGGTGGCCCTCCTCGGTGAGCGAGAAGACCACCTGGCGGCCGTCGGTGGGGTGCGGGCTGCGGGCGAGGATGCCGCGCTCCTCCAGCGCGCCGACCGTCACCCGCATCGACTGCGGGCGCACCAGCTCGGCCCGGGCCAGCGCGGCGATGGTGGACGGCCCCTCGGCGTCCACACGGGCCAGCACCGCGCGCTGGGTGGGGGTCAGCTCGCCCTGCGGCGAGGCGGCGCGCAGCCGCCGCATCAGCAGGGAGACGCTCGCCCCGAGGTCGGTGGCCAGCCGCTCCCCGCCCTGGTCGGGCACGGTCGTGTCGGACATGCCCCGAGCCTAGGAGAACGACAGGCAAACTTGCAAGGTGGGCTTGCAAGGTTCTCTGTCGTACAGCCGGAGCGGGGCGGCGCGGGCCCGGCCGGCCGGCGCGCCGCGCCGCGCGGAGAGATGGTCTTGCCACGGTCCGTGGCGCGCCTTACGGTCGCCTCCACATGCGAAAGGTCCACGCGGCCGCGGGCCGGCACCGCGCGACACCGCCCGCCGCGGGCCGGCGCAGCGACAAAGGAGCAGCTCATGGCCGATGTTGTGCGTGCCGCACTGGTCCAGGCGTCCTGGACCGGCGACACCGAATCGATGATCGCGAAGCATGAGGAGCACGCCAGGGCGGCCGCCGCGCAGGGCGCGAAGGTGATCGGCTTCCAGGAGGTCTTCAACGCCCCGTACT
The DNA here is from genome assembly GCF_023155275.1 of Streptomyces rhizoryzae. Lineage (GTDB taxonomy): Bacteria > Actinomycetota > Actinomycetes > Streptomycetales > Streptomycetaceae > Streptomyces > Streptomyces rhizoryzae. The sequence goes on from NZ_JALMUV010000018.1 coordinate 74,946, forward strand.
TCTGCCAGGTGCAGGACCCCGAGCACTTCCGCTGGGCCGAGCCGGTGCCGGACGGCCCGACCGTGCAGCGGATGCGGGCGCTGGCCCGGGAGACCGGCATGGTCATCGTCGTCCCGGTCTTCGAGGTCGAGCAGACCGGCTTCTACTACAACACCGCCGCCGTCATCGACGCCGACGGCACCGTGCTCGGCACCTACCGCAAGCACCACATCCCGCAGGTCAAGGGGTTCTGGGAGAAGTTCTACTTCCGGCCCGGCAACGCCGGCTGGCCGGTCTTCGAGACCGCCGCCGGCCGGATCGGCGTCTACATCTGCTACGACCGCCACTTCCCCGAGGGCTGGCGGCAGCTCGGCCTGAACGGCGCCCAGCTGGTCTACAACCCCTCCGCCACCTCCCGCGGCCTGTCCGGCTACCTCTGGAAGCTGGAGCAGCCCGCGGCGGCGGTCGCCAACGAGTACTTCGTCGCCGCGATCAACCGCGTCGGCGTGGAGGAGTACGGCGACAACGACTTCTACGGCACCAGCTACTTCGTCGACCCGCGCGGCCGGTTCGTCGGCGACCCCGCCAGCGACACCGACGAGGAACTGGTCGTTCGCGACCTGGACTTCGGCCTGATCGAGCAGGTGCGGCAGCAGTGGGCGTTCTACCGCGACCGCCGCCCCGACGCCTACGACGGGCTGGTGCGCCCGTGACCCACGACCACGGGAACCTCCACGCCCGCCACCGAGCCGTCCTGCCGTCCTGGCTCAGCCTGTACTACGAGCGGCCGCTGGAGCTGACGCACGGCGAGGGCCGGCACGTCTGGGACGCCGACGGCACGTGCTACCTGGACTTCTTCGGCGGCATCCTCACCACCATGACCGCGCACGCGCTGCCGGAGGTCACCAAGGCGGTCAGCGAGCAGGCCGGCCGCATCCTGCACACCTCCACCCTCTACCTCTCCCGCCCCATGATCGAGCTGGCCGAGCGGATCGCGGCGCTCTCCGGCATCCCCGACGCCCGGGTCTTCTTCACCACCTCCGGCACCGAGGCCAACGACACCGCGCTGCTGCTGGCCACCACCTACCGCCGGTCCAACCAGATCCTGGCGATGCGCAACAGCTACCACGGCCGCTCCTTCTCGGCCATCGGCATCACCGGCAACCAGAGCTGGTCACCGACCAGCCTCTCGCCGCTGCAAACCCTCTACGTGCACGGCGGGGTGCGCTCCCGCGGCCCGTTCGCGGAGCTGTCCGACCGCGACTACATCGCGGCCTGCACCGCGGATCTGACGGACCTGCTCGGCCAGACCGCGGGCGGCGTCGCCGCACTGATCGCCGAACCGATCCAGGGCGTCGGCGGGTTCACCGCCCCGCCGGACGGCCTCTACGCCGCGTTCCGCGAGGTGCTGGCCCGCGAGGGCATCCTGTGGATCAGCGACGAGGTGCAGACCGGCTGGGGCCGCACCGGCGACCACTTCTGGGGCTGGCAGGCGCACGCCGACAACGGCCCGCCCGACCTGCTGACCTTCGCCAAGGGCATCGGCAACGGCATGTCCATCGGCGGGGTGGTGGCCCGCGCCGACATCATGAACTGCCTGCCCGCCAACTCCCTCTCCACCTTCGGCGGCACCCCGGTCACCATGGCCGCGGGCCTGGCCAACCTCACCTACCTCCTCGACCACGACCTCCAGGGCAACGCCCGGCGGGTCGGCGGACTGCTCATCGAACGGCTGCGGGCGGTGGCGGCCGGCCTCGACCTGGTCCGCGAGGTCCGCGGCCGGGGCCTGATGATCGGCGTCGAACTCGTCCGCCCGGGCACCGACGAACCCTCGCCCGAGGCCGCCTCGCTGGTCCTGGAGGCGGCCCGGGAACGCGGGCTGCTGATCGGCAAGGGCGGCCGCGGCGGCGCCGCGCTGCGCATCGCCCCGCCCCTGACCCTCACCGTCGCCGAAGCCGAGCAGGGCGCCACCCTCCTCGCAGCCGCCCTCCGCCACACCCAGGACCAACTGGCGGGCGGGGGAGGGGAGTAGGGGCGACGCGGGGCCGGGGCGCTAGGCGCGGCCGGCTGCCGCCCGGAGCGCGGTGGCGACCTCGGTGAAGAAGCGGGTGTGGGCGCGGCGGCTGACCGGGGCTTCCGGGTTCCAGGGCAGGAGGCGGGCGCGGGCCTCGATGGCCCGCCAGTGCTCGTCGGTCCGCAGTGCCTGGACGCGGGCGGCGTTGGCCCGTACGTCGAGCAGGACCACGTCCGGGGTGAGCGCGGCGGCCTCGGCCCAGCCGACGGTCGACCAGTTCGCCCCGGCGCCGGCGGCCGGTTCCGGCAGCTCCACGCCGTGCTCGGCCAGCGCCCGCAGGTCCGGCCAGGTGCCGGGCCGGGCCAGGTGCACCCTGTCGGGGCCGGCCGGCGAGAGCGCCACCACCCGCGGCCGCTCCGGGCCGCCGGTCACCCGCCGCAGTTCGTCCTCGGCGGCGTCCAACTCCCGTGCCAGCGCGAGCGGTTCACCGTGGCCCAGGGAGCCGGCCAGTGCCGCGAAGCGCTCCCGCACCTCGGGCAGGCTGCGGCCCGGGCCGACCGCGACGGTCGCCACCGGGACCTGCTCCTCCAGCTCCTGCGCGGTCTTCGCCGCCAGCCCGTAGACCTGCTCGCCGTCGTAGGTCACCGCCACGACGAGGTCCGGGCGGGCCTCCAGCAGGGTGTCCGGGTGCAGCGCGGACCCCGAGCCGAGGTAGCGGATCCCGTCCAGCGGCAGCTCACCGGCCTTGGCCGGGTCGGCCGCCACCCCGTCGTGCTGGGAGCCGAAGATGCCTGCCGGGCGGATGCCGTGGTCCCACAGCGTCGCGCCCGCCTGTATGTACGCCACGATCCGTTCCGGCCGTTCTCCGGCCACCACCAGGCGCCCGCGGTCGTCGGAGAACTCCCACGGTGTGCTCTGCTCCATGGCGCATCGCCTTTCTGACGTCATCGGGTGCTTTCCGACGTCCTGGGTGCCGACAGTGAAGGTGCCGTTCCGCAATGACTTACGAAGGTGTGGGTCCGGGGTCTGTTACCTGCCCATCCGGCCGCCCCCGCACCCCTCCGCGCGCCCGGCCCCCGCACCCGGCGTGTCCCGCCGCTCGGCCACCCGGCTGACCGCCGCCGCGACACCGCCCGGCCCGCCGGGGAGCCGGCGCGCTCTTGCCACCGCCGGTGCCATGCTTCTACGGTGTCTCCTTCCCGTCCGGAATCTACGGGTGTAGACCAGCTTGTGACGTAGTGTCAGGCAGCCGGCGCCGCGCAGTCGGCGCCAGGTAGGGAGCCGAGATGAGCCGTACGGTCGTCCGGGGCGGACTGGTCATCACCGCCGCCGAGGAAGTGCACGCCGACGTCCTGATCGAGAACGGCCGGATCGCCGCCCTCGCCGCCTCCGACAGCCCCGCCGCCACCGGCTGGACCGCCGGCGCCGACCGCGTCCTGGACGCCACCGGCCGGTACGTCATCCCGGGCGGCGTCGACGCGCACACCCACATGGAGCTGCCGTTCGGCGGCACCTCCGCCTCGGACACCTTCGCATCCGGGACCCGCGCGGCGGCCTGGGGCGGCACCACCACCATCATCGACTTCGCGGTGCAGTCCCGGGGCGCGGCGCTGCGGGCCGGCCTGGACACCTGGCACGCCAAGGCCGACGGCCAGTGCGCGATCGACTACGCCTTCCACATGATCGTCTCGGACGTCAACGACGCGACGCTGCGGGAGATGGACGGCCTCGTCGCCGAGGGCCTGACCTCGTTCAAACTCTTCATGGCGTACCCGGGGGTCTTCTACTCCGACGACGGGCAGATCCTGCGCGCCATGCAGCGGGCCGGCGGGAACGGCGGCCTGATCATGATGCACGCCGAGAACGGCCTCGCCATCGATGTCCTCGTCCAGCAGGCCCTGGCCCGCGGTGAGACCGACCCGCGCCACCACGGCGAGGTCCGCAAGGCGCTCCTGGAGGCGGAGGCCACCCACCGCGCGATCCGCCTGGCGCAGGTCGCCGGGGCCCCGCTGTACGTGGTGCACGTCTCGGCCCGGGAGGCCGCCGCCGAACTGGCGCGCGCCCGCGCCGAGGAACTCCCGGTCTTCGGCGAGACCTGCCCGCAGTACCTCTTCCTGTCCACCGACAACCTCGCCGAACCGGGCTTCGAGGGCGCCAAGTACGTGTGCAGCACGCCGCTGCGGCCCCGGGAGCACCAGGCGGCGCTCTGGCGGGCGCTGCGCCGCGACGACCTCCAGGTGGTCTCCACCGACCACTGCCCGTTCTGCTTCACCGGGCAGAAGGAGCTGGGCCGCGGCGACTTCTCCAAGATCCCCAACGGGCTGCCCGGCGTGGAGAACCGCATGGACCTGCTCCACCAGGCCGTCGTCGACGGCCACCTCTCCCGCCGCCGCTGGATCGAGATCGCCTGCGCCGCCCCGGCCCGGATGTTCGGCCTCCATCCGAAGAAGGGCACCCTCGCGCCGGGCTCCGACGCCGACCTCGTCATCTACGACCCGCACGCCGAGCAGACCGTCTCCGCCGCCACCCACCACATGAACGTCGACTACTCCGCCTACGAGGGCCGCCGGCTGACCGGGCGCGTTCAGACCGTCCTCTCCCGCGGGGAACCGGTCATCACCGACCGGGAGTTCACCGGCCGAGCCGGACACGGCCTCTACACCCCGCGCGGCACCTGCCAGTACCTGACCTGAGAACCAGGGGGCACCACCATGGATTTCGGACTCGTCCTGCAGACCGACCCGCCGGCCTCCGGGGTCGTCGCCCTCATGCAGCGCGCGGAGGCGGCCGGCTTCACCCACGGCTGGACGTTCGACTCGTGCGTGCTGTGGCAGGAGCCGTTCGTCATCTACAGCCGCATCCTGGCCGAGACCAGCCGCCTCACGGTCGGCCCGATGGTCACCAACCCCGGCACCCGCACCTGGGAGGTCACCGCCTCCACCTTCGCCACCCTCAACGACATGTACGGCAACCGCACGGTGTGCGGGATCGGCCGCGGCGACTCCGCGATGCGGGTGGCCGGCCGCAAGCCGAACACCCTGGCGCGGATAAGCGAGGCCGCCAAGGTCATCCGGGCCCTGGCGCGCGGCGAGGAGGCCGACCTCGGCGGCGGCACGGTCGTGCGGTTCCCCTGGGTGCGCGACGGCGCCCACCTGCCGGTCTGGATGGCCGCCTACGGCCCCCGGGCGCTGCGCATGACCGGCGAGGAGGCCGACGGGTTCATCCTCCAGCTGGCCGACCCGTTCCTGACCGAGTGGATGGTCAAGGCGGTCCGGGACGCCGCCGCGGCGGCCGGCCGCGACCCGTCCGACGTCACCGTCTGCGTCGCCGCCCCCGCCTACGTCACCGCGGACGACTCGCCCGCCGCGCTCGCCCACGCCCGCGAGCAGTGCCGCTGGTTCGGCGGCATGGTCGGCAACCACGTCGCCGACCTGGTGGCCAAGTACGGCACCGACTCGGGCGCCGTCCCGCACGAGCTGACCGACTACATCGCGGCCCGCCGGGGCTACGACTACGCGCACCACGGCCGCTCCGGCAACCCCGACACCGCGTTCGTCCCCGACGGGATCGTCGACCGCTTCTGCCTCGTCGGGCCCGTCGCCGCCCACATCGAGAAGCTGCGCAGCCTCCGGGAACTGGGCGTGGACCAGTTCGCGCTGTACGCCATGCACGACGCCAAGGAGGCGGTGATCGACGCCTACGGGAGCGAGGTCATCCCCGCACTGAACGGCTGAGGCGGCCCCGGCGCGCCGCGTCTCACGGCACCCGCGTCAGCCACTCGGCGGAGGCGAACTTGCCCGCGGCCAGCTCCCGGGCCCGGGCCAGTTCCGCCGCCGAGACCGCGCCCGCCGCACCGCCGTACCGGGCGCGGAACGACGCGATCATCCGGTCGATCACCTCCGCCCGCGGCAGCCCGGTCTGCCGCCGCAGCGGATCCACCCGCTTCTTCGCGCTGGTGGTGCCCTTGTCGGACAGCTTCTCCCGGCCGATCCGCAGCACCTGCACCATCTTCTCCGCGTCGATGTCGTACGACATCGTCACGTGGTGCAGCACCGCGCCACCGCCGGCCACCACCCGCTTCTGCGCCGCCCCGGCGATCTTCCCGGCCTCGGTGGCGATGTCGTTCAGCGGCTTATACCACGCCCGGATGCCCATGTCGCCGAGGGCCGCCAGCACCCAGTCGTCCAGATAGGCGTAGCTGTCCGCGAAACTCAGGCCCTGCACGAGGGAGTTGGGCACGCACAGCGAGTAGGTGATGGTGTTGCCCGGCTCGACGAACATCGCGCCGCCGCCGGAGATCCGCCGCACGACCGTGACACCGTGCCGCGCCGCGCCCTGCGGATCGACCTCGTTGCGCAGCGACTGGAAACTGCCGATGATCACCGCCGGGCGGTCCCACTCCCACACCCGCAGCGTCGGCGGCCGCCGCCCGGCCGCGACCTCCCCCGTCAGCACCTCGTCCAGCGCCATGTGCAGCTCCGGGGACTGCGGGCCCTCGTGGATGATCTGCCAGGCGAAGTCGGTCCACTCCCGGGCCCCGGCCACCGCCCGCCGCACCGCGATGCCCACCGCCTCGCTGCTGAAGCCGAACAGCACCGCGCCGGCCGGCAGCGCCGCGTCGATCCGGGCGGCCAGCCCGCGCGCGTCGGTGTCCGCCGGGGCGCCCTCCAGCGCGCCGTTGATCGCGTCCAGCGCCTCGTCCGGCTCCAGGAAGAAGTCCCCGGCGACCCGGACGCCGCGCAGCGCCCCGCCGGCCACGTCCAGATCGACGACCACCAGCTTGCCGCCCGGCACCTTGTACTCACCGTGGTGCTTGCCCTGCACGGCCCTCTCCGTCCTTCCACGACCGGCTGCCCGAATCCCCCGCACGGCACGCGGCCGACAGCGGCGTCAACCGTAACGCGGCCACCCGCATTCCCGGCACGACGGACCGGACCGCGGGCGGCCCCGGGCGGAGCCGCGGCGGGGTCAGCCCAGCGCGTCCAGCAGCCGCGGCAGCGCCGTCCCGATCGGCTCCCTGACCACCTGGGCGGCCAGCGGGTCGTACGGCGTCGGCTCGGCGTTGACGATCACCAGCCGGGCGCCGTGCTCCGCGGCCACCCCGGCCAGCGACGCGGCCGGCTGTACCTGGAGCGTGCTGCCCACCGCGAAGAACAGCTCGGCGGCCTTCGCCACCGCCAGCGCCTCGCCGAGCACCCGCGGATCCAGCCGCTCCCCGAACATCACCGTCGCCGACTTCAGGATCCCGCCGCACTCCCGGCACGCCGGATCCGGCTCGCCCGCCGCCACCCGCGCGAGCGCGTCCGCCATCGGGGACCGCGCCCCGCAGCCGGTGCACACCACCTCGCGGACCGTGCCGTGGAGTTCCAGCACCTTCCGGGCCGGCATCCCGGCGAGCTGGTGCAGCCCGTCCACGTTCTGGGTGAGCACCCGCACCGGCGTCCCGGACCGCTCCAGCCGGGCCACCGCCTCGTGCGCGGCGTTCGGCCGGGCCCGGAACGCGGGGCTTTGCTGCCGCATCCGCCAGGACCGCCGCCGGATCTCCGGGTCGGCCATGTACGCCTCGTAGGTGACCAGCTTCTCGGCCTCCGGGTCGCGCCGCCACAGCCCGTTCGGACCGCGGTAGTCGGGGATCCCGGAGTCGGTGGAGATGCCGGCCCCGGTCAGGATCGCGACCAGGGGGCGGCCCCCCGGCCGGCCGTCGCTGCTGCTCATGCGCCGAGCGTACGGAACGGGGCGGGGCCCGGCGACCCGGTTTCCGCACACCCGGGACGCACCGCCCGGCACGCCCGCCGCACACCGGGGGAGGCTGGTGGAAGGCCGGGGACGTGCGGGAGGGTACCGGTGATCAGCGACCCGACGAGCCGCGACGAGGAGCCGTTTCGTGTTCACCACCCGCCCCACCCTCCAAGGCACCTTCGGGATGGCCGCCACCACCCACTGGCTGGCGTCCCAGTCGGCGATGGCCGTCCTGGAGGACGGCGGCAACGCCTTCGACGCCGCCGTCGCCGCCGGGTTCGTGCTGCACGTCGTCGAACCGCACCTGAACGGGCCGGCCGGCGAGGTCCCCATCCTCCTGGCGCCCGCGGGCGGACCGGTCCGGGTGCTGTGCGGCCAGGGCCCCGCCCCGGCCGGCGCGACCGTGGCCCACTACACCTCCCTCGGCCTCGACCTGGTGCCCGGCACCGGCCCCCTCGCCGCCGCCGTCCCCGGCGCCTTCGACGCCTGGATGCTGCTGCTGCGCGACCACGGCACCAAGTCCCTGGCCGAGGTGCTGCGCTACGCCATCGGCTACGCCGAGCACGGCCACCCCGCCGTCGAGCGGATAGGGGAGACCGTGGAGACCGTCCGGGAGCTCTTCGAGACCGAGTGGACCACCTCCGCCGCGCTCTACCTCCGCGGCGGCCGCGCCGTCCGCCCCGGCGAACTCCTCACCAACCGGCCGCTGGCCGCCACCTGGCGCCGCCTGCTCACCGAGGCCGAGGCGGCCTCCGCGGACCGGGCGGCGCAGATCGACGCCGCCCGCCGCATCTGGCGCGAGGGCTTCATCGGGGAGGCGCTCGCCGACTTCGCCGCCCGCCCCGCCATGGACACCTCCGGCGAACGCCACGCCGGCACCCTCACCGGCGACGACCTGGCCGCCTTCACCGCCACCTACGAGGAGCCGGTCACCCACGACTGGCGCGGCTGGACCGTCGCCAAGGCCGGCGGCTGGACCCAGGGCCCCGCCTTCCTCCAGCAACTCGCCCTGCTCCCCGAGGAGTTGCCCGCGTACGGCAGCCCCGACTACGTCCACCTGCTGATCGAGGGCTGCAAACTCGCCATGGCCGACCGCGAGGCGTGGTACGGCGATGCCGCCGACGTCCCGCTCACCGACCTCCTCGGCGCGGACTACAACGCCGCCCGCCGCGCCCTGATCGGCCCCGGCGCCTCGTACGCGCTGCGGCCCGGCAGCCCCGGGGGCCGCACCCCGCGGCTGAGCGCGCACGTGCTGGCGGCCGCCGCCGGGGAGCGCGGCGCGGGCCCGGCGGGCGCCGCGGCCCGCGGGGCGGGGGAGCCGACCGTGGCCCGCGGCACCGGACGCGGGGAGCCGCCCGCCGTCGCCCCCGAGGTGGACCGGGACGGCACCACCCGCGGCGACACCTGCCACATCGACATCGCCGACCGCTGGGGCAACCTCGTCTCCGCGACCCCGTCCGGCGGCTGGCTCCAGTCCAACCCGGTGATCCCCGCCCTCGGCTTCCCGCTCGGCACCCGCCTCCAGATGGCCTGGCTGGAGGAGGGCCTGCCCAACTCCCTCACCCCCGGCCGCCGTCCCCGCACCACCCTCACCCCCTCCCTCGCCCTGCGCGACGGCGTGCCCGTGTTGGCGTTCGGCACCCCCGGCGGCGACCAGCAGGACCAGTGGCAGCTGCACTTCTTCCTGGCCGTCGCGCTCCGCCCGCACCGGCGCGGCGGACTCGACCTCCAGGGCGCCATCGACGCCCCGAACTGGCACAACGACTCCTTCCCCGGCTCCTTCTTCCCGCGCGCCATGCGGCCGGGCGGCGTCACCGTGGAGTCCCGCCTCGGCGAGGGCGTCATCGGGGAACTGCGCCGCCGGGGGCACGACGTCACGGTGGGTGCGCCGTGGTCCGAGGGCCGGCTGTCCGCGGTGGGCCGCGACCCGGAGACCGGGGTGCTCTCGGCCGCCGCCAACCCGCGCGGGATGCAGGGGTACGCGGTCGGCCGCTGACCGTCACCACCGCCCGCGCAACCACCCCGCACCCACCCCCGCGGCACCGCGCCGGCCTGCGGAAACGACGGCGGGGCGGGTGCTGCCCCGAGGCCCGCGCACGGTCTCCGGCGGCACCCGCCCGTTGCCCCGGCGGCACCCGGAGTTCACCCCGGCGCCGGCCGGAGTGTCAGTGCGGCATGGTTCGATGGACGCATGATCGAAGCACTGCACACCCCCACCCAGGGAGCCACCACGGACCTCACCGACGCCTTCACCCCCACCGCCGCGGCCACCGCGGCCACCGCGGCCGACGTGCTGGCCGCGTTCGACCCGGCCGCCGTCGAGACGGCCGTCCGCCGGGCCGCCGCCGACGAGATCATGCCCCGCTTCCGCCAGCTCGCCGCCGAGGACGTCGTCCAGAAGAACGGCCCGCACGACCTCGTCACCACCGCCGACCGGCGCGCCGAGGAGCACCTCACCGCGGCCCTCACCGCCCTGCTGCCCGGCTCCCGGGTCGTCGGCGAGGAAGCCGTGCACGCCGACCCCGCCGTCCTCGGCGCCCTGCACGGCGACGCCCCCGTCTGGATCGTCGACCCGGTCGACGGCACCCGCCAGTTCGTCCACGGCGACCCCGGCTTCGCGACCTTGGTCGCCCTCGCCCACCACGGCGAGGTCCTCGCCTCCTGGACGTACGCCCCCGCGCTCGGCCAGCTGGCCACCGCCCGCCGCGGCGCCGGCGCCTGGCTGGGCGGCGAGCGCCTCACCGCCGGCCACCCCGCCCCCGGCGCCGCCCTGGAGGTCGCCACCTCCCACCCGGACTTCACCACCGACGCCCAGAAGCGCGTACTGGCCGCCCTCGACACCCCCGGCGTCGCCCCCCGCCCCTGCGGCTCGGCGGGCCTGGAGTACCTCCACATAGCCCAGGGCCGGCTGGACGCCACGGCCTTCAGCTGGGAGAACGCCTGGGACCACGCCGCCGGACTCCTCCTCGTCCACGAAGCCGGCGGCGCGAGCGGTACGGTCGCCGGGCAGCCCTTCCGCATCGGAGGCGGGAACGCCCTCCCCTTCACCGCGGCACGGGACGCCGCCACGGCCCGGCGTATCCTCGGACTGCTGGCGGCCGCCAACTGATCCTCACCGGCGAGGGTCGGACACGAGGGGAGTGGCGCAGGTGCCGACGATGCTCGACGCCGTGGTGATCGGTTCGGGGCCCAACGGCCTGACGGCCGCGGTCGAACTCGCCCGCCGCGGGATGTCCGTGGAGGTCTTCGAGGCCCGCGACGCCCTCGGCGGCGGAGCCCGTACGGAGGAACTCACCCTCCCCGGCTTCCGCCACGACCCCTGCTCCGCCGTGCACCCGCTCGGCGTCGGCTCGCCCGCCTTCCGCGCCATGCCCCTGGACCGGCACGGCCTGGAATGGCTCCACCCCGAGCTGCCGATGGCGCACCCGTTCCCCGACGGCACCGCCGCGGTGCTGGCCCACTCCGTCGGCGAGACCGCGATGTCCTTCGGGCCGCGCGACGCGGGCACCTACCGCCGCCTGGTCGCCCCCTTCATCGGCAAGTGGGACACCATGGCCCACGACTTCCTCCGCACCCAGTGGCTCGGCCTGCCCCGCGACCCGGTGACCTACGCCCGCTTCGGCCTGGTCGCCGCCCAGCCGGCCGCCCTGCTCAACCGCCGCTTCACCGGCGAGAAGGCCCGCGGCCTGATCGCCGGCCTCGCCGCGCACGCCAACGCCCCGCTGCGCGGTCCGGGCACCAGCGGTCTGGCCCTGATGTTCGCCCTGGCCGCGCACGCCAACGGCTGGCCGGTGCCGCGCGGCGGCTCCCAGGCCGTCTCGGACGCCCTGGCCGGCCTGCTGCGCGCGCACGGCGGCGCCGTCCACACCGGCTTCGAGGTCAAGCGCCTGGACGACCTCCCGCCCGCCCGCGCCTACGTCTTCGACACCTCCCCGACCGCCCTCGCCCGGATCGCCGGCCTGGGCAACGCCTACCGCGACGTGGTCTACGGCCCCAGCGTCTTCAAGGTCGACTACGCGCTCTCCGGGCCCGTCCCCTGGACCGCCGCCGAGGCCCGCCGCGCCGGCACCGTCCACATCGGCCCCACCAGCGGGGAGATCGGTGCGTCCCTGGCCGCCGCCACCGAAGGCCGCGACCCTTCCGTCCCCTTCCTCATCACCGCCCAGCCCAGCCTGATCGACCCCACCCGCGCCCCCGAGGGCAAGCACACCTTCTGGGCCTACGGCCACGTCCCCAACGGCTGGGAGGGTGACGCCACCGACGCCGTCGAGCGGCAGATCGAGCGGTTCGCCCCCGGCTTCCGCGACCTCGTCCTGGCCCGCGCCGTCGCCGGCCCCCCGCAGCTCGCCGCCCGCAACGCCAACTACGTCGGCGGCGACACCGCCACCGGCTCCGCCGCGGGCCTGCGCCTCCTCATCCGCCCCAAGCTCACCCGCGTCCCCTACGAGACCGCCCACCCCGCGGTCTACCTCTGCTCCCAGGCCACCCCGCCCGGCCCCGGCGTCCACGGCATGTCCGGCCACTACGCCGCCAAGGCCGTCTGGCGCCGCCTGCGCGGCGGGCGCGGCTGAGGGGGCGGTCGATCGGCGCGTCGGAGCCCTACGCCCCCTTCGCCGCGCCCTACGCGACGGTGGCGATTCTCGGCGTCGCCTGCGTCCGGGTGGCTCTCGCCGCGGGCTGGAGGCTGCTCGCCATGGTCCGGCGCGGCGCCCTCTTCACCCCGCGGGCCTTCCGCCGGGTCGACCTCATCACCGGCGCCGCGACCGCGGCGACCCTGCTGGCCCCGGTGTCGCCGGACACCTGGCCGTGGCCGAGATCCCCTCTCCCGACGACGGCATGGAGGTCATCAGCGCCCTGACCGCCGCGCTCGCGGGCGCCGGCCTGGGCGCCTCGTTCGCCATGTTCACCGCCACCCTGCGCAGCCTGCTGCGGAAGGCGACGGAGCTGGCCACCGGGATCGCCGGGGTGATCTGATGGCGATCATCGTCGACCTCGACGTCCAGCTCGCCCGGCGCAAGCTGTCGGTCGGCGAGTTCGCCGCCGCCGTCGGCATCAGCCCCGCCAACGTCGCCGTACTCAAGAACGGCCGCGCCAAAGCGGTGCGCTGCACCACCCTCGACGCGATCTGCCGCACCCTCGACTGCCAGCCGGGCGACGTGCTCCGGTGGGTGCCGGACGGGGACGGGGGCGAGGACGGGGGCCAGGACGGGGGCCAGATCGCGGAGGACGCTGCGAGCGGGGGAGGGGGACGCTGACGAGGGGAATGGGTCGGGCCGGGGTCCGGGCCGGGCGAGGTGGAGGCGCACCGTGCCGGGCGGGGGCGTGCGGCGGTGCGGGGCGGTGCCCTCCCGCCCGCCCGCCCGCGGACCTAGGCTCGTCCCATGCGCAGCACCCTCACCCTCGTCCAGGGCGACATCACCGCCCAGGCCGTCGATGCCGTCGTCAACGCCGCCAACTCCTCCCTGCTCGGCGGCGGAGGCGTGGACGGCGCGATCCACCGCCGCGGCGGCCCGGACATCCTCGCCGAGTGCCGCGCCCTGCGCGCCGGCCACTACGGCCGCGGTCTGCCCACCGGCCAGGCCGTCGCGACCACCGCCGGCCGCCTCCCCGCCCGCTGGGTGATCCACACCGTGGGCCCGGTGCACTCCGCCACGGAGGACCGCACCGCGCTCCTCGTCTCCTGCTACACCCAGTCCCTCCGCACCGCCGCCGAACTCGGCGCCCGGACCGTCGCCTTCCCCGCCATCTCCGCCGGCGTCTACCGCTGGCCGCTCCCCGACGCCGCCCGCACCGCCGTCACCACCGTCCGCGCCGCGCTCGCCAGCGACCCCACCGCCTTCGACGAGATCCGCTTCGTGGTCTTCAACGACCGCGCCCGGGAGGCGTACGAGGCGGCCCTGGCCGAGGGGTGACCGGCGGGGGAGACCGGGTGGGCCCGGGGCGCAATCCGGCGCCTCGGCCGTGGACGGACGACCGCCGGCCGCGGACGGCCCGCTCGGCGGCCCCGGAGCGGCCCCGGGCGGGCGAACCCACCCCGGCACCCGGCAGACCGATCCGTCGGGGCGCCCCGACGAGCGAAGCCCGTGCCACAAGGCCCCCGTTCCGCGGACGCAGGGCCTCGCCTCCGCCTTCGCCCCCCGCCCGCCCAAGGCGGTCGATCCGCAGGCGCGCCCGGACCTTGTCCGCCCGCCCTCCACGCGACCGTTCCGCAAGCCCCGATAAGTGGCCTCCCGCCCTCGGTGAGCGATCCGCAGGCCCCCAGATGAGCCGAGGTTGATGTCGGATTTCCGCCAGCCGCGCCCCGTTCCACTGAGCAATCCTGGAGGACATGCACACCGATACCGAGCGCTGCCTGCGCGCCGTGCAGTCCAAGGACGCCCGCTTCGACGGCTGGTTCTACACCGCCGTCCTCACCACCGGCATCTACTGCCGGCCCAGCTGCCCGGTAGTGCCCCCCAAGCCCCGCAACATGCGCTTCTACCCCAGCGCCGCCGCCGCCCAGCAGGCCGGTTTCCGGGCCTGCAAACGCTGCCGCCCGGACGCCAGCCCCGGCTCCCCGCAGTGGAACGAACGGGCCGACCTCGTGGCCCGCGCCATGCGCCTGATCGCCGACGGCATCGTCGACCGCGAAGGCGTGCCCGGCCTCGCCGCCCGCCTCGGCTACAGCCCCCGCCAGATCGAACGGCAACTGCGCGCCGAACTCGGCGCCGGCCCGCTCGCCCTGGCCCGCGCCCAGCGCGCGCAGACCGCCCGGCTCCTGATCGAGACCACTGCGCTCCCCATGGCCGAGATCGCCTTCGCCGCCGGATTCGCCAGCATCCGCAGCTTCAACGAAACCGTCCGCGAGGTCTTCGCCCTCTCCCCGACCGAACTCCGCGGCCGAGCCGGCCCCGGCACCCGCGCCGCCACCCCCGGCACCCTCGCCCTGCGGCTCCCCTTCCGCCAACCCCTCAACCCCGACAACCTCTTCGGCCACCTGGCCGCCACCGCCGTCCCCGGCGTCGAGGAGTGGCGCGACGGCGCCTACCGCCGCACGCTCGCCCTCCCCTACGGGCACGGCATCGCCGCCCTCGCCCCGCGCCCCGACCACATCGACTGCCGGCTCTCCCTCACCGACCTGCGCGACCTGGCCGGCGCCATCGCCCGCTGCCGCCGGATGCTCGACCTCGACGCCGACCCGGAAGCCGTTGACGACGTCCTCCGCGCCGACCCCCAGCTGGCACCCCTGGTCGACAAGGCTCCCGGCCGCCGGGTGCCGCGCACCGCCGACCCGGACGAGTTCGCGGTCCGCGCCGTCCTCGGCCAGCAGGTCTCCACCGCCGCCGCCCGCACCCACGCCGGTCGCCTGGTCCGCGCCCACGGCCGGCCCGTCGACGACCCGGGCGGCGGCCTCACCCACCTCTTCCCCACCGCCACCGCCCTCGCCGGACTCGACCCGGAATCCCTCGCCATGCCCCGCACCCGCCGCGCCACCCTCACCGGCGTCATCGACGCCCTGGCCACCGGCACCCTGCAACTCGGCGTCGGCAGCGACCGGGACGAGGCCCGCGCCCGCCTCGCCGCGCTCCCCGGCGTCGGCCCCTGGACCGTCGAGTGCATCGCCATGCGTGCCCTCGGCGACCCCGACGCGTTCACCCCCACCGACCTCGGCCTGCGCCGCGCCGCCGCCGGCCTCGGCCTGCCCGCGACCCCGGCGGCCCTGATCCGCCACTCCGCCCGCTGGCGCCCCTGGCGCGCCTACGCCGTCCAGTACCTCTGGGCGACCGACGACCACCCCATCAACCACCTCCCCGGAAACTGAGCCCCGCCATGACCCCACCTGCCCCGGCCACCGCCCCCACCGGCCCCCGCACCCCCACCGTCCTCACACACACCGTCCTCACCGACACCCCCGTGGGCCCCTTGACCCTCGTCGCCGACGGCGACACCCTCACCGGCCTCTACATGGCCGGCCAGCGCCACCGGCCGCCCGAGGAGACCTTCGGCGCGCCCGCGGACCCCGCCGTCCCGCCGTTCGCCCGGGCCATCGCCCAGCTCCGTGCCTACTTCCGCGGCGAACTGACCGCCTTCGACCTGCCCCTCACCCTGCGCGGCACCCCGTTCCAGCGCCGCGTCTGGGCGGCCCTGCGCACCATCCCCTACGGCGAGACGGTCTCGTACGGCCAACTCGCCGAGCGGCTCGGCGTCCCCACTGCGGCCCGCGCCGTCGGCCTCGCCAACGGCCGGAACCCGATCGGCATCATCGTCCCCTGCCACCGCGTCGTCGGCGCCAACGGCAGCCTCACCGGCTACGGCGGCGGCCTCGACCGCAAACGCCGCCTCCTCACCTTCGAACGCGCCGAGGACGGCCTGTTCCCCCCGGAGGCGTGCGCCTGACGACGGCCTCGGCCCGGTGACAGCTGGTGCCTGACGGTGGCCTGCGCCCGGCGCCGGCTCGTGCTTGGGGGCGGCTTGTACCTGGTGACAGCTTGCGCTTGCTTGTACCTGGTGACAGCTTGCGCTTGGCGACGGCTTGCGCTTGGCGACGGCTTGCGCCTGGGGCCGCTCGGGGGGATGGCCTGCGTGAGGGGGACGACCGGGCTGGGGCAGGGGACGGCTTGGCTTCGGCCGGCTGGCCGGCCCAGGCGGCCCCGGAGGTGGAACCGGCTCGGACGAGGCCGGGCGGGGCCGGCCCCGCCCCCGCCCGGCCCCGCCCTCCGCCCCACCCGCGGGAACGGGGCAGTCGGGCGCGACCGGTCAGACGCCCGTCCCGCCCAGCAACGCCCGCACCGTCTCCGTCGCGAACTCCTCCTCGTCCGCGGGCCGTAGCGCCCCCTCCGGCGCCTCCCCGGCGAAGAACAGGTCGAGGAAGGCCCGGTGGAAACACGCCCCGATCAGCAGGTTGGCCATCGCGTACGGGTCCGCCGCGGCCGCCAGCCGCCCCAGCTTCTGCTCCGCCGCCAGATACGCCGCCAGGTGCTGCCCCGCGTTCTGCGGCCCCACGGCGCCCAGCTCGTCCAGCTTGCGCCGGTGCGTCGCCAGCAGCTCCGGACTGGCGAACAGCGACGCCGCGATCGGAAAGGACCGCCGGTAGAACCGCAGGGCCGCCAGCGTCACGTCCCGGAGGTGCTCGGCCGGCCCCCGCTCGTCACCGGCCCGCTCCGGCAACTCCGCCAGCGTCTCGGAGAACTGCGGAACCCGCTCGTGCAGGACCCGTACGAAGATCTCCTCCTTGCTCCGGAAGTGCTTGTACAGAGCTGCCTCGGAGCACCCCGCTTCCCTGGCGATCTGCTTGGTGGTCGTGTGCGCCAACCCCACGTTCGTCATCAGCGCGGCGGCGGCGTCCAGGATCCGGGAGCGCGTCAGAGCGCCTCCGGACAGCGGCGCGGAGGGTCCATGGCTCATGGACGTGAGCCTACATTGACAAGTGAGTGAACACTCACCCACACTCGTGGGTAAGCGCTCACTCACTACCCTTGTCGGTGGTGGCACGGCACCTCGGACCGGCTGGAGGAACCATGAGAATCACCGTCGTCGGAGCCTCGGGCGGCGTCGGCCGGGAGATCGTCAACCACGCCCTGGCCGACGGGCACGACGTCACGGCCGCCCTGCGCAGCCCGGAGAAGCTGACCCGGCGCGACCCGCGCCTGACGGTCCTGCGAACGGACCCCCTGGACGCCGCCTCCCTCGAACCCGCCATGCGGGGCGCCGACGCGGTCCTCTCCGGCATCGGCCAGGCCGGCCGCCACGACCCGCTGCGGCCCGCCTCCACCTCCGCCCGCGCGGTGACCGAGGCGATGGCCGCGGCCGGTGCCCGCCGCCTCCTCGTGGTCAGCGCCGGCCCGCTCAACCGCACCGGCGCCGGCCAGCCGTTCCTCAGCCGCCGCGTCTTCAGCCCGCTGCTCTGGGCCGTTCTCAAGGAGGTCTACACCGACTTGGAGCGGATGGAAGCCGTCCTGTGCACCACCGACCTCGACTGGACCTCCGTACGCCCGCCCCGCCTGCTCGACAAGCCGGGCACCGGCCACTACCGCCACGCCGTCGAAGCCGGCCCCGCGGGCAGCTCCATCCCCCGCGCCGATGTCGCCCGCGCCATGCTCGACCTCATCCCCGACCCCACCACCTACCGCCGCGCCGTCGGCGTCAGCACCTGACGGGGTGGTCGCCGGCCACCCCGCCTCCGACCGCTCCGCCTTCCCCTTCACGCCGCCCCTGCTCACCCCACCCCTGCTCACCCCACCCCTGGCTCCCGTCTCTTCGCTCCCTAGTCCTCCCCCCGATCGCCGTGGTTGCCACGAACCGTCATGTGGGTGCCGCGATCCGTCGCGACGGTCTCCCGGACTTCGGTGATCAGTTGCTCTGCCAGGGTCAGGGAGCGACGCAACTCCTCCGGGGTCCGGCCCAGTTCGCCGAGGAGGGCGGTGGCGCGGGTGGCGAAGCCGGGCGGGGTGTGGGGAAGGGCGGCCGCCGCGGCGAGGGCGCCCTTCTCGTTGAGGCACCAGACGCCGTGGTGGGCGTGGAGGGCCTGGACGAGGGCGCCGATGGCGCGGGACAGGCACAGCGCGGCGTGCAGGACGTCCTGCGCCGCGGCGGACTTGGCGGCCATCGCGGCCGAGAAGCCCGCGTCCCAGACGGCGGTGTCCGTCAGGGCCGTGCGCAAGGGCTCCGGATAGGTGCGGGTCTCCTCCTGGAGGCGGGTCAGCTCGCCGGTCCCATCGATCAGGACCCTGCCGAGGGCGACCTCGCCCGCATAGGCGGGCGACCAGAAGCCGAGCGGGTGCCCGGCCTGCATACCGGTCTCGAAGCGGCCTGCGCGGCAGTCCGCCCAGACCTGCCGCACCCGGTTGAGGTCCCGGAAGATCCAGTCCACATGGCTGCCGTCGGGCATGACCAGCCACGCCCCGCCGTTGACCCACGGGCCCCAGGCGCCCGGCGGGTGTATCTCGACGGGGCCGCCGGTCACCTCCGCCGCCAGTGCCTCCAGTGCGGTCAGGTCCGGTGCCCCGCGGTAGTAGAGCCCCAGGTCCCAGTCGGAATCGGGTCGGTTCGTTCCCCGTGCGCGGCTGCCCCCGAGCGTCACCCCGACGACTCCCGGCACCCGCGCGATGCGTGCCGCGATCTCTTTCATGGGAATGAGGCTAGGGCGAAGGGGCACGGGAGGAATCAACCCGTGGTTCTCATACCGGGGTACCAGGCGCCGCAGCCGTTCGTGGCCCCGCCGGGGCGTCGGCCGCCGGCCCGCACGGCCGGGGCGGCAGCCCCGCCGCGTGCCGGCGGGCGCAGAAGCGGGCGGGGCGGCGCGCCCTCGGTGGCGTGCCCTCGGCGGGGGCTCCCTAGCCCGCCGGCTCCGTCGCCGTGCGGCCGGCCGGCGGGAGGCCGTCCTCCAGTTCCGCCGGGCCGCGGCCGGTCTCCAGGGCGTCCAGGGCGGCGCGGACCCGCAGCCGCAGGTCGTCCGCGAGCAGCGCCCCGGCCTCCTCCCAGGGGAGCAGGCGCCAGGACAGGAGTTCCTCCTCCTGGAGCCGGATGGCCGCGCACTGCTCCGCGTTGAGCACTCCGCCGTCGAAGAGGTAGGACACCAGCGGCGGCCGGGCCCGACTGCGGACCCAGTCGACGGCGAGCAGCGGCCCCGGTTCGATGTCCAGGCCGATCTCCTCAAGGGTCTCCCGGCGGGCGGCCTGGCGCGGTGACTCCCCGGCGTCCGACTCGATGGTGCCGCCGGGCAGGAGCCAGGTGTCCCGGTAGTTGGGCTCCACGAGCAGCAGGCGGTCTTCCGTGTCCCGGAAGATGACGCCCGCGCCCGCGAGCACGCGGGGCAGTCCGGCGAGGTAGGTGGCGTAGTCCCTGGTTGTCACGCGCGCGAGCCTAGGGGATGTCCGCAACGTCCCGTCTGCCGTCCGGCGCCCGGCACGCCGAGAGCACGCACCGGACACCGCCCGGCCGCCCTCCGGGCGAACGACGCGACTTTACGGACACCCCCCAGGCCCTCGACGGCAGGGCGGAGAAGGAGGACCGGGGGAGCGGAGGGCCGGTGGAGGGGGAGCGGACGGGGCGCGTGGCGCCCGGCGGGAGGAGCGAGAGGAGCAGGAGGCGTGGCCGGCTCCGGCCCGCCCGCGCGCCCCGGGTGAGCAGCACCATGAGCCCCCGGGTGAGCCCCCGCCCCAGGTCACCGCAGCCCCCCGCCCCGAGCCGCCCGGCCGGCCCCCGCGGCCCCGTTGCGGCCGGGTGCTCCGCATTCGCTCTGTTCGCCGGGGGTGTCGGCCGGATAAGGTCGCAGCGGCGCGACTGCCAGTTCGAAAGCAAGGGGAAACACGGTGGCGGACGCAGCAAGGACAAACACAGCACATGTGCTGATCGCCGCGGACAAGTTCAAGGGCTCGCTCACGGCCGTCGAGGTCGCCGAGCACGTCACGGCCGGGCTGCGGCACGTGGTCCCCGGGCTGGACGTGGCGGCGGTGCCGGTCGCCGACGGCGGCGACGGGACGACCGCGGCGGCCCTCGCGGCCGGTTTCGCCCGGCACGAGGCGCGGGTCACCGGGCCCACCGGCGAGCCGGTGACGGCCACCTTCGCGCTGCGCGAGGACGGTACGGCGGTGGTGGAGATGGCCGAGGCGTCGGGCCTCCAGCTCCTCCCGAAGGGCGTTTTCGCGCCGCTGACGGCCACCACGTACGGCACCGGCGAGCTGCTGCTCGCGGCGCTGGACGCGGGGGCCACCTCGATCGTCTTCGGGGTCGGCGGCAGCGCCACGACGGACGGCGGCGCGGGCATGCTGGCGGCGCTCGGCGCGCGGTTCCTGGACGCCTCCGGCGCGCCGGTCGGCCCTGGCGGCGGCGGGCTGCGGGAGCTGGCCACCGCCGACCTGTCGGGCCTGGACCCGCGGCTGGCCCGTACGGAGATCGTGCTGGCCAGCGATGTCGACAATCCGCTGACCGGCCCCAAGGGCGCCCCGGCGGTCTACGGCCCCCAGAAGGGGGCGAGCGAGGCGGACGTCGCCGTCCTGGACGCGGCGCTGGCGCACTTCGCCGAGGTGCTGGAGCGGGCCGTCGGCCCCAAGGCCGCCGAGTACGCGCTGGCGCCCGGTGCCGGTGCGGCGGGCGGTATCGGCTACGGCGCGCTGGTGGGGCTGGACGCGGCGTTCCGGCCGGGGATCGACGTGATGCTGGACGTGCTGGGCTTCGCGCCGGCGCTGGCCCGGGCCACGTTCGTGATCACCGGTGAGGGGTCGCTCGATGCGCAGACCCTGCACGGCAAGGCCCCGGCCGGGGTCGCCGCGGCGGCCCGCAAGGCCGGGATCGAGGTGGCCGCGGTGTGCGGGCGGCTCCAGCTGTCCCAGGAGGCGCTGGCCGCGGCCGGTATCCGGCGCGCGTACGCGCTGGCGGATCTGGAGCCCGACCCGGCCCGCAGCATGGCCGAGGCCGGTCCGCTGCTGGAGCGGGCGGCGGCGCAGCTGGCGCGCGACTTCCTGGTCTGAGGCCGCGGGCCCCAGGGGGCCGCATGGCCCGTGAACGCCGAGGAGGCCCCGGGCGGAGGAGTTCCGCCCGGGGCCTCCCGGGTATTGGTGCGCGGCCCGTTACGGCTGGTGCGCGGCGCGTGATTCGGCGCGGGACTCGCGGCGGTTGTCGCGGAAGGTGTTGACCCGCCGGGCCGTCGCGAAGACCGGGATCATGGCGCCCAGGACGATCTGGAGCGAGCAGCCGGTCTGGAGCAGCAGCTGGCCGCCGGGGGCGTCCAGGGCCCAGGCGGCGAGCATGCCCATGCTGAGGACGATCCAGCTGAGCATCGCCACCGCGAGCCGGCCCCGCGGCTTGGGGTACTCGACCCGGCTCACCATCAGCCAGGCCACCCCGATGATCGCCAGCAGCGTCGGCAGGAACGGCAGCTCCAGCAGGACGATCGCGACGACGGTCAGGGCGCCGAAGGGGCTCGGCATGCCCTGGAAGATGCCGTCGCGCAGGGTGACGCAGGAGAAGCGGGCGAGCCGCAGCACGACCGCCAGCAGCACCACCACCGCCGCGACCACCGACACCCGCTGGTGCGCGTCCTGGGCGACCATGCCCCAGGTCACGACGAAGTACGCGGGGGCCAGCCCGAAGCTGATCAGGTCGGAGAGGTTGTCCAGCTCCGCGCCCATCGCGGAGGCCCGCAGCTTGCGCGCCACCAGGCCGTCGAAAAGGTCGAAGACCGACGCGAGCAGCATCAGGATCACGGCCATCGCGGCGCTGTGCCGCGCCATCCCGCCGTCCTCGGTGCCCGTCAGGTGCGGGATGAGGACGCCGGTGGTGGTGAAGTACACGGCCATGAAGCCGCAGATGGCGTTACCGAGAGTGAGGGTGTCCGCTATCGACAGCCGCGTCGACAGCGGCATGTCGTCATCGTCGTCGTTCTCCGGTGCCCAGCCCGCCTGGGTCTCGGGATCAATCACGGTCAAGGCGAGTCACCCCCGCGGTAGTGGCCTGGCCGACCTCGACCGCCGGCTCGACGCCCTCCGGAAGGTAGACGTCCACCCGCGAGCCGAAGCGGATCAGACCGATGCGCTCGCCCTGCTCGACCTTGGTGCCCTGGGGCACGTAGGGGACGATGCGCCGGGCGACGGCGCCGGCGATCTGCACCATCTCGATGTCGCCCAGCTCGGTGTCGAAGTGCCAGACGACCCGCTCGTTGTTCTCGCTCTCCTTGTTGAACGCCGGAACGAATCCGCCGGGGATGTGCTCCACGGACGTCACGGTGCCCGCCAGGGGCGCGCGGTTGACGTGCACGTTCAGCGGGCTCATGAAGATCGCGACGCGGGTGCGCCCGTCCTTCCACGGCATGATGCTCTGCACCACGCCGTCGGCCGGAGAGATGACGCGGCCCGTGGCGATCTCTCGCTCGGGGTCGCGGAAGAACCACAGCATGCCCGCCGCGAGTGCGGTGGTGGGCACGGCGACGGCGGCCCAGCGTCCCGACCGGCGGGCACGGACCAGGCTGACCGCCGCCGTGGCCACGGTCGGCAGGAGCCACGGCGATGCTCCGCGCGCGAGGCGGACGCGACCGCGTTGTGCAGAGGATTGGCTGTGGGGCATGGATGACCTTCGTAGCGGAGGATGCCGCGTATGGATACGGGGGACGGCGGCTTTCCTGGGATGCTATCGGTTGCGAGCGGCAACTGGCCAAGAGCCAGAGCCAATCCGTGGCCGAAGAACGATGACAGGGTGTGATCTTTATCTACCGGAAATCCCCCGAAAAGGGGCGTTCACCCCTGGATCCGGTACTCCTCAAGTAGCCGACGGCCAATGATCATTTTCTGGATCTCGGCCGTGCCCTCGCCGATGAGGAGCATCGGGGCCTCCCGGTAGAGGCGCTCGATCTCGTACTCCTTGGAGAAGCCGTAGCCGCCGTGGATGCGGAAGGCGTCCTCGACCACCTCCTTGCAGTACTCCGAGGCCAGGTACTTGGCCATGCCCGCTTCCAGGTCGTTTCGCTGCCCGGAGTCCTTTTTGCGTGCGGCATTAACCATCATGGCATGGGCCGCCTCCACCTTTGTCGCCATTTCGGCAAGTTTGAACTGGATCGCCTGGTGCTGGGCGATCGGCTTGCCGAAGGTCTGCCGCTGCTGGGCGTACGCCACGCCCAGCTCGAAGGCGCGCTGGGCGACCCCGCAGCCGCGGGCGGCCACGTTGACCCGGCCCACCTCGACGCCGTCCATCATGTGATAGAAGCCACGCCCGGTCTCGCCGCCGAGGACCCGGTCGGCCGGGATGCGCAGCCCGTCCATGATCAGCTCGGTGGTGTCGACGCCCTTGTAGCCCATCTTCTCGATCTTGCCGGGGATGGTCAGCCCCGGCCGGACCTCCCCGAAGCCCGCTTCCTTCTCGACCAGGAAGGTGGTCATCGACTTGTGCGGAGGCGTGCCCTCCGGGTGGCCCTCGTCGGTCCGGCACAACACCGCCACCAGGGTGGACGAACCGCCGTTGGTGAGCCACATCTTCTGGCCGGTCAGGAGGTAATCCCGGCCGTCCCGCACCCCCTTGGAGGAAATGGCCGAGACATCCGACCCGAGCGCCGGCTCGGACATCGAGAAGGCGCCGCGGATCTCGCCCGCCGCCATCTTCGGCAGGAAATAGTCCTTCTGCTCCTGCGTGCCGTGCTGCTTGAGCATGTACGCCACGATGAAGTGGGTGTTGATGATCCCCGACACGCTCATCCAGCCGCGGGCGATCTCCTCGACCGTCAGTGCGTAGGTGAGCAGCGACTCACCCAGGCCGCCGTACTCCTCGGGAATCATCAGCCCGAAGACACCGAGTTCCTTCAGCCCCTCGACGATCTGCACCGGGTAGGCGTCGCGGTGCTCCAGCTCCGTGGCGACGGGAAGGATCTCCTTGTCCACGAAGTCGCGGACGGTGGAGAGGATTTCCCGCTGGATGTCGGTCAGACCCTCGGTTCGTGCCAGCCGCGCCATCGGTCACTTCTCCTTTCCGGCCGTGGGGGCCGCGGGTTCGGGGCGGCCGGGCTGCTCGCCGCCGCGCTCCTCGATGTAGGCGGCCGTGGGAACCATCACCTTGCGGCGGAACACGCAGATCAGCGTGGAGTCCTGCTTGTAGCCGCGGGTCTCGACGTGGACGATGCCGCGGTCCGGCTTGGACTTCGACGGCGTCTTGTCCAGCACCGTCGTCTCGCCGTAGACCGTGTCGCCGTGGAAGGTCGGCGCCACGTGCCGCAGCGACTCGATCTCCAGATTGGCGATGGCCTTTCCGGAGACGTCGGGCACCGACATGCCCAGCAGCAGCGAGTAGATGTAATTGCCGACGACGACGTTCCGGCCGAAGTCGGTGGTCCGCTCCGCGTAGTTGCTGTCCATGTGCAGCGGGTGGTGGTTCATGGTCAGCAGGCAGAAAAGGTGGTCGTCGTATTCGGTGACCGTCTTCCCCGGCCAGTGCTTGTAGACGTCGCCGACGGTGAACTCTTCGTAGGTGCGGCCGAATTGCATCGCGCTCATGCCTCCGGGGCTTCGAAAACGGACGTGCGGGCCATGCCGGCGGCCCGGCCCTTTCCGGCGATCACCAGCGCCATTTTGCGGCTCGCCTCGTCGATCATCTCGTCGCCGAGCATCGCCGACCCCTTTTTCCCGCCCGCCTCGGACGTGTGCCACTCGTACGCGTCGAGGATCAGCTCGGCGTGGTCGTAGTCCTCCTGGGACGGTGAGAAGACCTCGTTGGCGGCCGCCACCTGGCCCGGGTGCAGCACCCACTTGCCGTCGAAGCCCAGCGCGGCCGCCCGGCCGGCCACCGCGCGGAACCCGTCGACGTTCTTGATCTGGAGGTACGGGCCGTCGATGGCCTGGAGGTCGTGCGTCCGCGCGGCCATCAGGATGCGCATCAGGATGTAGTGGTAGGCGTCCGCCGGGTAGCCGGGCGGCTGCTCGCCGACCACCAGCGACTTCATGTTGATGGACGCCATGAAGTCCGCCGGGCCGAAGATGATGGTCTCCAGGCGCGGCGAGGCCGCGGCGATCGCGTCGACGTTCACCAGGCCCTTGGCGTTCTCGATCTGCGCCTCGATGCCGATCCGCCCGACCTCCAGGCCCATGGTCTTCTCGATCTGGGTCAGCAGCAGGTCCAGCGCCACCACCTGCGAGGCGTCCTGGACCTTCGGCAGCATGATGCAGTCGAGGTTCTGCCCGGCGCCCTCGACGACCGTGACCACGTCCCGGTAGGTCCACTCGGTGGTCCAGTCGTTGACCCGCACCACCCGCGTCTTGCCCGTCCAGTCGCCTTCGTTGAGGAACTTCACGATGGTGTGCCGGGCCTCCGGCTTGGCCAGCGGCGCGCAGGCGTCCTCCAGGTCCAGGAAGACCTGGTCGGCCGGCAGGCCCTGGGCCTTCTCCAGGAAGCGCGGGTTGCTGCCGGGCACCGCCAGACACGAACGGCGCGGACGCAGCCGCTGCACAGGCGCACTCATGCGGGGACCTCCAGGGGGTCGAGTTGGTTCGCGGTGCGGATCTCGTCGACGATACGGCCGATGATCTCCGTGATCCCGAAGTCCTTCGGGGTGAAGACGGCGGCGACACCCGCTTCGCGCAGTGCCGCCGCGTCCGCGGCGGGGATGATGCCGCCGACGACGACCGGCAGGTCGGCGGCGCCGGCACGGCGCAGCCGGTCCAGTACGTCCGGCACCAGCGCGGCGTGCGACCCGGACAGGATCGACAGCCCCACGCAGTGCACGTCCTCGGCGACCGCCGCCGCCACGATCTGCTCCGGGGTCAGCCGGATGCCCTGGTAGACCACCTCGAAGCCAGCGTCCCTGGCCCGTACGGCGATCTGCTCGGCACCGTTGCTGTGGCCGTCCAGGCCGGGCTTGCCGACCAGCAGCCGCAGCCGGCCGCCGCCCAGCTCGCCGGCCGTCCGGGCGACCTTCTCGCGGACCGCGGCCAGCGGCGAACCGGCCGCGGCGGCCACCGCCACCGGCGCCCCCGAGACGCCCGTCGGCGCCCGGTACTCGCCGAAGACGTCCCGCAGCGCCCAGGCCCACTCACCGGTCGTGACACCGGCGCGGGCGCACTCCAGGGTCGCCGGGAAGAGGTTGGTGTCGCCCGCCGCGGCCTTCTTCAGCGCCGACAGCGCCTCCTGGGCGCGCAGCTCGTCCCGGTTGTCGCGCCAGGTGTGCAGGGCCCGCACGACGCCCTCCTCGCCGGCCGGGTCCACCGTCATGATCGCGGTGTCCAGATCGGCGGTCAGCGGGTTCGGTTCGGTGCCCTCGAAGCAGTTGACGCCGACGATCTTCTCCTCGCCGGACTCGATCCGGGCCCGCCGCTCGGCGTGCGCGGACACCAGCTGCGACTTGAGGTAGCCGGACTCCACGGCCGCCATCACGCCGCCCATCTCCTGGATCCGGTCGATCTCCGCCAGGCAGTCGGCCACCAGGGCGTCCACCTTGGCCTCGACGACGTGCGACCCGGCGAAGATGTCCTCGTACTCCAGCAGGTCCGACTCGTGCGCCAGGACCTGCTGGATGCGCAGCGACCACTGCTGGTCCCAGGGGCGCGGCAGGCCCAGCGCCTCGTTCCAGGCGGGGAGCTGGACGGCGCGGGCCCGGGCGTCCTTGGAGAGGGTGACGGCCAGCATCTCCAGCACGATCCGCTGGACGTTGTTCTCCGGTTGCGCCTCGGTCAGCCCCAGCGAGTTGACCTGGACGCCGTAGCGGAAGCGGCGGTGCCGGGGGTTCTCGACGCCGTACCGCTCGCGGGTGATCCGGTCCCAGATGCGGCCGAAGGCGCGCATCTTGCACATCTCCTCGACGAAGCGGACGCCGGCGTTCACGAAGAACGAGATCCGGGCCACGACGTCGCCCCGCCGCTCCTCGGGCACCTGGCCGGAGGCGAACACCGCGTCCAGCACGGCGATCGCGGTGGACATCGCGTACGAGATCTCCTGGACCGGGGTGGCCCCGGCCTCTTGCAGGTGGTAGCTACAGATGTTGATCGGGTTCCACTTGGGGAGGTGGTTGACCGCGTACGTGATCATGTCGGTGGTCAGCCGCAGCGAGGGCCCGGGCGGGAAGACGTGCGTCCCGCGCGAGAGGTACTCCTTGACGATGTCGTTCTGCGTCGTCCCCTGGAGCGCGCTGACGTCGGCGCCCTGCTCCTCGGCGACCACCTGGTAGAGGGCCAGCAGCCACATCGCGGTGGCGTTGATGGTCATCGAGGTGTTCATCTGCTCCAGCGGGATGTCCTGGAACAGCCGCCGCATGTCGCCGAGATGGGACACCGGGACCCCGACCCGGCCCACCTCGCCGCGGGCCAGGACGTGGTCGGGGTCGTAACCGGTCTGCGTCGGGAGGTCGAACGCGACCGACAGGCCGGTCTGGCCCTTGGCGAGGTTGCGCCGGTACAGCGCGTTGGACGCCTCGGCGGTGGAGTGCCCGGCGTACGTCCGCATCAGCCACGGACGATCCTTCTGACGCTCAGTCATGAGACCTGTCCTCAGGCGTTGTCGGCGGTGTCGCCGGTCCGCTCCGCCGGTGTGTCGCGGAACAGGTTGATGGCATCGAGGTGCTTGGCGCGCAGCTGCTCGTCGCGCACGCCCATGCCCTCCTCGGGGGCCAGGCAGAGCACGCCGACCTTGCCCTGGTGGAGGTTGCGGTGCACGTCGTAGGCGGCCTGGCCGGTCTCCTCCAGGCGGTACGTCTTCGACAGCGTCGGGTGGATCTTGCCCTTGGCGATCAGGCGGTTGGCCTCCCACGCCTCCCGGTAGTTGGCGAAGTGCGAGCCGACGATCCGCTTCAGCGACATCCACAGGTAGCGGTTGTCGTACTCGTGCTGGTAGCCGGAGGTGGAGGCGCAGGTCACGATGGTGCCGCCCTTGCGGGTGACGTAGACGGAGGCGCCGAAGGTCTCCCGCCCCGGGTGCTCGAAGACGATGTCCACGTCCTCGCCGCCGGTCAGTTCGCGGATCCGCTTGCCGAAGCGCTTCCACTCCCGGGGGTCCTGGTGGTGCTCGTCCTTCCAGAACCGGTAGCCCTCCGCGGTCCGGTCGATGATCGCCTCGGCGCCCATCCTCCGGCAGATCTCCGCCTTCTGCTCACTGGAGACCACGCAGATCGGGTTGGCGCCGCCGGCCAGCGCGAACTGCGTCGCGTACGAGCCGAGTCCGCCGCTGGCGCCCCAGATCAGGACGTTGTCGCCCTGCTTCATGGCCGCGCCGTTCTGCGAGACCAGCTGCCGGTACGCGGTGGAGTTGACCAGGCCCGGCGCCGCCGCCTCCTCCCAGCTCAGGTGCCGCGGCTTGGGCATCAGCTGGTTGGACTTGACCAGCGCGATCTCGGCGAGGCCGCCGAAGTTGGTCTCGAAGCCCCAGATCCGCTGCTCGGGGTCGAGCATGGTGTCGTTGTGGCCGTCGGAGGACTCCAGCTCGACCGAGAGGCAGTGCGCGACGACCTCGTCGCCGGGCGCCCAGGCGTTGACGCCGGGCCCGGTTCGCAGCACCACACCGGCCAGGTCCGAGCCGATCACGTGGTACGGCAGGTCGTGCCGCTTGGCCAGCGGCGAGAGCCGTCCGTAGCGCTCCAGGAAGCCGAAGGTGGACAGCGGCTCGAAGATCGAGGTCCACACCGAGTTGTAGTTCACCGAGGAGGCCATCACGGCCACCAGGGCCTCGCCCGGCCCGAGTTCGGGCACCGGCACGTCCTCGACGTGCAGCGACTTGCGGGGGTCCTTCTCGCGGGTGGCCAGCCCGGCGAACATCTCGGTCTCGTCCTTGTGGACGGTGACCGCGCGGTAGGACTCGGGGAGGGGGAGGGCGGCGAAGTCCTCGCGGGTGGTGTCCGGAGCGAGGATCGCGTCGAGTATCTGGTTCACGGTGTGCCTCCGGCGTTGGGGCATCCCCTGCTCGAACGCAGTGGAGAGCTCGGGGAAAGGTAGGGAACGGCTTGAGGGAACGTCGGGGGAGGTGCAGCGGGGTGGTGCCGTCGGTTCGGCGGTGGTGCCGGCCTCGCGCCGGTGGGCGCGGATGGGTGCCTGTGACGCAGGCGTCCGGGCGCGCGGAAGTACGGTGCGGGGACAGCCGCCCCACCGGGATTTTCCCGGTGTGCCGGCCGCCCGGACACCTCCAACGTATGACACCGCGTGCCAGCCGACAAGACACTGAGTGCCAAGAATTTCCCTCAGATGTCATCCGTGCGCCACGCATGAGCGGCAGAACGGCCGCTGGTGGGGTATTTCGTCCCGTTGTGTACCGGAGGGTGTGCGGACGGTGGGCGGGGGCCCGGGTACGCCGTTCGGGTGAGGGCCGCGTCGGCGCGGAACGGCGAACCGCCCTGCGCGGCCGGGGAACGGCGGGGCAGGGCGGTGCGGGTCGGGGCCTTGGCCGGCGGGTGCCGGCCGCCGGTCAGCGGCGTTCCGTGAGGGCCTTGCGGATGGTGCGCATCACCTCGTCGAGCGGGGCGTCGGTGCGGGCGACCGCCACCAGCACCTCGCCCTCCCGGGACACCGTCGCCGGCGGGGTCTCCGTGGACGCCCGGCCCGCGCCGATCCCGGCGCCGAAGGTCTCCCGGACGATTGCGAAGGCGTGGTCGAGCTGGGCCTCCACATCGCCCTCCGCACCGGCCCGCAGCCAGCGGCGCAGCACGTGGTTGTGCGCGGTGACCACCGCGGACGCGGCGACCTCGGCCAGCAGCGGGTCGTCGTCGCCCTCGCGGTGCGCGCCCTCGTCGAAGTGGCCCAGGAGATAGCGGGTGAACAGCCGCTCGTAGCGGGCCACCGAGGCGATCTCGGCCTCCCGGAGGGTGGGTACCTCGCGGGTGAGGCGGTAGCGGGCCACCGACACCGCCGGCGCGGACGCGTACATCCGCATGACTTCCTTGATGCCGCGGCACACCGTGTCGAGGGGGTTCTCGTGCGGCGGCGCGGCGTCCAGGACGGCCTCGGCGCGCACCAGCGTGTCGTCGTGGTCGGGGAAGATCGCCTCTTCCTTGGAGCGGAAGTGGCGGAAGAAGGTGCGCCGGGCCACGCCCGCCGCGGCCGCGATCTCGTCGACCGTGGTCGCCTCGTAGCCCTTCGTCGCGAACAGTTCCATGGCGGCGGCCGACAGTTCACGGCGCATTTTCAGGCGTTGCGCGGCCGCCCGGCGGGTGCCGGGAGGGGTGGTGCCGGAGGCGTCGGAGGGCTGCGGGCGAGCGGGCTGGGACATGTGGGGACGGTACTGCATATTCACCCGGCCCGCGGCATGAGGTACCGCCGCGGGGCCCGTGACCTGGGGCGGGCCGCCGTACCGGCCGCTTCGCGGCTCCAGCAGCCCGCCCCAGCCGCCCCCGTCCGGTGGGCGCCGCCGCGGGTCAGCGCCGGGCGTACTCACGGAAGCCGCGGCCGGTCTTGCGGCCCAGGCAGCCCGCCGCGACCAGGTGCTCCAGCAGCGGCGCGGGGGCCAGCCCGGGGTCGCGGAACGCGGCGTGCAGCACCCGCTCGATGGTCAGCGACACGTCCAGCCCGACCACGTCGAGGAGTTCGAACGGGCCCATCGGGTAGCCGCCGCCCAGCTTCATCGCGGCGTCGATGTCGTCCGGCGACGCGTAGTGCTCCTGGACCATCTTGACCGCGTTGTTCAGGTACGGGAACAGCAGCGCGTTGACGATGAAACCGGCCCGGTCGCCGCAGTCCACCGGGTGCTTGCGGAGCGCGGCGCACACCTCGCGGACGGTGGCGTGCGCCGCGTCCCCGGTCAGCACCGTGCGGACCACCTCGACCAGCTTCATGGCCGGCGCCGGGTTGAAGAAGTGCATGCCGATGACGTCCTGCGGCCGGGAGGTGGCCCGGGCGCAGGCCACGACCGGCAGGGAGGAGGTGGTGGTGGCCAGCACCGCGCCCGGCTTGCAGATCTTGTCGAGCGTCCCGAACAGCTGCTGCTTGACGGCCAGGTCCTCGGCCACCGCCTCCACCGCCAGGTCGACGTCGGCGAACGCGTCCAGCGACCCGGCCGGGGTGATCGCGGCCAGCGCCGCGTCCCGCGCCTCGGCGGTCAGCCGCCCCTTGGCCACCGCACGCTCCAGCGACGCGGCGATCCGGGCCTTGGCGCGCTCGGCCTTCTCCTGGCCGCGGGCGGCCAGCACCACGGTGTAGCCGGCCTTGGCGAACACCTCGGCGATGCCGCCGGCCATCGTCCCGGAACCGGCGACACCGACGCTGCGGACCGGCCGCCCGGCCGGCTCCCCGCCACCCGCGGCGGCCGGGGTGCGCTCGTCCGGCACGACGGTCGCGGAGCCGGGCGCCCGGTAGGTGTAGAAGCCGCGCCCCGCCTTACGGCCCGTCAGACCCGCCTCGGCGAGGTGGCCCAGGATCGGCGCGGGGGCGTGCAGCCGGTCGCGGGAGGCCGCGTACATCGCCTCCAGGACCGTCCGGGCGGTGTCCACGCCGATCAGGTCGAGCAGCGCCAGCGGGCCCATCGGCAGACCGCAGCCCAGCCGCATCGCCGCGTCGATGTCCTCGCGGGTGGCGTACTTCGACTCGTACATCGCGGCGGCCTGGTTGAGGTAGCCGAACAGCAGGCCGTCGGCGACGAACCCGGGGCGGTCGCCGACCGCGATCGGGTCCTTGCCCAGCTCGCGGGCGAGCGCGGTGACGGCGGCGACCGCGGCCGGCGCGGTGAGCACCGAGGAGACCACCTCGACCAGCTTCATGGCCGGTGCGGGGTTGAAGAAGTGCAGGCCGAGCACCCGCTCGGGGCGCTGCGAGTCGGCGGCCAGCCGGGTCACCGACAGGGCGTTGGTGCCGGTGGCCAGGACGGTGTCCGGGCGGACGACGGCGTCCAGCGCCGCGAAGACCTCCCGCTTGAGGTCGTAGTCCTCCGGCACCACCTCGATGACGAGGTCGGCGTCCCGGGCGGCCCGGAGGTCGCCGGAGGTGCGGAAGCGGGCCAGCACCTCCTGCCGCTCCCGCTCGGTGATCCGCTCGCGCCGCACGGCGCGGGCGGTGGAGTCCTCCAGGGCGGTGCGGGCCCGCCGCAGCGCGGCCTCGTCGGTATCGATGCCGATCACCTCGCGGCCGGCCCGGGCCAGCACGTCGGCGATACCGGTGCCCATGGTGCCCAGGCCGACGACGGCCACGGTGGCCAGCGGCAGGGCAGCGGAGGGGGCGGCGGGGGAGGAGGGGACAGGGGCGAGATCAGGGGTGGACTGAGGGCCCATCGCGAGACTCCTGAGGGTGTTCCCCGGCAAGGGGGAAGAGTGACGACTCAAAGGGGTGGGCGCACGGGCGCGAGGGCCCGCGGCACTGCGCGGCCGACCGGCGGCGAAAGCCCCGGAAAGCCACGTGCGCCGCGGCCGGCGCCGTGCGGTGGAGGGGGCGGCGGGCCCTGTCCCGAGGCCGTGCCGCTTCCCTGTGGGGCGTACTGTGCGAAAGGCGCGGCGCGGGCCGCGGTGCCCGCGCACACGTGGTGCGGTGGGTGTGCCGAACCGACGTCACACTCCGGCGGCTGCGTCACCAGGCCGCCCGAGCAGGGGTACTGCTCGTGACAGCAGGTTAACCGGTGGGTAACCGAAGCGCCAGGGGTAAGGCGGGGCATGAGGTTGTGGTGCGGGCCACGCCGCACGGACGGGCGCGGCCGGCAGGGAGGGGAGCGGCAAATGGAAGACGAATTCCACGAGTTGACGGACCGGGTGCGGGCCGAACTCCGCTCACCGCAGGATCTGGTCGCCTACGAACGGCTGCTCGGCCTGGCCCGCAAGAACACCCCCGCGGGGCGCGAGGAACTGGCCCGGATGCTGACCGCGGTGGAGCGGCCCCTGTGGGCCCGGGAGATCGCCGCCTTCATCCTGGGCTGCGCCGGCGACAAACGCGCCTTCGAGACCCTGGTACTGCTGCTCAACTACCGGGAGCCGGTCCGCTGCGCCACCGCCGCGCACGCCCTGGGCCGGCTCAACGACCCGCGCACCGCCCGTGCCGCGGCCGCCCTCGCCACCAACCCGCTGCGCACCGCCTACGCCCTGCACCCCGTCCGCCTGCTCGCCGAACTCCGCGCCCCGCAGTCCGTGCCCGCGCTGATCGCCACCCTGGAGCGGCTGCTCACCCCGCACACCCCCTACTGGCGGGTGGCGCTGGCCTGTGTGGAGGGCCTGGGCGCGCTCGGCGACAAACGGGCCGTACCGGCACTGCGGGCGGCCGCCGGACACCCCCGGCTGGCCGCGGCCGCCGCCGCCTCGCTGGCCCGGCTCGGCGTCCACGAGGACCCGCCGGCACCGGGCCCGGCCCTCGGCGGCCCGGCCGCCGACGGCGCACCGCGCGCGGAAGGCGGACCGCGGCCGGGCGGTGGCGCCCCCGGGGACTGACCGCTTCCGGCGCCCGTCCGGCGGAGCCCCGTCCCCGCCTACCGCAGCCGGCGCCGGTAGCGGTCCTCCGGGACGCGCCGGCCGGCCACGTCGGACGCCGCCACCGCCCCGTCCGGCGCGAAACCGGCCCGCCGGTAGAACCGCTCGGCACGGACGTTGCCGCGCACCACCCACAGGTACATCGCGCCGAACCCGCGCGCCCGGGCCCGGGCCGTCCCGGCGTCCAGCAGCGCCCGGCCGATGCCCGTCCCGATCAGGCCGGGCGCCACGTAGAGGGCCATCAGCTCCGCGGTCGGCAGCCGGGCGCCCGGCGCCCCGGCCCCGGACTCCCCGTCCGCCGGCGGGAGTTCGGGCTCCCGGGCCGGGCCGGCCGCCAGCCAGCCGGCGACCTCCCCGTCCCGGTCCGCCACCAGCTCCCACACCTCGGGGCTGCGGCGCGCGACCGCTCCCGCCGCAGCCGGGCGTCCTCCGGCACGCTCAGCGCGTCCAGATACGCCTGCGGCATCAGGCCCCGGTACGCCGTCTGCCAGCCGCGGATCCGCACCGCCGAGACCGCGTCGAGATCGGCCTCCGTCATCTCCCGTACGCGCACCGGACACACCGGCTGCTCCGCCGTCCCCCACGAGGCCCCGCCGGCCTCCCACCCCTCACCGCGCATCCTCTCCGCCTCTCGTCCGGTCCCTGCCACCGAGGGTCGGGCCCCGGTGGACGGCGGTCAACCGCATCCGGCCGCGGCCGGACGCCCTCGGTGACCGCCGGGCTTGACCCTGCCCCTGGGGGCAGGGTCGCAGACTCCCCGGCATGGCACAGACACCTCCCGAGTCCGCAGCCCCCTCCCGCACCGCACGGCGGGTCGTCGTCGTCACCGGGGCCGGCACCGGCATCGGCCGGGCCACCGCCCGCGCGTTCGCGGCCGAGGGAGCGCGCGTGGTGGCGGTCGGGCGCCGCCCGGGCCCGCTCGCCGAGACCGCCGCGCAAACGGCCGGCGGCGGCACGATCACCCCCTTCCCCACCGACCTCACCGCGGACGGTGCCCCCGCGGCCGTCATCCGGCACACCCTCGCCACGCACGGCCGGCTGGACGTCCTGGTCAACAACGCCGCGGTGGTCGGCAGCGGCGCGCTCGGCAGCCACACCAAGGAGTCCATGGCGCCCCAGCTGGCCACCAACCTGGTCGCGCCGGTGCTGCTCACCCAGGAGGCACTGCCCGCTCTGGAGCGCACCGGGGGAGTGGTGGTGAACCTCAGCACCTCGGTCGGCCAGCGGGCCTGGCCCGGCAACGCCGTCTACGCCGCCACCAAGGCCGCCCTGGAACTCCTCACCCGCAGCTGGGCGGTGGAGCTGGCGCCGCGCGGCGTCCGGGTGGTGGGCGTGGCCCCCGGCGCGATCGACACCCCGATCGGCGACCACCAGGGCCTGTCCCCCGAGCAGCAGGCGGCCGTGCGGTCCTGGCAGATCGCGCACACCCCGATGGGGCGCACCGGCCGCCCCGAGGAGGTGGCCTGGGCCATCACCCGGCTCGCCGCCCCCGGCGCGTCCTTCGTGACCGGGGTGATCCTCCCGGTGGACGGTGGCGCGGTGATCGGCTGACCCGGCCGGTAGCGTACGTCCGGGCCGGGGCGCGGCGGCCGGACCGGGCCGCCGGACCGGTGGGACGAGGGGAGGCGGTCCGGTGCGGATCGGTGAACTGGCGGACCGCACGGGCGTCTCGCCGCGCGCGCTGCGCAAGTACGAGAGCGCGGGCCTGATCGGCTCCGAACGGGCCGCGAACGGCTACCGCGTCTACGACGAGCGCGCCGCCGTCCGGGTCCGCAACATCCGGTACCTCCTCGACGCCGGCCTGACCCTCGCCGACGTCGCCTGCTTCCGGGCGTGCCTGGACGGCGACCTGTCCACCGCCCCGCCCTCGGCGGCGGGCCTGCGGATCGCCCGCGAGCGGCTCGCCGTCATCGACCGCCGGATCGCCGCGCAGACGGCCGCCAGGGACCGCCTGGCCCGCGCCCTGGAGGCTGCTCCGGCGGTCCGGGTGTCCTGACCGGCGGGCCGCCGCCCGGGGTCCCGGAACGGCCGCCACAGGCGCGCAGGAGGCGCGCCACGACCGCTCAGAGCAGCGTCAACTGCGTGCCCTGCGCGGCCCGTTCGGCGGCCTTCCCGGGAGCCGGGGCCGGAGCGGGCTCCGGCGGGATCCGGCGGGCCCGGCCCGGCCGGGACGGCCCGAGCCCGTACTCGGCGGCCAGTTCGTGGACCTGGCGGGTGATCCGGCGCTGGTACCCCGTGGGGGCGTAGGCGCCGCCGGCATACATCGCCTCGTAGCGGCGCACCAGGTGCGGGTGGTGCTGGGCCAGCCAGGCCATGAACCACTCGCGGGCGCCGGGCCGCAGGTGCAGCACGAGCGGGGTGACCGAGTCGGCGCCCGCCTCGGCGAGCGCCCGCACCGTGGCCCGCAGCTGCTCCGGGGCGTCGGCCAGGAAGGGGATCACCGGCGCCATCAGGACGCCGCAGGGGATCCCGTGGGCGGTGAGGGTGCGCACCACGTCCAGCCGCCGCTCGGGCGCGGGCGTACCGGGCTCCACGGTGCGCCACAGCGTGCGGTCCAGGAAGCCGACCGAGACCGAGATGCCGACGTCGGTGACCGCGGCGGCCTGCCGCAGCAGCTCCAGGTCCCGCAGGATCAGGGTGCCCTTGGTGAGGATCGAGAACGGGTTGGCGCGGTCCCGCAGCGCCGCGAGGATGCCGGGCATCAGGCCGTACCGGCCCTCCGCCCGCTGGTAGCAGTCGACATTGGTGCCCATCGCGATGTGGTCGCCGCGCCAGCGGGGCGCGGCCAGCTCCCGGCGCAGTACCTCGGGGGCGTTGACCTTGACCACGATCTGCGAGTCGAAGCCGAGGCCGGTGTCCAGGTCGAGGTAGCTGTGCGTCCGGCGCGCGAAGCAGTAGACGCAGGCGTGGCTGCACCCGCGGTACGGATTCACGGTCCATTCGAACGGCATCCGGGAGGCGCCCGGGACGCGGTTGACGAGGGAGCGGGCGCGCACCTCGTGGAAGGTGATGCCGCGGAATTCGGGGGTGTCCACCGTACGGGTGACGACATCCGCGCCGAACAGCGCGGACGGGCTTTCGCCCAGATTGTCCCAGCGCATCGGGGCTCCTGTTGCGATCCGGCCGACCCCCCGGCTCGATAATAGAACACACGTTCGCTTCGGGGGCGGCGGCCCGGATTTGGGCGCGCTGCCCCGGGGTGGTTGGCTTGACCGCGCACCGCGGGTTGGCGGCGCACCAGGTCCGGCAGCCGACTACTGGAGGAAGGCACACATGGGGCAGGTAGAAGCCACCACGCAGCGGGAGATCGCGGCGGATCCGGAGGACGTGTTCGACGCGCTCGCCGACTACACCGGCACGCGCCGGCAGCTGCTGCCCGAGCACTTCAGCGAGTACGAGGTCCGCGAGGGCGGCGACGGCAAGGGCACCCTCGTCCACTGGAAGCTCCAGGCCACCAGCAAGCGGGTCCGCGACTGCCTCCTGGAGGTCGACGAGCCCACCGACGGCCAGCTGGTCGAGAAGGACCGCAACTCCTCGATGGTGACCACCTGGGTCGTCACCCCGGCCGGTGAGAACCGCGCCAAGGTCGTCGTCACCACCACCTGGCAGGGCGCCGGCGGCATCGGCGGCTTCTTCGAGCGCACCTTCGCCCCCAAGGGCCTCGGCCGGATCTACGACACGATCCTCGCCAACCTCGCGGCCCGTACGGAGAAGTGAGCCGCGCCCTCCCCTGACCCGTCCGGGCCGCCGCCATGCTCACCTGTCCGGGTGGTTTCCACCGCGCGGCGCGGCCCGGACCGGCCGGCGGCGGACCGCCGGAAACCCCTGATGGGAGCCCAAGGGGCGCCCCGCACACGGCACTTGGCGCCCGTTCCCGCCCACTTCCCTCCGCTTCCCCTCGCTTGCCCGCCGTCGTCGCCCGGTGCGACAAAGGGGCGCCCGCAGCAGCGTGACGAGGGGAGCAGGACGTGGGCGGGACCACCCTGAGCGAGCGGGACCGGCCGGCCGGGCCGCCTGCCGACGGCACCACCGCGGCCCCGGAACCGGCCCCACCGGCTCCCCGCGTCCGGCCACCGGCCCCGCCCGGCCCCCGGGCGCGCGCCGCCTTCCCCGTCCTCCTCCTGGCCCTGGCGGCCGCGGGCCTCGGCCAGACCGGCCCCGCCGCCGCCCTCCCGGAGATCGCCCGCGCACTGCCCGGCCTCCCCGCCCCCTGGGTGCTGACCTCGTGCCTCCTGGCCACGGCCGCGGGCCTCCCGCTCCACGGGAAGCTCGGCGACCTCGTCGGCCGGAAGGCGGCCTTCCTCCTCGCGCTCCTGGTCTTCACCGCGGCCTCCGGCGCCGCCGGGTGGGCGCCCTCCCCGGCCGGGCTGCTCGCCGCCCGCGCCGCCCAGGGCCTCGGCGCCGGCGGCCTCCTGATCGGCGTCCCGGCCCTCCTCGCCGCGGCCGCCCCGCCGGCGGTACGCGGCCGCCGCACGACCACGGCCGGCGCGGTGTACGCGGTGGCCGTCCTCGCCGGGCCGCTCACCGGCGCCGCCTGCGCCGACCACGGCCTCTGGCGCTGGAGCCTCGCCCTCGGCGCCCCGCTCGGCGCCCCGGCCCTCCTCGCCGCCGCGTCCGCCGTCCGGGTCCCCGGGCCCGCCGTCCGCCGCCGGCCGCACCTCGCCGGGGCCCTGCTCCTCACCGCCGGCGCCCTCTGCTGGGCCCTGCCGGCCAGTTGGGGCGGCACCCGCCAGCCCTGGTTGCCACCGGTGGTCCTCGGCCTCGGCGCGGGCGCCCTGGCCGCGGCGGCGCTCCTCCCGGCAGCGGGGCGTCCGGCCACCGCGCCGCCGGCGCGCGCCACCGGCTTCGGCCGCACCGCCCTGGTGGGCGCCGCCCTCGGCATCGCCCTCCACGGGGCGGCGCGCCACCTGCCCGCCTACCTGGCGGCCACCGGCGCCCCCACCGCCACCGCCGCCGCGCTGCTGATGCTGCCGCTGCCGGGGGCGCTGCTGCCGACCGCGTTCGCCACCACCCGGCTCATCCGCCGCACCGGCCACCACACCGCCTTCGCCGTCCTGGGCTGCGCGGTGGCCGGCGCCGGCCTGTGGCTCCCCGGCCACCTCCCGGCGGCCGCTCCCGGGCCGCTCCTCGCCCTCCGCGCCGGCGTCCTCGGACTCGGCCTCGGCCTGGTGCTGCCGGTCCTGGTCCTCGCCGTCCGCGCCACCGCACCCGCCCCGGGCCCGGCCGGCACCACCGCCTGCCTGCGCCGGCTCGGCGGCACCACCGGCGCGGCCCTCGCCGCCGCCCTGCTCGCCGAACGCCTCGCCGGCCGGCTGCCGTTCCCCGGCCCGCTCGCCCCGCACGTGGAGCGGGCCCTGCCCGCCGCCCTGCGGGACGGCTACGCCGCCTTCGCCCCGGCCGCCGTGCCCGGAAGCTGCGGCTACCTGGCGCCGGCCCTCGCCCTGGGCTTCCTGTTCGCCCTCTCCCGGAAAGAGAACCTCCTGGTGTCCCACGCCCCGCAGGCCCCCCGAACCCCGCACCCGCCGTACGGCGACTCCGGGGACCCGGCCGTGCCGCCCGCCCGTTCCGCGGCCGACGCCACCCTCGACGGCCCCGTGCCCGGTGGCGGCCACCCCTCCGCCCACCCGGCCGGGCCCGCCCCCGCGGTGGCCGGTGTCCCGGTCTGCGGCACCGTCCAGCACCACGACGGCAGCACCGTGCCGCGCGCCGCGCTCACCCTCATCGACGTCGCCGGCCGGCAGATCGGCCGCGGCGCCACCGGCGAGGACGGCCGCTACGCGCTCAGCACGCCCGGCCCCGGGGCGTACGTCCTGATCGCGGCGGCCGGCGGCCACCAGCCGCAGGCGGTGACGGTGACCGTCGGCGAACGCCCGGTGGAGCTGGACGTGGTCCTCGGCGGCGCCGGCCGCCTCGCGGGCACGGTCACCACCGCCGACGGCAATCCGGTCCGGGACGCCATGGTCACCCTCACCGACGTCCGCGGCGACGTGGTGGCGAGCACCCGCAGCGGACGCGAGGGCGGCTACGCCCTCGGCGACCTGGTGGCCGGGGAGTACACGCTGGCCTCCAGCGCCCCGGCGTTCCGGCCGGCCGCGCTCCCGGTGACCGTCCAGGCGTCCCGGGAGACCCGCCAGGACATCGAACTCGCCGGCGGCGCGGTGCTGCGCGGCACCGTGCGGGCCGGCGGCGGGCGGCCCGTCGAGGACGCCCGCGTCACCCTCCTGGACGCGGCCGGCAACGTCGTCGACACCGCCACCACCGGCCCGGACGGGCTGTTCCGCTTCGTGGACCTCTCGGCCGGCGAGTACACCGTCGTCGCCGCCGGGTATCCGCCGGTCGCCACCGTCCTGCGGGTCGCCGGCGGCGGCCGCACCGAACGCGACCTCCAGCTGGGCCATGACGACTGAATCGTGCGCACGGTGGCGCGGCCCCGTCCCCCTCGGGGCCGCACCCCCGTCACCACGGGGCCGCGCCCCGTCACTCCCCCTTCTGCTCGGCGACCAGGGCGGCCAGCGCTTCGGCGACGTACGACTCGACCGCCGCCTTGCCGATGCCGAGGTCGGTGAGCGGCCCCTTGCCGTTCTCCAGCTCCAGCAGGGCCAGCAGGATGTGCTCGGTACCGATGTAGTTGTGGCCCAGCCGCAGCGCCTCCCGGTAGGTCAGCTCCAGTGCCTTGCGGGAACCGGTGTCGAACGGGATGAGGGCGGGCACCGACTCCGCCGCCGGCGGCAGCGTCGCGGTCATCGCGGCGCGGAGGGCTTCCGGGGTCACGCCCTGTGCGACCAGCGCACGGGCGCCGAGGCCCTCGGGCTCGCTCAGCAGCCCCAGCGAGAGGTGCGCGGGCCGGATCTCGTCGCCGCCGGCCGCATGGGCCTCCTGCTGCGCCGAGACCACGACCTTCCTGGCCCGGGGGGTGAACCGTGAGAAGCCCTGCGCGGGATCGAGGTCCGACGCCGCGCCCGGGTCCTTGGGGACGAAGCGCTTCTGCGCCGCCTGCTTGCTGACCCCCATGCTCGTGCCGATCTCGGTCCAGGAGGCGCCCGAGCGCCGGGCCTGGTCCACGAAATGCCCGATCAGGTGGTCCGCGACCTCGCCGAGGTGGTCCGCGGCGAGCACCGCGTCAGACAGCTGCTCCAGCACGTCCGAGCGGTTCTTCTTGATGGCCTCGATCAGGTCGTCGAGGCGTACGTGATGCGTGCTGCGAAGAGGTTCCGTCATGCGTCAACCATAGGTTGACGCGGCGCCTAGCGTCAACCCTTGGTTGACGATCAAGGGGTCCGTACGGGCGGCGCAGCGCAGGCCCCCGAACAGCCCCGACGTCCGGCGCCCCCTGGGGCCGACATCCCGGCACCGGCCGCCCTCGTGGCCGAGGGCCCCGCACCCGTTACCGCGCCTCGCTCGCTCCGCCCTCACCCCCGAATGCTGCGCGTCCTCGGTCAGGCCCCGTCCTCGGTCAGGTCCCGCGCGCGGTCAGGTCCCGGTGGATGACCCGGGCGGCTGCCTCCACGGTGGCCACCCCGTGCTGCATGGTGTCGCTGCCGGTGGACAGGACCGCCATCGCGTAGTCGTTGCCGCTGCCGGTGAACGAGCCGACGCTGTGCACCCGCCAGCCCTTCTCCGCACGCGGCAGCCAGCCGTTCTTCACGTGGACGGTCGCCGAGTCCGGCGCTCCCGCGGGCACGCCCCACCGCTGGTCGGGGGCGACTCGCTGCATCAGGTCGAGCGCGTAGTCCCGGGACGCCGGGCCGAGTACCGCGTTGTCCGACGTCAGCAGGCGCATCAGGGTGAGCTGGTCGGCGGCGGTGATCTGGGTCAGCCCCCAGGCGCCGCCCGGTCCGGGCACGGTGTGCCGCATCCCCGCCAGGTCGAGGAAGCGCTGGACCCCGGCCGCGCCGACCTGGTGCCACAGGGCGTCGGTCGAGGCATTGTCCGACTTGGTGATCATGGCCGTGGTCAGCGCGACCTCGTGCGGCGTCAGCGTCCGGTGCGCCTCCTCGGCCTGCCGCAGCAGCGCGCCCAGCACGGTGACCTTGACCACGCTCGCCGAATCGAACGGCGTACGTGCCCGGAACTCGCAACTGGTCCCCGAATGACGGTCGTACAGGGCGACCGCCGACGTCCCCCGGCGTCCCTGGAGCGCCGCGGCGATGTCATGGGACAGGGCGGGGGCCAGGCCCGGCCGGGGGGAGTGGCAGACGACCTTGTCGCCGCCCGCGGGGGGCCCGCCGGTGCTCGCCGAGGCGGGGCCCGCCGTGCCCACTACCGTGGCCGCCGCTCCGGCGGCCACCAGGGCGGCCAGTCCGCGGCGAACGCGGCGTGCGATGCGTGAGGGGTGCATGAGGGTGATGTC
This sequence comes from Streptomyces rhizoryzae, assembly GCF_023155275.1. Lineage (GTDB taxonomy): Bacteria > Actinomycetota > Actinomycetes > Streptomycetales > Streptomycetaceae > Streptomyces > Streptomyces rhizoryzae. Next base: position 116,835 of record NZ_JALMUV010000018.1, read on the forward strand.
CTGTCCGCGGGGGGAGCCGCCCGCCCGGCCTCCTCTTGCGGAGACCCGCCCGGTGTCCCGCCGGCTGCGGCGGTCGAACGGCGGCCCGTGCCCCGAAGCGGGCACTCCGAAAGCATGCGGGCCGCCGGTCCGAGTGGTGAAGGGGCGCCGGGTGTGATATTCGCCAAACGGGCATCCGGGGCATCACGCCCGGCGCGGACGACCGTGGCCGCCACCGCGGGGCGGGGGCGGCCGTGGCGCCTGTCGGCCGGCGGCCCGGTGGCGGCCGACAGGCACCGGTGCCGGCCGATCGCTGGGCCCGGCGCCTGATCCTCCGTGCGTGCATGCGCCACTGCCGTGCGTCCAACGGGTGGGGGCCGCTTCCGCGCGCCCACGGAAGCGGCGGACGGCCCCGCGCGCTTAGGGCAGCAGCGCCCGCCCCTGCGCGGCCGGCCCGCGCCTCTACGGCAGCGGCGACCGGCTCGCCGCGCCTACCGCACAAGGAGCTGTCCCGCGCACCCACGGCCCTCATGGCCGTCCCCTGCGCCTGCCTACGGGAGCAGCGACCGGCCCGGTTCCATCCACCACGCGGCGGTGGCCCCGGGGAGCGTCCCGGCGGGGCAGTCCCCGCTGGCCAGCAGCGGTGCGCCGGCCACCGGCGCGGGCACCGGCTCGGTGCCGAAGTTGACCGCGCAGACCAGCCCGTCCCCGCGCACGAACGCCAGGACCTCCGGCGCCGACTCCAGCCAGCGCAGCGTCCCGTCACCGAGCTGCGGCAGCCCCCGGCGCAACTGGAGCGCCTCGCGGTAGAGGTGCCAGAACGACCCGGTGTCGGCCACCGCCCGCTCCGCGGTGTGCCCCGCGAACGACGCGGGCTGCGGCAGCCAGGTCCGCTCCGCCGCTCCCGTACTGAAGCCGTACGGCGCGGCCTCCCCGGACCAGGGGAGCGGCACCCGGCAGCCGTCCCGGATGTGCTGCCGGCTGCCGGTGCGGTGGAAGATCGGGTCGGTGAGCACCTCGTCCGGCAGGTCGTCGACCTCCGGCAGGCCCAGCTCCTCACCCTGGTAGACGTACGCGGCACCGGGGAGGGCCAGCATCAGCAGCGCCGCGGCCCGGGCCCGGGCCGGGCCCAACGCGCCCTCCGGGGTGCCCGGTTCGCCCGCGTACCGGGTCACGGTCCGGACCTGGTCGTGGTTGTTGAGCACCCAGGTGACGGTCGACCCGGTGTCCGCGATGTCGGTGAGTGCTTCGGAGATGACCCGGCGGAACAGGTCCACGTCCCAGCGCGCGGTGAGCAGGTGGAAGAAGAACGCCTGGTGCAGCTCGTCGGACCGGACGTAGGCGGCCTGCTCGCCCGGGGTGCGCACCGAGACCTCGCCCACCAGGAGCCGGTCGTGGCCGTCCCGGGCGGTGTACTCCTCGCACAGGGCCCGCCAGTCGCGCCACACCTGGTGCACCTCGGGCTGGTTCCAGGCCAGCGGGTTGACCGAGTCGCGGGTGCGCTCGTCGGCCGCCGGGTCGGGGGAGTCGGGGAGTTCGGGGTGCTTGTACAGGCCCGCGGCCACGTCGATCCGGAAGCCGTCCACGCCGCGGTCCAGCCAGAAGCGCAGCACCTTGTCGAAGTCCGCCGACACGTCCGGGTTGCGCCAGTTCAGGTCGGGCTGCTCGGGCGTGAACATGTGCAGGTACCACTGGCCCGGAGTGCCGTCCTCCTCGGTGATGCGGGACCAGGCGGGGCCGCCGAACATCGCCCGCCAGTTGTTGGGCGGCAGCTCGCCGTGCTCCCCGCGCCCGTCGGCGAAGTGGAACATGGCCCGGGCCGGCCCTCCGGGGCCTTCCTCCAGTGCCGCCTGGAACCAGGGGTGTGCGCTGGAGCAGTGGTTGGGCACGATGTCCAGCAGCACCTTCAGGCCGAGCCGGTGCGCGTCCGCCACCAGGCGGTCGAACTCGTCGAGGTCCCCGTAGGCCGGATCGACGTCGCGGTAGTCCGACACGTCGTAGCCGTGGTCGTGCTGGGGGGACGGGAAGAAGGGGCTGAGCCACACCCCGTCCACGCCGAGCTTCTTGAGGTACGGCAGTCCGCTGCGGACGCCGGCCAGGTCACCGGTACCGTTGCCGGTGGTGTCCCGGAAACTGCGGACGTAGACCTGGTAGATGACCGCGTCTCGCCACCAGCGCTGGGCCGTGTCCTGGGCGGGGGTCGAAAGGCCGCGTTCTGCGGTGGCTGTGAACATCTGCCGGGATCCACTTCTTACGGTGCAAGTCGGCGCGGCGCCTTGCTAGTTGTTGTGATGCATGCATGTTAGGTAGGCGTGTCTTTTCCGTGTCAACGGAATGACGAAAGTCGGACCGCCCCTGCCCGGATTGCGCGGGAAGCTGCTCAACTCCCTTACGTGCCAGGCCACTACGGGAGCGGTCGCGTCACCAGACCCTACGGGCACCCCTGACCCCCGTCCGGCCTCCGGGCCGCACCCCCTCGCCCCATACCTACCGGTTGCCCAGCGGTTAGCCGCCCCGGCGAGGGGAACGAAAGAAAAGGCTGCGGCGCCGACGCCAAGGGAGAAGACTTACGGGGCGCAGGGTCCCGGGCGGGACGGTGACCGCTGACGGCGGTGGGCGGCGAGGGCCGGCGAAGGGCGGGCGCCTCGGTGCCGGTACCGGCAAGCGGACACCGGCCAACGCCCGAAGCCAGCGCGAACGGCACGACCGGCACGACCAGTACGACCGGCACGAACGGGGCAATGGCGGCTCGGGCGGCTACGGGCGGCGCGGACTGTCTGGGCGCTGCGCACTGTCCGGGCGGTCCGGGCACCGCGGTGACGAGGATGACCCGAACGCGGCGCGTGGCGCCGATGACGCGGATCATGCCGTCGCCGGGACAACCAGGGCACAGGGGAGAGGGAGAGCGTGCGGCTGCCACTGCTGGCGCTGCTGGTCAGCGGACCCGCACACGGCTACGAACTCAAGCAGGCCCTGGAGGCACTGCTGGGCGCCGCCTACCCCCGGCCCAACATCGGCCAGGTCTACGTGACCTTGGGGCGGCTGGAGAAGGCCGGCCTCATCGTGGGCGAGGACGTCGAACAACCCGGCCGCCCGAACAAGCGCACCTACCGGATCACCGCGGCGGGCCGGGAGGCGGTGGCCGCGTGGTACGAGGAGGCCGCTGCGGAACCGCGGGTCCTCCGCGACGAGTTCTTCATGAAGCTGGCCCTCGCCGAGCACGCCGGCGCCACCGACCGGACGGTCCTGATCCGCAAGCAGCGCCGTCGCTACCTCAGCCGCATGCGCGAACTGACCCGTCTGGCGGCCGCCGCGGACCGCGACAACCGGATCGCCCACCTGTTGGTGGAGGGCGCGATGCTGCACCTCCAGGCGGACCTCGAATGGTTGGAACGCTGCCAGGAAGAACTGGAATGACTGGAATGACTGGAATGAACAGCGCGGTGCGTCCGACCCTCCCCCCACCGCACCTTGATGACCAGCCGAGGCGGACCTCCGGCCTCTGACCCCTGGCCGCTCGCCCCTGGCCCCCTGTGCCGCTGCCTTCTGGGTCCCTGCCCTGCCCCGTGCCCCCTCTGCCCTGGCCTCTGTGGCCTGCCTCGCGGCCCCTAACTGCTGCCTCCTGCCCCTGCTCCTCGCCTCTGGCCTTGGGGCCCTGCTCCGTGCCTCGTGGCACCGGCACCGGGCTCCCGGCTCCCGGACGCCGGCCCGTCCAACCGTAGCCATCCTCACCTGAGTTGTTGTTCCGAGTTGTTGTTCCCCGCCGCCCACCCCCCTTCGGGGGGTGGGCGGGTGAGGAGCGGACGGGGCGGCTTTCGGGGGCCGGTGGATCTTCACCGGTCTGGACCTCCGGAGTTATCCACAGCCCTGGCAGCGGGTGTTCAGCGGCGCGTAACGTGATCGGTCAAGGGCCCGCGAACGCCCTCTCACCTGGGATGGGACTGATAGACGTGAAGATCCTGATCTCCGCGGACATGGAGGGTGCCACGGGCGTGACGTGGCCCGCCGATGTGCTGCCGGGTACGCCGCAGTGGGAGCGCTGCCGCCACATGTTCACCTCGGACGTGAACGCGGCCATCGCCGGATTCTTCGACGGCGGCGCCGACGAGGTGCTGGTCAACGAGGCCCACTGGTCGATGCGCAATCTGCTGCTGGAGCAGCTCGACGAGCGCGCCGCCATGCTGACCGGCCGTCACAAGGCGCTGAGCATGGTCGAGGGCGTGCAGCACGGCGACGTCGACGGCATCGCCTTCGTCGGCTACCACACCGGCGCCGGCACGGAGGGCGTGCTGGCCCACACCTACCTCGCCAACACCCTCACCGGCGTCTGGGTCAACGGCATACGCGCCGGCGAGGGCTATCTCAACTCCCTGGTGGTGGCCGAGTTCGGGGTGCCCGTGGTGCTGGTCACGGGCGACGACCGCACCTGCGAGGACGCCCGGGGCTACGCACCGCAGGCGCCCGCCGTGGCGGTCAAGGACTACGTGTCGCGCTATGCGGCGGTGTGCCGCCCGCCGTCGCGTACGGCGGCCGACATCCGGGCCGCGGCCGGCAAGGGCGCCGCGCTCGCGATACGCCACGAACCGGTGGCCGGCGGCCCGTTCCGGTTCGAGTTGGAGTTCGACGCCGAGCATCTGGTGGGTGCCGCGACATGCGTGCCCGGCGTGGAGCGCGCCGGTGAGCGCCGCGTCGCGTATACCAGTCAGGACATGTACGAAGCCATCCGGTGTTTCAAGGCGGTCACCACGGTCGTCTCGTCCGCCGTGGAGGAACAATATGGCTGAGAATGAGCAGGCGCAGCAGCCGGCCGGCCCGGACGCCGGCACGGTGGATCAGCAGGCGCTCGACGAGGTCGTGCGGTTCACCTCCGAGCTGATCCGGATCGACACGAGCAACAGCGGGGACGGCAGCTGCCGGGAGCGCCCGGCCGCCGAGTACGTCGCCGAGCGGCTGGCCGAGGCAGGGCTGGAGCCGGTCCTGCTGGAGCGCAGTCCGGGGCGTACCAACGTCGTGGCCCGCGTCGAGGGCAGCGATCCGTCCGCCGATGCGCTGCTGGTGCACGGGCACCTGGACGTGGTCCCCGCCGAGCCCGCCGACTGGCAGGTCCACCCGTTCGCCGGGGAGGTCCGCGACGGTGTGGTCTGGGGCCGGGGCGCCATCGACATGAAGAACATGGACGCGATGATGCTCGCCACCGTCCGGCAGTGGGCCCGCAGCGGCATACGGCCCCGGCGGGACATCGTGCTGGCGTTCACCGCCGACGAGGAGGCCAGCGCCGAGGACGGCTCGGGTTTCCTGGCCGATCGCCACGCCGCCCTTTTCGAGGGGTGCACGGAAGGCATCAGCGAGTCCGGTGCGTTCACCTTCCACGCCGGCGGGGGGATGCGGATCTATCCGGTGGCGGCCGGGGAGCGCGGCACGGCCTGGCTGAAGCTGACGGCCCGCGGCCGGGCCGGGCACGGCTCGAAGATCAACAACGCCAACGCGGTCAGCCGGCTGGCCGACGCGGTGTCCCGGATCGGCGCGCACGCGTGGCCGGTGCGGCTCACCCCGACCGTCCGGGCCGCGCTGCGCGAACTCGCCGCCCTGCACGGTATCGACCTGCACGCCGAGCCCTCCGACGACGACGTGGACGCGCTGCTGGACAAGCTCGGCCCGGCCGCCAAACTGGTCGCCCCCACGGTCCGCAACAGCGCCAACCCCACGATGCTGTCGGCCGGTTACAAGGTCAATGTGATCCCGGGTTCGGCGGTGGCGTTCGTGGACGGCCGGGTCGTCCCGGGCGGTGAGGCGGAGTTCCGTACGACCATGGACGCGCTCACCGGCCCGGACGTGACCTGGGATTTCCATCACCGCGAGGTCGCGCTCCAAGCACCGGTCGACGCGCCGTCGTTCACCGCGATGCGGGCCGCGATCGAGCGGTTCGACCCGGGCGGCCATGTCGTCCCGTACTGCATGTCCGGGGGCACGGACGCCAAGCAGTTCTCGCGGCTGGGCATCACCGGCTACGGCTTCTCGCCGCTGAAGCTGCCCGAGGGGTTCGACTACCAGGCGCTGTTCCACGGCGTGGACGAACGGGTGCCCGGGGAGGGCCTGCACTTCGGCGTCCGGGTGCTCGACCATTTCTTGCGCGGAGTACCGGGAGGTGGCCGGCCGCAGCACTGACCGCCTCCTCGCGCGAGGTGCGCCGCCGTCCGCCGCCAGCCGCCGGCCATGGGCCGCCGGCCGCGGCGGAGCGGGGCGAACGCCGGACACGCACGGTGACGGCACCGAGGTGAGGGGGCGTGCAGCGGAGGCGTCGAAGCGGCGTCGGAGCGTGCGCCCGGATGGGTCGCTACCGGCCCATTTACCGTCAGTAGGCCATGAACTGACGTCCTATCACCGACTCGTGTCAGGAGCGTTGACAGGTCCGTTACTCGTGTCACACCATGAGCGCGCCGTTACCGACTGGTTGGTACGACGTTGCCTTGTGGAGGTCTGCGTGCCCAGCGTGTCCCGTGTGGTGTCCCGCCCCGTGCTCCGCATGTCCCTCGCACTGCTGACCGGCACCGCCCTCACCGCGCCCCTCGTCCTGAGTGCCCCCGCAGCCGCCGCGGGGCAGGCCGCCGACCCGTACACGGTCACCGCGCTGAAGGTGACCGTACGGGCCGGGGGCCGCGACTGCGCGGTGGACGCGGACCTCTACCGCCCGCTCGGTGTCGACGCGGCGCACCCGGCGCCCGCCGTCCTCACCACCAACGGCTTCGGCGGCAGCAAGGCCGACGGATCGACCGGCGCCACCGCCCGGGCGTTCGCCGCCCGCGGATATGTCGCGCTCGCCTACTCCGGCCTCGGCTTCGGCAAGACCGGCTGCCCGATCTCCCTCGACGACCCGCAGATCGACGGCCGGGCGGCGGCTCAGCTGATCGACCTGCTGGCCGGGACGCGCACCGCCGCCGACGGGACCCGCGTCGACTTCGTCACCAAGGACCGCCCCGGCGACCCCCGGGTGGGCATGATCGGCGGGTCGTACGGCGGCGCGATCCAGCTGGCCACCGCCGCGGTCGACCACCGCGTCGACGCCCTGGTCCCGCTGATCACCTGGAACGACCTCTCCTACGCCCTGGACCCGAACAACGCCGACCGCGCGGGCGGCGTCAGCGGCCCGGTGCCCGGGGCCTACAAGCGCCAGTGGACGAACGGGTTCTTCCTCCTCGGCGAGGCGCAGGGGCTGATGCACCCGGGGCTGGACCCGTCGCGGCTGGGCGGCGCCGGCTGCCTGCACTTCGTCGCGCCGGCCTGCCGCACCAAACGGCTGCTGGACTCCCGCCGCTACCCGGCCGAGCAGACCCGCACGATGCTCCGGTACGCGCGCAGCGTCTCCCCGGTCTCCTACCTGAAGTCCGTGCAGGCGCCCACCCTCCTCGTCCAGGGGGAGGCGGACACCCTCTTCAACCTCAACGAGGCCGCGGCCACCTACCGCACTCTCGCCGCTCAGGGCACGCCGACCAAGATGATCTGGCAGTCGTGGGGCCACAGCGGCGGGATGAAGGACCCGGCGAAGGGCGAACTCGACCTGGGCAAGGGGAATCTGGGGACCAGCTACGTGGGGCAGCGGGTCCTCGCGTGGTTCGACCGCTATCTGCGCCACCGGCCGGGCGCCGGCACCGGACCGGCCTTCGCCTACTACCGCGACTGGGTCACCAGCGGCTCCGCCTATGCCACCGCGCCCGGTTACCCGGCGGGCGGCACCCGGCAGCTCTACCTCTCCGGTGACGGCAAACTCGTCGACAACCGGTCCGAGGTGGCCCGGGGCAGCCGCGAGTACCGCAATCTGCGGGTGTCGAGCAGCCACTCGGAGAACTCCCTGGCGGGCATGATCGGCCTGCCCGATCCGCAGCCGTACGACACCAAAGGCACGTATCTGGACTGGACGTCGGCGCCGGTGACGGGCGGCCCGCTGGACGTGGTGGGCGCCCCCAAGGTGACGCTGAAGGTCGTGTCGCCGGAGACCGAGCGGGTGCAGAACTCCGCCGACGCGGCCGACAAGCTGGTGCTCTTCGCCAAGCTCTACGACGTGTCCCCGGACGGCCGGAAGACGCTGGTCCACCGGCTGGTGGCCCCAGCACGGGTGCCCGACGTCACCCGGAGGTTCACGGTGGAGCTCCCGGGGATCGTGCACCGCTACGAGCCGGGGCACCGCCTGCGGCTGGTGATCGCGGCGAGCGACTCCGCCTACGCGGGCAACCGCGGGGTGAAGCGGGTGGCGGTCACCAGCGCGCCCGGCGACACCGGCGTCCTCGAACTCCCGGTCACCCAGGGCCGCGTGCGGTAGCGGAGGGGACGGCTCCGGTCGGGGCGGAAGCCCGGGCGGGGCGTGCCGCGCGCCGCGGTGGCACCCGGTCGGGGCCGTCCGGCGTCAGTCCTCCGTGATCTCGATGGCCTGGACGGGGCAGGCACGGGCGGCCTCCCGCACCATCGGGTCGCCCGCGCCGTCCTCACGGCCCGGACGCACCACGCTGAAGCCGTCGTCGTCCTGGGTGAACACCGAAGGGGCGTTGAGCACGCACTGACCGGAGCCGATACAGACGCCGGTGTTGATGGTGATCCGCATGTCCGGACCCTTTCGTGGCGGGCCGCCGGTGGTGCCGATCGGCGCTACCAGGCCAGCGGCAGTTCGATCATTCCTTGGAGAGTGTCCCCCGGCTTGAACGGAATCTCGGCAGCCGGAACGGCGAGTCGCAGACCGGGGATCCGTCTGAAGAGCGAGCGAAGCGCGATCTCCATCTCGGCGCGGGCCAGATTCTGCCCCAGGCATTGGTGGATGCCGAAGCCGAAGGCGAGGTGGTGCCGCGCCGAACGGCCGACGTCCAGTTCGTCCGGTGCGGGATAGGCGGCCTCGTCCCTGTTGATCAGCGAGGTCGAGAAGACCACGCCGTCACCGGCCCGGATGGTCCGGCCGGCTATCTCGATGTCGTCGGTCGCCACCCGCAGCATGCCGTCGGCTATCGACAGGAACCGCAGCAGCTCCTCGACCGCGGTGGGCATCAGGCTCTCGTCGGCCCGCAACTGGGCGAGCTGATCGGGGTGTTCGAGCAGGGTGAAGGTGCCGAGCGAGATCATGTTGGCGGTCGTCTCATGGCCGGCGACCAGCAGGATCATGGCCAGCCGGACCAGTTCCTCGCGCTCCAGCGCGCCCGTCGCCAGCCGCTCGGCGATCAGCTCGTCCAGCAGGCCCTCGCCCGGGTCCTTCTCCTTGCGGGCGATCAGGTCGGCGAGGTACTCGTCCAGGGCGAGGCGGGCCTCCTCGCTCTCCTCCGCCGTGGGCCCGCGCAGGATGCGGCGCGATCTCTCCTCGAAGAACTCGTGGTCGGCGTACGGGACGCCGAGCAGGGAGCAGATGACCATCGAGGGGACCGGCAGGGCGAATGCGGTCACCAGCTCGGCGGGTGGGCCCTGCGCCAGCATGCGGTCGAGGAGTTCGTCCACGATCCGCTGGATCTCCGGCCGGAGCGCGGCGGTCCGCTTGAGGCTGAAGCTGGGGATCAGCATCCGCCGCTGGGTGTTGTGCTCGGGGTCGTCCACGCCGAGCAGCGGGGTCCGCAACCGCCGGGCGACCTCGAAGCGGGCCTGCGGGATGGGGAACGCCGGATTCTGGCGGTCGGACGACAGCCGCTGGTCGATCAGCAGCGCCCGCGCCTCGGCGTGTCCGGTGACCGCCCAGATGGTGCGGCCGTCGTAGAGCGCCACATGGGAGAGCGGGCCCGACGCACGGAGCGGGGCGTACGACGTCGGAGGGTGGTAGGGGCAGCTGCGGTCCTGGGGGAAGGAGAGGGTTTCGGTCACGGTTCCTCCCGTTGCGGGTGGGGTGAGGTGCCCGTCGGAGGGGTGCCCTCGCCTGCGCCAGCGGTGGCATCCGTCCCCGGAGCGGGCGGGTGCGCCGCGCTGATCTCCGTGGGTGTGCGGTACGTCTCCGTGGGTGTGCGGTACGTCTCCGTGCGTGTGCAGTACGCGGGGCACGTCTGCGTGTCCGGTGGTCAACCTCCCGCGCACATCGCACCGTTGGCCTGCGTCACCCCCCTTCCGCGGCGGCCTCCGCCGCTCGTTCCGGCCGGCGTTCCTGCCGGTCCGAGAGGTGAACGTCCGGACCCGCCCCGGGCGTTCCCACCGGGCTCAGGAGAGTTTCCAGCACGGCGTCCAGGTGCCGTTCGCGGTCCGGACCGGCCGGGAGGGTCCGCGGAACGGCGTGGCTGAGCTGGCTGTGCCCCAGATACGCGGTGTACGCGAGCAGACCGCGCCGGTGCGCCTCGTCCTCGGGGAAGCCCAACTCGGCGAAGAGCGCGGCGATATGGCGGATCCGGCGGTCGGTGACGCGGGCCAGTGCGGCCGCCACCCGGGGGTCCGTCGCGGAGGCCAGGAGGGACAGCTCCAAGGGGTCCTCGGCGGCTCGGTGGGTGGCCCGCAGGAACAGCCGGCGGAGCCGTGTCCCGGGATCGGGCTCGCCGGCCAGCTCTTCGATCACAGCGGTGGTGCGGGTCTCCGCCCAGCGGTCCAGGGCGGCCTCGATCAGTGCGTCGCGGTTGGCGAAGTGCCAGTAGAAGCTGCCTTTTGTGGTGCCCAGCCGGGCCGCCAGCGGCTCCACGGCGACGGCGGCGAGGCCGCCCTCGCCCATGGCCGCGAGGGCCGCGTCGGCCCAGTCCCGCGCCGTCAGCCGCTGCCGGGTGGCACCGCCGCCGGCCTCCGCCGCCCGTCCGCTCTCCCGCTGTCGCACCATGACCATACGCTACCGTACGGTCACAGCATACGCCACCGTATGGAGGTCTTCGTGCGTCTCGTCCGCGTCGCCCGCAGCCGCACCGTCCACGCCCCGGCGGAAGCCGTGGGAGCCCCGCTCGACCGCCCGAGCGGCGCCTCCGACCCGCTCTTCCCCGGTCCCGCCTGGCCGCCCCTGCGCTTCGACCGCCCCCTGGGCATCGGCGCCGACGGCGGCCACGGGCCCCTCCGCTACCCCGTCAGCGCCTACGAACCGGGCCGCCGCATACGCTTCGCCTTCACCCCTGGCCCCTCTGGCCGGAGCGCCGGCCACCACGAACCCACCGCCCACCCCCTGGGGTCCGACGGCTGCCGTCTCACCCACGTACCGGAGGCCCGGCTCCCGTTCGCCCGCCGCCTCGCCTGGCACCTGGCGGCCCGCGCCGTGCACCTCGCCGTCGTCGGGGAACTCTTCGACAACGCCGAACGGGCGGCCACCGGCCGGCTCCGCGCCCCCGCCCGCCGCACACCCCGAGTGCGGCTCCTGCACCGCCTCCACGGGGACCGCCCGACCGCCGTCGCCCTCCCCGAAGACGCACACCTGGCACGCAGTGCCTTTTCTCGTGCGGACTTCCAGGACGCCTGGCAGCTGCCGCTCCGCCCCGGTATGCCGCAGGAACCGGAAGCCTGGCTCCGCGCGCTCCGCCGGACCCCCTTCCCCGTACTCGCCCACCAAGGCGGCGAGATCCTGCTCGGCAAGGACGCCCGGCACCTCGACTTCCGCGCGTCCCTCCTGGTCGGCGAGGGGAGCGTCACCCTCGGCACAGTGGTCCGCCTGCACCGCGCCGCCGGCCGCCGCTACTGGTCCGCCGTCCGGCGCCTCCACCCGGCGGCGGCGCGTCGCGCCCTGCGCCGCCTCCACCGGGAGGTGGCCCTCGCCGCGCCCGCCGCCGGGGAGCGGCGGCCGCCCCAGGCCCCGTAGGGGCAACGGGAGTTGTCGCTTCCCCCTGGTCAAAGGTGGCACTCGGTGCCACACTCTGTTCATGGTGCAACGAGAAGCAACGGGCCTGCGGCACAACCGCGGCACGGAACTGGCCTGGGCCGCACTCGGCGGCGACCCGGCGCTCACCGAACGGATCTCCTACGCCGGGCCGCCCGGCCTGCTCGCGGCCCGGCTCCCGGCCATGGCCCTGGCCCGCTCCACCGTGGCCGTCTGCGCGCTCGCCGCGGCCGAACTGGCCGCCCGGCGCGACGGCGGCCCCGTGCCCGCCGTACGGGTCGACGACGGCGCGGTGGCCACCGCCTTCCTCAGCGAACGCCACCTGCGGATCGACGGCCGCGCCGCCACGACGTTCGCGCCGCTCTCCCGCTTCTGGCGCACCGCCGACGGCTGGCTGCGCACCCACGCCAACTACCCCCACCACCGCGCCCGGTTGCTCACCGCCCTGGGCCTGCCGCAGAGCGCCGGCCCCGAGGACGCCGAGGCCCTGCTCGCCGGGCAGCGCGCCGCGGACGTCGAGGAGGCCGTCTACGCGGCCGGCGGACTCGCCGTCGCGGCCCGCACCCCCGAGGAATGGTCCGCCCACCCCCAGGGCGCCGCCGCGGCCCGGCACCCGCTGCTGACCCGGGAGACCCTCGGCACCGACGCCCCGCCGCGCCCGCTGCCCGCCCGCGCCGGCCACCCCGTACTGCCCGCAGCCGGACTGCGCGTCCTGGACCTGACCCGGGTGATCGCCGGCCCCGTCGCGACCCGCACGCTCGCCCTCCTCGGCGCGGACGTCCTGCGCGTGGATGCACCCCAGCTCCCCGAGGCCCAGGACGCCCACAACGACACCGGTTTCGGCAAGCGCTCCACCGCCCTGGACCTGGGCTCGCGCAGCGACCGGGAGACCTTCGAGGACCTGCTCGACGCGGCGGACGTGGTGGTGACCGGCTACCGGCCCGGCGCCCTCGACCGCTTCGGCCTCGCCCCCCACGCCCTCGCCGAGCGCCGCCCCGGCCTCGTGGTGGCCCGGCTCTCCGCCTGGGGCGACGACGGCCCCTGGGGCGGCCGGCGCGGCTTCGACAGCCTCGTCCAGGTGGCCACCGGCATCGCCGTCCTGGAAGAGGGCCCCGACGGCACACCGGGCGCCCTGCCCGCGCAGGCGCTGGACCACGGCACCGGATACCTGCTCGCCGCCGCGGTGCTGCGGGCGCTGACCGAGCAATCCCGGACGGGCGGCACGCACCTGGCGACGTTCGCGCTGGCCCGGACGGCCCGCTGGCTGATGACCGACCTCGGGGACGCGCCCACCGCGCCCGGCACCCAGGACACGACGGCCACCGCCACCGGCTTCGACCCCGCCCCGTACCTCCGCGAGACCGACAGCCCCCTGGGACGGCTGCGCCACGCCCTGCCCCCGGTGGACTTCGACGGCGGACCCGCCAACTGGGCCACTCCACCGGGCCGTTGCGGTACCGACGCGCCCGTATGGCGCTGACCGCGCCGACGGCCCCCAGGGGCGCGGGGCGCGGCCCGGTGACCACCCGGCCGCGCCCCCGGCACGCCACCCCGCCCACCGGGACGGTTGGTCCGCCCCCACCGCCCCTCGTACGATCTGCTGATGACCAGCACCGACCGCTATCTCGCGCAGGGTTCCCGGGTGGCCATCCGCCCCTTCACCGCCGATGACCGGGAGGAGTTCACCGCCCTGGCCCGGCAGACCGCCGACCTGCACCGCCCCTGGCTGTACCCGCCGGACAACGACGACGCCTACGACGCCTATCTGGCGCGGCTGCGGGAACCGCAGCGCGAGGGCTTCCTGATCTGCGAGCACGACAGCGGCCGCATCGCGGGCTATCTCACCATCAACAACATCGTGCACGGCGCGTTCCGCTGCGGCGCCATCGGCTACGGCGTCTTCGCCCACGCCGCGGGCCGGGGCCTGATGAGCGAGGGCCTGCGCCTCGTACTGCGCCATGCCTTCGGCCCCCTGGGCCTGCACCGCCTCGAAGCCAACATCCAGCCGTCCAACAAGAAGTCGATCTCCCTGGTGGAGCGCGCCGGTTTCCGTCTGGAGGGCTTCTCCCCGGACTTCCTCTTCGTGGACGGCGCCTGGCGCGACCACGAACGCTGGGCCCTGACCAGCGACATGTTCCCGGAGGATGACGACGAGGCCGACGAGGAGACCGCCCCGGAACCCCACCGCCAGGCCGACGGCCCGGCCCCGGGCGCCCCGGCGGACGGGGCGGCGGAATGACCCCTCCCGAGGAGCCGGCGCAGCTCACCGTCCGGCGCACGGTACCGGTCTTCCGGATCTTCGACGTACCCACCGCACACGACTTCTACGTCGGCTACCTCGGCTGCGCCATCGACTGGGAGCACCGCTTCGAGCCGGGCATGCCGCTCTACACCCAGGTCTCCCGGGACGGCCTGGTGCTGCACCTCTCCGAGCACCACGGGGACGCCACGCCCGGCTCCACGGCCTACGTGGAGCTGACCGGGGTGCGCGCCCTCCACGCCGAGCTGACGGCCAAGGACTACGCCTACCAGCGCCCCGGCCTGGAGGAGGACGAGTTCGGCACCGGCCTGGTGGTGACCGACCCCTTCGGCAACCGGGTGCGCTTCAACGAACCGCACCCGGAGGGGCGGCACAACTGACGCGCCGCCCCGGAGGAGCCCCCCGGGACTCCCCCGGGGGCGCCGCCGCTACCGGCCCTTCCGGTTGATCTTCATGGTGTCCATGTCGGTGGCGGTGGCGCGCAGCTCCCGGAAGCCCAGCCCCGCCGCCTTCAGCGCGGCCTCGGCCTTCTCCTCGCCGAGCGCGGCGGCCATCTCCTCGCCGTACTCGGCGTCCGAGACGATGACGTAGCGGTAGCTGAAGGAGTGCAGCGCGGCGTCGTAGGCCAGCGAGCCCTCGGGGGTGAACACCATCTGGCCGAGTCCGTGGTCGTCCACCTCGGCGAGTAGCTTCGCCCGGGCCCCGGCGGTGAGGCTGTCCCACTTGCCGCGGACGATCACTCGGTAGGTGTGCTGCGTGGCCATGTCCACCGCTTCCGTTCTGCGTCGCTGTAGTGCAGCCTCCGAGGGTATGCCGCCCGGCGCCGGTCCGCCCGCCCCTTTCCTGCAACGTCCTGCAACGAACGGCCTTCCGGCGCACGCCCGTTACCATCCCGGCATGCGCCGGAACGTACTGATCGACGCCCCGTCCAACCTGGGACTGCGGCCGCCCGCCCCCGGGGCCGTGCCCGGCTGCTACAAGCTCGCCGGAGCACTGCGGGAACAGGGGCTGCTGCGCCGGCTCGGTGCCCTGGAGGGCGGCGTCGTGGTGCCGCCCCGGTACGGCCTGGGCGACTGGCGCGAGGGAGACGGGGACTTCCACGCCGCGGCCATCGCCGCCTACAGCGTGCGGCTGGCCCGGCGGATCCAGGGCCACGTCCGCAGCGGAGACTTCCCGGTGGTCCTCGGCGGCGACTGCAGCATCCTGCTCGGCGCCGTCCTCGCGCTCCGGAGGCTCGGACGGTACGGCGTCGCCTACCTGGACGGGCACGGCGACTTCCGCCACCCGGGGAACACCGAGATCTCCGGGCCCCTCGGCGCCGCGGCCGGAGAAGGCGTCGCCCAGATCACCGGGCGCGGCCAGGCCGACCTGACCGATATCGAGGGCCTGCGCCCGTACGTAGGCGACGAGGACGTGCGCCTCCTGGGGGTCCGCGACGCGGACGGGCACCAGGCGGAACTGGCCCGGCTGGGCATCGGCTGCATCCCCGTCGGCGAGATCCGCCGGCGCGGCCCGCAGGCAGTGGCCCGGGCGGCCCTCGCCCACCTCCAGAACGCCCCGCTGGACGGCTTCTGGATCCACCTGGACGCCGACGTGCTCGACCCGTCGGTGATGCCCGCGGTGGACTGCCCCGACCCCGGCGGCCTGTCCACCGGCGAACTGCGGGAGCTGCTCGCCCCGTTGGCGGCCTCCCCGCGCTGCGCCGGGATCACCGTGGCGATCTACGACCCGGACCGCGACCCCGACGGTTCCGGGGCAGTGCTGCTGGCCGACCTCCTTGCGGACGTCTTTGCGCAACCCTGACCCCACCTGGACCCGAGGGGCCCTGGTCAGACGGGCGATCACGTTGTTCCATGGTCAACAGGGGGCCGCCGCAGCCGAGGCGGCCCGGCCCGACCTTGCGAGGCAGCCGTGGCCACGACTGTGCGACGCACCACCCTGACCCTGCCCATGGCCGCCCTCGGCCCGGACAACCCGCTCCCCGCCCTCCGCGGCGCACCCGACGCGCACCGCATCCGGATCCCCCGGGACGCCGGCCTGCCCGCCGAGATGGCCCGTCAGATCGGCTACGCACCACTGCGTTCGATCCTGCCCACCCGCATGCGGGACGGTTACGGACGCGACCGCCAAGAGACCGACCTCGACGCCCTGGTGATCGAGAACGACCGGTTGCGGGCCACCGTCCTCCCCGGCCTCGGCGGCCGCGTCCACTCCCTCCACCACAAGCCCACCGGCCGCGAACTCCTCTACCGCAACCCCGTCATCCAACCCGCCCACTTCGCCCTCAACGGCGCATGGTTCTCCGGCGGCATCGAATGGAACATCGGCGCCACCGGACACACCACCCTCGCCTGCGCCCCCCTGCACGCCGCCCGCGTCCCCGCCCCCGACGGCGGGGACATGCTGCGCCTGTGGGAGTGGGAGCGGCTGCGCGACCTGCCCTTCCAGGTGGACCTGTGGCTCCCCGACGGCTCCGACTTCCTCCACGTCGGCGTACGGATCCGCAACCCGCACCACCACACCGTCCCGGTGTACTGGTGGTCCAACACCGCCGTCCCCGAGGACCCGCACACCCGCATCCTGGCCCCCGCCGACACCGCCTGGCACTTCGGCTACGAGCGCACCCTCCAGCACGTGCCCGTCCCCGCACACCGCGGAACCGACCGCACCTACCCCCTGCGCAGCACCCACCCCGCCGACTACTTCTACGACCTCCCCGAGGGCGGCCGCCCCTGGATCGCCGCCCTCGGCCACGACGGCCACGGCCTGGTACAGACCTCCACCGGCACCCTGCCCGGCCGCAAACTCTTCCTCTGGGGCTCGGGACGGGCCGGACGGCGCTGGCAGCGCTGGCTCACCGAACCCGGCACCGGCGGCTACGCCGAGATCCAGGCCGGCCTGGCCCGCACCCAGCTGGAGCACGTACCCCTCGAAGCGGGCGGCCAGTTCACCTGGCTGGAGGCGTACGGGCCGCTCGCCGCCGACCCCGCCGCGGTGCACGGCACCCACTGGGCCGCCGCCCGCCACGCCGTCGAGACCCGGCTGGCCGAGGCCCTGCCGCGGGCCGAGGTCGACACCGCCCTCGCGGCCTGGCTCCCGTACGCCGACCACGAACCGAAGGAGCACCTGGCCACGGGCTCCGGCTGGGGCGCCCTCGAAGCGGCCCGCACCGGCCTGGACCTCCCCGGCACACCCTTCGACCCGGCCACCCTCGGCCCCGAACAGCACCCCTGGCTCACCCTGCTCAGGACCGGCGAACTGCCCGCCCCGGACCCCGTCCCCGGCCCCGGGCCCGTCTCCGCACCCTGGCGCGAACTTTTGGAATCCGCCCCTCCGGGCCCCGCCGCCGAATACCACCTCGGCCTCGCCCAATGGCACGCCGGCGACCGGGCCCAGGCCGTCCGCAGCTGGGAACGCGCCCTGGCACACGGCGCCGGCTGCCTCCCCCTGTACTGCCTGGCCGTCGCCGAGGCCGAAGCGGGCGACACCGCGCACGCCGCCGACCGGTTCGCGGACGCCGCCGCCTGCGCCGCCGAAGCGGCCGCGTCCGCCGACGCCGCGGCCGCCCGGAGCGGGCGGAGGCTCCTGACCGCCCTCGTCCGGGAAGCCGTTCCCGCGCTGCTCGCGGCGGACCGGGCCGACGAGGCCGCCACACTGCTGGCCACCCTGCCCCCGGCCGAACGCGCCGCCGGACGGTTCCGGCTGCTGACCGCGCGGACCCTGCTCGCCCAGGGGCAACCGCGGGCCGCACGCGCGGTCTTCGACGAGGGCTTCGAGATCCCGGACCTGCGGGAGGGCGCGGAGGTGCTGAGCGACACCTGGTACGCCATCGCCGAACGACTGGTGGCCGGGGAGGACGGTCCGGTCACCGCGGAACTCGCCGCCCGGGCCCGCGCGGAACACCCGCTGCCGGAACGCTATGACTTCCGGATGCGGCCGGCCGAGCGGCCCTAGCTGCTGATGCGGCCGGTGCGGCGAGGCCGGCGGGAGCGCGGCCGGATGTCGCGCGGTGCGGCCGGACCGCACCGGCCCGGCCCCGCCGCCTCACCCGCCCCGCCCCGGCGCATTGGCATATGCCACTTCGGAGAGATCCACACCTCGCGGAATCTTCCCCCACCGTCACGCGTTGTGACGGTCATGAAGGCAATCACCACGAACAGTTATGGCGGGCCCGAAGTCCTCACCTACACCGAGCAGCCCGACCCCAAGATCGGCCCCGACTCGGTGCTGATCAGAGTCAAGGCGGCCGGCGTCAATCCGGTCGACTGGAAGATCGTCGCGGGCTACCTCGACAGCATCATGCACGTCCACTTCCCGCTCATCCCCGGCTGGGACGTGGCCGGAGTGGTCGAGGCGGTCGGCGCCGACGCCACCGAGTACGCGATCGGCGACCACGTCATCGGCTACGTCCGCAAGGACGAGGTCCAGCACGGCACCTACGCCGAACTGGTCGCCGCACCGGTACGCACCCTGGCCCGCAAGCCCGAATCGCTCAGCTGGCAGCAGGCCGCCGGGCTGCCGCTCGCCGGGCTCACGGCCTATCAGTCCCTGAAGCGGGTCGGGGTGAAGGCCGGCGACCTGGTGCTGGTGCACGCCGCCGCCGGCGGGGTCGGCTCCCTGGCCGTACAGATCGCCGTCGCCGAAGGAGCCCGCGTGATCGGCACGGCCAGCGAGCGCAACCACGACTTCCTGCGGTCCCTGGGCGCCGAGCCGGTGACCTACGGCGACGGGCTGGCGGACCGCGTCCGTGCGCTGGCACCGGACGGTGTCGAGGCCGCCCTCGACTTCGTCGGCGGAGGGGCGGTGGACCTCTCGCAGGAGGTCCTGAAGGACCGCGGCCGGGTGGTGTCGATCGCCGACGGCGAAGTCGGGGCGAAGGGCGGCCACATGGTGTGGGTCAGACCGGACAGCGCCGATCTGACCGCACTGGCCATCCTCGCGGACGCGGGGAAGCTCACCGTGCCGGTCGAGACGGTGCTCCCGCTGTCCGAAGCTGCGGAGGCATTCCGGATCAGCCAGGCCGGCCGGACCCGCGGCAAGATCATCCTGGAGGTGTGAGGGATGCGGTTGAAGCGAGCGGAAAGGGGGTGGCGGAGGGCGCGGCGCTAAGCACCCTGGGCCCGGTCGACGTACTCGAAGACCGAGCCGTCCGGGTGGCGGGCGATCACATTCCGGCCGATCGGGGTGGCCAGCGGGCCGGCGACGATGTCCGCGCCGACCGCGGTGAGATCGGCCACCGCCTCGTCGACGTCCTTGACGGCGATGGTCGCGGTGATCTTCCGCAGCACGGACAACTCCGCCTCGGGCCCGCTCATGAGGAAGAAGCATCCGACGGCCGCGACCGCCACCCCGCCGCGCTGGAAGCGGATCGCCTCGGCGCCGGTCAGTCGTTCGTAGACCGAGATCGCGGCATCGAGGTCGCCGACACACACCCGAAGTGAGGTCCCCAGAATGTCCATACGAACAAGCCTAGTTGGGCTCCCGGCGGGCGCGCGAACCCTGGCGGTCGTGTGATCGCGGTGTGCCGGCACGGTGGAGGCGGAGTGGCGGAAGCGTCATGCTGACCTAGCGTCAGACGCGGCACAGGATCTCGCCGTGCAGCATGGCGAACCAGCCGTCCTCCCGAGCCCCCCACTCCCGCCAGGCCGCGGCGATACGGGTCAGGTCGTCCGGTGTGGCGTGCCCGCCGTCGACGGCGATCCCGGCGTAGGAGGAGGCGACGGTGCGGTCCGCCCACAGTTCGGACCACCAGGCCCGCTCCTCGGGGGTCTGGTAACACCAGGCACTCGCGGTCGCGGTGATGTTCTCCTGCGGGAAGCCGGCCTGACGGGCCCAGACGTGCAGCCGGCGCCCCGCGTCCGGCATCCCGCCGTTGGCGCGCGCCACCCGCCGGTACAGGGCCAGCCAGTCGGACATGCCCTCGACCTCCGGGTGCCACGTCATGGTGGCGTAGTCCGCATCGCGGACGGCGACAATGCCGCCGGGCTTGGTGACGCGGCGCATCTCGCGCAGCGCCTGCACGGGATCGCCGACGTGCTGTAGGACCTGGTGGGCATGGGTCACGCAGAAGGTGTCGTCGGGGAAGTCCAGGGCGTGAACGTCGCCGACCGTGAAGCGGACGTTCTCCACTCCGCGGGCGGCGGCCGTGGCGCGGGCCTGGTCCAGGACGCCGGGCGCGTGGTCCAGGCCGGTGACCTGGCCGTCCGGTACCAGCGCCGCCAGGTCGGCGGTGATGGTGCCGGGCCCGCAGCCGATGTCCAGGACCTGCATGTGGGGCCGCAGTGAACTCAGCAGGTAGCCCGCCGAGTTGGCGGCGGTGCGCCAGGCGTGGGAGCGCAGTACGGACTCGTGGTGCCCGTGGGTGTACACGGCGGATTCCTGCGGCATGGACGGCTCCTTCGTGGACGTCGGAGGGTTGCCGCACCGGGCCGCGGCGGACCGCGGCCGGGGGTGCGAAGCCCTGCGGGAAGTTGTGCCGCCAACGGTACGCCTGCGTCTCGTATCGCGAGAGTGTCGTCTTGATATATGGACGAGTCGAGTTGATGGGTTGGAGGTGGCGGCTGCGAGTGCCTGCCGGAGAGGTCCGTGCCGGGGTGGGTGGGGTGTGAGGGGCTGGG
>NZ_JALMUV010000019.1 GCF_023155275.1 Streptomyces rhizoryzae
CAGGCGCACACGAAACAACCCCCACGGCGGGAAACCCGACAACGTGGGAAGCCCCGCAACCGCGGCAACGCGCCGCAGGCGCACACGAAACAACCCTCACGGCGGGAAAGCCAAAAACGTGGGAAGCAGCCCCCGCCGCATGGCGTCAGCGGGCGGGGTGGGGCGGCGCGGGCGCCGTGGTGGTGGTGGCCTGGGCGGCCAGGAGGGCCAGCAGGCCGCGTACGGCCGCGTCGAACGGCGCGGTGTCCTCGGCCGCGCGGGCGAGCACGTAGCCGCCCTGGACGACGGCCGCGATGCTCGCCGCGGTGGCCTCCGGGTCGAGGGCGGCGGCCAGTTCGCCGCTCGCCCGGCCCTCGGCGAGGACGTCGGCGAGGCGGCGCCGCAGCCAGCCGAACATGTCGTCCAGCGGCTGCCGGAGCACGGGGTCGCGGACCACGTCGCGGTCCTGCGTCATCCGGCCGATGGGGCAGCCGCGCAGCACCTCGCGTTCGCGTAGCAGGTAGGCCGCGACGCGGTCGCAGGCCGTGCCGGGGCCGGAGAAGATCTCCTCGGCCGCCGCGCGCATCTCCTCCGCGGTGCGGCGGATCGCCGTCAGGGCGAGGTCGGACTTGCCCGTGAAGTGGTGGTACATGCTGCCCTGGCCCACCCCGGCGTGCTGGAGGATCGCCTTGGGGCTGGTGCCGACGTAGCCGCGCTCCCACAGGAGTTCCCGGGCGCTGGCGACGAGGCGTTCCTGGGTGGTGGCCGGGGGAGGGCCGGGTGGTGCGGTGTCCCGTTCGCTGGTCATGGGGTGACTTTACGTACTGGTAGGTACAGGGACAAGGCGAGGGGAGGTGGGGGCGTACCGCGGGGGGCGCAGGCCGGGCGGATTCAGCCGACCCGCGCGCTCCGGTGGCGGGGCGGGGGGCCGGCGTCCGCGCCGGCCAGCGGGGCGGGGTGCCAGTGCGTCCGGTGGGCGCGGGCCTCCTCGGGGGCGGTGGTCAGTGCGGGGAGGGTGAACCACACCACCTTGCCCGGGTCGTGCGGGCGCACCCCCCAGCTCTCGCTGAGCGCCGCGATCAGCGCCAGCCCGCGGCCGCAGGTCTCCCAGCTTCCGGCGGCCCGCAGATGCGGCAGCCGGGGGTCGAGGTCGCGCACCGAGACCGTCAACTGGTCGAGCAGGACGCACAGTTCAACGGTGCACTGCTTGCTGGGCAGGGCGTGCCGGTGGACGTTGGCGAGGAGTTCGGTGACCCCGAGGGCGGCTGGATCGATCAGGGCGTCGAGGTGCCAGTACCGCAGCTGCGCCGAGACGATTCTCCGCACATGCCCGATACGGGCCGGATCGGCCTGGAGTTTCACCGTGCAGTGTCTGCTGGGCTGCCTGATCACGACCGCGACTCCCTGATGAGGCCGGGCGCCCCCCGTACCGGGGCGGGGCGAAGATCGGAATCAGCGATGCCGGCTGCACCACAACGTCACCGCTGGTGAACCCTCAGTGATACGTGTCCAGGGTCATCCAGGCGGTGCACCGCCGCAACCGCACCGCTCCGGGCCGCCGCCGGCGTTCACGCGCGTGGCCGACGCGCCGCCTCCACGGCCTTCAGGAAGCGGTCCCGGGCGCCGCCCAGGGTCAGGGAATAGCGGTTGCCGTTGAGGACCGCCAGGGCCCGGTCACGCGCCGCGAACAGCGGCTTGTGCGCCTCCACCGCGCCGAGCGGGGCACTGTCGATCTCCGTGCCGTAGCTCGTCAGCAGGGACAGCCGGCCGCCGCTGATGCGGATCTGGCCGGCTCTGGTCAGGGACCGCAGCGAGCGGTCGATCCGCACGCCGGTCGCGCTGTACTCCTGGTCCGCCATCCTCATCACTCCCCTGATGATGTTCACGGGTGGGTAGGGACCACCGCCCCCGTCAACAAAGTTTGCCGCCAGTGCGCCGGTCACACCAGGGCCTTCGGGGGCGCAGAGGCGCACAACACCCTTCCCCCAGGGCCCTCTTGGGGCCCCTCAAAGGGATGTTTATGCAGGTGAGAAGCGTGCGCCGGGTGGTTATAGTCGGAATCGGCCCGGCCTTCCGGAAGGGCCGTAGACCCCCTTGAGGAGCGCGCCGGTGAGCACCGCACCCCAGCCGCAGAGCCCGCCCGCAGGCGGCGCCGCGGACCGCATGCCGACCCCGCCGGTCCTGCCGACCGTCGATGTGGACCGCTCGGATCCGGAGTACCGGTCCTGGCTGAAAGAAGCCGTCCGCAAGGTCCAGGCGGACGCCAACCGCACCGCCGACACCCACCTGCTGCGCTTCCCGCTGCCCGAGGACTGGGGCATCGACCTCTATCTCAAGGACGAGTCGACGCACCCCACCGGCAGCCTCAAGCACCGGCTGGCCCGCTCCCTGTTCCTCTACGGGCTGTGCAACGGCTGGATCCGGCCGGGCAAGCCGGTGATCGAGTCCTCCAGCGGCTCCACGGCCGTCTCGGAGGCGTACTTCGCCTCGCTGATCGGCGTCCCGTTCATCGCGGTGATGCCGGCCACCACCAGCCAGGAGAAGACCCGGCTGATCGAATTCCACGGGGGCACCTGCCACCTGGTCGAGGACCCGCGGACGGTCTACGAGGTCTCCGCCCGGCTGGCCACCGAGACCGGCGGCCACTACATGGACCAGTTCACCTATGCCGAGCGGGCCACCGACTGGCGCGGCAACAACAACATCGCCGAGTCGATCTACCAGCAGCTGCGGCTGGAGCGCTACCCCGAGCCCGCCTGGATCGTCGCCACCGCCGGCACCGGCGGCACCTCCGCGACCATCGCCCGCTACGTCCACTACATGCAGTACGACACCCGCATCTGCGTCCCGGACCCGGAGAACTCCTGCTTCTTCGACGGCTGGCTCGCCGGCGACCCCGGCACCGACTGCGCCACCGCCTCCCGGATCGAGGGCATCGGCCGGCCGCGGATGGAGCCGAGCTTCGTGCCCGGCGCGATCGACCGGATGATGAAGGTGCCGGACGCGGCCAGCGTCGCCGCGGTGCGCGCCCTGGAGAAGGTCATCGGGCGCAAGGCCGGCGGCTCGACCGGCACCGGGCTGTGGAGCGCGCTGCGGCTGGTCGCGGAGATGGTCGCCGGGGGCCGGACCGGGTCCGTGGTGACGCTGCTGTGCGACCCCGGCGACCGCTATCTGGACAAGTACTACTCGGACGGCTGGCTGGCCGCCCAGGGGCTGGACATCGCGCCCTACGCCCGGACCATCGAGCGCTTCCTCGCCACCGGCTCCTGGGACGGCTGACGCGCTCGCCTCCCGGGGTGGCCGGGGCGGCTGACGCGCTCGCTCCGCGGGGAGCCGGGGCGGTCAGGGTGGCTGAAACGCTCGCGTCCCCGGGGGCGGGGCGTCAGGATCCGGCCAGCCGCCGGTCCAGGGCCCTGACCGAATCCCGGAAGGCGCGGCCCAGGGCCGGGCGGGCCAGTGGCATCAGCCAGCGGAACGCCGCCGGACCGTCCGCCGCGAACGTCCACCGCACCCGGGTCCCGCCGCCCGCCGGCGTCAGCCGCCACTCCTCCAACAGGGCTCGCAGGACGGGGGCGTTGGTGGTGTCGACGCGGTAGGCGTAGCGGGCGCCGGGCTCGGCGGCCAGCACCGTCTCGGCGAAGCGGGTGCCGCCGGCGAGCCGCACCGCGCGGCACCGGCCGCCGTCCACCGGCGCGGCCTGTGAGACCCCGGTGAACCACTCGGCCCAGCCGGGGACGTCGTCCGCCAGCGCGGCGTAGACGGCCGCGGGCGGCGCCGCGGTCTCGGCGGTGAACACCAGCCGCAGCGGGGCCGATGCGGCGAAGTCGAGCTCGACGGAGCGGAGCCGTCGGGACATGGGCGAGCACCTCCTGGGGAGCCGGCCGGCCGCGGGACCGGCCGGGGGATCCGCGTCACCCTAGCTGACGTGTGGTCAGTCGTCTGCCCCGGGTGCCGGCTCACCCGCCACCAGCAGCTCCGTCGGCCGGTCCGCGAACTCCGCCCGCGCCTCCGCGGACAGCCCGGCGTCCGTCACCAGCACGTCCACCTCGTCCAGCGCGGCGAACGAACTCAGGCCCACCGTGCCCCACTTGGTGTGGTCGGCGACCACCACCACCCGCCGCGCGGACCGGACGAAGTGCCGGTTGGTCTCCGCCTCGGCGAGATTGGGGGTGGACAGTCCGGCCTGCACCGATATGCCGTGCACGCCCAGGAACAGCAGGTCGAAGTGGAGCGAGCGGATCGCGGCGTCCGCCACCGGGCCCACCAGGGTGTCGGAGGGGGTGCGGATGCCGCCCGTGAGGACCACCGTGGCGGCCTCCGCCGGCGGGCGGCTCGTGCTGCCGGCCGCCGCGCGCTGGGCGGTGTAGAACACATCGGCCACCCGCACCGAATTCGTCACCACCGTCAGCTCCGGTACCTCCAGCAGGCGCTGGGCCAGCGCGTACGCCGTCGTGCCGCCGGCCAGTGCGATCGCGCTGCCGGGCACCGCCAGCTCGGCCGCGGCCCTGGCGATCTCCGCCTTGGCGCCCGGCTCCAGCCCGGACTTCGCCTCGAAACCGGGCTCGTGGGCACTGGGGTCGCTCACCGGGAGGGCGCCGCCGTGCACCTTCTCGATCATGCCCTGGCGGGCCAGTGCGTCCAGATCGCGACGGACCGTCATGTCCGAGACGCTGAGTCTGCGGGTCAGTTCGTTGACCCGCACCCCGCCGCGGCGCCTGACCTCATCGAGGATCAGGGCCCGCCGCTGCTCCGCGAGAAGATTCTGGTTGTCGCCCACCGCGGCCCGTCCCTTCCGCCCGGCACCTACCGCCGCCCGCGCTCCTGATGCCCTCATCCTCGCACGAGGGTCCGACAGCGCCCCTGGTCCGGGTGCGCGGCCGCCCCGGGATCCCGCCGACCGCTCCGTCCGGGAACCGCAAGCGGGATGCGCGGGCTCCTCAGGGAAAGAGACAATCCGGGGGACCGCACACCGCTCGCACCACACACCGCACCCGCCCGCCCGCACACCGCACCCGGCATACGGACACCGCCTGTCGCACATGCCTTACGGAACACGCCCCACCGAACGCGGCATCTCGAACGCGGAATGCCGCTCGTACCGCTCCGACTCGTACCGCTCCGACTCGTACCGCTCCGACTCGCGGCGCACCGCGCCCCGGGGCGCCACACCGTTCCGCACACACTGACATCGGGGGAGAGCCAGTGGAGACCGCGGCCACACCACCCGCCCACCCGTCCGCCCATTCGTCCGCCGACCCGCCCGTCCGCCCGACCGAACCGGCGGCGACGCTCCGGGCACCGGCCGCCGGACCCGCCGCCGAGCCGGCCGCCGAGCCCGTCCCGGCCGCCGGGCCCGCACTCGTTACCGAGCCCGTGCCGGTCGCCCAGCCTGCACCGTCCGCCACGCCCGCCACCTCCGTCCCTCCGCCCGCACCGGCCACCGACCCCGTGACCGAGCCCGCGATCGACCCGGTGACCGACCTCGTCCCCGCACCCGCTATCGAGCCGGTCCCGGCCCCAGACCCCCTCCCGGGCCCCGAGCCCGTCACCGACCCCGCACCTCGCACCGCCCCCACCGCGCCCCCCGCCCCCGTCGTGCTGCCCACCCCGGCCGAGGTTCCGGCCGGCGCGCCGGAACCTCAGCTCGCGCTGGAACTGCTGGTGCACGGGGTCGGCGGCACCACGCCGGAGGAGATGCTCGGCGACCCGCGCGTCACGCGGATCACCGGCGACGACACCGCCGCCTGCTACCGCCGCACCGACGACGCCGACGCCGAGCAGCGGCCCGGCGAACACCGCACCGGACCGGTCCGCGAGGCGTACTGCTGGTCCAACCTCACCTCCGGCAACGGCGCCCGCGCCCTGTGGCTGATCCTGCTGCCCTTCATGGTCGCCAACCTCGCCCACTGGATGCGCCCGGCCGCCCCGCCCGGCCACCGTGCCCAGCGCCTCTACGACCTGCTGGTGCGACTGCTCGCGCTCACCCTCACCGTGCTGCTGGCCGCCGCGGCCTGCGAGGTCGCCCTCGACCTCACCGCCTGGCAGTGCGCCGGCACCCCGGCCTGCGCCGCCGGCAAGTCCTGGATGGGCTTCCTCAACCCCGCCGGCGGCGGCTGGTGGAGCGCCCCGGGCCGCCGCCTGGTCCTCGCCTCCGTGCTGCCCCTGGCGGTCATCGGCTTCCTGTGGTGGCTCTCGCACCGCACCTGGAGCGCCTACGAGTCCGCCTCCCCGCCGCCGCGCCGCCCCGGCTCCTCCCGCGACACCCCCGCCCACGAACGCACCGCGCTCGGCCTGGACGGCTTCTGGTACGGCCGCCGGCTGGTCGCCCGGCTGCGCGCCGCACACACCGCGGCCGGCGTGCTGACCGTCGCCGCCGCCCTCCTCGTCGCCTCTCTCCGCGCCGACCGGCGGACCGGCGCCACCGCCCTGACGGCCGCCGGCCAGGCCCTGACCGCCCTGGTCGTGCTGCTCGCCGCCGCCACCCTCACCGTCGTCTGGCGCACCGCCCGCAGCGAGGCCGCCCGGGACGAGGAGTCCGACCGCGCGACCGTACGGGCGCTGCCCTACGCCGCGCTGGCCGCGCTCGCCCTCACCGCCGGCTACGCCGCCTGGGCCCGCCCCGCGGCGGCCAGCCGGGGACCGCTGCCCGGCGTCGCGGCGTTCGGCGGGATCGCCGTCCTCCAGGGCGCCCTGGTACTGGCGCTGGCGGTCACCGCGTGGTTCCTCCAGCGCGCCGCCCGGGACGACGCCCGGACCGCGCTGCGCGGCCTGGGCGGACCGGCCGTCGCCCTGCTGGCCTGCGGGGTCGCCGGGGTGCTGTCCGGGGGAGTGGCCCAGCGGTTCGCGGACTGGATCGACGGGCCGGCCACGCCCGGCCAGGACCACGCCCCGATCCCCGGGCCACCGGTCCTGCTGTCCTGGCAGGCGTCGGTGCTGCCCGCCCTCCTGGTGGTCGTCGCGGCCGTCGCCGTGCTGGCCGGGATCCGGGTGCTGGCCGTCCGCCGGCAGGTCGCCAAGGACATCCCCGGCCTCTACGACCCGCGCGAACGCCCCGACGTGCTGCGCACCGGCCGTATCGCCGGCACCATCGCCCGCGCCGGGCTCACCGACGCCGCGCCCGTCCTGGTCGCCGCCATCGCCGCCGTCACGCTCGTCCTGGGCGCCGGTGCGGTGGCCGGCGCCTGGCTCACCGACCGGGCCCCGGGCCGCGCCACCGAGGGCGCCCCGCCGTTCGTGCACGCCGCCGCCGAGACCGCCGAATCCCTCGGCTCCTGGCTGATGGGCGCCGGGGTGATCCTGCTGCTCACCATGGGCCGGCGGGCCTACCGCGACCACTCCGCCCGCCGCACCATCGGCATCCTCTGGGACGTCGGCACCTTCTGGCCGCGCGCCGCGCACCCCTTCGCGCCGCCCTGCTACGCCGAGCGCGCCGTCCCGGACCTGACCTGGCGGATGGCCACCTGGACCGAGCGGTACGACGGCCGGCTGGTGCTCTCCGGGCACTCCCAGGGCAGTGTCCTGGCCGCCGCGGCCGTCTGGCAGCTGGACCTCGTCACCCGCAGCCGGGTGGCCCTGCTGACGTACGGCAGCCCGCTGGAGCGGCTCTACGGCCGCTGGTTCCCGGCCTTCTTCGGCCCGCCCGCGCTCACCGGTCTGCACCGCGAGATGGACGACTGGCGCAACCTCTGGCGCTTCACCGACCCCATCGGCGGGCCGATCCGGCTCACCTGCGACGACGGCCGGGCGATCGACGAGGGCCCGCTGCGCGACCCGCTCACCTTCGGCCGCACCCTGCTCAGCCCGCTGCCGGCCCAGATCCTGGGCCACGGCGACTACCAGGCCGATCCGGTCTTCGGCCGGGTGCGCGCCGAGCTGATCGCCCGGCTCGGCCCGGGGGCGCCGGGCCGGTGCGTCAACGGCCCGGCGGATCAGGGGAGTTCGGGCAGGTCCTCGGCGTAGAGCAGGGTCAGGTCGTCGGTGCTCGGCTCGGTGAGCCGGGCGACCCGGCCCGCGTGCCGCTCGACCATCGCCTCGAACGTCTGGCGCGCGGTCCGGCCGTTGCCGAACGACGCCCCCCTGGGCAGCGCCGTGAAGTACTTGAGCAGCGCCTCGCCGGCCCCCTCGGCGAGGCGGTACTCATGCTCCTCGCCCTGCTGCTCGACGATCCGCAGCAGCTCCTCCGGTGCGTAGTCACCGAACCTGATGGTGCGGGAGAAACGCGAGGAGATACCGGGGTTGACGGCCAGGAAGCGCTCCATCTCCGCGGTGTAGCCCGCGACGATCACCACCACCGCGTCCCGGTGGTCCTCCATCAGCTTCACCAGCGTGTCGATGGCCTCCTTGCCGAAGTCCCGCCCGGAGTCCTCGGGGGACAGCGCGTACGCCTCATCGATGAACAGCACCCCGCCGCGCGCCCGGTCGAACGCCTCCTGGGTGCGGATCGCCGTCGAGCCGATGTGCTCGCCCACCAGGTCCACCCGCGACACCTCGACCAGGTGGCCGTGCTCCAGCACCCCCAGGGCGTGCAGGATCTCGCCGTAGAGCCGGGCCACGGTGGTCTTGCCGGTGCCGGGGGAGCCGGTGAACACCAGGTGGCGGCGGACCGACGCGGCCTTCAGACCGGCCTCCTGCCGGCGCCGCCCCACCTCGATCATGTTGATCAGGCTGCGCACCTCGCGCTTGACGCTGTCCAGGCCGACCAGGGTGTCCAGTTCACCGAGCACCTCCTCGGCGGGGCGCCCGGGCGCCGGCGTCTCCGGCGTGGCGGTGGCGGCCGGCGCCTCGCGCGGCGCCGGGACGCTGCCCAGCAGCCCGGCCGTCTGCGTGGCCTGCTGCACCGCCGGGGCGGTCACCGCGGGCGCCTGCGTGGTGCGGCTCTCGTCGCTGGTGCAGTCCTCGACCACGGGCCCGGAGCCGGTGCCGTGCGCGTCGGCGAACTCGTACCCGCCGCGCGCGCACCGCTCCGTACGGCACCGGGTCAGCGTCGTGCGGCAGCCGTCGATGACGTGGAAGCCGAAACCGGAGCTGCCGGTGACCCGGCAGCCGTGGAAGGTGCCGCGGCCCTCGGCGGAGACGTAGAACCCGGCCTCGGCCGGCGAACTGACCGTGCAGCCCTCGATGGTGGGATCCGCGCCCTTGGTGACGATCACCCCGGTCTGCGCCCCGTCGATGGTGCAGTTGGCGAGCGTGCCGCCGCTGCCGTGGTCGCGGAACCACGCACCGGTGGACGCCTCCCGGATCCGGCAGTCGTCCAGCTGGACGGTGGCGCCGTCGCTCACCGACACCGCGGTGTTGCGGACCTGCGCGATATCGCAGTCCACGACGTCCGCGCGGGAGCCCCGGTCCAGGACGAACAGCGCGTCGGGCACGTCGTGCACCCGCGTCGAGTCCAGCACCGCGGTCGCGCCGTCGCTGACCCACACCGCCGGGTAGTCGCCCGTACTGTCGTGGATCTCGCACTGGTTGGCGTCCACCCGGGTGCCCGGGTCCCACACCGACAGGCCGTTCCGCCCGAAGTGCCGCACCGTGCTGCGGGTCAGCGTCAGCACCGACCGGGACCGCAGATCGACCGCGTTCTCCGGGATGTCGTGGATGTCGCAGTCGGCGAGGGTGAGCACCGCGTCGGTGTCCAGGGTCACGCCGTCCGCCGTGGTGCGGTGCACCGTGCAGTCGGTGAGGTGGCCGGTGGCCCGCGCCGCCACCTGGACGCCCGCGCCCTTGATCTCGTACAGCTCGCAGCCGACCGCCTCGACCGCGCTGCCGTCGCCGGTCAGCGACAGTCCGGCGCCCGAGGCGTGGTGGACCCGGCAGCGCTCCAGCCGCGGGTGGGCGCCGCCGCGCACCGCCACCCCGGCCTGGCCGGCCGCCATCACCTCGCACTCCTCGAAGACCCCGCCGGCCCCGTCCAGGACGCTGATGCCGACCCCGCCGGCGTTGTCGACCGTGCACCGCCGCACCGTCGGCCGGGCCCCGCCGCGCACCTCGATACCGGCCGCGGACCGCGTCACCACCCGGATGTCGGCCAGCTCGGGGGCGCCGTCCTCCACCAGCAGCGCCGGGGACGCCGAGTCGGTCGCCTCCAGGTGCAGATCGTGGACGGTGGCCGAGGCCCGTATCGTCAGCGCGACCCCGTCGGGCGGCGCGATCCGCACCGAGCCGCGGGCCCCGTCCGGTCCGCGCAGGGTGATCGCGCGCTGGAGGACGAGGTTCTCGCGGTACGTCCCGGCCGGCACGGTCAGGACGTCGCCGTCGCCGGCGGCCTCCAGGGCGGCGGCGAGCGAACTGTACTCCCCGGTGCGGCGCCGCCAACGCGACGTTCCGGAGTGCGTCACCTGGACCGAGCCCTGTGCCATGGCGGTGTCGTGTCCCCACTTCGTGCGGCAGATGTCGGCCCGGCAGCCAGGCGTGAAGCGGATGTCCGCTTCCGGTCTGCGGGGCCCCAGCCCCGGGGCTGGAGGGACCACCGTAGCGCGCCCGGCGGGCGGTGGCCGACACGGTCCGCAGCCTGGTCGGCCGCCGCTCAACTCCCGGCGTCGGCGCGGCCCCAGTCCTGCCCGGCGCGGGCCCACGCCGCGTCCCAGCGACGGAACCGACGGGCCGTCAGCTGCCGGACGGCCAGCCGCCGGCCGCCCTCGACGGCCCCCGCCACCGCCGCCGCGGTGCCCAGCCCGGCCAGCACCGCGTGGGCGCCGGCGGTGCTCTCGTCCATCGGCCGCGGCACCGGCCGCCCGCCCCCGTCGGTCCACAGCCGGAACCGCTCACCGGGCGCCACCGGCCGCGGCGCGGCCACTTCGGCGCTGCGCGGGCTGCCGTCCGGTGCGGTCCACCGGGCGGTCACCCGCAGCCGCGCGTCGCGCTGCGAGGCGGTCTCCGGGTCCGGGTCGACCGGGTTGCGGGACACCGGCCGGCCGGCGGTCGCCCACACCAGCCGGCGCTGCGCGTGCTGGAGCCGTACGGCCTCCAGCAGGGCGCCGTGCGCGGCCCGCCCCGTGCACCAGCCGACCGCGGCGGGGGCGAGGGCGAGGAGCAGGGCGGTGGCCAGCGCGAGCCATGCCTCCAGCAGGTCGGTCGGGCGCCGGAGCGGGTTGTGCCGCCAGCGCCAGATACCCGTGATCGTCCGCATCGTGCCCCCTCTCCGTCTCTCCTCGCATACCGTGCGGCGGCGCGGACATGCCCCCGCCCCGGGCGGGGAGAGCGACATCACGCCACCCCGCGCCCCCGGGCCGTCAGCGCAGCCGGACCGCCACCGTGACCACCGCGCCCCGCCGGTCCGCCCCGGCCCGTTCCGCCGCGTCCGGGTCCGCCGCGTCCGGGCCCGCGGCGACCGCGAACCGGTCCGCCACCAGGCGCGCCAGCCACAGGCCCCGCCCCTTGGGCGCGCCGTCCAGACCGGGCAGCAGCTCCGGGATGACGGTCTCGCTGAAACCGGGGCCGGCGTCGCTGATCCGGCACTCCAGTTCGTCGCCGACCCGCCGCAGCACCAGCCGGCCGGAACCGCCGGCGTGCTCCACGGCGTTCCCGGCGATCTCGTCGACCGCGAGGACGAACTCCCCGCGCCGCGGTTCGTTCAGCCCCTCCCGGGCCGCGCACTCCTCGACCAGCAGCCGCAGTTGCGGCAGCAGCCGCGCGGTGAACCGCCGTTGCAGCAGCCGCCGGCCGGGCTCCGGTGCCGGCTGCTCCGCCTGACCGTGACCGGCCGGTTCCGGATTCAGCACGGCCGTACCACCTCCCCCGGCGCCGGCCGCGGCACCGCATCGGCGCCCGGCCGCCGCAGCGTCCGGCGCCGCCCGCGGGCGCACCGCCGACGGCCGTCCGCGCAGAGCTCGATGGACGCGCGCCCGGCGCAGAGCACCCCGGCAGCCGTCTCCCGCCGGACCGTCGCCGCGCCCTCGGCGCCGCACGCGGCTTCCCGCCCCCTCCCGGCGACCGCCCGCGGCCCGGTGCCCGCCTCGGCCCCGACCCGGTCGGCCCCCGCCCCCGGCCGGCCGACCCGGCGGACAGCGGTGACCCGGCGGACAGCGGTGAACCGGCGGATTGCGGTGCACCGGCGGACGGTGCTGGTCCGGCGGGGGGCGACGGCGCGGCGGGCGGCGGTGAACCGGCGGTCCGGGCGGAGCAGTTCGCCCCCGGAGGCGAGCGCCGGCTCGCCGCGCTCGCGGGCCCGGGCCATGCCGCTGCCGGGGGCGTCGGGACGGACCGGCACCTCGTCCGCCGGCACCTCCGGGGAGGTCAGGGCCAGGCCGCGCGCTCCGCGGGGCGGTCCGGGCCGGACGAACGCCGTGGCGGCCGCCCGGCGCACGGAGGCGCCGCGGCTCACACCGGCAGGGCCCCCGGGCCGGAGGCGCTGGACCGGGAGGAGATGGCCGCTCGCGGCGTCCCTCGCAGGCATCGGCACAACAGCTCTCTGTCTCCCCCCGGGGCCCGTCCGTCGGCGACGCTGAGCGCTCACTCTAGGCAGCCGCGGGGCGGCCCGCAATGACAGCCGTGGCGGCGCCGGCGGCCGTCAGCCGAGTATCTCGAACGGGTCGCCGACGCGGAGGGTGCCGGCCCCGCGGGGGATCAGATTCTGGCCGAAGACCAACTGGTCGCCGAAGCGGCGGTGCCGGGCCAGGGTGCGCAGCGGTTCCTTGCCGCGCTCGGCGGTGCGCTGGTCGGTGGTGGTGACCACGCAGCGCCCGCTGGGCTTGGCCACCTGGAAGACCACCTCGCCGATCCGCACCCGCCGCCAGTCGTCCTCGGCCCAGGGCGCGGTGCCGCCGATCACCACATTGGGCCGGAAACGGTTCATCGGGAGGGGACCCTCGTCGGGGTGGTCGCCCTGCGCGATGAGGGAGTTGAGGGCGTCCAGGGACGCGGTGGTGGTCAGCAGCAGCGGGAAGCCGTCGGCGAAACTGACGGTGTCCCCGGGCTCGCTGAACCGCGGGTCGATCGCGCGGCGCCGCTCCGGGGCGTCCATGTGCACCATGCGGCACGCGGTGCCCAGATACCCCCGCCACCACTCGGCCGCTTCCCGGCCCGCCGGCACCGCCTGGACCACCGTGCCGAAGACCTGGACCGGGACCGTGTCCGCCGGGGCGGGCACCGGGACCGTCAGCGGCGGCACCCCGGGCGCGGTCAGCCGCAGGGCTCCGCCCGGCAGCTCCTCCGCCCGCGCCAACGCCAGCCGCGGCTCCTGGCGTTGGGTGATCTGCCGGCCCTCGGCATCCGCCACCAGCCAGCGCCGGTCCCCGGCGAGCCCCCACGGCTCGACGGCCGCCTCGCCGGGACCGGTCCCCGCAAGGGCCTTCACCGGATAGAGATGGAGCGACTGGACCTGTGGCTTCGGCATGGAGCCATCCTGCCAGCCGCCTGTGACAGCGGTACGGGCGCCGGTCAGTAGCCCCGCGGGTACTGGCGGCCGTAGCCCGGGTCGTCGAAGGGCGAGGCGGGCCGCGGCGCGACCGGCGCGGCCGGGCGCATCGCTTCGTAACCCGTCCCCGCGGGGCCCGGTGCCGGGCGCTGGTGCTGCTGCGGCGGTTGGTAGCCGCGGCCGGTGCCGGCCTGCTGGGGGATGTACGGCGCCGGGGTGTGCTGGAGCGGGGCTACGGGCTGCGCCGCCGCACCGGGGTACCCGTGGCCGGCGGGCGGCGGGGTGGATCCCGAGGGCAGCGCCGGCAGCGCCGGGGGCAGCGCGGGCAGGGACGAGGAGCCGGTGTCCCAGGGGGACGGGTTCACGCGGATCGGGGCGATCTGCGGAGTCCCCCGCTCTGCGACGAGGCTGTCGTAGATGGGGGTGTCCGGGAAGGAGGGCGATGCGTAGTAGCCGCCGCTGTAAGTGGAGCGGGGGGAGGTCATACGTCATAAGTTAAGCCCACGATGTGTCGAATGGGGAGCCTGGATGCGGGTTGTTTCACGGGTTCGTGGCGGCCCCCGGTCACCAAAGCGAGCGAACCTGAAAAAATCGGTCGCGAACGCCCGTAGGGATCGTGTAAAGACCTCGCTCCCCGGGGGTGAACGGAGGGCGTTCGGGGCGATCCGGGCCAAGTAGGTTGGGAGGGGCCATCCCTGACGGTCCGCGAGGCCGTCGGCGGGGCCGGTACGGCGGCAGGCAGTGCAGGGACGACAGGGACGACAGGAAGGTGCGGCGATGGCGATGCTCAAGGGCGGCAATGTCCCCGTTCCGGCACCGGCGGTGCGGGTGGAGCTGGGCTGGCGGGCGGCCCCCGGCGCGCCGGACGTGGACGCCTCGGCGCTGCTGCTGGTCTCCGGCCGGGTCCGCGGCGACGCCGACTTCGTCTTCTACAACCAGCCCGCGCACGCCTCCGGCGCGGTGCGCCACGAGGGGAAGCGGCCGGCCGGCGGCGCGATGACCGACACCCTCCGGGTGGATCTCGCCGCCGTCGAGCCCGCGGTGGACACCGTGGTGCTGGCCGCCTCCGCCGACGGCGGCAGCTTCGGCGCGGTGCCCGGCCTGTACGTCCGGGTGCTGGACGCCGCCGGCGGTGCCGAAATCGCCCGGTTCGACAGTCAGGACGCCACCACGGAGACCGCCTTCGTGCTCGGCGAGCTGTACCGCCGCCAGGGCGGCTGGAAGTTCCGCGCGGTGGGCCAGGGGTACGCCACCGGGCTCGCCGGGCTGGCCACCGACTTCGGCATCAGCGTCGCCGCGGACGAGCCCCCGGCGGTCCCGCCCGCCGCGCCCCCGGCGGCCCCGCCCGCCGCGCCCCCGGTGATCCCGCCGCCCGCGCCGCCGATGGCCCCGCCGCCCGCCGCGCCCGCGCCCCCGGTGCTGTCCGTCCCGCCCCCGGCGGCCCCCGTCCCGGCGGCCCCCGCCCCCGCTCCGGTCCGGCTGACCAAAGTCACCCTCACGAAGGACGCGCCGGCCGTCTCGCTGACGAAGCAGGGCGGCACCTCCGGCACGCTGCGGGTCAACCTCAACTGGTCCGCGGGCGGCGCCGGCAAGCGCTTCACCAAGAAGCTCGGCCGCAAGGCGATGGAGGCGCTGGGCGCCCGCGGTGCGCTGCTGCCGCCCTCCGGCGACCTCGACCTCGACCTGTGCGCGCTGTACGAGTTCACCGACGGCTCGGCCGGCGTGGTGCACCCGCTCGCCCAGGCGTTCGGCGCCCTGCACGCCCCGCCGTACATCCTGCTCGACGGCGACGACCGCACCGGCGCCGTCGCCACCGGCGAGAACCTCACCGTCAACCTCGACCACCAGGCCCGCTTCCGGCGCATCCTGATCTTCGTGACGATCTACGCCGGTGCCCGCAGCTTCGAGGGCCTGGACGCCACCGTCACGCTGCGGCCGCAGCACGGCGCCCCGATCGAGTTCTCGCTCGACGCCTGCACCGTCCCGGCCACGGTCTGCGCGCTGGCCCTGATCACCAACACCGGCGGCGAACTGGTCGTCCAGCGCGAGGCCCGCTACCTGGTCCCCGAGCCCGGCGTCAGCCCCCAGCGCACCGTCGACCACGCCTACGGCTGGGGCCTGAACTGGTCCCCGGCCGCCAAGTGACGGCCGCGCCAAGGGAGGGGATTACGCGGACACCTCCTGGGACATCGCCTAGGGCGCCCCGTAGGTGCGGCCCTTCCAGGCGGCGCCGCGGCCCCGGTGGTGCCGCACCGCCGAGTCCACCGTCATCAGGAGGTACAGCAGCGCGGTGAACGGGAGCAGCGGTGCCGCCCACGGAGGCTGCCGGTAGTAGCGCAGCATCGGCAGGTACGTGCCGCACATCACGGCCCAGGCCGCGCCGCCCAGCGCCGCCACCACCGGGTCGCCGGCCGCCAGCCCGACCACCAGGGCGGCCGGCGGCACGAGGTAGACCAGGGCCAGCCCCAGGACCGTGCCCAGCAGGAGCAGCGGCCGGTGCCGCAGCTGGGCGTAGGCGCTGCGGGACACCATCCGCCACAGCTCCGCCAGCCGGGGATAGGGGCGGACGCTGGTGACGTGGTCCGCGAGCCCCAGCCAGAGCGAGCCGCCGGACCGCTGCACCGCCCGGGCCAGTGACACGTCGTCGATCACCGCGTGCCGGATCGCCTCCGGGACGCCCGCCCGCTCCGCCGCCGCCGTCCGCAGCAGGACGCAGCCGCCGGCCGCCGCCGCGGTCCGGGCCCCGCGCCGGTTCACCCACCGGAAGGGGTAGAGCTGCCCGAAGAAGTACACGAACGCCGGGACGATCAGCCGTTCCCAGCCGGTCGCCACCCGCAGCCGGGCCATCTGCGACACCAGGTCCAGGTCCGCCGAGCGGGCCGCGGCCACCAACTCCCGCAGGCTGTCCGGCTCGTGAGCGATGTCCGCGTCGGTCAGCAGCAGGTACTCGGGCGCCAGGTGCTCCCGGGCCAGCGCGATGCCGTGCCGGAGGGCCCACAGCTTGCCGGTCCAGCCCGGTTCGGGGTCGCCGGGGGCGGTGACGGTCAGCGGGAGTCCGCCGCGCGCGGCGGCCAGGTCGCGGGCGAGCGCGCCGGTGCCGTCGGTGCTGCCGTCGTCGACGAGGAAGACCCCGGCCCGGCCCGGGTACTTCTGCGCCAGCAGCGACGGCAGGCTCGCGGGCAGCACGGCCGCCTCGTCGCGGGCCGGCACCACCACCGCGACGGACGGCCAGCGCGCGGGGTCCCGGCGGGGCGGCAGCCGGACGTCGGTCCGCCAGAAGAAGCCCTGCCCCAGCAGCAGCCACAGCCAGGCGAGCAGCGACCCGGCACCGATCCACACCATCGCTTCCACGGCCGCAGTCTGCCCCACGGGGGCCGCCGCCGACCGGTGCCCGACACGCGGCGCGGGCCGTCCGCCCCTTATGGTCCTTCCCGCCCCGGTATGACAAGCGGGACGGACCGTTGAGTAAAGTGTCCGGGTGAAGATCGCGCTGATGGACTCCGGAACGGGCCTGCTCCCGGCGGCCGCCGCCGTACGGCGCCTGCGGCCGGACGCGGATCTGGTCCTCTCGACCGACCCCGACGGCCTGCCCTGGGGGCCGCGCACCCCCGACGACGTCACCGCCCGCGCCCTCGACGTGGCCCGGGCCGCCGCCGCGCACCGCCCGGACGCGCTGATCGTCGCCTGCAACACCGCCTCCGTGCACGCGCTGCCCGCGCTCCGCGCCGAGCTGGAACCGGTCATCCCCGTCATCGGCACCGTCCCGGCGATCAAGCCGGCCGCGGCCGGCGGCGGCCCGGTCGCCATCTGGGCCACCCCCGCCACCACCGGCAGCCCGTACCAGAAGGACCTGATCGCCCGCTTCGCGCAGGGCGTCGCGGTCACCGGCGTGCCCTGCCCGGGGCTCGCCGACGCCGTGGAGCGGGCCGACGAGGCCGCGATCGACGCCGCGGTGGCCGCCGCGGCCCGGCTGACCCCGCGCGACATCCGGGCCGTCGTTCTGGGCTGCACCCACTACGAGCTGGTGGCCGAGCGGATCCGCGCCGCGCTCCAGCAGCCCGGCACCCCGCCGCTGGTGCTGCACGGCTCCGCCGAGGCGGTCGCCGCCCAGGCGCTGCGCCGGATCGGCGCCGAGCCCGCCCCCGCGGCCGCGCCCACCGGCGGCCTCCGGGTCCTCCTCAGCGGCCGTCCGGGCCCGCTGCCCGACGTCGTCCTGGCCTACGCGGAGGGCCGCCTGCTGGCCGGCGCGGTCCCGTCCGCCCCGCCCACCGCCTGACCTCCCGGCACCCTGCCGCGGGGTGCGAAGGCGCGTACCCTGCGACTCATGAGGGACCACCCCCAGGAGGGGGCCGCTGCCCCCGGTGAGCACGGCGGCACCCAGCGCGTCCCGGCCGGCGGCCGTCCGGCCGGGCCCTGCGGTGCGAAGATCCCCGCGGTCTGGCACGGCCGGGCCACCAACCGCGTCCAGTGGCTGCTGGCCGCGGTGGGCGCGGCCTGCCTGGCGCTGGGCGTCGACCTCGCCGTGAACAGCACCTGGACCTCCGGCCTGGCGCCCCTGGTGATGGCGGTGGTCGGCTGTGTCGCGGCCGGTCTGCTGGTGCTGTTCGGCACGCTCGCCTTCGTGCACGTCGCGGTCCGGGTCGATGACGAGCACCTGGAGGTGCGGTGCGGCCACATGGGGGTGCCGCGCCGCCGGATACCGCTGGACTCCGTCGTGGGCGTGGACCTCGCGCCCCGGGTCACCCCGCGCCAGTGGGGCGGCTGGGGCTACCGCTGGCGCCCCGAGCAGGGCACCGCGGTGGTCGTCCGCCGCGGCGAGGGGATGGTGCTCCGGCTCGGCGACGGCCGGACCTTCACCGTCACCGTGGACGACGCCGAGGCCGCGGTGGCGTGCATCCGGGAGCGGCTCCGGCTCCGCCGGGCGACCTAGTAGGGGGCGTCCGTGACGTCACGTCGTTCGCCCGGAGGGCGGCCGGGCGCCGGACGGCAGACGGGACTTTGCGGACACCCCCTTGGGCGCCGGAGGGGTCCGGTACGGGTTCCCGGGCGGTCCGTCCCGTAGGGTCGGGACCATGGCAACCCCCGAATTCATCCGTGACCTCCGGACCGCCATCGGGACGCGGCTGCTGTGGCTGCCCGGGGTGAGCGCCGTCGTCCTCGACGACGCGGGCCGGGTGCTGCTGGGCAGACGCGCCGACAGCGGCCGCTGGTCGGTGATCGGCGGCATCCCGGAGCCCGGCGAGCAGCCCGCCGAGACGGCCGTCCGCGAGGTGTACGAGGAGACCGCGGTCCAGGTCGTCCCGGAGTGCGTGGTGCTCGTCGAGGCCGTGGAGCCGGTCCGGTACCCCAACGGCGACCGGTGCCAGTTCATGGACGTGACGCTGCGCTGCCGGGCGGTCGGCGGGGAGGCGCGGGTCAACGACGAGGAGTCGCTGGAGGTCGGCTGGTTCTCCGTGGACGCCCTGCCGGAGCTGGACGACTTCGCGCTGACCCGGGTCCGCAGGGCGCTGGAGGCCGGGCCGACGTGGTTCCGGGGGATGGCGGAGCCGGTGCGGGCCGGGTAGCGGCCTCGGTCACAGCTCGGTCGTCGACGGTTCGTCCATGGGCAGCGAGGGGTCCTCGGGGCCGGGCTGCTCGGAGCCGTCCGGCGGGCCGCCGGGGGAGTCCTCGGCGGCCTCCTCGGTGTGCATGGCGCGCTCGCCCTTGCGGCAGGCGGTGATCCAGGTGCCGGTCGGGCCGCCGTCGTACCGGCACGACCAGCCGCTCACCGCGAGCGGTCCGTGGTGGCCGCCCGACCGCGGCGGATCGCGCCGGAAGAACTCCTTCATCACCGTCCGCGCCTCGGTGCAGCCCACCGTGCCGGCCGCGCCCGGGTCGGCGAACAGCGCCACGCCGTGCGCCCGGCCCAGCGCGTCGGCGATGTTCCCGCAGCCCACCGGCTGGCCCGGCACCGTGGGGGAGCCCTCCGGTTCCGGTGCGCCCCCGGTGCCCGGGTCGGACGCGGCGGCGCTGGCCGGCGCCTCCCCGCGGTCCGTTCCGCTTCCGCAGCCGGCGGCGGTGAGGGCGAGCAGCACAGTCGGCACGGTGATGAGCCTCCGCATGGTCGGCCTCCTCGGTGCGGCGGTGCGCAGTCGGCGCGCTGCGTCGTACGACGCTAGGAGGCGCGCGGGGGCGGGGCGATCCAGAGCGGCCATCCGGGTGAACCCCGGACCGCCCGGGGCCGGCCCGCAGGGGGCCTGTCGCGGCGCGGCCGCCGCTGCGATCATGCCCGGATGACCGCGATCAGCAACCCCGCCACGCCCACCGCCCCCACTCCCTCTCCGGCCCCCGTCGCCGCCGGGCCCGCGGCCCTGGACCTGCGCGGCCGGACCGCCCTGGTCACCGGTGCCGCCAGCGGTATAGGCCGGGCCTGTGCCCGGCGGCTGGCGGCCGCCGGGGCCACCGTGCGGGCGGTGGACCGGGACGCCGCCGGGCTCGCCGCCCTGGTCGCCGATGTGCCCGGAGACACCCCCGGCGCCATCGAGCCGCACCCGCTGGACCTCACCGACCTGGACGCCGCCGAGCGGGCCGCGGCCGGCAGTGACGTGCTGGTCAACAACGCCGGGATCCAACTCGTCCGGCCCATCGAGGACTTTCCGCCCGAGGTGTTCCACGAGGTGCTGACGGTGATGTTGGAGGCGCCGTTCCGGCTGCTGCGCGGGGCGCTGCCGCACATGTACGCGCGCGGCTGGGGCCGGATCGTGAACGTCTCGTCGGTGCACGGGCTGCGGGCCTCGCCGTTCAAGTCGGCGTACGTGGCCGCCAAGCACGGGCTGGAGGGGCTGTCGAAGACCGCCGCGCTGGAGGGCGCCGCGCACGGCGTGACCAGCAACTGCGTGAACCCCGGCTATGTCCGTACGCCCCTGGTGGAGCGGCAGATCGCCGACCAGGCGGCCGCGCACGGGATCACCGAGGAACGGGTGCTGACCGAGGTGCTGCTGGCCGACTCGGCCCTCAAACGGCTCATCGAGCCCGAGGAGGTCGCGGAGGCGGTGGCGTATCTGTGCTCGCCGCAGGCGTCGTTCGTCACCGGGACGTCGCTGGCCCTGGACGGGGGCTGGACCGCGCACTGAGGAGCGCGGGCGGGCCCCGGCTCCGGATGCGGGGCCGGGGGAGCTGCGGCAGCGTGGTGGCGAAGCTTCCCACCCCGGGACTTCACCCCCTCCGGGGGCTTCCTCAGTGTGCGACGAAGGAGTTCGGCATGGCTGGCAAGGGCGCGACGGACAAGATCAAGGGCAAGGCCAAGGAGGCGGTGGGCAAGGCCACCGGCAACGAGCGGATGGCCGCCGAGGGCCGCGGCGACCAGGCCAAGGGCAAGGCCAAGAACGCCATGCGGGACGCCAAGGAGAACGTGCGCGGCACGAAGGACTCCCTCAAGGGCCGGGACGACATCTCCTGACCCACCGCGGCGCAGCCGCCCACCGGGCCCCCGTGGCGCACCGCCACGGGGGCCCGCGCGGTGTCCGCGGCTCCCGAGGGGACGGGCTGCGGCGGGAGTGCGTACGGATATGGCGGGACCCGGGTGGGAATGCCGGGGGCGGGCGGGCGTCGGGGACCGGGGCGCCGGGGGATCGGTTTCGGCCAACCGCCATACTGCGAGCGATCTTCCGCCCGGCCGAAGGGATCCGCCGCCGTGACCTCCTCCCCTTCCTCCCCCTCTCCCTCGTCGCCCTCCGCTTCCTCCCGGTCCCCGCTGCCGGCCTCGTCGTCTCCTCCTTCCCCCGGTTCCGCTTCGTCCGGCGCCCCGGAGGGTGAGGCCGCGTCCCGGACCGCCGTCGTCGTCATCGGGGCCGGGCCCGCCGGGCTCACCGTGGCCAATGTGCTGCGGGCGGCCGGTGTCGCGTGCGTCGTACTGGAGGCGGAGAGCCGGGAGTTCATCGAGCGGCGGCCGCGCGCCGGATTCGTCGAGGAGTGGGCGGTGCGCGCGCTCGCCCGGCACGGGCTGGCCGACCGGATTCTGCAACAGGCCGAGACGCAGGGGGAGTTCGAGTTCCGC
Organism: Streptomyces rhizoryzae; assembly: GCF_023155275.1. GTDB lineage: Bacteria > Actinomycetota > Actinomycetes > Streptomycetales > Streptomycetaceae > Streptomyces > Streptomyces rhizoryzae. Next base: position 21,363 of record NZ_JALMUV010000019.1, read on the forward strand.
TTCGACGGGGAGCGGCACAGCGTGCGGACCGCGCGGCTGTCCGGGCGGCGGCACTTCGTCTACCCGCAGCCCCTGCTGGTCGGTGATCTCCTCGCGGCGTACGCGGACCGGGCGGGCGGGGCCATCCGCTTCGGGGTGCGGGATGTCCGGCTGCACGGCCTCGACGGGGAGCGGCCCGCGGTCTCCTACCGCGATCCGGACACCGGCCGGCGGCACCGGATCGCCTGCGACCACATCGTGGGCGCCGACGGGGCGCGGGGCGTCAGCCGGGCGGCGATACCCGGGGACCGGGTGCGGATCACCCGGCACGACCACGGCGTCGCCTGGCTCGCCGTGCTGGCCGAGGCGCCGCCGTCCGCGGACGGGGTGGTCTTCGGCATCCACCCGCGCGGATTCGGCGCGCACATGGCGCGCAGCGCCCACGTCACCCGCTACTACCTGGAGATCGGGGCCGGGGACCGGGCGGCGGACTGGCCCGACGAGCGGGTGTGGTCGGAGCTGCGGGCCCGGCTCGCCGCCGACGGCGCCCGGCCGCTGCGCGAGGGCCCGCTGACCGAGAAGACCGTGCTGGCGATGCACGACTACGTGGTGGAGCCCATGGCGTACGGCCGGCTCCACCTGGCCGGCGACGCGGCCCACCTGGTGGCGCCGATCGCGGCGAAGGGCATGAACCTCGCGCTCAACGACGCACTGGAACTCGCCGCGGCGCTGATCGCCGACCACCGGGGCGACGGCCGGCGGCTGGCCGGCTACTCGGCGGCCTGCCTGCGGCGGGTCTGGCAGTACCTGGAGTTCTCGCAGTGGCTCTCGCAGGTGCTGCACGGCGCCTCGTCCGGTGACCGGTTCCGGGCCGGTACGGCCACCGCCCGGCTGCGCCGGCTGCTCGGCTCGGAGGCCGCGGCCAAGGCGTTCGCCGGTCTGTACCTCGGCGAGGACGCGGATCTGTAGCCCGGCCGGCGGGGGCCGGGCGCGGTGCGCGGGTGCGGTGCCCCGCCCGGCCGCGGTGCGGGCGGGGCACCGCCCGCCGGGTCAGGCGGTCGCGTAGACCCGGGTGGCGAACTCGGCGACCTGCGCGTCGGAGAGGTTCTTGGCCAGGTTGGCCTCGGTGATCATGCCCACCAACTGGTGGCCGCCCTGGACGTCGATCACCGGGAGGCGCTTGATCCGGTGCTGCTCCATGGTGCGCAGGACCTCACCGGCGTCCGCGTCCGCGTCGATCCAGTGGATCTTGCTCTGCAGGCTGCCGGCCTGCACGGTCGCCGGGTCGATGCCCTCGGCGCAGCACTTGATGACGATGTCACGGTCGGTGACCATGCCCGCCAGCTTGTTGTTGTCGCCGCAGATGGGCAGCGCGCCGACCTTCAGGTCGCGCATCATCTGCGCCGCGTCCTTCAAGGACTGGTGCGCGCCGACGCATTGCACGCCACCGGTCATGATGTCCCGGGCTCGCAGGTTGCCGGCCATGATTCCTCCCGCTGTCGCAGCGTTCTTCCTTACGGCTACTTCGGGTTGCTTCGGACTTCGGGCTGCCGGTGGGACTCCGGGCGGCTTCCGCGCCGCTTCGGTGCCCGGGCCCGAGGGCCCCGGGCTCCGGTGTTCCCCGGTCCCCCTCGCATGGCGTCCGCGTGGTTCGCAGGGCGTCTTCCCTTCGATGACACCACGGATGCCGCAAGGTCGCTTCCGGGGCCGGGATGCCGTGCGGCGGGCCGGAGTTCCCGCCCCGGACGGGCCGCAGCGGGCACCCCCGGCACCTGCTGCCCCACCAGGGAAACGGGCATATCGTGCTTAGTGTGGCCGGCCGTTCCCAGCCCGGTGCCCCTCCTCCCGCGGTCCGGCACCGCCCGCCCGGCCGGCCCCCGAATCCGTTCGGCGAATCCGTGAATCCGTTCAGCGAAAGAAGGGTTCCGATGCATGCTGCGCTCAGCTCTGCCGACCTCGCCAAACTCCGCCGCCCGCGGCCGTATCCGGCCGTGACGGTGCTGCTGCCCACGCACCGCCGGGAGCCCGACAACGCCCAGGACCGCGTCGTGCTGCGGAACCTGATCGCCGAGGCCAAGGAACGGCTCCAGGCCGACCCGCAGGTCACCCGGGAGCGCCGGATGGACGTCGGCGAGCAGCTGGACCGGGCGGCGGCGGAGATCGACCTGACCTACGCCGAGGACGGCCTGGCCGTCTTCGCCGCCCCGGGCGAGCACCAGGTGTGGTCGCTGGGCCGCACCGTACCGGCCCGGGTGGTGCTCTCCGACACCTTCCTCACCCGCAACCTCGTCGCCGCGCACGCGGCCGAGCGCCCCTACTGGGTGCTGGCCCTGTCCGCCGGCCGCGTCAGCCTGTGGAGTGGTACCGGCGACCGGATCTCCGAGGCCCGCCGCGGCGGCTTCCCGCGCACCCGCGACCTCACCGACCCCGATCCGGAGGACCAGTTGCAGGTGGGGAACGTCCCCAGCACCTTCAGCGCCGAGCACACCCGGAAGTTCCTGCGGGAGGCGGACACCGCGCTGGCGGCCGTCCTGCGCACCGACCCGCGGCCGCTGTACGTCGTCGGCGGGCCGGTGGCGCTGGCCCTCCTCGACGACGCCGGGACCGCCGTGCGGGGCGGCCCGGGCCCCCGGAACGACGTGACGCAGGTGCCCCAGGCGGGACTGTCCGCCGGCCCCCCGGAGGCGCTGTGGCAGGCGCTCCGCCCGTACGCCGAGAAGCGCGCCGAGGCCGAAGTCGCCGAGGTGCTGGCCGAACTGGACCGGGCCCGCGGCCGCCGGGCGTTCGCCGCGGGCGTCGACGAGATCCGGCAGAGCGCGGACGTCGGCCGGGTCGCGCTGCTCGCCGTCGAGGAGAACTACCGGGAGACCGTGCGCGAGGCCGGCGGCCACCTGACGCCCGCCGAGCCCGGCGAGCCGGACGCCGTGGACGACATCGTGGACGACATCGTCGAGCGGTCCCTGGACACCGGCGCCGACGTGCGGTTCGTCCCCGACGGCGCACTCGCCGAGGTGGGCGGGATCGCCGGGACGCTGCGGTACTGAGCGGCGCGCACCGGTGACGGGGCCCGCGGACGGACCGGCCGTCCGCGGGCCCCGCCGCTGTGGCCCTGTTGCCCCTGTTGCCGTTGACGCTGTGGCCCTGTGGCCCTGTGGCCCTGTGGCCCTGTGGCCCTATGCCGGCTGCATGCGGAAGTGCCGGGTGAACCAGTCGGTGGCGAGGGCGGATACCTGGTCCAAGGCGCCCGGTTCCTCGAAGAGATGGGTCGCGCCGGGCACGATCTCCAGTCTGTTCTCGCAGGTCAGTGCCGACTGTGCCTGGCGGTTGAGGTCCAGTACCAGGGTGTCGGCGCCGCCGACGATCAGCAGTGTCGGGGCCTGGACGGAGCCCAGCAGCGAACGGCCCGCGAGGTCGGGGCGGCCGCCCCGGGAGACCACCGCGCCGACGTCCGCGTCCGGGTAGGCGGCGGCCCGCAGGGCGGCCGCGGCGCCGGTGCTGGCGCCGAAGTAGCCGATCGGGCCCGGCTCCCGGTCGCGCAGCCAGCGGGTGGCGTCGGCCAGCCGGCGGGCCAGCGTCTCGATGTCGAAGACGTTGGCGCGGTTGGCCTCCTCGGCCGGGGTGAGCAGGTCGAAGAGGAGGGTGCCCAGGCCCGCGCGGTTCAGCTCGGCGGCCACCGCGCGGTTGCGCGGGCTGTGCCGGCTGCTGCCGGAGCCGTGGGCGAACATCACCACCGGTCCGCCCGGCACCGTCCGGGTCAGGTCCCCGGCCAGCCGCACCCGCCCCGCCGCGATCCGCACCTCCTCGGTGCCGACCGCCCCGCGGCCCGCGGCGGTCCGGCGGCCGGCCGCCGCGGGGGTTCGCGGCGCGGTGTCCGCCGCGGCCCGGGCCAGCAGCGCGACCACCTCGTCGTCCGAGGTCTGCGAGAAGTCCTCGTACCACTCGCCCACCGCGGAGAACGCGTACGGCGTGGACAGGCAGACGAACTCGTCGGCCGCGGTGCGCAGGCGCGCGGCGGCGTCCGGCGGGGCCACCGGGACGGCGAGGACGACCCGGTCGGCGCCCTGCGCGCGGACCACCTGGCAGGCGGCCGCCGCGGTCGCGCCGGTCGCGATGCCGTCGTCCACCACGATCGCGGTGCGGCCGGTCAGCGGCAGCCGTTCCCGGCCGGCCCGGAACCGCCCGGCCTGCCGCGCCAGTTCGGCCTCCTCGGTGCGCTGGACCGCCGCCACGTCGTCCCGGGCCACCCGGCCGCGGCGGATGATGTCCTCGCTCAGGATCCGCACCCCGCCCTCGCCGATCGCGCCGAAGCCCAGCTCCCGGTGGTACGGGACGCCGAGCTTGCGGACCACGATCACATCGAGGGGGGCGTGCAGCGCCCGGGCCACCTGATAGGCCACCGGTACCCCGCCGCGGGGCAGGCCCAGGACGACGGGTTCTTCCTGCTCCAGATGACGCAGCGCCTCGGCGAGCCGCCGTCCGGCGTCCGCGCGGTCGGTGAACAGCACAGTGTGCACCCCCTACCCAGGGGAGACGGCAAGCCACGTCCACACCTATGTCCGGGATAGCCCGGTTGTCCGGGCTCCGCAAGTCGGGGCCGGTGCGCCCGGCACCCCGCCGGTACGCCCCTCACCCCAGCAGCGCCACGATCTCCGGGACCGTCCACCGGGGGCGCACCCCGGGGCAGGAGGCGAGGAAGGCCGCGGTCCGGTGCGGCGGCCAGCCGTGCGCGGCACCGATCCCGGCGGCGATATGGCGCAGGTAGGCGGCGGACGGCGGGTTCGGCGGGACGTCCGTGCAGCGCCAGGGCGCGGTGAACGTCAGCACCGGGTGGCCGTCGAGCCGGCCGGGGCAGACCAGCGTCTCGTAGCGCCCCGGGCCCAGGGTGGCCCGGCCGGTGCGCAGTACCGGCGCCGGGTCGAGGTCCCCGCCCGGCGCCCGGTACATCTCCTGGGCCGCGATGTCGGAGAACTGAGCCAGTGTCAGGAGATAGGCGTGGGCCGGGAGTTCGCCGTCCGCATCGGGGTCGTAGAAGGCCCGGCCGCCGGTCCACAGCGCGGACTCGGTGGCGAAGTAGAGCCGTCCGCGGAGCAGGACGGGGGCGGTGCGGTGCGGCGGGCGGGGGTCGCGACACCCCGGGGTGGCCCGCCGCCCGCCCGGCGGCCGGCCACCGGTGAGGTAGCGGGCGAGCCGCGCGGGATGCGTGTTGGAGCCGTAGGCGGCGTACCAGACGCGGGTCACCGGGCCCGGGTGCGGCGCCCGCCCCTCCGGGGTGAGCGGCTCCAGGGTGCGGACTGCGGGCGCGGTCATGCCCCCACGGTAGCGCCGGGGGAGGGCGGCGGCCCGGTGCGGAGCGGCCCGGTGCGGAGCGGGCCGGTCACGCCGGGCGGGGGACCAGCCGGCGGGCCGCCGCGCGGGCGGTGGCCAGGGCCCGTGCGCGGTCCGTACCGCGCTGCCCGAGGACCACCCGGGTGCTCAACCCGTCCAGCAGGGCGAGGAGTTCACCGGCCCGCGCGGCCGGGTCCAGGGGGGCGAACCGGCCGCGCGCCGCGCCCTTGGCCAGCAGCGCCGCCAGATCGTCCTGCCAGCCCTGGTCCATCTCCTCCTGGGCGCGGTGCAGCGCCTCGTTGGCGGGGGTGCGGGCCCACAGTTCGATCCACAGCATCCAGCGCGCGTCGCGCGGCCCGCGCGGGAGGTAGAGCTCCAGGAAGAGGTCGAGTTTGCGCTCGGCGGTGAGCCGCCGCGCCAGCAGGTCCGCGCGCTCCCCGGCGAGCGCCGCCTCGCTCCAGCGCAGCGCCTCCAGCAGCAGCAGGTCCTTGCTGCCGAAGTAGTACAGGATGTGGCCGCCGCTGGTGCCCAGCCGCTCGGCGAGGGCGGACATGGTGAGCGCGGCCAGCCCGTCCTCGGCGATGGCCGCCATCGCCTCCTCCAGCATCCGCTCCCGGGCGATGTGCCCGTCGCGCCGTCGTGCCGCCCGCGCCACCTTGAGTGCCTTTCGCTCGTGTCCGCCGGCCCGCTGCCCGCCGCCGCCTCCGGCCGACCCTACCGGCGACTTCGCGCAGGGGTCTTGACGGGCGGGGGAGTCGTCCCACATCTTGAATGCCGTTCTAGAAATTAGAACGGCATTCAAGAACGGCGTTCAAGAACGTTCGGCGTTCGGCCGGCACGTACAGGCATGCACCGCGGGTGGGTGCGGAGAGGCGGGCGCGATGGCACAGCAGCAGCCGGACACCGGGAGGACCGGCACCGCCGATCCGGACGGTGCCGCGGACCGGCACCGCGCCGCGGGCCCGCCGGAGACCGACGAGGTCTTCCGGGTCGAGACCCACGGCATCGACCCGATCCCGGACGGGGAGCGGCACGGCAGCGCCAAGGACGTCTTCTGGCTGTGGTTCGGCTCCAACCTCACCTTCACCTACGTGATCAACGGCGCCCTGGCGGTCTCCTTCGGACTGACCTTCTGGCAGGCCACCGCCGTCATCGTGCTCGGCGGGCTGTCCTTCTTCGCCATCAGCGCGGCCGGCCTCAGCGGCGTCCGCACCGGCACCGCCACCCTGGTGATCTCCCGGGCCGCCTTCGGCGTCCGCGGCAACTGGCCCGCCGGACTGCTCAACTGGATCGTCAGCATCGGCTACACCATCGTCAGCACGGTCGTCGGCACCCTCGCCCTGGAAGCCTTCTTCGCCGACCTCGGCTGGCACGGGGGCGCCGCCGCCCGCGCGCTGGCCCTGCTGATCACCCTCGCGCTGACCTTCGCGGTCGCCATGTGGGGCCACGCCACCGTCCAGTTCGCCGAACGCCAGATGGCCTACGTCCTGGCCGCCGGCTTCGCCGCGCTGCTGGTGCTGGTGGTCCCCGGTGTGCACGCCACCGCCCCGGCCGGCCCCGCCGGCGCCGCGGGCTGGAGCCTGGCCTTCGTCGTCATGCTCGCCGGCCCCGTCTCGTACGTGCCGATGCCCGCCGACTACACCCGCTACCTGCCGCGGACCACCTCGCTGCGCGCGCTGACCTGGTGGGGCGCGCTCGGCGGCTTCCTCTCCTCGGCCGCGCTCGGCGTCATCGGGGCGGCCGCGGCGACCCGCACCGAGATGACCGACGCGGTGGCCGGGACCGAGCGGCTGCTCCCGGGGTGGTTCCAGGCCGTCTTCCTCGCCCTGGTGCTCCTCGGCTCGGTCACCAACTCGATCATCACGCTCTACTCCTCCAGCCTGAACCTCCAGGTCCTGGGCATCCCCTGGAGCCGTGCCAAGGCGATCTGGATCAGTGCCGCGGTCACCGCGCTCGGCGCGCTGGGCGCCCTCTTCCTCACCGACTTCACCGAGTCGCTGCTCTCCTTCCTCTCCCTGCTGATCATCGTCTTCGCACCCTGGGGCGGCGTCTTCCTCGCCGACATGCTGATGCGCCGCTGCCGCTACGACACCCGCGCCCTGCACAGCGGGCCGGCCGGCGGCTACTGGTACCGCGCCGGCTACCACCCCGCGGGCCTGGCGGCCCTGCTGACCGGCATGCTCTTCGCCGCCCTGACCTGCCACTCCGACCTGTGGACCGGTCCGTTGGTGGCCCCCCTGGGCGGCGCCGACCTCACCCTCCTCGGCGCGCCGGTCGCCGGCCTCGTCTACTGGGCGCTCGCCCGCCGGACGGTCGCCGCCACCACCCCGTTCCCCGCCCCGCCCGAGGCCGCGCCCCACCCGGCGGCCTGAGCCGCACCCCGGCTGCCGCAGCCCGGCGCCGCCCCGCCCCGTACCTCCGAGTCCCCGCCCTTCCCCGCCCCCGAGATCCCTCGCCCCCCACATCCCCGTACCACCGCACGACCCAGGAGACCCTCCCGATGTCCCGTACCGCCCCGGCCGGCCCCGCCGACCTGGTCCTCACCGGCGCCCGCATCCACACCGTCGACCCCGATCTGCCCGAGGCGCAGGCGCTCGCCGTCCGCGACGGGCGGATCGCCTGGATCGGCGCGGACGGCGGCGCCGCCGCGTGGACCGGCCCGGACACCGCGGTCCTCGACGCCGGCGGCCGACTGGTGCTGCCCGGCTTCATCGACGCCCACAACCACGTCCGGCTCGGCTCCGACGACGCCTGCGTCCAGCTCGCCGGCGTCCGTACCCTCGACGCCATCCACCGCCGGATCCGCGACTGGCACGCCGCCCACCCCGACGCCGAGTGGATCGAGGCCGAAGCCTTCGACTACTCCGCGATCCCCGGCGGCCGGATGCCGCGCGCCACCGACCTGGACCCGGCCACCGGCGACACCCCCGCCTTCGTCCTCAGCTACGACGTGCACACCGCCTGGCTCAACACCGCGGCCCTGCGCCGCCTGGGCATCGACCGGGACCGCACCAGCCTGCCGTTCGGCGAGGCCGAGACCGACCCGGAGACCGGCGAACCCACCGGATTCATCAAGGACTTCGCCGTCAAGGGCCTCTCCCGGGACGGCCACCGCGCCCTCCAGGAGCTGGGTGTCCCGTGGGCCGCCGCCGACCGCCAGTACGGGCGGCTCGCCAAGAGCCTGGACGACGCCATCCGGTTCGGCATCACCACCGTCGTGGAACCCCAGAACTCCCTGGACGACCTCGCCCTCTTCGCCCGCGCCCGGGCCGAGGGCCGGCTCCGCTCGCGGATCGTCGCGGCGCTCTTCCACCCGCGCGGCACCACCGACGCCGACCTGGACGACTTCGCGGCCGCCGCCCGCCGCTTCGCCGACGACCGGCTGCGGGTCGGCCCGCTCAAGCTCTACATCGACGACGTCGTCGAACCGCGCACCGCGGCCCTCCTGGAGCCGTACACCGGCTGCGGCCACCACCGGGGCGAGACCTTCTACCCCCCGGAGGAGTTCGGCGAGCTGCTGGTCGGGCTCGACGCCCGCGGCTTCCAGTGCTTCGTGCACGCCACCGGCGACCGCGGCATCCGCACCGTCCTGGACGCCGTCGAACGGGCCCGGGCGGTCAACGGACCGCGCGACGCCCGCCACCAGGTCGTGCACGTCGAATGCCTGGACCCGGCCGACACCCCGCGCTTCGCCGCCCTGGGCGTCGTCGCCTGCATGCAGCCCCGGCACTGCGCCCCGGAGATCGCCGGGCCCGGCCAGGACTGGGCTGAGAACGTCGGCCCGGAGCGCTGGCACAAGGCGTGGCCGATGCGCAGCCTGCACACCGCCGGCGCGGTGCTGGCCTTCTCCAGCGACTGGAACGTCGCCGAGATGGACCCGATGATCGGCATCTACACCGCCGTCACCCGCCGGCCGCTCGGCGGCGGCGCGCCCTGGCAGCCCGAGGAGACGGTCAGCGTGGAGACCGCCGTGCACGCCTACACGATGGGCTCGGCCTATGCCAACTTCCTGGAGGACGAGCGGGGTTCGCTGACCGTCGGCAAGCTCGCCGACTTCACCGTGCTCTCCCGGGACATCCTGCGGGCCGCCCCCGAGGAGATCCCCGGCACCGTCGCGGAGACCGTCGTGGTCGGCGGCGAGATCGTCCACCGGGCGGGCGGCGCGGGCTGACGCCCGGCGCCCGGCCGGGGCGGCGGAAAGGTGCAGGAGCGGTCGCGGGCGTGCGGGGGCAGGATGACCGTATGCTGCTCGCCGCTCTCGCACAGGTGTCCGCGGAGGTCGCCGCCACCTCGGCCCGGTCGCGGAAGACCGCACTGCTGGCCGACCTGTTCCGGGCCGCCGACCCCGACGACGCCCCGGTCGTCATCCCCTACCTGGCCGGCCGGCTGCCCCAGGGCCGGATCGGCGTCGGCTGGAGCGCGCTGCGCGAACCGCCGCCGCCGGCCGGCCGGGCCACCCTCACCGTCCGCGAGGTGGACACCGCACTGACCGGCCTGGCCGGTGTCGCCGGGCCCGGCGCCCAGGCCGAGCGGCGGCGCCGGGTCCGGGAGCTGCTGGCCGCCGCCACCGCCCCCGAGCAGCGCTTCCTGACCGGCCTGCTGACCGGCGAGGTCCGCCAGGGCGCCCTGGACGCGCTCGCCGCGGAAGGGGTCGCCGCCGCCACCGGCGCGCCCCCCGACGAGGTCCGGCGCGCCGTGATGCTCACCGGCTCGCTGCCCGGCGTCGCCCGCGACCTGCTCGCCCGCGGCCCGGCGGCGCTGGCCGGGGTCCGGCTCAGCGTCGGGCGGCCGGTCGGCCCGATGCTCGCCCGGACCGCCGCCTCCGTCGAGGACGCCCTCGACCGGCTCGGCCGCTGCGCGGTGGAGGAGAAGCTCGACGGCATCCGGGTGCAGGTGCACCGCGACGGCCCGGACGTGCGGATCCACACCCGCACCCTCGACGAGGTCACCGCCCGGCTGCCCGAGGTCGCCGCGCTGGCCCGGGAGCTGCCCGCCGAGCGGTTCGTCCTGGACGGCGAGGTGATCGGGCTGGACGCGGACGGCCGGCCGGTGCCGTTCCAGCGGGTCGCCGGGCGGTTCGGCTCCCGTACGGACGTCGCCGCGGCCCGGGCCGCGCTCCCGCTGACCCCGGTCTTCTTCGACCTGCTCGCCGTCGGCGACCGCGCGCTGCTGGACCTGCCCGGCGAACGGCGGCACGCCGAACTGGCCGCCCTGGTACCGGAGCCGGCCCGGGTGCGCCGCCACGTCGTCGCGGACCCGGACGACCCGGGGGAGCGGGCCGCCGCCGCGGAGTTCTTCGCGCGCACCCTGCGCCGCGGCCACGAGGGCGTCGTGGTCAAGGCGCTCGACGCGCCCTACAGCGCGGGCCGCCGGGGCGCCGCCTGGCTCAAGGTCAAACCCGTCCACACCCTGGACCTGGTGGTGCTGGCGGCCGAGTGGGGGCACGGCCGCCGCACCGGCAAGCTCTCCAACCTCCACCTCGGGGCGCGCCGGCCGGACGGCGGCTTCGCCATGCTGGGCAAGACCTTCAAGGGGCTCACCGACGCCACCCTCGACTGGCAGACCGCCCGCCTGCGGGAGTTGGCGGTGGCCGACGACGGGCACGTGGTGACGGTGCGGCCCGAACTGGTCGTGGAGATCGCCTACGACGGGCTCCAGACCTCCCCGCGCTACCCGGCCGGCATCACCCTCCGGTTCGCCCGCGTGGTGCGCTACCGGGAGGACAAGACGGCCGCGGAGGCCGACACCCTCGACACCGTGCGCGCCGCGCACGGGGTACCGGACTGAGAGCGGAGGGAGGGCCGCGATGGCCGGGAAGCGCAGCGCCGGACTGCTGCTGCACCGCCGCGGCGCGGACGGCGCCACCGAGGTGCTGCTGGCGCACATGGGCGGGCCGCTGTGGGCCCGCCGGGACGCCGGTGCCTGGTCGGTGCCCAAGGGCGAGTACCGGCCGCCCGAGGAGCCGCTGGCCGCCGCCCGGCGGGAGTTCGCCGAGGAGCTGGGCGTCCCGCCGCCGGACGGCCGGTACGTGCCGCTGGGGGACGTCCGCCAGGCCGGTGGGAAGGTCGTCACCGTCTGGGCGGTGGCGGGCGACCTCGACCCGGACCGGATCGCACCCGGCACGTTCGAGACGGAGTGGCCGCGCGGCTCCGGGGTGGTGCGCAGCTTTCCGGAGATCGACCGGGTGGCGTGGTGCACGCCACAGCGGGCCCGGGAGCGGCTGGTCACGGCGCAGGTGGCGTTCCTGGACCGGCTGGCGGACGTCCTGGCCGGCGGGTCGGGACGCGGCGGCTGACCCGGCCGGGCACCGGTACCGCCCCGGCCGCCCCGCTGGTGCCACCGGAGGAGGTGCTTAGGCTGGACGGCATGAGCTCGGAAATGCGGTCATTGGCGGTCACCGCACTCGTCCAGGAGGACGAGTGCGCGGTGCTGCGGGTCAGCGGGGAGCTGGACCTCCGCACCGAGCAGGACTTCCTCGCCGAGGCGCGGTCGATCGTCTCGGCCGGCCACCGCTTCCTGGTGCTCGACCTGACCGCCCTGCGGTTCTGCGACTCCCGCGGCCTGAGCTGCCTGCTCGCCCTGGAGTGGCTGTGCCGGCGCCTGGAGGGCCGGCTGCTGCTGGCGTCCCTGGGCGGCCGGATGCACAAGCTGCTGGTCGGCACGCAGTCGCTGGGCGTCTTCTCCTGCTACCCGACGGTCGGCCACGCCCTGGCCGCGGTGCCGGACGGCTGCCGCCCGGCCTGGCCGCCGGCCGCCGGCGACGGCCCCGCCGACTGACTCACGCCTGCGGGGGACGGGTCGCCGGCGGGCGCACGTTACTCCTGAGTGTGACGTTCCGGTAGCCCCTCGCGGCGGCCGGCGGCGGACACCGGCCCCCCTGTGCCGCGTGCGGCGGCGCGGCACCGCGATCGCCCGGTGCCGCCCCGCGCGGTCCTGTGTCAGCGGAACGCGCGCCCCAGGTCCGCCACCAGCGTGGGCGACGGGCGGGGGATGGCGCCGAAGTCCTCGTCGTCGCCGTCCACCACCAGCTGATTGATCACCTGCTCCAGCGCGGCCGGCAGGCTCGGCGCCAGCCCGCTGTGCCACTGCACGAGGAGGTTGTGCCGCGCCTCGTCCGGCAGCAGCTGCCGCTCGTCCCACGCCACCGGCGCCCGCGGCTCCTCGCCGGGCCCGTGCGCCGCCTGTCCGCGCCAGTAGGCCGCGTCGCGGAACTCCCCGTCCCGGCGGTGCGCCAGATACAGGCAGTACGCGGCGGTCCGGCTGCCGGCCCCGGCGCCGAAGTGCCACCAGAAGCGCGCCGCCCCGTCCCGGCCGGCGATGTGCAGCAGGCAGCCGAAGACCAGCGCGCCCTCCGGGTCGATGCGGTGGTCGTCCACCAGCCGCTCCAGACTCGCCGCGGCCGCCGCCGCGTTGACCACCAGCGCACACGCCAGCGCCAGTTCGTGCGTCGCCTCGTCCCGCGCGGTGGGATAGCCGCTGGGCGCGGGCCGCCCGGGCCGCAGTGCCGCCGGGTCCACCGGCCCGGCGGCCGGCGTCTCCCGGCCCAGCCCGTCGAGCGCGCCGGTGGCGTCCAGGGCGCCGAAATCCGCCAGCCCGCCGATTCCGGCCACCGCCGCGGCGGCGCTGAGCAGCGTCTCGACCGTCTCCCGCCGTCCGCCCGCCGGCCCGGCCGCCGGTCCGTCCGGTCCCGTCATCGTCCGCTCCCCCTCCTCCGGGCCCCGTCCGGGCCGGTCATCCCTGGTCGATGCCGAGCGCGGCGGCCAGTTTCCGCCTGCCCCGGCTCGCGTACGAGCGCACGGTCACCTCGTCCACCCCCAGCAGCGCGGCGATCTGCGCGTCGCCGTAGCCGATGACGTGCCGCAGCACGATCACGTCGCACTGCCGCTCCGGCAGCCGGGAGATCGCCGCGTACAGCCCCAACTGGCTCTCCAGCATCGCGAACTGCTGCTGGCACTCGCGCAGCAGCGCGTGGGTGACGACGGCGAAGGCGGCGGTCCCGGTGAGCGCGGTCGGCTGCCGCCGGTCGTAGAGCCACTCCATGACCTCTTCCTTGAGCACCGCCCAGGCGTACGCCTCCACCGACGCCTGCCGCAGCGCGTGCGGCCACACCCGCCGCAGCCGCTCGTACGCGGCCCGGGCCACCTCGCGGGCGGCCTCGCGGCCGCCGGTGTGCAGATAGGCGTAGGCGAGCCACTTGCCGGCGTGGGTGGCCCAGAACGCCTCGAAGGTGAGCGTCAGCCGCCGCCCCGATTCCTGCGGGCCGACGGCTATCTCCGCGGTGGCGGCGCGGGCCGGCTCCCCGGTCGGCAGGCGTCGGTCCCGGTCTTCGCTCACGCGCCGTCCTCGTTCCGCTCGCGGTGCACCGCCGCGGCGCCACCGTGTGCGGTGACCGCGCCGGGAGGACCGTGCGCCCTCACCTTCCAATGAACAGGACACCGCGCCGTTTTGTGGCACCGCTCCGCAAATAATCCTGCGCTCCGTATTCATATGACTACCCGTCGCCCGGATCCGGCCACGCCCGCGCGGCCGCCCCGGCACACCCGGCGGGCGCCCGGCGCATGAAGCCGCGGCCACCGGGCAGTTCCCTCTGACGGGGCAACGGCCCACGGTGGGAGGCGGTGCGGTGAGCGGACACGGGCCCGTGGTGGACCTGCAACTGGACCGGGCGCACTCGGCCCGGATCTACGACTACCTGCTCGGCGGCAAGACCAACTTCCTGGCCGACCGGCTCGCCGCCGGCCGGGTGCTGGGCGTCTTCCCGGCCGCCCTGGTGGCCGCGCGCACCAACCGCGCGTTCATGCACCGCGCCACCCGGCACCTGGCCGCCGCCGGCCTGCGCCAGTTCCTCGACATCGGCACCGGCATCCCCACCTCGCCCAACCTCCACGAGATCGCCCAGGGCGTCGCCCCCGGGGCCCGGGTCGTCTACACCGACAACGACCCCATCGTCCTGGCCCATGCCGCCGCCCTGCTGCGCGGTACCCCCGAGGGCCGGACCGCCTACGTCCCGGCCGACGTCACCGACCCCGGCGCCCTCCTGGCCGCACCGCAGCTGCGCGCCACCCTCGACCTGACCCGCCCGGTCGCGCTGAGCCTGAACGCGCTGATGCACTTCGTCACCGACGACGGCCGGGACCGCGCGCACACCGTCGTGGAGACCCTCAAGGCCGCCCTGCCCAGCGGCAGCACCCTGGCGATGACCCACGCCACCGCTGACCTCAGCCCCGAGGCGATGCACGAGGTCGCCCGGATCTACCGGGAGGCCGGCACCGCCCTGGAGTTCCGCACCCGCGCGGAGTTCCTGCGCTTCTTCGACGGCTGGGAACTCCTCGACCCCGGCGTCACCCTCTCCCACCACTGGCGCCCCGACCACCCCGAGGACGCCGGCCACGTCACCGACGCCGAGGCCGCCTGCTACGCCGCCGTCGCCCGCAAGCCCTGACGCCGGGCACCGCCACCGCGGTCCCGGCGCCGGGGCGGGCGGCGCTCACTCCTTGCGGTAGTCGTACGCCTCCCCGGCCGCCGCCGCGACCGCCGCCAGGTCGGCCCCGGTCGAGGCGGTGACCACCGCGGCCACCGCCCCCTCCACGAACGGCGCGTCCAGCAGCCGGGAGTCCTCCGGGAGTTCGTCGCCCTCGGCGACCATCGCCTTCACGGTCAGCACCGCACTGCCGAGGTCGACCAGCAGCGCCACCCCCGCCCCGCGGTCCACCTCCCGGGCCGCGGCCGCGATCAGCTCGGAACTCGTCCCCAGCCCGCCGTCCGGTGTGCCGCCGGCCGCCGCCAGCGGCACCTTCGCGCCGCCGTCCCCGGCCAGCCCGGCCGCCAGGGCCGCCACCGACTCGGCGACCGCCTTGCTGTGCGACACCAGCACCACGCCGACCAGGGCCTCCCCGGCGCTCATCGGGCCGCCTCCGCGAGCGCCGCGAACAGCAGGGCCGACGAGGTCGCGCCCGGGTCCTGGTGCCCGATGCTCCGCTCACCGAGGTAGCTGGCCCGACCCTTCCTGGCGAGCATCGGCACGGTGTCCCGCGCCCCCTGCTCCGCCGCCCCGGCGGCCGCCTCGAAGGAGGTCGCCAGCGCTTCCACGCCCGGCACCAGCGCGTCCAGCATGGTCTTGTCGCCCGGCGCCGAGCCGCCCAGCTCCTGGACGGACTTCACACCGGCCCGCAGCGCGGTCTGTAGTTCGCCGACCGTCACCTGCGGGGCCTCGCCCAGGCTCTTCCCGGCCCGCCGCAGCAGCGTCCCGTACAGCGGTCCGGAGGCCCCGCCCACCGTCGAGATCAACTGCCGCCCGGCGGCTATCAGTACCGCCCCCGGTGTCCCGGGGGGCCGGGTGTCCACCGTCTTCACCACGGCGGCGAACCCCCGCTGCATATTGGCCCCGTGGTCGGCGTCCCCGATGGCCGAGTCCAGCTCCGTGAGCCGCTCCGCCTCCCGCTCCACCAGTCCCGCCGCGGCGGTCAGCCACCGCACCACGAACCCGCCGTCCAGCACCGCGTCCACACCATCACCCCTCTGCACAACCGGCCCCGAGCCCTGACGTCCGCCGGCCGGAACCGTTCCGCCGGCCGCTTCCCAACGGCTTTCCACGGTGCGCCCCGCCACCGCTACCGCCCCCACCGCAACCCGGCCGTCTGCACCGGGGCGTCCCACAACCGCAGCAGTTCCTCGTCGGCCTGACACAGCGTCACCGAGCAGCCGGCCATGTCCAGCGAGGTCACATAGTTCCCCACCAACGTACGGGCGACCGGTACCCGGCGCTCGTCGAGCACCCGGTGCACCTCCGCGGCGAAGCCGTACAGCTCCAGCAGCGGGGTCGCCCCAGCCCCGTTCACCAGCACCAGCACCGGGAGCCGCGGCGGGAGGTCCTCCAGCACCGCTTCCAGCGCCACCTCGGCGATCTCCCGGGAGGTCATCATGCCGCGCCGCTCCCGCCCCGGCTCGCCATGGATGCCCACCCCCAACTCCAGCTGGCCGTCGGGGAGTTCGAACGTCGGTCCGCCCTTGGCGGGCGTCGAGCAGGCACTCAGCGCCACCCCGAAGCTGCGCGAGCCCGCCACCACCTGCCGGGCCAGCGCCTCCACCCGCTCCAGCGGCATGCCCTCCTCCGCGGCCGCTCCCGCGATCTTCTCGACGAAGAGCGTGGCGCCGGTGCCGCGCCGCCCGGCGGTGAACGTCGAATCGGTCACCGCCACGTCGTCGTCCACCAGCACGGTGGCGACCTGCACCCCCTCGTCCTCGGCCAGCTCCGCCGCCATCCGGAAGTTCAGCACGTCGCCGGTGTAGTTCTTCACCACGAACAGCACGCCGCGCCCGCTGTCCACCGCCGCCGCGGCCCGCACCATCTGATCGGGCACCGGCGAGGTGAACACCTCGCCCGGACACGCCGCGTCCAGCATCCCGGGGCCCACGAACCCGCCGTGCAGCGGCTCGTGCCCGCTGCCCCCGCCGGAGAGCAGGGCCACCTTTCCGGCCACCGGCGCGTCCCGCCGTACGACGACCCGGTTCTCCACATCCACCACCAGCTCCGGATGTGCCGCGGCCATCCCGCGCAGCGCATCCGCGACCACGGTCTCGGGGACGTTGATGAGCATTTTCACGGGTACCTCCTGGTGAGCTCGGCAAGCAGCGCTGGGACCGGCGTTCTACCGGGCCGGTGCCGGTCCCGCGGACCGCCGGACCGGGTGGTCCCCGGTGCCGCACGGTGGATTCCGGCGGTACCGACGCCGACTCGTTGCTGCCTTCCCTGACCGACTATCAGCCAATCGGGTGACCTTCCTGCGTGGGGTCTTCGGGGGGTCAAGTATCGGGCCGGGCACCGCGGTGTGCAGCGCCGCGCGGCGGCCCCGCCGGTATCGGTTGCGCACGGGGCGATGCTGCGGCGCACGCGCCGCGGCGCGCGCCCGCCCGCACCCCCCGCGGGCCGTCCGCCGCCCCGGGCGCCCGTGCACTGGCCCGCCGGACCCCGCGCCCTTCACCTGAACGGTGGCGCCGCGACGGCGGCGTGCTCCGGGGAACCTGACCACTTCGATTGACGTACTTCACCCGCCGTGCTTTGCTTCTCCCCGTGCTCATCCACCCGGTCCCGAGGAGCCTGCGATGCGCCAGAATCCGGCCCGCCGGGCCGCGCTGCTCGACGCCGCCATCGAGCTGCTCGCCCGCGAGGGCTCGCGCGGCCTGACCCAGCGGGCGGTCGACAAGGAGGCGGCGGTGCCCCTGGGCACCGCGACCAACTACTTCCGCAACCGTGACGACCTGCTCGTCCAGACCGGCGCCCGGGTCTACGAACGGCTCCGGCCCGGCGAGGCCGAACTGGCCCGCGCCTTCGCGGGGGTGCGGGACACCGCGTCGTACGCCGCGATGCTGCGCGAGACCATCGGCCGGGTCACCGCCTTCCGCTCCGGTTACGTGGCGATGCTGGAACTCCGCCTGGAGGCCCTGCGGCGGCCGGAGTTGCGCCGGCTGCTCACCGAGCGGGTCCGCGCCGACCTCGACGAGAACGTCGCCCGGCACGTGGCCGCGGGCCTGCCCGGCGACCCGACCGCCGTCCTGCTGCTCCACCTCGCCGTCAACTGGCTGATCGTCGAGCAGCTCACGCTGCCCGACGTCATCCCCGCCGGCCGGCGCGAGGAACTGATCGACCGTGCCGTGGAGCGGATCCTCGCTCCGTCCGTCAACCCGCCGTCCGCCCCCGGGGTCTGACCCCGGCGCGCGGGCGCAGAGCAAGGAATCCGCTGTGCGCAAGCTCGTGTACCTCGTCGCCGTCACGCTCGACGGCTCCATCGCCGGTCCCGACGGCTCCGACCCCTCCGGCCCCGGCGGCTTCTGGACGCCCGCCGAGGACTACCTCCAGCACCTCATCGAGGAGTACCCCGAGACCCTTCCCGGACCGGCCCGGGCCGCGCTCGGCGTCACCGCCGAGGGCACCCGCTTCGACACCGTCGTCGAGGGGCGCCGGAGCTACCAGGTCGGCCTCGATGCCGGCGTCACCGACGCCTACCCGCACCTCACCCACGTGGTCTTCTCCCGGACGCTCACCGAGAGCCCGGACCCCGCTGTCGAGGTCGTGGGCGGCGATCCGGTCGCGGCCGTACGGGAGTTGAAGCGGGGTGCGGGCAAGGACATCTGGCTCGTCGGCGGCGGGGAGCTGGCCGGTGCCCTCTACGGGGAGATCGACCGGCTGATCGTCAAGCTCAGTCCGCTCACCATCGGTTCCGGCATACCCCTGTTCGGCCGGCAGGCGCCGTTCTCGCCCGCTGCCTGGGGGCTCGCCGACCACACCGTCCTCCCGAGCGGAGCGGCCTTCCTCACCTACGACCGGCGGCCCGGCGCCGCGGCACCGGACGCCGGCGGCAGGTGACCGCCGCGCGCAGGAGGAGGGAAGCCGGAGCGCCGTGGGAGCCGGGCAACAGCTACCCCCGGGGTATTGGTTGCTATGCTCCGCCGTGTGCTGGCCAGTACCCCCAGGGGGTATATGGCGGGCGTGCTGGATCACCCTGACCTGGTCGGGCCGGGGCAGGTCGCGACCTGGGGCGTGGTACGGGACGACCGGGCCGAGGGGTTCGCCTTCTCCCGGCCGTACCGCGGCGGGTCGAGCAAGCACTTCCCCTTCGACTGGCGCCCCGAGCAGGGCGGCCGGCGGCGCGCGGCCGGGCGGGCCCGGGGGCGGCGCACGGCGGGGGAGTGCCGCGGCCGGGCCGCCGCGGGGTCCGGATGCCCGGCCGGTGCCGCGGTCCTACGCTCGGGGTATGCCGGGTGTTCGCGGAGCCCTCGCGGTGCTGGCGGCGGGTGCGCTGGCCGGCGCCCTGGCGGGGGCCCCGGCGGTCCGGGCGGCCCCGGCGCCCTCCGCCCCCGGCGGACCGGACCTGACCCGCTTCTACGGCCAGCACCCGGCCTGGCAGACCTGCCCGGCGGGCTTCGGCGGCACCGGTACGGCCGGCTCCGGGTCCCCGGCCCCGCCCGGCGCCGCGCCGCCGCCCGGCTCCGCGGGCCGGTTCCAGTGCGCCCGGCTGGAGGTGCCGCGCGACTACCGCCACCCCGACCGCGGCACGCTGCGCGTCCAGCTCGTCCGGCTGCCCGCGACCGGTCCCGGCAAGCGGCTCGGCTCGCTGGTCATCAACCCCGGCGGTCCCGGCGACTCCGGCGTCGACTACCTGCTCGCCAACAGCGCCACCTTCGCCGGCCTCGGACAGCGCTACGACCTGGTGAGCTTCGATCCGCGCGGCACCGGCCACACCGACCCGATCAACTGCGGCAAGAGCTTCACCCCGGCCGGCGGCCAGGGCGCCGCCGCGCTCGCCGCGAACCAGCAGCGCATCAACGAGGCGTGCGGCCGCTACTCCGGCCCCCTGCTGCCCTGGGTCGGCACCCCCGACGCCGCCCGCGACATGGACGTGCTGCGGTCCGCGACCGGCGACCCCAAGCTCAGCTACCTGGGCTTCTCGTACGGCACCCGGCTCGGCTCGGTATACGCGCACACCTTCCCCCGCACCACCGGCCGGATGGTCCTGGACAGCGTCGAGGACCCGACCCGGAACACCTGGCAGACCGCCGTGGACCAGGCGCGCGGCTTCCAGCGGGTGCTGGACGACTTCGCCGCCGACTGCGCGCGCAACGGCTGCCCGCTCAGCGGCGACACCACCTCCGTGGAGCACCAGCTGACCGCCTGGTACGGGAAGCTGAACGCCCACCCGGCGCGGGCGAACGGCACCGACGTGGACGGCACGACCTACGCCTACGCCCTGCGGGAGGCCCTCTACAGCCGGGGCAGCTGGCCCGCGCTGCGGGACGCGCTGGCGCGGCTGCTGTCCGGGGACGCCGGCGGGATCCTCCAGCTCAGCGGCGGGGGCGGCAGCGCGGCCGGGACCGCGGAGGGCAGCGCCACCGAGGCGATGCCCTCCCAGGACCAGCTGGCCCTGCGGGCGATCAGCTGCCGGGACACCTCCGAGCGCTACGGCCCCGCCGACTACCCCCGCGCCGTGCGCGAACTCACCGCGGCCTCCCCGCTGTTCGGCCCGGACATCGCCCCCACCCTGCTGGACTGCTACCACTGGCCGGTGCCCGGCGACGACACCTCCCGGAACGTGGCCGCCCACGACGCGCCGCCCGCGCTGCTCGTCGCCACCACCGACGACCCGGCCACCCCCTACCAGGGCGCCGCCAACATGGCCCGGGCGCTGGGCAATTCCAGCGTGGTGCTGACCTACCACGGCCAGGGGCACGCCGCGTACCCGTCCGGCGACGTCTGCGTACGGCAGAAGGTGGACGCGTTCCTGCTGGACGGGGTGGCGCCGCCGGGCGGCAGCGGCTGCCGCTGACCGGGTCAGCCGGCCTTCCGCCCGCGGCCGGCGGTCTTCTTCCCGGCCGCGGCGCCCTTCTTCGCCGACGCCGACCCCGCCGCCTGCCCGCCGGTCCCGGACCCCGCGGTCTTCCGGGCCGCCGTCTTCCCGCCCGCGGTGGTCTTCCCGCCCGCGGTGGTCTTCCGGGCCGGGGCGGTCCTCGCCGCCGCACGGCCGGACCGCCGGGCACCGCCGCCCGCGCCCGCGGCCTCCCCGGCCTCCTCGCTGTCCCCGGCCTCCTCCGCCGGTTCGCCGCGGGCCCGCTTCGCGGCCCGCACGCTGTCCTGGAGGGCCGCCATCAGGTCCATGACCTGCCCCGCCGGCTGCTCCCGGACGGTCTCGAACTCCGGCTCCCGGTCGGCGAGTTTGGCCGCCACGATCTCCTCCAGGGCCTCCCGGTAGTGATCGTGCACATCCTCCTCGGACAGCTCGCCGAACGAGTCCATCAGCGTCTCGGCGGCCCGCACCTCGTTGGCGGCGACCTTCACCTCGCGCTCGGGGAGGACCCCGGTCATCGGGCGGATCTGGTGCGGCCACAGCAGCACCTGCATCACCAGCACCCCCTCCACCGGCCGCAGCATGGCCAGCGTCTCCCGCCCGTGCAGCGCGATCTTCCCCAGCCCCACCCGCTGGTGCCGCTCCATGGCGTCCCGCAGCAGCGCGTACGGCTTGGCCGCCGCCGGGCCGTCCACGCCCAGGTAGTAGCCCTTGCCCATCTGGAGCGGGTCGATGTCGCCGCCGGCCACGAACGCCAGGATGGTCAGCGTCTTCGCGGTCGGCAGCGGCAGCGCGTCCAGGTCCTGGTCGCTCAGCGGGACCACCGCGTCGTCCTCGGTGCGGTAGCCGCGCCCGATCTCGTCGGGGGCGACCTCGGTGCCCTCCAGGGAGCACACCGGCTGGTTGCGCACCCGCCCGCCGTCCGCGGTGTGGATCCGCACGAAGCTCACCGAGGCGGCGGAGTCCGTGGCGTTGTAGGCGGCGACCGGGATCGTGACCAGGCCGAAGCTGATGGAGAACTTCGCGGTGGGGCGCATGGGAGCCGCCTTCACGGGTGCGGTGCGGTGCCGCGTCCCATGCTAGGTCCGGCCGCCGGGGCCCCGCCTGCCGTAGGGGCGCCGGGCCCCGGCCCGCTGGGCCGACCGGGTCATCCGGGCCGGCCCGCCCCGGCGCTCAGCCGGTCCAGGTCCACTCCGCTACCTCCGGCAGGTCCGTGCCGTGCTCCCGGATCCAGTCGTGGTGGCGGGTCCGGGCGTCCGCCATCGCCTGCCGCAGCGCCACCGCCCGGACGCCGAGTCCGGGCACCCGGTCCACCACGTCCATGACCAGCCGGTAGCGGTCCAGGTCGTTGCGGACGACCATGTCGAAGGGCGTGGTGGTGGTGCCCTCCTCGCGGTAGCCGCGGACGTGCAGGTTCGGGTGGCCGGTGCGGCGGTAGGCGAGCCGGTGGATCAGCCACGGGTAGCCGTGGTACGCGAAGATCACCGGCTTGTCGCGGGTGAACAGGGCGTCGTACTCGGCGTCCGGCATCCCGTGCGGATGGGCCTCGGCCGGCAGCAGCCGGGCCATGTCGACGACGTTGACCACCCGCACCGCCAGCTCCGGCAGATGGCGGCGCAGCAGCTCCGCGGCGGCCAGCGTCTCCTGCGTGGGCACGTCCCCGGCGCACGCCAGCACCACGTCCGGCTCCCGGGTGCCGTCCTCGGTGCCCGCCCACTCCCAGGCCCCGGCGCCGCGGGCGCAGTGCGCGCGGGCCTGGTCCAGGGTCAGCCAGTCGAAGCACGGCTGCTTGCCGGCCACGATCACGTTGACGTAGTCGCGGCTGCGCAGCGCGTGGTCGGCCACCGACAGCAGGGTGTTGGTGTCCGGCGGCAGGTAGACCCGGACGACCTCGGGGCTCTTGTTGAGGACGTGGTCCACGAAGCCGGGGTCCTGGTGCGAGAAGCCGTTGTGGTCCTGGCGCCAGACGTGCGAGGTGAGCAGGTAGTTCAGGGAGGCGATGGGGCGCCGCCAGGGCAGCCGGCGGGCGGTCCGCAGCCACTTGATGTGCTGGTTGACCATCGAGTCGACGAGGTGCGCGAACGCCTCGTAGCAGGAGAACAGCCCGTGCCGGCCGGTGAGCAGATAGCCCTCCAGCCAGCCCTGGCACAGGTGCTCGGAGAGCACCTCCAGCACCCGGCCGTCGTGCGCGAGGTGCTCGTCGGTGGGCAGCGTCGCGGCCTGCCACGCCTTGGCGGTGGCGCCGTAGACCGCGTCCAGCCGGTTCGAGGCGGTCTCGTCGGGGCCGACGAGGCGGAAGTCGCGGCGCTCGGCGGTGGCCGACATGACGTCGGCGAGCAGCCCGCCGAGCACCCGGGTCGGCTCGTGCGCGGCGGCGCCGGGCCGGGCGACGTCCACCGTGTGCCGCTCCAGCGGCGGCAGCGGGAGCTCCCGCAGCAGCAGCCCGCCGTTGGCGTGCGGTGTGGCGCCCAGCCGGCGCCGGCCGCGGGGCACGCACGCCAGCACCTCCGGACGCGGCCGCCCGGCCTCGTCGAACAGCTCCTCGGGACGGTACGAGCGCAGCCACCGCTCCAGCTGGTGCCGGTGGTCGGCGTGGTCCCGCACGCCGGACAGCGGCACCTGGTGGGCGCGCCAGGTGCCCTCCACGGGCTGCCCGTCGACCTCGTGCGGCCCGGTCCAGCCCTTGGGGGTGCGCAGCACGATCGCCGGCCAGTGCGCGCGGGTGCGGTCGCCCTCGACGCGGGCCCGCCGCTGGATGGCCGCGATCCGGTCCAGCGCCCGGTCCATGGCGGCGGCGAACGCCTGGTGGACCTCGGCCGGGTCGTCGCCGGTGACGTGCAGCGGCTCGTGGCCGGAGCCGCGCAGCAGCGCGTCCAGCTGGTCCTCGGGCATCCGGGCCGGCACCGTCGGGTTGGCGATCTTGTAGCCGTTGAGGTGCAGGATCGGCAGCACCGCGCCGTCGTGCACCGGATCGAGGAAGGTGGTGCCGTGCCAGGACGCGGCCAGCGGCCCGGTCTCCGCCTCGCCGTCGCCGATCACGCAGGCGACCAGCAGCTCCGGGTTGTCGAAGGCCGCCCCGTAGGCGTGCGCGAGGGAGTAGCCCAGCTCCCCGCCCTCGTGGATCGAGCCCGGGGTCTCCGGCGCGATGTGGCTGGGCACGCCGCCGGGGAACGAGAACTGCCGGAACAGCCGCGCCATCCCGGCCCGGTCCCGGGTGACGTCCGGGTACGTCTCGGTGTAGGTGCCCTCCAGCCAGGAGTTGGCCAGCACCGCGGGCCCGCCGTGGCCCGGCCCCCACACGCACAGCGCGTCCAGGTCCCGGGCCTTGATGACCCGGTTGAGGTGGGTGTGCACGAGGTTCAGGCCGGGGGAGGTGCCCCAGTGGCCCAGCAGCCGGGGCTTGATGTGCTCGGGCCGCAGCGGCTCCTCCAGGAGCGGGTTGGCCATCAGGTAGATCTGCCCGGCGGACAGGTAGTTGGCGGCCCGCCAGTGCGCGTCGAGGGCGCGCAGCTCCGCGTCGTCCAGCGGGGCCGCGGCCTGCGACGCGCCCGCCGCCGTGGGGGGCGGCGCGGTCCGGACCGCCGCCCCGGCCCCCGTCTGTGTCCCGGTCTCCGTCTTCCGCACCTCGCTCATCGGCTCCCCAGCTCGCGCAGCGCCGGCAGCAGCTTGGCCTCCGCCCACTCCAGGAACGGTTCCTGGTGGCCGCCGCCGATCTGGACCAGTGCCACCTCGGTGAATCCGGCGTCCACGTAGGGCCGTACCGCCTCCACGAACCGCTCGACGTCGTCGCCGCACGGGATGGCCTCCGCGACGTCCTCCGGCCGCACGGTCTGCGTCGCGGTGGCGAACGCCGCGGTCCCCGGCAGTTCGGAGTTGACCGCCCAGCCGCCCAGCGCCCACCGGAACTGGTCGTGCGCCCGGGCGACGGCCGCCTTCCGGTCGGGGTCGTAGCAGACCGGCAGCTGGCCCACCCGGGGCTTGCCGGACCCGCCGTGGCGGTCGAAGGCGGTCAGCAGCTCCGCCTTGGGCTCGGTGGCGATCACCAGGTCGGCCAGGCGCCCGGCCAGCTCGCAGGACCGGTCGCCGGAGACCGCGACGCCGATCGGCGGCGGCTCGTCGGGCAGGTCCCACAGCTTGGCCGCGGCCACCTCGTAGTACGGGCCGCGGTGGGTGACCTCGCCGCCGGCGAACAGCGCCCGGATGATCTCGATGGCCTCCGCCAGCTTCGCCAGCCGCACCGAGGCGCGCGGCCAGCCGCCGCCCACCACGTGCTCGTTGAGGTTCTCGCCCGACCCCAGGCCGAGCCGGAACCGCCCGCCGGACAGCAGTTGCAGGGTCGCCGCCTTCTGGGCGACCACGGCGGGGTGGTAGCGGGTGGTCGGGCAGGTCACGTACGTCATCAGCGGGATCCGCTCGGTGGCCTGCGCCGCGGCGCCCAGCACGCTCCAGGCGTACGGGGCGTGGCCCTGGGAGGCCAGCCACGGGAAGTAGTGGTCGGAGGTCACCGAGAAGTCGAACCCGGCGCGCTCGGCGCCCACCACGTGGCCGACGAGCTCCCGGGGGCCTGCCTGCTCGGTCATCATCGTGTATCCGATGCGCACCATGGAGCCCCTCACCTGTGCTTGTGATGTGCGTGGTTGCCGGCCGTCCGCCCGCCGCGGCCCGGGCGGCGGCCCGGTCAGCTCTCGCGCCGTTCGGCGGCCGGCGGGACGGCCGGGGCGGTCGCGAGGTAGTGCTCCGCCTCGATGATCGCCTCGTGCACGGTGCGCCGGCCCATCAGGACGCACAGCGTGTACGCGAGGTCCTCCAGCCGGCGCCGGGCGGCCGGATCGTGCGGGTCGGCGAGCACGACCCGCTCCCAGACGCGGTAGCGCCGCAGCAGCGCGGCGAGCTCGGACTTGTCCGGCAGCAGCATGCCGTCTCTCCCGACATCGGCCCGGCGTGCCGGGCGGGCCGGCCGGCACGTCCGCGACGCGCCCGAACCGGAATCGCTTTCACCTTGCGCCGGGGGTGGCGCCGCTGCAACCGGACGGTCCGCGGGGCCGGGGGCGGCGGCACCGGCCCGGCTCAGTCCGGTGGCTCGGGCGCCGGGTGGTCGCCCGGCCGGGCGCCCGGCGGCTCCTCGGGCACGGGGTCCGGGCCGGGCTCGGCCGCGGGCTCCTCCACCGGCTCCGCACCGGGCTCCGGCGTCCCCGGGTCGCGGGGTACCGGTCGCGGGTCCCTGGGCGCGGGCCCCGTTCCGTGGTCCGTCGTACCGCTGGTCATGGCGGTGGCCCTCCCTCCTGGGTGGTTCCATCCTGCGCCGTTCCGCTGATCGCCGCCTGCCCGCCGCCCTTCCGGGCAAACCCCGCCCTCCGGCCCCTCGCCGCTGATATGTTCACGTCATGAACGCACGTGCACGGGACGGCAGCGCCGGCGATGTGGACTACGGGACCGTCGGCGGCGGGTACGGCGACCACCGCCGCCCCGACCCCCGGATCGGCGCCCGGATCCACGCAGCCCTCGGCGCCGCCCGTACGGTCGTGAACGTCGGCGCGGGCGCCGGGTCGTACGAGGAGGGCCCCTGGGAGGTCACCCCCGTCGAGCCGTCCGCCGCGATGCGCGCCCAGCGGCCGGCCCACCTGGCCCCCGCGGTGGACGCGGTCGCCGAGCAACTCCCCTTCCCCGACGCCGCGTTCGACGCCGCGCTGACCACCTTCAGCGTCCACCAGTGGAGCGACCCGGCGGCCGGCCTGCGCGAGCTGCGCCGGGTGGCGCGCGGCCCGGTGGTGGTGCTGACCTGCGACCCGGACCGGGTGCGGGACTTCTGGCTGTACGACTACTGCCCGGAGGTCCTGGACACCGAGGCGCGCCGCTACCCCGCGCTCGGCGACCTGGTGTCCGCCCTGGGCGGCACGGTCACCGTGGCGCCGGTGCCGGTCCCGTTCGACTGCACCGACGGCTTCAACGAGGCGTACTACGGGCGGCCCGAGCGCCTGCTCGACCCGGCGGCGCGCCAGGCGTGCTCGGCGTGGAGTTTCGTGGCCGCGCCGGTCCGGGAGCGCTTCGCCGCCGCCCTGCGCCGCGACCTGGCCGACGGCACCTGGGACGCCCGGTACGGCGCACTGCGCCAACAGCCCGCCCTGGAAGGGTCGTTGGTGCTGCTCACGGCGCTCCCGGGCTGACCGGTCCGGGGCCGCGCCGGGCACCGATCGCGCTTTGCGGGTGACTGTGCTCCTCTGGTAGCGAGACGGTCCGCGGACCGAGGAGCACGAGGAGCGCCGCGCCATGCCGCCCACCACGTTCCGCATCGCGATCATCGGGGCCGGCCCCGGCGGACTGCTCTGCGCCCGGATCCTCCAGCGGTACGGGGTGCCGGTCACCGTCTGGGAACGCGACCTCGGCCCGGTGGGCCCGGCGCCCGGCGGCTCCCTGGAGCTGCGGGCCACGGGCGGGCGGGCGCTGCGCGCGGCCGGGCTGGCGGACGCGTTCCGGGCCGCCTCCTGGCCCGCCGGACCGGAGACCCGGCTGCTCGCCCCCACCGGCGAGGTGCTGCGCGAGGAGGCCGCCGGCCCCGGGGCGGCCGAGCGCCGCGGCATCGGCCGGCGGGAGCTGCGCCGGCTGCTGCTGGCCGCGCTCGCGCCCGGCACCGTCCGCTGGGGCGCCTACCTGCGGACCCTGCACCCGCGCGGCGGCGGCCGCCACCAGGCGGTCTTCGACGACGGCCGGAGCGCCGCCTTCGACCTGGTCATCGGCGCCGACGGGACGTGGTCCCGGGTGCGCCCGCTGCTCTCCGACGCCACCCCGCACCACTCCGGGGTGTCCTACGCCGAGACCGCCCTGGACGACGTGGACACCCGCCACCCCGGCGCCGCCGAGCTCGTCGGCCGCGGCACCCTGCTCGCGCTGTCCGGCCGCGAGGGCCTGCTCGCCCGGCGGGAGGCCGGCGGCCGGATCGGGGTGTACGCGGCGCTGCGCGGCTCGCAGGACTGGGCGCGCGAGGCCGGGGTGTCCCTCGCGGACACCGAGGCGGTCCGGGCCGTCCTGCTGGCCCGGTTCACCGGCTGGGACGAGCGGCTGCGGGCGCTGCTCCGGGACGGCGACCAGCCGTTCGCCGACCGCCCGCTGTTCGCCCTGCCGGTGCCGCACACCTGGCCGCACACCCCGGGCCTGACGCTGCTCGGCGACGCCGCCCACCTGATGACGCCGTTCTCCGGGCCGGGCGCCGACCTCGCGCTGTACGACGGCTGGGAACTGGCCCGGCACCTCGCCGAGGCGCACACCTGGCAGACCGACCCCGACGAGGCCGTCCGCGCGTACGAGGCGGCGCTGTTCCCCCGCTCGGCCGCGGCCGCCGGGACGGCCGCCCGCGACCTGGCCGCCGCCTTCGCCCAGGACGCCCCGCGCCCGGCCCGCCGCCGGCTCCGCCGGCCGCACCCGCACGGCCGCTGAGCCGGTCCGGCGCCGGGTTGCGGGCCCGCACCGCCCGTCGGACGATCGGCAGCGGAACAGGCCCGGCGCCGCGCGGCCCGCGCGGGGCCGCCCGGCCGCGGCGCCAAGGACGGAGCAGCGCGTGAAGATCACAGAGCCCACGCCCGGGGCGCCCTGCTGGGTGGAGCTGGGCACCTCGGACGTACCGGCCGCGGCGGTGTACTACCGCGAGGTCTTCGGCTGGCACGCCGAGACCGATCCGCGGCCGGAGAGCGGCGGGTACACCCTCTTCTCCGTGGACGGCGACCGGGTCGCCGCGGCGAGCCCGCTGTACGCGCCGGGCCAGCCGACGGCCTGGACCGTCACCTTCGCCACCCGCGACCTCGACGAGCTGGTCCGGACCGCCACCCGGGCCGGCGGCAGCGTCCTGGTGGACCCCCGGGACCTGTTCGACCTGGGCACCTTCGCGGTGCTCGCCGATCCGTCCGGCGCGGCCTTCGCCCTGTGGCAGGCGCGCTCGTTCCCCGGCGCCGAGCTGCTCAACGGGCCCGGCTCGCTGGGCTGGGTGGAGCTGGCCACCGACGACCCGGACGCCGCGGTCTCCTTCTACGCCGAGGTCTTCGGCTGGACCGTCCGGTCCCAGGGCGCCTACGCGCAGTGGGGCCTGGAGGGCGCCGACTTCGGCGGGATGTGCACCCTGGAGTCGCGCGACCGGGAGGACGTCCGGCCGCACTGGCTGCCGTACTTCGCGGTGGCGTCCGTCGACGGGACCGCGGCCCGCGCCGCGGAGTCCGGCGGGATGCTGCTGATGGCCCCGACCGATGTCCCGGACGGCCCGCGGATCGCGATGGTGCGCGATCCGCAGGGCGCCGTCTTCGGCGTCCACCAGGCGGGTACGGAGGGTTGACCGCGCGCACCGGCGCGCCGCGGGACGGGTGATTTCGTTCCGCCACCGGCCCCAGCCGGCATCACACGATCGGCCGCCGGTCGTCGTTTCACCACATTTCCTGGCTGGTTTGCGCGTAATGTCCGCAGCGCGCCAATGGGTGGCATTGCGCGTCAAGGCATCGCGCGTCAAGAACAGGAGACCCCTATGTCCACGACCGAGGTCCTCGCGGCCCGAGGCAAGAAGCTCGCCGCCGGTGCGGGCGCACTCTCCACGGCCCTCGCTCTGGGGGCGACGCTGCTCGTCGCGGCTCCGGCCCAGGCCAAACCCCAGCCCCAGCCCCGCCCCCAGCCGCAGACCGGCCCGGCCAAGCCCTACGGCACCGTCACCGCGGCCCGCGGGATGAACGAGCGCCAGGACCCCAGCACGGACTCCGCGCCGCGGGGCTACCTCCGCAACCGCACCCAGGTCGGCCTGGTCTGCAAGGTCCGCGCCCAGAACATCCGCGGCAACGACGTCTGGTACCTGCTCCGCGAGCACCGGTCGACCTGGGTCTCGGCCAAGCACGTCACCAACACCGGCTACGTCAAGTACTGCAAGGACGTGCAGCGCAACCGCGTCCAGCCCGGCGACGCCGCCAAGTACGCCGGCTGAGGCCGCCCGGCGCGGCGGGTCCGGACGGGCCCGGCACGGTACCCGACAGGTGCCGCGCCGGGCCCTTGCCGTGCCGCACCCCGCGCCGTGCCGCGCCGCCGCCCGGCCGTCCGCCGCCCTTCCGGATTACTGGAACGCGTTCTACTGTGCCCCACGACTCCGCGCACCCGGCGGGCCGTGCCCGGCGCGGCGGCCGCGGCACCGCGCGGCGACCGGACCGGACCGACCTGGACCTGGTGGAGGGGCCGTGCACCTGGACTACACCCCGGAACAGCAGCGGCTGCGCGCCGAACTGCGGGCGTACTTCGGCACGTTGGTACCGGACAACGCCTACGCCCGGTACGCCGACCCGGCCGCGCAGAAGCGCTTCTACCGCGCGACCGTGCGCCGGCTGGGCGCGGACGGCTGGCTGGGCGTCGGCTGGCCGGCGGAGTACGGCGGCCGCGGGCTGACCCCCATGGAGCAGTTCGTCTTCTTCGACGAGGCCGCCCAGGCCGGCGTCCCGCTGCCGCTGATGGCGCTCAACACCGTCGGCCCCACGCTGATGCGGTTCGGCACCGACGAGCAGAAGGCGTACTTCCTGCCCCGCATCCTCTCCGGCGAGATCGACTTCGCGATCGGCTACAGCGAACCCGACGCCGGCACCGACCTCGCCGCCCTGAAGACCCGCGCGGTGCGCGAGGGCGACGAGGAGACCGGCCACTACGTCGTCAACGGCCAGAAGATCTGGACCACCAACGGGGACACCGCCGACTGGGTCTGGCTCGCGGTCCGCACCGCCCCCGCGGACGCCGGCACCCCGCCCCACAAGGGCATCACCCTCCTCCTGGTCCCCACCAGTGACCCCGGCTACTCCTGCACCCTGATCAACACCCTCGCCTCCCACGACACCACCGCCAGCTACTACGAGAACATCACCGTCCCCGCCGCCCGCCGCGTCGGCCGGGAGAACGAGGGCTGGCGGATCATCACCAACCAGCTCAACCACGAACGCGTCACCCTGGCCGCCCACGGCACCATGGCCCTGCGCGCCTTCCACGACGTCCGCCGGTGGGCGGCCGCCACCGAACTCGCCGACGGCCGCCGGGTCCTCGACCTCGGCTGGGTGCGCGGCCGGCTGGCCCGCACCCACGCCCGGCTGGAGGCCATGAAGCTGATGAACTGGCGGATGGTCGACGCGGTCCAGCGCGGCACGCTCACCCCCCAGGACGCCTCGGCCGCCAAGGTCTACGGCTCCGAGGCCCGCCGGGACGCCTACGCCTGGCTGATGGAGGTCACCGCCGCGGCCGGACCGCTGACCGAGGGCTCGGCCGGCGCGGTCCTGCACGGCGAACTGGAGCGCGGCTACCGCTCCGCCGTCATCTTCACCTTCGGCGGCGGCAACAACGAGATCCAGCGCGAGATCATCTCCTGGATCGGCCTCGGTATGCCCCGGGTCCGGCGCTGAAGCGGACGCCCGCGCCCGCCACCGCCACCCGGCCGGGGACCTACAAGCTCCGCGCCGGGGCCGCCATACTGGACGCGCAGTACACACAGGGGGATCCACGCGGCTGAACGCGGGAGCGGGGGCGGCGATACGGATGGCGGAGCACAGGCTGATCCACGGGCGGTACCGCCTGCTCGACACCATCGGACGCGGCGGCATGGGGGAGGTCTGGCGGGCCCGGGACGAGGCGCTGGGCCGCCAGGTCGCGGTCAAGTGCCTCAAGCCGATGGGGGAGCGTCAGGAGCCGGGCTTCCTGGGGGTGCTGCGCGAGCGCTTCCGCCGGGAGGCCCGGGTCGCGGCCGGGCTCCAGCACCGCGGTGTCACCGTCGTGCACGACTTCGGCGAGGACGACGGCATCCTCTTCCTCGTCATGGAACTGCTCCACGGCCGCAACCTCAGCCAGCTGCTGGACGACAACCGCCGCCAGCCGCTGCCCGTCCCGGACATCACCGAGATCGCCGAGCAGACCGCCGCGGCCCTGGCCTACACCCACGAACAGGCCGTGGTGCACCGCGACCTGAAGCCGGCCAACCTCGTCCGCACCACCGACGGCACGGTCAAGATCTGCGACTTCGGCATCGCCCGCCTCGGCCACGACATCGGCTTCACCGACCGGCTGACCGGCAGCGGCGTCGCCATGGGCAGCCCCCACTACATGTCGCCCGAGCAGATCGCCGGCGGCACCGTCGACCACCGCAGCGACCTGTACTCCCTGGGCTGCGTGCTCTACGAGATCACCACCGGCGCCCCGCCGTTCGCCCAGGGTGACGCCTGGGCGGTCCTGGTCGGCCACCGCGACACCACCCCCGACCCGCCGCGCGCCGTCCGCCCCGACCTGCCCGAGGCGTACGAGCGGATCATCCTGGACCTGCTCGCCAAGGAACCGGACGACCGGCCCAGGAACGCCGGCGAACTGGCCAAACGGCTCGCCGACGCCCGCCACCGCCGCCCCCCGCGCACGGCCGCCCCGGCCCCCGGCGACCCGACGGTGCCCGCCCTGCCACTGCCGCCCTGGGCCCGCGGGATCACCCCCGGCGCCCCGGCCGTCGGCACCCGGCCGCCGCGCCGGACGCCCGCGGGGCGGGCCGCCGCGGACCTCACCGAGGCGTGGACCTCCGCCGGCGACCCGCTGCGCGGCGAGGCGTCCCCGGCCGTCGGGCCGGACCGTCCGGCCGGAGGCGGCGACCACCAGGCGCTGCTCACCGCGCTCGCCGGGACGCTGGCGCACGCCCGCGCGCTGACCGGCGCCGGCCTGCACGTCGAGGCGCAGGAGGGCTACGCCGAGGCGCTGGCCGGCCGGGAGCGGCTGCTCGGCCCGGACCACCCCGACACCCTCGCCGCCCGCCACGACGTCGCGGCCGGCCTGGGCCGGCTGGGCCGCCTGGAGGAGTGCCGCGCCACCGTCCGCGAGGTCGCCGGGGCCCGCGCCCGGGTGCTCGGCGACCGGCACCCCGACACCCTCACCAGCCACTGGCAACTGGCCCACGTCTGCGGGCTGCTGGGCCGCTGGCCGGAGGCGCTGGCGGCCTACCGGCAGGTGGCCGCGGGGCGCACCGCCGCCCTCGGCCCGGACCACCCCGACACCCTCGCCGCCCGCTACGAGACCGGCGTCGCCCTGGGCCGGCTCGGCCGCAGCGCCGAGGCCCTGGCGCACTACCGCGACCTGGTGGCGGCCCGTACCCGCGCCCAGGGACCCGACGACCCCGAGACCCTGCGGGCCCGGCACGGCCTGGGCGTCAACCACGGCCGCCTGGGCCGCTGGCCGGAGGCGCTCGCCGAGGCCCGCGAGGTCGCCGCGGCCCGCAGCCGGGTGCTCGGCGCCGACCACCCCGACACCCTGGCCAGCCGCCGCGAGATCGCCGTGGCCCTGGGCCGGCTCGGGCACTGGGACCAGGCCCTGGACGTCCACCGCCAGGTCGCCGACGCTCGCGAGCGGACCCTGGGCGCGGCGCACCTGGACACCCTGGCCAGCCGCGGCGAACAGGCCCAGTGCCTGGAGCGGCTGGGCCGGCCGGACGAGGCGGCCGCCCTGCACCGCCGGGTCGCGGCGCTGCGCCGGGAGCGCGCCGGCGGCCGGCGGTAGCCCCCGGCCGCCCCCGGACCGCGGCGGCCGGGCGCCCCGGTCAGCGTTCGGGCCGCACCCGGTAGAGCACCGTGGCGTGCGGCGGCACGTCCCGGGCCACGATGGTGCGGGCGACCCGCCCGGACCGGCCGGTCACCAGGTCCCGCACGCGGTAGGAGTCCGCCTCCGGCAGCCCCGCGGCCCCCGCCGTCAGGGACAGGGTGCGCGCCCTGTCGCCCCCGTTGAACAGCGCGATCGCCCGGTCCCCGTCGCGCAGCGGCTTGGCCAGCACCACCGCGTCCCCGTCCTGCTGCACGATGTGGCCCTGGACGCCCAGCGGGTCCTGGTTGACCGCGATCACCTCGCGGTTGCCCAGGATCGCCAGCGCGCCCGGGGAGAGCCGGGTCAGGTCCGTACTGGAGATCAGCGGTGCGGCCATGACCGCCCACAGCGACATCTGGCTCTGCATCTCGTCCCGGGACAGCCCCGAGTCACCGACCAGCAGGAAGTCGGGGTCGTTCCAGCGGCCCGGGCGCTGGAGGTCGGCGAGGTTGGCGTTGTAGCGGAAGTTGTAGGCGATCGAGGCCCACTTCGCGGCCGGGCTGCTCTGCTGCACCGCGATGTCCTTGCCGCCCCGCCACAGGTTGCCCAGCTGCGCGGACCACCGGATGACCTGGTGCCACACCTGGTCCCCGGCGAACTGGAAGTAGGCGGGCGCGGAGATCGAGAAGGTGATCGGCCGCCCGGTGGCCCGCAGCGCCCGGCTCTGCTGGGCGTACAGGTCGTGGAAGACCCGCTCCTTGCTCTGCCCCTGGGGGACCGGGACGTTGCAGCCGTCGGCCTTGAGGTAGTCCACCCCCCAGCTGGCGAACTGCCGGGCGTCCTGCGCGAAGTGGCCCAGGCTGCCCGGGTACTTCCCGCAGGTCAGCGTGCCCACGTCCTCGTAGATCCCGAACTTCAGGCCCATCCGGTGCAGTTCCTGCCCCAGGTACGCCATACCGTGCGGGAACTTCGCGGTGTCCGCGACCAGTTCGCCCTTGGGGCCGCGCTGCTTGGTCATCCAGCAGTCGTCGACGGTGACGGTGCGGTAGCCCCGGTGCGCCAGCCCGCTGCTGACCAGCGCCCGGGCGTTGTCCAGGACGACCCGCTCGCTGAGCTCGCCGCACTGGTAGTACGACCAGTTGTTCCAGCCCATCGGGGGCGTCGGCGCGAGATTGGGGTAGCTTGCCGCGGCCCGGGTGCCGGCCGGGCCGGCGGCGGAGGCGGGGGCGGTGGCCGCGACCAGGCCCGCCGCGCAGGCGGCGGCGGTCAGTCCGGCGAGGGTGCTGCCGATGCGGGATACCGGCGGACGGGGCACGGGTCACCTCACGTGGTGGGTGGGTCGGCCGGGAGAACGGCCGGCGGGGCGGTTCCAGGGCGGCGCACGGCCGGACGCTAGGAGCAGCCTGACGGGCGGTCAAGAAGCCGCACCGGCACGAACAGACGATTCATTCCGCTGCCGCCGCCCCGCGGCCTCCCTGGCGGCCGCCGGTCCCGCGTGCTACCAAGAGGCATGCCGGAACGGACTTCGTACGACGTGGTCATCGTCGGTGGCGGGCACAACGGCCTGGTCGCGGCCGGGTACCTCGCCCGCGCCGGGCGGAGCGTGCTGGTGCTGGAGCGGCTGGACCGCACCGGTGGCGCCGCCGTCTCCGCCCGCGCCTTCGCCGGGACCGACGCCCGGCTCTCCCGCTACTCCTACCTCGTCAGCCTGCTGCCGCCGAAGATCGTGCGGGACCTCGGGCTGCGCTTCGCGGTCCGCAAGCGCACCGTCTCCTCCTACACCCCGGCGGTGCGCGCCGGGCGCCCCACCGGCCTGCTGGTCGGCGGCGGCCGGGCCCGCACCCGGGAGTCGTTCGCCCGGCTCACCGGCTCGGACCGCGAGTACGACGCCTGGCGGGACTTCTACGCCACCACCCGCCGGCTCGCCGAGCGGGTCTTCCCCACCCTCACCGAACCGCTCCCCACCCGCGCCGCGCTGCGCGCCCGGATCGGTGACGACGCCACCTGGCACGCCCTCTTCGAACGCCCCCTCGGGGAGCTGATCGAGCGCACCTTCCAGGACGACCTGGTGCGCGGGGTGGTGCTCACCGACGGGCTGATCGGCACCTTCACCACCGCCCACGACCCGGAGCTCCGGCAGAACCGCTGCTTCCTCTACCACGTCATCGGGGGCGGCACCGGCGACTGGGACGTGCCGCTCGGCGGGATGGGCGCGCTGACCGACGCGCTGGCCGGCGCCGCCCGCCGGGCCGGCGCCGAGCTGGTCACCGGGTGCCCGGTCACCGCACTGGCCACCGACGGCCGCTCCGCGGAGGTCACCACCGGGGACGGGCGCACGATCGCCGCCCGCCGCGTCCTGGTCAACGCCGCCCCCCGCGAACTGGCCCGCCTGCTCGGCGAGCCCGAACCGCCGGCCGCCGACGGGTCCCAGCTCAAGGTCAACATGCTGCTCACCCGGCTGCCCCGGCTCCGCGACCGGCACACCGACCCCCGGGAGGCGTTCTCCGGCACCTTCCACATCGCCGAGGGCTACGGCCAGTTGGAGGCCGCCTACCAGGAGGCGGCGGCCGGCCGGCTGCCCGCCGCCCCGCCCTCGGAGATCTACTGCCACTCCCTGACCGACCCCGCGATCCTGGGCGCCGACCTGGTCCGCCGCGGCTACCACACCCTCACCCTCTTCGGCCTGCACACCCCCGCCCGCCTGTTCGCGGCCGACCACGACGCCACCCGCGACCGGCTGCTGGCCGCCACCCTCGCCCAGCTGGACGCCCACCTCGCCGAACCGCTCGCCGACTGCCTGGCCCTGGACGCCGACGGCCGCCCCTGCGTCGAGGCCCGCACGCCGCTGGACCTGGACCGCGAACTGCGGCTGCCCGGCGGCAACATCTTCCACCGCGAGCTGGCCTTCCCCTACGCGCCCGACGAGGACGCCCTGACCACCCCCGCCGCCCGCTGGGGCGTGGCCACCGCCCACCCCGCCGTCCTCCTGTGCGGCGCCGGCGCCCTCCGCGGCGGCGGCGTCAGCGGCATTCCCGGCCACAACGCGGCCATGGCCGTACTGGAGGAAGCGGCGGGGTGACCCGGCCGCGCGGTCGATCAACTGCCCTTGCCGGGCAAGTTTCTGACGTAGCATCAGAAAATCTCTTCCCTCGGGCGGCGGGCTGCGGCATCCTGCGCGCATGCAGACGGAGCTGAGCAACGCGCTGGGAGCCGAGCACGCCGTCTTCGGGTTCACGCCGTTCCCCGCGGTGGCCGCGGCGATCACCCGGGCCGGCGGCTTCGGGGTGCTCGGCGCGGTCCGCTACACCGCCCCCGGTGACCTGGCCCGCGACCTGGACTGGATGCAGGAGCACACCGACGGACTGCCCTACGGGCTGGACGTGGTGATGCCCGCCAAGAAGGTCGAGGGCGTCACCGAGGCCGACGTCGAGGCGATGATCCCCGAGGAGCACCGGCGGTACACCGAGGCGCTTCTGGCGAAGTACGGCGTGCCGCCGCTCCCGCCCGGCGAGGCGTCCGGCTGGCGGATCACCGGCTGGATGGAGCAGGTCGCCCGCACCCAGCTCGACGTCGCCTTCGACTACCCGATCAAGCTGCTCGCCAACGCACTGGGCTCACCGCCCGCCGACGTCATCGAGCGCGCCCACGCGCACGACGTCCGGGTCGCCGCGCTGGCCGGCAGCCCGCGCCACGCCCGCCACCACAAGGCCGCCGGGATCGACGTCGTGGTGGCGCAGGGCTACGAGGCCGGCGGGCACACCGGCGAGATCGCGACCATGGTGCTCACCCCCGAGGTGGTGGCCGCCGTCGACCCGCTGCCGGTGCTCGCCGCGGGCGGTATCGGCACCGGCGAGCAGATCGCCGCCGGCCTCGCGCTCGGCGCGCAGGGCGTCTGGCTCGGCTCGATCTGGCTCACCACCGAGGAGGCCGATCTGCACTCCCGGCGGCTGACCGCGAAACTGCTCGCCGCGGGCCCCGGCGACACCGTCCGCTCCCGCGCCCTGACCGGGAAACCCGCCCGCCAGCTGCGCACCGCCTGGACCGACGCCTGGGACGACCCCGAGGGCCCCGGCACGCTGCCGATGCCGCTCCAGGGCCTGCTGGTCGCCGAGGCCAACTCCCGGATCCAGCGGCACGAGGTCGAGCCGCTGCTCGGCACCCCGGTCGGCCAGATCGTCGGCCGGATGACCGCTGAACGCAGTGTCCAGGCCGTCTTCGACGACCTCACCCGCGGCTTCGAGCGGGCCATCGACCGCATCAACCGGATCGCCGGACGCGCCTGACCCCGCCCGGCCGAGGAGGACCCCAGGAGGGCACCGCCATGACCGACACGCCCAACGGCTTCTGGGCGCAGGCCACCGCCGACCCCGGCCGGACGGTCCTGATCGCCCCGGACGGCGCCGAGTGGACCGCCGGACGGCTGCACGCCGCCGCCAACCGGCTCGTCCACGGCCTGCGCGCCGCCGGACTGGAACGAGGTGACGCGTTCGCCGCCGTCCTCCCCAACGGGGTGGAGTTCTTCACCGCCTACCTCGCCGCCGCCCAGGCCGGCTTCTACCTCGTCCCGGTCAACCACCACCTCGTCGGCCCGGAGATCGCCTGGATCGTCGCCGACTCCGGCGCCAAGGTGCTGATCGCCCACGAGCGGTTCGGTGACGCGGCCCGGGCCGCCGCCGACGAGGCCGGCCTTCCGGCCGCCCGGCGGTACGCCGTCGGCACGGTCCGCGGCTTCCGCCCGTACGCCGAACTCCTGGCCGGGCAGCCGGAGTCCGCGCCCGGGGACCGCACCCTGGGCTGGGTGATGAACTACACCTCCGGCACCACCGGGCGCCCGCGCGGCATCCGCCGCCCGCTGCCCGGCAAACCCCCCGAGGAGACCTACCTCGGCGGCTTCCTCGCCATCTTCGGCATCCGCCCGTTCGACGGCAACGTCCACCTGGTGTGCTCGCCGCTCTACCACACCGCCGTCCTCCAGTTCGCCGGCGCCTCCCTGCACCTGGGGCACCGCGTCGTCCTGATGGACAAGTGGGCGCCGGAGGAGATGCTGCGCCTGATCGAGCGGCACCGGTGCACCCACACCCATATGGTCCCCACCCAGTTCCACCGCCTCCTCGCGCTCCCGGCGGAGGGCCGCGGCCGCTACGACGTGTCGTCGATGCGGCACGCCCTGCACGGCGCCGCGCCCTGCCCCGACCACGTCAAACGCGCGATGATCGACTGGTGGGGCGGGTGCGTGGAGGAGTACTACGCGGCCAGCGAGGGCGGCGGGGCCTTCGCGACCGCCGAGGACTGGCTGAAGAAGCCCGGGACGGTCGGCCGGGCCTGGCCGATCAGTGAGATCGCGGTCTTCGACGACGACGGCACCCGGCTGCCGGCCGGCCAACTGGGCACCGTCTACCTGAAGATGACCACCGGGGGCTTCTCGTACCACAAGGACGAGGGCAAGACCCGGAAGAACCGCATCGGCGACTTCTTCACCGTCGGCGACCTCGGCTACCTCGACGAGGACGGCTACCTCTTCCTCCGCGACCGCAAGATCGACATGATCATCTCCGGCGGGGTCAACATCTACCCCGCGGAGATCGAGTCGGTGCTCCTGGCCCACCCCGCCGTCGCCGACGCCGCCGCCTTCGGCATCCCGCACGACGACTGGGGCGAGGAGGTCAAGGCGGTGGTCGAACCGGCCGAGGGCCACCGGCCCGGCCCGGAGCTGGCCGCCGCGCTCCTCGACCACTGCGCCCGCCGCCTGGCGGGCTACAAACGCCCCCGCTCCGTCGACTTCACCACCGCCCTGCCCCGCGACCCCAACGGCAAGCTCTACAAGCGGCGGCTGCGCGACCCGTACTGGGAGGGGCGCGAACGCGCCGTCTAGCGGCGCGGGCCGCCGCCGCGCGGACCCGGCGGCGGGCGCGCCGGCCCTGCGCCGCCCCGCCCGGTGCCTTGACCCGCCCCCGGGCGGCCTCCAGGATCTCGGCATGACGGAAGCCATGGAGGCCCTGGAGGGCGCGCGCGGCAACACGGTGGACGGGATCCTGCGGCGCAGTGCACGCCGGGTGCCGGAGCGGACGGCGGTGCGCTACGCCGGGCGCGCCTGGACCTACCGCGAGCTGGACGGGGCGGTGACCGCCGCCGCCCGGCTGCTGCTGTCCCGGGGCCTGCGCCCGGGGGACCGGGTGGCGTCCTACGGGCGCAACTCCGACGCGTACCTGATCGGCTTCCTGGCCTGCGCCCGCGCCGGACTGGTGCACGTACCGGTCAACCACGCCCTGACCGGCGGTGAACTGGACTACCTCCTGGGCCAGTCGGGCAGCGCGCTCGTCCTCACCGACCCGGACCTGGCCCCCCGGCTGCCGGCGGACGTGCCGGCCCTGCCGCTGCACGGGGCGCCGGACGGGCTGCTGGAGCGGCTGGCGGCGGGGGCGGGGGACGCCGGGCCGGCCGGGGAGGGCCCGCTGCCCGCGGTGGGCGGCGACGCCCTCGTCCAGCTCCTCTACACCTCGGGCACCACCGCGCTCCCCAAGGGCGCGATGATGACCCACCGCGCCCTGGTGCACGCGTACACCAGCGCGATCGTCGCCCTCGACCTCGCGGAGACCGACCGCCCCGTCCACGCGCTGCCGCTCTACCACTCCGCCCAGATGCACGTCTTCCTGCTGCCCTACCTGGCGGTGGGCGCGGAGAACACCGTCCTGGACGGGCCGGACCCGGAGCGGATCCTGGCACTGGCCGAGGAGGGCCGCGCGGACAGCCTGTTCGCCCCGCCGACGGTGTGGATCGCGCTCGCCGGCCACCCCGGCTTCGGCACCCGCGACCTGAGCGGGCTGCGGAAGGCGTACTACGGCGCGTCGGTCATGCCGGTGCCGGTCCTGGAACGGCTCCGCGAGCGGCTGCCGGACCTCGCCTTCTACAACTGCTTCGGGCAGAGCGAGATCGGCCCGCTGGCGACCGTGCTGCGGCCGGAGGAGCACGCGGGCCGGATGGACTCCTGCGGGCGCCCGGTGCTGTTCGTGGAGGCCCGGGTGGTCGGCGAGGACGGCCGGGAGGTGCCGGACGGCACCCGGGGCGAGATCGTCTACCGCTCACCGCAGCTGTGCACGGGCTACTGGGACAAGCCGGAGGAGACCGCCGAGGCGTTCCGGGACGGCTGGTTCCACTCCGGCGACCTCGCCGTCCGGGACGCGGAGGGCTACTTCACGGTGGTCGACCGGGTCAAGGACGTCATCAACTCCGGCGGGGTGCTCGTCGCCTCGCGCCAGGTCGAGGACGCGCTGTACACGCATCCGCAGGTGGCCGAGGCCGCGGTCATCGGCCTGCCGGACGAGCGGTGGATCGAGGCGGTGACGGCGGTGGTGGTCCGGCGCGCCGACGGGGCGGGCGGGGCCGGTGCGGTGACCGAGGCGGAGCTGATCGCCGTGGCGCGGGCCCGGCTCGCGCCGTTCAAGGTGCCCAAGCGGGTGCTGTTCGTGGACGCGCTGCCGCGCAACGCCAGCGGCAAGGTCCTCAAGCGTGCGCTGCGCGAGCGGTTCGGCACCCGCTGAGCGGCGCGCGGCGGACGCGGTGTCAGTGCCCGCTGCCATGCTGGGGAACGGCACTGACGACCGTGTGATCGGAGCACCCTCATGCTGACGACCCGCTACGTCCCCGGCGCGCCGAACTGGCTCGATCTCGGCGCCCCCGATGTCGACGCCGCCGCGGCGTTCTACGCCGCGGTGTTCGGCTGGACGTTCCACTCGGCCGGCCCGCAGGGCGGCGGCTACGGCTTCTTCCAGCTCGACGGGAGGACCGTCGGCGCGGTCGGCCCGCTGTCGGAGGAGGGCGCGGCACCGGCCTGGACGGTGTACTTCCACACCACCGACGCGGACGCCACCTGCGCGGCGGTGGAGCAGGCCGGCGGCCGGGTCCGGGCCGCGCCGATGGACGTCTTCACGGCCGGCCGGCTGGCCCAGCTCACCGACCCCACCGGCGCCGACTTCGCCGTCTGGCAGCCCGGCGACGTCGCCGGCCTGGACGTGGTCATGGAGCCGAACACCCTGTGCTGGACGGAGCTGTACACCACCGACGTCGCCGCGGCCCAGGGCTTCTACCGCACGGTCTTCCGGTGGAGCCACCGCGACGTGCCCACCGGCGGCGAGGTCGGCTACAGCCTCGTCTCCGCGCCCGGCGGGGGCGTGGGGGAGGACACCGCGCACGGCGGCATCCTCCAGCTCCCGCAGCAGAATCTGGACGCCGGTTCGACGTCCGAGTGGCATCCGTACTTCGGCGTCACCGACTGCGACGCCGGCTATGCGGCGGCGCTCGAAGCGGGCGCCGGGGTCCTCATCCCGCCGATGGACGCCCCCGGCGTCGGCCGCCTGGCGATGGTGACGGACCCGGCGGGCGCCCCGTTCGCGATGATCAAGGGGGATCCGTCGACGGCCTGACCCGCCGGGCCCCGGGCCGCCCGGGCCGGCGCCGCCCGTCCCGCCGGCCCGGTGTCACCCCTCCCGCCGCGCGTCCACGATCCGCTTGAACTTCCCCACCGAGCGCTCCAGGGTCTCCGGATCGACGATCTCGACCGCGACCGTGACGCCGATCCCGTCCTTGACGCCGCGCGCGATCCGGCCGGCCGCCGCCGCGCGGTCGTCCGCCGTGGCATCCGGGCGGGCCTCGGCGCGGACGGTCAGCCGGTCCAGCCGGCCCTCCCGGGTCAGCCGCAGCTGGAAGTGGGGTGCGACGCCGGGCGTCCGCAGCACGATCTCCTCGATCTGGGCCGGGAAGAGATTGACCCCGCGCAGGATGATCATGTCGTCGCTGCGCCCGGTGATCTTCTCCATCCGGCGGAAGGCCGGCCGGGCGGTACCGGGCAGCAGCCGGGTCAGGTCCCGGGTGCGGTAGCGGACGATCGGCATGGCCTCCCTGGTGAGGGAGGTGAGGACCAGTTCGCCGTGCGCGCCGTCCGGGAGCACCTCGCCGGTGATCGGGTCGACGATCTCGGGCAGGAAGTGGTCCTCCCAGAGGTGCAGCCCGTCCTTGGTCTCCACGCACTCCTGCGCCACGCCGGGGCCCATCACCTCCGACAGCCCGTAGATGTCCACCGCGTCGAGGGCGAACCGCTCCTCGATCTCCCGGCGCATCTCCTGCGTCCAGGGCTCGGCCCCGAAGACGCCCACCTTCAGCGAGGTGGTCCGCGGGTCGATGCCCTGCCGTTCGAACTCGTCCAGCAGGGTGAGCATGTACGACGGCGTCACCATG
Source organism: Streptomyces rhizoryzae (assembly GCF_023155275.1). Taxonomy (GTDB): domain Bacteria; phylum Actinomycetota; class Actinomycetes; order Streptomycetales; family Streptomycetaceae; genus Streptomyces; species Streptomyces rhizoryzae. The sequence goes on from NZ_JALMUV010000019.1 coordinate 63,776, forward strand.
ATGATCTCGGGCCGGAAGTCCTGGATGAGCTGCACCTGACGGCTGGTCATACCGCCGGAGGCCGGGACGACGGTGCAGCCGAGCCGCTCCGCCCCGTAGTGCGCGCCGAGCCCGCCGGTGAACAGCCCGTAGCCGTAGGCGATGTGCACGGTGTGGCCGGGTCGGCCGCCCGCCGCGCGGAGCGAACGGGCCACCAGTTCAGCCCAGTTGGCGAGGTCCCGCTCGGTGTACCCGACGACGGTGGGCCGCCCGGTGGTGCCGCTGGACGCGTGCAGCCGGCGGATCCGGTCCCTGGGCACCGCGAACATCCCGAACGGGTAGTGCGCCCGCAGGTCGTCCTTGACCGTGAACGGGAAGCGGGCCAGGTCGGCCACCGAGCGGCAGTCCTCGGGGTGCACCCCCGCCCGGTCGAAGGCCGTGCGGTAGAAGGGGACGTTGTCGTAGGCGTGGCGCAACGAGGCGCGCAGGCGGGTGAGTTGCAGGGCGTGCAGGGCGTCCGCCGAGAGCCGCTCGGCGTCCTCGCACCACTCGCCCCCGCAGGAGCCGCCCGCCGGTCCGCCGGGCGCCCGGCCGGTCGTCGTGCTGTCCGTCGCCGCTTCCGGCATGGATCTCACCGCCTCGTGTCCCTACCGATCATTCGGTAGCCGCGTGCGGGTCCAAGTAATCAGCGCGCGGCGAACACGTCAAGAGGCGTGCCGCGGACGGTCCCCGGGTAGCGTCGGGCGCATGGGTGACGTACAGAAGGTGCAGGTCGGTGACGTCCAGCTGGCATACCGGGTCTGGGGGGAGGCGGACGCGCCCCCGGCGGTACTGCTGCACAGCCTCGGGGAGGACGGTGAGGACTGGCGCGGGGTGGTCGGCCGGCTCGCCACCACCCACCGGGTCTACGCCCCGGACCAGCGCGGACACGGCCGCAGCGACTGGCCGGGGGAGTACGGCTTCGAGCGCTGGCGGGACGACGCGATCGGCTTCGTGCAGGCGCTCGGCCTCGGCCCGGTCACGCTCATCGGCCACTCGGTGGGGGCGACCGCCGCCCTGCTGCTGGCCGCCCACCGGCCGGACCTGGTCGCGTACCTGGTCGCGGAGGAGCCCGCCCCGCCGGTGCCCGCCGAACCGCCGCAGGAGGTCCCAGCGCCGCCGCCAGGACCGGCGTCCTTCGACTGGCAGGCCAAGACCGCCGTGGTCGCCGAACGCAACGCCCCCGCGCCGCACTGGCACGCGGCCCTCGCCGGGATCACCGCCCCCACCCTGGTCATCTCCGGCGGTGCCACCAGCCCCATCCCCCCGCACCACCTCGCCGAGCTGGCCGAGGCCATCCCCACCGCCCGGCTGGTGACCATCGAGGACGCCGGCCACCTCGTCCACGAGGACCGGCCCGGCGACTACCTGGCGGCGGTGACGTCCTTCCTGGCGGGGACGTGACCGCCGCGGGCCGGTGGCCCGTAAGCTGCCACCGGCAGGGGCCCCCGCGAGGGGCCGACGCAGCGACGAAAGGGCCGATGTGCGGACGACCTCCTTCCCGCGCCGCGCGCTGATCGCCGGGGCGGCCGCGGCCGTGCTGGCCACCGGGGCCGGGAGCGCCGCCGCGGCGCCGCACGCCACCGCCGCGCGAACGGGCGCCGCCGGCCCGGCCGTTGCGGCCTCCGCGACGGCGCCCGCAAGCCCGGCCGCACGTGCGACCGCAAGCGCGTCCGGGCAGCTGCGGACGCTGGTCGCGCTGGCCGCCGAGCGGCTGGCCACCGCCGATCCGGTGGCCGCCGCGAAGTGGGGCACCGGCAGCCCGATCGACGACCCGGCCCGCGAACAGCAGGTGCTCACGGACGTGGCGGCGCAGGCCCGGGCGCTGGGCGCCGACCCCGCGGTGACGGTACGGGTCTTCCGGGACCAGATCGAGGCGAGCAAGCTCGTCCAGCGCGGACTGCACCGCCGCTGGGCCGCCGACCCCGCGCAGGCCCCCGCCACCCGCCCGGACCTGGCCCGGGTCCGCGCGGAGATCAACCGCATCAACGGCGCGCTGGTCCGGGCGCTGGCCGCCGCCCCGCGGGCCCGGACCGCCCCCGGCTGCGCACCGCGGGTGGCGGCCGACGCGCTCCGGGTGAGCCACCGGCGGCGCTGGGACGTGCTGCACACGGCGGGGCTGGCCCGGTCGCTGCGGTCGGTCTGCGGCGGGTAGCCGGCCGGGCGCGCCCGGTCCTCCCCGCGGGCGGTCCGCCGCCCCCGTTCACCCCGCCGCCGCCCCCTCGGCCCCCGCCGCGACCGCCTTCGCCCAGCGGTAGTCCGCCTTGCCGCTGGGGGAGCGCCGGATGCGGTCGGTGAAGACGACGCTGCGCGGGATCTTGTAGCCGGCCAGCCGGGTGCGGCAGTGGGACTGGAGGGCGGCCAGGTCCAACGGGCCGGATTCCGCGCGCAGTTGGACCACGGCGGCGACCCGGCTGCCCCAGCGGTCGTCGGGGACGCCGGCCACCAGCGCGTCGTAGACGTCCGGATGCGCCTTCAGGGCCTGCTCGACCTCCTCCGGGTAGATCTTCTCGCCGCCGGAGTTGATGCACTGCGAGCCCCGCCCCAGCACGGTGACCACGCCCTGCGCGTCGACGGTGGCCATGTCGCCGAGCAGCACCCACCGGTCGCCGTCCGCCTCGAAGAACGTCTCGGCGGTCTTCGCCGGGTCGTTGTGGTAGCCCAGCGGCACGTGGCCGCGCAGCGCGAGGCGGCCCACCTCGCCGGCCGCGACCGGGCGGTGGCCGGCGGCCGGATCCACCACCGCCGTACGGGAGTTGACGTGCAGCCGGAAGCCCTTCTCCGGGCCGGAGTCGTCGGTGGCGGTGCCGTTGAAGCCGGACTCCGAGGAGCCGAAGTTGTTCAGCAGCAGCGCGTGCGGCACCAGCGCGGCGAACTGCGCGCGGACCGTGTCCGAGAGGATCGCCCCGGAGCTGCTGACGCTCAGCAGCGAGGAGCAGTCGGTGCCCTTGAGCGGTCCGGCGAGCGCGTCCACCAGCGGCCGCAGCATGGCGTCGCCCACCAGGGAGATGCAGGTGACCCGCTCCCGCTCGACGGTGTGCAGCACCTCCTCCGGGGCGAACTTGCGGTGCAGTACCACCTTCTGGCCGAAGTGCAGGGCGATGAACGCGGTGAGCAGGGAGGTGCCGTGCATCAGCGGGGGCGTGGGGAAGAAGACCAGGCCCTCGCCCCCGGCCGCGACCCGTTCGGCCAGCTCCCCGGGGGAGGTGACCGGCGCGCCGGTCGGCGCGCCGCCGCCCATCCCGGAGAAGAAGAGGTCCTCGTGGCGCCACACCACGCCCTTGGGCATTCCCGTGGTCCCGCCGGTGTAGAGGACGATCCGGTCGTCGGCGGAGCGCGGCCCGAATCCGCGGGCGGGCGAACCGGCCGCCTCGGCCGCCGCCAGCGGTACGGGGGCGATCCGCGGCTCGGGCGCCCCGGCGGGCGGGGTGCCGACCCGGACCAGGTGCCGCAGCTTCGGGGTCCGCGGCAGCGCCCCGGCGACCCGCTCGGTGAACTCCGCGTCGAAGACCAGCGCCACCAGGTCCGCGTCCCGGTAGAGGTAGACCAGTTCCTCTTCCACGTACCGGTAGTTGACGTTGACCGGGACGGCCCGGATCTTCAGGCAGGCGTAGACGGCCTGGAGGTAGGCGACACCGTTGTAGAGGTGCAGTCCGACGTGGTCGCCGGGGCCGATGCCCTGGTCCTCGAGGTGGTGGGCCAGGCGGTTGGCGGCGCGGTCCAGTTCCGCGTAGGTCAGCCGCCGCTCGGCGCCGCCGCCCGGGCGGTCGGCGTGCACCAGCGCCTCCCGGTCCGGGACGGTGTCGGCGATCGACTCGAAGAGGTCGGCGAGGTTGTACTCCATGGCTCCTCCAGACCGGGCGGCGTCGGCTCGGCGGTCATTAGAGCGCCACCGGCAGGCGCAGGGAAGGGCCCGCACCAAGGAAACTGACGCAGCGTCAGAAAAAGCCTTGAACTCGCCGGCCCGCTCCTGCAACCTGTTCTCGTCGCCAGACGGGAGGACCGCATGGGCGGGACCGAACATGCCGCGAGCGCCCCGGTACGGCCGGAGGACGCCGGCACCGAACACCTCACCGTGGAACGCACCGGCGCGACGCTGGTGCTCACCCTCAACCGGCCGGAGGCCAGGAACGCGCTCTCCCTGCCGATGCTGGTCGGCCTGTACGACGGCTGGCTGGCCGCCGACGCCGACGACGGCATCCGCTCCATCGTGCTGACCGGCGCCGGCGGCGCCTTCTGCGCCGGTATGGACCTCAAGGCGCTGGCCGGCGGCGGAATGGCCGGCGAGCGGTACCGGGACCGGCTGCGCGCCGACCCCGACCTGCACTGGAAGGCGATGCTGCGCCACCACCGCCCGCGCAAACCGGTGATCGCCGCCGTCGAGGGCCACTGCGTCGCGGGCGGCACCGAGATCCTCCAGGGCACCGACATCCGGGTCGCCGGCGAGAGCGCCACCTTCGGCCTCTACGAGGTGCGCCGCGGCCTGTTCCCGATCGGCGGCTCCACCGTCCGGCTGCCCCGCCAGATCCCCCGCACGCACGCCCTGGAGATGCTGCTCACCGGTCGCCCCTACCCGGCGCCGGAGGCCGCCCGGATCGGCCTGATCGGCCGCGTCGTCCCCGACGGCACCGCGCTGGAGGCGGCCCTGGAGACCGCCGAGCGGATCAACGCCTGCGGCCCGCTCGCCGTCGAGGCGGTCAAGGCGTCCGTCTACGAGACCGCCGAACTCACCGAGGCCGACGGACTCGCCGCCGAACTCGCCCGCGGCTGGCCGGTCTTCGACACCGCCGACGCCAAGGAGGGCGCCCGCGCCTTCGCCGAGAAGCGCCCCCCGGTCTTCCGGCGCGCCTGACCCCACCCGACCCAGGAGCCCCGCATGTCAGAGGTCCTCACCGCGCCGCTCGTCGTCGAATTCCCCTTCACCCGCTCCCTCGGGCCGGTCCAGCGCGCCTTCCTCACCGGCCTGCGCGAACGCACCGTCCTCGGCGTCCGGGCCCGCGACGGCCGGATCGTGGTCCCGCCGGCCGAGTACGACCCGGTGACCGCCGACGAGCTGAGCGACCTGGTCGAGGTCGCCCCGGTGGGCACCGTCACCACCTGGGCCTGGAACCCCGCCCCGCGCCGCGGCCAGCCGCTGGCCACCCCGTTCGCCTGGGTCCTGGTCCGCCTCGACGGCGCCGACACCGCCCTGCTGCACGCCCTGGACGCCCCCGGCCCGGACGCGGTGCGCACCGGCCTGCGGGTCCGGATCCGCTGGGCCGCCGCCCGCACCGGGGCGATCACCGACATCGCCTGCTTCGAACCCGCGGACGGCGAACCGGCCGGCGGCCCGCCCGCCGCCCACCCCGGCCGGTTCGCCGACCCGGTCACCGGCATCACCGCCCCCGCCCGGCTCGACTACACCTACGCGCCCGGCCGCACCCAGTCCCGCTTCCTCCGGGGCCTCGCCGAGCGCAGGACGCTGGGCGAACGCTGCCCGGCCTGCCGCAAGGTCTACGTCCCGCCCCGCGGCGCCTGCCCCACCTGCGGGGTGGCCACCGGCGAACAGGTCGAGGTCGGCCCCCGCGGCACCGTCACCACCTTCTGCATCGTCAACATCAAGGCCCGCAACCTCGACATCGACGTGCCCTACGTCTACGCCCACATCGCCCTGGACGGCGCCGACCTCGCCCTGCACGCCCGGATCGGCGGCATCCCCTACGACCGGGTGCGGATGGGCCTGCGCGTCGAACCCGTCTGGACCGACGGCGCCCGCTACCCCGACCACTACCGCCCCACCGGCGAGCCCGACGCCGACTACGACAGCTACAAGGAGCTGATCTGATGTCCGAGCCAGTGCGCGGCCCGGTGCGCGAGGTCGCCATCGTCGCCTTCGCGCAGAGCGGGCACGTCGCCGACAGCACCGACACCTCCGAGGTCGAGATGGTGATGCCGGTCCTGCACGACGTGCTGGCCCGAACCGGCCTGAAGGCCCGGGACATCGGCTTCACCTGCTCCGGCTCCTGCGACTACCTCGCCGGCCGCGCCTTCTCCTTCACCATGGCGCTGGACGGCGTCGGCGCCTGGCCGCCGATCTCCGAATCCCACGTGGAGATGGACGGCGCCTGGGCGCTGTACGAGGCGTGGGTCGCGCTCCTGACCGGCGAGGCCGACACCGCGCTGGTCTACGCGTACGGCAAGTCCTCACCGGGCGACCTGCGCGAGGTGCTCACCCGCCAGCTCGACCCGTACTACCTCGCCCCGCTGTGGCCCGACTCGGTGGCCCTGGCCGCGCTCCAGGCCCAGGCGCTGTGCGACGCCGGGCTCACCGACGCCCGCGAACTGGCCGCGATCGGCGCGCGCAGCCGCGGCGGAGCGGACACCGGGCCGGGCCGGCAGGTCGTCGGACCGCTGCGCACCGGCGACTGCCCGCCGGTGGTCGACGGCGCCGCCGCGGTGGTGCTCGCCGCCGGCGACACCGCCCGCCGGCTCACCGAGCGCCCGGCCTGGATCCGCGGCCTGGACCACCGCATCGAGGCCCACAGCCCGGGCGCCCGTGACCTCACCGACTCGCCCTCGACCCGGCTCGCCGCCGAACGCGCCGGAGCCTTCGACGCCCCGGTCGACACCGCCGAACTGCACGCCCCGTTCAGCTCCCAGGAGGTCGTCCTGCGCCGTGCCCTGCGGCTCGACGCCCCCGGCGGCACCGTCCGGATCAACCCGTCCGGCGGCGCGCTGGCCGCCAACCCCGTGATGGCCGCCGGGCTGATCCGGCTGGGCGAGGCGGCCGCCGCCATCCACCGCGGCGCGTCCGACCGCGCCCTGGCGCACGCCACCTCGGGGCCCTGCCTCCAGCAGAACCTGGTCGCCGTCCTGGAGGGGGAGCGATGAGCGGTACCGCGTCCGCGAAGGAGCCGGTGGCCGTCGTCGGCATCGGCCAGACCAAGCACGTCGCCGCCCGGCGCGACGTCTCGATCGCCGGACTCGTCCGCGAGGCCGCCCAACGGGCCCTGGAAGACGCCGGGTTGACCTGGAGCGAGATCGACGCCGTGGTGATCGGCAAGGCGCCGGACTTCTTCGAGGGGGTGATGATGCCGGAGCTGTACCTCGCCGACGCGCTCGGCGCGGTCGGCAAACCGATGCTGCGGGTGCACACCGCCGGCTCGGTCGGCGGCTCCACCGCCCTGGTCGCCGCCAACCTCGTCGCCGCCCGGGTGCACCGCACCGTCCTCACCCTCGCCTTCGAGAAGCAGTCCGAGTCCAACGCGATGTGGGGCCTGTCCCTGCCGATCCCGTTCCAGCAGCCGCTGCTGGCCGGCGCCGGCGGCTTCTTCGCCCCGCACGTCCGCGCCTACCTGCGGCGCTCCGGCGCCCCCGCCGCCATCGGCTCCCTGGTCGCCTACAAGGACCGCCGCAACGCCCTGAAGAACCCCTACGCCCACCTCCACGAACACGACCTCACCCTGGAGAAGGTCCAGTCCTCGCCGATGCTCTGGGACCCGATCCGCTACTCCGAGACCTGCCCCTCCTCCGACGGCGCCTGCGCCATGGTCCTGACCGACCGGACCGGCGCGGCCCGCGCCCCGCACCCGCCGGCCTGGGTGCACGGCGGGGCGATGCGCAGCGAGCCCACCCTCTTCGCCGGCAAGGACTTCGTCTCCCCACGCGCCGGGAAGGACTGCGCCGCGGACGTCTACCGGCAGGCCGGCATCACCGACCCGCGCCGCGAGATCGACGCCGTCGAGATGTACGTCCCGTTCTCCTGGTACGAGCCGATGTGGCTGGAGAACCTCGGCTTCGCACCCGAGGGCGAGGGCTGGAAGCTCACCGAGTCCGGCGCCACCGAACTCGGCGGTGAGCTGCCGGTCAACCCCTCCGGCGGGGTGCTCTCCACCAACCCCATCGGCGCCTCCGGCATGCTCCGCTTCGCCGAGGCCGCGCTCCAGGTCCGCGGCCGGGCGGGCGCGCACCAGGTCGACGGCGCGCGGCGGGCGCTGGGGCACGCCTACGGCGGCGGCGCCCAGTTCTTCGCCATGTGGCTGGTGGGCGCCGAGCCCCCGCCCCGCTGACCGCCGCGGCCGCCCGCCCGGCGCCCGCCGGACGTCCTCTGTCCGTCCCCGGACCCAGTCGTTACGCTGGCCCGGACGACGACCGGGAGGAGCGGTTACGTGGCCGACAGCATCACCGACCAGCGGCTCGCGGGCGGGCCCAGGCCCCAGCTCGACCTGACCGACGCCGAGTGGCGGACCAGCACCCGCGGCGTGGGCGGAGATGTCCAGATCGCCTTCGTCGAGGGTTACGTGGCGATGCGCAACGGCCGCAGCCCGGAGATACCGGCGCTGATCTTCACCCCGGCGGAGTGGCGCGGCTTCGTCCTCGGCGCCCGGGCGGGCGAGTTCGACCTGACCTGACCTGACCTGACCTGCGGCGCGGCGGCCCCGAGGTGAACGGACCGGTGCCCGGCGGGCCTTGCGCGGCGCCCGCCGGGCACCGGACGTCAGGTGAGCACCACGCAGCCCCGCTCCCGCAGCGCCCGGACCGGTGCCGCCGTGTCCGCCACCGCGTTCCAGCGCAGGTCCAGCTTCTCCAGCGCCGGCAACGCGCCGAGCCACGCGGGCAGTTCGGTGATCCCGTTGCCGCGCAGATCCAGCCACCGCAGCCGCGGCAGCCCCCGCAGCACCCCGGGGACGCCGGGCAGCGCGTTGTCCCGCAGCTCCAGCACCCGCAGCTGGGCCAGCTGTGCGACGCCGTCCGGCAGCGCGGTCAGGGCGTTGCCGCCCAGCCACAGCTCCCGCAGTCGCCGCAGCCGCCCCACCGACGCCGGCAGTGCGCTCAACTCCGCCCGCTGCACCCGGAGTTCGACCAGCCCGGCCATCGCGCCCAGCCCCTCCGGCAGCCGCCCGAGCGGATTGTCCCCGGCGTTGAGGTACGCCAGCCGGTCCAGCCGGCACAGCGCGTCCGGCAGCGCGGCCAGGCGGTTGTCGTGGACGTAGAGGTAGCGGGTCAGTCCGCCGGCCAGCGCGCCGATCTCCGCCGGGAGCGCGGTGAGCGCGTTGTGGCCCAGATCCAGGGTGTGCAGCCGGCGCAGCCCGCCGAGCGCGCCGGACACCTCGGTCAGCCGGTTGTCCGCCAGGATCAGCACCTCGCAGTCCGTCCGCCGCCAGACCTCCTCGGGGACCGCCGCGAGACCGGCCCGCCAGTGGTTGATCCACCGGTCCGCGGGCCGCCCGGTCACGGCCACGGCCGCAGCTCGGGCAGCGGCCCGGCGGCCCCCGCGCGGTCAGCGGCCGGCGGCGCGTCCGGCTCCCGGCCGGCCAGCCACGCGGTGAGCGCGGTCAGCGGGCCGCGGACGGTCACCACCGGGGCGCCGGCCGGACCGTACTCCCGCACCGGCCGGGCCGTCCCCTCCGCGTGCGCCGTCCCCTGGTCCACCGGCACCAGGACCAGTCGCACGCCCTCCGGCGCCCGGGGCGCCAGATATTCCAGCAGGTGGTGGCACAGCTCGCGCGGCCACTGCGCCGGGCCGGGGCCGAGCCGGGCGTCCGCGGTGTGCACCGCCAGCTCCCGCCACCAGCACAGCAGCGCGCCCCGCAGGTCGCCGTCCCGGTAGCGCACCGGCCGGGACCAGTCGCCGGGCCCGACCGCCGCCCAGGCCGCCGACGCCTCGTCCAGCGCCGCGCCGACCGCCGCCCGCAGCTCCGCCGCACCGCGCCGGGCGCCCTCCTCGATGGCCGCGGTACGGGCCGGGAAACCGCCGTCGTACGGCTCGACCAGCTCGCCGTGCAGCGCGGCGCGCGCCTGGCGGGCCATCGCCAGGCCGATGCCCTCGATGTGCGAGAGGACGTGGGCGCGCGACCAGCCCGGCAGCGCGCTGGGCTCCCGCACCGCGGGGTCGGTCAGACCGGGGAGCAGGGCGCGCAGCCGCTCCTGCCCGGCCGCCACCGCCGCCCGCACCGCGGCGGCGTCCGGCGGCCCGGCCGGTGCCGCATCGGTCACGGCCACAGCAGCTCCTTCGTCCACGCCGCACCCGCGCGCCGGTACACCAGCCGGGTGTGGTTGCGGTCCCTGGCGCCCTGCCAGAACTCCACCGACTCGGCCCGCACGGTGTAGAGCGTCCACTCCGGCGGTACGAGCCCGGGGTCGCGGGCCAGGCGGTCCGCGGCCCCGGCCACCGCGGCGTCCCGCTCCTGAAGCGAGGCCAGCGGGCTGCTCTGCCGGCCGAGCAGTGCCTCGGCCCGCGCCCCGGTGCCGCGGGCCAGGAAGTCGGCGGCCGACCGCTCGGCGCTCTCCGGCACCACCGGGCCGCGCACCCGCACCTGCCGGGCCAGCGGCTGCCAGTAGAAGGTCAGCGCGGCGTACGGGCGGACGGCCAGCTCCCGGCCCTTGCCGCTGCCCAGGTGCGCGGCGAACCGCCAGCCCGCCGCGTCCACGTCCTTGAGGATCAGCGTGCGGGCGGACGGATTGCCGTCCGCGCCGGCGGTGGCGACCGTCATCGCGTGCGGTTCGGGGACCTGCGCGCGGAGGGCGCCCAGCAGCCATGCGGTGAACAGCTCCACCGGCTCCGCGGGCGTCCTTTCCGGATCGAACACCGGCAGCGGATCTCCTCCGAACACCGGGAGATCGCGGAGCAGTTGACGGAGATCGGCCATGGGCTCCCCCTCACATTCCTAATGGTTGATCGTGACCGTACCATTAGCGTCATGGACGCAACACAGCTCGCCCTGGATCTCGCCGTCACCCTCCGCCACGACGGACACGGCGGGGTCGCCGACGACCTCGCCGACACCGCGGGACTGGCGGCCTGGCTCCACGACCGGGCCGCCGCCCTGGACTGCGCCGCCGACGGCCCGCCCCCGGCCGACGAGGCGCTGCTGACCGCCGTACGGGAGCTGCGCGCCGCGGTCCGCGCGCTCTTCGCCCGCGCGGTCCGCCCGGGCCCGCCCAGCCCCGCCGACGCCCACCGGCTGCTCCCGGAGGACACCGCGCTCGGCCGGCTCAACGCCGCCGCGGCCCGCGTGCCGACCGCCCCCCGCCTGCTCTGGGAAGCCGGCGCCGACCCCGTCCTGCGCGACCTCCCGGCCGGCTCACCGCCCGCCGCCGACCGGCTCACCGCCGCCCTGGCCCGCGCCGCCCTCACCTTCCTCGCGGGCCCGGACCGCACCCGGCTGCGGGCCTGCCCGGCCCCCCGCTGCGTGCGCTACTTCGTCAAGGACCACGCCCGCCAGGAGTGGTGCAGCCCCTCCTGCGGCAACCGCGCCCGGGTCGCCCGCCACCACCGGCGCCACCGCGCCGCCCCCGGCGGGCAAACCGGCTGACCAGGCCACCCGTACACCGCTGCCCCGCGCGGACGTCCGCGCCGTCCGCCGGGCCGGGCCACGTACGATGGCGGCATGTCCTTCCTCCGCCGCCGCAGCGCTGCCACGCCCGCCGGTCCAGACTTCGACGTACTGGCCATGGACCCGGGGGACTGGCCCGGCAATCTCGGGGCCGGGCTGCTGCCCGCGCCGGACGGGAGCTGCCAGGGCGTCTTCCTCCGCTACGACCTGTTCGGCGGCCGCGGCCCGGCGATGATCATCGGCAATCTGCCGGAGGGGTCCCCGGCCCGCGAGGTCGAGGAGGACCAGGTGCCCTTCGAGGTCGCCCAGCTGCTCGCCGCGCTCGGCAACGACGAGCCGGTGACGGTCGTCGAGACCGAGGACACCCCCGTGATGCACCAGGACAACCTCCTGATCGTCAAGCGCGTCAAGTGCTCCGAGGGCCGGATCTCCTGCGTCCAGTTCGACCGCAGCGACGGCGTCCTGGTGACCATCGCCAGCTGGGACCGCCCGATCACCGACGACCTCTACGCGCTGCTCAAGCCGCTGCCCGCGGAGCTGTTCCAGCAGGGCTGAGCGGGCGGTGGGCGGCCGCGCAGCGACGCGCGCCCGGCAGCGGTCCCCCGACCGCCACCGGGCGCGCGCCCTGTTCCCGCACCGCTCCGGCCGCTACGACTCCGAGGACCGCACGTCCACATCGGCCGCCCGGACGTAGCCGATGCGGTGGCCCACCTGGATCTCGTAGTACCGGTCCTCGCCGCGCACCACCACGTGCCGGGCGATGTCGAAGGTCGGCGCGTAGAGGTAGTCCGCCCGGACCTGCCCGCCGACCGCGTACCGCTGGCCCGACAGCAGCTTGTACGGCAGCGGCGTGACCGCCTGCACCGGCACCTGCGACGGGTACGCCTCCTTCTCCGGATAGGCCCGCCCGTAGACCGGGATCTCCGCCCGGCCCGCCTTCGGCGTCACCACCGGCCCCTTGGCGTCCACCGCCGTCGGGTGCGACCGCGGGTTGCGGAACCACGCCTGCTGCCCCAGATACCAGATCGCCGTCCAGTCACCGGACCGGCCCGCCACCGCGAACCGCTGCCCGGTCGTCGCCCGCGCCCCGGTGTCGTTCACCCCGGTCGTGGTCGCCGCACCGTCCGGGTGCAGCCCGATGTCCTGGATCAGCGGCGCGCTCTCACTGGGCGCGGTGTGCAGCCGGACGGCCGTGGAACCGTGCTCCGGGCAGGGTGTGCCGGCCTTCTCGCAGCCGGTGTAGACCGGCCGGTTGCGGTCGTAGGACGGCCGGATGGTCACCAGCCCGCCGTCCCGGCCCGCGGTGCGCTCGAACGGCCGCCCCAGCAGCGCGAAGTAGTGCGCCCAGTCCCAGTACGGGCCGGGGTCGGTGTGCATCCCCGGGACCGTGCCCGGCGTGGTGCCGGGGACGTTGTCGTGGCCCAGGACGTGCTGCCGGTCCAGCGGGATCCGGTACTTCTTCGCCAGATACTTCACCAGCCGGGCCGACGTCCGGTACATCGCCTCGGTGTACCAGGCGTCCGGCGCGGCCAGGAACCCCTCGTGCTCGATGCCGATCGAGTGCGTGTTGACGAACCAGTTGCCCGCGTGCCAGGCGACGTCCTTGGTCGGTACGTGCTGCGCGATCAGCCCGTCGGCGGAGCGGATCGTGTAGTGCCAGGAGACGTACTTGGGGTCCTTGATCAGCCGCAGGGTGGTCTCCCACGAGCCCTCGGTGTCGTGGATGACGAGGGTGTCGATCCGCTGGTCCCGGGGCCGGTCGGCCAGATCGTGGTTGCCGTAGTTGGTGCCGTTGTCGTACTCCTCGTAGGGCGCCGGCCAGGACTCGCAGGCCACCGACCAGGGGCACTCCAGCGCCCCGGCGCCACCGGGCGCGGCGGCGCGCTGCGCGGTGGCCGCGCCGAGACGTTTCTCCTGGGCCGGGTCGGGGGCCAGCCGGGGCGCGGCGGCCAGCGTGACCCGCTGCCCGGCGTCCGTGGTGCGGCTCTGCCCCTGCCGCAGCACCGCGAAGACGTCCCGGGCGAACGCCGCCCCGCTGCGCGGATCGTCCTGGCCGCCGTAGCGCGCCACCGCCGCGTACCACCGCGCCGGATCGCCGCCGGCCGGCAGGCCCAGCGCGCGCTGCTGGGCGGCCAGCAGCGCGGCGCCGCCGAGTACGTTCGCGGCCGGGTCGGTGCGCAGCTTCGCCGCCGGCAGCCCGGTCAGCTTCGCCGCCTCCGGCAGCGTCCGCAGCCGCGCCGGGAGGCGGTCGGGCAGCACCGCCCGGTGGGCCGCCGGGCGCGGGGCGGCGCGGACCGGCCGGGCGGTGTCGCCGCGGGCGTCCTCGTCGTCCGCGCTGAACTCCGGCGCCCGCGCCAGCGCCGCCCGGGCGTCGGTCAGGTGCATCGGCCCGTAGCCCCCGGAGACACTGGGCGCGCCGCCGTGGCCGTCCCAGCGTGACTCCAGGTACGAGACGCCCAGCAGCACACTGCGCGGGACGTGGTAGCGGGCGGCGGCGTCGCTGAAGGCTTGCTGGAGCGCGTCGGGCCCGGACTGCCCGGCGCCCGCGGACGGGGCCGCCGAGACCAGCGGCAGCAGCAGCGCCGCCGCGGTGAGGGCGGTGGCGGACCGGCGCAGCGCGCGGCGGCGGGGTCTTGACGCGTCGTCGGGGGCGGATCCTCGCAAAACAGCCTCCTCAGGCCGGCCCGGGCCGGGACGGGGTGACGGTGGTGTGCCGGCGGCCTGCCCGGTGCGCGGACGCACCGGCCGGACCGCCGCCGTGCGGGAGAACCCGAGACTAAGCCCCCGGTGGGCCGAGAACCATAGGTTTGCCGACGCGTCGTCAGCCACCGCACCGGAACGGGTTTCCGCATGTCAGGGCAGCACCGCCAGGAGCCTTCCCGGGCCGGGCCCGGGACCTGCGGAGCGTCAGTGGAATGGACCAATGCGCGGGTGAGCGGCGCGCCCGCACCGGGCCGCGCCGCTCAGCCGATCCCTGGGGTGCCGCCCGCACCCCGGTGGTCAACGGGTGCCCACCGCCGCCCGCACCGCCCGCCGCGCCATCTGCGCGTCGTCGTGCAGCCTGCGCAGCAGCAGCCGCTGCTCCTCACCGGCCGTGGGACCCCCGGGCTGCCCCGGGACGGCGGCCGGCGCGGGCTCCCGCATCGTCCGCTGCACCGCCGTCTCGTACCGCCGGATCTCCCGGGTGAGCACCAGCATGAGGTTCACCAGGAAGGCGTCCCGGGCCGTGGTGCCCGCCGCCTGGGCGAGCTGGCTGATGTGCCGGCGCGCCGCCGGCGCCTCGCCGAGCACCGTCCACAGCGTCGCCAGGTCGTAGCCCGGCAGGTACCAGCCGGCGCTGTCCCAGTCCAGCAGCGCCGGGCCGGCCGGGGAGAGCAGGACGTTGTTCAGCAGGGCATCGCCGTGGCAGAACTGGCCCTGGGTGTGCGCCAGCCCGTGCAGCAGCTTCTGGAGGTCGCCCAGATCGCGGTCGGTGAGCAGCCCCAGGTCGTGGTAGCGCCCGATCCGGCCCGCGTAGTCGAGCGGGGCGTCGAACAGCCCGGCGGGCGGGCGCCAGGCGTTCACCCGGCAGATCGCCCCGAGCGCGGCCCGCACATCGGCCCGCGGCGGCGCCTCGGCGGGATGCCGCGCCAGGGCCGCCACCCGGCCCGGCATCCGCTCCAGCACCAGCGTGCAGTTGTCGGGGTCGGCGGCCACCAGCCGGGGCACCCGGACCGGGGGACGGTGCCGGACGAACGCCCGGTACGCACTTATTTCCTGCCGGAAGCTCTCGGCCCACGCGGGGGAGTGGTCCAGTAAACACTTGGCCACCGCGCTCATCCGGCCGGTCGTCCCCAGGAGCAGTACGGTCTTCCCGCCGCGGCGCAGCACCTGAACCGGGTTGAACTCCGGGCAGATCCGGTGCACCGAGGCGACGGCGGCGCGCAGCTGGGCGCCCTGCGGGCCGGACAAGTCGAGTCTCCCGCTCAGCGGTTGGGTGCCCAGCCCCTGTGCCCGCCGGTTCCGGCCGCCGGGGAGACCGGCCACCGCCCCCGCGGGAGGGGAGGGGTCCAGATACGGACCGCTCCCGGCGGGGTGCGGGCGGTACGTCCGGGTGGGGGCGGTCACGGCGGACGATGCTGCATACATGGGTGAGACAGATCCCTTCGTGCGCCGACGAGTTGCGTGCGCTCCCGGTCCGGTGGCGGGAACCCGTGAACGGGTCCCGTACGGGCGGCCGGTCCACAGGGCCCCGTGCAGGGCGCGCACCCTGGGGAATGCGGTCCCGCCACCGGGCCGGGGGCTGCACACCTACCGAACACGCGGGTGCGGGTGGCAGACCATCTGGCGCACCCTGGCGAACCCTGGCGAATGCTCGCAGCCCATGTCAGCGGCCGTTACTGTCAACTCAGTCGAGGAACCTGGGGGCTTGACGTGAGCAGGGAGCCGAACACCCGTCTCGCGGACCTTTTCGGCCTGGCCGGCTGGTCCAAGGGCGAACTGGCGAGACTGGTCAACCGGCAGGCGGCGGCCATGGGCCATCCGCAGCTGGCGACCGACACCTCGCGGGTCCGGCGCTGGATCGACATGGGGGAGACGCCCCGCGATCCGGTGCCCAAGGTACTGGCCTCCTTGTTCACCGAGCGCCTCGGCCGTGTCGTAACCACCGAGGACCTCGGGTTCGCCCGGCCCGGTCGCGCGGGGAAGCGGCAGGCCATGGACGGTCTGCCGTGGGCACCCGAGCGGACCGCCGCGGTCCTCACGGAATTCACGGGAATGGACCTCATGCTCAATCGACGCGGCTTGGTGGGGGCGGGCGCGGCGCTCGCCGCGGGCTCCGCACTCACCGGCGCCATGCACGACTGGCTGCACACCGACCCCGGCCCGACCGCCCTCCGCCACGACGATCCGCTCGCCGGCGAATCCCTGTACGAACTCGACCAGATCGGCCTCGACCGCTACGAGGCGGCGCCCGTGGGGTCCCAGGAGATCGACGCCCTGGAGCACTCCGTGGAGGTCTTCCGCCGGTGGGACGCGGCCCGCGGCGGCGGCCTCCAGCGCAAGGCCGTGGTGGGCCAGCTCAACGAGGTCGGCGGCATGCTCGCCTACCGCCACCCCGACCACCTCCAGCGCCGGCTGTGGGGGGTGGCGGCCAACCTCGCGGTGCTGGCCGGCTGGATGTCGCACGACGTGGGCCTGGAGCCCACCGCGCAGAAGTACTTCATCATCGCCGCGCACGCGGCCCGCGAGGGTGGCGACCGCCCGCGCGCCGGCGAGGCGCTCTCCCGCGCCGCCCGCCAGATGGTCCACCTCGGCCGCCCGGACGACGCCCTGGACCTGATGAAACTGGCCCAGTCCGGCTCCGGCCAGGAGACCCTGCCGCGCACCCGCGCCATGCTGCACACCATCGAGGCGTGGGCGCACGCCTCCAAGGGCCACGGCCAGGCGATGCGCCGCACCCTCGGCGAGGCCGAGGAGCTGTTCGTCTCCGACCGCGGCGACGTGCCGCCGCCCGCCTGGATGCAGATGTTCGACGAGGCGGACCTGCACGGCATGCAGGCCCTGGCGTTCCGCACCCTCGCCGAGCACGACCCCTCCGCCGCCAGGATCGCGCAGAGCCATGCCAAGAAGGCGCTCCAGCTGCGCAAGAGCGGTCACCAGCGGTCGCAGATCTTCGACTACATCTCGATGGCCTCGGCCTGCTTCCTCGGCGACGACCCCGAACAGGCCGACCGCTACGCCCGGCTCGCGCTGGTCTCCATCGGGGAGAACTCCTCGCACCGCACCTGGGACCGGCTGCGCGAGATGTTCCGGCTCACCGGCCAGTACGCCGGCTGCGGCCCGATCCAGGAACTCCGCGAGGAGCTCCAGCAGGTCCTGCCGAAGGCGAAGCCCAAGGGGAAGACGGCGACCCTGGGCCCCGGCACGGGCCTGGGCGCGAACTTCTCGGTCTGACCGCCGGAAGGTGTCCGGACTCCGGGGGCGGACGCCTCACCCGCACGACGATCCCGTGGCCCCGTCGGTCCCGGCGCGGTCCGGCACCCGATCCCTCCTCCACCGCACCCACCCCACCCGACTCACCCCTCACCCACCCCGCCACCGCCCACCGCCCTCGGTGCGTTCCCGGGTCCCCCGGGGCGGCCGGCGCCGGGTGGCCGGTCCGCCCTCGACGGTCGCGCCGTGCGGTGCGTCAGCCGCCGACCCTGGCGATCAGGACGCAGGCGTCGTCCTCCCGCTCGGTGGCGCCGAACTCCTCGACCACGATCCGGACGCTCTCCTGCGCACTGCGGGCCGCGCCGAAGCGCGGTGCCAGGGCCAGCAGCCGCTCGGCGCTCTCCTGGGCGCTGTCCGGGCCGTGCGTGCGCCGCGGCACCAGGCCGTCGGTGTGCAGCACCAGCAGATCGCCCGGCTCCAGCCGCTCGGTGTGCTGGCCGTAGCCCGCGCCCGTGGTGGCGCCCAGCAGGACGCCCTCCGGCGGGTCCAGCGCGCGCCCCGTGCCGCCGCGGAAGAGCAGCGGTGCGGGGTGCCCGGCCTGGGCCCACTCCAGCGAGCGGGTCGCCGGGTCGAACTGGCAGCACACCGCGCTGCCCAGCGCCGGCTGGGTGGCGGTGTCCAGGAGCTGGTTGAGGAAGGCCATCAGCTGCCCCGGCCGGTGCCCGGCCACCGCCATCCCGCGCAGCGCCCCGAGCACCATCGCCATCCCGGACGTCGCGGCGACGCCGTGGCCGGTGAGGTCGCCGACGCTCAACAGCGTCCGCCCGTCCGGGAGTTGGAGGGCGTCGTACCAGTCGCCGCCGATCAGGGCGGAGGTGGCGGCGGGGAGGTAGCGGCCGGCCAGGTCCAGGGTGACCGGACCGCCCTCGGGGAAGCGCAGCGAGCCGCGCCACGGCGGCAGCACGGCCTCCTGGAGCTCGACCGCGAGCCGGTGCTCGGTCTGCGCGAGGTGCCGCTCCCGGCGGAGCGAGTCCCCGGTCTCCCGGACCGCCGTCTGGCTGCGCCGCAGCTCGCTGACGTCCCGCAGCACCGCCCACATGCAGGCCGTGCCGCCGTCGGCGTCGAGCACCGGCTCGCCGACCATGTGGACCGTGCGCAGCCCGGTGTCCGCGCGCAGGATGCGGAACTCGCCGTCGATCGGCCGGCCGTCCACCAGGCAGTCGGTGACCATGACGGCCAGTTTCTCCTGGTCGTCGGGGTGCACCAGGGAGGGCAGCTCGTCCAGGGTCAGCGGCCCGTCGGCCGGCTCCCGGCCCACCATCGCGTACAGCTCGTCGGACCAGGTCACCTCGTCGGTGAGGAGGTTCCACTCGGCGCTGCCCACCCGGCGCAGCAGCGCCCCGCGATCGGGCGCCTCGGGCTCGGGCGGGGCGGCCGGGCGGCCGGCGTACGGCTCGGCCTCCTCGGCGCGCGCGGCGGGCAGGCCCTCTCTGAGCTGGTCGAGGTGGCCGCCGAGGTCGTCCAGGTGGTGGACGGCGAGGTCGCACAGGGCGCGCTGCCAGCGCAGCTGCGGGTCGGCGGCGAGGTCTCCGGCCACCGAGGACTCTCTGCGTACCGCGTCGAGCCCACCGCGCAGGGTGCGGGCCTGCGAGATGAGGGCCTCGACCGCGTCACGCTCGGGCGTCCGATCGGCTGGGTGGTCCGCGAAGAGAGGGGGCGGCATGACGTACTCCGTGATCAGGCGGCGCCGGTTGGATAGGGGCCGGTTACGACTCTTGCACAGGCCGCGACGGTGCGTAAGGGAATTGGCATTACCCGATACGGTGGTGCATCTGGCATATGCCAATGGCTTCCCTGCGGCAACCGGGCCGAATCGGCGGAATGAAACGTTCCACGCTAGGCTGCGGCCGCCGTACAGCTGTCTACCCCGCCGATCCATGGTGGGAACGACGCATAGGGCCCGCGGTCACCGGCAAGAATGCCGGTCGGCGGAAATCCCGTTGCCAGCCCGTCCCCCGCATCGGATGCTGACCTCATGTTCGATCCAGACATAGCGCCCAGTGGCACCCTGCTCGGCCTCCTCCAGCGAGGCCGCGGCGACGGGACCCTGCACGCCCTCGCGGCGCCGCGGGCCGAGGCGCTCGCGGCACTCAACACCTGCGTGCTGCGCGACCCCCGCCGGGACTGGCAGGTGGAGAACCGCTCGCTCTATTACGCGCGCCTCTACATGCAGCTCGACGGCGGCCTGGAGGAGATCGAACGCCACCTCTTCCACCCCGACGACCTCACCGACACCGGTGAGGAGCGCACCGGGCTCGCCCTGGCCGTCCTGGGCCACCTCGCCGCCTACGGCCGGGACGCCGCCCGCCTGCTGCTGCGCAGCTACGCCGCGGCCGGCAGCAACTGGCGCTGGGCCCTGGACGAACTCGCGCTGCGGGACGACGACGCCGGCCTGCTGAGCCTGGCGCCCGCCGTGCTGGCCCGGTTCCCCGGGACCCCGCAGGGCGAGGCGGAGCTGGCCGCCGCGGTCCGCGACGCCTTCGAACCGCGGCCCTGGCGGCTGTGGGCGGAGGACCCCCGCTACGGCGCGCGGCTGGCCGCCGCCGGGGAGCAGGGCTCGTTCGACCGCTGGCAGCGCCAGCTCCGGCCGCGCGGGCCACGCCCCGGCTGGAGCGTGTCGGAGGTGCTGGAGTGGGCCCAGCAGGAGCTGGAGGCCCGCCCCGGTGAGCACCGCTACCTCGCCGCGGCACGCTGCCTGAGCGCGGTGGCCGGGCCCGAGGACCGCGCCGAACTGCTGCGGGCCGGCCGCGGCGGACCGGACGTGGCGCGCGCCGCCGTCCTGCACCACCTCGCCGAACGGGGCGACCCGGCGGTCCTCGACCTCATCGAGGAAGCCGCCACCGACCCGCTCTCCTCCGAGGCCCTGGTCGCCGCCGCGTTGTCCTCGTACGAGCGGATGCGCAGCGTGGCCGCCGTGGAGCGGGCCCGCGCCTGGGTGGTGCGCACCGACCGGCTGGGCGCCTCCGCCGCCGCGATGCTCGCCCGCCGGGGCGCCCGCCGCGACACCGACCTGGTGCTGGCCGCGCTGCGCCGCACCGTACGGGAAGAGGGGCCGGACGCCGCCGGGCTGTGGGAGCTGGTCGACGGCGCCGGACGGCTGGGCATCGCCTGCGCCGCCCCGGTGCTCCGCCACCTCTACCGCGAGACCGCCTCGTCCCAGCTGCGCGGCCGGGCCGCCGCCGCGCTCGCCGCCACCGACCCCGGGTTCGCGGCCGGCTTCGCCGTCGAGTGCCTGTGGGACTGCGAGGAGACCACCCGGGAGCTGGCCGCCCGGCACGCCGCCACCGGTGACGACCGGGTCGTCGAGCAGCTCCGCCGGCTCGCCGCCGACCCGGCCGAGGAGGCCGAGGTGCAGACCGCGGTGCGCGCCCGGATCGGACCGGACGCCCCGGCGGCCTAGCCGGGACGCGCCCCGCCCCGTCGGGGCGGGTGGGCGAACGCTCATGGGACGTTCGCCGGACGGCAAGGTCCTCGTGGCCCGGTCCACGCACGGCCCGCCGACAACAGCGGTATGCGTGTCGCCCTCGTCACCGAATCCTTCCCGCCCGACGTCAACGGTGTCGCACACTGCGCCCTGGAAACCGCCCGCCACCTCGTCCGGCGCGGCCACGATCCGCTGGTCGTCGCCCCGCTGGCGAACTCCGTCCCGGCCGCCGCCGCGCAGGCGCGGGAGAGTCCGTGCCCGGTGGTGCGGGTGCCCTCGATGCCGCTGCCCGGCTACCCGCAGGTGCGGATCGCGCTGCCGGGGCGGCGGCTGTCCGCGGCGCTGGACGGGCACCGGCCCGACCTGGTGCACCTGGCCAGCCCGTTCGTCCTCGGGGCGCGGGGGATGGCGGCCGCGGCCCGGCGCGGGGTGCCGGCGGTCGCGGTCTACCAGACCGACATGGCGCGCTACGCCCGGACGTACCTGGGGCGCGGCGGGGCGGCGGCCTGGCGGCGGATCCGGGCGGTGCACGCCGCCGCCGACCTCACCCTGGCGCCGTCCAGCGCGGCGCTGCTGGACCTGACCGAGCACGGCGTGCCCCGGGTGCGGCTGTGGCCGCGCGGGGTCGATTCGGCGCGCCGGCGGGACGCGGTGCTGCGCAGCTCGTTGCTGGCGGGGCGGGAGCTGCTGGTGGGGTACGTGGGGCGGCTGGCGCCGGAGAAGGACGTCCGGCTGCTCGCCGGGGCCTCCCGGCTGCCCGGGGTCCGCACCGTGGTGATCGGCGAGGGCCCCAGCGCCGCCGCGCTGCGGGCGCAGCTCCCGGAGGCGCGGTTCCTGGGCCGCCGCACCGGTGACGAACTGGCCCGGCTGTACGCCTCGTTGGACCTCTTCGTGCACACCGGCCCGTACGAGACCTTCTGCCAGACCGTGCAGGAGGCGATGGCGTCCGGCGTCCCGGTGGTGGCGCCGGCCGCCGGCGGGCCGCTGGACCTCGTCGACCACGGGCGGACCGGGCTGCTGGTGCCGCCCGGCGACGGGGACGCGCTCCGGGACGCGGTGCGGACCCTGGCCGGCAGCCCGGAGCTGCGGGCGCGCTACGGCGCCGCCGGCCGGCGGGCGGTCGCGGCCCGCACCTGGGAGGCGGTCGGCGACGAACTGCTGGGCCACTACGCGGACGTGCTGGCCGACCGGACGGCGGTGGCGGCATGACCGCCCGCCGGGTCCGCCCCGCCGGGACCGGGCTGCGGATCGTCCGGATCGCCAACTTCGTCACCCCCGAGTCCGGCGGGCTGCGCACCGCCCTGCGCGAACTGGGCGCCGGCTACCGGGCCGCCGGGCACGACCCGGTGCTGGTCGTTCCCGGCCCGCCGGACGCGCTGGGGCCGCGCGGCTTCCGGGACGAGGACGGCGCGCAGGGGCGGGTCCTGACCCTGCCGGGCGTGCCGGTGCCCGGCAGCGGCGGCTACCGGGTGCTGACCGGCCGCCCCCGGCTCCAGCGGCTGCTGGCCGCGCTGGCCCCGGACCGGCTGGAGGTCTGCGACCGCACGACGCTGCGCTGGACGGGGGAGTGGGCGCGGCGGGCCCGGGTGCCGGCGGTGATGGTGTCGCACGAGAGCGTGGACGGGGTGCTGCGCACCTGGGGCGTGCCGCGCCCGCTGGCCCGCGCGGTCGCCGACCGGGCCAACCTCCGCACCGCGCACGCCTACAGCCGGGTGGTGTGCACCACCGAGTGGGCGGCGGCGGAGTTCGTCCGGGCCGGGGCGCGCAACGTGGTCCGGGCGCCGCTCGGCGTCGACCTCGCGGCCTGCCACCCGGAGCTGCGCAGCGCCGTGCTGCGCGGCCACCACGCCGGGCGGGCCGCGGTCCTGCTGCTGATGTGCTCCCGGCTGTCGGCGGAGAAGCGGCCGGGGCGGGCCCTGGACGCGCTGGCCGAGCTGCGGCGGCGGGGTGTCGACGCGGTGCTGGTGGTGGCCGGCGACGGGCCGCTGCGGGCCCGGCTGGCGGCCCGGGCGCGGGCCGGGCGGCTGCCGGCGGTGTTCCTGGGGCACGTCGCCGACCGGGGCCGGCTGGCCGCGCTCCAGGCGAGCGCCGACCTGGTGCTGGCGCCCGGCCCGGCCGAGACGTTCGGGCTCGCGGCGCTGGAGGCGCTGGCCTGCGGCACCCCGGTGGTGGCCAGCGCGGCCTCGGCGCTGGCCGGCCTGGTCGGCGCGGGCGGCGACACCGCGCTGGATGACGGGCCGTCCTTCGCCGACGCGGTGCAGCGGGTCCTGGCGCGGCCCGAACCGGTCCGCCGGGCCGCCGCCCGCAAGCGCGCCGAGGGCTACGGCTGGCGGCCGGCGGTGGACGCGTTCCTGGCCGCCCACGACGCGGTGCGGCCGGGCGGCGGACGGCCCGCCGCGGCGCCCTGGCCGAGCCCGGTCGCGCCCCGGGGCCGGCGGTGACGGCGCGCTTCGTGGCGCTCGGCGACTCGCTGACCGAGGGCCTGGGCGACCCGGTGCCGGGGGGCGGCTGGCGGGGCTGGGCGGCGCTGCTGGCCACCGCCCTGGGCGAGCCGCCCGGCGGCGTCCAGCTGGTCAACCTGGCGCGCAGCGGGGCGCTGGCCGTGGACGTGGTGCGCGAGCAGCTGCCGGTGGCCCGCGCACTGGCCCCCCGCTACGCGTCCCTGGTGGCCGGGGCCAACGACACGCTGCGGGCCGGTTTCGCGATCGGACCGGTGGCCGCCGCCCTGGACCGCGCGCACGGCACGCTCAGCGCCGGCGGGGCCGTGGTGCTGACCGCCTGCCTGCCCGACCCCGGCCGGATGCTGGGCCTGCCCGCCCCGCTGGCCCGGCCGCTGGCCCGCCGGATGCGCGCCGTCAACACCGTCGTGCACGCGGTCGCGGCCCGCCACGGCGGCGTCCACCTGCACCTCGCCGGCCGGCCCTGGGTGGCCGACCGGGCCTCCTGGAGCGTGGACCGGCTGCACCCCGGTGAGCGCGGCCACCGGCTGCTGGCCCGCGCCTTCCACGGCGCGCTCGCCGCCCGGGGCCTGGCGCCCGGCCCGCCGCCCCCGCTCACCCTCGACGGCCCGCCCCCGACCCGGACCGGCGCCGCGGTGTGGCTGGCCACCCGCGGCACCCGCTGGGTCGCCGACCGCTGCACCGACCTGCTGCCGGACCTGCTGGCGCTGGCCGTACGGGAGTGCCGGCACCAGCTGGCCGGCACCGGGCGGCTGCTGGACGCCGCGGCCGAGGGCGCCACCCGCCGGGCCCTCGCGGCCCTGTCCGAGCCGGGCGGCGCTGCGACAATGGCGGGGTGACCGGACGCTGGGAGTTCTGGATCGACCGCGGGGGCACGTTCACCGATGTCGTCGGCCGGCGGCCGGACGGGCGGCTGGTCACCGGCAAGCTCCTCTCGCACCGCCCCGAGCGCTACCGCGACGCCGCGGTCGCCGGGATCCGGATGATGCTGGGCCTCGGCCCGGACGAGCCGGTGCCCGCCGAGCGGGTCGCGGTCGTCCGGATGGGCACCACCGTCGCCACCAACGCCCTGCTGGAGCGCACCGGCGAGCCCACCGTCCTGCTGATCACCGAGGGCTTCCGGGACGCCCTGCGGATCGCCTACCAGAACCGCCCGCGGATCTTCGACCGGCGGATCGTGCTGCCCGAGGCGCTCTACGACCGGGTGATCGAGGTGCCCGAACGGGTCGGCGCGCACGGGGAGGCGGTCCGGCCGCTGGACCGGGACCGGGTCCGGCGCGCGCTGCGGGCCGCCCGCGCGGACGGGCTGCGCAGCGCCGCCGTGGTGCTGCTGCACGGCTACCGCCACCCCGCGCACGAGGAGCAGGTCGCCGCGCTCGCCAGGGAGGCGGGCTTCCCGCAGGTGAGCTGCTCGCACGAGGTCAGCCCGCTGATGAAGCTGGTGTCCCGCGGCGACACCACCGTCGTCGACGCCTACCTCTCGCCGATCCTCGGCCGCTACGTCGCCGAGGTCGCCGCCCAACTCCCCGGCGTCCGGCTGCTGTTCATGCAGTCCAACGGCGGGCTGCGGCAGGCCGCGCACTTCCGCGGCAAGGACGCGGTGCTCTCGGGCCCGGCGGGCGGGGTGGTCGGGATGGCGCGGGCGGCCGCCGCGGCCGCGGGCGGCGGACCGGGCCCGGACGGCGGTTTCGACCGGGTGATCGGCTTCGACATGGGCGGCACCTCCACCGATGTCTCGCACTACGCGGGGGAGTTCGAGCGGGTCTTCGGCAGCGAGGTCGCCGGGGTCCGGATGCGGGCCCCGATGATGGACATCCACACCGTCGCGGCCGGCGGCGGCTCGGTCCTGCACTTCGACGGCCGCCGGTACCGCGTCGGCCCCGACTCGGCCGGCGCCGACCCCGGGCCGGCCTGCTACCGCCGCGGCGGCCCGCTCACCGTCACCGACGCCAACGTCATGCTCGGCCGCATCCAGCCCCGCCACTTCCCGCAGGTCTTCGGACCGGACGGCGACCAGCCGCTGGACGCCGCCGCGGTCCGCACGCGGTTCGCCGAGCTGGCCGCCCGGGCCGCCGCCGAGACCGGGGACGACCGCGGCCCCGAGGACGTCGCCGCCGGCTTCCTGGACATCGCGGTGCGCAACATGGCCAACGCGGTCAAGAAGATCTCCGTCCAGCGCGGCCGGGACATCACCCGCTACGCCCTGGTCAGCTTCGGCGGCGCGGGCGGCCAGCACGCCTGCGCGGTCGCCGACGCGCTGGGCGTCACCACCGTCCTGGTGCCGCCGCTGGCCGGGGTGCTCTCCGCGTACGGCATCGGGGTCGCCGACGCCACCGCGATGCGCGAACAGGCCGTCGAGGAGCCCCTCGGGGAGCGGGACGGGGCGGACCGGGTCCGGCGGGTGTGCGACGCGCTGGCCCGGCAGACCCGGCGGGAACTCCGCGCCGACGGCGTCCCGGAGGAGTCCCTCACCACCCGCGCCCGGGTGCTGGTCCGCTACGCCGGGACCGACTCCCCGCTCGGCGTCCCGCTCGGCGCGGCCGACGCCATGGCCGCGGACTTCACCCGGGCGCACCGGGAGCGCTACGGCTTCACCATGGACAAGCCGCTGGTCGCCGAGGCGGTGTCCGTGGAGACCCGCGGCGCGGCCGGCGGCGCCGCCGGGTACCGCCACCACTTCGCCGCGCGGGAGGGGGCGCCGGCGGCGGTGGAGACCGTCCGGATGCACACCGGCGGCCGCTGGACGGACACCGGTCTGTACCGCCGCGGCGACCTGCGCCCCGGCGACACCCTCGGCGGCCCGGCGATCATCGCCGAGGACGACGCCACCACCGTCCTGGACCCCGGCTGGCGGGCCGCCGTCGGCGAGCGCGGCCACCTGCTGCTCACCCGCGCCCGGCCGCGCCCCGCCCGGACCGCCGTCGGCACCGCGGCCGACCCGGTGATGCTGGAGGTCTTCAACAGCCTCTTCATGGCCATCGCCGAGCAGATGGGCGTCCGGCTGGAGAACACCGCGCACTCGGTCAACATCAAGGAGCGGCTGGACTTCTCCTGCGCCCTGTTCGACGCCGCGGGCGGCCTCGTCGCCAACGCCCCGCACATCCCGGTGCACCTGGGATCGATGGGGGAGACCGTTGAGGAGGTGCTGCGGCGGCGCGGCGACGACCTGCGGCCGGGCGATGTGTACGCGGTCAACGACCCGTACCACGGCGGGACGCACCTGCCGGACGTCACCGTCGTCACACCGGTGTTCGACCCGCACGGCACCGAGCTGCTGTTCCTGGTGGCCTCGCGCGGCCACCACGCCGAGATCGGCGGCATCACCCCCGGTTCGATGCCCGCGTTCAGCCGCACCATCGAGGAGGAGGGCGTCCGCTTCGACAACTGGCTGCTGGTCCGCGGCGGGCGGCTGCGGGAACGGGAGACCCGGGCGCTGCTCACCTCCGGCCCGTACCCCTCCCGCGCCCCGGACGCCAACCTCGCCGACCTGCGCGCCCAGATCGCCGCCAACGAAAAGGGCATCCGCGAACTGCGCCGGATGACCGGTGAGTTCGGACTGGACGTGGTCCGCGCCTACATGCGGCACGTCCAGGACAACGCCGAGGAGTCGGTGCGCCGGATCCTCCCCGGGCTACCGGACGGGCGGTACCGCTACGAGACCGACAGCGGCGCGCGGATCTGCGTCGCGCTGACCGTGGACCGCGCCGCCCGCAGCGCCGTGCTGGACTTCGCCGGCACCTCCCCGCAGCAGCCCGGCAACACCAACGCGCCCAGCTCGGTGGTGCGGGCCGCGGTGCTGTACGTGCTGCGCACCCTGGTCGCCGAGGACATCCCGCTGAACAGCGGCTGCCTCAAGCCCGTCGAGATCCGCATCCCGCCCGGCTCGATGCTGGCGCCCGTGCCGCCGGCGGCGACCGTCGCGGGCAACGTGGAGACCTCGCAGGCGGTCACCGGCGCGCTCTACGCGGCGATCGGCGTCCAGGCCGAGGGCTCCGGCACGATGAACAACCTCACCTTCGGCAACGGGCGGGTGCAGTACTACGAGACCGTCGCCAGCGGCTCGGGCGCCGGCGAGGGCTTCGACGGCGCGGACGCCGTCCAGACCCATATGACCAACTCCCGGCTCACCGACCCGGAGGTGCTGGAGTGGCGGTACCCGGTGCGGGTGGACGCCTTCGCGCTGCGCGCGGGCAGCGGCGGCACCGGCCGCTGGCACGGCGGCCGCGGCGCGGAACGGCGGCTGCGCTTCCTGGAGCCGATGACCCTCGCCCTGCTCTCCGGCCACCGCCGGGTCCCGCCCTACGGCATGGCGGGCGGCGGACCGGGCGCGCTGGGCGCCAACTTCCTGCTGCGCGCGGACGGTTCGCGCGAGGAGCTGCGCGGCTGCGACACCGCCGAGGTCGGCCCGGACGACGTCCTGGTGATCCGGACACCGGGGGGCGGCGGCTACGGGGCACCGTGACCGGCGGCCGGCCGGGGGTGCCCCGGGCCCCGGCCGGACCCCGGCGCCGCCACTCAGGCGCATCGGGGTTCCTTCCGGCCGGCGGACCGAACGATCGCACTCGGCGAGCGACCGGCGACGGAACGTACCTGTGGGCTCGTCCCGGTGGTGCCGGGCGCGGCGGGGCGCGCAGGGTGAACGCCCGGTGCGCGGTGGGTGGTTGGGCCCGCGGGGGCGCGCTCCGCCGCCGCGTCCCCCGCTACCGCAGCCGGACGAACCGCACCGGCGTCCCCGGCACCGCCTGGGCCGCCGCGGGCAGGAACCGCTCCGGGACGACCCCGGCCACCGGGTAGCCGCCGGTGGTGGGGTGGTCGTGCAGGAACAGCACCGGCAGGCCGTTCGGCGGCACCTGGAGCGCGCCCAGCGGCATGCCCTCGCTGGGGAGTTCGCCGTCCCGGGCGCGTTCCAGCGCCGGGCCCTCGGTGCGCAGCCCGATGCGGTTGGTGGCCGGGGAGACCCGGAACGCGGCGGTGGCCAGGGTGCGCAGCCCGGCGGCGGTGAACCAGTCGTCGCGCGGGCCGGGCAGGAACGGCAGGACCAGCTCGGCCGGGGGACCGGGCTGCGGCACCGCGTCGGCGGCCGCGGGGGGCGGCCCGTACGGGGGGCCCAGCGGCAGGACCGCGCCGTCCGCGAGCGGCTCGGGGCCCAGGCCGGAGAGCAGGTCGGTGGCGCGGCTGCCGAGCACCGGCTCCGCGTCGATCCCGCCGGCGACGGCCACGTAGGAGCGCAGGCCGTGGGTGGCCGGGCCGGCCTCCAGGACGGCGCCGGCCGGGACGCGGACCGGCGCGCCCCAGGGGGCGGGGCGGCCGTCGACGCTCACCGGGCAGGCGGCGCCGGTGACCGCGGCCGTGGCGGCGGTGCGCAGGCGGACGGCGCAGCCGGTGACGGTGGTCTCCAGGGTGGCGGCCGTGGCGGGGTTGCCCACCAGGCGGTTGGCGAGCCGGTGCGCGGGCTCGTCGAGCGCACCGGACCGCGGTACCCCCAGGTGCGCGTGGCCGGGCCGGCCGAGGTCCTGGACGGTGGTCAGCGCGCCGGCGCGGACCACCGTGAGGGCGCGGTCGGTCATCGGGCGGACTCCTGGGGGGCGGGTCGGGACGGGCCGGTGCGCGGCGCGGGCACGGGGGCGTCCACGGGGACGAAGCGGACCGGCGTGCCGGGGGCGAGCAGTGCGGCCGGCTCGCGCCGCGGGTCCCACAGGACCGCGTCGGTGCGGCCGATCAGCTGCCAGCCGCCGGGGGAGGAGCGCGGGTAGACCCCGGTGTACGGACCGGCCAGGCCGATCGAGCCGGCCGGGACGCGGGTGCGCGGGGTCGCCCGGCGCGGTACGCCCAGCCGCTCCGGAAGCCCCGTCAGATAGCCGAAGCCGGGCGCGAATCCGCAGAACGCGACCCGGAACGCGGTCCCGGCGTGCAGCCGGACCACCTCCTCGGCGGTGACGCCCCACAGCGCGGCGACCTCGGCGAGGTCGGGGCCGTCGTAGCGGACCGGGATCTCGACGGCCGGGCGGTCGCCGGCGGCCGGCGGCGGGACCCGCCAGCCGGGCAGCTCCGCGGCCAGCGCGCCCGGGTCGGCCAGCCCGTCGAGGAAGACCGTCCGGGCGGCCGGCACGATCTCGCGGACCGCGGGGAGGGTGCCGCCGGCGGCCCGCCGCAGCAGCTCGGCGTGGAGCGCCCCGGCGTCCTCGGCGCGGTCCAGCTCGACCAGCAGCCCGTGCTCGCCGACCGGCAGCGCCCGCAGGGGCAGCGGCCCGGCCGCCGGCCGCGGCGTCATACGAAGCTCCGCACGCGGACCCCGGCCGCGGCCAGTTCGGACCGCACCCGCCGGGCCAGTCCGGCGGCGCCGGGGGTGTCGCCGTGCAGGCACAGGGAGCGCGCGGCGACCGTGATCCGGGTGCCGTCGCGGGAGGTGACCGCCTTGTCCCGGGCCAGCCCGACGGCCCGCTTGACCACCGTGTCCGGGTCGTGCACGACGGCACCCTCCTCGCGGCGCGGTACGAGGGTGCCGCGGTCGGTGTAGGCGCGGTCGGCGAACGCCTCCCCGACGACCGGGAGTCCGGCCTCCGCGGCGGCCGCGTGCAGCCGGGAGCCGGGCAGCCCGAGGACCGGGAGGCGGCCGCCCGCGGCGCGGATCCCGGCGGCCACCGCGGCGGCCTGCTCCGCGTCGTGCACGCAGCGGTTGTAGAGCGCGCCGTGCGGTTTGACGTAACCGACCCGGGCGCCGGCGGCACGGGCGAAGACCTCCAGCGCGCCGATCTGGTAGGTGATCTCGTCGGCCAGTTCCCCGGGCGGGACGTCCATCGCGCGGCGGCCGAAGCCGGCCAGGTCGCGGTAGGAGACCTGGGCGCCGATCACCACCCCCCGCTCCGCGGCCAGTTCGCAGACCCGGCGCATGGTGGACGGGTCGCCGGCGTGGAAGCCGCAGGCGACGTTGGCGCTGGTGACGACGGAGAGCAGGGCCTCGTCGTCGGTGAGCTGCCAGCGGCCGAAGCCTTCCCCGAGGTCGGCGTTGAGGTCGATGACGGGCGGGGCGGCCGGTTCAGTCATGGACATCCGTTCCGGGAGCGCGGAGGGGGAGCGCCGGTGCCCGGGCGGGTGCGCGGGCGGCGGTGCGGCCGACCGGTGCCGGCCACCGCAGCGCAAGCTACAGATTGTTGAACGATCCCACAAGAGGTGTGTTGTCCTGTCCCGCCATCTGGGATTGACTTCCGCTCAACATCGCAGCCGGACGGGCCGCCCGGCCCGTCCGCAACGAAAGCGGAGCGGAGCGCGCATGGCCGGCGGAGTGACCAGGAACGACCAGCGGCGGCTCGCCGACGTCGCCGAACTGGAACGGGACCGCGCCCTGCTCGACCGCGCCGGCACCGCCGAGCGGGTCGCCGACATCCTGCGCGGCCGGATCACCGAGGGCTACTTCCCGCCCGGCGCCCGGCTGTCCGAGCAGAGCATCGGCGGGGCGCTGGGCGTCTCCCGCAACACCCTGCGCGAGTCGTTCCGGCTGCTCACCCACGAGCGGCTGCTGGAGCACCGGCTCAACCGCGGGGTGTTCGTCCGGGTGGTGACCGTCGAGGACCTCGACGACATCTTCCGGGTGCGGATGCTGGTGGAGTGCGCGGCCGTGCGCGGGCTGGGCCAGGGCCCGTACGGGCCGGCGGCGGACGCGTCGGTCCGGGCGATCGAGGCGGCGGTGCGGGCCGGTGAGACGGCCGCCGCGGACCGCGCCTGGGACGAGCTGTCCACCGCCAACCTCCGCTTCCACCAGGCGATCGTCGCGCTGGCCGGCAGCCCGCGGACCGACGAGCTGATGCGCGGCGTGCTGGCCGAACTCCGGCTGGTCTTCCACGTGATGGACGACCCCCAGCGCTTCCACTCGCCCTACCTCGTCCGCAACCGGCAGATCGTCCGGACGCTGCTGGCCGGCGACGCGGCCGGGGCCGAGCAGCTGCTGCGGGCCTATCTGGAGGACTCCCGCACCCAGCTGTCGGCGGCCTACGCCCAGCGCATCGCCGAGCGCTAGCGACGTTCGTCCGCGCTTTCCCCGCCGTCAACCCCTTGTCGGATCGTTCAACAATCACATAGCCTCCGCAGCAATCTCTTGTCGCTCCCCCGGATCCGCGGCCCCGGTGCCCCGTGGGCCGCCCGATTCCGCGGGGGACCGTACGCGGAAGGCGGTCGCTCCTTGATCGTGCTCCTTGGCGTGCTCGTGGTCGTCCTCGGCTTCGCCACGAAACGCAACCCCCTGCTGGTCGTCGCGGTGGCCGGGATCGTCACCGGCCTCCTCGGCGGACTCGACCCGGTCAAGGTGCTCGCCGCCTTCGGCGACGGCTTCGCCGGCAGCCGGTCGGTGACCATCTTCGCCATCACCCTCCCGGTCATCGGCCTCCTGGAGCGCTACGGCCTCCAGGAACAGGCCCGTGCCCTGATCGCCCGCTTCGGCAAACTCACCACCGGCCGCTTCCTCACCCTCTACCTGGGCCTGCGGCAGATCGGCGCGGCCGTCGGGCTGACCAACGTCTTCGGGCCGGCGCAGACCGTCCGCCCGCTCGCCGCCCCGATGGCGGAGGCCGCCGCCGAGCGCCGCCACGGCCGGTTGCCGGGCCGCACCCGGGAGAAGGTCCGCTCCTTCGCCGCCAGCGCGGACAACGTCGGCCTCTTCTTCGGCGAGGACGTCTTCCTCGCGGTCGGCTCGATCCTGTTGATCACCGGCTTCGTCAACACCACCTACGGCACCCACCTCGAACCGCTGCACCTGGCGCTGTGGGCGATCCCCACCGCGGTGTGCGCGTTCGCCGTCCACGGCTGGCGGCTGCTGCGCCTGGACCGCCACCTGGAGCGCGAACTGCTCACCGCCGCCGCGCAGTCCACGACCACCGCGGAGGCGAACCGATGATCAAGGCGGAGTGGTTCTACTGGCTGGTCGGCCTGAGCTTTTTGGTGATGGCCGCCCAGATGGTCACCGACCGCGGCAACCCCAAGCGCTTCGGCACCGGCGCCTTCTGGGGCCTGGTCGGCGCCGGCTTCATCTACAGCAGCTGGGTCGTCACCAAGCGGGCGCCGGCCGAGCCCCTGGGCGCCGCGGTGCTGGTGATGGCCGTCCTGGCCGGCTTCGGCTGCACCGGGCGCGGCACCCCGCGCACCACCACCCCCCAGGAGCGCACCGCGAGCGCCGCCCGCCTGGGCAACCGGCTGTTCATCCCGGCGCTGACCATCCCGGCCGTCGCGATGGCCTGCGCACTCGGCGTCAAACACCTCTCCATCGGGGGCGAGCCGGTCCTCCAGCAGGGCAGCGAGACCATCCTCGGCCTGGGCATCGGGGCGGTGGCCGCCCTCGCCGTCGCCATGCTGCTGCTGCGCGAGAAGCGGCTGTCGGTACCGGTACAGTCCGGCCGCACCATGCTGGAGGCGATGGGCTGGGCGATGCTGCTGCCGCAGATGCTGGCCACCCTCGGCACCATCTTCCAGGTCTCCGGCGTCGGCGGCCAGGTCGGCAAGCTCGCCACCGCCGTGCTCCCGAAGGACTCCCTCTACGTCGCGGTGGCCGTCTACTGCCTGGGCATGTTCGCCTTCACGCTCGTCATGGGCAACGCCTTCGCCGCCTTCCCCGTGATGACCGCGGCCGTCGGCTGGCCCGTCCTGATCGGCCACTTCCACGGCAACCCCGCCGCCGTCCTCGCCCTCGGCATGCTGGCCGGCTTCTGCGGCACCCTCGTGACGCCCATGGCCGCCAACTTCAACATCGTCCCGGCGGCGCTGCTGGAACTGAAGGACCAGTACGGGCCCATCAAGGCGCAGCTGCCGACCGCCGGCATCCTGCTCGGCTGCAACATCCTGATCATGGCGCTGTTCGCCTTCTGACCCCGGGAGACCGGATGACCTCCACCACGACCCCCGCCCCGGCGGGCCCCGCGACCCGGGTCCTGCTCACCGGCTTCGAGCCCTTCGGCGGCGAGACCGCCAACCCCTCCTGGGAGGCGGTGCGCACCGCGGTGGCCGCACCGCTCGACGGGCTGGCGTTGCACGCCGTGCAACTGCCCTGCGTCTACGGCCGGTCGCTCTCCCATCTGCGCGCCGCGATCGACGAGATATGTCCCGACGTCGTGGTGTGTGTCGGGCAGGCCGGCGGGCGCCCGGACATCACCGTCGAACGGGTCGCCGTCAACGTCGACGACGCCCGCATCCCCGACACCGCCGGCGCCGCACCCATCGACGAGCCCATCGTCCCCGGCGGCCCCGCCGCCTACTTCTCCACCCTCCCGATCAAGGCGTGCGTGGCGGCCGTCCGCGCCGCGGGCCTGCCCGCCTCGGTCTCCAACACCGCCGGCACCTTCGTCTGCAACCACGTCTTCTACGGGCTCGCCCACCTCATCGCCACCGAACTGCCGCACCTCCGCGGCGGTTTCGTGCACGTCCCCTACGCGCCCGAGCAGGTCACCGACCGCGCCCAGCCCTCGCTGCCGGTCGGCGCGACCGCCACCGCCCTGCGCGAGATCGCCGCCACCGCCGCCCGCACCCGCACCGACCTGCGCATCGCCGAGGGGGCCACGCACTGACCCGCCGGACCGGCCGGTAAAATGATCAGCCGGCCGGACGGCGGGTCCGGGTCACCGGTCCGTCAAGGGGCCCGGTCGCGGTCCACCCATGGCGGGATCCGCGCCGTTTCGTCCGTTGTCAGTACCAGCGCCTACTCTGTGCGACGTGACTTTTTCCGCCCCCGGGGCCGCTGCGCCCCAGCTCAACGGCCAGGCCCGGCCCGCGCCGGGCCCCGCCGCCGACGAAGGACTGGCCCGCCGGCTGCGCGCCCTGGCGTGCACCGCGCCGCTGCACGACCTCGACGCGCGCAAGGCCAACCTCGCGGGCGAGTACGGCGTCTACGCCATGGCGGAGGTGGCCCTCGCGGTCATCGACCTGGTCACCCTCAACATGGACTTCGACACCGGCGCCGACCACGAGGAGATAGTGGCCAAGGTCCTCCCGCGGGTCGCCGCCCAGGCCCCGGACCGCCCCGCCGCCGAGCACGAGCGGGTCGCCCGCTGGGTGCTGGAGAACCTCATCAACGTCGGCAGCGTCGACCGCGGCTTCCGCGCCGTCTACGGCACCTTCGGCACCGACGGCCGGTACGTCCGCCGCGACTACGACTTCAAGCTCATCGAAGAGGTCCCCGGCGCCGGCGGCGAGGTCTACCTCCGCGCCACCGACGAAGCCGTCAACGTCCTGGTCGGTGCCCTCGACACCGACGTCACCAGCGCCCAGATCGCCGCCGAGGTCAAGCTGGAGGTGCTGATCAGCCGCGGCCGCCTGGCCGACGCCCAGCTCGCCGCCGAACAGGCCCGCTACCGCACCGTCCAGTACGCCGAGACCCTCCGCAAGACCCTGGAGGCCACCCGGCGCAACGTCCGCTCGGTCGACTGGCTGCGCACCGTCCCCGACATGATCAACGAGGCGCTGGACCACGTGGCCGACCGCTACCGCCACGAGAACGCCATCCTCACCAACATCCGCAAGGCTCGCGACGAGGCCGAGGCGGTGGACGCCCGCACCGGCGAGCACAAGCGCCGCGCCGCCGAGCTCGTGGACATTGTCAAGGACTGCATCCGCCGCCACACCCAGCTCCAGTCCCGCCTCCTGGAGGCCGGCCCGCTCTTCCGCGCCGAACAGGACCGCCAGGCGTTCGCCGCCCCCGCCGCCCGCACCGGCCTGGACCTCTACGGCCAGCTCGTCGCCCCCGTCCTGCCGCTCCCCGTCGAGCAGGCCACCCGGGTCACCGACGCCTTCTTCGCCCGCGGCACCGGACTGCGCACCCCCGCCGCCGTCCGGGTCGCCGACCTCGTCGAGGTGCTGCTCACCCCGCCCGCCGAGCGCGAGCACCTGGGCGCCGAGATGCCCGAGCCGGACCTCGTCGCCACCCCCGACGACAGCCGCTTCAGCGAGGCCCAGCTGGACGCCGCGATGGCCCTGCTCGACCTGCCCGCCGACGCCCCCCGCCGGCTGTCCGGCCTGCTCGCCGAGGCCCGCCGCACCGACCCCGAACTCCCCTACCTGGTCGCCCTGCTGGCGGTGCACGCCGCCAGCCCGCCGGTCGGCACCGCCTACCGCCAGGGCGAGCAGCGGCTGCTGTTCGCCGTGGACGACGGCACCGAGCTGACCGACCCCGAGTTCGGCGGCGCCGACCTCATCGTCGGCACCGCCCTGCTGGACGCCGCCGGGATGGCCGCCGACCGCTCGGAGGTGGCCTGATGCCTGCGCCCCAGCGCCGCCCCCCGACCGCGGCCGGCCCGCCCCCGCCGCGCCGCGCGACACCCCCGACCGCCCCCCGCAAGGAGCTTGCCCCGTGACCCAGTACGACGCCGGCGAGGTGCCGCAGCCCACCCCGGCGCCCGGCACCGGCGAGGTGGCCTGGGGCGCACCGGCCGACGCCCCCCGAACGGCCCCGGCCGCCCCCCTCCCCGACGCCCCCGGCGAGCAGGTGCGCACCCCCGCGCTCACCCCCGCCGACGCCGCCGACGCCGCCCGGCTGGTCTCCTACGGCCTCCAGCCCAAGCTGCTGCCGGCCCGCGACGCCGGCTACGCCGACCTGCTGCGCCGCTATCGGGACGAGCCGGCCTTCGCCCGGCTCGCGGACGCCGTCGCCGGCGGCCTCGGCCTGATCGTCCTGGAGGTCTCCACCCGCGCCGGCATGGCCGTCACCGCCGCCGAGGACTCCGTCTTCGCCGTCCGCATGGGCGACTACGCCCGCCGCGCCTCCGCCGACTCCGCCGACCGCTTCCTGCACGGCCTGGCCCACCTGGCCGTCGCCGCCCTGGCGTTCCCCCGCCCGGAGGACCTCGCCGACGACGGCTACATCGGCCGGATCACCGTCAACGGCGTCGACGCCTTCGTCCGCCAGGCGTGCCGCCGCCTGGAGGAGCGCGCGGAGCAGGACGGCGAGAACACCGACCCGGCCACCGGCGCCCCCGGCCTGGAGTCCGCCTGGCGGGTCTACGCCCGGCGCAGCGCCACCGGCGCCACCAAGGACGCCCGCCGGCTGGCCGGTTCGACCACCGGCATCATCGCCAAGGCCGTCGCCTTCCTCGTCGACTCCGGCTTCCTCCAGCGCACCGGCGACGACGCCGGCGGCGCCTACCGCACCACCGCCCGCTACCAGCTCCAGGTCCGCGACATGGCCGGCAGCGCCGCCATGGCCGAGCTGCTGGAGCTGGGCATCGTCCCGGTCTCCGACGGCAGCGCCTCGCTGCTGCCCGGCGAGGAGACCGACGATCTCGACCTGGTCGCCGAGGCCGGTCTGCCGTTCCACTCCGGCTGACCGCCCGCCGCCCGGCCCCGCCCCGCCCCGCCCACCGACCCACCCACACACCAACGAGAGTCCGCCATGTACGAGCTGTCCCGGGTCCGCCTCTACTCCATCGGGCCCGCCGGTGCGCGCTACGCCGACACCGTCCTGGACCTGCGCGGGGTCGGCGCGCCGGTGCCCCAGCCGGCCCCGGCGCAGGCGGACTTCTTCGAGGACGAGCCGGTCGGCCCGCCGCGCCGCCCGGCCCCGGCCGGCGTGCTCTTCCTGGAGAACGGCGGCGGCAAGTCCGTCCTGCTCAAGCTGATCTTCTCGGTGATGCTGCCCGGCCACCGCAACACCCTGGGCGGCGCCAGCTCCGGCGTGCTCCGCAAGTTCCTGCTGGCCGACGACTGCGGCCACGTCGCCCTGGAGTGGCAGCACGTCCTCACCGGCGAGACCGTCGTCGTCGGCAAGGTCAGCGAATGGCGCGGCCGCCAGGTCTCCAACGACCCCCGCAAGTTCGCCGAGGCGTGGTACAGCTTCCGGCCCGGCCCCGGCATGAGCCTGGACTCCCTCCCGGTCGCCGAGGCCACCCTCGTCCGCCCCCGCACCGAGCAGGGCGAGGGCAGCTCCGGCGCGCACGGCCGGCGCCGCACCATGAAGGGGTTCCGCGACGCCCTCACCGAGGCCGGCAAGAGCTACCCGAACCTCGACGTGGTCTGGGAAGAGGTCCACGAGCGCTGGAACGAACACCTCGGCGACCTCGGCCTGGACCCCGAACTCTTCCGCTACCAGCGGGAGATGAACGCCGACGAGGGCGAGGCGGCCGGCCTCTTCGCGGTCAAGAACGACTCCGACTTCACCGACCTGCTGCTGCGCGCGGTCACCGACACCCGGGACACCGACGGCCTGGCCGACCTCGTCCACGGCTTCGCCCACAAGCTCGGCCGCCGCGCCGAGCTGACCGCCGAACGGGACTTCACCGCCGGCTCGCTGGACCTGCTCTCCCGGATCGCCGAGGCCGCCGAGGCCCGCGAGCGGGCCCGGGGGGTGCACGCCGGTGCCGAGCGCCGCACCCGCGCCCTGGCCCAGCGGCTGTCCGCGCGCGGTACCGAGGAGCGCGGCCGGGCCGCCGAACTGGCCGAGGCGGTGGCCGGCGCCGCGCACCGGGTCACCGACGCCGAGCGCACCCGCGAGCGCCGCGCCCTGGTCTCCGCCGAACTCGCCTACCGCCACGCCTCGCTGGCCCTGGCAGCCGCCGAGAAGGGCGCCGCCGCCCAGCGCCGCGAGCTGAACGACGCCCGTACGCTGCACAGCGCCTGGCAGGCCGCCGAGATCGCGCTGCGCCACCGCGCCGCCGCCGACCGCTCGGCCCGGGTCGCCGCCGCCATCCGCGAGGCCGAACGGGACGCCGCCCCCGCACTGGCCGCCCGCGCCACCGCCGCCGCCGACCTGGTGCGCGCCCTGCACGGCGCCGCCGAGGCCGGGGAGCGGCTCGCCAACGAGGAGGAGGAGCGGTCCGCCGCCCTCCAGGAGGCCGGCGAGTCCGCGCACCGGGACGCCACCACCGCCGCCACCCGCGCCCAGCGCGCCCGCAGCGAGGCCGAGCACCTCAAGCAGCGGCTCGCCGAGGTCGCCCAGGAGACCGAGGAGGCGGTCCGGGCCGGCTGGCTCGACGGCGCCGCGCAGGACGCCGACCCGGCCCGCGCCGCGCTCGCCGCCTCGGACGCCGAGAAGACCGCGGTGGCCGCCTGGGACTCGGCCCGGGAGACCGCTCGCCAGGCCACCGAGCAGGCCCGCGAGGCCGCCGCCCGGCACGCCGCCGCCGAACTCGCCGCGGCCCGCGCCGAGGACGCCGCCCAGGCCGCCGAGCGCGCCCACGACGCCGAGCGCCGGGCCGCCGAGTCGATCGGCGCCGAGCAGCGGCTCACCGAACTCCTCGGCCTGCCCGAGGCGTCCGCGATCCCGCTGCCCGGCCCGCGCACCGCCGAGGGCGGCGCAGCCACCGCCGACCCCTCGCGGCGCGCCGCCGGGCCGCTCACCGCCGAGGAGCTGGACCGCGCCGCCGACGCCCTGCGCGACCTCCTGGAGGACGGCGTCGCCGCGGCCGAACGCCAGCTGTTCGACCTGCGCACGGCCGCCGCCGACGACGCCCGGATCCTGGGCGCCCTGGGCGACGGCGGGCTGCTGCCGCCCGGCCCGGACGTGCTGGCCGCGGTGGAGTATCTGGGCGAGCACGGCGTCCCCGCGCTGCCCGGCTGGCGCTATCTGGCCCAGTCCGTCGACCCCGCCGACCACGCCCGGGTGCTGTCCGCCCGCCCCGAGCTGGTCGACGGCGTGATCATCACCGACCCGGACACCCACGCCCGGGCCCGCGAGGTGCTCTCCCAGGCCGCGCTGCTGCCCCGCTCCACCGTCGCGGTCGGCACCGCCGCCGCCCTGCTGGCCCCCACCGGGCCCCAGGACGCCGAGGACACCGGCGTCTTCCTCGTCCCGCCGAACC
The DNA here is from genome assembly GCF_023155275.1 of Streptomyces rhizoryzae. Taxonomy (GTDB): domain Bacteria; phylum Actinomycetota; class Actinomycetes; order Streptomycetales; family Streptomycetaceae; genus Streptomyces; species Streptomyces rhizoryzae. Next base: position 102,732 of record NZ_JALMUV010000019.1, read on the forward strand.
CGGCGATGCACGACGAGTCCGCCGCCGACGAGGAGCGCCGCGCCCTGCGCGCCCGCGCCACCGCCCGCGACGAGGAGATCCGGACGCTGGCCGCCCGACTCGGCCAGGACCGCGCGCTCGCCGCCCGGCTGGCCTCCTGGCGGGCCGGCTGCCCGGCGGGCCGGCTCGCCGAGCTGGCCGAGGCCGCCGCGGCCGCCCGGACCGCCGCGGAGCAGGCCGCCGCCGAACTGGCCGAGGCCCGGGCCGCCCGCGCCGAGACCGAGGAGACCGCCGCCGAGGCCACCCGGGTGCGCGACGAGCGGCAGGAGGCCGCCCAGCGCGCCCGGCGCGCCGCCGACCTGCTGGCCGGCCTCGCCCACCGGCTCCGCGAACGGGCCGGCTGGCAGACCCGGATGCGCGAACTGGCCGACGAGGCCGCCGAGTTCGAGGCCCGCGCCGAGGAGTGCGTGGACCGCGCCCGGGCCGCCGACGAGGACCGCAGGGCCGCCCAGCGGGCCGCCGACGACGCCCGCCGCACCGCCCGCGCGCTGCGCGCCGAGCGCTCCGAGATCGCCGGCGTCCCGGACGACCTCGGCGAGGCCCCCGAGGAGCCCACCGCCTCGCTGCCCGCGCTCCGCGAGGCGTACCGCGCCGCCTCCCAGCTCTACGAGAAGGTCGGCGTCGGCGCCGACCTGCGCGCCGAGCAGGCCCGCGCCGAGGGCGACGAGTCCGCCGCGCTGGCCGAGCTCAACCGCCTCACCAACAAGGTCCGCACCCGCGCCGAGCAGCTCCTACAGAGCCCGGACGCCGCCGACGGCCCGTCCCGCCAGGCCGCCGCGGCCCGCGCCGAGTCGCTGGTCCAGATGCTGGAGGGCCGCGCCTCGGCCGCCAGCGAGCAGCTGGGCCGGCTGCGCGGCGAGGCGGAGCGGCTGGCACCCACCGACGGCGAGGCGCACACCGAGCTGCCCGAGGAACTGGTGCCCGCCGACGCCGAGGGGGCCAAGGAGCTGCTGCGCACCGCCAACGCCGAACTCGCCACCGCCACCGAGGCGCTGGAGGCCGCCCGCGCCGAGCACGAGGAGCTGCTCCGGGCCCACCGCGCCGCCGAGGACGCGGCCGGCGGCTTCGACGAGACCGCCGCGCTGCTGCGCGATCTGCTGCGCGACCACCAGGAGCCCGAGGAGGGCGCGGACCCGCCGGCCGAGCCGTACGCGGGCGGACTGGCCGAGGCCCGGCAGGCCGCCGCCGAGTCCCGCCGCTCGCTGCGCGGCTGCGCCGCGGACCTCTCCGCCGCCGAGGCCGCGGTCCGCGAGGCCGCCGACATCCTCGTCCGGCACGCCAACTCCACCCGCTACGAGCAGGTGCGCACCCCCGCCCGGCAGCAGATCCGGGAGCTGCCCGCGGCGGCCCTGCCGGACCACGCCGCCGCGTGGGCCGAGGCGTTCGCGCCCCGCCTGCGGGTGCTCACCGACGAACTGGCCCAGCTGGAGCGCAACCGCGACTCCATCGTGGACCGGCTCCGCGGCCTGGTGGAGTCCTCGCTGACGACGCTCCGTTCGGCCCAGCGGCTGTCCCGGCTCCCCGAGGGCCTGGGGGAGTGGTCCGGCCAGGAGTTCCTGCGGATCCGCTTCGAGGACCCCGACCAGGCCACGCTCACCGAGCGGCTGGGCGAGGTCATCGACGAGGCGACCCGCGCGGCGGTGCGGAAGAACAGCGATCTGCGCCGGGACGGCATGTCCCTGCTGCTGCGCGGGGTGCACGCCGCGCTCCAGCCGCGCGGGGTGGCGGTGGAGATCCTCAAGCCGGACGCGGTACTGCGCGCCGAGCGGGTGCCGGTCGGGCAGATGGGCGACGTCTTCTCCGGCGGCCAGCTGCTGACCGCGGCCATCGCCCTGTACTGCACGATGGCCGCGCTGCGCAGCAACGACCGGGGCCGGGACAAGCAGCGGCACGCCGGCACGCTGTTCCTGGACAACCCCATCGGCCGGGCCAACGCCACGTACCTGCTGGAGCTCCAGCGGGCCGTCGCCGACGCCCTCGGGGTCCAGCTGCTCTACACCACGGGCCTGTTCGACACCACCGCGCTCGCGGAGTTCCCGCTGGTCATCCGGTTGCGCAACGACGCGGACCTGCGCGCGGGCCTGAAGTACATCAGCGTCGAGGAGCACCTGCGCCCCGGTCTGCCGCAGGCCGATCCGGCCGCGGAGACGGTGCACGGGCAGATCACCGCGACCCGGATGTACCGCCGCCCGGACCAGGCCGCCGAGGCGGGGGCGCCGGCGGGGGCGGAGTAGCGCTCAGCCGCCGTACCCCATCCGGCGGGAGAGGTCCGCGGCGGCCCGCACCGACGCCTCCGCCAGCTCCGGCAGCCGCTCCCCGGCCATCCGGTACGCGGGGCCGGAGACCCCGATCGCCCCGACCACCGAGCCGTCGTAGGACCGCACCGGCGCCGCCACGGCGTTCAGCCCCGTCTCGAACTCCTCGGCGGTCCAGGCCGAACCGCTTGCCAGGACGGCCGCCAGCTCCGCCCGGACGGCGCCGGGGTCGGTCACGGTGTGCGCGGTGAACCGCGGCAGCGGGCGGCCCAGCAGCGCCTCCCGCCGGTCGTCGGGCAGGTGCGCCAGCAGCACCTTGCCGCTGGCGGTGGCGTGCAGCGGGGTGCGGCGGCCCAGCCAGTTGAAGGCGGTCACCGCGGCCGCACCCCGGGCCTGCATGATGTTGACCGCGGCATCGCCGTCCAGCACGGCGATGTTGGCGGTCTCCCCGGTGGCGTCGGCCAGCGCCCGGCACACCGGCTGGCCCTCCTGCGAGATGTCCAGCCGGATCGCCGCCGCCCCGGCCAGCCGCAGCACTCCGGTGCCCAGGAAGTACTTGCCGCGCTCCTTCTCCTGCTCGACCAGCCCGCGGTTCTCCAGGACGCCCAGGATGCGGAACGCGGTCGACTTGTGCACGCCCAGCTCGGCGGCGAGTTCGGTGACCCCGGCCTCGCCGAGCCGGGCCAGGCTCTCCAGCACGCTCACCGCGCGCTCCACGGACTGGACGGACCCCGCCCCGCGCCGCTCCCCGCCCCGCTCCGCCGCCGTACCGGTCGTGTTCGCCATGGCTCCCGCCCTCACCCCGTCACCCCCGGCGGGCACCGTGGGGGCCGTTCCCCGGGCAGCCCGGCGGGGCCTGACCCGGTGTCGGATTCCGTTGCGCATCGTGCGCCGCGATGCGTGATCGACGGATCATAGCGAGCGGTCGGCCGCCGGACGGCCCCCGGACCGCTGTCGATGCCCGCGGCGCCCCGGCCGGTCAGGCCGCCGCGCGGTCCGTGCCCGCCGGCCCCCCGGCGCCGCGGCGGCGCTCCCGGCGGCGGGCCTGCCGCCGCTCCCGGCGCAGTTCCCGGGCGGTGCTGCTCGGCTCGGACCGGACCCCGTGGCGCTGGATCCAGACCTGGCGGGTCACCCAGACGTCGAGCACCGCCCAGGTCGCCACGATCGTGCTGGCGACCGTGGTGAGCACCGCGGGGAAGGCGTACCACGAGCCCGCGAGCGTGCACAGGAAGGCCACCATGGCCTCGATCAGGGTGACCGCCACGATGATCACCGCGCGGACCGCGGCCGTCCGCACCGGGTCGGCCATCCGGCGCCGGACCGCCACTTCCTCCTGCCACAAAGGACGCCTGCCGCCGTCCACCGCGTCACACTCCCCGCACTCTCCCGCGCCCCGCCCCGGGCCGTCCGACTCTTCGGCGGCTGCCCGGATTCACCGGATACATGCCACACCCGCCGGGCTCCTGTCCAGCCCGCGGCCACCTCCCCGATCACCCGCCGGGGGCCGCGGAAGCACCCGCCGGGGGCCGCGGTCCGCTACGCGCCCGGGTGGCCATAGCCACACTCGGCGGCCCGGCACCCGGGCATCGCCGGACAAGTCATGACGATCCCGTCGTGCCCGCGCCCCGGGCCCGTTCGCCGGGCCTTCGGATCGGTCCCCCGACAGTAGTAGGCTCGCGCCGCTGTTGACGGAACACCATCCCCGGCCCCGGGGTTGAGGTAGGGGAGGCCATGCGCTTTCGCGGGAAGTCGGTCCGCCGGAAGATCGTGGCGCTGCTGCTCGTGCCGCTGGTGTCCCTGACGCTCATGTGGAGCGTCAGCACGTACGTCACCGGACGCCAGGCCAACCAGCTCCTCGACGTCGGCAACGTCGTCCGCGGCCTCGGCTACCCCGTCGAGGACGTCATCCAGGCCCTCCAGCGCGAACGCCGCCAGAGCCTGCTCTACCTCGCCGACCGCCGCGGCGCCAACGCGCTGACCGAACTCCGCGGCCAGAGCCGGGCCACCGACGACGCGGTGGCCCGCCTGCACGACGACGTCGACACCCAGGACGCCCGCTCCGACCTCACCGGCGAGGCCGGCCGCCGGGTCGACGCCCTCGTCAAGGGCCTGGACGGCCTGGACGCGCTGCGCGCCCAGGTCGAGGACAACCGCGTCAGCCGCGACGAGGCCATGGAGTCCTACGACGCCCTCGTCGACCCCGGCTACAACCTGCTCGCCGCGCTCCACTCCCTGGAGAACGTCGAGATGGACAAGCAGGGCCGCGCGCTGGTCAACCTCACCCGCGCCCGCGAGGCGTTCGCCCGCGAGGACGCCCTGATGTCCGCGGTCCTCGCCTCCGGCAGCATCAGCAAGCACGACCAGCGCGAACTGTCCGACCGGGTCGCCGAGCGCCGCATCCTCTACAGCACCAACCTGCCGCTGCTGCCCGCCACCGACCGCGGCGCCTACGACGACTACTGGCACTCCGCCACCGGCCGTGAACTGGCCTCCTACGAGGACCGCGTGATCGCCGCCGACCCCGCGGGCGCCGCGCACGCGGTCAACGCCGACCGCTGGAACACCACCGCCGAGAAGGTCCTCGGCGACCTCGCCCAGATGGGCAAGGACGCCGGCGAGCGCTACCAGCAGCGGGTCGAGCCGATCGCCACCAGGATCGTCCTCAAGGCCGTCGGCACCGGCGTACTGGGCTTCCTGGCGCTGCTGGTCTCGGTCGTCGTCTCACTGCGCATCGGCCGCCGGCACGTCCGGGACCTGACCCGGCTCCGCAAGACCGCCCACGAGGTCGCCGGCGTCCGGCTGCCCAGCGTGATGCGCCGGCTGGCGGCCGGCGAACACGTCGACGTGGAGGCCGAGGCGCCCCGGCTGGAGTTCGGCCCGGACGAGACCGGCCAGGTCGGCCAGGCCCTCAACACCCTCCAGCGGGCCGCCGTCGAAGCCGCCGTCAAACAGGCCGACATGCGGCGCGGCGTCTCCGAGGTGTTCGTCAACCTCGCCCGCCGCAGCCAGGTCCTGCTGCACCGCCAGCTGACCCTGCTGGACATCATGGAGCGGCGCACCGAGGACACCGACGAACTCGCCGACCTCTTCCGCCTCGACCACATGACCACCCGCATGCGCCGGCACGCCGAGGGCCTGGTCATCCTCTCCGGCGCCGCCCCCTCCCGGCAGTGGCGCAAACCGGTCCAGCTGATGGACGTGGTGCGCGCCGCGGTCGCCGAGGTGGAGGACTACGAGCGCATCGAGGTCCGCCGACTGCCCCGCCTCGCGGTGGACGGGCCCGCGGTCTCCGACCTGATCCACCTGATCGCCGAACTCGTGGAGAACGCCACCGTCTTCTCCCCGCCGCACACCGCCGTCCAGGTGCTCGGCGAGCGGGTCCCCAGCGGCTACGCCCTGGAGATCCACGACCGGGGCCTGGGCATGGCCCCCGACCAGCTGCTCGACGCCAACCTCCGGCTCGCCGAGACCCCGGAGTTCGAACTCTCCGACACCGACCGGCTCGGCCTGTTCGTGGTCAGCCGGCTCGCCCAGCGGCAGGGCGTCCGGGTCTCCCTCCAGCCCTCGCCGTACGGCGGCACCACCGCGGTGGTCCTCATCCCCCGCGCGCTGCTCACCGAGGCCGGCGAGGGCCCCCGGGACACCGGCCGGGCCGCCGCCGGCACCGCGGACACCCCGCCGGACACCGCGGCCGACGACACCCCCGCCGCGGACCCGCTCGCCCAGGTGCCGGTGCCGCTGCCCCGCCGCACCCGCCGCGACGACCGGTCCGGCCCGGTGCCGGCGCAGCCGCCGGCCGGCCGCCCCCGGCCCACCGCCGTCCCGTCCGGCGAACAGCACCAGCAGGCCGGCGACCAGGCCCCGACCGGTGCGCCCGCCCCGCTGCCGCGCCGTGCGCCGGTGCTGGTCTCCGACCACGGCCGGACGGTGGACGGCGCCCGCACCCCGAACGCCCCGCGCGACGGGGACCGCGCCCCGGACGCCGCCCCGGCCTCCGGGCCGCCGGACGCCCCGCGCACCGCACCGGCCGGCGGCGGCCCCGCCGCCCCGGCCACCACCCCCCAGGGCCTGCCCCGCCGGGTCCGCCAGGCCAGCCTCGCGCCGCAGCTCAAGGGCGGCCCGGCCGACGGCCCGGCGGCGGACCGCCCGGCCGGCCCGGACGCCGGCGACCGGGACGCCGAGGCGGTCCGCGCCCGGATGTCCTCGCTCCAGCGCGGCTGGCAGCGCGCCCGCCGGGAGCACGACGAGGCCCCGCACACCCCCACATCCCCGGAACCGGGCGACGGCGACGCCGCCCCCGGGGGCGCAACAGCACCACGAACCACATCGGGAGAGGACGGTCCATGACCGCACCGAAGGCATCAGCGTCCACCGCGGCCCCGTCGCACGGATCCGGCGAGCTGAACTGGCTGCTGGACGAGCTGGTCGAGCGGGTCGGCAGCATCCGCAAAGCCCTGGTCCTCTCCAGCGACGGCCTGGCCACCGGCGGCTCCAAGGACCTCAGCCGCGAGGACAGCGAACACCTGGCCGCCGTCGCCTCCGGCTTCCACAGCCTGGCCAAGGGCGTCGGCCGGCACTTCGACGCCGGCCAGGTCCGCCAGACCATGGTCGAGCTGGACGACGCGTTCCTCTTCGTCAGCGCGGCCGGCGACGGCAGCTGCCTGGCGGTGCTCGCCGACGCCGATTCCGACGTCGGGCAGATCGCCTACGAGATGACGCTGCTCGTCAAGCGCGTGGGCACGCACCTGGGCACCGCGCCCCGGTCCTGACCCACCGCCCGAGTACGACTACGGTGGCGCCATGACCGATCAGGACGGCCGGCCGGGACCGGAACGGGAGCAGGCCCGCTGGTTCGACGACGAGGCCGGCCCCGTCGTCCGCCCGTACGCCATGACGCGCGGGCGCACCCGCACGGCCGCCGAGGGACGGCTGGACCTGATCGCGCTGGTGATCGCGGAGAGCCGCGCCGGGGAGCCGATCGCCGACCAGACGCTCTCCCCGGAACACGTCGACATCGTCGAACTGTGCCGGGAGGCACCGCAGTCGGTCGCCGAGCTGGCGGCCGAGTTCGACCTGCCGGTGGGCGTGGTCCGGGTCCTGATCGGCGATCTGCTGGACGCCGGGCTGGTGCACGTCACCCGCCCGGTGCCGCCCGCCGAACTCCCCGACGCGCAGGTGCTGCGCGAGGTCATCGACGGCCTGCGCGCCCTGTGACGGCCCCGCCGCCCGCCCGGTCCCGGGCGGGCGGCACCGTCCGCCCCCGGCCACCCCCCACCCGAGGAGCCGCCATGCCCGCCGAACCCACCCCCTTCGAACGCCTCCGGATTCCCGTCGGCCCGCACACCTTCGACGCCCTGGCCTGCGGACCGGCCGACGGCGAACCGGTCCTGCTGCTGCACGGCTGGCCCGAGTTCGCCGACTCCTGGCGCGCGGTGCTGCCCGCCCTGGGCGCCGCCGGCTACCGCGCGCTCGCCGTCGACCAGCGCGGCTACTCCCCGGACGCCCGCCCGCCCCGGATCGCCGACTACGCCGTCCCCGCCCTCGTCGCCGACGCCCTCGCCTTCGCCGGCAGCCAGGGCACCGGCCCCTTCCACCTCGTCGCACACGACTGGGGCGGCCTCGTCGCCTGGGCGCTGGCCGGCGCCCACCCCGAGCGGCTGGCCTCGCTCACTGTCCTCGCCACCCCGCACCCCGAGGCCCTCGACCGCGCCGCCGCCGACGACCCCGACCAGCACCGCCGGCTCGACTACGTCCGCTTCTTCCGCCGGCCGGACGGCGCCGCCGAGGGCGCGCTGCTCGCCGCCGGCGCGGCCCGGCTGCGCGCCCTCTACCGCGACCAGGTCCCCGCCGACCTGATCGAGGCCAACGTCCGCCGGCTCGCCGCACCGGGCGCGCTGACCGCCACCCTGAACTGGTACCGCGCCCCCGAGACCGTCCTGTCGGTCCCCGCCGGCCGGATCGCGGTGCCCACCCTCTTCCTGTGGGGCAGCGAGGACGTCGCACTGGGCCGCACCGCGGCCGAGGCGACGGGGGAGTGGGTGGACGGCCCCTACCGCTTCGTGGAGCTGACCGGCGCCGGCCACTGGCTGCCCGAGGAGCAGCCGGCCCGGGTCGTCCCGGAGATCCTCGGCCACCTCGCCGCCCACCGGCGGCGCTGAGCCGGCCCGCACGGTCCTTTTGGGACGGTTGGCGGGCCTCTGCCCGCCGGCCCCCGGCGGAACGGACCGGACCTCAAGTGGGCGCCGTCCGCAGCACGTTGTACGGTGCACTGGCGGTCGCCGCCGGCGACCGCCCCGCACCGCGGGACGGCTGCGCGCTGTCCCGGTGCGCCCCGCGTCCCCGGACATTCAGGAGAAGGAATCGCATGGTCTTCGGGCGTTCTGAGCGCCGGCGCCGGTCCGGGCCGGCCGAGCCGGTGACGCTCAAGATCCTCGTCGCGGGCGGCTTCGGCGTCGGCAAGACCACCCTGGTGGGCGCGGTCAGCGAGATCCGGCCGCTGCGCACCGAGGAGCGGCTGACCGAGGCCGGCCGCCCGGTCGACGACCTGCACGGCGTCGAGGCCAAGTCCACCACCACCGTCGCCATGGACTTCGGCCGGATCACCGTCCACGACGAACTGGTCCTCTACCTCTTCGGCACCCCCGGCCAGGACCGCTTCTGGTTCCTGTGGGACGACCTGGCCGGCGGCGCGCTCGGCGCGGTGGTGCTCGCCGACACCCGCCGCCTGGCTGACAGCTTCGCCGCCATCGACTACTTCGAACGCCGCGGTCTGCCCTTCGTCGTCGCGGTCAACTGCTTCGACGGCGCCGACCGCTACCCCGCCGAGGCGGTCCGGGACGCCCTGGACCTCGACCCCGAGGTGCCGGTGCTGCTCTGCGACGCCCGGGAGCGCGAGTCCGCCCGGGACGTGCTGGTCGCCGTCGTCGAGCACGCGATGCGGCGCGGCGCCCGCCACCCGGAGCCCGCGCTGCCCTGACCGGGCCCGGACGCACGGCTCGTCCCCCGCCACCGGGGCGCGGACCGCACTCCGCCACCCCGGGACGCGGACCGCGGCCCGGCCCGCCCACCGGCCGGTCCCCAGCACCGGGGAGCCCTCAAGGCCGGACCCGGCACGGGAGTTGGGGAGCGGGCGGGCCGCCGGGGGCCGCCCCGCGCCGCACCTCGATGCCCTCCGCGCCCAGCCGCCCCACCACCCAGCTCGCCCCCGGCAGGTCCTTGGCGGCCTTCTTCAGCGGCGCCAGCGCGGCCGCCGCCGGACCGTGCCCGGAGACGCTGCCGGCCGGGCACACCACCGTCGCCAGCGACAACGTCACCGGCCGACCGCCCGCCGACCACGCCACGTCCAGCAGCGCCTTGGCGAACGGCTCCAGCCCGTCCGCCCCGGCCAGCACCAGGAAGTCGTCGCCGCCGATGTGCCCCACCCGGCTCGCCGGCTCGTCCGCCGCCACCTCCGCCAGCGTCCGGCCCACCGCCCGGATCAGCTCGTCCCCGGCCGCGAACCCGGCGCCGTCGTTGACCTGCTTGAAGCCGTCCACGTCCAGCCAGCTCAGGGCGACCTCCCGGCCCTCCGCGATCCGCCGGTCCACCTCGGCGTTGACCGCGTCCGAACCGGGCAGCCGGGTCAGCGGGTTGAGCCGCGCCGCCTCCTCCACCCGGCTCTCCGCCAGCGCCCGCAGGATGTCCGCCAGGTGCACCACCCCGATGCACCGGCCCCGCTCGTCCACCACCGCCACGTCGTCGCCGGTCCGGTCCCGCTCACCGTCCGCGATCATGTCCAGCACCTGCCAGGCGGTGGCGTCCGCACCCACCGTCCGCGGCCGGTCCGCCAGCCGCAGCGCCGGCCGGTCCGCGTACAGCGCGTGCCCGTAGCGCGAGGACAGCGACAGCAGGAACCGGTCGCGGTTGATCGCCCGCACCGGCACCCCGTCCGCGTCCACCAGCAGCACCCCCGACACCTCGGGGAAACCCGTCAGATGGCTGCGCACCGCCCCCGCCGACGCCGACATCGGCAGCAGCGCCGCCGGCTGGAGGAACTGCGCCACCGGCGGCCCCGACGCCGGCCGGTCCGCCGCGGTCCGGCCGGTCACCGCGGGCGGGACCGGCAGGTACACCTCCGCCGCCGCCCGCCGCGACGGCGGCGCGAACAGGTGCCCCTGCGCCAGCTGCACCCCGGCCTGGCGCACCGCCGCGTACTGCCGCTCGGTCTCCACCCCCTCGATCGCCAGCAGCCCGCCCACCCGCTCGCACAGCTGCCGCATCGCGGCCACCACCGCCTGTCGCCCCGGGTCCCGCTCCAGCCGCGCACACAGCGAACGGTCCAGCTTGACCACGTCCGGCGCCAGTTCCCCCAGCAGCCGCAGCGGCAGATCGCCGTCCCCGACCCCGTCCGCGCAGATCCGGTAGCCCGCGTCGCGCAACCCCGCCACCGCCGCCAGCAGCTCCTCCTCCGGCACCGGGGTGAACGGGCCGACCAGATCGAGGGTGATCTCCCACGGCAGCCGCCCCGCGGCCCGCACCGCCGCACCCAGCGGCGCCAGCCCCGGCCGCCGCGCCACCGTCCCCGCGCACACGTTGACGTGCAGCGGCAGCGGCGTCTCCTGCTCCGCCGCCGCGCGGACCGCGAGCGCGGCCAGCTCGGCGTCCAGATCGGGGCAGTGACGCGCGCAGGTCAGGACATCGACCTCGCCGTCCTCGGGGCGGGCGAGGGTCTCCAGCGCGGCGACCGAACCGGTCGCGAGGTTGACCACGGGCTGGAAAGCGAAGCGGAGCTGGTCCGTCCAGGCAGGCACGAGCAGCAGGATGCCGCCATCCGGGGCCCGGCGGCGCCTCGTTCACGCACTGTTCACGCACCCTTCCGGAGCGTACGGCGCGGGAACGGTGGCGCGGCCCGCCGCCCACGCCCCCGCTGCCGCAGCGCCTTTCTGCCGCGCCTCAGTGCCGCAGGGAACTCCGCGCCACCGGGAAATCGAAATACGTGTCCGGGAACGTCTCCGGCGTGAACGTGTAATGCCACCATTCGTCCGCGTAATTGACGAACCCGGCCCGCTCCAGCCCCGATTTCAGCAGCAGCCGGTTCGCCCGCTGCCTGCCCGTGACCCGCGGATCGAGGGTGTGCGCGAGGGTGTCGAAGCAGTCGAAACCGGTCCCCATGTCCAGCGAATTGTCCGGGAAACGGCTCGCCCTGGGCCCGAAGCACGGCGTCAGCGGCTCCCCGGGCACATACGGCCGGGTCGGCAGCGCCGGCAGCCGCACCAGCGTCAGATCCACCGTACTGCCCCGGCTGTGCCCGGACTTCTCCGCGATATAGCCGTCCCGGAACAGCACCGACTTGTCCACCCGCGGATAGAACTCCGCCTTCATCCGCTGGTCGGACAGGTCCTTCGCCCACGCCACGAAATGGTCCACCGCCCGCTGCGGGCGGTAGCAGTCGTAGACCTTCAGGGTGTATCCGCGCCGCAGGAAGGACAGCTGCGCGCGGTGCAGCGCCCGCGCCGCGTCCCGGGTCAGGATGCACACCGGCTCCCGGTACCCCGTCACCGGGACGCCCATGAAGTCGTGCGGGGTGGCGTAGCGCATCTCCTGGATGATCGTGGGATCGACCTCGCGCAGCGCCACGAACTCCCCGGGCGCCGCGCCGCCCTCGGCACCCGCACGGGAGGCGCCCGCACCGAAGGCGCGCGGTCCCGGCGGCGCCCCGGCGGTGGGGCCCGCCACCGCGCTCGGCGGGACGGCGGTGACGGTGAGCAGCGCGGCGGCCGCGGCGACCAGGCCGCGCCAGGTAGCAGCAAGTATCGACATGCCCCTCGTCTACCAGGCGCGGCCCGCCCGCGGAACCCTCCGGCACCGTCTCCGGGCCGCCGGCCCGCGCCCCAACGGGCCCGCCCCGCCGCCCCGTTACCCCGCCACCGCCCCGGCGCCCTCCCCGGGCAGCCCCCGCACCCGCACCGGATACCCCGCCGGACTCCCGTCCCGCCGCTCCACCACCACCCGGCCCCCCTCCCAGCGCGTGGTGAACCGCTCCACCGCCGGCCGCCGCCAGCCGTCCCCGCCGTCCGGCACCACCAGCCCGCCGCCCGACCGCCCGGCCGCCGGTGCCCACACCTCCAGCTCCGTGGCGCCGTCCGCCCCCGCCACCGGCAGCACCGCCCCGCCCCGCGCCAGCACCGGGATCCGGGACAGCGGCGCGTCCACCCACACCCGGCCCGGCCCGTCGTACGCCCGCCCGGTGGCGGTGTCGTACCACCGGCCGCGCGGCAGCCGCACCGCCCGCCGCACCGCCCCCGCCTCCAGTACCGGCGCCACCAGCAGCGCGTCCCCCAGCAGGAACGCGTCCTCGCAGTCCCGCAGCGCCCGGTCCCGCGGCGTGCTCCACCACACCGGACGCACGTACGGCGCCCCCGACAGCCGCGCCAGCTGCGCCAGCGTCACGAAGTACGGCAGCAGCCGCGCCCGCTCCCGCAGCGCCGCCCCCGCGTGCCGCAGCACCTCGGCGCCGTACGCCCACGGCTCCCGCCGCCCCGCCCAGAGCGCCGAATGCGTCCGGAACAGCGGCAGGTACGCCCCCAGCTGGAACCACCGCAGATACAGCTCCGGCGAGGGCACCCCCGAGAACCCGCCCACATCCGGCCCGCTGTACGGCACCCCGCACAGCCCCAGCCCCAGCACCAGCGACAACGACGCCCGCAGCCCAGGCCACCCGGTCGCCACGTCCCCCGACCACGTCCCCCCGTACCGCTGGAGCCCCGCCCACCCCGACCGGGAGAACAGGAACGGCCGCTCCCCGGGCCGCAGTTCGCACAGCCCCTCGAAGGCCGCCTGCGCCATCGCCAGCCCGTAGACGTTGTGCGCCTCCCGGTGGTCGCCACCGCGCCCCTCCAGGTCGTGCCGCGCCGACCGGGGCAGCGTCGGCTCCCCGAACGCCGCGAACGACACCGGTTCGTTCATGTCGTGCCACACCCCCGCGAACCCCTGCGCCAGCCGCTCCCCGTACAGCGCCCCCCACCACTTGCGCACCCGTGCGTCGGTGAAGTCCGGATACACCGACTCACCCGCCCACACCACCCCCCGCACCTCCCGCCCCCGCGCGTCCCGCACGAACGCGTCCACCGCCGCCCCGCCCTCGTACACCGCGTTCCCCGGCTCTGCCTTCACCGCCGGGTCCACGATCGACACCAGCCGCACCCCCGCGTCCCCCAACTCCCGTGCCAGGCCCGGAAGATCGGGGTACTGCTCGCGGTCCACGGTGAACACCCGGTGCCCGTCGTAGTGGTCGATGTCCAGGTGGACCGCCGACAGCGGCAGCCCCCGCTCCCGGTAGCCCGCCACCACCCTCCGCACCCCCTCGGCACCGCCGAACCCCCACCGGGCGTGCTGGTACCCCAGCGCCCACCGGGGCGGCAGGGCCGGCGCCCCGGTCAGCGCCGTCCACCCCAGCAGCACCCGGGCCGGCGTCCCCGCCAGCACCCAGTACCGCAGCGGCCCGCCGTCCATCCGCAGCTCACAGGTGCCCGGCCGGTCGTGCCCCGACCCGGCGCCCTCCGCCCCCTCGTGCAGCGTCACCCGGCCGTCCCAGGAGTTGTCGTGGAACACCAGGTGCGTCCCCGCGTCCGCCACCACCAGTTGCACCGGCATCGTCAGGTACAGCGGATCGTCGCCCGGCCGGAACGCGCCGCCCGGATCGGTGTTCCACAGCCGGTACACCCCGTCCCGCAGCCGCGGCCCGCCCGACCGGCCGCCCAGCCCGAAGAACCGCGCGTCCGCCGCCACCTCCGACCGCTGCACCCACCGCGACCCCGCCGCCCCCTCGGGCCGCCCGTCCCCCTCCGCGCCCGCCTCGGCGGCACCGTCCGCCACCCGGTCCCACCACCGCGGCGGCAGCTCCCGCCGCAGCATCGCCCCGCCCGGCGTCCGCACCTCCACCGCGCCGTACCGGGACACCACCACCAGCACCCGCTCCGAGACGACCCGCCAGCCGCCCTCGGTGTCCGGCTCCAGCACCACCCGCGGATCCACCTCCGGACACGCCCCGGCCAGCGCGTACGACGGCTCCGGACCGGCCCCGTCCCAGCCGCAGAAGACCGCGCCGCCCGCCGCCACCCGCACCCGCAGCGACGACCGCGCGAAGTGGATCACCCCGCCGCCCGGCAGCGGCTCCGCCCCGCGCGCCTCACCCGGCACCCGCGCCCGCTCCGCACCCCGCCGCGGCAGCGCCCGCGCATCCGCCCTGCTCCGGCGCCACGCCGCACGCACGGCCCGCAGCCCCTGCACCGCCCCGACCGCCCTGACCATCCGCACCGACCGCCCCAGATCACGCCCGTTCATGCCGGTCAGCCTGCCACCCGCGACCCCGTGGGCGGGAACCGTTCAACTGCCGTTCACCTGCGCAGGGGCCCACCCGGCCGCCACCGGCCCCCTCCTGCCCGGCACCCCGCCACCAAACGGGACAGACCACCCGGCACCCCGCCACCGCCCCCGCAATGTGCGGACCACCCTGGTGCACAAGACGATCACATGGCATCGTCCAGGCAAGCCGGTCACGCGCACCCCGGGCGACCCCCGCCACCGCGCGCGCCCGACGCCCACGACGCGTACCTGCCAGGAGCCGCATCATGACCACCGCACCGCACTCCGCCGACCGGCCCGCCGAGGCACCCCTCTGGCAGCCCGGCCCGGACCGCATCGCCGGCGCACAGGTCACCCGCTTCCACGCCTGGGCCGCCACCCACCACGGCGCCCCCGCCCCCGCCCCCGGCGACCCCGCCGCCAGTTACGCCGCCCTGCACCGCTGGTCCGTCGACCACCTCCCCGCCTTCTGGCAGGCCGTTGCCGAATGGTTCGACGTCCGCTTCACCACCCCCTACGACACCGTCCTCGCCGACCGCACCATGCCCGGCGCCCGCTGGTTCCCCGGCGCCACCCTCAACTACGCCGAACACGCCCTGCGTGCCGCCGAGGACCCCGCCCGGGCCGACACCCCCGCCCTGCTCGCCGTCGACGAGCGCCAGGACCCCGCCCCCGTCACGTGGGCCGAACTCCGCGCCCAGGTCGGCTCCCTGGCCGCCGCCCTGCGCCGCCTCGGCGTCCGCCCCGGCGACCGCGTCAGCGGCTACCTCCCCAACATCCCGCAGGCCGTGACCGCCCTGCTGGCCACCGCCGCGGTCGGCGCCGTCTGGACCTCCTGCGCCCCCGACTTCGGCGCCCGCAGCGTCCTGGACCGCTTCCAGCAGGTCGAACCGGTCGTCCTGTTCACCGTCGACGGCTACCGCTACGGCGGCAAGGAACACGACCGCCGCGCCACCGTCGCCGAACTCCGCGCCGAACTCCCCACCCTGCGCGCCGTCGTCCACGTCCCCCTGCTCGGCACCCCCGCCCCCGAAGGCGCCCTGAACTGGTCCGACCTGATCGCCGACGACACCGAACCGGTCTACGAACAGCTCCCCTTCGACCACCCGCTGTGGGTCCTGTACTCCTCCGGCACCACCGGCCTCCCCAAGGCCCTCGTCCAGTCCCAGGGCGGCATCCTCCTCGAACACCTCAAGCAGACCGGCCTGCACTGCGACCTCGGCCCCGGCGACCGCTTCTTCTGGTACACCTCCACCGGCTGGATGATGTGGAACTTCCTCGTCGGCGGCCTCCTCGCCGGCGCCACGCTCGTCCTCTACGACGGCAGCCCCGGCCACCCCGCCACCGACGCCCAGTGGCAGGTCGCCGCCGCCACCCGCACCACCGTCTTCGGCACCTCCGCCGCCTACGTCATGGCCTGCCGCAAGGCCGGCCTGCACCCCGCCCGCGACCTCGACCTGTCCACCGTCACCTGCGTCGCCACCACCGGCTCCCCGCTCCCGCCCGACGGCTTCCGCTGGCTCCACGACACCTTCGCCGAAACCGGCACCGACCTGTGGACCGCCTCCGTCAGCGGCGGCACCGACGTGTGCAGCTGCTTCGCCGGCGCCGTCCCCACCCTCCCCGTCCACATCGGCGAACTCCAGGCCCCCTGCCTCGGCACCGACCTCCAGGCATGGGACCCCCAGGGAAGGCCCGTCACCGACGAGGTCGGCGAGCTCGTCGTCACCGAGCCCATGCCGTCCATGCCCACCCGCTTCTGGAACGACCCCGACGGCACCCGCTACCACGACAGCTATTTCGACATGTACCCCGGCGTCTGGCGGCACGGCGACTGGATCACCCTCACCTCCCGCGGCAGCGTCATCATCCACGGCCGCTCCGACTCCACCCTCAACCGCCAGGGCGTCCGGATGGGCTCCGCCGACATCTACGAAGCCGTCGAACGCCTCCCCGAGATCCGCGAATCCCTCGTCATCGGCCTCGAACTCCCCGACGGCGGCTACTGGATGCCGCTCTTCGTCCACCTCGCCCCCGGCGCCACCCTCGACGACGCCCTGCGCGACCGCATCAAGCGCACCCTCCGCGAACAGCTCTCCCCGCGCCACGTCCCCGACGAGATCATCGAAGCCCCCGGCGTCCCGCACACCCTCACCGGCAAGCGCATCGAGGTCCCCGTCAAACGCCTCCTGGCCGGCACCCCCCTCGAAAAGGCCGTCAACCCCGGCTCCGTCGACAACCTCGAACTCCTCCGCTTCTACGAGCGGCTCGCCGCCGACCGCGCCACCTGACCCCGCCCGCCCCACCCGGCGCCGGCGGCCCACCGCCCCGGCGCCGGCCGCCGTTGTCAGACCCCCCGATTACTCTCGGTGACGAAAGAACTGCCCACCCGCACCCACCGAGGGGGAGCCATGACACCCACCACCCGCCCCGCCCACCCGCTCCGCCGCGACGTCCCCAGCACCGCCGCCGTCCTCGCCGACGCCCGCGACTTCGCCGCCATGCGCCGCTACCGCACCTTCCCCTACGACGACCACCGCCGCTACCTCCGCCAACTCGAAAGCCTCCTGCGCACCCTCGCCGCCGAGGGCATCCACACCACCCTCTGCCTCTTCGACCCGGCCGCCTACGCCCGCTACTGCGCCGACCACGGCCTCGACGCCGACGACCCCGGCAGCCGCAGCCGCTACACCGCCGCCCTCGCCTGCACCGGCGCCACCGTCCCCTACGACGGCACCCCCCTCGACCGGCTCCTGCCGTTACTCACCGAGGAAGCCGCCCGCCGCGCCTCCTGGGACCGCGCCACCACCCTGCTCGCCCGCGCCGGCCGCTGCCCCACCTGCGGCGAGGACCTCGCCCACGCCGCCTTCCACCGCGCCACCACCGCCCTCCAGCACCTCCTCACCGCCCTCGGCGCAGGCACCCACCACCTCGTCTGCACCCTTCCCGACGCCACCGGCTCGCTCCGCGCCTACCTCCACACCACCACCCCCGCCGACGGCCCGCCCCGCCTCGGCGAAACGGACACCCTGAGCTTCTGCACGGTCCTCGCCGCCGCCCTCGCCGCCCCCACCGGCGGCGCCCTCGTCTGCCGCACCACCCCCACCGGCACCGGCACCCCCACCGACCCGGCCCCCGCCACCGTCCGCGGCTGGCGCCTCCGCGACGCCTGGCCCGACCCCATCAGCGCCGCCGAGATCTTCGACGCCTACTGCACCGACCCCGAAACCGACGAGCCCATCCCACCCGAGCACCGCGTCGACTACGCCCCCGGCCTCCCCCTCCCACCCCCACCCGGCCC
>NZ_JALMUV010000001.1 GCF_023155275.1 Streptomyces rhizoryzae
GGTCGGCATGGGTGCCACGGTGCTCAACGGCGCGCACATCGGGGCGGGTTCGCTGTCGTCTACGGTGCTGCTGGCGCGGCACCAGACCGGCGAGGAGAAGCGCAGATGACAGCACGGCCAGTGATTTCCGCGGTGGGCGAGGACCGGCCCCGTATCGACCCCGGGGCGTACACCGCCCCCACCTCCGTCGTCGTCGGCGACGTCACCCTGGCCGCCGGCGCGAGCGTCTGGTACCACGCGGTGCTGCGCGGCGACTGCGGTCCGATCGTGCTGGGCGCGGACAGCAACATCCAGGACAACTGCACGGTGCACGTGGACCCGGGCTTCCCGGTGACGGTCGGCGAACGGGTCTCGGTCGGCCACAACGCCGTGCTGCACGGCTGCACGGTCGAGGACGACGTCCTGGTCGGCATGGGTGCCACGGTGCTCAACGGCGCGCACATCGGGGCGGGTTCGCTGATCGCGGCGCAGGCGCTGGTGCCGCAGGGGATGCGGGTGCCGCCGGGCTCGCTGGTCGCCGGCGTCCCGGCCCGGGTCAAGCGCGAACTGACCGCCGAGGAGCGGGAGTCCATCAAGCGCAACGCGGCGATGTACCGGGAGCTGACCGCCCGCCACCGGGCGTCGGTCCCGGACGGCGCGGACACCGCGGGCGGCGCGGACTCGTAGCCGCCGCGGCCGGGGCCCGGGCCCGCGGCGGAACGGCATCACGGCGGTGCGGCCTGGTCAGGGCCGCACCGGCGGTGCGCGTCCCCCGTTTTGGCGGGGTCAGCCCCGCCGGGCGTACCGGGCCGCGCTGAGCGCCGAGGAGAGCAGTTCGGCGTCGAAGAGCGAGGCGTCCGCGAGCCGGTTGGCGCTGCCGTACGCGTTCATCATCAGCTTCGCGGTGCGCAGCGCCGACGGCGACCGCCGGACCAGCGGCTTGGTCCACCGCGCGATGGCCGCGTCCAGCTCGTCCTCGGGGACGACCTTGTGGAGGATGGACAGCTCCCGCGCGGTCTCGGCGTCGAAGTTGTCGGCGGTCAGGACGAGTTCGCGGACCTTGGCGGCGCCGACCTCGTGCAGCAGGCGGGGCATGATGCCGCCCCAGGCGGGCGGCACCCCGAGGCCCAGTTCCGGCAGCCGGAAGCGGCAGGTGTCGGCGCCGGCCCGCAGGTCGCAGAAGAGCGCCAGGCCCACACCGGCCCCGACCACGCCGCCGTGCAGCCGGGCGATGGTCACCACCTCGGTGGTGGCGAGCGCGTCGCACACCCGGCGGGCCTTGTTGCCCAGGGCGCGCAGCGCGAGGCCGCGGGGGTCCTCGGCGAGCAGGGCGGGGAACTCGGCGCGGTCGCCGCCCAGGCAGAAGTCGTCGCCCGCGCCGGAGAGGACCAGCACCCGTATGCCGGTCTCGTCGTCCAGCGCCCCGAGGACGGTGAGGAGGTCGTCGAGGACGGCGCCGGAGACCGCGTTGCCGGTCTCGGGGACGTTGAGGCGGACCGTGAGGACGGGCCCGTCCTGGGACACGAGCAGGGTCTTGAAGTCGTGCGTCATGGTGTTCCTTGTTCCGTAGGGCCGGGGTGCCGGGGACGGGGGTTTCCCGTCAGGCACGGACGACCGGGAGTTCGCTCAGCCGGCGGAAGGCGACCCGGGGTGCCCACACGGGCGGGCCGGCGACGCGCAGCCCGCGGTCGGGCAGGCGCCGCAGCAGCGAGGTGAGGACGCAGGTCGCTTCCATCCGGGCCAGGGCATTGCCCAGGCAGTAGTGGATGCCGCCGCCGAAGCTGAGGTAGGGGGCCTTGCGGCGGATGTCGAAGACCTCGGGGGCGGTGTACTGCGCGGGGTCGTGGTGTGCGGCTCCCACCATGAGCTGCACCATCTCGCCCTCCCGGACGGGCACACCGGCGAGTTCGGTGTCTTCCGGGGCGATCCGGCTGATCATGTGGATCGGGGCGTCGTAGCGCAGGGTCTCGTCGATCGCGCCCGGGATGTGCTCGGGGTTGCGGCGCAGCCATTCCAGCTGGCGGGGGTGGGCCAGGAGGAGCCACACCATGCTGGTGAGCAGGTGCGAGGTGGTTTCCAGGGCCGCCAGGACCATGAACAGCGCCAGGGCGTAGACGGCCTCGTCGGCGGCGTCCCGGTCGGCCTCGAAGCCGTCCCACATCCGGAGCCATTCGGACACCGGGTCGTCACCCGGCGATTTTCGCCGTTCTCGTATCAGATCGGTGAAGTACTCCCGCAAACGCGCGGTGGCCGCATCGGATATGTCGAGCTGGCTCGGCGAGGGGAACAATTCCTGGGTGTGCACCTGGTCGTGGGTCAGTGTGCGAAGCAGCGGGAAATCCGCGGAAGGCAATCCGAGCCATTCACCGATGGTGACGACGGGAAGTTCGTCACCGACCAGGGCGCAGAAGTCCGCGCCGCCGTCGCGGAGTTTCTCGGTGAAGGTGTCGAGGAGTCGCTCGGTGTTCCGCTCGATGGAATGCCGCATATCGTCCAGCGCGGTGCGGTCGAAGACATTCCCCAGCGGCCGCCGCACCTGGGTGTGATGCGGCGGGTTGAGCATCGGCATCGTGGCCCCCATCTGGCGTGATGCCGGCCGGTGCCAGCGGGCCGCGTCGGACTGGGCGGCCCGCCAGGCACTGTCCGGCACCCGCCAGTCCCGGCTCCGCAGCACCTTGTGGCAGAGCCGGTAAGACGTCGCCAGATGCCCGCCCCAGGGTGCCGGGATGACTTCCCCCATTGCGCGGAGTTTCGTGTAGAAAGGCAATGGATTCGACTGTCCTCGCGCGGAACGCAGTCGGGAGAAAAGCGCGACGACGCTGCGGCGGTCGACAGGTGCGGCAGCCAGGGCGGGCTCCACGGGCGACTCCTTTTCCAGAAGATCACACAGTAATCGCCAGCGCTGCATACCCCTCCGCGGGAACGTTCATGCGAGCAAAGAACGTCTGCGCTGTTGCAAAGCTCACACCTTCCACCAGGTCAGGAATCCACTCCACCAGCCGCTCCGCTTTCGCTTGCCCTGGTCCGGTCCGGGCGCGCCGGCGCCGTCCGCGCGCTGCGCCGGAAGCGGACCGGCGGAGCGACGTTCGGTACGCACCGGGGTGAACCGGGCGGGGAGGGCGTTGAGCGCCCGGTGGAACGGCCCCGGCCGCCAGGTGAGGGAATCCGCAGGCACGCCCAGCTCGACGTCGGGCAGGGTGTTGAGCAGCTTCTCGATCGCGCGCACCGAGATCAGCAGCGCCGGGTCCTTCGCCGGGCAGGCGTGCGGACCGGCACCCCAGGCGAGATGCGCCCGCTTGCTGAAGGTCTGTCGGCTGGCGGTCAGGCTCGGATCGGCGTTGGCCGCCGCGAAGCTGATCAGCACCGGGGAACCGGCCGGCAGTTTGCACCCGGAGATTTCCACATCCCGGACGGGATAGTGGGTGGCGTAGTTGGCGATCGGCGGGCTGTTCCAGAGCACCTCGTTGATGGCGTCCTCGACCAGGACGCCCGCGCCGTGCTGTCCGCCGCCGATGTGCTCCTCGGAGAGCAGCAGCCGCAGCGCGCTGGCGATGATGTTCTGCACCGGCTCGGTCCCCGCGCCGATGAGCAGGGCGAGCTGGTGGACCATCTCCTCGTCCGTCAGCCCGGCCGGGTGCTGCATCATCCAGGTCGTCATGTCCTCGGCCGGCTGCCGCCGCTTGAGCGCGACCAGCTCGAACAGCGCGCCGGCCATCTCCTCGTTGGCCCGCTCCACGTCGATGCCGTCGAACAGGCTGGAGATCGCCACGATCAGCCGGTCACCGAGGTCCGGCGGGCAGCCGAACAGGTCGTTGAACACCAGCAGCGGCAGGACCTGCGCGAAGTCGCTGATCAGGTCGGCCTTGCCGCGGATGCTGAACTGGTCGATGAGGTAGGCGGCGACCCGGTCGACGTGCCGGCTCACCCGGTGCATGTCGACCTGGGCCAGGCTGTCGGTGACGACCTGGCGGAGCCGCAGATGCGTCGCACCGTCCGAGAACATGCTGTTCGGGCGGTACATCATCATCGGCAGCACCGGGCTGTCCAGCGGCACCCGCCCGTCGTTGAGCGCCCGCCAGCGGCGCGGATCGCGGGCGAAGGTGTCCGGATTCTGGAGGATCTGCAGCGCGGTCGCGTAGTCCGTGACGAGCTCCGCCTCGACACCGGGGGCGAGTTCGACCGGTGCGGTCGGCCCGTACTGCCGCAGGCGGTCGTAGACGGCGTGCGGGGCGGCCGCGAATTCCGCGCCGTGCAACGACGTTCTCGTGCCATCGGCATGTGCCGGGCAGCCCGGCGGCGGAGTCTGGAATTCCGAATGGGATTGCATGCGTCAACTCCTAGTTGAGGCGGGACTGGAGATAGCGGACCAGCGTGATCAGGGAATCCGCGGAGGACTTCTGGTCGCGCGCATCGCAATGGACGACCGGCGTCTCCGGGAGCAGATCGAGCGCCTCCCGGATCTCGTCGAGCGAGTGCTCCGGAGTCCCGTCGAAGCGGTTCACGGCGATCGCGTAGGGGATGCCGTAGTGCTCCACCAGGTCCATGACGGGGAAGGATTCCTCCAGCCGCTGCGGGTCGACCAGGATGAGCGCCCCGAGCGCACCGCGCGTCATGTCCTCCCACACCTGAACGAAGCGCTGCTGCCCGGGAGTTCCGAAGAGATAGAGCACCAGTCGCTCGCTGAGCGTGAGCCGGCCGAAGTCCATGGCGACCGTGGTGGTGGTCTTCCCCGGTACCGCCCGGAGGTCGTCAATTCCCGCGCTCGCCTGCGTCATCACTTCTTCGGTCCGCAGCGGAGGAATCTCCGACATCGTCCCGATGAATGTCGTCTTGCCGACCGCGAAGTGCCCGACGATGAGGATCTTCGCCGCGGTCTGCACGGAATTCCGCAGGTACACGCCGTCATCCAAAGCGAGCCTGGAGCCCATTCAGCACCTCCTCAAGGATTTGCCGGTCGACAAGCTGAGCGCTGGGGATGGGCGCGCGCACATAGAGATGGCCCTCCTCCGTGAGATCGAACACCAGAATTTTGACGACACCCACCGGCAGACCGGCGTGCCCGGCTATCTCGGCGATCGACAGGAAGCCCCCGGCGCACAGCTCCAGCAGACGCAGCTTCTCCGGGTCGAGCGGCTTGGTCCGCGGCGGGTCCTGGGCGACGGTGACCAGTGTCAGCAGCGAGAAGGCGCTGTCGTCGACAAGGTCCCGGCCGTTGGTGATGACGTACGGCCGTACTAATTCCGCTGCCTCGTGTACCAGCTCCGGCTCGTCATCGGTCGTCATGGTTGGACATCGGCCCTCTCACGCGGAGGACTGGTCAGCGCCTTGCCGAGCTGTCCGACCAGCTGCTGCATCCGGAACGTGATCTCGGCCATGTCGACGTCGGGCGAGGCCGACACCGCGAGATAGGCGCCCTCGCCGGCCGAAATCAGGAAGACCCAGCCGTGGTCGAATTCCACCAGCGTCTGCCGCCACTGCGGGCGCATCTGGGGACCGGTCGGGTTGCAGAAATCGGCGACCGTACGGCTCAGCGACTGCATCCCGCTCATCGCGGCGGCGACGGTATCGGCGTGGTCCCGGCCGACTTCCTTCGAACGGGCCATGAGCAGCCCGTCGGCGGAGACGAGAATGGCATGCTGCGCTTCAGGCAATTCCAGAGCACTGTCAAGCATCCACGACAGATCGTAGTTCACGGAACCTCATGCCCTTCACTGCTTGCTTGGGTGGAACGACGGCCCGATTGCGTGCCGCGCTGGAATGCGCCCATGACGGACGCGGTGCGCGCGCTGTCCCGAGCCGGGGTGGGGGTGCTCTCGGCCGCCGGCGGCACGATCGAGATCGCGCCGCGGCGGCGCCGCTTCGGCAGTCCGCCGGCGGTCGTCTCGGCCACCGCCGGGCGGTCGGCGTCCGGTCCGCCGAAGGCCGGCGGGGCCGGCGGGAGCGGCGCGCGATGCCGGCCGGTGGCCTCGGAACCCTGGTGGCCAGGGGGGTTCTCGGGCGGCAACGGGGTGGAAGCAGCCACGGCAGGACCCTCCTCGGGCTCGTGCAGGGACGTGAGCAGCTCGTCGGGGAGCAGGACGACCGCGCGCACGCCGCCGTACGGCGAGGTGGAGTCGACCGACACCGTGAAGCCGTAGCGGGCGGCGAGCACACCGATGACGGTGAATCCGAACTGGGGCGGGTTGCCGAGGCTGGAGACGCTCGCCGAATTGCCGCCGGAAAGCAGCTGACCGGCCCGCGCCTTCTCCTCCTCGTTCATACCGACACCGGCGTCGTCCACGATGATGCAGACGCCCTTGGGCACCGGACGGATGTTGATCTCGATGATCGTTTCCGGTGCGGAATAGCTGGTGGCGTTGTCCAGCAGTTCCGCCAGGACCAGCGCCACCGGTTCGACGGCGCGGCTCACGATGGCGAAGTTGCTCTGCGATCGGATCTCGACGCGAGTGAAGTGGCGGATACGGCCCTTGGCGCTGCGGACCACATCGTAGAGCGACGCGTCATTACGCCGCCGGCCGAGCCATCCGTCGCAGAGCACGGCGATGGACTGGGCGCGCCGCGCGAACTGCGAATTCATGTGGTCGATATCGAGCAGATCCTGGAGGATCTTGTGCTCGCCGTACGCCTCCTGGAGTTTGGAGATCGCCAGCTGCTGCTCGCTCGCCAGACCCTGAAGCGTGCGCATGGCGGTCTTCAGGGTGTTCTTGGTGGCTTCTTCGGCGCGGTCCTTGGCCTCCTCCACGGCCTCCGTGTAGTGCTCTTCCAGCGTGGCGTAGTGCTGTTTCAGCTCAACTTGTTCTTTTCTCAGCTCCGAGATTTTTTTCCGGCTACGAACGATCGCGGTAGCGGCGACAGGTGTACCAGCGACCAAAGCCCACAGCGCTGGATCCTGGAAGTATTGCGTCATAGGTCTCTCTTCGGACGACGAAGCCACCAGGTGCCGTATGCCCGGCTGCCGTACGGACGTTCACGCGCGGCCCCAGACAATAGACGAACGGCCGCGCACGGTCGCCTGCCAGAAAGCCTCATAAGGCCCGGATAATGGCATAGCTCTCCCCGGGGTGGCGTTTTCTCAGGTCAATGCGCGGAATTTCCTTTTGCCATAGCAGGTGACTACCCGGTTGGCAAGTGCGATGATCTTAGCATCACGCCATCGGCGGAAGTCCAACAGTGATCTGTAACGTTCTGGCACCTGACGGAGATTCAACACAGGCCCCCTTTGGGGCCATTGGCTCCCGGCACCGCCCCCGGACGCAACCGTCCCGCCCGCTTCCTGACGGCCCGCTGACGCCCGCACCACCCGGTAGCGAACGCAACGTGAACGGCAGCCCGCGGCACCCCGGCCGGACCGTCCCGGCGCAGGTCGGCGCAGGCCGGCGGTACGCACCGGCCGCCCGCTGCACCGCGGAGCGCGCCCGCCGCCGGCCCGTACCACCGCTCCGGCGGCCGACCCTGACGCCTCGTCAGACCGTCGGTGCGGCCACCGGCCCCTGCATCTGCTCGCTGATCCAGTGCAGCGAATCGGCCATCTTCTTGATGTAGGTGTGACCGCTGTGCACGCCGTCCGGTATCTCGAAGAGCGTGGAGTGGACCGGCCCGCGGGGCCCGTCGGTCCAGCCGCTGATGAACCGCTTCACATCCGGCACCGCGGCCTCCTTGCTGCCGAGTTCGAAGGCCAGGTAGACCTGCGGCCCGCCGCGCGCGGCCAGCTGCCGCGCCAGGCGCCGCGGGTCGTTGGCCAGCTTCTCGGCCGGGTGCCCCCGCCACAGCGGCGAATCCGGCGCGGTGTCCGGCCCGTTGACGATCGCCGCCTTGAACCGCTGCGGCTCCTTGAGCACCGCCTTCAGCGCCGCGAACCCGCCCGAGGAGGACCCCATGAACGCCCAGCCGTCCCGCGTCCCGTACGTACGGAAGTTGGCCCGGGCGAACGCCGGCACGTCCTCGGTCAGCCAGCTGCCCATCTTCGGCTGCCCGGGGATGTCGCTGCCGTCGTAGTACGTCTTGCGCGGATTGAGGACCGGCATCACCAGGATGAACGGCAGCGTCTTGCCCTCCTGCGACCACTGGGCGAGCCGCTCCTCCAGCGCGAACGGCGCGTCCGCCCAGTAGTTGGACGGGTACCCCCAGGCGCCCGGCAGCGCGATCAGCACCGGGAAGCCGCTCTTGGCGTACCGCGGCTGGTCGTACTGCGGCGGCACCCACGCCCAGATGTCACCGGTGTAGCCGGACACCCGGCCGTGCCACCGGGTGCGCACCACACGGGTCCCGTCGTCCCCGGTCGTGCGGTACGTGGTGAACACCGAACGCGGGCCCTGCGGCGGCACCATCCGGGGCCGGCCGTTGACGGCGTCCGCCGCGTGGGCGCGCAGCCGCGGCACGTCCGACGCGTCCACGACGTCCTGCCCCGGGCCGCCGCAACCGGCCAACAGCCCCAGGGCCACCACACTCACCGCAGCTCGGACGCGCAGGGACTTCATCGGGACGTTCTCCTCAGGCACTTGGGGCCGGCCGGGGCACCGCGCTGCCGCCGCGAAGCCGGTCGAAAGGGATAACGATAGGAGCGGCCGTTCCGCGGCCCGACGCCGCCCCGCCCTTCGTGACCTGGGGTTTATCGTTCTGTGTCAGCACCAAGACGAACGGCCTCGTCAAACGGCCCGCACGTGTTTCCCCCTAACGGTGAACCCCAGCCGCTGTTTACCCGGCGGTCGGTTCTGGCATCGTGGGTCACTCCTGGGAAGTGCGCGGCGCTGTGCCGCGGTGGGGGATGACCGATGACCGCGTGGGCCGATCACGGGCCGCTGCCCGGCGTAGTGGGGCGAGCGGCCGAGCACGACCTGGTGGCCGGACTGCTGGGCACGGCCGCACCGGTCACGCTCACCGGGCCGGCGGGGGTGGGCAAGAGCCTGCTGGCCCGGGCCGTCCTGGAGGCGCACCTCCCGGGCCGCCCGGACGCCGTCCTGCGGATCCCCTGCTGGGACGGGCTGACCGCACCGGAGCTGACCGGCGCGCTGCGCGCCGCCGCGGGCCTGCCGCCCGGCACCCCCCTCACCGCCTTCGCCGCGCACTGCCGCGCCCACCGCCTGGTCCTCCTGCTCGACGACTGCGACCCGCTCCTGGAGCCGTGCGCGCACCTGGTCCGCCGGCTGCTGCGGGCGGAAGCGGACCTGCGGATCGTGGCGACCGCCCGCCGCCCCCTGGGCCTGCCCACGGAACGGGTGGTTCCGCTCGCGCCCCTGCCGGTGACGCTCGCCGAGGGCGTCACCGGCCCGGCCGTCGAACTCCTCGCCGCGCGCACCGGCCCCGCCGCCCCCGAACTCCTGGTCGCGGTCTGCCGGGCGGTGGAGGGCTGCCCACTGGGCATCGGGCTGGCCGCCCGGCAGCTGGACCGGATGCCGCTGGCCGAACTGGCCGCCCGGCTGGCAGCGGAGGGCCCGCTGCACTGCTCCGGCCCCTCCCCCACCGCCCGCCACACCTCCCTGTACGCCGCGCACGCCGCGGGCTACACCCTCTGCTCCCCGCTGGACCGCCGGGTCTGGGCCCGCCTGTCGGTCCTGCCCGGGGACTTCGACCCCTGGCTGGCGGGGTGCGTCTGTGCCAGCAGTGACGTTCCTGCTGCCGCCGTCGAGGGCGCCCTCGAACGCCTCCGCACCGCCTCCGTCCTCGAACGCGTACGGGACGCCGCCCCCGGTCCGGGCCCCGAGCTGCCGCCCCGCTACCGGCTGCCGCGCGGCGCCCGGGACTTCGGCCGCACGCGGCTGCGCGAGGCCGGCGACGAGGCCGGGGCGCTGCGCCGCTTCCGGCAGGCGTGCGCGGCCCTCGCCGCCGAGGCCCAGATCACCTGGCAGGGCACCGGCCAGCAGCTCGCCGTCCGCCTCGTCGAGGACGAGCGGCACCACCTCGACGCGGCGCTCACCCGGCCCCCGCTGGACGCCGACGACGCGCTGGGCGCCCTGGAGATCGCGGTCTCCCTGTGGTTCCAGTGGGCGGCCTGCGGCTACCGCCGCGAAGGCCGCGCCCATCTGGACCGGCTGCTGCTGCACTCCCCCGGGGACACCGCGGTGCGCGCCCGCGCGCTGTGGCTGGCCGGCTACCTCGCCGCCCAGGAGAACGCCCCCGACGCCGCGGAGCCCCTCCTCTCCCAGGCGTGGGCGGCGGCCGTGATGCACGCGGACACCGACGGCCTGGCCCGGATCGCGCACGCCCACGCGATCCTCGCCCTCTACCGCGAGGACACCACGACCGCCGTGGCCTGCCTGGAGGAGGCGGTCCGGCACACCTTCCGCGACCCGTGGTTCGGCCCCGGCCCCGCGCACAGCTGGGCCCTGCTCGCCATCGCCCTCGCCCCGTCCGACGCGCCCCGGGCCCGGGCCGCGGCCCGCCGCGCCTGGGACGCCCGCCACTCCGACGGCGACTTCTGGCTGCACTCGACGATCCTCTACGCCCGCGCGCTCATCGCCCGCGCCCACGGCGATCCGGCCACCGCCCTCCGCGCCTGCCGCAAGGCCCTGGTCGCCAAGAAGCTGATCGGCGACCCGCTGTTCATCGCGGGCGCCCGCACCATACTGGCCGGCCTCCGCCGCGGCGTCCGCACCATCCCTCCGGCCGCCGTACCCGGCGCCGCCGAACCCCGCTGGTGGCATCGCCCCACCTCCGGCACGAACCGCCGACCGTTCTTCTCCCGGCCGCGGATGGGGGGTTGAGGCAGGCGCACCCTTGGGGGCGGGGCTTGAGGGAGCCAGGGCGTTGGGGCCTGGGGCCTGGGGCCTGGGGGCCGGGGCCTGCCTTGAGGGGGCCGGGCTGGTGGGGCGGGGCACTGGGCGCCCTGTCGGCGCGGCGCCGGCCGGCGCCGCGCGGGACCTCCGCCGGTGCCGCACCGGGGCCTCCGCCGCTCCCGCACCGGCCCGACGCCGCACTGGGCCCCGCCTTTCCCTGACGGGCCCCCGCCTTTCCCTGACGGGCCCCCGCCTCTCCCGGAGCACCCACTCCCCCGCTGCCCACCCCACCCGGCACTGTCGGTGACGCCCCGCTCGCGCTGCGGATGCGCCCGGCAACCCCCCGCCGCATCCTGGAACGCATGAAGCGTGCCCCCGTCATCGTGCACCCGCCCTCCACCGGCGGCCGCCGCGTCACGCTCCACGGCCAGGACCTGGGCCGCGCCCGGCGGCCCGGCGACGTGGCCGCGATCCTCCGCCGGGCCGGATTCACCACCAGCCGCTTCGTCTGGGACGACACCGGCCTCATCGAATGGCGCGCCGGCGGCCCGGACACGTGGTTCATGCCGTAGACGAGGGCCCGCAGGGACCCGGATGGGAGTCCTGGCGGGGGTTCGGGGCGTTTCGGGCGTCGCAGCGAGGTCGCACAGCAGCCCACTCGACGGGGCTGGCGGCCGGCGGCCGCGGCTCCTGGCCGGACCAGCCGGCTGCGGACCGCGACCTGCGACGGTTCCGCTCAGTGCTCAGCCCAGGACAAAGGCCGGCCGACGTCGCCGTCGGCCGGCCCTACCCGCGACCGGCTCCGTAGAACCGGCCGCGGCGGTGAGTCCTGAGGGGTCGGCGGCGGGTCGCCGCCGGTCGTCAGTCGCTCGTGGTCGTCGCGGCGACCGGGGACTCGGCCCCCGCTTCCGCCTCCGCCGCCTCGCGCGCCGCGGCGGCCTTCTTGGCCCGGTACTTCATGAGCAGGAACGACCCGATGCCGAAGAGCGCCGCGGCGACCAGGCCCCACGTCGAGAAGCGCTTGAGCCAGGGTTCGGCGACGAGACCGACGGTATAGATCAGGGCGGTGGTACCGCCGGCCCAGATGATCCCGCCGAGGACGTTGGCGATCAGGAACTTCCAGTACGGCATCTTCAGCACACCGGCGAGCGGCCCGGCGAAGATCCGCAGCAGCGCGATGAACCGGCCGAAGAAGACCGCCCACATCCCCCACTTGTCGAACTTGGCCTCCGCCATGGCGACGTGGTCGGGACCGAAGTGCTTGGGGAACTTCCGGCCGGCCCAGACCAGCAGCGGCTTACCGCCCTTGCGCCCGATCAGGTAACCGATGGAGTCGCCGATGATCGCGCCGGCAGAGGCGCAGGCGCCCAGCACGTAGGGGTTGATGTGATCCTGCGTCGCGGCCAGGATCGACGCGCTGACCAGGACGATCTCACCGGGGAGCGGAATGCCCAAGCTCTCCAGTCCGATGACCAGCCCCACGAGGAGGTAGACGCTCACGGCGGGTACCGTCGCCAGCCATTCCTGGATGTGCAAGGCCGCTTCCTCCGCTGGTGTAAGGCCCCCGTGGGCCGCTGCCCGGTGCCGCGCGCACCGATCGCTCGTTCCCGGGCGCGCTATAGCAGCACGCCCGGGAAGCGTACTCGATCGGGTGGCACGGACCGCGATTTCGCGGCGCACGGAGGTACATCTCCGCACCGCGCCATCCAGCGGCACCGCCCCGGTCTCCCACCGGCCGCTTCTCACCCACTCCGTACCGGGGCCCCACTCCCCTCACTCAGCGGCTTCGCTCAGCAGCTCACGCCCCGTCCGCTTCCTACCGGCCGTTCGGGCGCAGCGTCCAGACGATCGTCATCTCGCCCGTGACCGCGCCGTCACTGTCGCGCGTGATCTTGACCGCCACCGGGAACTCCGGGCGCCCCCCGGCGTCCAGCTCGGCGATCACCTCGGATATCGGGCGGCCCAGCTCGGCGATGGCGGTGACCCCGCCCATCGCGAGCTTCTTGTAGCCGATCTCCGCGCCCACCGCCAGCGGGACCGCGCGGCCGAGCTGATCACCGAAGGCCGTCATCACGATCGCCCCGCTCGCCGACTCCGCGAGCGTGAACATCGCACCGGCGTGCGGACCGCCGACGTGGTTGTGGAAGTCGGGCTGGTCGGGCATGCGGACCACGGCACGCTCGGCCGTGGTCTCGGTGAACTCGAGATTCAGGGTGCGGACCATCGGCACGGATGCCGCCATCATTTCGCCGATCGACGGCAGGGTCTCGGAGGACATACCCTCCATGTTACCTAGCGGTAGCTTAGCTGTGAAGCCCCCACCCCCTTCATCCCACGTCCGGGACCGCGTACGGCTCCCCTCCCCCAACACCCCGCCGAAAACCGGGTGTTGCCGACCCCTCACCCCTCCTATCGTGAACCCCCATGACGCGACGGGGGCGAACGGACCGCAGACACCACACCCGACCCCAGCCACACGGGACCGCCCACCGGCCTCCCCCCTCCCCTCCCCTCCTCCCTCTCCTCCCTCTGACCGCGGCCGCCGTAGCACGCCCGGAACCGCACCGTGCAGAACGAGGACCGACGCAGCGGACGTTCCGGATACCGCAGCACGCTCCCGGGACCGCCGAACCGACCCTCGGAACGCCACCGCCCGCCCCCGGAACACCGAAGCGCACCAACCGGGCATCGAAGCGGGCCCCCGGGGTGCCTGGGCGCCTCGGCCGAATACCGAAGTGCGCCGGCGCACGCCACGTCCGCCCCGCCACCGGGGACGGCTCTGATGCCGGCCCGCCCGGCGTGGGCGAGCCGCAACTTCCTCCTGCTCAGCGCCGCCACCGTGATCGCCGGCCTCGGCAACAGCGGAGCGCTGATCGCCACCTCGTTCGCGGTGCTGGACGCCGGCGGCTCCGCCACCGACGTCGGGCTGGTCTCCGCCGCCCGCACGGTCCCTCTCGTCCTCTTCCTTCTGATCGGCGGGGCCGTCGCCGACCGGCTCCCGCGGCACCGGGTCATGGTCGCGGCGAACACCCTCAACTGCCTGTCCCAGGGCCTGTTCGCACTGCTCGTGCTCTCCGGGGCAGCGCGGTTGTGGCAGATGGCGCTGCTGGCGGCGATCGGCGGCACCGGGCAGGCGTTCTTCGCCCCGGCCTCCGAGGGCATGATCCTCGCCAGCGTCTCCGGGGAGGGGTCCGGCCGGGCCTTCGCGGTGTTCCGGATCGGCGTGAACGGCGCGGCCATCGGGGGCGCGGCGCTCGGTGGTGCCCTGGTGTCCGCCGCCGGGCCGGGCTGGGTCCTGGCGGTCGACGCCACCGCCTTCGCCGCCGCGGCAGCGCTGCGCGGTCTCCTCGACGTCCGCGGCCTCCCGGACCGCGCGCCGAGCGGCGGGATCGTCAACGACCTGCGCGACGGCTGGCGGGAGGTCACGCCCCGGCCCTGGCTGTGGGCGATCGTCGCCCAGTTCTCCGGCGTCAACGCGGTGGCCGTCACCGTCCAGTCGGTCTACGGGCCACTGGTCGCCAAGGACCACCTGGGCGGCGCCGGGCCCTGGGGACTGGCCCTGGCGGCCTTCGCCGTCGGCACCGCGACCGGCGCGCTGGTGATGACCCGCCGCACGCCGCGCCGCCTGCTGCTCACGGGCACGCTCTGCATCTTCCCGCTCGCCCTCCCCGCCGCCGCGCTCGCCGTACCGGTGCCGGCCGGCTGGCTCACCGCGCTCATGCTCGGCACCGGCATCTCGGTCGAGGTCTTCGCGGTGACCTGGATGATGGCCCTCCATCAGGAGATCCCGGAGGAGAAGTTCTCCCGGGTGTCCTCCTACGACTGGCTCGGCTCCCTGGCGGGCGCCCCCGTTGCCACCGCGCTCGCCGGCCCCGCCCAGAACCTCATCGGCCGCCCCGCCGCCCTCTGGTCCTGCGCCGCCCTGATCACCCTCCTGACCGCAGCCGTCCTCTGCGTCCCCGACGTCCGCCACCTGACCCACCGCCCCCACCCTCCTTCCCTTCCCCTCCCCCACCCCCCTACCGAGAGCAACAAACAACCGGGAACGAATCACTCTCCGTAATCGTTGCCGTAAAAGGAAGAAAGGAAGCGGCGAAGAAGGCAAGCAGGCGACAGCGAAGAAGGGCAGGCGCCCCCAGCAAGCGGACACCAAGCACAAGCCCCAACGACACGAGGAAGCACCCAGCGGGCCCTCGCGCGTGACCATGACCCGATCGCCCCGCCCCGGCCCCGCTGGCCTCGCCAACCCCGAAACCCCGTCGGGTCCGCCAGCCCAGGGGCCTGGCGGACCCGGCGGGGCCTCGGGAAACGAAGACTGAGGAGGCTTGAGGAGACCGACTTGAGGAGACCGAGGAGGCCAGGGGATCACTTAAGGCTGAACGCGCCGTCCGGCGGTTGCGGGGACGGGCGGGCTTCCGCGTCGGGCACCGGGGCCGCACCGGCGACCAGGCGTCGCAACGGAGCGCCGTGCTCGACCCGGGCCGGGAACGCGTCGGCGGCGGTGCGGCGGGCCAGGGCCGCGAGGGGGAGTTCCACCTGCGAGGCGAGGAGCACCGCATTGCCGAAACGGCGGCCGCGGAGCACGGAGGGCTCGGCGATCAGGGCAAGGTGAGTGAACGCCGTAGCGACGTTGGCGAGTTGACGGCGGAGGAAGTCGAAGGGGGCGCCGTCGGCGAGGTTCGCCGCGTAGAGGCCATGGGGCCGCAGTGCACGCGCGGCGGCGCGCGTGTACTCGACCGAGGTCAGCGACGCGGGCACCCGCGCGCCGCTGAAGACATCGGCCACGATGACATCGAACGCGGCCGGCGGCGCTGCCTCCAGGGCCGCGCGGGCGTCCTGGGCGTGCAGCGTGATGCCGGAGCTGTCGGGCAGCGGGAGGTGTTCGGTCACCAGGGCGAGCAGGCCGCGGTCGGCGTCGACCACGTCCTGGCGGGAGCGCGGGCGGGTCGCGGCGACGTAGCGGGGCAGAGTCAGCGCGCCCCCGCCAAGGTGCAGCACGTCGAGCGGCTGCCCCTCGGGCACGGCCTCGTCCAGGACGTGCGCGAGCCGGCGGACGTACTCGAACTCCAGGTGAGTGGGTGCGTCGAGGTCGACGTACGACTGGGGCGCGCCGTCCACCGTGAGCAGCCAAGCGCGGGGGCGGTCGATGTCCGGGAGGAGCTTGGCCATGCCGTAGTCGACGGGCTGGGTGAGGGGGAGGGGGTCGAGAGACTCAAGGGAATCGAGGGGGGCGTCGAGAGGGGCTGGGTCCTCGGATGGAACTGCGCCAGGGCTTGCACCTGGGCATGGGCCCGCCCTTCGGGGCGCGTCCGGGCCCCGGGACGGCGCCGGAGGCGAGGCAGGGTCCGCGGGAGGCGAGGCAGGGTCCGCGGGAGGCGCGGCAGAGTCAGCGGGGTCCGGGGAGATGTCGACCCCTCCGCGGTCGTCGGCCCCTCGGAAGCCGGCGGGGACCGCGGAGCTGTCGCCCCCTCGGGCGTCATCGGTCCCTCGGAGGTCGTCGGCGCCTCGGAGGTCGTCGGTCCCTCGGAGGTCGTCGGCTGCCGGGGTTCCGTCGGCCGCCGGTGGTTCGTCGTTCACCAGGCCATTGTGCCGCCCGGGCCGTGGAGCAGCCCGGGCGGCAGTGGCCCCGGATGTCAGGGCACGTGACCAAAGGTGGTCACGGCATCCCAAAGGGAGCCGGGCCCGTCCCGATGGCCGCCCCGGTGGTGGTCGCATCACCGGCGGTGGCGAGGCCATCAGGCGGGCGACGTCACCACGGCCGGGCCCGGTCACCGTCCGCTGACGTCACGTCATCACTGGACGGCTACCTCAACCGGCCCTGACCTTTCAGGCGTTACGGGTGTCCTCCACCGTGCGTACGGTGCCGGCGCCCACCGTGCGGCCGCCTTCGCGGATGGCGAAGCCGAGGCCCGGCTCCAAGGGGACGGCGCGGTCCAGGTCGACGGTGGCGGTCACCGTCTCGCCGGGCCGGGCGACGGCCCTGACCCCGAGGTCGAGGGCGCCGGCCACGTCGGCGGTCCGAATGTAGAACTGCGGGCGGTAGCCGGTGGACAGCGGCGTGCGGCGGCCGCCCTCCTCCGCGGAGAGGAGGTAGACCTCGGCGGTGAAGCGCCGTCGCGGGGTGACGCTGCCCGGCGCCGCGACGACGTGCCCGCGGCGTACGTGCTCACGGTGCAGCCCGCGGAGCAGCAGCGCCACGTTGTCCCCGGCCTCGGCGCACTCCATCGGCTTGCCGAAGGTCTCCACCCCGGTGACGACACTGGTCATGGCCTCCTCACCGCCCAGCACGGCCACCTGGTCGCCGCAGCGCACCGTGCCGCGTTCGACGGCGCCGGTGACGACCGTGCCGCGGCCGGTGATCGTCAGCACGTTCTCCACGGACAACAGGAACGGTGCGTCCACGTACCGCTCGGGCATCGGGACGTAGGTGTCCACGGCGTCCAGCAGCGCGCCTATCGCGTCCGTCCAGCGCGGGTCGCCCTCCAGGGCACGCAGCCCCGAGACCCGGACGACGGGCAGGTGCTCGCCGTCGTAGCCGTGCGCGCTCAGCAGTTCGCGGACCTCCAGTTCCACCAGGTCGGTGAGCTCGGGGTCGCCGGCGTCGGCCTTGTTGAGCGCGACGACGATGTGGCGCACTCCCACCTGCTTGGCGAGCAGGACGTGTTCGGCGGTCTGCGGCATGACGCCGTCGAGCGCGGAGACGACCAGGATCGCGCCGTCGAGCTGGGTCGCGCCGGTCACCATGTTCTTGATGAAGTCGGCGTGGCCGGGCATGTCGACGTGGGCGTAGTGCCGGGTGTCGGTCTCGTACTCGACGTGCGAGATGTTGATGGTGATGCCGCGGGCGGCCTCCTCCGGGGACCGGTCGATCCGGTCGAACGGGACGAACGTGCCGCTGCCGCGGTCGCTGAGGACCTTGGTGATGGCGGCGGTGAGCGTGGTCTTGCCGTGGTCGACGTGGCCCATGGTGCCGATGTTGAGGTGCGGCTTGGTCCGGACATATGCCGTCTTGGGCATGGTGTGCTTCCTCGCAACGATGCGGTGGTGACGACGACTTGGCGTCGTGGTGACGACAGCTCGGCGTCGTGGGGACCCCTGGCCCGCTCCGACCCTCCCCCTGCGGGGTCCGCCGGACAATCCGGAGAGGGTCAGCGTCGCGCGCCGTCGGCCGCGGCGGCAGTCGGGACGACTGCGGCGGTGGCGGTGACGGCCGCGGTGGCGCAGGGGCCGGCTGCGGTGGGCGCGGTGGCCGTGCCGACCAAGATGGCCACGCCGTTCGAGGCGCCAGTGGTGCCCGAGGTGACAGTGGTATCCGAGGTGACAATGGTGCCCGAGGTGGCCGTGGAGACAGTGGTGGCCTGGGTGGTCGCAGCGGTTGAACGGAACGCCGGGGTGTCCGTGAAGGCAGGGGCGCCCGTGATCGACCTGAGGGCCGTGGTGGCCGCGGCGAGGGGCGTGGCGGCAGCCTTCGGCGCGTCCGCGGCGGTCACGATGACCGCGGACGGCGTCGGAAGGAAGGCGTGCCGGAACATGCCTCCTATGGTGCCGGGACGACACCCCGGCGTCGAACGATTTACGCCCCGTCGCAGCAGGTACGTTCCGCCGGAACCCTATGAGGGCCGGGAGGTTGGCGGGATCGCGGTTACGGAGGGGGCCCGCCCCTCCGGGGCTGCGCGGCCCGGATTGCGGTCGTGCGGCACTCTTGTCGGTTACGCTCCCGGGATGCCCGTCCCCGCCGCAACGCCCGACGGCCTCGCCGTGCGCTGCACGCGTCTGCTGTTCTCCCCCTGGTCGCGCCTGGCCCTGCTGCTGGTCCTGCTGCTGAGCGCTGCGACCACGGTGCTGCTGTGGCATCCGCAGCGGCTGCTGACCGGCGACTGGCCGGCGCAGTTGTCCGGCCCGGGCGCCCTGGTGGTCTTCGCGCTGGCGTACGGGGTGTGCACCACCGCGTTCGTGCCGCGGCCGGTGCTCAACCTGGCCGCGGGGGCCCTCTTCGGAAGCCAGTCGGGCCTGGTCGCGGCGCTCGCCGGGACGGTGCTGGGCGCCGGGCTGGCCTTCGGGCTGGGGCGGCTGCTGGGCCAGGAGGCGCTGCGGCCACTGCTGCGGGCCCGCTGGCTGGCCGCCGCCGACCGGCAGTTGAGCGAACACGGGTTCCGTTCCATGCTCGCGATCCGCCTCTTTCCCGGCCTGCCGTTCGCCGCCACGAACTACGCGGCCGCGGTGTCCCGTATGCGCTGGTCCCCGTACCTCCTGGCCACGGCTCTCGGCAGCCTGCCCAACACGGCCGCGTACGCGGTCGCCGGCGCGCGGGCGTCCGCCCCCACCTCGCCGGCGTTCCTGCTCGCCATGGGGTTCATCGCGGTCAGCGGGCTGGCGGCGCTGCTGGTGGCCTGGTTCAAGCGCAAGGCGTTGCGGGGACGCTGATGTCCGGTGGCAGCGGAGCGGTTTCCTCCGCCCGCGCCGCCTGCTGGACGGGGTCGGCGCACCCCGGGTGGCCCGGCCCCGGTCCCTTCAGGAGGCCGGGGTGCCCGCTCGGCCGGTGAGGTGCGGCGGGGGCGTGATGTCCGGGCCGAGGGCCGGGTCGGGCCGGAGGGCGCCCCACCGGGTGTGGAGGGGCAGGGTGCCTGCCCAGAGGCCCAGGGCGGCGTCGGGGCCGTCGCCGTCGTCCGGGGCCCCGGTGCGGATCTTCACCGATGCTTCGTCGAGCGGGAGGGCGAGCAGCGCGGTGGCGGCCAGTTCCTTGCGGTTCGGCCGGCGGGCGTAGTCCCACTGGCCGGGGGCGGACTGCTCGGTGAGGCAGCGCAGGCCCGCCAGCTTCTCCTCGGGGTCGGTGACCGTGCGGGGGACGCCGTAGATCATCGCGCTGCGGTAGTTGACGCCGTGTTCGAAGACGGAACGGGCCAGTACCAGGCCGTCGACATGGGTCACGGTCACGCAGACGTCCGCCTCCGGGGCGGCGAGGAGGCTGCGGCTGGCGACCGACCCGTGGAGGTAGAGGGTGGTGCCGTCGGCGCCGTAGACGGTCGGGAACACCCGTACCGAGCCGTCGACGGTCACGCCGAGGTGGCAGACGAAGCCGGCCGCCAGGATGGCGTCGAGTGCGGCGCGGTCGAGGCTGCCCTGTTCGCGCAGCCGGCGGTGCCGGGTGCGGTCGGTCTCGGTCAGGGTGCGGCCCGGGTGGGGTATCGGCGCGGTCATGCCTCTTACCTGTCTGTCTCGGCCGCCCCCGCACCACCCCGTCCCCGGTCGACTGCCTCGGCAGCCATCCTCGGACGACCGGCCATGACCTGTCTGAGGGCCTGGGTGTCTGGATGTCTGGGTGCGTGTCTGGGTGTCTCGTGGACGGCTGTGCGGAGCGGGCTGCCTACGCGAGCGGGCAGCCCAGCGGGACTGCCCGTCAGAATAACGACTTCACAATTTTCAGGCCAGGTAATTCACCGAATCAGTTGTCGATTGCAGAGTGAGCGACTGATTTCGTGGCGACTTGGGCTTCGGTTTCGGCTTCGGCTTCGGCTTCGGCGGGGACCGAGACCGGTCGGGCGGCGGCCGGTCAGGAGCTGAGGTGGTACTGGGCCCATGGCTGGTGGGCCGCTACCGGTTCCTCGTGGGTGGGGGTGATGGTGCCCCAGGGGGCGAGGGCGCTGTCCCAGTCGGAAGCGAGGGCGGTGACGTCGGTAACGGGTTCGCCGGTGGGCATGGCGCCGCTGTGCCAGGAGGCGGACGTCATGTGGTGGGCGGCCGGCGCGGGGGTCCAGGACGACGTCTGCTGGGCCGGAATGGTGTATTCGGACTCGTGGACGTCGCCGGCGCCCCGGCGGTGGCGGCCCGCGTGGCTCTCGGTGGGGCCGGGGTAGAAGCGGCCCTGGGCGGAGAGCTGCTGGGCGCGCGCCATCAGGCGGCTGAGGTCGAGGCCGAATTCGGTGGCCAGTTCGCGCAGGTCCACCCCGGTCTGCCAGCTGCCGATGAGGACCGCGTCCATGGCCGGGGACCAGTTCTGCTCTCCGGTGCCGGCGGCGTGGTCGCGCGGCCCCCCGGCCGGCCGGCCCGGCGGCGGTACGGACATCGCCGGAGAGGTGTAGGCCGCGGCGGAATAGTCGGCAGGGTGGTCGAGCCCCGGGGCGGGCTCGTCCGGCTCCTTGGGGGGCGTACGGGCGGCGGACAGCAGCTCCTCGGCGACGGCCCGGGCGTCGTCCTTGCCCACCGTGCGCCGGGCGATGCGCACTTCCCGTTCGTGCAGCCCGAACAGCCCGGCCACCGCGCCCGTGCTGCCCACCGTCACCGCGAACGCCGCCAGAACGCGTGAGCGGTCCGCCTGTGCCTCGTCCAGTCTGGCCTGCGCTTCCCGGACGCGCTCGTCACCAAGGCAAAACGCTTCTGCCAGTACGGCGTTGCGGTCCCACAATTCTCTCGGATCCATACTCAGACAACGCCGCTTCCGTCGGAGGTGATCCGATCCGTCGCTGCAAAGCACTCCAAAGCACCCATCGGACCACCAGATGACAATCACGTCGTAGCCCCGCGGCATCCCCCACGAGTGAGAGTCGATTGTCAGTGCGGCGCGTTACCTTCGGAAGAAGTCGGAGGGAGAGGCGGCGGGCGGGGCAGCCGTCGAGGCACACGGGGGTGCGGAAGTGACAGTGGGCATGGTGAGCGCGGGGGGCGTGGCGGGCCGTGGTCCGAGCGGGGCGTCCTACGGCGTGTCGGGGTGGGGCAGCCCGATGGGGTTGGGGAACGGCAGCAGATCGGCGGCCAGGACGCGGCGGACGACGGGGTGCAGCAGCTCCATGAGGTCGTCGGTGTCCGCGGGGGCGAGCGGGCGGAGCAGCCGGGCCGCCAGGCGGTCGGTCTCCGCCTCGATGTGGGTGCGTTCGCGCAGGCCCGCCGCGGTCGCGCCGCCGCCTGCGTCCAGGAGGCCCCGGGAGCGCAGGCGGTCCCCGGCGGCCGCCCACTCCTCCTCGGTCCAGCCGCGGTCCTCCCGCATGGTGTCCCGGGGCACCCGGCCGGAGGCGGCGGTCAGGACCAGGGCTTCGCAGCCGTCGAGTCCCCGGTCGGCGAGTACGGCGAGGTGGGCGTCGCCGCGGAATTCGCGGAGCGCGGTGGTGAGTTGCCAGAGCCGCTGGACGGGGTCGGCGTGGTCGCACAGGGCGCGGTTGGCGGCGAAGAGCGGGCGTGCGGTGACCGGGGCGTGGTCGACGAGCGTCTGGAGGCGGGGCAGCAGCGTGGCGGCGGACCGTTCCAGGCCCGGGTCGATGGTGCGGAGAGCCCGGGCGGCGCGGGTGCCGCGCTCGTCGAGGACGTGGGCGGGGCTGACGACGCTCCATGCGGCGGGCAGCGCGCGGGCCACCATACCCGGGGCGAAGACGCCGAGGACGGCGGTGGCGGCAGCGGGTTCGACGGCACCGAGAGGAGCGGTACGGGAGGCGAAGTAGCCCATCCAGAAACCCTTGAGACCGAGGGACTTGCCCAGCGTCCGGCAGTCGGGGGCGAAGTAGCAGACCGCGTGGAGGGGTTCGGTCATCAGCCAGAGCGATCGTGCCCGCTGTGCGGTGTGGGGTTCCATGTCTGCTCCTTGCCGCCTCGGCTGGGTGGCTGCTCGGTTCTTGGGCTTGGTGCTGGGGTCTTCGGGCTTGGATCTTGGGGCTTGGGGCTTGGGGCTTGAGCTGACGCCTTGGGGTCTGGCCCGACCCCTTGGGGGCTGACGTGGCGCCGGCTCCTGGCTCGGAAGGGGCGCGGGCCCGAGCCCCTTCCGAGCCAGGGGCCGGTTACGGGGGCGGGGCGGCGCCGCCTCGACCGCTATCAGGGGCGTGCCCGCCATGGTCATGACGGTGGCCGGGCCGCAGCCGCAGCCGCAGCCGCAGCCGCAGCCGCACGCTATCGCTGCCGGGGCGGCGGCGCAGGGAAAGCGTTGGGAGGGGTGGGGTGGTGCCGGGGCGGGACGTGCGGACGTTCGGCGCCCCACCATCCGGCGGCAGCCAGCCGGTGGGGCGCCGGCCGGCCGGTCGGCCCTCAGGCCGTGGGGCTCCGGACGGCCCGGTGCCGAAGGGGCGACGGGGACGCCGGTGCAGGGTGTCAGCCGCCGGGAGCAGGGTGCTGGCGGCGTGACGGTCGGTGTCGGGACACCCAGGGGTGGCGCGCCGGAGGAAGGGGCCAGAGGTCGGAGGTCAGGGGGCCGGCCGCCGGTCGCCGGAGGACAAGGTGCTGGCCGCGGGGCGCCTGAACACAAGGGGCCGCTCGCCGGTCGTCGGTCGCCGGAGCACGAGGCACTGATCGCCGGACGCCGGTCGCCGGTCGCCGGTCGCCGGACGCCGGACGCCGGACGTCGGGTCAGGGTGCTGTAGGGGGTGCATCTGCGCCGGAGTCCCAGGACCAGAGGTGGGCGCAGTGGGGGCACTGGAGGTGCACCAGGCTGCCCTTGTTGGAGAGGAGGTAGCGCCAGTGGTCGGGGCAGGCGCGGCCGTCGCGGCAGACGTCGCAGTCCCGGTGGTCCTGGCAGCGAGGGCAGGGGACCCAGGCGCGGCGGCCGATGTCGGCGGTGGGATCGATCGGCAGCATGATCAGTCCTGCCCGGTGGGCGGGAGGACTCCGGCGGCGACGAGCATGTCGTAGGTGGCCTGCTGGTCGGCGTCCAGGCCGGAGTAGAGGAGCCGCTGGGCCGCGGTCTCGTCCGCCAGGGCCGCGGCCGGGTCCCAGGTGTCGCCGAGCGCGGCGAAGACCTCGGCCCGACGGCGGGCTTCGTGGCCGCCGAGGTCGAGCTCGAAGGTGCCGTGGGTGCTGTCGGCCGAGAGCGCGGTGAGGCGGGATATGCCGTAGGTGGCGTCGACGGCGGCGGTGGGGTGGGCGGGGTCGGCCGGGTGGGCTGCGTGGGCGGGGTCGGTCATGCTGCGCTTCCTGTGGCGATCGCGGA
Organism: Streptomyces rhizoryzae; assembly: GCF_023155275.1. Lineage (GTDB taxonomy): Bacteria > Actinomycetota > Actinomycetes > Streptomycetales > Streptomycetaceae > Streptomyces > Streptomyces rhizoryzae. The sequence goes on from NZ_JALMUV010000001.1 coordinate 23,596, forward strand.
TGTTTCGGGCGAGTCGCCCTGATCGGTCGTGTTTAGCAAGGGGGACGGACATGGGGAAGCGTCAAATGGAGGGGCACTCCGGTTCCAGGTGGGGGGCGGAACGCGCAAGGCCGTATTTCGGGGAGGTGAGGGCAGGGCGGGGCGGCGGGCGTGACGGACGTCATGCGGGGAGGCCGGCCGCCGGGGCTGCCGGTGGGCCCCCTTTGTCCGGTTACGCGGCGCCGGATTGATCGGCCACTGGGTACGGGCGGGGGCCGGGGCCCGTTCCCGGGCGGGCGGTGGGGTGGGGTGGCGAGGCCGACGCAGGCGCGAGTGCCCCTGCTCCAACGAGGCCCTGTCCACGGGTCTCTTCACCGGCGGGGTCCTTCTCCGGTAGGGCCCGTCCCGTGCGGGTCTCTCCTCCCGACGAACGCGGGCCAGCCGACGGGCTGCCCGCCGGCGAGCCCAGTCCGTCAGCTGAACGCCGCTCGCCAGCTGGACACCGCCCGCCAGCCGCATATCGCCCGCCAGCTCAGCACCGCCAGGCACCTGACACCGTCCGACAAGCTGGTCTGCCAGGAGGCGGCCACTGGCAGGAACCGCTCGGTCAGGTCCCGTCGGCCGCCCCGGCCGCCCCGGACGCCCGTGCGCGATCACCCCGCCGCCGCGTGGCGCCACTGCGCGGATCAGCGTGCGGAGCTGCCGTGGCCGCTGCCCGGCGGCCGGGTGTTCCTTGAGGTGCCCGCCGGGTGGTGGTGGCGGTGGGGCAGGCGGCGGACGGCTACTGCGGCGGCGTCGTCGCCGAGTCGGCCGCCCGTGTGGGCCAGCAGGTCCTCGCGCAGGCGCCGGAGCACGTGCTGGGGGCTGCTGCGGCTCCAGGCGCCGGCCCGTTCGGCCAGCGGGTAGAAGGCGCCGTGGGCGTCCCGCGCCTCGGTGACCCCGTCGGTGTAGAGAAGCAGCAGGTCACCGGGGTGGAAGGGGAAGGTCTCGATCGCGTAGTCCGGTGGGCCGGCGAGGGCGCCGAGGCCGATGGGCAGGGCGGTGCGCCGGGGCTCAAGGGTGTGGGCGCGGCCGTCGCGCAGCATGAGGGCGGGCGGGTGGCCGCAGGAGATGGCGCTGAGTTCGGGCCGCCGGTCGGGGATATCGAGGAGCGCGACGGTGGCGAAGGTCTCGTCGGCGTCCAGTCCGGGGACGTCGGCGAGGCTGGGGAGGCCTGCGGCGCCGAGGCTGGAGACGCCCGTGACGCCGAGGTCGGGGGCGTCCCCGGGGGCAGGGCCGGGCGCCCTTCCGATGCCCTGGTCGGGAGCGCCTCCGGGGCCGGGGCCGGAGCCGGGGACGTCTCCCGGGCTGAGCTCTGAAGCACCACCCGCGGCGCGCGGGGGGCCGGAGCCGGGTCGGGGGGCGGAATCGGGTCGGGGGCCTGACCCGGGTCGGGGGCCGGAATCGGGGCCGGGCCTACCTCCCCCGCCGGAGGCGGGCCCGGATACGGGCCCGGATGCGGCAGGGGAGGTGGGTTCAGGGCCACGGCCGGGCTCAGAGCCAGTGCCGGGCTCAGGGCCAGTGCCAGGTTCGAGGCCAGAGTCGGACGCAGGGCCAGAGCGGGGCCCCCGGCCGGAGCCGGAGGCAGAGCCGGAGCCGGGCCCCGGTCCGAGGTCGGGCGCGTCCGTAGCGGCCGGGGCGGAGGGGGCAGGGCGGGCGGCGGGGGTGTGCCACTGGCTGGTGTCCCAGCGGACGGCGCCGTCGAGGTGGCGGGCGAGGCGCGGCAGGGTGGCCTGGCGGTGCGCGGCCGCCCGGAAGGCGCCGAGGATCAGCGCCGCGTGGCTGTACGCGGGCAGGCCCTTGCCCCGGACGTCGCCGATGATCAGCCGGGTGCTGGCGGAGGTGCGGGCCGCGGCGAAGAGGTCACCGCCCATCTCCGCCTCCTCCTCGGCCGCGAGGTAGAGGGAGGCGATCTCCAGGTCGCCGCTGCGGGCCGGCAGCGGCCGGAGCAGGACCTGCTGGGCCACCGCGGCCACCGAGCGGCTCCGCGACAGGCGCGTCTCGTTGCGTTCCCGTACGACGGTGAAGACGAAGACCAGGGCGGAGACGAGGACCAGGGCGCCGATCTGGGCGTAGAGGTTCTCGGTGAACAGGACGCCGCGGGCGGCACCGACGCCCACCTGGGCGGCGACCGCCAGGACGCCGGCCAGGGCCGTGGGGCCGGGGCCGGCGAAGGCGGCGGTGAGGGCCGGGGCGGCGACCAGCAGCGGGCCCAGGTGGATCTCCGCCGGTGCGAGGACGTCGATCACGCAGACCGCGACGATCAGCCCGAGCGGGAGCAGCAGCAGGGCGTGGCTTGCTTCCGGTCGTTGGCGCAGCCGCATCAGCCGTGGAAAGGGCATGCATCATGGTTGCACTCGGGCGGGAGAAATGCCCGGATGGTTTGGATACGTCTATTCGCCCCGGGGCCCTGCCTCCCACCCCTCTTCTCCCCCTCCCCGCCCCAAGGCGCCCGAGCAAGCCGACCGCCGTGCCCAGGGACGTAGCACCGACCCGCCCCGCGACGACGTATCACCGGCCTGCCCCGCGGCGCATCATCGACCCGCCCCGCGCCGTAACGCCGACCTGACCGCGGGGCGCGCGGCCGACCTGACCGCATGACGCGCCATCCACCCGCATGACGCGCCGCCCGCCCGCGCGACGCACCGCCCACCCCGAGGCGCACCGCCGCCCCGCCACGTGCTACTCGATGACCAGTTCGACCTCGATGTTCCCCTGCGTGGCCTTGGAGTACGGGCAGAAGCGGTGGGTTTCCTCGACGAGCCGGCGGCCGGTCTCGCCGGAGAGGGTGTCGGGGAGTTCCACCCGCATGACGACGGCGAGCCCGAAACCGGTGGCGTCCTTGCCGAGCGAGACCTCGGCGGTGACCGAGACGTCCTTGGTGTCCAGGCCCGCCCGGCGGCCGACGTTGGCCATCGCGCTGGCGAAGCAGGCGGCGTAGCCCGCGGCGAAGAGCTGCTCCGGGTTGGTGCCGGCGCCGTCGCCGCCGAGGGCCGGGGGCATGGCCAGGGCGAGATCGAGCCGGCCGTCGGAGCTGACGGCCCGGCCCTCGCGGCCGTTGGCGGTGGCGACGGCGGTGTAGAGCGCGTCCATGAGGGGTCCCTTCGGGATGCGGAGAGGGGGAGGTGACCGGCCGGACCGGTGCGCCGGCGGCCCACCGGGCACCCCCAAGGGGCCCGGCGAGCCTTCACCCTCACACAGGAATGAGTTGTGTGCAACTTGATTGCGCGCAATTAACCTGAGCGCGATTAAGCCGGGCGCCCATCCCGCCCCTCGCCCACCCTCCACGAGCCCCCGCCCCCTCGATCGCCGCACAATCAGATCGCCCGCAGCCCACCAACCCACCGGGCGCTAGCCTGGCGGCATGAGCTCGCTGCCCGTTTCCGATGCCGAACTGCTCCGCCTCGACCATCAGGTCTGCTTCTCGCTGCATGCCGCCTCGCGGGCGTTCGGGGGCGTCTACCGGGAGGCGCTCAAGGAGCTGGGGCTCACCTACCCCCAGTACCTGGTGATGCTGGTGCTGTGGGAGCACGGGCCGGAGCCGGTCAAGCGCATCGGTGAGCGGCTGCGGCTGGACTCCGGGACGCTCTCGCCGCTGCTCAAGCGGCTGGAGGCGGCGGGCCTGGTGCGCCGGGAGCGGAGTGCGGAGGACGAGCGGTCGGTGATCATCCGGCTGACCGGGGCCGGTACGGAGCTGCGGGAGCGGGCACTGCCGGTGCCGCGCCGGATGCTGGCCGCCACCGGGCTCACCGTCGAGGAACTGCGTACGCTGCGCGGCCTGTTGGGGCGGGTCACCGGGGCGCTGGACGCGACCTGAGGGCGCGCCGCCGGACCGGCGGGCGGCGGGCGCACCACGCGCGGACAGGCGCGCGGACAGGCGTGCGGACAGGCGTGCGGACAGGTGTACGGACAGGTGTACGGACGGGCGTCCGGGCCGTGCCTCGGAGCCCGTTCGGGCGTTGGACAGCGTGCCGTCCGGCGAGCGGCGCGGGGGCCTCTCCGCCACTCCGGTGCGCCCATCACCCCATTGAGCTACCACGGTTGGGGAGCGTCCGGAACAAAGGCGTATAAAGGGTGGCCAAACCAGCCGGAGCCACCGGCGAAATCCCGCCCAGGACACGGTTGGCAGCATCGCCTACGAGCACCGGAGGAGCGCCACGTGAATGCGGCAGAAGTCGTCAACACCTTGCTGGAGGAGCGGTTCGGGGTCGCGCGGGACGAGGTGACCGCGGATACCGCGCTGCGCAGTCTGCGGCTGGACTCGCTCGCACTGGAGGAGCTGCGGGTGCTCATCGAGGAGCAGCTGGACATCAACCTCGAAGAGGTGTCGCTGACCTCGCGCGACACCGTGGGACAGCTGGTGGCGGCCATCGACGGCAAAGTCGCGGCGTGACGGGGCGCCAGCGGCCGTTCGCCGCGGCCGTGACGGGGCTGGGGCTGGTGACCGCGGCAGGGGTCGGGGCGAAGGCCACCTGGCACGCCGTCACCCATGACGTGGTGCCCGCCAACGTCTCGCACCAGCCCCAACTCGCCGATCTGCCGTGCGACTTCATGTACACCGCGGCGGATCTGGATCCGACCGCGCAGCTGGGGGTGGCCGCCCAGCGGCTGATGGACCGGTTCGCGCAGCTGGCGGTGATCGCCGCGCGGGAGGCGGTCGGTGATGCCGGGCTGGACCCGGAGACGTGGGACAGCGGCCGGGTCGCGGTGGTGATCGGTTCGGCGCACGGCGGGCTGCCGTTCTACGACCAGCAGAGCGCGGCGATGGCCGGGCACGGTGCGCGGCGGGTCTCCCCCAAGCTCGCGCCGCTGACCGTCGTCAACGGCGCGGCCAGCAGCGTCTGCATGGACCTCGGGGCACAGGGGCCCAGTCTGGGGGTGGCGACGGCGTGTTCGTCGGGGACCGTGGCGGTGGGTACCGCGCACCAGCTGCTGCGGGCCGGGGCGTGTGACATCGCGATCGCGGGCGGTGCCGAGTCGGTGCTGTCCCGGTTGCTGGTGGCCAGTGCCTGCCAGATGAAGGCGGTGTCCACCCGGCGGGAGGATCCGGCCGCGGCCTGCCGGCCGTTCGACACGGACCGGGACGGGTTCGTGATCGGCGAGGGGGCGGGGCTGCTGGTGCTGGAGCGGCCGGAGCACGCCAGGGCCCGGCGGGCGCCGATCCGGGCGCAGATCGCCGGTTACGGTGCGTCCAGTGACGCGTACGCGGTGGTGGCGCCGGATCCGGAGGGGCGGGGCGTCGAGCGGGCGCTGCGCAGCGCGCTGGCGGACGCCGGGGTGGCGGCCGGTGACGTGGGGCATGTGAACGCGCACGGTACGTCGACGGTGCTGAACGACCGGATCGAGGCGGTGATGCTGCGGCGGGTGCTCGGCGAGGGGCCGCTGGTGACGTCGACGAAGGCGATGACGGGGCACACGCTGGGGGCCGCGGGCGGGATCGAGACCGCGCTGACGGTGCTGGCGCTGGAGCAGCAGCTGGTGCCGCCGACCGCGAATCTCACCGTGCCCGATCCCCGGATCCCGGTCGAGGTGGTGCGGGACGAGGCCCGGCCGGCGGTGTTCGACTGCGCGGTGAAGACGTCGCTGGGGTTCGGGGGCCACAATGCGGCGCTCGTGCTGACCCGCGGCTGACCAGCCGTTTTACCGGGGCCCGGCGGTGGCGGGCCCCGTTCGTGTGCTCCGGCGGGTTCGGGTTCCGGGCGCGTTCGGATTCTGTGCGAGAGGGAAGCAGCCATGTCCGAGGAAGTGATCCGCTCGCTGTCGGTGAGCGGGGTGCCGTACGCGTACCGGGTGGTGCGGCAGCCGGAGCGGCGGACCGAGCCCGTCGTGGTGCTGGGGGGTGCGTTGCAGGGGATGTTCGGCTGGCCGCAGATGGAGGAGCAGCTGGGGGCGGTGGCGGACGTGGTGACCGCGGACCTGCCGGGGATGGGGAGCGCGGGGCCGCTGCCGCCGGGGCCGGGCATCGAGGTGCTGTGCGCGGCGATCCTGGGGGTCATCGACGATCTCGGGGCGCCGCGGGTCAATCTGTTCGGCTTCTCCTACGGGGCGGGGCTGGCCTTCGGGTGCGCGCGGCGCTTCCCGGAGCGGATCGCGCGGCTGGCGCTGGGCGGGGTGCCGGCGCACATCACCGAGGAGCAGGTGGCGCACTGGCGGCGGGCCGCGGGGTTCCTGCGGCGGGGGGACACCGACACGTTCGCGTCGATGGTCGCGGAGGGGCTGCTGTGCCGGGACGAGCACCGGCCGGTGGCCCGGCGGGAGCTGGCCTACCGCTATGTGCGGCGGGCGATGCTACAGGCGGCGCTGCACTCCCCGCACGCGGTGGAGTCGCTGCGCCGGGCGCTGACCGACCGGCCGGACTTCTCGGGGGGCCTGGCGGGGCTGCCGGCGCTGGTCTTCAGTGGCGAGCACGACACGGTGACGCCGCCGGCGCGGCAGCGGGAGTTCGCGGCGACGCTGGCGGGCAGCCGTTTCCTGACGATCCCGGAGGCGGACCACTGGGTGGTGCTGGAACGTCCTGAGGTGGTCACGGAGTTGGCGGTGCGCTTCTTCACGGACCGGCCGCTGGAGGACGCCGTGCCGGGGCCGGAGGCCGCGGGGGCGGTGGCCGGGACGGCGCGGGCGTGAGGGGGCGGGGCGGCGCGCGGGGCCCGGAGGGCTACGTGGTGTAGCGGGGTGGGTGCGCAGAGGTGGGCCGGTTCGCCGCGGGCGGGCCGGCCCCGCCGCGTTGTGAGCCAGGCAACAAACTGCCGTGTCCGGAGGGGGTCTTGGGGCGGCGAAACGGTGATGCCGGGCACGCGACGTACGTCACGTACGGCCCGGCCTAGTGGTGTGCGGGGGCGGGGCGGGGCGGAATCAAGCGGTGCATTGCGGACATCTGCCCTCAAGGCACGAAGTTCGGTAGTACATCACATCATTGCCTCCGTCCCGGGGCGGCGCTAACCATGTTTCCGGTAGCACCGAGAACGAGCCTGCGGACTCCGCCGGAGCGGCGAGCGCGGCACTGACCCTCGGTCCCCCACGACACCGAAGGCCACCTCCGGCCGCCTCCACGCCCTGGAAGAGGTCACCACCGCATGCCCATGCCCCAGTTCTCCCTGCCCCGCACCCTCCGCATCACCCGCACGCACAAGGTCTCCGCCGCCCTGGTGGCGTCCGCGAGCTGCGCGGCCGCGCTGGCCATGACCGCGGCGCCGAGCAACGCCGCGGCGCCCGCCGCGCAGGCGTCCGCCGTGGTCAAGCCGGTCAGCGCCAACGGCCTGCCGGTCGTCGCGAAGGAGAAGCCCGCGCAGCAGGACGGCGCGGCGACCCGCTCGGTCGCGGACGGCCTGAAGGTGACCGCGGTCGCCGCGCAGGGCCACGCCGCCGAGCAGGCCGCGAACCGGTCCGCGGAGCGCACGGACATCGCCAAGGACGCGCCGAAGGCCGCGCCCAAGGCGCCCGCGCCGAAGAAGTACGCCAACAACCTCGACGGCTGGATCCGCCAGTCCCTGGACATCATGAAGACCAAGGGCATCCCCGGCAGCTACGAGGGTCTGCACCGCAACATCATGCGGGAGTCCAGCGGCAACCCGTACGCCATCAACAACTGGGACATCAACGCCCGCAACGGCATACCCTCCAAGGGCCTGCTCCAGGTGATCCAGCCCACCTTCGACACCTACCACGTCGCGGGTACGGCCCATAACCTCTACGACCCGGTGGCCAACATCACCGCCGCCGCCAACTACGCGGCGCACCGGTACGGCTCCATCGACAACGTCAACTCCGCCTACTGAGGCGACGTTCGGCGCCGGATCCCGGCGCCCCGGCAGTACGGCAATGGCCCTGCCCGCGATGTGCGGGCAGGGCCATTGCCGTTGGCGGTTCTCAGTACATGTGCCGGTGGCGCGAGGGGCCGCCGAAGAGGACGTCGAGGACGTGTCCGGCGATGCGCAGGCCCGCGCGCTCCTTGGGCGTCAGGCGGTGCTGGTGGCTGTGGTGCCCGCGGTGGTGGTCGGCGGGGGCCGCGGCGGCGGGTCCGGCGGCGAGGAATCCGGCGGCGGCGAGACCGGTGAGCACGACGGCGATGCGACGGAGCATGAGCACTTCCCTACGGTGAGTTGCGGCTGTGCGTGGTCTCACTCTCGGGGGCCCCTCCGGCCGCCGCCATCCGACAGTCCGGGTGCTGCTACGAACGGACCAGCGGCACCGCCGCATCGACGGACCGGGGGGCGCGAGGGGTTGCCGGTGCGCCCCGGAGGGGTGAAGTGGGCGGTGCGGACGGGCATTTCGCGGTGTGACCCAGGCAACTCGCAAGGGGTGCCGGAGGGGCTTTCCGGGGGGCCGGCGGGTGACCCCGGGCACGCGACGTACGTCACGTACGAGGCGGCGTAGTCGTCGCGGTGGCGGGCCGGGCCCGTAACCACGGGGAAAATAACAGAGCAATACGGACATTGCGCCCTCTCTCACGAAGAGGGGTAGTAAAAGGGGTCATTGCCACCCGCCGGGTCGGCCGTTAACCATGGATTCCGTCGCACCGAGAGCGCACCGCACCTCCCGCCCCGATGGCGAACGCGGCCGCAAGGCTCCGGTCCGAACGCGCCAACGATGGCCGCCTCCCCGCTCCCGTACCTGGAAGAGGTCACCCCCGTATGCCCAAGTTCACCCTGCCCCGCGCTGCCCGGATCTCCCGCGTCACCCGCACCCACAAGGTCGCCGTGGCCGTTCTGGCCGCCGCCGGCGCCACCACGGGTCTGGCCGCGACCGCCGCCCCGGGCAACGCCGCGACCCCGGCGGTGCACGCCTCCGCCGCGGTCAAGCCGGTGAGCACCAACGGGATGCCCGCGAAGGCCGATGCCAAGGCCGCCGGCGCCGAGGCCGCGCGCCCGGCCGGCGCGACCGTCGCGGACCACATCAAGGTCACCGCCGTGGCCAAGCAGGACCGCGCCGCCGCCCAGGCCGTCAGCCGCTCGGCCGACCGCCCGGCCGCGCCGAAGAAGTACACCGACAACCTCGACGGCTGGATCCGCCAGTCCCTGGACATCATGAAGGCCAAGGGCATCCCCGGCAGCTACGAGGGCCTGCACCGCAACATCATGCGGGAGTCCAGCGGCAACCCCAACGCCGTGAACGACTGGGACGTCAACGCCAAGGCCGGCATACCCTCCAAGGGCCTGCTCCAGGTGATCCAGCCCACGTTCGACACGTACCACGTGGACGGCACCGCCCATAACCTCACCGACCCGGTGGCCAACATCACCGCCGCCGCCAACTACGCGGCGCACCGGTACGGCTCGATCGACAACGTGAACTCCGCCTACTGATCCACGGCGGACGACCGGCGAAGCGGCGACTTTGGCGCGTTCGCCGCTGAGACGGAGAGCGGGTCCCGGCACTGCCGGGGCCCGCTCTCCGTGTGCCACGGGCGCCGGGCGGGGGCCGCGCGGGGGCGCCCGGACGGGTGAGATGGCCGGGCCGGTCGGCGGACCGGGGGCCTGCTTAGCCATGGAATGCGGCATTTCAGCGTATATGTCTTTTCATCGGCAGGGTCCTGCTCACAAGCTGCCGAAACTGACTCGACCGAAGTCCTTCGGAGGCACGCGATGCCCTTGCGCAGATCCGCACCGGCCCGCCGTAGGGTCCCCCTGGCGGCCGGCTCCCTCGTCTCATTCGTCACCGTGCTCGCACTGCCCCTCACCCTCCCCGGCACCGCGACCGCGACCCCGGAAGCCGGCCGCACCCCGGCCCACCCCGAGCAGGACTGGATGGGCTCGACCATCGCCACGCACGAGGGCATCGAGCGGGCCGGCGGCTCGGAACCGCGCAACGCCTGGTCGCGGAAGTCCGTCGCCGGGGTCGACGTCTCCAGCCACAACGGCAACGTCAGCTGGAAGAAGCTGCGCCGCATGGGCGTGCGGTTCGCCTACGTCAAGGCCACCGAGGGGACGAGCTACACCAACCCCTACTTCACCCAGCAGTACCGGGGCTCGTACCACGCGGGCATGATCCACGGGGCGTACCACTTCGCGCTGCCGGACCACTCCGGCGGTGCCACCCAGGCCCGCTTCTTCGCGCGGCACGGCGGCGGCTGGTCGGCGGACGGCCGGACGCTGCCCGGCGCGCTCGACATGGAGTACAACCCCTACGGCGCGACCTGCTACGGCAAGAGCCACTCCGGCATGGTCAGCTGGATCGCCGACTTCGTGCGCGCCTACCGCGAGGAGACCGGCCGGGACGCGGTGATCTACACCTCGACGAACTGGTGGAAGCGGTGCACCGGCAATTCCGGCCGGTTCGGGCGGACCAACCCGCTGTGGATCCCGCGCTACGGGTCCTCGGTCGGCACCCTGCCGGGCGGCTGGCGGTTCCACAGCATCTGGCAGCACACCTCCTCGGGGCGCACGGTCGGCGACCACAACCGCTTCAACGGCCCGTACAGCCGGCTCAAGGTGCTGGCCAACGGCGAGGACGACGACTGACGAAGCCCGGCGCGCCGGGCTTTCGGAGAAAGCGGAGCGAACCGGAAAAGGAACCCACGTACTGGCGGAAAGGCGCCTGCAACCCTCCCCGTCCGGCCGGTGTCCAACAGGTGCAGCACCGAAAAGAACGCGGTGCACGACCATGCACAGGACACCACCTGACGGGGGTTTTCCATGCGGTTCTCCATGCGGCGTCCCACTCTTCTCGCCGGTTCCGCGGCCCTGGCCCTGGCGGGCGCCGGCACCCTGGGCCTGACCACCACCGCGGCGGCCGCGCCGGTCCGCGCCGCCTACAACGGGGCGTGCGGCAGCGGCTACGGCGTCGTGAATTCCGTACCGGTCGGTGCGAAGGGAACGGTTTACCTCACCTACAGCGCCAAGACCGGCAAGAACTGCGTGGTGACGATCCGGAACAGCCCCGGCACGGCGGTATCCGTGCTGGCCGAGCTGGGGCCGTCGGACCACAGTGCCCCGCCGGTGACCGACAGCGGGAAGTACACCAGCTATGCCGGTCCGGTCCGCCTCGCGGCGAAGGGCCGGTGCGTGGACTGGGGCGGCGCCATCGAAGGGGTGAGCGTGCGGGTCACCGCGTCCAACTGCGGGCGGCTGGCGCCCGGGACGGTGGTCCGGCACTGAACGGGCCGTCCCGGTAGGGGAGTTCAGTATCCGGCGGGCCGCACCAGGCCCGTCTCGTAGGCGAAGACGGTGGCCTGGGTGCGGTCGCGCAGGCCCAGTTTGACCAGGATGCGGCCCACGTGGGTCTTCACCGTCTGCTCGGCCACCACCAGGCGCTGGGCGATCTCCGCGTTCGACAGTCCCTGGGCGACCAGCGACAGCACCTCGGTCTCCCGCTCCGTCAGACCGGCCACCCGGTCCTTGAGCGGGGCCCGCGGGCCGCTGGTCACCCGGGAGAACTCGGCGATCAGGCGCTTGGTGATGCCGGGTGCCAGCAGCGCGTCGCCGGCCGCCACCACCCGCACCGCCTGGGCGAGTTCCTCGGCGGAGGCGTCCTTGAGGAGGAAACCGGAGGCGCCGGCGCGCAGCGCCTCGTAGACGTACTCGTCGAGGTCGAAGGTGGTCAGCACGAGGACCTTGACGGTGGCGCCGGGCGGGGCAGTGAGGCGGCGGGTGGCCTCGATGCCGCCGAGGCCGGGCATCCGGATGTCCATCAGGACCACGTCGGGGGCCAGTTCGGCGGCCCGGGCGACGGCGTCGTGGCCGTCCACGGCCTGGCCGACGACCTCGATGCCGGGTTCGGCGTTGAGCAGCACCGTGAAGCCCTGGCGGACCATCTGCTGGTCGTCGGCGATCAGGACGCGGATGGCGGGCGGGGTGGCGGGCGTCATGGGGTGGGGTCCTGGGCGTCGTCGGAGGGGTGGGGAGCGGGCGGGGCGGGGGCCGGGAGGATCGCGGTGACCTCGTAGCCGCCGTCGGGGGTGGGGCCGGTGGCCAGTTCGCCGCCGAGCATCGCGGTGCGTTCGCGCATGCCCAGCAGGCCGTGGCCGGCGCCCGGGGAGGGCGGGGCGGGGCGGTCGGGGGCGGTGTTGGTGACGCGCAGGGTGAGGCGGTCCGGGCGGTAGCCGACCGCGATGCGCACGGCGGCTCCGGGGGCGTGCCGCATGGCGTTGCTGAGCGCCTCCTGGACGATGCGGAAGGCGGAGAGTTCGGTACCGGGCGAGAGGGGGCGCGGGGCGCCGGTGGTGGCGACGGCGACCTCGACGCCCGCGCCGCGGACGTTGCCGACGAGTTCGCCGAGCCGGTCCAGGGTGGGCTGCGGGGCGTGCGGGGCGCTGTCCGGGCCGGTGTCGCCGGAGCGCAGGACGCCCAGGACGCGGCGGAGCTCGGTGAGCGCCTCGACGGCGTTCTGGCGGATGCCGCGGAGGTTCTCGCGGAGTTCGTCGGAGGGGTTCTCGGCGAGGTGCGGGGCGACCTGGGCCTGGATGGAGATCACCGACATGTGGTGGGCGACCACGTCGTGCAGTTCGCGGGCGATCCGGTTGCGCTCCTCCAGCAGGGTGCGGCGGGCGCGTTCCTCCGCGGTGAGCTCCTCCTGGGCGACGAGGGCGGTGCGGGCCTTCTGGCGGCCGCGGAGGAGGGCGCCGACCAGGGCGCAGACGAGGAGCGTCAGGGCCGGTAGCTGGTCGTCGCGGTAGCCGCCGGAGACCCAGCCGTTGGCGAGGGCGCCGGCCAGGACGCCCAGGACCAGCATTCCGGCGGTGGCGCGGGGGCGGACCCGCAGGGCGGCGAAGAACAGCACCGCGGCCTGGGCCGGCAGCCCGGTGCGCTCCCAGAGCGGCGCGGTGAACGGGCCGGCCCCGGCCGCCGCCGCGTATCCGGCCAGCAGCAGCGCCCCGGTGGCCGCCCACCAGCCCAGGGCGGGGCGGTAGAGGGCGAGGACGGGGGCGGCGGCCTGGGGGGCGGCCAGGAGTACGGCGGGGCCCATGGGGATGCCGTACCGGAAGTGGTAGGTGTTGACGTTGCCGGCGAGCATGACGACCCCGAGCACCACGAGGGGGACGACGATCGCCGGGCGCCATTCGAGCCAGGCGGGGCGCCGGCCGCCGGCCGGCGTCGGTTCCTCCGCCGCCGTGGTCCACAGGTCCTCGCGCAGATGGCGCGGCACCGCGCGCAGGGCCGCCGTCAGCCGGCCGGCCGTGATCCCCCTCTTCACGGGATGCACCTTAGGCACGGGGCACCACGGCCGCGCGGCCGGGGTTGCCTTCGCGGGCGGCCGGGACCGGGCCGGGGGCGGCCGGTGCGGGGCCGGGGCGGCGCGGCCGGCGGTGCTCGTGGCCGGCGAACGCGGCCCGGCACAGCAGCAGCACGGCCGCGAAGACCGGGAGCCAGGCGAGCCGGGCGAGGATCCAGGCGGGGCCGTCGGGGAGGGTGTGCAGACCGGGCAGCGGGCCGGCCAGGAACCAGGCGGTGGCGGTGACGGCCATCATCGCGGTCTGGTGCCAGAGGAAGACGGTCATCGCGGAGAGGTTCAGCAGGGCGACCGCGGCCCAGGCCGCGGGGCGGCGCAGCAGGCGGTTGAGCGGGCCGTGCAGCAGCAGGGCCGCGCCGCACTGGGCGAGGCCGAAGGCGACGGCGGCCAGGGTGGGCGGGTTGAGGTTGGAGACCGCGGCGCCGGGCACGCCGACCATGGCCGCGGGGTAGCCGGCGAGGACGATCAGGAGGGCGGTGGCCGCGGCGCCGCCGAGCAGCAGCGCCCAGCCGGTGCGCGGCCGGTGGGCGGCGCCGCGGGCCCGGGCCGCGCCCAGGCAGAACGGGACGAGCCAGCCGGCCGGGAGGTTGAGCCAGCCGAGCCAGGCAGGGGCGTCGAGGCCGAAGCGCAGCACGTCGGTGAGGAGGACGACGGCGCACGGCCAGAGCGGGTGCAGCCGGGCGGTCAGCGGGGTGGCCGCGGTGAGCGCGGCGAAGACCAGCAGGAACCACAGCGGTGACAGCACCAGTTTGAGCAGGGTGTGGAGGGTGTCCGGGCCGACGCCGGCGGCGAGCATCGCGGCGGTAGCCGCGGCCCAGACGGTGAGCAGTGCGGCGACCGGGCGGAAGAGCCGGTGGAGCCGGGCGTGCAGCCAGTGCCGGTAGGCGGTGCCGCGGGCCCGGGCCGCGCGGTGGCTGCGCGCGGCGACCTCGCCGCCGACCAGGAAGAACACCGCGAGGGTCTGGAAGAGCCAGGATATCGGGGCCAGGTGGGGCATGCGCTGGAGCGGGCTGGCGCCGTGCAGGGTGCCGCTGTCGGTGATCAGGGCGGTGACCAGCCAGTGGCCGAGGACGACGCCGAGGATGGCGAAGCCGCGCAGGGCGTCGGTGGCGCGGTCGCGGCCGGGCGGGGTGGCGGTCTGGACGCGGCGGACGAGGGCGGCCGCGGCGGCGCGGGGGGCGTTACGCACGGGGGGCCTCGCCGGAGGTGGTGTCCTGGGTGGCGACCGGGGGCCGTCCCGCGGTGATCAGCGCGAGGTTGGTCAGGGAGAGGGTGCCGGGCCTGAGGTAGGCGCTGTGGCCGCCGGTGCCGGCCGGGAAGACCCGGGCGCCGAACCGCGCGGAGACCGGGTCGGTGCCGAATCCGGCGGTGGTGCCGGGCAGCGGCAGCCGGACGTGCGGGACGCGGGCGATCCAGTCGTCGGTGCCGCGGGCGGCCCAGACGGTGGCCCGGGTGTGCAGGCCGGCGGCGGTGTCGGCGCCGGTGCCGGGGCTGCCGTAGAGGACGAGGGCGGTGCCGGCGGGGAGGCCGGCGGCGGCCCGGCCGCAGACCACGGAACCGTAGGAGTGGCACAGCAGGCTGATCCGGGCCGTGGGCCTGAGGGCCCGCAACTGGCCGGTGAACTCCCGGAGTTGGGGGGCCGCGTGGTCGGCGCGGGTGGTGGTGAGCGCGGCGGGGCTCACGGTGGCGGGGGTGGGGTAGCCGAGCCAGGCGAGGACGGCGGGGTGGATGCCGGGTTGGCGTCGGAGCTGCCGCAGGAGGGCCTCGGCGCCGGCCCGGAAGCGGGGGTAGGTGTCGAGGCCGGTGTCCGAGCCGGGGACCAGGACGGCGATGCGGTCGGCGTGTGCGAGGTCGCCGTGAACCTCGGTGGCGCGGCCGCCGTCGCGGCCGTCGAAGGTGAGGAAGTGGCGGGTCGGTGCGGCGAGGGTGTGCAGGGCGGCGGCCCGCCGGTGGTCGCCGTGGGCGTCGGCGGTGCGCTCGGCCGCCCGGATGTCGGCGCGGGTGGTGGCGTAGCGGCGGGCCAGGGCGGCGGGGGTGGTGGCGTCGCGGAGCGGGCCGAGGGCGGTGGGGGCCGGTGCGGGGACCGCGGCGGGCCGGGCCGCGCCCGACACCGGGACCGCCACGGAGGCGGTGACCAGTGCGGCGAGCAGGGTGCGGAGCAGGCGGCGGCTGCGGGGCGGGCGGGGCGCCATGGCGGGTGGTCCTTCCGTACCGGGGTTCTGAGGTGGTTCCGGAACGGAAGGTAGGCAGCGCGGCGGCTGGTCGGCGTCCCGCCGGAGAGCGCATCCGGCGGGTAGCTCTCAGGTATGACGGGTAGGGGTGGGCGGGGTCCGGGGCGTGGTGGCCGCAGCCGGCCGGCGCGCGACCGGCCGGCGCCGCACCCGCGCAGGGCGTCGGCCCGGCGGCGTCGCGGCGCTGCACGTCCTGCTGACGCGGAGCGCGTACGCGGTGCTGCCGCTGATCGTGGTGTGGGCCCGCCTCCGGCGTTTTTTCTTCCGCGGGGTCGGGGAGGGCGCCGTGGAGGGCCGATGCGCGGCCCCACCCGGAGGGACGGACCCCATGCCCCTACCGCACGATGCCCGCCGGATCCGTTTCGGCGTCAACTACACACCCCGGCAGGGGTGGTTCCACCACTGGCTGGATTTCGACCTGGACGCGGTGCGGGCGGATCTGGACGCCCTCGCCGGGCTCGGTCTGGACCACGTCCGGGTGTTCCCGCTGTGGCCGCTGTTCCAGCCCAACCGCACGCTGATCCGGCCGCGCGCGGTCGAGCAGTTGGTGCAGCTGGCGGACGCGGCGGCCGAGCGGGGGCTGGACGTGGCGGTGGACGGCCTCCAGGGCCACCTGTCCAGCTTCGACTTCCTGCCGGCCTGGACCCGGACCTGGCACCGCCGGAACCTCTTCACCGACCCGGAGGTACTTTCCGGCCAGGAGGAGTACCTGCGGACGCTGGCCGCGGCGCTGGCCGACCGGCCCGGCTTCCTGGGGATGACGCTGGGCAACGAGATCAACCAGTTCGCGGACGGCCCGCACCCCGATCCGGACCGGATCACCGGTGCGCAGGCGGCGGCGTGGCTGGAGCGGATGCTGGCCGCCTGCGAGCGGGGCGCGCCGGGCCGCGCGCATCTGCACGCCGCGTACGACGCCGCCTGGTACCGCGACGGGCACCCCTTCACCCCCGCGCACGCCGCGCGGCTGGGCGCCATGACGGCGGTGCACTCGTGGGTGTTCAACGGCACCGCGCAGCGGCACGGCCCGGCCGGGGCCGCCACCGAGCACCACGCGGCCTATCTCATCGAGCTGTCCAAGGCGTGGGCGGTGGACCCGCACCGGCCGGTGTGGCTCCAGGAGGTGGGCGCGCCCGCCCCGCACATCCCCGAGGACCGCGCGGCGGCCTTCACCGCGGCGACCGTCGCGCGCGCACTGGACTGCCCGGGGCTGTGGGGCGTCACCTGGTGGTGCTCGCACGACGTCCCCCGGTCGCTGGCCGACTTCCCGGAGCTGGAGTACGGGCTGGGCCTGCTGGCGTCCGACGGGTCGGTCAAGCCGGTGGGCCGGGCCTTCGCGGAGCTGGCCGCGCGGTGGCGGGGCCGTCCGCACCGGCCGCCGGCCCGGACCACCGCGCTGGTGGTGGCCGCCGGGGATGTCGAGGAGGCGCCGCACCGCTCGGTGTGCGCGCCCGGCGGCCCGGTCTTCGAAGCCTGGGCGGAGCTGGCCGCGCGGGGCGTCCGGCCCGCCCTGGTCCTGGACCGGCTCGCCGGTGACGCCGCCCACCTGGCGTCCCGGGGGATCACCGAGGTGTGCACGCCGCAGGAGGTGGGGTGGGGGTGAGCCGGCCGCCGGGCCCGCTCCCCCGCCGCCGGGTGCCGTCCGCCGGCGCGCGGGCCGCGGCGGCCCGGCCCGGCCTCCCGCCCGGCGCTCCCGGCGGCCCGGGCCCCGCGGGGCCGCCCGCGGCCGCCCCGCCCAGGGCCGCCCCGCTCCCCTCCACCCGTCCGCCCGTCCCCACGCCCCCTGGAGCCGTCCGCCATGCATGACGATCGCGCCCTGATCGAGGCCCGCCTCGCGCGGGTCCTCGACGAACGCATCCGGCCCGCCGTGTACCCGGAGTCGGTCCCCCTGGAGGTGGCGGCCTGGGTGGTGCCCCGGGCGGAACCGGGCGCCCCGGGGCCGGATCCGGTGGCCGAGGGCCTGGCCGCCCGGCACACCCCGGTGGCGGTGGGCGACGCCTGGGGCGCGCCCTGGCGGACGACGTGGTTCCGGGTCCGCGGGACGGTGCCGGAGGCATGGGCCGGGCGCACCGTGGAGGCGGTGCTGGACCTGGGGTTCGACGAGCGGATGCCGGGGTTCCAGTGCGAGGCGCTGGTGTACCTGCCGGACGGCACCCCGGTGAAGGGCCTCAACCCCCGCAACTCGTGGGTGCGGGTGGGCGCGCCGGTGCGCGGCGGGGAGCGGGTGGAGTGGCATCTGGAGGCCGCGGCCAACCCCGTCCTCCTCGGTGCCCGCCCGTTCCGGCCGACGGCGCTCGGCGACCCGGAGACGGCGGGCGACGCACCCCTGTACCGGCTGGCCCGGATGGACCTGGCGGTGTTCGACACCGAGGTCTGGGAGCTGGTCCTGGACCTGGAGGTGCTGGGCGAGCTGATGGCGGAGCTGCCGGTGGACGGACCGCGGCGCTGGGAGGTGCTGCGCGCGGTGGGCCGGGCGCTGGACGCGGTCGACCTCCAGGATGTGAACGGGACGGCCGCGGCGGCCCGCCGGCAGCTCGCCGGGGCGCTGGCGGCACCGGCGGCCGCGTCCGCGCACCGGATCAGCGCGGTGGGGCACGCGCACATCGACTCGGCCTGGCTGTGGCCGGTGCGCGAAACGGTCCGCAAGGTGGCCCGGACCACGGCGAACATGACGGCGCTGCTGGCCGACGAGCCGGAGTTCGTCTACACCATGTCGCAGGCGCAGCAGTTCGCCTGGCTCAAGGAGCACCGGCCCGAGGTGTACGCGAAGGTCGAACGGGCGGTGGCGGAGGGCCGGTTCGTGCCGGCCGGCGGGATGTGGGTGGAGGCGGACACCTCCATGCCGGGGTCGGAGGCGATGGCCCGCCAGTTCGTGCACGGCAAGCGGTTCTTCCTCCAGGAGTTCGGGATCGAGAACGAGGAGGTGTGGCTGCCGGACACGTTCGGCTTCGCCGCCGGGCTCCCGCAGATCATCAGGGCGGCCGGGTCGAAGTGGCTGCTGACCCAGAAGATCTCCTGGAGCCAGGTGAACGCCTTCCCGCACCACACCTTCCGCTGGGAGGGCATCGACGGCACCCGGATCTTCACCCACTTCCCGCCGGTGGACACCTACAACTGCCGGCTGTCGGGCGCCGAACTCGCCCATGCGGCACGGAACTTCCGGGAGAAGGGCGCGGCCCGGCACTCCCTGGCACCGACCGGCTGGGGCGACGGCGGCGGGGGCACCACCCGCGAGATGGTCGCGCGGGCGCGGCGGCTGCGGGACCTGGAGGGCTCGCCGGTGGTGACCTGGGAGAAGCCCGCCGACTTCTTCGCCCGGGCGGAGGCGGAGTACCCCGACGCCCCGGTGTGGGTGGGCGAGCTGTATCTGGAGCTGCACCGGGGCACCCTGACCAGCCAGGCCCGCACCAAGCGCGGCAACCGCCGCAGCGAGCACCTGCTGCGGGAGGCCGAGCTGTGGTCGGCGACCGCCGCGGTCGCCACCGGCTTCCGCTACCCCTACGCGGAATTGGACCGCCTCTGGAAGACGGTGCTGCTGCACCAGTTCCACGACATCCTGCCCGGGTCCTCGATCGCCTGGGTGCACCGGGAGGCGGAGCGGACCTACGCGGCGGTCGCCGCGGAGCTGGCGGAGCTGATCACCGCGGCGCTGACGGCGCTGGCCGGTCCCGGGGACCGGCGGCTGGTGGCGAACGCCGCGCCGCACGCCCGCGGCGGGGTGGCGGCGGGCGCGGTGGCCGCGCCGGTCGCCGCGGGCGGCCCGGTGGCGGCCGGGCCGCGCCCCGGCGGCGGCTTCACCCTCCGCAACGGCCTGCTCCGGGTCGAGATCGACGGCTGCGGCCTGGTCGTCTCCGCGTACGACGAGACCGCCGGGCGGGAGGCCGTCGCCCCGGGCGCGGCGGCCAACCTGCTCCAGCTCCACCCGGACTTCCCGAACAAGTGGGACGCCTGGGACGTGGACGCCTTCTACCGCGAGGTGGTCACCGACCTGACCGACGCGGACGAGGTCGCGCTCACCGAGGCGTCGGACGCGGCGGCGACGGTCCGCGTGGTCCGCCGCTTCGGCCGCTCCCGGGCGGTGCAGACCCTCACCCTGGCGCGCGGGCAGCGGCGGCTGGACCTCGCCACCGAGGTCGACTGGCACGAGACCGAGAAGTTCCTCAAGGCGGCGTTCCCGCTGGACCTGCACGCCGAGCGGTACGCCGCGGAGACCCAGTTCGGGCACCTGTACCGGCCCACCCACACCAACACCAGCTGGGAGGCGGCCAAGTTCGAGGCGTGCGCGCACCGCTTCGTGCATGCCGGGGAGCCGGACTGGGGCGTGGCGCTGGTCAACGACGCGACGTACGGGCACGACGTGACCCGCACCGTGCGGGACGGCGCGGGCGGCGCCGCGCCGGGCACCACCACGACCGTGCGGCTCTCCCTGCTGCGCGCGCCCCGCTTCCCGGACCCGGGGACCGACCGGGGCACCCACCGCTTCCGGTACGCGCTGGTGCCCGGCGCGACGCTGGGGGACGCGGTGTGCGAGGGCTACCGGATCAACCTGCCGGAGCGGGCGGTGACCGGCGCCGGCCCGGTGCCGCCGCTGGTCGCGGTGGACCACGACGCGGTGGTGGTCACCGCGGTCAAGCTGGCCGACGACGGCGGCGGCGATGTCGTCGTCCGGTTCCACGAGGCCCGCGGCGGCCGCGTCCGGGCCACGCTGACCGCCGGCTTCCCGCTGGCCGGGGCGCTCGCCACCGACCTGCTGGAACGCCCGGTGGACGACGGCCCCGAGCTGGTGCGGGAGGGCCGTACGGTGCGGCTGGCGCTGCGGCCGTTCCAGCTCGTGACGCTGCGGCTGCGCCGGGCGGTGGACACCGCACCGGCCGGCTGACCGGGTCGGGCCGGGCCGCGCGGCGGGGCCGGGCGCCGGCCGCCGTTTCAGTCCGGGTCGGCCGAGGGGGTGCGGGCGTCGCGGCAGGTGTCCCGGCGGGCCGCCTGCCGCCGGTCCCGCCCGGCGGGACGGCCGCGGCCGCGCGGCGGGCCGGGGCCGGGCTCGGGGTCCCGGCCCGGATCCCGGCTGGGGTCCAGCCCCAGCATGTCCATCAGCAACGACAGATCCGCCGCGTCCCGCGCGCGGCCGGCCAGCGCCTGCCTGGCGCGCCGCCGCTCCTCGGCGCCGGGCCCGGCACGGGAGGCGGTGTCCTCGGCACTGCGGTGTTCATCGGTCACCGCTGCATTCTCGGCCGGACCGGGACGCGCTGCCCGTCGAGCGGGCCGATGGGCGCACGACGGAACCGCCGGCGGCGGAATTACCTCTTTATGGTCACTTGCACTTTGATCGTTCACGGTCACTCGCATGTGATCGTCCAGTAGCGGAGTCACCGTTGAAAATCCCTTACGCCCGCGCGCTCACGGCCGTCGCCGTCGCCTCCTGCGCTCTGCTCACCGGCTGCTCGGAGAACGGCGAGCCGGTCGACTTCAACGCGGGCGCCCCGGGCAGCCCGTCGTCCCCGGCCACCCCGGTCGACAAGGACACCCGGATGCCGACCGGGCCCAAGAGCGAGTTCCGGATCACCCGCACCCTGGACGACGGCACGCGTATCGCCCGTACGACGCTGAAGGGCGCGAAGTCCGGCGTCACCGGCAGTGTGTGGGTGTGGGCCCCGAAGGAATACCAGGACCCCAAATTCGCCAAGAGCGGTTTTCCGGTGCTGATAGCCCTGCCCGGCGGACTGGGCAGCCCACAGGACAAGGACGGCGTGACCAATTACTGGGTCGGCGGGGACATCAAGCTCCAGGAGAACCTCACGAAGTGGACCGCGGAGGGCAAGAGCCTGCCGTTCCTCGTGGTGATGCCGATGCTCAACCCCGACACCCGCTACCACGACGGCAGCGACATACCCGGGCAGGCGAAGATGGGCACCTGGCTCACCGACGACGTGGTCGATCTGGTGAAGGCGAATTTCCGCACCTTCGGCTCCCGCGACGGCTGGGCGTTCATGGGCTCGTCCTCGGGCGGTTTCGCGGGCCTGAAGTCCGTGCTGAAGTACCCGGAGAAGTTCAAGGCGGCGATCGCCAGCGGCCCGGACATCGTGCCGGATTCCCCGATGTGGGCCGGCCACCAGAAGGAGAAGGACGCCAACAATCCGGAGAAACTCGCCGCGCAGCTGCTGAAGAAGGGCGGGCCGGACGTCTACCTCGCGTTCCAGACCGGCAGCAGGGAAGGCGCCGCGGTCATCAATCCCGTCAAGCGGTTCCGCCAGAAGTACGGCAAGGGCCCGATCCACACCTCGCTCCAGATGATTCCCGGCGGCCGGCACAACGCCTGGGACTACCAGAAGGGCATGGAGGCCGGCTCCCTCAAGTTCATCAGCGACCATCTGAAGGCCCCGGTCCCCAGCTCCTCCTGATGCGCCCGGCCCGGCCGGGGGCCATCCTGGCGGGTGCGGGGGACCCGTGCCGAGGAGGGCGAGGCCATGTCTGTGTTGGACAAGCTGAAGCAGATGCTCAAGGGCCACGAGGACCAGGCGGGCAAGGGCATCGACAAGGCCGGCGACTACGTCGACGAGCGGACCCAGGGCAAGTACCGGAGCCAGGTCGACACCGCCCAGGACAAGCTCCGCGACCAGCTCGGCGACCAGGGGCGGGACCGGCCGCAGCCGCCGCAGTAGAGCCGCGCACGGCCCGGGACACCGGCCTGTCCGGTGATTAGGCTGGACGGGTGATCACCACATCCGTCCGGCTCGCCCCCGGCATCCTGATGCGTCCCGCCGAGGTGGCGGACGCCGCCGGCTTCTCCCGGGCCTACGTGCGCAGTCTGGAGCACCTCCGCCGTACCGAACCGGTGCGGGCGGAGGGTTTCTACACGGAGGCGGGCCAGCGGGCCCGCCTCCGGTCCGTGCTGGCCGAGCGGGACGCCGGCCGGGCAATGCCCTGGGTCCTGGTCAGCGAGCCGGACGGGGACCGCGGCGAGCCGGAGGTGGCGGGCGCGATCACGCTGTCCCAGATCGCCTACGGGCCGCTGCGCAGCGCGAGCGTGGGCTACTGGATCGACGCCGGGCACCTGCGCCGCGGGCTCGCGTCGGCCGCGGTCCGGGCGGTCTGCGCGCTGGCCGACGAGGAGCTGGGTCTGCACCGGCTGGAGGCCGGCACGCTGCTGGACAACGTCGCCTCGCAGCGGGTCCTGACCGGCTGCGGCTTCACCCCGTACGGCACCGCGGAGCGGTATCTGCACATCGACGGTGCCTGGCGGGACCACCGGCTGTTCCAGAAGATCCTCAACGACCGCCGGCCGTAGCACCGGGCCCGCCCGCGACACGGCGGCGCCCGCCCCGGAGCTCGGGACGGGCGCCGCGTGCGAGGGCGGAGCGGGCGTTACGGGGTCGAGGTCACCCGGATCTTCTCCGCCTGCGGGCCCTTGTGGCCCTGCGTCACCTCGAACGTCACCTTCTGGCCTTCCAGCAGCTCGCGGTAGCCGGTGGCGTCGATGTTGGAGTAGTGCGCGAAGACGTCGGCACCGCCGTCGTCCTGCGCGATGAAGCCGAAGCCCTTTTCCGAGTTGAACCACTTCACCGTGCCCGAAGCCATGTTGTCTCCTTCGCTCTATGGGCCCGAATCGGCTCCCGCACCCCGCGGAACCCGGAGGTGATCGCCCTGGTCCGGAGACGTACCGGACAGCAAGAACGCCCGTGAATGCGACACGGGCGTCCGGCACTTCGGAACCACGACAGCTGATCAGGACGCTACACCGACCTGGCCCGCCAGTCATCACAAACCGTGGCAAACGCGTCATGCGTCACCGGGCAAGGTCACATTCGTCCTCCGTATCCGGGACCGATCGGACGGATGTACGAACCCAGGGGGCCGTCAGGAGGCCGGTCCGCCGCCCTCCTGGCCGGCCGGCCGACGGCGGCGCCACCACAGGCCGGCGCCCAGCCCGGCCAGCGCCACCACGCCGGCCGCGGCGGCGGACCACACGATCAGGTCGCCGGTGCGGTCGGCGGGGCGGGCGGCCGGTGCCCCGTGCAGCGCGGTGACCGCCTGCCGGGCGGTCTGCCCGGTGCCGCCGCCGGTCCGGCTCGGGGCCGGGGCGGGCAGCACGCCGACCGCCGCGGCCCGGGGCGCGGCGGCGAAGCCCCAGTCCAGCAGGGCCCGGGTCTCCTCGTAGACCGCGTTCCCGGCGCCGGACTGCGGGTTCATCACGGTGACCAGCAGGGTCCGGCCGCCGCGCCGGGCCGCCGCGATCAGGGTGTTCCCGGCGTGGGTGGTGTAGCCGTTCTTCACCCCGATCAGACCGTCGTAGGGGGTCACCCCGTGCGAGCCGACCAGCAGCCGGTTGGTGTTCTGGATGCCGTACGCGTCCGGGCCGGCGTCCTCGGGGAAGCGTGCCGTGCGGGTCGCGGCGAAGCGGGCGAAGTCCCGGTTGGTCAGCCCCGCCTGGCCGAAGAGGGAGAGGTCGTAGGCGGAGGAGAACTGGCCGGGTGTGTCGAAGCCGTCGGCGGACTCGACGGTGGTGTCGCGGGCGCCCAGCCGCTCGGCGGTCGCCTGCATGTCGTCGATGGTCTTGCCCCAGCCGCCGTTCATGGCGGCCAGCGCGTGCACCGCGTCGCTGCCGGAGCTGAGGAAGACGCCGTGCCACAGATCGGCGACGCGGTAGGGCATGTCCTCCTTGACGCCGGCCAGGGCACTGCCCGGCTCGATGCCGGCCAGGTCGGCGGCGGAGACGGTGTGCACCGCCCCCTGGGAGAACTTCGGCAGCACGGTGAGCGCGAAGAGCGTCTTGAGGGTGCTGGCGGGCGGCAGCGGCCGGTGGGCGTCCTTCGCCGCCAGGACCCGGTGGGTACCGAGGTCGGTGACGATCCAGGACAGCGCCGAGACCCGGGGTGGCTCGGGAACCCCCGGCCGGGGCAGGAACTGCACGCCGGGCTCGTCCAGCAGATCCTCGGTACGGGCCGGGCGCGCGCCACGCAGGTCGTCGATGCCGTTCGGGCCGTCGGCGGCCGCCGGGCCGCACAGGGCCAGCAGGCTCGCGGTGCACACGGCGGCTGCGGTCAGGGCTCTGACGGGGAACCAACTCGCTCTCGACATGTGGCCACGCTAAGAACGCCGCGGGCCGCGCGCCGGTTGGCCTACTCCATACGGTTCCCGGCCCGCGGGCGCGGCGGGCGGGCGCCGGGCCCGCGCCGCCGGCGGCGTGGCGCTCCGTCAGGACCGGACCGCGCACACCTCCCGGGCCGCTTCGGCATCGGTGGCGGCGGACGGCGCAGCGCCGTCGGCGGCCGGCCGCGCGGGGCCGCGGAGCAGGTCGGGCAGCAGGGTGAGCAGTCCGAGGACGGCGAGCCCGGCGCCGAGCCACAACGGGGCGCGCAGCCCGTAGGAGTTGAGCACCAGTCCGCCGGCCGAGGACCCCACGATCACGCCGAGGGTGATGAAGGAGGAGTGCACCGTGTTGACCAACGGGCGGGCGTTCCCGGCCCGTTGGACCCGGGTGGCCATCGCCGGGTTCATGGTCACGCCGACCAGGCCGATGCCCAGCATCATCGCCACCGCGGGCACCGGCAGGTGGGCCAGGAGGGCGAAGCCGGCCAGGAAGAGGGCGTTCAGCGCCAGCCCGGCGATCTGGACGCCGGTGGTGTGCCGGTCGGCGAGGCGGCCGACGACGGTGTTGCCGACGACGGTGGCCGCGCCGTAGGCGATGAGCAGCAGCGGGACGGTGGCGGTGGAGAAGCCGGTGACCTGGGTGAGGATGGGGTTGAGGTAGCTGAAGGCGGCGAACGTCGCACCGATGATCAGCGTGCTGGTGGAGAGCACCAGCCACAGCCGCGGACTGCGGAACGCGGTCAGTTCGGCCCGTACGCCCCCGCCGCCCCCGCTGCGGCCGAGCCGGGGCACCCCGGCGGCGGTGGCCAGCGCGGCGAGCACGGTGAGGCCGGTGATCACCCAGAAGGCGGCGCGCCAGCCCAGGCGCTCGCCGACGAGGGTGGCGAGCGGCAGGCCGAGCAGGGTGCCGAGCATCAGCCCGTTCATGACCAGCGCGATCGCCCGGCCGCGGATCTCCGGGCGGACCAGTTGGACGCAGAGCGAGACGGCGACCCCGAAGAACGCCTGGGCGGCCACGCCGGTGAGGATCCGGGCGGCCATCATCACGCCGTAGTCCGGGGCCAGGGCGGCGAGCACGTTGCCGCCCAGGAAGATGCCGAACAGGACCATCAGCGCGGTCTTCTGGCGGAGTTTCAGCACGGCGACGGTGAGGAACGGCCCGCCGACGGCCATCGCCACCGCGTAGGCGGTGATGAGGTAGCCGATCTGCGCGATGCCCACCCCCAGCCCCTCGGCCATCTGGGGCATCAGGCCCGCCACCACGAATTCGCTGGTCACCATGGCGAAGATCCCCACGGCCAGCAGATATACGGCGCGATGCATGCGCGGCGCCACCTTTCACAACCGATCGTTCCAATATGGCGGCAGGCGGAAACCCCGTGATTCCAGGGGGGATTGAGCGGACCCCGGAGGGTTCCGGGCCGCCTGCGTCCGGCGACTCTACCTCACTCTGAACCGATCGTTCCAAAACTTCGGTGAAGAACAGGCGGCGGGGCGGCCCGCCGCCTGTTCTCCGTCCTCACCCCTCAGCGCAGCCCGGGCAGACTCCGCAGCTCCCCGACCCGCAGCACCTTCGCCACCAGCACGAACGCCGCCACCATGGTCGCGCCGCCGGCGGCCGTCGTCAGCGCCGCCGTCCAGCCCGCCGGCACCGCCACCCCGGCGCAGGCCCGCGCCACCAGCAGCCCCAGCCCGCCGGCCGCCGCGGCGGACACCACCAGCTTCCCGTACGTGCGGCACAGCCGGCGCCCGTCGAGGCGGCCGGCCAGCCGGCGGCGCAGCAGCAGCGCGGTCAGCAGCAGCCCCAGACCGTAGGCAAGGCTGTAGGCGGCGGCCATCCCGATCACCGCCCAGCGGGCCGGCAGCCACAGGTGGCAGGCGGTGGCCAGCACGATGTTCGCGCCGGCGATCCACACCGCCATCCAGAACGGGGTCCGGGTGTCCTCGAAGGCGTAGAAGCCGCGCAGCAGCAGGTACTGGGCGGAGAACGGGATCAGGCCGAGGCCGAACGCCTGGAGCATCTGCCCGGCCGGCCGGGCCGACGCCGCGTCGACCGCGCCGTGCGCGAAGAACAGCTCGGCCAGCTGCGGGCCGAAGGCCAGGAAGAAGAAGGCGGCCGGGACGATCACCACGCCGCTGACCCGCAGCCCCTGCGAGAGGTCCGCGCGCAGGTCGTCCAGGCGGTGTTCGGCGACCGCGCGGCTCATCCGCGGCAGCAGCGCGGTGACCAGGGAGACGGTGACGATCGACTGCGGGAGGTTCCAGATGGTCTGGGCGTAGCTGTAGGCGGTGTAGCCGGCGCCGGCGGTGGGCAGCTCCTGGTCCGCGGCGTTGGCGTAGTGGGTGACCACGGCCATCGCGGCCAGGTTGGCGAGCACGAACAGCAGGGTCCAGCGGGCGGCGGCGACGCTCTTGCGCAGTCCGGTGCCGCGCCAGTCGAAGCGCGGCCGGAAGCGGAAGCCGGAGGCGCGCACGAACGGGATCAGGGCCAGCCCCTGGAGGGCGATACCGCCGGTGGTGGCCACGCCCAGCAGGCCGATCTGCCCCCGGGTGAGGTCCTCGACGCGGTCGGCGCCGGCCAGCAGCCCGATGTAGAGCCCGAACATCGCGATCAGCACGAGGTTGTTGAGCACCGGCGTCCACATCATCGCGCCGAACTTTCCGCGTGCGTTGAGCACTTGGCCCAGGATGAAGTAGAGCCCGTAGAAGAAGATCTGCGGCAGCAGGAAGCGGGCGAAGACCACGGTCAGCTCGAACGCGGCGTGGTTGCCCGGCGTGTCGGGTGTGTAGACCGCGACGATCTGCGGCGCCGCCCACACCGCGAGGCCGGTGCCCACCGCCAGCACGGTCAGCACCAGGGTGACCAGCCGCTGCTCGTAGGCCCGGCCGCCGTCCGGCTGCTCGGCGCGGGCGCGGACGAGCTGCGGCACCAGCACGGAGTTGAGCGCGCCGCCGATCAGCAGGGTGTAGATGCTCATCGGGACGACGTTGGCGGTGTTGTACGTGCTCGCCAGCAGCGCGGTGCCCAGCGCCGCGGCCTGGAGCACCGTGCGGATCAGGCCGGTGGCGCGGGAGACCACCGTCCCTGCGGCCATCAGCAGCGACGAGCGCCGCAGTCCCCCGCCCTTCCCCTGCCCGGCGGCCGCCGCTCCCCCGCCGGTGTCCGGCTCGTCCTCGTCCGGCAGGCGCAGCAGCAGCGTGTCGTGGTCCATGCGCAGCCGCATGGTGTGGTGATCAGAGGTCCCCTCCAGCATCCGGTCAATCTAAGGGATGCCGCCCGTCACGCGATCCGGCGGCCGGCCGCCGGCACCGGGCCGGCCGCGGACGGGCTCAGCAGCGGGGCGTGCAGATCGCCGTGGCGCTCCCGGCGGGCGGCGATCTCCTCGAAGCGGAAGGAGAGTTGGTCCGGGGCGGTGCAGCCGGCGACCTCGTCCCAGGTGACCGGGGTGGAGACGGTCGGTTCGGGGCGGGCCCGCAGGGTGTAGGCGACCGCGGTGGTCTTGGCGGCGGCGTTCTGCGAGAAGTCGATGAAGACCTTGCCGGGGCGCAGCGCCCGGGTCATCTTGTGCGTGACCAGGTCGCCCAGGGCCGCGCCGGCCTCCACGGCCAGCGTCCGGGCGTAGGCGGTGGTCCGGTCGGACGGGGTGGGCTCGACGGCGACGACCAGGTGCAGGCCCTTGGAGCCGCTGGTCTTGGCGTAGGCGGCCAGACCGTCGGCGGCCAGCCGCTCGCGCAGCCACAGGGCGGCGGCGCAGCACTCCACGATGGTGGCGGGCTCCCCCGGGTCCAGGTCGAGGACCAGGCGGTCGGCCACGCCCGGGGCGCCGCAGGTCCATTGCGGGGTGTGCAGTTCGACGACGAGGTTGGCGGCCCAGACCAGCGACGCGAGGTCCTGGAGGACGACCTGCCGGACCGGTCCGGACCTCGAATGGGGGACCTCGCAGCTCTTCACCCAGGAGGGCGTGCCCGGCGGCACGTTCTTGGTGAAGAACCGCTGGCCGTCCGGCCCGTCGGGGTAGCGCAGGAAGGACACCGGGCGGTCCCGGAGGTGCGGCAGGAGCAGGTCCGCGGTGGTGGTGCAGTAGTGCAGCACCTCACCCTTGGTGGTGCCGGTCGCGGGATAGAGGACCTTGTCGAGGTTCGTCAGGGAGAGGCGCCGCCCCTCCACGACGGTGATCGGCGACATACCATTGAGAATCCCACACAAGGGGCGAACTATGCGATCTATCTGGAATGGGTCCATATCGTTTGGCCTGGTCACCATCCCGGTGAAGACCTACAGCGCCACCGACCGCACCTCCTCGGTCTCCTTCGTCCGCGTCCACGAGAAGGACGGCGCACCGATCCACTACCGCAAGATCTGCGAGCTGGACGGCGAGGAGGTGCCCAACGAGGAGGTCGGCAAGGGGTATCAGCCGCCCGGCGACGACACCGTCGTGCCGATCACCGACGAGGACCTGTCCCGGCTGCCGGTGCCGACCGCCAAGACCCTGGCGATCCTCTCCTTCGTGGACCCTTCCGAGATCGACCCGCTCCAGCTGGACAAGGCGTACTACCTCGGCCCGAACGGGGCGTCCGCGGTCCGCCCGTACACCCTGCTGCGGGAGGCGCTGGAGCACCACGAGAAGGTCGCGATCGGCAAGGTGGCGATGCGCGGCCGGGAGACCCTGGCGATGCTGCGGGCGCACGACGGGGCGCTGGTGATGCACGCGCTGCTCTGGCCGGACCAGATCCGCTCGCCGGAAGGGATCGCGCCGGAGGACGTCCGGGTGCGCGAGAACGAGATGACGCTGGCCGAGACCCTGATGGACTCGCTCGGCGAACTGGATCCGGCCGAGCTGCACGACGACTACCGGGAGGCGGTGGAGGAGCTGGTCGCGGCCAAACGCGAGGGCGGCGTCCCGCCCGCCCCCGCCGCCACCACCGGTGCCCAGGTCATCGACCTGACCGCCGCCCTGGAGAAGAGCGTACGGGCCGCCCGCGGCGGCGCAGGGGCGGCCGGCCGGGACGCGGCGGCCTCCGTCACCCCGCTCCGCGGCCGCGGCTCCGCCCGCACCGCGCCGGGGGCGAAGCAGAAGGCCGCCGACGAGGAGCCCGCCACCGGGACCGGCGGCCGGAAGACCACCGCGAAGGCGGCGGCGAAGACCTCGGCGAAGACCACCGCCAAGACCGCTGCCAAGACCGCTGCCAAGACCGCCGCCAAGTCCGCCGGGAAGGCACCCGCGAAGAGGACCGCGAAAGCGGGGGCGAAGGACGGGGCGAAGGCCACCGCCGGCGCGGACGCCAGGAAGGCCACCGGCCGCTCCTCCTCGTCCTCGTCCTCGTCCGGCAAGGCGGCAGCCAAGAAGCGGACCGGCACCAAGCGCTCCACCGCCTCCTGACGCGCTCCCGCCGGCCCCCGCCCGTCGCATAGGGTCGCAGCATGGCTTCAGACGAGGGGATGACGACCGCCCGGGTCGACAGCTGGATCTGGTCGGTGCGGCTCACCAAGACGCGCTCGGCGGCCGCGGCGGCCTGCCGGGCCGGGCACGTCCGCGTCAACGGGGAGCGGGTGAAGCCGGCCCACGCGGTCCGGGCCGGGGACGAGGTGCGGCTGCGGTACGCCGGCCGGGAGCGCGTCGTGGTGGTGGCCCGGCTGCTCCGCAAGCGGGTGGGCGCCCCGGTCGCCGTCGAGTGCTACGTCGACAACAGCCCGCCGGAGCCGCCGCGCGAGCAGATCCCGGTCATCGCCGTACGGGACCGCGGCGCGGGCCGCCCCACCAAGCGCGATCGCCGCGAACTGGACCAGCTGCGCGGCCGGCCCGGCGGGGGGCCGGACACCCCCTAGCTAGGGAGTGTCCTCGGGCAGCGCGTCCAGGTAGACCCACCGGCCGTCCTCGCGGACGAAGCGGCTGTGCTCCTCCTGGCTGCCGGGGCGGCCGTGCGCGGTGTAGTCGGCCCGGAAGGCGACCGTGCCCTCGTCGTGGAAGGCGCTGCCGCCGGTCGTGGAGAGGATCGTCAGGCCGGTCCAGCGCAGGGCCGGATCGAGGTCGAGGGCCGGCGGGCGGGTCGTGGAGTGCCAGCTGCGGAGCAGGTAGGCGGTGTCGCCGACGGCGAAGGCGCTGTAGCGGGAGCGCATCAGGCGCTCGGGGCCGGGGGCGGCGGCGCGGCCCTGGTGGAAGGGGGCGCAGCACTCCCCGTAGCGCGCCTCGCGGCCGCACGGGCAGGGGGAGTTCTCGGTGACCGCGGGCCGGGCGGTGGACTGTGGCCGCGTGCGCCGTCCGGTGGTGCGCGGCGGCTTCCTGGAGTGTGACACCCCACGATTGTGCCGGTCGGGGCGGGTGCGGCGGGCGGCGGGCCGGGCGGGCCCGGCAGCCCTCTCGGCCGTTTGGGCGATTTCCACGATAAATACGCCATTTGCGGCTTTTCATGGCTTGATACCGGAGGTGAGGCTGGAAGAACTCACGGTGACCGTCCCCACACCCAGGAGAGAACCCTCATGATTCTGTCCATTTCCGGCGTCGTCCTGCTCGGTGTCATCGTCTTCCTCTTCTTCCGCAAGGACGGCCTCAAGTTGTCCCACGCGCTGGTCTGCGCGCTCTTCGGGTTCTACCTCGCGGGCTCGGCCATCGCGCCCAGCATCAAGGCCGGCGGCGCCAGCCTGGCCAGCCTGCTGGGCGGGATCAAGCTCTAGGGGGTGTCCGCCCGGCGCACGCGCCCGGGACCCCCGCCCCGGCTCGCCGCCCACGAGCCGGCCCGCCGCCCGTACGACCCCCTGGAGGCACGCCGTGGCCCGGCGCCCCCTGCCCCGCATCCTCACCGGCAACGCCCTGACCAGCAGCGCGCCGATCGCGCGCGGCCGCGAACTGGCGCGGACCGCGGCCGACGGCGCGACCGATGTGCTCCACCCGCTGATCACCGTCAGCCGGGGCCTGCGCCGGCTGGCGGTGGCCGGGCGGGGGCGCTGGGCCGCCACGCCCAAGGAGCGGCGCGGGCCGCTGTGCTTCCTGGCCGCCGCCGGGGCGCTCACCGTGGCCCTCGTCCCGTACGGGCCGCTGCTGGCGGTGGTCGCGGTGCTGGCCGCGGCGGGCTGGACGGGCCGGGACCGGCCGGCGCCGCCCTCGGAGGGCCCGGACGAGGCGGAGACCGGTCGGCTGCGGGCGCTCTACGACGCGCTGGTCCCGCACTTCTCCGCCGAGGGCGACCCCGCTCCGCTGTACGCCCACGACGGCGACTGGCAGCGGGCCCTGAGCGAGTACGTCTTCGACGGCGACGGGCGGCTCACCCGGCTGCACCTGGCGTACCCGCCGTACTTCCCCGACGGCGAGGACGGCGCCCGGGCCCGCGTCGAGCAGTTGCTGGCCGCCAAGTGCGGGCGCGGCCGGGAGTACCGCTTCGCCTGGGACGAGGAGGCCAACCAGCTGGTCATGACGGTGCTCGGGCCGCTGCCGGCGGACCTCGCCGCGCAGCGCTTCGTGACCGCGCCGGGCGAGACGGTGCTCGGCTTCACCGACCCCGACTCCGTCCAGCGGACCCTGCCGGTGGCCGGTGCGGAGGGCGGTACCCGGGACGTGCCGCCGGTGGTGTGGCGCACCGGCCGGCGGTCCACCGAGCCGCACCTGCTGGCGGTGGGGCAGCCGGGGGCCGGCGGGACGACGCTGCTGCGGTCGATCGCGCTCCAGGCGCTGCGGCACGGCGAGGTGCTGGTGATCGACGGCGGCGGCACCGGCGAGTTCGGGTGCCTGGCCGGGCGGCGCGGGGTCCTGGCCGTGGAGAGCGGGCTGGCGGGGGCGCTGGCGGCGCTGGAGTGGGCGGCGCACGAGACCGAGCGGCGGCTGGTGGCCGCCAACCGGGCGCAGCAGTCCGGGCGGCCCGCGCCGGCGGACGCCCGGCGGCCGCTGTGGATCCTCGCCGACCGGCTGACCGCGCTGTCGCACCTGGCGGCGGTGGAGGGCCGGGACGACCCCCAGCGGCTGCTCCAGGTGCCGCTGCGGCACGGCCGGGCGGCGCAGGTGACGGTGGCGGTGGCCGACCAGTTCGAGACCGCCGAGCTGCTGAGCGATCCGGTGCGGGCCCTGACCCGGGCCCGGGTGGTGCTGGGCCCGGCCACTGCCGAGGAGATCCGCGCGGTGCTCGGGGCGCCCGCGCCCACCACTCCGCTCCCCCAGGTGCCGCCGGGCCGCGGTTACGCCCGGCTGGGTACCGGCCCGGTACTGCGCCTCCAGGTGCCCGCGACCCCGGACCCGTACGACGAGGCGGCCGGCGCCGCGCACCGCAAGGCCGTACTGGCCCTGCTCCCGGAGCGGACGGCGCCGGACGGCGCGGAGCGGGCGGGGGCCCCGGCCGGTCCTCAGGACGCGGCGGCGCCGGCGGACGCGCCGGTGACCGGGGCGCGGCCGGTGTCCCTGGCCAAGCCGGGGGCCGACGGGCCGGCGGCCGGCTGACGGCGGCCGTCAGGCCACGAACGCGTGCGGGGCGCCGGCCTCGGCCGGCGCGACACCGGTGGCCACCAGCTGCGCGGCGCGGGCCAGCCGGACCACGGCCTCGTCGGCGACCGCGCCGCTGACCGTGAACGGCAGCCGTACGAAGCCCTCGAAGGCGCCGTCGACGCCGAACCGCGGCCCGGACGGGACGCGCACCCCGAGCCGCTCCCCCGCCTCGGCGATCCGGGAGCCGGAGAGCCCGCCGGTGCGGGTCCAGAGGGTCAGGCCGCCGCGCGGGACGCTGAACTCCCAGTCGGGCAGGTGCCGCCGGAGCGCCCCGACGATCGCGTCGCGGTTCTCGCGGGCCTGCTCGCGGCGGATCGCGACGGCCTCCTCCCAGCCGCCGTTCGCCAGCAGCGAGGCGATGGCGAGCTGTTCCAGGACGGGCGAGCCGAGGTCGGAGTAGGCGCGGGCGGCGACCAGGCTGCGGATGATGTCGGGCGCGGCCCGCACCCAGCCGATCCGCATCCCGGCCCAGAACGCCTTGCTGGCGGAACCGACGGTGATGACCGCGCTGCCCGCGGGGTCGAACGCGCAGACCGGACGCGGGAGTTCGGTGTCCGGGTCGAGCACGATCTCGGTCATGGTCTCGTCGACGACCAGCAGCGTGCCTGCCGAGCGGGCGGCGTCCACCAGGCGGCGGCGCTGGTCCTCGGTGGCGAGGGTGCCGGTGGGGTTGTGGAAGTCCGCGACGACATACGCCATCCGGGGCGCGGCGTCGCGCATCACCTGGCGCCAGACCGGGAGGTCCCAGCCCGTCAGCCGCTCACCGAGCGCCACCGGGACGAGCCGGGCACCGGCGTCCCGCATCAGCTGGAGGATGTTGGCGTACGAGGGCGAGTCGACGGCGACCCGTTCGCCGGGGCCGGTGCAGAGCCGGCAGATGGCGGCGACCGCGCCCATCGCGCCGGTGGTGACCATGATCTGCTCCGGCATGGTCGGTATGCCGCGGGCGGTGTAGCGGTCGGCGAGGGCCTGCCGCAGGACCGGCAGACCGGCCGGGTAGTCGCCGTGGGTGTGGGCGTAGAGCGGCAGATCGGCCATGGCGCCCTGGACGGCGCGGGTGAGCCAGGGCTCGGGGGCGGGCAGGGCGGCGCAGCCGAGGTCGATCATCGAGCCGGCGGCCTCCGGCGGGAGCGGTTCCAGGCCGCGGGTGGGGAGCGGGTTGCCGGCCGGGACGGCGGTCCAGCTGCCCGAGCCGCGGCGGGACTCCAGGAACCCCTCGGCGCGCAGCGCCTCGTAGGCGGCGGCGACGGTGGTGCGGCTGACGCCGACCGCGGCGGCCAGTTCGCGCTCGGCGGGGAGGCGGGCGGCCACCGGCACCCGGCCTTCGAGGACGAGCAGGCGGACGCCGTCGGCGAGGCCGCGGTAGGCGGGCAACTTCCGCCCGTTGGCGGTGAGTTCGGCGGCCCGCGGATCCTGCGACCGGAGCAGCCGGGCGAGCTGGGGCGCCCCTACCGCGGAGGTCCACTGCGCCATGAAGATCAGTCCACCTTCCCCGAATTGGCTCTACTTCCGGAGCCGGAACACGCCACATGGTGACACGCACCAGTCCAATCCCGCCAGAAGGGGGAAGCGTCGTGTCCGTCACCCAAGGGTCCACCGGGCCGCGGCCGCACCTGCCGCGCCGGCTCGTCCAGCTCTACCTGGGGCTGGTGCTGTACGGCGTCAGCATGGGCCTGATGGTCCGCGCCGGGCTGGGCCTGGAACCGTGGAGCGTGCTCAACCAGGGCATCGCGCGCCACACCGGGCTGACGATCGGCACCGTGACGATCGTCACGGGGGCGCTGATCCTGCTGCTGTGGATCCCGCTGCGGCAGCGCCCGGGCCTGGGCACGGTCTCCAACGTGGTGATCCTCGGACTCGTCATGGACGGGACGCTGGCGCTGGTGCCCCCGCTGCACGCGCTGGCCGT
Source organism: Streptomyces rhizoryzae (assembly GCF_023155275.1). Lineage (GTDB taxonomy): Bacteria > Actinomycetota > Actinomycetes > Streptomycetales > Streptomycetaceae > Streptomyces > Streptomyces rhizoryzae. The sequence continues at coordinate 58,470 of NZ_JALMUV010000001.1, forward strand.
CCGCATCCCGCTGCTGGTCTGCGCGGTCCTGCTCAACGGGGCCGCCACCGGCCTCTACATCACCGCCCGCTTCGGCCCGGGTCCCCGGGACGGCCTGATGACCGGGCTGCACCTGCGCACCGGCCGCCCGGTCCGGCTGGTGCGGACCTGCATCGAGGTGACGGTGCTGGCGGCGGGCTTCCTGCTCGGCGGCTCCCTCGGCGCCGGCACGGTGGTGTACGCGCTGGCCATCGGGCCGCTGGCGCAGTTCTTCCTCCGCCGGTTCGCGATCCCGGGGCTGCCGGAGCGGCCGTCCCCCGTGGTGGCCCGCTCCGGCTCGTCACCCGAGCGCGCGATACTGCGGGAGTGAGCACCGCGATACGCCTCCGCCACCCCTATCTCGACCATCCCGGCCCGCTGCCCTTCGCCCACCGCGGCGGGACCGCGGACGGCCTGGAGAACACCGCCGCCGCCTTCCGCCGCGCGGTCGGCCTGGGCTACCGCTATCTGGAGACCGATGTGCACGCCACGTCGGACGGCGCCCTGGTCGCCTTCCACGACGCGACGCTGGACCGGGTCACCGACTCCCGGGGCGCGCTGGCCGACCTGCCGCTGCGGGCGGTCCGCCGGGCCCGGGTCGCCGGGCGGGAGCCGCTGCCGCTGTTCGAGGAGCTGCTGGAGGAGTTCCCCGAGGCCCGCTGGAACGTGGACCTCAAGGCGGAGGCCGCGCTGGAACCGCTGCTGGACCTGCTGCGCCGCACCGGCGCCTGGGACCGGGTCTGCGTCGGCTCGTTCTCCGAGGCCCGGGTGGCCCGGGCGCAGCGGCTGGCGGGCGGCCGGATGGCCAGTTCGCTGGGCACCCGCGGGGTGGCCGGGCTGCGGCTGCGCTCCTACGGGCGCGGGGCGGTGCCGCTGGACCGCCTGCTGGGCGCGGCGGTGCGCCGCAACGCGGTCTGCGTCCAGATCCCCGAACGCCACTCCGGTCTGCGGGTGGTCGACCCGCTGCTGCTGCGCGCCGCGCACGCGCTGGGCATGCAGGTCCACGTCTGGACGGTCAACGACCCGGCCCGGATGGCGGCCCTGTTGGACCTCGGCGTGGACGGCATCATGACCGACCACCTGGAGACGCTGCGCACGGTGCTGACCGAGCGGGGCTGCTGGGTCCCGTCGGGTCCGTGAGCACCGGCGCGCGGGCGGCCGGCCGTCCCGACACCTGACCGGATTTAGCCCTTCGGCGTGCGGGGCGGTAGTGTACGCCCTTGGCTCACCGGACGGACCGTTACTGCGCGCTCAACTCCGTGAGGCGCTGGGTGACATCTGCTGCCAGATGTGACAAACCGGGCGTTGGTGGGTACAACAAGGGGCGGCACGACGGGCGACGCAGGCGACGCATGTCCCATGACGGGAATCTTCACCGCCGACCGGACGTTGACCGGATGACGACGACAGCGACACCTGTCCTGTGGGCGACAAGCCCGGGAGGCACGATTCATGAGTGAGCGAGCTCTCCGCGGCACGCGCCTCGTGGTGACCAGCTACGAGACCGACCGCGGCATCGACCTGGCCCCGCGCCAGGCGGTGGAGTACGCATGCCAGAACGGACATCGTTTTGAGATGCCGTTCTCGGTCGAGGCCGAGATTCCGCCGGAGTGGGAGTGCAAGGTTTGCGGTGCGCCCTCCCTCCTGGTGGATGGCGATGGCCCTGAGGAGAAGAAGGGCAAGCCCGCGCGTACGCACTGGGACATGCTCATGGAGCGGCGGACCCGCGAGGAGTTGGAGGAGGTGCTGGCCGAGCGGCTGGCCGTCCTGCGCTCCGGCACCATGAACATCGCTGTGCATCCGCGCGACAGCAACCGCAAGTCCGCCTGACGGCGGCCGAAGCCGAGCGGCTGTGAGAAGGGCCGGGGCCACCGATTCCGGTGGCCCCGGCCCTTCTCGTGCGTTCCCGGCCCGGTGCGCCGGGGCCGGTGCGGGTCGTCAGGGGATGAGCGGCGGGTCCTGGCGCGCGCCCGGCCCGGAGCCCCGGCCGTCCGCACCGGGCTGACCGTGCGGTCCGGACCGGCCGGGCCCGTCGGGCCGGACGACCTCGCCCGGGACGACCTTGCCGTCCGGCTGGTGCATCCGCACCTGCTGGTAGACGTCGCCGAACGAGCCCGGGGCGAAGCCGGCCGGGCGGACCAGCAGCTTGTCGGCGCGGCGCAGGATCAGCCGGCCGGTCGGCGGGAAGAGGCAGAGCAGCCCGAGCACGTCGGAGAGCAGACCGGGCAGGATCAGCAGCAGGCCGCCGATCATCGGGAGGGTGTTGCCGGTGCCCGAGGAGCCGGTCTCCCGGGAGGCGCCCGCGTCGCCGGTCCGCAGGGTGCCGGTGAGGTTCCGCCAGGCGCGGCGGCCGGCCCGCTTGATCACGGCGCTGCCCGCGATCACCCCGGCGAGCAGCAGCAGGAAGACCGTCAGGCCGTTGGTGGCGCCACCGACCACCGTCAGCAGCCAGATCTCCAGCACCATCCAGGCGGCGACGCCCAGCGGGGCGAACCGGCGGGCGCGCGAGCGGGGCGGGCGGGGACTCGGCGGTGGCGTGGCTCCGAACGTCATGCCCCCAGTGTGCCTGGCCCGGCGGCCCGGTGGATCAGCGCCCGCGGATCTTGCTCACCTTGGAGCCGACGCCCCAGGCGGTGATCCGCCACAGCGCCTCCACGACGATGTCGCGGCTCATCTTGCTGTCGCCCAGCTCCCGGTCGACGAAGGTGATCGGCACCTCGACGACGTGGTAACCGGCCCGGACGGCCCGCCGGGCCAGGTCGACCTGGAAGCAGTAGCCCTGGGAGGCCACCTCGTCCAGGCCCAGGCCCTCGAGGGTCTCCGCCCGGAAGGCGCGGAAGCCGCCGGTGACGTCGCGGATCGGGACGTCGAGCATGACCCGGGAGTAGGTGCTGCCGCCGCGGGAGAGGAACTCGCGGTACTTGGGCCAGTTCACGACCCGGCCGCCGGGCACCCAGCGCGAGCCGAGCACCAGGTCGGCGCCCTTGAGGGCGGTGAGCAGGCGGGGCAGCTCCTCGGGCTGGTGGGAGCCGTCGGCATCCATCTCGACCAGGACGCCGTGGCCCTGCTCGATACCCCAGCGGAAGCCCGCGAGGTAGGCGGCGCCCAGCCCCTCCTTGCCCTTGCGGTGCAGGACGTGGACCTTCTCGTCCACGGCGGCCAGTTCGTCGGCGAGCTTGCCGGTGCCGTCCGGGCTGTTGTCGTCCGCGATCAGGACGTGCGCCTCGGGGACGGCGGACCGCACCCGCGAGACGATCGGCTTGATGTTCTCCGCCTCGTTGTACGTCGGGATGATCACCAACGTGGTGCCGAGCGGACCGTACTGCCGCTGACCGTCTGTCACTGCTGCCCCTTCTCGTCCTTCGTTCGCCCACGGCGGCCGGCGATGACGGCGGCCCCGCAGGACAGAAGGCCCACGATAGCGAGCAGCCACTCGGGAGCCGCGCCAACGCGGTCGGCGAGCGTCGTTTCGTCGCGCAGAGGGATGCGCGCCGACACCACGCCCTGGGTGAATTCGGGAATCTGGTGCGTAACGGTCCCGTCGGGGGCGACCACCGCGCTGATGCCGCTGGTGGCCGCGGTGACCACCGCCCGGCCGTGCTCGACGGCCCGCAGCCTGGACATCGCCAGCTGCTGCTCGGGCTGGCCGGTCCGGCCGTAGGTGGCGTTGTTGGTCTGGATGACCAGGGCCCGGGCACCGGCCCCGACGGTGTCGTGGACGATCTCGTCGTAGGCCACCTCGAAGCAGATGACGTCTCCGAGCCGGGCCGGGCCGACCTTCAGCAGACCGGTGTGGTCGCCGGGGTAGAAGTCGCGCGGCACCCGCTGGAACCGCGTGATGATCTTGCTGAGCTGCTCCCGGAACGGGACGTACTCGCCGAACGGCACCGGGTGCTGCTTGGTGTACGAGGCGCCGGGGCCGGTCCTGGGGTCCCAGACGATGCCCTCGTTGAAGACGTAGCCCGGCTTGGTCGGGTGGTCGACGAGGGCGCCGACCAGGACCGGCACGCCGATCGCCTTCACCGCCTCGTCGATCCGGTCGTACGCCTGCGGGTACTGGTACGGGTCCAGGTCGGAGGAGTTCTCCGGCCAGATGACCAGGTCGGGTTCGGGGGCCCGGTGGTGGCGGACGTCGTCGGCGAGCTTCTCGGTGGCGGTGGCGTGGTTGTCGAGGATCTGCATCGGGCGGCCCAGGAAGTCCATCCCGGGCCGCTGGACGTTGCCCTGCACCACGGCGATCCGGACGGTGTCGTCGGCCTTGGTGGGGACCGGTACCGCCAGGCCGGCCAGGGTGACCGCGGCGGCCAGCCCGAACGCCTCCGCCGTCCGCACCGGCCCGCCCGCACCGCCGCCGCGGCGCAGCCCCCACAGCCCGGCCGCGACGGCCGCCAGCAGCCCGCCGGCCAGGGCGACCGCGAAGGTCACCAGCGGGGCACCCCCGAGCGCGGCGAGCGGGGTGAACGGCGAACCGGTGTTGGCGAACGCCAGCCGGCCCCAGGGGAAGCCGCCGAACGGCACCCGGTCCCGGGCCCACTCCTGCGCGACCCACAGGCAGGCGCCCCACAGCGGCCAGGCCGGCAGCCGGGAGGTGAGCGCCAGCCCCGCGCCGAGCAGCACGACGAACAGCGCCTCGGCGACGGAGAGTCCGGCCACCGCGTCCCAGCCGATCACGTGCAGCCACTTCAGCAGCACCAGGAAGAACGGCAGCCCGAACGCGAAGCCGGTCCAGGCCCCCTGGCGCGCCCGCCGGCCGCGGGTCAGCAGCGCCAGCGCGGCCACCGCCACCAGCGACAGCGGCCACAGGCCGTACGGCGGGAAGGCGAGGGCCAGCGCCAGGCCGGCGACGGCCGCGAGCGCGGTGCGCGGTGCCTCGCGCCGGGCCAGGGAGGCCAGCCGGCGGGCGCGGCCGGGGCGGCGGTCGGTGCCGGCCGCGGTGGGTGCGGTGGACGGCACCGGGCCGCCGGGCGCGGTGCCGCGCACGGCTGCTGCGGTGGTGTCGGAACCCGATGACACGGTCGCGGGCCTTCCTGCAGGTCGTCCGGTAGTCAGCTGACCGTACATCGGAGGGGCGCGGGTGCGGGCCCGGGGTGCGCGAGGGTGCGGGGAATCACGGGGGCCGGCGGGAGCGGGGGCGCGGCCGGGGCGCGGGGTACGGATCGGGGCCCGGCGCCCTTCGGGCCGACCTGGGACCCGCTGGCTGCGGGTCGACCGAGAGCCGTTGTCTACTGAGCGCCGGGCCCCACCCGGGTCGCACCTGCCGACCGGCCTGGCCAGCCCCGTGCCGCGGGCGCTGGACCTGGCTCCCAGTGGCGGTGTGCCGGATGGCTCGCCGCCCATGGCCCAGCTGCGTTCGACGACTGCGCGGAGGTCTCCCGGTCGGACGTCCTGTGGTGGACCCGGCCGAACCTACCGGCCGACCGGCGGCTGCTGTCAACAGTCGCTCCGCCTGCGTCGTTTTCGCGTCGTCCCAGGTCAGTGCCGAGCCTTCCCAGGTAGGGCAGGGAGGTTCGGGCGCCGGGTCCGGCGGCACCGGCGCCCGGGATGTCACTCGTTCGGCCGGTCGAAGACCGTCCGGCCGCCGACGACCGTGCGCAGGCAGCGCGGCAGGGGCGTGCCGGGGGTGAGATCCGGCAGGCCGGGGGTGCCGGAGCGGGGGTCGGTGGACCAGCGCTCGACCCGCTCGTCGGGGGCCTGGACGACCAGTGCGCCGGTGTGCCAGACCGCGTAGTCGGCCGGGGCGCCGGGGACGAGGACGCCGGCGCCGTCGCGGCCGATGGCGCGCCAGCCGCCGCGGGTGTGGGCGGTGAACGCGGCGCGGGCGGAGATGCCGTGGCCGGGGGTGCGGTGGAAGACGGCGGCCCGCACGGTACCCCAGGGGTCGAGCGGGGTGACCGGGCTGTCGGAGCCGAGGGCGAGCGGGACACCGGCCTTGAGCAGGGCGGCGTAGGGATTGAGGCCCGCCGCCCGGTCGGCGCCGAGGCGGGTGGCGTACATCCCGTCGGGGCCGCCCCAGGCCGCGTCGAAGGCGGGCTGCACGGAGGCGGTCAGGGCCAGGTCGGCGAAGGCGGCGAGGTGCGCGGGGGTGAGCATCTCGGCGTGTTCGACGCGGTGCCGGGCGGCGCGGACCCGGGCGGTGCCGAGCCGGTCGGCGGCGGCCCGGACGCCGTCGGTGACGGCGGTCAGCGCGGCGTCACCGATGGCGTGGAAGCCGGCCTGGAGCCCGGCCTCGGTGCAGGCGGCGACGTGGGCGGCGACGGCGTCCGCGTCGAGGTGCGCGGTGCCGGTGTGCGGGGCGTCGGCGTAGGGGGCGTGCAGGTGGGCGGTGTGCGAGCCGAGCGAGCCGTCGGCGAAGAGGTCGCCGGCCGCGCCGAGGGCGCCCAGCTCCCTGATCCGGTCGGCTTCCTTTGCGGATGCGATGAGTTCGGCCCAGTAGCCGATGACGCGCGGGCCGGTGCCCTCGGCGGCCAGGGCGAGCAGTCCGGTCAGGTCGTCCTCGCCGGAGATCTCCGGGCCGGCGCACTCGTGGACGGTGCCGATGCCCAGCGAGGCGGCCCGGGCCAGCGCGGCGGCCTGCGCCTCGGCGCGCTGCGCGGGGGTGACGGTGGCGTACGCGGCGGCCCGGACGGCGTGGTGGGCGTCGCCGGTCAGCGGCGCGCCCGGGTGGTAGCCGGCCCGCTCGCGGATGCCGGGGACCAGGTCGAGCAGGGCGGTGGTGACGACCGCGGAGTGCACGTCGATCCGGGTGAGGTAGAGGGGGCGGCCGCCGGCCGCGGCGTCCAGTTCGGCGCGGGACGGCGGGCGGCCCTCGGGCCAGGCGGCGGCGTCCCAGCCGTGGCCGAGCAGCACGGCCCCGGCCGGGCGGGCCGCGGCGTACTCCTTGATCCGCAGCAGCGCGTCGGCCAGGGTGGCGGCGCCGGAGAGGTCCAGCCCGGTGAGGGACAGGCCGGTGGCCGTGGTGTGCACATGTGCGTCCGTGAACGCCGGGGTGACCAGGGCCCCGTCGAGGTGGACCACCTCGTCGACGCCGTCGGCGAAGGAGTCGGCCGCGCCCTCCTCGCCGACCCAGGCGATCCGGTCGCCCTCGACGACCATCGCGGTGGCGAAGGGGTCGGCGGGGCTGTGCACCTCACCGCCCCGCAGGAGGACGGTGCGGGGGGCCTGCTCGGGGTTGCGCTCGCTCATACCGGACAGTTTCGCCCCTGCGCGGGGGCGCGCGGCGCCCGGGGTCGGCTCCCGGGCGGGTCAGATCCGCGGCGGCCGGGCCTCGTAGGGGGTGGAGAGCACCACCGTGGTGCGGGTGGAGACCCCGGCCAGGGTGCGGATGCGGGTGAGCAGGTGCTCCAGCTCCAGCGGCGTGGCGACCCGGACCTTGAGGATGTAGTTCTCGTCGCCGGCGACGCTGTGGCATGCCTCCAGCTCGGGAACCTCGGCGAGCCGGTCGGCGATGTCGTCGGGGGCGCTGGGGTCGAAGGGTTTGACCGAGATGAACGCGGTCAGCGGCAGGCCCACGGCCTCGGGGTCGACGATGGCGGCGTAGCCGCGGATCACCCCGCGCTGTTCCAGGCGGCGCACCCGCTGGTGCACCGCCGAGGTGGACAGGCCGGTGGCCTTGCCCAGGTCGGTGTAGCTCATCCGCCCGTCCTTGACGAGCAGATCCACGATTTGTCGGTCCAACTCCTCCACCCGCTCAACCTACTGTGCGCGGGCGCGGACGCGCAGCGCGCACCGGATGCTGGACACCCCGGCGGCGCCCCGTGTGAGAAACGCCACACCGGCGCCACCGGGTCCGGGGGGCGCCGGTGATTATGCGCCCGGCACGGAGGGCATTGCTGGTGATGGCCGAGACCGCCGGTCACACGAACGAAGTCAGCGGTCCGACGTGGCCCACCCGAGGGGGATGGACATCATGCGACGCCTTGACCAGGAATCCGCCGCTGCCGGCATCGACGCCCAGGAGGGCGACAGTCCCGGTTTCCCGGCCGGGGACGGTGCCGACGATCCCTTCGACACCTACGAGATCTACCGGGTGACCTGCCCGGACTGCCGGCAGCCGATCGCGCTGCTGGCCGATGAGGACACCCTCCCGGAGCACGCGCTGTGCCCCTCGCCGTGGAACCCGTTCGCGCTGACGGTGTGCCAGGGCTCCGGCCGGCCCGCGGCCGACGCCCCGGACACCGAGGACACCGCTGCCGCCCAGGAGCGGGACGCGGCGATCCTGCTGACCCTGCCGGAGAGCCTGGACTGGCGCCGCCAGCCGTTCTCGCACCCCGGCGGCCCCGGGGAGCGGTCGGGCCGGGTGCCGCGCTCGCGCCGCCGGGGCTGACGGGCCACCCGCCGGCCGCGGCGATTCACCGGGAGCGGCCGGCCGGCATCGCCGCCAGGCTGCCCCGGAGCAGGTTCAGTCCGCCGGGGCCCTCCGGGACGCCGGGGCCTCTGGCCCCGTGGACCCCGCCGGTAGGCGATCCGCAGCATCACCACGGCGTACCGCAGCACCGCGCAGAGGGTGGGGAAGCCCCTCGCGCGGGCCGGTGGCCGGTCAGCCGGGCGCCGGCGGCTCTCGACGCAGTCGCCGCCGAAGGAGCCGAGCAGTCCCCTCACCGCCCCGCTCTCCGCCCCGTTCGGCGAGATCCTGGAAGGGGCGGTACAGGTAGCTCATCCAGCCGAGGCCGGCTTCTCAGGGGCCCGGCACGGCCGGCTCCCGGCCGAGCACCGCGGCCGGTTCGAAGCCGTCGTGGACGGTATGGCCGATCCGAGCGTCGCCCCGGCTCAGGACCGTGCCTCGCCATACCCCCGGGTCGTGCGGCCGGTGGCCGGCGAGCCGGGCGACGTCGCGCCCGATGGGTCGTGAGCGCGGCAGTCCGCCAACCACCCCGTGGGAGCAGGCGCGTGGGGCCGCGACGTGGCGCCGGAACGGGGTGCCGGCCCCGGGCGGCGCGAGGAACGCGGCGGCGTCCGCGGGACGCGCCCCGGCCCGGACGGGGGCCGGGGACCCGGGGGGGGCGGGTCGCAGAGCACCGGGCCACACAGCGAGTTGACGGGGCGTCAGGTGCGGGCGGAGGGCCGCGCCACGACGGGACGGCAGGTGTGCGCCCCGGGGCACTCACCGGGCGCCGCCGCCCTCGGGGGGGCGTACGGGCGGGGCGTACGGGCCCCGCCCGGGCCGTCAGTGTGCTTCGGGGCCGGCCAGGTGGCGGGCGATCACCATCCGCTGGATCTGGTTGGTGCCCTCGACGATCTGGAGGACCTTGGCCTCGCGCATGTAGCGCTCGGCCGGGAAGTCGACGGTGTAGCCGTAGCCGCCGAGCAGTTGGACGGCGTCGGTGGTGACCCGCATCGCGGCGTCCGTGCAGAAGAGCTTGGCCATCGCCGCCTCCTTGGAGAACGGCAGGCCGGCGTCGCGCAGCCGGGCGGCGCTCAGGTACAGCGCCCGGCCGGCCTCCACCTGGGTCGCCATGTCCGCGAGCATGAACCGCAGGCCCTGGAAGTCGGCGATCGCACGGCCGAATTGGCGCCGTCCCGCGGTGTACGCCAGCGCCTCGTCCAGCGCGGCCTGGGCCACACCGATGGCGCAGGCGGCGATGCCCAGGCGGCCGGAGTCCAGGGCGGACAGCGCGATGGAGAAGCCCTGGCCCTCCTCGCCGATGCGGCGGGCGTCGGGCACCCGCACCCCGTCGAAGTGCAGCTGCGCGGTCGGCGAGCCCTTCATGCCCATCTTGCGCTCGGGCCTGGCCGGCCGGAGCCCCTCGGCGTCCCCGGGGACGAGGAAGGCGGTGATGCCGTGCGGGCCGCTGCCGCCGGTGCGGGCCAGCACCGTGTAGAAGTCGGCCACTCCCCCGTGGGTGGTCCACGCCTTGGTGCCCTCGATGGTCCAGGTGTCGCCGCTGCGGGTGGCGCGGGTGGTCAGCGAGGCCGCGTCGGAGCCGGCGGCGGGCTCGGAGAGGCAGTAGGCGCCCAGCAGGCCGCCGCCGAGCATGGCCGGCAGGTGCTCGGCACGCTGCTCCTTGGTGCCGTACCCGGCGAGCGCGTGGCAGGCCAGGGTGTGCACGCTGACGCCGAGGCCCACGGTGAGGCGGGCGGCCGCGAGCTCCTCCAGGACCTGGAGGTAGACCTCGTAGGGCTGGTCGCCGCCGCCGAATTCCGCGGCGTACGGGAGGGAGAGCAGCCCGGATTCGGAGAGCAGCGTGAACAGCGTGCGGGGGAAGCGGCCGGCTTCCTCCTCCTCGGCGGCCGAGGGGCGGATCTCGCGGGCGGCGAGCTCCCGCACCAGGGCCATCAGGTCGCGGGCCTCCTCGGTGGGCAGCCTGCGGTCCACCGGCGGGGGAACGTACTCGGTCATGGCGGCGCTCCTCTCCCTTTCGGGCGCTGCGGCGACGCGCGCGGGGTGGGCGGCGGCGCCGGTATCCGTCGTGCCTCGGCCGATGATCACCCTCCGGATCGCGGACGGCGATGACCTGCGACTGTGGCGCTAGGAGTATGCCCGATCGGCGGCCCGCCGTCACGGGTCGATCTTCGATCACCGGCCGGTTCCGGGCCACTTGGCGGCCGGCGGGCACCGGACACCGAATTGGTCCGAACCATTGACGCAGTGGTCTAGTCCTTCTACCTTCTCAGCAACGTTCCGCGCGTTCATGCCAATTCGGCAGGCATGCGCGCCGGGACGCCGCCATGCTCCACCCTCGCCCCCTCCGAGGAGACGACATGCTCAGACCGCACCGGAAACGATCCCCGCGGAAGCTGCTCGCCACCGCGACCGCCCTGTGTACCGCGGCCCTGGCCGGCACGCTCTTCGCCGGCTCCGCCTCCGCCCGCCCCTCGCCGGCCGGCGCCCCCACCGCCGCGCGCCCGGCCGCCGCGCCGCAGACCACCGCGGCCACCGCGCAGACCACCGCGGCCGGCACCAAGGTCGTCGGCTACTTCACCGACTGGGGCATCTACGACCGCAATTACCAGGTCAAGAACATCGAGACCTCGGGCTCCGCGGCCAAGCTGACCCACATCAACTACGCCTTCGGCAACACCCAGGGCGGCCGGTGCTCCATCGGCGACGCCTACGCCGACTACGACAAGGCGTTCACCGCCGACCAGAGCGTCGACGGCAAGGCCGACACCTGGGACGACCCGAACGGCCTGCGCGGCAACTTCAACCAGCTGCGCAAGCTCAAGAAGCTGCACCCCAACCTCAAGGTGCTGTGGTCGTTCGGCGGCTGGACCTGGTCGGGCGGGTTCAGCGAGGCGGCCAAGAACCCCGCGGCGTTCGCCCAGTCCTGCTACGACCTGGTCAAGGACAAGCGCTGGGCGGATGTCTTCGACGGCATCGACATCGACTGGGAGTACCCCAACGCCTGCGGCCTGACCTGCGACACCAGCGGCAAGGCGGCGTTCACCAACGTGCTCAAGGCGGTCCGGGACAAGTTCGGCCAGGGCAGCCTGGTGACCGCGGCGATCACCGCGGACGCCTCGGACGGCGGCAAGATGGACGCCGCGGACTACGGGGGCGCGGCCCAGTACGTCGACTGGTACAACGCGATGACCTACGACTACTTCGGTGCCTGGGACGCCAAGGGCCCGACCGCCCCGCACTCCCCGCTGACGTCGTACAACGGCATACCGAAGGCCGGTTTCAACACCAGCGACACCATCGCCAAGCTCAAGAAGCTCGGCGTGCCGGCGAACAAGCTGCTGCTGGGCATCGGCTTCTACGGCCGCGGCTGGCAGGGCGTCACCCAGGACGCGGCGGGCGGCACCGCGACCGGCGCGGCGCCCGGCAAGTACGAGGCGGGCATCGACGACTACAAGGTGATCAAGGCACGCTGCCCGGCCACCGGCACGGTCGGCGGCACCGCCTACGCCAAGTGCGGTGACCAGTGGTGGAGTTACGACACGCCGCAGACCATCGGCACCAAGATGGCCTTCAAGGACGCCCAGGGGCTGGGCGGCACCTTCTTCTGGGAGCTGAGCGGGGACACCCCGAACGGTGAGCTGATCAAGGCCATCAGGTAGCGGCCCGGCCGCCGGGCGGCCTGGGCACCGGACCACGGGTACGGGGGAAGCAAGCGGGCGGGAGGCATCGGCCTCCCGCCCGTTCTCCGTGCATCCAGCGACTCTTGACGGTATGTCAGGCAGGCGGCCGGGGCGGGGCCGGGCAGTCCGGCTCGTACTCCTCGATCAGCCGCAGGGTGTCCCCCAGTCCGCGGACCAGCAGCGACACCACCGTCTCCCGGGGCAGCTCGGGCCGCTCGATCCAGTCGAGGGTGACGCCCTCGACGCTGGAGAGCCAGCCGGTCAGCGCCGTGCGGGCGAGCGGGGGGATCCCCTCCCGGCCCCAGGCACCCCGGGCGATGGTGGCCAGCAGCCGGGCGCGGACCCGGGCCCGGATGGCCAGCACCTCGGCGTCGAAGCCGACCCCGCCGGTGACGATCGCGCGGTAGGCCGCCTGGTGGTGCTGGGCGTAGCGGAGGTAGCCGTCGACGGTGCGCCGGACGCGTGCGACGGGCGGCAGCTCGCGGGTGCTGCCGGCGCGCTGGACCAGCTCGTCGACCGCGTCCTCGATGATCGCGAGGTAGTAGCCCCGCTTGTTGCCGAAGTAGTAGTAGATCAGCCCCTTGGCGACCCCGGCCCGCCGGGCGATGTCGTCCATGGACAGCGCGTCGTAGGAGGTGTCGGCGAACAGCGTCCGTCCGGTGGCTATCAGTGCGGCGCGGCGGGTCCGGGACCGTTCGGTGCCACCGGTCCCGGAGGCCGTCCGCCGCTGCTGTTGACTCTTGTTCAAAATCCCGCCCTACTCTCCAACTGCCAGGAGTTCAGCGCAGTATGACAGAACGTCATACTTGCCATTCCGGTCCGTGGCGGGCCCCCGCGGACGGCTCCACGCAGCACTTCCCTCGCGCACTCGACCACTGCCCCGGGGAGGACCGGTGTTCCTGTGGTGCACGCCCGCCGCGCACCACTACGTGAGCATCAACGCGCTGATCCTCTCCGTGCTCTCGTTCGCCGCGACCCACCTCGGCGGCTTCCTGGTCGGCATGGGCCTGGGCATCGCGGGCAGCGCCATGGGGTTCGGGTGGAGGGCGGGGACGGGCCGGTCCGGGGCCGGTGGGACGGATGCGGCGGCGGCGGACGGTTCCGGGGCCGCCGGGGCGGAGGCGGCAGGGGCGGCGGGTCCCGGGGCCACCGGGGCGGAGGCGGCAGGAGCGGCGGGTCCCGGGGCCGCCGGGGCGGAGGCGGCGGGTCCGGGGGCCGCGGCCCGTAGCCGGGACCCGCGCGGCAGCGGGCGCACGCTGCTCGCGGTCGCCCTGCCGGCCGCACTGCTCACCACCCTCGGCGGCCCGGCGCAGCGGGCCGGTGCGGCCCCGCCTCCGGCGCCGCCGGTCCCGCCGACCGTGACCACCACCCGCTTCGCCCCGCAGGGCTTCACCCTGGCCGGGGTCACCACCGTCCCCACCGCCGACGGCCCGCGCACGGTGATGGTGCTGCGCATGCGGGCGGCCACCCTGACCGACTACCGCCTCACCACCCGCGACCCACCGGGCCCCCAACTCTCCCTCGCCGCGGACGCGTTGGACCTGCACGGCACGGTCACCCTCTACCTCACCAAGTTCAGCGGCTGCCTCGAAGGCGTGCTCTGCCTCACCTTCACCCCCGACACCCTCCCGGTCCCCCCGGTCGTCCCGCCGTTCGTCTCCATGACCCGGGTGAGCGCGGAACAGGCGCTCGTCACCGCCGACCTGATCGCCGCCGACGGCCTGCGGCTCCGGGCGGGCGGCCCGGCCGCCGGCGGCTGACCGGCGCCCGCCCCGCGGGGTTTACGCCCCGGTCCGCGCCGAGCACCATCGGCGTACGGGGCATCAGCGGCCGCATCGGAGAGGTGACGCGTGGGCAACCCTTGGCTGGCACTGGAGGCGGGCGCCGACCCGGCCGAACGCATCCGCGCGGTGCGCCGGTCCCACGAGGCGTTCCTCGCCGGCGGGACGGTCGCGCCGCCGGTCCGGCAGGTGGTCGCCGACTCCTGGCGCCGCTCGGCGCGGGCCCTGGCCGCCCCGGACGGCCTGGCCCCGGTGGAACTCCACGGGACCGCGCTGCGCGACTACCGGGAGGCGCACCCGCTGGCCCGCGCGATGCCGGTCTTCCGGGAGCTGCTGGGCAGCATCGCCCAGGACGGCGCGCACCTGCTGGCGGTCTGCGACCCGCAGGGGCGGCTGCTGTGGGTGGAGGGGCACCCGGGGGTGCTGCGCCGGGCGGAGCGGATGAACTTCGTCGTCGGGGCGCGCTGGGACGAACGCCATGCCGGCACCAACGCACCGGGCACCGCGCTCGCCGCCGGCCACGCGGTCCAGATCTTCGCCACCGAGCACTACAACCGGCGGGTGCAGCCGTGGACCTGCGCCGCCGCGCCGCTGCACGACCTGCGGACCGGGCGGCTGCTGGGCGCCGTGGACATCACCGGCGGCGACCACCTGGCCGGCCCGCACAGCCTGGCCCTGGTCCGGGCCACCGCCCGCGCCGCCGAGGCGCACCTCGCCGCGGACCTGCCGTGCTCCGGCACCTCCCTGACCTGCCTGGGCCGGGACGAGGCGCTGCTGGTCCGGGCCGGTGAGCGGCTGCGGCTGAGCCGCCGGCACAGCGAGATCATGGTGCTGCTGACCCGCCACCCGGCGGGCCTGACGGGTGATCAGCTCGCGGTGCTGCTCTACGGCGAACGGGACGTGCGCCCGGTCACCCTGCGCGCCGAACTCTCCCGCCTGCGGCAGCTCACCGGCCCCCTGCTGGCCTCCCGCCCGTACCGCCTGACCACGCCCGTCGGAACCGACCTCGACGCCCTGGAGAGGGACCTGGCGGCCCACCGCCCGCTCCCCGCCCTCGACACCTACCCCGGCCCGCCGCTGCCCTCGTCGGAGGCGCCCGGGATCCGCCGGCTGCGCACCGGACTGGAGGACCGGCTGCGCCGCGCACTGCTCGCCACCGGCGACCCGGACCGGCTGCGTGCCTGGTCGCGCACCCCCTGGGGCGAGCACGACCTGGAGGTCTGGGAAGCCCTGGTGGCCGCGCTGCCCGTCCGCTCCCCCGCGTACGCCGCGGCCCTCGCCACCGCCGGCCGCCTGCGCTCCGCGTACGGCCTGCCCGCCGCGCTCCCCGGCCGCGCGTCCCCCGCCGCGCGCTGACCGCCGCCCGGCGCACCGCCCGCCCCGCCGGAACCGGCGGCTCCGCCGCCCGCAACGTCCGCGCAACGTCCGCCGCCCTACCCTCCCCGCACCGCCCGCCGCACGGGAGCGGCGGGCCGAGCCGAACGACCCTTGGGGAGGCCGCCCGTGGCACGCTACGCGAACCCTGGTTCCGCCGACGCCGTGATGTCCTACCGGTCCCGTTACGACCACTGGATCGGCGGGGAGTTCGCGGCCCCCGCCCGGGGCGGGTACTTCGAGAATCCGACCCCGGTCAACGGCCAGGCGTTCACCGAGGTCGCCCGCGGCACCGCCGAGGACGTCGAACGGGCCCTGGACGCCGCCCACGCGGCCGCCCCCGGCTGGGCCCGCACCCCCGCCGCCGAACGCGCCGCCGTCCTGCACCGGATCGCCGACCGGATGGAGACGCACCTGGAGGCGCTGGCGGTCGCCGAGAGCTGGGAGAACGGCAAACCGGTCCGGGAGACGCTGGCCGCCGACATCCCGCTCGCCATCGACCACTTCCGCTACTTCGCCGGCGCGGTCCGCGCCCAGGAGGGCACCCTCTCGGAGATCGACGAGGACACCGTCGCGTACCACTTCCACGAGCCGCTGGGCGTGGTCGGCCAGATCATCCCGTGGAACTTCCCGATCCTGATGGCCTCCTGGAAACTGGCCCCGGCGCTGGCCGCCGGCAACACGGTGGTGCTCAAGCCCGCCGAGCAGACCCCCGCCTCCCTTCACTACCTCATGAGCCTGATCGCCGACCTGCTGCCGCCGGGCGTCGTCAACATCGTCAACGGCTTCGGCGTCGAGGCCGGCAAACCGCTGGCGTCCAGCCCCCGGGTGGCGAAGATCGCCTTCACCGGCGAGACCACCACCGGCCGGCTGATCATGCAGTACGCCTCCGAGCACATCCGGCCGGTCACCCTGGAACTGGGCGGCAAGAGCCCCAACATCTTCTTCGACGACGTCTCCGCCGCCCCGGACGACTTCCGGGACAAGGCCCTCGAAGGCTTCACCATGTTCGCCCTCAACCAGGGCGAGGTGTGCACCTGCCCGTCCCGCGCCCTGATCCAGCGCGGCCACTACGCCGACTTCCTGGCCGACGGCGTGGCCCGCACCGAGCGCATCGTCCAGGGCCACCCCCTGGACACCGCCACCATGGTCGGCGCCCAGGCGTCCAACGACCAGCTGGAGAAGATCCTCTCCTACCTCGACATCGGCCAGAAGGAAGGCGCCCGCATCCTGACCGGCGGCGCCCGCGCCGAACTGGGCGGCGAGCTGGAGGGCGGCTACTACGTCCGCCCGACCGTCTTCGAGGGCGACAACGCGATGCGGATCTTCCAGGAGGAGATCTTCGGCCCGGTCGTCGCCGTCGCCCCCTTCACCGACTTCTCCGACGCCATCACCCTCGCCAACGACACCCTGTACGGCCTCGGCGCCGGCGTCTGGACCCGCGACGGCTCCACCGCCTACCGCGCCGGCCGCGCCATCCAGGCCGGCCGCGTCTGGACCAACTGCTACCACGCCTACCCGGCCCACGCCGCCTTCGGCGGCTACAAGCAGTCCGGCATCGGCCGCGAAACCCACAAAATGATGCTCGACCACTACCAGCAGACCAAGAACCTCCTCGTCTCCTACTCCCCCAAGGCGCTCGGCTTCTTCTAGCAGCCCGAAAAAAGGCGCCTGGCCAGCGGTTTTGCTGGTCAGGCGCCTTCCGTTCGACTCTCTCGAACCCGAACTCGTTTTACGCCCTAACTCCCGATTCCTCCCACCGCTATCCCCCTCCTGACCAGCTGTTCCGGACCAGTCGCCATGACAGCGGCACCGTGCTGGGCACGGTGTGCCTCATCGACCCCGACAAGCGCCCCTTGAGCGAGGCCCGACGGCTCAGGGACATCGTCATCAACGCCGGTGCCCAGGTGATCGACCGGATGGTTCGCGCCCCCGCCCGCAGTGCGGGGTGGACTTCGTGGTGCCGTCGAGCAAGGTGACGCCGGCCGCGGTTTGCGCCTTAGAAGCGATTCCCAAACCGAGGGTAGGGTCACGTTTTCCCAGGTGAGGTGTGTGGCCGTCGCTCGTTAGGCATGCTCGGGCCGTCGTGTCGGTGCGGGGCGCGCTGGGAGGTGGCGGATGGCGTCGGTGCTGGGGGTGCTGGAGCGGCGTGAGCGGGTGGCGTTGGCTCGGGCGGAGGAGCTGAGGGCCGGGCTGGAACGGCTTCAAGCTGCTGTCGCGGAGGCGGAGGAGGCCGCGCGGCGCGCGGTCATCGCTCGCGAGGAGACCGTCGAGGCCCTGGCCGAGGCGGCCGATGAAGCCGCTCTGTCCGAGGCGCCGACGGCAGCGGTGCCAGTCGCGGTCGGCGTCGGACAGCGGGTCGAGGTGCCGCTGTGGCGCGAAGGGATGGGGACCGAGATGCTTCCGCCGGACTGCGCGCGGATCGTGGCTCTGGTCCGGGAGGACGCGGCCGACGGTGGAGAGGGGTGCGGGCACGGGCGATGTGCGAGCATCTGGGCTGACCGGCCAGTGACGCGAGGGAGCAGGCGGCGCGGTTTCGGGCGAAGCGGCTGGTGGAGCGGGGCTGGTTGGCCGAGGGGCGGCCGGGGTTGTTCAGGCCGCGGACCGGTTGAGGCGGCGGGGTGTCGGTCGGCCGGAGCGGGCCAGGCGGCGGGTGGCGGGGATGCTCGCGGCCCACCAGGCCATCGCCTCGGCGCTGTCGATGCGGGGCTCGTAGTCCCGGGCGAGGCGCCGGGCCCGGATCAGGTGGGAGAAACCCAGGGTGTCCACGGCGATGTGCCGCTTCCTCCCGTTGATCTTCTTCCCGGCGTCATAGCCGCGGGTGGCCGCGCCGACAGTGGCGTCGGCCTTCACCGACTGCGAATCGATGATCGCGGCGGTGGGCGCCTGCTTCTTCCCGGCCAGGGCGCGCAGCATTGTGCGCAGCCGGCCGTAGAGCTCCTTGATGAAGTCGTTGTCGCGCCAGCGGCGGAAGAACCTGTACACGGCCCGCCACTTGGGGAACTCGGCGGGCAGGCTGGCCCAGCGAACACCCTCGGCGACCAGGTAGCGCACCGCATCGATCAGCTGGCGGTGGCAATAGCCCTCCGGGCGGCCCCCTTGTCCGTTCAGCCAGGCCGGGACGGACGGTAGTGGCCGCACGATCGCCCACTCCGCGTCGGTGAGGTCGGAGCCGTAGCAATGATGCGCACGGAAGTTCGAGCAGCAGTCGTATCCCTCGGTTGGTGAACCGCTTCCTACCCGAGGAGGAACTGCGTCCCGACGACGTTCAGGAGCGCCAGCCGGTCGGCGTCCTCGGTGCCGGGCTGGGCGGAGTAGACCATGATCCGCAGGTCGCTGCCGGTGACGCTGAGGATGTCGCAGTCCAGGGTCAGCGCCCCGACAAGGGGGTGGTCGATGGTCTTGCGGGCGGCCTGGTGCTCGCCGACCGCGCCCGACTGCCACAGCGTCTCGAAGTGGGCGCTGCGGCGGCGCAGTTCGGCGATGAGGGCCTTGAGGTTTGCGTCGTCGGGGTAGCGGGCGGCGGTGCGGCGCAGGTCGGCGACGAGGGAGGCCTGCAGGGCGCCCCTGGATTCGGGCGTCTGGCGCACGCGGTGGTCGGGGTTGAGGAAGTTGCGCCAGACGCCGTTGAGGTCGTCGCCCTGCCATTCGCCCATGAGGGCCGTGTAGAGGGGGTTGGCGAGCAGTTGGTTCCAGGCGGCGTCGAAGACGGCGACGGGTGTGCCGGCCAGGCGGTCCAGCATGCGGTGGACGCCGGGGGTGATGTGCCGCGGGACCATGCCGGGCCCGGGCGGCGCGAGGCCGGCCAGGCGGAACAGGTGGGCGCGTTCGTCCTGGGTGAGCCGCAGGGCGCGGGCCAGGGCTTCGACGATCTGGGGTGAGGGGCTGGTGGCGCGTCCCTGTTCCAGCCGGATGATGTAGTCGGCGGAGACGCCGGCCAGCTGGGAGAGTTCCTCGCGCCGCAGCCCGGCGGCACGCCGTCGACCCCCGCCGGGCAGGCCGACGGCCTGGGGCGGGACGCGATCGCGCCAGTGACGCAGGGCCGCGCCGAGTTCTGTGGTCGCCATACCGTCGATTGTGGCAAATGAGTCGATGACCAGCCTAGTACTGCCATTCCCAGGAAAACCGGTCTACTGGCTGGTCGCACGGTCCTCGCCAACCGTGGACGCATGACACGAGCACGATTCCCTGAACGACCCGTCGTGGGGTTCATCGGGCTGGGTGACCAGGGCCTGCCCATGGCCACCGCGATCTCCGAAGCCGACTTCCCCCTGCACGCCTGGGCCCGGCGCCCCACCTCCCTGACGGCCTCGCCGAGGTCCTCCACCAGCGACACGACACGCTCGCCGAGCTGGCCGCCGCCTGCGACATCGTCTGCCTGTGCGTGGGCACCGACGACGACGTCCTGCAGCTCGCCGATCAGCTACTCGAAGACCTTCGTCCCGGCGCCATCGTGGTCAACCAGGGCACCGGCCTGCCCGGCAACGCCGTCCGCCTGACCGAGCTGTGCGCGAAGGGCGGCGTCGAGGTGCTGGACGCGCCGGTCAGCGGCGGCCGCCCGGCCGCGCAGGAGCGCCCGGCTGACCGTGATGGTCGGCGGCCCGCAAGCGGCGGCCGAACACTGCACACCGGTGTTCCGCTCGTTCTCCCGCCAGGTGGTGCACCTCGGTGACGCCGGGGCGGGGCAGACGGCGAAGCTGTTCAACAACGCCCTGCTGATGATGAACCAGGCCGCGATCGCCGAGACCGTCGACCTGGCCACCCGGCTGGAGCTGGACCCGGTCCCGCTGGTGGAAGTCCTGAAGCTGGGCAGCGCCGCCAGCGCGGCCCTGTCCCTGCTGAACACCATGGTGCGGCCCGACAACGTCGACCACCTCTCCGCCGCCGAAGCCCTCGACATGCAGCTGTTCGACCAGGCCATGCGCCAGGCCGGCATCGACTCCACCCCGGCCACCGAGCGCGGCCTGGCCGGCGTCCACGGGCTCACCCAGCTCGTGCACCGCCTGAGTGCCTGAACCACGACCGCCTTCACATCGCACAAGGAGGGCCCCTATGTCCGCCGATGACGTGACGCAGCTGGTGCTGCGCGAACGCCAGGGCCGGGACCGCGGCCGGTACCCCGAGATGGCGGCCTGCTTCGCCGACGACTCCATGGTCCAGATGAGCTGGTTTACCGGCAGCGGAGCCGAGTTCGCCCGCCAGGCCCGCGCTATGGCCGGGCGCGGCGACTACGCCGTGCACCGGCTCAGTCCACCCGCCGTCCGCCTCGACGGCGACCGGGCCCTGGCCGAACTGCCGCTGATCATCGAGTGGCGCATCGACGTCGACGGCACGGAGGCGGATCTGGCCTCCGCCTGCCGCTCGCAGTACCGAGCCCAGCGTGGCACCGACGGCCAGTGGCGCATCGCCCGGATCACCTCGATCTACGAGAAGGACCCCCTCGTCCCCGTTCTGCCGGGCGCCCGGCTCACCGTCGACCCGGACGAGCTGGCCCACTACAGGCCCTCCTACCGGTTCCTGGCCTGGTACCTGAACCGCAAGGGCTACACCGTCGGCGACCGCCACCTCGGCGACGACCGGCCCGAGGCCGTCGCGGCCCAGTACCGCGCCGAACACGCCTGGCTCCACCAGGACCCCACCCCGGCCGCTTCGGCCACCCTCTGAAAGGAAACGCTCCCATGAGCAAGCTCGCCCTCGTCACCGGCGCCACCTCCGGCATCGGCAAGGCCTTCGCCGAACGCCTCGCCGCCGACGGCTACGACCTGATCATCGTCGGCCGCAACAAGGACCGCCTGGAGGAGTTCGCCACCGCCCACCCCGAGGTCACCGTCCGCACCGTCGCCGCGGACCTGTCCACCGACATCGGCGTCGACACCGTCGCCGACATCTGCGCCACCGAGCCGCTGACCATGCTCGTCAACAACGCCGGAGTCGCCCACTACATGCCCCTGGCGGACCTGCCCGCCGACAAGGCCCGCGAACTCGTCCACGTCAAGGTCGTCGCCCCCACCATGCTCACCCGCGCCGTCGTCGCCGGCATGCAGGAACGCGGCGAAGGGAAGATCATCAATGTGGCCGGGATGATCGCCTTCAGCGGCCCCGCCGACAAGGCCGTCATGCCCCGCCGCGCCGTCTACGCCGGCAGCCTGGCCCACCTCGTCGCCATGTCCCAGACCCTCAGCGCCGAGCTGGAGGACACCGGCGTCCAGGTCCAGGTGCTGTGCCCGGGCGTGGTCGCCACCGAGTTCCACACCCGCCAGGGCCTCGACATGAGCGTCGTGCCCCGCATGAGCGCCGAGGACGTCGTCACCGCCGGCCTGCGCGGCCTCGAACTCGGCGAGGTCGTCTGCGCCCCCGGCGTCGAGGACGCCGGCCTGCTCGACGCCGTCTTCCAGGCCGACCTCGCCGCGTTCGGCGGCCAGAGCCCCGCTCTCGCCTCCCGCTACCGGGCCAACTGAACCAGGCCCTCGCCCCCGGCCCCGGCCATGCGGCCAGGGCCGGGCGACACGGGAACTGCCGCCTGTCGGCTACTCGAACACCTCCGCCACGGGCCGGATTACCGGCCCGGCCCGCAGGCCGAGGCCCTGCGGCAGGTCATCATGCAGAACTACCACCGCGACCCGGCGTGCTACTTGCGCTGGCGTACCGCCGAGGACGAAGGGCTGCCACCCTCCTCCTTGCAAGCGATTCCCAAACCGAAGGTAGGGTCACGTTTTCCCAGGTGAGGTGTGTGGCCGTCGCTCGTTAGGCATGCCCGGCCGTCGTGTCGGTGCGGGGCGTGCTGGGAGGTGGCGGATGGCGTCGGTGCTGGGGGTGCTGGAGCGGCGTGAGCGGGTGGCGTTGGCTCGGGCGGAGGAGGCCGCGCGGCGCGCGGACATCGCTCGCGAGGAGACCGTCGAGGCCCTGGCCGAGGCGGCCGATGTAGCCGCTGTATCCGAGGCGCCGACGGCCGTTCGGAGCTGGACGCGGACGGAGCAAGCACGCCACAGTGGGGCACCGGGCCTGCTGATGGTTCGTTGACTCGCCATCACCGAACTGTGCGGGAGGCCCTTACCCTTCTCCTGTGCGCCGACTGCGGAGCGATCACCCGAATGAGGCTGATACGCACGGAAGTTCGAGCAGTAGCCATATCCCTCGGTTTGGAAATCGCTTCTCACAAAGAGCGTCCACGCGGCCGCCTCTGTCCCCGCCGCCACGACCGGCCACGATCCGGCCAAGCGGGTGCCGGGCCGCAAGCGCGGCCCGGCCGTGGACGTCCTCGGCCTGGTCATCGCAGTCGTCGTCCTCGCCGCGAACGTTCACGACAACACCGCAGGCATCGCTCTGCTGAGCGAGGTCGCCGAGAACGCCGGCGGCACCGTCAGCAAGGCTCTGGTCGACCAGGGCTTCAAGACCCAGGTCGTCACACACGGAGCCGGCCTCGGCATCGACGTGGAGATCGTCCAACGCGACCCGCAGCACAAGGGGTTCGTCCCGCAGCCGAAGCAGTGGAGGGTCGAGCAGACTTACGGGATCTCGATACTGCACCGACGTCTGGTCCGCGACTACGAACACCACCCCTCCTCCTCGACCTCCCGCGTCTACTGGGCAATGACCCCTGTGATGGTCCGATGCCTCACCGGCGCGAACACCCCCCACCTGGCGCGAAACGGCGGCAGCCGTGTGAACATCCAGTCTCTCCTCCAGGCACTGGACATCCAGGAAGAGGCCGCCCGGGCCCTGGCCGACGACCTCCGCGCGCAGATCGACGACCTACAGATCCGGCTGCGGGAAGCCGAGACCCACCTCGAACACCTCGCGATCACCCGCAAGACCGTCACCAGCCTCGCCGACCGGATCCCCGCCTCCCCGCCCCAACTGCCCGAGCATCCGGACTACGCCCGCATTCTCACCGTGCTCAACGAGGCCACCGGACCGCTGCGGGCCAAGGACGTCTGCCAGGCCCTCGGCCACGAACTCCTACCCAAGAACGTCGAGGGCACCCGAGCCAAGCTGAAACGCCTGGTCAAACTCGGCGTCCTCGCCGAAGCCGACACGGGCAGCTTCGCCAGGAAGCAATAGCCGCCGCTACGACCAGCATCCCTGACGCAACCCTCATACGGAAACGGACATCACTTCACGAACCGTCCACTGAGAACCCCTGACGCAATGCGGGTGGCCGTGCCTTCCGGGCATGTGCGTGGGTTGCTTGCGTGTGGGTTAAACGGAACCCTCAACCCTGGCTGGCTGATGATGAGTTGTGGTCGAGGAGTTGTGGTCGAGGAGCAAGCCGTTGTTGCCGGTTCCGGTGCGTCGGCACCGGCATCCCGGCCGGAAGCGGGTGCTTGGACGACCGCAAGGTGTTGTACGGCATCCTGTTCCGTCCTCTACACCGGCATCCAGTGGGAGTGGCTGCCCGTCGCCCCGCTTGCGGGCCCCGGCCGCATGCTGGTGGGCGCGGCAGACCGTGGGGTCGACGTGCGGCTTCCACATGATCGCCCCCTTCAACGTCGGCCAGGGACTGGAGCCGGGTGAGGACCCGGTGCCAGGTGCCGTCCCGCCGCCACCCGAAGGGCACGAAGGCGGGAGGGCCGCCCGCCTCGGTGGGCGCTGATCGACGGCATCCGAATCCGGGGCCCAACCGGTATTCCCACAACGGCTCCGGCACCGCCCGCTGTTCCTCCGTAAGACCTCCCCGGCCCATGAACCGAGATCATCATCGGTCACAGTCCATTTCCGATGCACGCCCTGGAGCGGGGCAGGCGGCCAGGAGCTGGGCGGGCCTGACGGCTGTGCGCGGTCACCGGCTTGGCCGTGCGGGGGTGGACCAGCTGGCGAGCAGGCGCAGCGCTTGGTCGGAGGGGCTGCCGGGTTCTGCGGTGTAGAGGTAGAGGGCCTGGTCGGGGTCGTCGGGGAGGGTGAGTGACTCGTAGGTGAGGGTGAGCTCGCCGACGAGGGGGTGGCGGTAGAGCTTGGTGCCATGGGTGTATTGCAGGACATCGTGGTCGGCCCACCACTGACGGAAATCCTCGTCCCGTACGGACAGTTCGCCGACCAGTTCGTTCAGGCGGGGGTCGTGCGGGTGGCGGCCGGCGTAGAGGCGCAACACGGCCACCGTGCCGCGGGCGGCGGTCTCCCAGTCGGTGAGGAGGTCGTGGGCGGTGGGGTCGAGGAAAATGAAGCGGGCGAGGTTGCGGTCGCAGTGGGGCAGGGCGTCGAAGTCGGTGTAGAGGGCTTTGGCGAGGGGGTTGGCGGCGAGGACGTCCAGGCGGTGTCCGAGGATCATCGCCGGGGTGTCGGTCAGGGCGTCCAGGACCCGCAGCAGCCCGGGCCGTACCCGCTGGGGTGGCGCGGGGCGTCGGCGACCGCTGCCCGGCCTGGGTTTGGCCAGGTCGAACAGGTGGGCGCGCTCGGTCTGGTCGAGGCGCAGGGCGCGGGCCACGGCGTCCAGCACGGCGGCCGAAGCGTTCGGGGTGCGGCCGCGCTCCAGGCGTACGTAATAGTCGACGCTGACCCCGGCCAGCTCGGCGACCTCCTCGCGGCGCAGCCCGGGGACCCGGCGCCGCCCGGCGTGCGGGCTCAGCCCCGCCTCCTCGGGGCGAATCCGCGCCCGGCGCGAGCGCAGGAAGTCCCGCAGTTCCACGTTGGGTCCGCGCTCCGCTGACGTGCTCATTCCTTCAGCCTAGGGCGGTGTGCGGGGCCGCGCGCCACGCGAGGGGGGGGTCTGCCGAACCCCCGGTGGACCCGGGCTCCTCTGCCGGTGCGCGTCGGGCTGTGGACGGTGCTCTCCTGGGATGCGACACCGCACATCTCCCCGGAGGTTTCCCATGGCCAAGCCCCTGATCGTCATCACCGGCGCCAGTTCCGGTATCGGCGCCGCGACCGCGCGACTGCTGTCCTCGCAGGGCCACCCGCTTCTGCTGCTCGCCCGCCGGCTGGAGAAGCTGGAGGAGCTCGGTCTGCCGGACACGCTGTGCCGGCAGGTGGACGTCACCGACCGCCATGCCGTCGAGGAAGCCGTGCGCGAGGCGGAGGAGCGGTTCGGTCCGGTGGACGCGATCGTCAACAATGCCGGGGTGATGCTGCTGAGCCGCATCGCCGACCAGCCGGCCGAGGAGTGGGACCGGATGATCGACCTCAATGTCAAGGGCGTGCTGTACGGCACCCGAGCGGTGCTGCCCGGCATGCTCACCCGGGGCAGGGGCACGGTCATCAATATCAGCTCCGTCGCGGGCCGCAAGACCTTCCCCAACCATGCCGCCTACGTCGCCACCAAGTTCGCCGTGCACGCCCTGTCGGAGAACCTGCGCGAGGAGGTCGCCGCGAGCGGCGTACGGGTGGTGACCATCGCCCCCGGCGCCGTGGAGACCGAACTGCTCTCCCACACCAGCGACGAGCAGATCAAGAGCGACTACGAGGCATGGAAGAAGTCCGCGGGCGGCGCGCTGGCCCCGCAGGTCGTGGCCGAGGCCATCGCCTACGCCTACCGGCAGCCGCAGAACGTCACCATCCGGGAGATCGTCCTCGCCGCCACCGGCCAGGAAGCCTGAACCAGGCCGAACCGGACCGCCGGGGGCGGGCACGGTGCCGTCTCGATGCCACCCGCTGGACCGGCGGTCCGACCTCATCAGGCGGTCCGTGGAACCCGGCATGTCCGACAACGAGACCGTGGTCGCCGACGATGGCTAAGGGTTGTCCCGTAAATGATCTTCGATCTGACTCAGGCACGGTCAGCCGTAGCGAGGGCCGCTCGATCTATCCGGTGATGGCGAGGTTGTGCATCCGGGCGATGCCGAGCATGGCGTGGTGGACGCCGTCGCCTTTGAGGCGGCCACGAGGCGTACGTCCGGCGCCATCAAGGCGACGTATGCGTTGATGTCCAGGGTCTCGATGACCCGCAGCACCTCGGCGAACCAGGCGAGTCCCTGGTCGCTGAGCTGGTTGATGCGCACTCTGTCGAAGTTGGCCATGAAGGCTTCCGTTCTACCGCGCCGGCATGGGACCGGGTCAGCCGAGTTCGATGACGACCTTGCCGAACAGTCCGCCGGAGGTCTGAGTGGTGTAGGCAGCGGGGGCGTCGAGGAAGTCGATCCGCCGGTCGATCACGGGGTGGATGTCGTGGGTCTCGACGAAGTGCACGAGGTCGTCGTGCATGGTCCGGCTGCCGACCGCGACACCACGGACACGCGCCTGCTTGCCGAGCAGGGCGTACCCGTCCAGCGGCTCGCCTGCGACGTCGAACAGTCCGAGGGTGGCGACCTCGCCGCCGGGCGCGAGCGCGGTCAGGGCCTGGGGCATGATCGATACGCCGACGATGTCGACCACCTTGTCCACGCCGCCGGACAGCTCGAACACCGCCTGGCCCCACTGGGGTTCGGTGACGCTGTTCACGAAGCCGTCGACACCGAGCCGGACCAGCGCCTCGCCCTTCGCGTCGTTCCGGACGGTCGCGTAGACGCGGGCGCCGGCGGCGCGGGCGAGTTGCAGGGCGAACAGCGACACGCCGCCGCTGCCGATGATCAGGGCGGTGCTGCCCGCGGTGATCGGCTGGTCGCCGAAGAGGGCGTTCCAGGCGGTCAGGGCGGCCACGGGCAGGGTTGCGGCCTCGGCGTGGTCGAGGTTCGCCGGCGCCTTCATGACGCGTTCGGCAGGCAGGACGACGTACTCGGCGAGCACTCCGTCCTCCTCCAGCGCGCCCAGACCCAGGCCCATCGCGGCAGGCGGACGGCCGTCGCTCCAACCGAGCACGTGCAGGTTGGTGACCCGGTCGCCCACACGCCACTGCTCGACCTGCGGGCCGACGGCATCGATCTCACCGGCGACATCCGAGAGCGGGACCAGGTCGCGGCCCGGCAGCCGCCCGAACGGGCCCTTCAGAACCAGCTGGTCGCGGTAGTTCATCGAGATCGCCCGGACGCGAATGCGCACCTCGCCGGGCCCCGGCACCGGCACCGGCACCTCGTCGAGCACCAGCTTGGCCGCATCGGTCACGTCTGCCGGGAGTATCCAGCGCTTCATCGGTTTCCCTCCGTAGATAACTAACCGGATGGTTATCAGCAGACACCCGATCGCCGAGATTGTCAATAACTGGTTATTTACCTAAGGTGGGGCCATGTCACGAGATGCCGCTGCCACGCGCAGGAAGATCCTTGACGCCGCCGTGGAGGAGTTCTCCGCACGAGGCTTCGCAGGGGCCCGCATCGACCGGATCTCCGAAGTCGCCGCGGCGAACAAGCGGATGATCTATGTCTACTTCGGCAACAAGGAGGGCCTGTTCAGCGCCGTCCTGCACCATGTGATCGGAACACTGATCGCCGAGGTCCCGGTCACCGAGGACGACCTGCCCGGCTACGCCGGCCGGATGTTCGATCATCTGTTGACCCACCCCGAGGCGCTGCGGCTGAGCCTGTGGCGCCAGCTGGAACGCCCCGCCATCGGACCGGACGCGGCCGACGTCTACACCTCGAAGGTGCAGGCCATGGCCGGGCAGCACGGCTCCGCGCACCCGAGCGGCCTGCCGGCGACCGACCTGCTCGTCCTTGTCCAGGGCATGGCGGCCAGCTGGCTGATCAGCCCGGCCGACCTCTTGGCCGCCGACGGCGCCGACCCCACCTCGGCCGACCGCCTGGCCGCCCACCGGGCCGCCCTGGTCGAAGCCGTCCGCAGAGTCATCACCCCCGACTCACACCCGACCGCGAAGTGACCCGAGGAATATGGATATTGCGCTGCATCTGCCCAGGTTCGACGTCCCCGGCGGCCCCCAGGCGCTGCCTTCCGTACTGACCGCCACCGCCCGCGCCGCCGACGAGGCGGGCTTCTCGGCGCTGACGCTGATGGACCACTGGTTCCAGATGGAACAACCCGGAACCACCGCCTTCGACCCCATGCTCGAGGGCTACACCACCCTCGGCTTCCTCGCCGCCCAGACCCAGCACCTGTCCCTGGGCCTGCTGGTCACCGGCGTCACCTACCGCCACCCCGGCCTCCTGGCCAAGACCGTCACCACCCTGGACGTACTCTCCGGCGGCCGCGCCATGCTGGGCATCGGAGCCGCCTGGTACGAACGCGAGCACCACGGCCTCGGCGTCCCCTTCCCACCCGTACCCGAACGCTTCGAGCGCCTGGAAGAAACCCTGCAGATCTGCCGGCAGATGTGGAGCGACGACACCGGCCCGTACACCGGGCACCACTACCGGCTCGCTGAAACGATCTGCTCACCGGCCCCGGTCCAGCAGCCGGGACCGCCCATCGTGATCGGCGGCATGGGCGAGAAGAAAACGCTGCGCCTGGTCGCCCGCTACGCAGACGCCTGCAACCTCTTCGCCTTCGACCCGGGCGAAGTCGCCCACAAGCTCGACGTCCTTACCCGCCACTGCGACACCGAGGGCCGGGACCCCGCCGAGATCAAGAAGACCATCATCGGGCACTTCGACCCCCTCGCCGACATCGACGCCTTCCTGGCTGCCATGCGGGAGTACGCCGAACTCGGCGTCCAACAGGTCTGGGTCAACCCCTCCGGCCCCGACCCCGCCGACTGGACAGCCCGCGTCGGAGAGCAGGTCCTGCCCGCGCTCCGCGATCTGTGAACCGCCTCCCGGCCGAAGGAGTCGGCCGGGCACCTGCCCCGCACCAAGGCGCATGACACGTTCGTTAACGGCACCCGTACCTGGAGGGCCGCTCCATCGCCGCCCTCGCCGGCGACCACGACGCCAGCTGCGGCGCCATCTGCACCGCCGTCACCCAGGGCCGGTACCGGGAGCTCGGCGTGATCGGCCACGGCGAGGGCGGCGCCGACCTCGCCGAGCGCGTCGTCAGCGACATCCGCGCCTGGGACGCGAGCCCGGCCCTTGGGAGCCCACAGCAGGGTGTCGTCGCCGTGGCACGGCTCGCCCTCAGGCAAGACGAGGTCGCCTGCCCGCTGCCGGAATCGGTCGAGAGCCTCGCTCAGGCGGCTGTAGTTGCGCCAGACGAGGGGAGTTACCGCTCCACTGCTTCGAGTGGCCGCCGCGGCCACACCGGGCGCAAGCGCGGCCGCCAGGTCGTCACCGCCGGTCAGCGGCACCGGGATGATCTCGGGCTCCCACGGCGGTTCCAGCTTCTGGTCGCAGGCGCTGACGATCTGAACGATCGTCGACTCGGGAACCCGATGATCCGGTCGTCCAGTTTGCGCTCGGTCACGCCAACCAGGATCAGGCCGCCGTAGCTGTTGGCCATCGCCGCGACGGAATCGGGGATCTTCTGCGCGAAGCTCTCCTTGTACTCCGAGGTCAGGCTTTCGGCCTGCCCGACGGCTACGAGCTCACGCACGCGCTCCAGCGACACATCGGCTGGCCGGCACAGCCGGGGCGCTCCCGGCTTCGGGTCGGCGAGCAGCAGGTCCCAGCAGCGGGCGACCGCGCGCGGGCCTCGGCGCCGGGCCGGGGCCGCGGCAGCAGCGGGTCGGGCTCGCTCGCCTCGGTGAAGACGACAGCCAACTCGACGGCCGAGGTGAGCAGTTCGGTCTCCGACAGGCCGCCGCACCATCGCGGCCACCGGCACGCGGTCGGGATCTCCGGCATGACGACCCCCCTGAGCGTTCATATTTGCTACGGTCGTTTCAAGAACGATAGATTGGCGAGTGAGCGATATGAAGATGTTCGGCAAGCGCCCGCGGCTCTGGGGATCGCTGCTGGCCGTGGCCGTGCTGATGGCCGGCGCGGGCGGCTGGGTCGCGTACCAGAACGAGTACGACATCACGGAGGAGCGGGTCACCGTCACCGGCGGCAAGCAGCCGCTCCAGGGCGTACTGGCCCGCCCCACCGGCGGCCACGGACCGTACGGACTCGTGGTCTTCGTCCACGGCGACGGACCCACCGACGCCACCCACGACACCTTCTACCGCCCGCTCTGGGAGGCCATGGCGAAGGCCGGGTACGCGACGCTCTCCTGGGACAAGCCCGGCGTCAACAACGCCCCCGGCAACTGGCTGGACCAGAGCATCCAGGACCGCGCCGACGAAACCCTCGCCGCGATCCGCTGGGCCAGGACCCAGCCCGGCATCGACCCGAACCGGATCGGGCTCTGGGGCGCCAGCCAGGCCGGCTGGGTGATGCCCAAGGCCGCCCGGCAGTCCCCGGACGTCAAGTTCGTGATCGCCGTCGGCCCCGCCGTCAACTGGCTCCAGCAGGGCCGCTACAACCTGCTCGCCGAGCTCAGGGAGCGGCACGCCTCGCCCGAGGAGACCGCCACAGCCGTCGCCCGCAGCGACCGCAACCTGGCCGCGTTGCGGGCCAGTGCGACCTTCGAGCAGTACCGGGCCGCCGGCGGCGACACCCAGGGGCTGACGCCCAAGCGCTGGGCGTTCAACAAGCGCAACTACCTCTCCGACGCCACCGAGGACCTCGCCGCCCTCCAGGTGCCGGTGCAGCTCGTCCTCGGCGGCCGGGACGTCAACGTCGACAGCGACGACACCGAGGCCGGCTACCGCCGCCTCATCACCACTCCGGGCCTGCTCCACGTCCTGCGCTTCGAGGACTCGACCCACAACATCGTGCCCAAGGACATCGAGGACTCCGAACTGCGCAGCACCTTCCTGGCCATCGCCGCACCGCGCTCGCTGTTCACCCCCGGCTACCTCGACGGCATGCGGAACTTCCTGACCTCGCTGGACCACCGAAAGGTCTGACCCACGATGAAACTGCTCGCCCTCGGCGGAGCCGGCGCGATGGGCCGGGTCGCCGCCCGGGTCGCGGCCGCACTGCCCGGCGTCCACGAACTGGTGATCGCCGACCGCGACCTCGACGCCGCCCGCCGCGCCGCCGCCCTGGCCGCCGGCTCACCGGTGCCCGTACGCGCGACCCGGGTCGACGTCACCGACGAGCGGGAGCTGCACGCGGCCCTCGCGGAGGCCGACGCCGTGGTCAACACCGTCGGCCCGTACTACCGCTACGGCCTCGACGTGCTGCGCGCCGCGATCCGCACCGGCACCCACTACCTGGACATCTGCGACGACTGGGAACCCACCGTCGAGATGCTGGAGCTGCACGACGATGCCCGCGCGGCCGGGGTGCGCGCGGTGCTCGGCATGGGCGCCAGCCCCGGCGTCAGCAACCTGCTCGCCGCCCGGGCCACCGCCCGCCTCGACACCCTGACCGACGTCCACACCGCCTGGCCGGTCGACGTCGACCCGGAGGCCGACACCTCGCTGCGCGACCCGAGCGGCGCGGTGTCGGCCGCCGCCGTGCACTGGATGCAGCAGATCAGCGGGACGGTCGCGGCGGTGGAGGGCGGTCGGCTCGTCCGGCGGCCCCCGCTGCGCCCGGTCACCCTCGACCTGCCCGGCGGCCACCGCGGCACCGCCTACACCGTCGGCCACCCGGAGCCGGTCACCCTGCACCGCAGCCTGCGGCCCGCCGGCGACGCGGCCAACCTCATGGTGATGTCCGTCGGCACCGCCGCCTACCTGCACGTGCTGCGCGACGAGCTCAACGCCGGACGGCTGACCAACGAGAGCGCCGCCGCCGGCCTCGACCACCCCACCGTGCGCCGCGCCCTGCGCGCCGCCGCCCGCGCCCCTCGTCTCCGGGGCCCGGGCACCCTTCCGCCGTTCTTCGCCGCCGCCACCGGCACGCGCGACGGCCGCCCGGCCGCAGCCCTCGCCCGTCTGAACGGGGCGGAGGCGCTGCTGGCGGACATGGCGGAGGCGACGGGGGTTCCGGCGGGGTTGGGGCTGGCGCAGCTGTTGGACGGGACGATGGTGCCGGCGGGGGTGCATGCGCCGGAGGCAGTGATCGACGGGGAGCGGTTCTTCCGCGACCTCGCGCGCGAGTGCCCCGGGGTGGAGGTGGTGGAGGAACTCTGAGGGGCGTCGGCGGGCAGGCGGCTCGTGCTCCACGGGCGCAGCTTCTCCGGGTTGCGGACCGCCCGGATGTAGGTGCCCCGGCCGTCCGCCAGGCCGGACGCCGCCACCGTCGCGTTGACGCCGGCGTGCCGGGCGACCAGGCCGGGGCGGCCGTTGACGGTCCGTTCGAGGAGCGTGAGCCCGGGGCCCCGTCGGCGAGGTGGATCAGGTACTGGGCGATCCGCTCGCCGCTGGTGGGCCGCCCCGAGGACTTCGCCCGGGACGTCCTGCGGACCGTGGCCGCGGACGGCCCGCTGCGGGTGCGCATCACGCTCGGTCCGGGCAGCGTGGACTTCAGCGCGGCCGCCGTCCGGGCCGCGGAGGTCGAACTCGCCGCCATCGGGGCCCTGGTGGAGGAGCCGCCGCAGGCGCCGGCCTGAGCGGCCGGACACCCCGGGGCCTGGACGCTCAGGCGGACGGGTCGAACGCGCGGAACAGCGACAGGTCCGGCGCCTGCTCGCGGATCGCGGTCCAGCGCTCCCGGAAGGCCCGTCGCAGCCGTGACGGCGGCCAGGGGGAGGGGCGCAGCTCCGGGGGAAGCAGCGGGTCGTGCTCCAGGGCGTGGCCGAACGCGTCGGCCAGGCGCAGTGCGCCGACGACCGGCCCGGTGGAGCCGTGCCCGGCGGGGGGCGGGTCCTCGTCGAGGGCCTCGGCGAGCGGGCGGTAGGCCTCGACGGTGGCGGCCGCAGGCCAGAGGCGTTCCGCGGCGGCGGCCGGGCCGCCGAATCCGGGGCCGGTCAGCCGGGTGGCCTCCGCGGTGATCAGGTAGGTGTCCACGAGGGCCCGCGAGGTCTCGCCGACGAGATCCTCCCGGAGGTCGTGCGGGCTGACGTAGGTGCCGGGCGCGAGCGCGGCCGCGCCGAGCCGGGTCAGTGCGGCGCGCAGCGCGTCGCGGTCCGCCCGGTGCTGCTCGGGGACGGAGAAGGTGTGGAGGCGCCAGAGCCCGTCCCAGGGGGCGAGTCCGGCGTCCTGCGCGTGGGCGAGGGCGATGAACCGGGCGTCGGCGTCGGCGCGGAGCCGGCCCGCGTCGGTGAGGTGGAGGGTGCCCTTGCGGCCGCGTCCCTCCTGGCGTACCACGCCCGCCGCCTCCAGCCGGCGGACGGCCAGTCGGATCGGCTGGTCGGCCAGGCCGGCTGCTGCGGCGAGGTCGTAGACATACCCGAGCGAGGCGGTGCCCTCGGGGTCGAAGCAGGCTTCGACGACCGTGCGCGGCGCGGGCTTGTAGTCGGGCACGAAGGACCTTCTCGATTCGTCACGGCATGTCCCCGGGCGGGGTGGTGCGGCCACTGTGCCACACGCGGGCGGGAGCGGGGCCCCGGCCGCCGGGCGGGCGGCTCAGGCGCTCTCCCAGGGGTAGCCGTGGCGCCGGAAGGCGGCGGCGACGGCTGCCTTCCCGCCCTCGACGTCGTCGTCGAACAGGACGCGGCCGACCGGCGACTCGATCCGGACCTTCTCGCCGTGGCGGTAGACGCCGCCGACCTGCTCCCGGGCGATGACGCGGGTCTCGTCGCCGGTGGTGACGGTGATGCGCTCGTCCGAGATCCGCAGGACGGCGCTGTGGTGGGTGAGGAGGAGCCCGATCACGAGTCCGGCGGCGGCGAGCAGCACCGGCCGGCCGACGACCACAGCGGGGGAGTCGAAGGAGCCGAGGAAGCGCACGGTGTCGGCGTACGGGATCGGGTGCCGGGCGGCGAAGTCCAGCAGCCAGGGGACGGCGAGCCCGAGGCCGGCGCCGGCCGCCGTGCAGAGGCCCCAGACGACCGCCTTGGTGCCGGGGGTCATCCGCAGCACGGTCTCGGCGGACGCCTGGGGGCCGAAATCGTTCGTCATATCTACGACCGTATCAGATGCAATAGTTTCAGCAGGTGGTCGAGGACGCCCGGGCGCGGGCGGGGCGGGAACCACGTCCGGGCCCTCGACCACGGCGTCCGCGTCGGCCGGCGCGCATCACGGTCAGGCCCCGGCGCTCCGCCAACATGGTGGGCGGTGCTGTTCGCCGGGCGATGGCGAGGCGGATCAAGGGCAGTGACGAGCAGACCTCCTGAAGGTGGACGAGCGAGGTGGCCCATGAAGCTGTTGGGCACAGCGATGTGCGCCGTCTGCCGCTTGCAGGCAGGAGACGGGCGTGGGAGACCGGACGTGTGGGCCCTGGCAGGGCGTCAGCCGCGCCGGACGACGGTGAGCCGACCCTGCGAACTCTCCGGCAGAGTGCGCCGTGGTACCGGGACCGAGGAGGCCCGCGAGGAGGCGAAGGCGGCGACGAGGTCGTGCGGAACGCTCGCGCTGAAGCTGGCACACCACAGGGAGGGGGCGCCAGGGCGGGTTCAGCCCACGCCTGCCAGCCCAGAAGGTCATCGCGCGGGTCGGCGTCGTGGATAGGCGGCGGCAGCGTCTCCAGGGAGACGTGCCCGGAGAAGCCGGGGTCCGTGGCAGTCGTGCGCGGGCGGTCCATGTCGCGGAGCCAGCCCCGCGCGCTGAGCGCCGTGAGGACCGACTCGTGATCCGCAAAACCCGTGTCGGGCGCCTCCCGGGCATCGAGTGCGAGAAGGAGGTCGGCGAGCGCCTCGGGCGGGACGCCGGCGGTGAAGTAGGCGTTCCACTCCGTCAGGGCGGCGTCGGCATGGGGACGGACGGACAGTTGCGAGGCAACCGGGAGTCCGCCGAGTTCGAACGGGTAGCTGGCGAGGATCCACCCGGCGCCGCGCAGCTCGTCCGGGCTCACGTACAGCAGGGTGTCGAGGGAGGTCGGCCACATGCGCCAGCCAAGGCCGCGCAGGGTGTCGCCGATCCGCTCGGCGAGGGCGTCGTCGTCACCGGCCAGGTGTCGTGGGGTGACCCAGTACACCGGGTCCGGCAAGTCGGGGCGGGAGGGGTCGAGGGGGTGGTGCGAGTTGTTCCGTGACGCCGGTGGCCGGTGGCCGCCCGAGCGTGCGGGAGAGGGGCGGGGCGAGGCCCGGTCGGCCGCTTCGACGCCAGGGGCCGGATCCCCTGGTGAGCGGTGGGCGCGATCGCCCCGGCCAGGTGCCCGGACCGGGGCGATCCCGGGTGCCCGGGTGGGAGAGGGCGGCCCCTCTCACCCGGCGGCGGCCACCGCACCACCTGGTGTCGGCGACGGCACGGCATCCGGCTTCGCCACGACCGGAGCGGTGCGGTCCGCGGCGGAACCGGAACCGTGTTGCACCGTCCAGCCGGTGGAGCCGGTCAGGTGGGTGCGGAGGGCGGGGTCGCGGACCGCGACGGTGCCGTCCGTGACGACGGCCGTCAGCCGGTGGGCGCCACGCCCCAGTGCCAACCCCCGCATCGGCACCCGGTCGCGATCACGGAAGCGGCGCAGTTCGGCCCCGTCGAGGTACCAGCGGACGGTCACCGGGCCATGGGCGGCGTCCTGCGCCCGGGGCAGGGCGAGCCGGGCCGTGGTGTGCCATGCCTGGGCGCGGTCGGCCGGGGCGGCGGGGGTGGCGTGCCGGTAGAAGCCGGCGATCATGGCCTCCGCACCGGGCAGGTTGAAGGGCTTGCCCAGGGTCCGCATCAGGGAGTCGGCGGTGGGCCGGTACAGGCGCTTGACGTAGTAGTTGCCGCCCTCGTACGCCCCGACCGTCCCGCCGTCCGGTGAGGCCGCGCCCAGCCAGCGGTACCACTTGGTGCGTGCGGACGCCATGGCGTCGGCGGTCAGCACCGACGAGTTGGCCTCGGGCTTCTCGGGCCCGGTGTACTGCTCGTACTCGGGGACGCCGGGGTAGGAGTACTCGTCGGCGAGCTTGCCCAGGGAGTGACCGGTCTCGTGGACGGCGACCTGACTGGACGCCTGGTTGTGGGCGGCCGCGGTGGCGATGCCGTCGTAACCGAGCTTCGGGCTGGCCTCGTTGTAGCCGGCGCCGCCGTACTTGCTGCTGTTGGCGAGCACCAGCACCAGATCGGCCTGCGGTGCCTTGGCGACGTAGGCGTCCACCTTCTGCTGGTCGACGCAGAGCAGTCGTTCGGTGCCGTCGCACCAGAAGTGCACGCCGAGGGCGGTGTTGCGGGTGACGTCCTTGCCGGGGTCGCCGCTGACCCCGCTCTCGGCGGAGACGGCGTCGACGGTCCAGACGTTGAAGAGCTTCTGGTACGTGCGGTAGGGCTCCACGCCGAGGAAGTCGTTCCACTTCTCCTTGGCGTCGGTGTGGAACTGGTCCAGCTGGTCGGCGGTGTAGCCGTCACCGATGACGACGATGTCGAGCCGGTCCTTGGTGTCGCCGTTGTCGATCACCTTGGTGACCTGGCCGTCGGCCGCGCCGGTGAACGCCTTCGGAGCGGCTGCCTGGGTATGGGGGAAGCTGCGGGGGACGTCCCGGTAGCCGGATCCCGCCATGCCGCCCGCGGGGCCGGGGACTTCCACCCGGACCCGGGGGCCGGGCGCGGCCTCGGCGGGGGCGGCAAGGCCGGCGAGCGCGAGCACACAGACCCCTATGACGGCACCCGCCCGTCTGGTGCGGCGCCTGGATATGTGCATGAAGTACTCCTTGCTGTAGGCGAATTGACGGTACGACGCAGATCTCGACGAGACAATGCAGGCCGTGCGCAATCCTGATGCGAGCCGGGTGGGCGAGTCGGATCACATCCGGGTGCGCGCCGACCGGGACGCCAGGCAACGATGGCACGGCCCGGCGATCACCGTCGCGGACAAGAAGGACGTCTCCGGCGACATCGCCAAGACGATCACCCTGATGCTGAACATGCTCTACGGCCTGCTGGCCATGACGGTGATCGTCGCGGTGCTCGGCGTCATCAACACCCTGGCGATGTCGGTCTTCGAACGGGCGCAGGAGAGCGGCATGCTGCGCGCCATCGGCCCGGACCGCCGCGGCATCAAGCAGATGGTCCGCCTGGAGTCGCTGGTGATCTCCCTCTTCGGCGGAGTACTCGGCATCGGCCTCGGCGTCTTCCTCGCCTGGGCGACCGGGGAGCTGATCAAGGCCACCGGTCAACTGTCGACCTACGAAACGGTGCTGCCCTGGGGCCGGATGGGTCTCTTCCTCGCCCTCGCCGCAATGGTCGGCGTACTGGCCGCGCTGTGGCCGGCCCGGCGGGCAGCGAAGCTCAACATGGTCCAGGCCATCAAGTCCGAGTAGCCCGGCCGCCACGGAACCGCCCTGAACGCCCCGGTGCCACGCCCTGCGCGCGGCACGGGGCCGTTGGCGAGTCGTGCCGGTTGGCCCCGTCGGAGACGATCCCGAGCGGGACACCGCACGCCTCGGACGCGGCCGAGCGTTTCAGCCCCTGCTTACCTCGGTCTACCGGCGACCGCCCCGCCCTCTCGCCACCGGATGGGGCCTTGGCGATACAGCCGTCCACCGAGATCTCGCCCGGCCCGAGGCCGATCATCCGGTCGTACGCCTCGAGTGCGAGGGCGTGAACCTTCTCGGATATCCCCAGCGTGGCCCGTGCTTTGACGCGCCGTCTGATCGCGCGGTCGGAGCCCCTGAGGATCGGGCGGGCGGCTCGGCGATCGCCCCAGTCACGATCACCCCGCTGTCCGAAGCGCTGGTGTCCAGGGTACTGCCGCCGGCCTCCGCCGTCCGCCCGGCCACCCGGCCCTTCTCGGCGGCTTCCCGCAGGGCGTCCCTCGTGGCGGCGGTCAGCCCGTCCGAGGTCGCGCCGTTGTCGACGCCCGCCAGCGCCGTGGAACCGTCGGGTGCTGATCGTGTGCGTCTCGAACGGGTTGCTCGTCCTGACCGCCTGCGCGGCTCCGGCCGCCGTCTGTACGGCCTCGCCGGTCGCCTTCTCGTATGCCGAGGCCGTCGCCTTCCACCCATCCGGAGCGACGAACCCCAGCTGCGCGCTCGCCCCATCCGGGGTGAGTGTTCTTGCGGGCACCTCCTCACTCGGCGGTCACCGTCGCCTGCCACGCGCCCGGGCGCATGCCTGTCGCCTTGCGAAAGAACACCGAGAAGTTGGATGCGTCGGGGAAGCCGAGTACGTCGGCGCAGCGGGCGGCGGTGAGGCGGTCGTGTGCGAGGAGCCGTTTCGCCTCCAGGACGATCCGTTCGACGATGTACGCCTTCGCGGTGCGGCCGGTGGCCCGCTGCACCGCTCGTGACAGGGTGCGGGGCGCGTATCCCAGCGCACGGGCGTAGTAGCCGGCGTCGTGGTGTTGCCGGAAGTGCGCTTCGACGCTGGAGCGGAACAACCGAAACACCAGAGGGGTGAGCCGTGCTTCGGCGTGCGGTGGGTGCAGCCGGGTGACGAGCGCGGAGAGCAGGATTCCGGGCAGTTCCGTCGAGCAGTCACTGGGTGGGGCGGATGCTTCGAGGAGGAGATGGCTGCGCGCCGCGTCGACGAAGGGCCAGTCGGCGTCGGGGATGCTCCAGTGCGCGGCCGGGTCGGGGGAAGCGACGAGTTCCCGGGTGGCGTGGGTGACCGGCGCAGTCGGCACGAACAGCACGAGATGCCCCGTCACTTCGGCGATGTCGTCCCACCGGTGCACCGCGCCGGGTGGGATCCACACCGCGGACCGATCCTGGAGCGGGTGGTAGAGGAAATCGACGCTGACTGAGCCGGGTCCGGCGTCGACGACGGCGAGGACGTGGAAGTCGGCGCGCTGTGTGTCACCGTCGTTCAGCTCGCGAAGGCGGCCGAACGTCATCATCTCGACCGAGACGGCGCGGCGTCCCACGGGCTGGTAGGTCATCTGCCGGATCACGCTCATGAGTCCAGTTTTCACCATCGGGTGACCTGTCACGCCGATGCCCCACCCCTGGTGCAAAAGCTTCAATGAATGCACAGGGCAATCGCCCAGAGCATCGATCGGAAGAGCCATCATGGACACGACGCGGCAGACGCTACTGCCCACTTACGACCATCAGCCGGGGACCGGACCGACTCTGGTGTTCCTGCACTATTGGGGCGGTTCCGCCCGCACCTGGGACCTCGTCGTCGACCGCCTGGCTGGCCGTGGCGTGCTCACGGTCGACTTCCGGGGGTGGAGCCGGTCGAGCGCTCTGCCCGGTCCCTACACGCTCGGTCAGCTCGCCGACGACACGCTCGCCGTGCTCGCGGATGCGGGGGTCACCGACTACGTCCTGGTGGGGCATTCGATGGGCGGCAAGGTCGCACAGCTGGTCGCGTCCACCCGGCCCGCCGGCCTGCGCGGCATCGTTCTCGTCGGCTCCGGCCCGGCGAAGCCCCCCGCACACGTCACTCCCGAGTACCAGGAAGCCCTGTCGCACGCCTACGACTCCGCCGAGTCCGTGGCCGGGGCACGGGATCACGTCCTCACCGCGACCGAGCTGCCCGCGTCGGTCAAGGCGCAGATCGTGACCGACTCGCGGACCGTCACCGGCGCCGCCCGCACCGAGTGGCCGCTGCACGGCATCGCGCAGGACATCACCGAGTACACGCGCATGGTCAGCGTGCCCGCTCTCGTCGTCGCCGGAGAACACGACCAGGTGGAGCCCGTCGGCGTGCTCCGTGACAACCTGGTGCCCTACCTCTCCCGCCCCGACTTCGTGGTGGTCCCCCACACCGGTCACCTGATCCCGCTGGAAGCCCCGGCCGACCTCGTCGACGCCATCACCGCATTCGCGCCGCCGGCGTGACCGTCCCCGCGCCGATCCCGACCCCGCCCAGCGTCCTGGCC
The DNA here is from genome assembly GCF_023155275.1 of Streptomyces rhizoryzae. Lineage (GTDB taxonomy): Bacteria > Actinomycetota > Actinomycetes > Streptomycetales > Streptomycetaceae > Streptomyces > Streptomyces rhizoryzae. The sequence goes on from NZ_JALMUV010000001.1 coordinate 98,137, forward strand.
GGCCGGCTCGGCCACGTCGACCGTCTCGCCTGCGCCGCACTGCTGGGCGGCTCACTGCCCACCATCGCCCTCACCCGTCGCATCGCGGCCCGCGTCGCGGACCGGGTGCACTCCGTTGCCCACGTCGTCCTGCTGGTGACCGTGCTGCTCGTCATGCCGGCGACAGGAGCCTGGAGACTCCTGTCGCCGGCACACCCCCACCGCCCTCGCGTTTTCCGCATGCGAGACGCCGTCCTGGAACAATTCGACTGTCCGAACACGACACGCCCCCGCCAACTGGGGCCGCGGCACATGAGGATGGGAGGGGCCGACACGTGTAGGAGAAGGTCGATGAGCCACCTCGGCAACCCCCAGTAGTGTCGACGGATGAGAGTGATGGACGGCAGGTGGCACGGGTGGGGCACCGATGCCGGGTTGCTCGTACTGACATTTCTGCCCGCGCTTCTGTCGCAGCCGTACGTGGATGCCTCTGGGCCGGCTTGGGTGTCGCTCACTCTGTACGAGGCGGTCGGCGTGGTGGTCCTGCTGCTGCGGCGGCGGATGCCGGCCACCGCCGTCGTCGTGGGTTTCGGGGCTCTTCTGGTGGCGCTGGTGGGGGGAGCGAGCGAGGGGGCCAAGCTGTCACCCCTGGTCTTCCTGCCGCTGGCGGTGCTGCTCTACAACCTGGGTCATCACGGTGCGAGCTGGAGGCGGACGCTGTCGGCGGTGCTGGGCGTCGCCGTGCTGGGCGAGGCGGGTCTGTGGCTCAACCGGATGACGACCGATTCCAGTGACTTCCGGGGCGGTCTGGACGTCCTCGCTGCGCTGGCCCCGATGCCGCTGGCCTGGGTGATGGGGTTCGCCGCACGGACGCGGCAGGCGCTGCTGGCCGCGGCGGAGCAGCGGGCCGCCGACGCACGCCGGGCGCAGGCTCTGGAGGCGGCGCAGGCCACGCAGCGGGAGCGGACGCGGATCGCCGGTGAGATGCACGATGTGGTCGCGCACTCGCTGACCCTGCTTGTCGTTCACGCGGAGACTTTGCGGGCCCGCGGTGGCGAGTTGCCCGACTGGGCCCGTGCCCAGGTCGACGGGCTGGCGGCGGCGGGCCGGCAGAGCAGCGGTGAGCTGCGGGATCTGCTGCGGATGCTGCGCGATCCCGCGGACGCGGTCCCGCTCCGGCCGACGCCGGACCTTGCCGAGCTGGACGCGTTGCTGGACGGCCACCGTGCCATGGGAGGAAGGGTCGAGCTGATGATGGATCTCGCACCGGAGGCCGTGCCAGGAGCGGTGCGGCTGGCGGGTTATCGTGTCGTGCAGGAGGCACTGGTCAACGCGCGTCGGCACGCGCCCGGGGCGCCGGTCCGGGTGACTGTCGAGTCAGCCGCGGGGCGGTTGCGGTGCGAGGTGGTGAACGGTCCCGCCGCGCGGCGTGGCGCGGCCGACGCGGGCATCGGACTTGGTCTGGTGAGCATGGACAAACGCGTGGGTGCGCTGGGCGGCGACCTCACGGCAGGCCCGACCGGCGACGGCGGCTTCCGCGTGGTGGCCACGATGCCGTTGGAGTGTGCGGGTGACTGAGCAGATCAGGGTGCTCGTCGTGGACGACGAGCCGGTCATCCGGGCCGGGCTGAGCGCCATCCTGGACAGCCAGGCGGACATCACCGTGATGGGCACCGCGGACGACGGTGAGAGTGCTGTCGAGGCGTGCGCACGGCTGCGGCCGGATGTGCTGCTGATGGACATCCGTATGCCGCGCCGCAACGGTCTGTGGGCACTGGCCGAGCTTCAGCGCCGTGGACTGACCGGGCCGGAGGGCAGCCGGGTGCTCATGCTGACGACGTTCGACCTGGACGAATACGTCGACGACGCGCTCGCCGCCGGGGCGTCCGGCTTTCTCCTCAAGAACAGTTCGTACGAGGAGCTGACCGGGGCCGTACGCGCCGCGGCGGCCGGGCACAGAACACTGAGCCCCGCGGTGACCCACCGGATCATCGAGGGCCATCTCCGTGGCCGGCACCGCCCCAGTGACCATGAGCTGGCGCGGCTGAGGACCCTTACCGAGCGGGAGGCCGACGTGCTGCGTCTGATCCGCGACGGCCTGAGCAACGCCGAGATCGCCGACCGGCTCGTGGTGAGCCTGCACACGGTGAAGACACACGTCAGCCGTGTGCTCACGAAGACCGGCTGCCAGAGCAGGGCGCAGGCTGCGGTGCTGGCCAGGAACACCTTGTCCTGACCCCGCCCCGGTAGGCGGGACGGCGAGGCGCCGTCTGCCACGGGGTCATTCCTTGGAGTGACGCCGTGTCGGAGGGAAGCCCTCCACCGAGCGATGTGCCAGGGGCGCGCCGCTGGCTGAATGGTCGCTGTGCGCGGAGCCTTCAGACGCCTTCAACGGGGTGAATGCCGGATCCCTCCACGCACGGAGCAACTGCCACGCGCCGAAGGGAATTGCCATGTCCGCACGCACTCCGTCTCGCCGTCACCGGGTTCTTCGAGGGGCGCTGACTGTGGCGTTGGCCACGTGCCTGGGCGCGGTGCTCGTCGGTTGCTCGGACGACGGGCAAGACGGAGCCGAACCCGCGGCCGGGCGGGGTACGGCTCGCACGGCTGCCGCCGGACGTTTGAGCGTCCTCGCGCAGCAGGCGGCCGACACCGGTTCCCTGGGGGTCATCGTCCGGATCGACCGCGGCGACGGGAAGCCTGTCGAGATCGCCCGCCAGGCCGCCTGGACGAAGGACGACCACCGCCTCGCCGTTGGCGACCGGTTCCGGGTCGGGTCCAACACCAAGACGCTCACCGCAACGCTCGTCCTGCAACAGGTCGCCCAGAAAAGGATCGGCCTCGACGACACGGTCGAGAAGTGGCTGCCCGGACTGGTCAAGGGCGGCGCGCGCATCACCGTACGGATGCTGCTCAACCACACCAGCGGCCTGGAAGACTTCCTGCTGACGCCCGAGTTCCTGCCCTCGCTCACCGGTCAGGAGCAGCGCACATGGAGGCCGGAGGAACTTCTCGCCACCACTCCCGAACAGGACCCGCCGACCGAGCCCGGCGAAAAATACTCTTACAGCAACGCCAATTACGAGGCCCTCGGGCTGATCTTGGAGAAGGCCACCGGGAGCAGCCTGGCAGCGCTGATCGAGCAGAAGATCACCAAGCCGCTCGGCATGAAGGACTCGTTCCTGGCCAAGGACGCCGCCTGGCACGCCGGGAAACCTCACGCGACCGGCTACGAACCGGACGCGAAGCGCCTGAAGGCCCTCCTTTCCGGGACCGTGGACCTGCCCGAGGGCGTCGGATTCGCCGGGCTCGAACGCCCCGGCAACAACGTCGACACCACCGCCATCGACCCCAGCTGGGCGTGGGCGGCAGGCGGTATGGTCTCCACCGCGCAGGACTGGCAGCGCTTCCTCACCGCGCTCACGTCCGGCCGGTTGCTGCCCGAGGCCCAGATGAAGCAGATGCGCACCACCGTGGACGCCCCCGAGGAAGGCGGAGGTTACGGGCTGGGCCTGATGAAGGTGGACACACCCTGCGGCACGGTCTGGGGTCACACCGGTGGCCTGCCCGGCTACTCCAGCGAGACATACACCGACGCCACCGGCATCCGTAGCGTCGCGGTCTTCACCATCACGAACTTCGGCATCAAGGAAAAGAAGGCCGCGACCGCAAACAAGGCCCTCGTCGACGCGGCCACCTGTCAGATGCTGGGCAACCCGCAGCCCTAGAACACGAAGACCGCGTGACGGGCACCGCACCCGGCCCGGGAACGAGCGGTGCAGCACTGCGGCAAGCGCCAACGCGGTCGTACGTCCCCAGCCGCACCCAATGCCCACGCCCCGGTCCTCAAAAGCCTCGGCCGGGACCGCAACGCGCTTCAGCACTACGGCCTGACCCACAACGCCCGCGCCGTGGAGTCCCGTGCCGGGCAGGCGCTGGACTTTCTCGTCCGCTTCCTGAACGAAGCGCTCCTACCGAACCTGGACGACCACGCCGGGCGAGAGTTCCCATGGCACCTGCTCAAGGAGATCAACGAGGGCCTGGAGAGCATCCACGTCTACGGCACCGAACGCAGGAAGCGGCTGCGCGGCACCCTCAAGCCCATGGCGCACCAGCGAGACCACCGTTTCAGCAGGTCAAGGGCCAACAAAAGGCTGTACCACCAGCAGACCAAGAACCTTCTCGTCTCGTACTCCCCGAAGGCGCTCGGCTTCTTCTAGAAGCCCGAAAAAGGCGCCTGACCAGCGGTTTTGCTGGTCAGGCGCCTTCCGTTCGACTCTCTCGCAGCAGGACTCGTTTTACGCCCTAACTGTATTGACCTGCCGGGTTGTTCACACGGCTGATGGGTGGCTTGCCTCCGAGTGCGGTGTGGCACCTGTGATGGTTGTAGTGGTGCAGGATGGTGTCCAGTGCGGTGGTTCGTTCGTCGTTGCTGGTGTAGGGCCGTAGGCAGGCCCATTCGTCGAGCAGGGTGCGGTTGAAGCGTTCGACCTTGGCGTTGGTCTGCGGTCGGTAGATGCGCGTGTGCTTGCCGGTCGCGCCGAGGTCTGCAAGCGCCCCATCTCGGCGGCGACGTGCGCGATGGGGCGGCCGAACGGACGCGCTCGACCAGCAGCCGCCTGCCGTGAACAGTCAGCCGGGCATTACGGTGGGACACGAAGACCTCCGTGCGGTGCAGTCCTCGACACCTCCACCACACCGGAGGTCTTCGCCATGATCAACCCCGACAAGCGTCAACAACGCTCGTGATCAATACAGCTAGCCGCCGCAGGTCAGGTCCTTCGCGGGCAGCCGGCCCGTGGTCAGGTACCGCGTGACGCCGGCATCCGCACAGGACGGGCCCGCGACCACCACGCCGTGCCCCTCACCGCCGGCCACCGTGACCATGCGCGCACCGTGCAGCGCCCGCCGCATGCCCTGCGCCATGGCCAGTGTCGCCTGCGGGTCCCACTGGTTCTGCACGATCAGCGCGTCGACGTCGTTGTTCACCACGGTGGCCGGCTCGCTTCCCGCCGACTTCCAGAACGCGCACGGTTGGATGTTGGCCCCCAGGTCGCCCGCCAGCGGGTACTTGGCCCGGTCCCGGATCACGTCCTGGTGGTACTGCTCGGGGTTGCGCGGCCAGCTGCGAGTGTCGCCGCAGAAGACGGCCCACACGACGGCGGACATGTTGTCCGCCGGAACGTCCGCGGCGAACGTCCCCGCCCTCGTGTCGGCGGCCCGTACCGGCGCGGAGTCGGACATCGCCGACGCGGTCGGCGTGGTCGGCGCGGGCGGTCCGCCCGCGGCCGCGGTCCTCAACGCGACGATCCAGGGGGTGACGGTCTCCACGTGGACGAACGCACCGTACTGCGCACGGATGTCGCCGCCGCTGAGCGTCCCGCCCTCGGTCGGGACGGGCGTGCGGTCGGCGCGGGCGACGAGCTCCCCGTACGTCTTACGGACCGCGGCCGGAGTCGGCCCCAACCCGTACGTGGCGTTGCGCGCGGCGGCCCACTCGGTCCACCGGGTGAAGGCGAGTTCGGCCCCCGCCGACCAGCCCCGGAACAGCCCTCGCCACACGAGTGTCGGGTCGAGCGCGCTGTCGAGCACGAACCGGTCCGAACGCCGGGGGAACATCTGCGTGTAGACGGCCCCCAGGTACGTGCCGTACGAGTGCCCGAAGTAGGAGATCTTCTTCTCTCCCAGTGCCGCCCGGACGACGTCCATGTCCCGTGCCGTGTTGCGGGTGGTGATGTGCGGCAGCACGTCCCCCGCCTTGGCCCAGCACTTGTCGGCCACCGTCCGGGCCCGGGCCACGTCGGTCGCGAACGTCCGTGCGCTGTAGGGGTGCTGGACGGTCTGTTCGTCGGCCGTCAGGTCGCAGCCGATCGGCGAGCTCTGCCCGACCCCGCGCGGGTCGAAGCCGATCAGGTCGAACCGCTCGCGTACCTCCGCCGGCAGCAGCGGCTGCATCTCCACGGGCATGGTGAGACCCGGACCGCCCGGGCCTCCGGGATTCATCAGCAGCACGCCATGCCGCTCTTTCGCACTGCCCGCCTTGATCCGCGATATCGCGAGGTCGATCTTCCGGCCCCCGGGGTCGCTGTAGTCCAGCGGCACCTTGGCCTTTGCGCACTCGAACGCCTCCGGCCGGCTCGAATCGCAGCGCTCCCAACGGAGTTTCTGCTGCGCGTACTGCTGGAGCGGATCCCCCGCCGCGAACGCCGTCACAGGGGTGAGCGCTGCCATCACGGTTGTCACCGCGCCGACCGTCAGCACGGACGTCGTCCGTCTGCCTCGTAGAGCCATGCCAGTCCTCTGTACAGGAATGAGTGTCTCGGGTCGCCTCCAGTCTCTGTTCCGCCCCACACGTACCCGTACGGCGCGGGGATGGGCTCGTGATCCATCCTGTGGCGTACGACGACGCACCGACGTCCTACTGGAGTCCTGCTCCTTGTCGTTCATCAGTCAGGGTGGGAAGCCGATCGGCCACCTACCGGCAGTCACGCCGTGGACACCCCGGCCCGCAGCACCGCGGTGGCACAGGCGGCCGCGGCGCCGACGGCACGGCCGATCGCCGTATCGCCGGCGCCGGGCCAGGAGCGGGTGGGCGGTTGCCTCGTTCCGGCCTCCGCCGGGGGTGAGGGCGCCGACCCTGTTGCGCATCACACCGACCGGGCTGGCGCATCCCCGCCGCGCTGACCCTCGGCGTCATCCTCGTCGCGGCCCCCCCCGCATCCGCCCCTACGTCATCACGGTCGGTGTGCTGTGGCACGCCTGCATCGCCGCCGCCGTCCAGGCCCTCGGTCACCACCGGCCCAGTGACGTGCTGGGGTCCACACTGCCGGCGCAGCCCTGCTCTGGTACAGCGCAACGGGGAGGCCCGCACACATCGCACGCCGCACACGCCCCACACTGGCCTCGCAGTCCTAGTAGGACCGTGGTCCTGCTCCGCCTCCCGGCGTCGGTCGCGGGGACCACGTTCGGGCTGGTGGGCCGCTGCGAGAATGGGCGCGTCAGCGCTGATCACGGGAGGACAGATGGACGGGCGTCAGCGCCCTGGGGCGGCCGCGCCTACCGACGGCCCGCCCAGGGATGGCACGGGGGGCGACGGCCGGGCGGCCCAGATCGGCGCCCAGGAGCGGGAGGGCGGCTGGAGCCACCGACTGCCGTGGACCCAGACCGATGCCCTGGTGGCGATCGGCGCCAGCACCCTCGACCTGCTCGCCTACCTGCTGCGCGGACAGATGCCCGGCGCGGGCGGCATCACTGTGGCGGGCATCGTCCTCGTCGTCCTGTCCGGCCTGCCGCTGCTCGCTCGGCGCAGCCGTCCGCTGCCGGCGCTGGCCGCCGCCTTGGTACTCCAGGTGGCGATCGACCTGTCCGCCCCGGCCGGCATCCGCTTCGGCGCGGTCCTCGCCGTCGCCGTGTACTCGGTCGGCCACCGCCGCACCATAGCGGTCACCGCGGCCGCCGGCGCGGCCACGGCGGTTGCCGTCGCGGCCACGGCGCTGAGCCAGGACCCCTTCCACGCGCCGTCCTGGAAGGTGCTCGCCGCCGTGCCGTTCTCCGCGGCCCTGATCGGTGGCACCGGCCTCGCCGTCGCGCGCTGGCAGCGCGAGGTGGCGGCCAACCGCCAACTGATGGCCGACCGCGCGGTGGCCGCAGAACGCCGCCGCATCGCACGGGAGTTGCACGACATCGTGGCCCACCACATCACCACCATGCAGCTGATGTCCGGCGGCGCCCGGGCCAACCTCGGCAAACCGGAGGTGGTCCAAGACGCCCTGGTCACCCTGGAGTCCTCGGGCCGACTCGCGCTGCGCGAGATGCGCCAGCTGCTGAACGTCCTGCGGGCCGGCGACGAAGGCGACGCCGCCCCCTCGTCGCCCCAGCCCGGAGCGGAGGACCTCGACCGGCTGGTGGACGAGTCCTGCCTGGCCGGACTGCCCACCGAGTTCACCGTCGACGGGCCCCGGCGCCCGCTGCCGCCGACCGTCGGCCTGACCGTGTTCCGAATCGTCCAAGAGAGCCTGACCAACGCCCGCAAGTACGCCGGCCCCGCCCGGGCGTTTGTCCGCCTGGTGTACCACCCGGACCGGGTCACCGTGGAGGTGCGGGACGACGGCCCAGGCGCGCCCCCGCCGGAGCGTCTGCCGGGTGCGGCGGGCCGGGCCGGGTACGGCCTGATCGGCATGCGCGAGCGCGTCGCCCTGCACGGCGGCACCCTGGCAACCGGCCCGCGGCCGAGCGGCGGCTTCACCGTGCTGGCCGAACTGCCGCTGCACTCCGACGAATCGGCCGACGCGGCCGTCCAGCACGGGGAGGCGACCCGATGACCCTCGGCACCAACAGCACCAACGGCACCGACCTCGCCGTGGCGATCAAGGTGCTCATCGTGGACGACCAGCCTCTGGTGAGGCGTGGCCTGTCGCTGATCCTCTCGCCCGACCCGGCCTTCCAGGTCCTCGGCGAGGCCGAGGACGGCAAACAGGCCGTCGCCGCCGCCCTGCAACTGCGCCCCGACGTCGTGGTGATGGACATCCGGATGCCCGTCCTGGACGGCGTCGGCGCGACGCAGGAGCTGACCCGCGTCCTGCCCGACTGCCGGGTGCTCGCCCTGAGCACCTTCGACATGGACGAATACGTCGTGGCCGCGCTGCGCGCCGGCGCCCACGGGTTCCTGCCCAAGGACGTCTCCCCCGAGGAGCTGAGCACGGCGATCCGGACCGTGCACGCCGGGGAGGCGGCGGTCGCTCCGCGTCTGCTCACCCGCCTGATCTCCACCTACGTCCGGGCGCCCGCCCCCGCCGCGGCCCCGCCGTCAGCCGTCGGCGGCAACGCCGAGCTGACGCCCCGGGAGGTCGAGGTGTGGCGGCTGATGGCCACCGGCCTGGACAACACGGCGATCGCGCTGGCCATGGACATCAGCCAGTCAACCGTCAAGAACCACATCACCAGCATCTTCGGCAAGCTCGACGTCCGCGACCGCGCCCAGGCCGTCATCGCCGCCTACGAAACCGGCCTGGTCACCGCCCGTGCAGGGCAGTGACCAGGCCGGCAAGAGCGCCTGGCCGCACGGCTGAACTCCCGTGCGGCGGCGTTACTTGGCGCAGAGGGTCTTGTCCGCCAACGCCTGGACGCGTTGGTCGGCCTTCGGGTCGGTCGACAGGGCGGTGACGGCGATGCTGGTGGCGCGGCCGTCCTCGGTCACCCTGGGGTAGGTGTAGAAGCCCGGGATCTTGCCGCCGTGCCCCCAGGCCACCTTGCCGCAGCTCAGCTGCGTCCGTATCAGTCCGAGCCCGTACGCCTCGGTGGGCGCCCCGGGGCGGTCCGGCATCCGGACCGTGGTCTTCATCTGTGCCAGCTGGGCGGGCTTCAGCAGCCGACCGCCCAGCAGGGCCGAGAAGAACCGGTTCAGGTCGCTCGGCGAGGTGACCAGCGACCCGGCGGCCCAGCCCCAGGACGGGTCCAACTCGGTGACGTCGTTCATCGCCCCGCCCGGCCCGCTCGCGTGGTAGCCCCGAGGGTGGGCACCCTGGATCTCCTCTTCGCCTTCGGCCGGGACGTAGGTGTGGCGCAGTCCGAGGGGCTCGACCACCCGCTTCGACACCTGCTCGGCGAACGGACGGCCGGTGACCCGCTCGATCAGCAGTCCGGCCACGATGTAGTTGGTGTTGCTGTACGACCATTTCGCCCCGGGGGCGAACAGCGCCTTGTGGGCGAAGGCAACGTCGAGCAGGTCGCGCGGCTGGTAGTAGCGGTGGCGGTCCTCGCCGAACGGGTCGGCGGAGAGGAACTCGGTGTAGTTGGGCAACCCGCTGGTGTGCCGCAGCAGCTGGCGCACCGTGATCTTCCGGCCGTCGATGCCCTCACCGCGCACCAGCCCGGGCAGGTAGCGCTCGATGGGGGCGTCCAGCTCGACCTTGCCCTCGGCGACCAACTGCAACACGACCACGGCGGTAAACGTCTTGGTGTTGCTGCCCGCCCGCACCCGGCCGTCCACCGGCACCTTGGCCTTGGTCCGCAGGTCGCCGACGCCCGCGGTGTAGTTGTGGACCTGTCCGTCCTGGTTGGTCGTCGAGGCCAGCGCGGCCGGGTACCCGTCGTCCTTGATCAGCTGCTCCAGCCCGGCCCGCACCCCGTCCTTCGGCCCGGCGGACGGCGCCGCCGAGGCGGGCACGGCCCCGGCCACACCGACCACGGTGGCTGCCGCGAGCAGCCCCACGAGCGGACGCCACGTGCTACGGAGTCTGCGCAACTGACGATCGGACATACAAAGCTCCTTGGGTACCGCGCCACGAGGGCATGAGGGAAGCAAAATCGAGGTGCCGGCGGCCCGGTCACGGTGTCCGCCCGGTCACACTCCCACCCTAAAAATCGCCCCCGCCCCTGACATCGCCCACCCGCACGAGGACCCCACTCCCACCCCGCCGCCCCCCTGGTCCCCCACTCCCCGCCCCATCACCCGAGACTCTCGGGTGATGATTCCCCCTCCCGCTACGGCAAAGGGCAGTGTCGCAACCCTTGACTCCGTCGAGGTAGACATCCAGGACATCCAGGCCAGCCGTGGGATCTCACCCCGCACTTCGGCTGGGGTTCCACGGCTGCCCTCGGCGCGGGTCGCTGGCGTACCTGACCATCCCGAACTCGCCTACAGCTTGTTGCACTGTCTCAACGACGCCGCCCGGCGCAAGAACAAGACCGACATCGACGGCCGCACCGTCGACCTCTCGGCCCCGGCCGGCACGGACGAGGACCACCGCACGGTGTGCCAGGAGCCGTACGTCACCCTGCTCGTGGACGGCGCCCGCGCCCTCGCCCGCACCGGGCGGTGGACCGAGGCCGCCGAGACCATGGCCCAGCGCGCAGTCGCCTCGCTCCTGGCCGAACCGGAGCTTTCGTTCGCTGTGTTCCAGACCCGGGCGGGCCTGGCCGCCCGGGAACTCGACGCCGATGGGCCGCACGCCCCCTCGCTCGCCTCAGCTCTCGCCGAAGTGGCCTGCCTGGACGCCTATGCCGCGTATGAGGTGCTGGGCCACACGGCCGCCCTGGCAATCCTCGGCACTGAGCGGGCATCTGCGCTCGGCGCGGTGGTCACGAACGCAGGTCTCGGTGCCGGCGCCCTGTCCGCGGACCACCAGCGGGCTTTGTCCGAGTCCGTCGCCCTCGGCGAAGCCGGACTGAGACGACTTCTCCGAGCCGACACGGCGGCACCAGGCAATCCCCTGAACGAGGTACCGCAACCCGCATGAGCGATCGAACACAGCATCACAGCTCGCCCCCGCCCTCGGGAGCGGCGCCGCCGGATGAACGACGGACGTCGGTCCGCCCGCGTATGCGAACGCCGACGGGTGCGCGGGCTGCGGCGGGAGGAGATCGCCCACCGGCTCACCACGTACCTCGCCCGGGTACCCGTCCGGAGGCCGCCGCCAGCCCCGAAGGGGCGCCGGCGCCCGCGTAGCCCGCACGCCCCGATCAAGCTGCCTGAGCAGGGTCGGAGACCGGCCCGGTGGCTGACGCCCCCGTCCCGCCCCGCCGCTTCCCACCGGGCATGCGGAGAGCCCGTGGAGTCCGTAGCGGTCGTCCTCGCCGGCGGCGCGTGGTGGGTCTTCGCGCCCCGATCCGGTCTGTGGAAGCGCGGTCCGGTTCCGTTCCGTTCATGGCGTGGACATGGGCTTGCCGGTGCCGCCGTGACGGTGTGCGGAGCGCCAGGTGCGGGGGCTTGAGCCGAACTCGGTGCGGAACCAGCGGGAGAAGGCGCTGGAAGCGGAGAAGCCGAGGAGTTCCGCGACCTCGGTCAGGGGGCGGCGCCGGGAGCTGACGTACTGCTGGGCGAGTTGCCTGCGGGTGGCGTTGAGGAGCGAGGTGAATGTTTCGCCGGATCGGGCGAGGTGCCGGTGCACGGTCTTCCGGTCGATACCCAGGCTGTGTGCGACCTGGTGGAGGGAGCAGCGTCCGGTCGGGAGCAGTGCCTCGATGAGGTCCCTGATGCGGTCGACGTCAGCGGTGGGCCGCGGGAACGCGATCGTTTCGAGGTACTGCCTCGTATAGGGGCGCAGGAGAGGGTCGGACAGGGCATTGGGGGCGTCGAGGTCGCTGGCGTAGATGACGACGCCGTCGAATGCCTCGCCGAAGCGGATCGAGGGGCCGAGGACGCGGTGGTGGGTGCTGAGGTCGGCCGGTGCGTCGTGGGTGAAGCAGACGGTGACGGGCTCCCAGCCGTGGTTGGCGAGACTGCGGAGGTTGCGGAGAAGGACGCCGATGATGAGTTGGATCGATTGGCGGCATCCGGTGGGCGCGCCGAGGACGGTGCTCACCTTGATGGTGGCAAGGCCGTTGGTCTCGGAGATCCGGATGTGGATCGCTTCGTTGTGCAGGTGCAGGTAGCGCGTGACCATCTCCAGTGCGCAGCGCACGTCGGGCTCCTCACGCGCGGCGAGGCTGACCGGGCCCAAATTGGAGAACGGCCGCCCTTCGGCAAGCCGCAGGCCGAAATCCTCCCGACCGGTCGCCGCCGCGGACAATTCAAGGAGTTCGGCGACGGCGTCGGCGGATATCCACTTCGGGTGGACGGCAAGGTCGGCGGGGTGCAGACCGGCGGTCCTCAGCAGTTGCAGCGGTTCGGCACCCAGGGACCGGGCGAGCTCCACATAGCCGTTGAGCGCGGCGTTACGGACGAGCGGTCTCACAACTCACCTCCAGTGCCACACAATGTCAAGTATTGGGCCACCTGAGGTCAAGCATCCTGGGTTGATCAAGCCTAGTCTTCGGTCACCCCCACCCGGCACCGGTTCGGCTGTGAACCCGGAGGATGCGCATGGGCATGTTGTCACGGCGAAGTGCACCACCCCTGACCTTGGACGCCACGGGTTCCGCAGCACACCTTGTCTCCCGGCGCTACGCGTGGGGCGCGTTCGCCCTGGCGTTCGCGCTGGCCTCCACCGACTACATCGACCGGCAGATCATCGTCTGTGGATTCCCGTACCTGAAGACGGAGTGGGGACTGTCGGACTCCGAGCTCGGTGCGCTGATGTCCGTGGTCTCGATCGTGATAGCCGTGTGTGCGCTGCCCGCCGCGCGGATCGCGGACCGCTGGGGCCGGGTGAAGACCATCGCGGCGATGGGCGGCTTGTGGAGCCTTGCGACGATCGGGTGCGCCGTCTCGGGCAACTACGCGCAGCTCTTGGCGGGTCGGTCGCTGCTCGGCCTGGGCGAGGCGGGCTACGGAGCGGCCGGCGGTGCGCTGCTGTCCAGCTACTTCCCCCGGCGCTCGCGGGCCACGGTGCTCAGCGCGTTCCAGGCGGCCGGCCCGCTCGGATCGGTGCTGGGTGTGCTGCTGGGCGGGCTGCTGGTCGAGCAGTGGGGCTGGCGGGTCGGCTTGGCCGCCTTCGGCGTGCCTGGCCTGGTGCTGGCGGTGCTGTTCCTGAAGGTGCGCGATTACCGCACGCCCGTCCTCACCGCCAGAGCTTCCCTGAGCGCCGGAGGGCTCGCCGGTGCGGCGGAGGCGCCCGTCGCCGTGGCCACGACCCGGCCGGGAATGCGGGTGGCGCTGCGGGAGCTGATGCGTCCTCGTACGGCGAGGGCGTGCTACGTGGGCGGCGCGCTGAACCTGATGGTGCTGTCCACGGTGTACACCTGGCTGCCCAGCTACCTGGTGCGGGCGTACGGTCTGTCCACTGACCAAGCCGGCGCGTGGGCCGCTCTGGTGATCCTGGCCGGCTTCGCCGGGTCGATCGGGTCCGGCTACCTCGCCGACCGCCGTGCTGCGCGGCGCCCGGCTCACAAGCTGCTCGTCCCCTCGGTGCTCGCCGTCGTGACCGCGGTGCTGCTGTGCACCGCGTTCGGCGCGTTGGCTCCTGGGGGCCTCCAGTTCGCCCTCGTCCTGGTCGGGGGATTCCCCCTTGCCGCGGCGCTGGGCACGGCCCCGGCCGCCGTGGTCGATGTGGTGCCGCCCTCGTTGCGCGCCACCGCCTTCGGCATGGTGGCCCTCGTCCAGAACCTGCTCGGTCTGGCCGTCGGCCCGCTCCTCACCGGGTGGCTCTCGGACGGCTTCGGTCTGCGCACCGCGCTCGCGGCCATGCCGCTGTTCTGTGTCGCCGCCGCAGCCGCCTTCTGGTGGGGCTCCCGCAGCTACGACTCAGACCTCGCCGCCGTGACCGGCAGTGCGGCGGCACCGACCGCACCCCTCACACGAGAAACGGAGTGGAACGGATGAACACCGACAGCGAACGCACCGCGGCCGCGGGCGTGAACTCCCCGGCGGTGGAGCAGATGCGTGCCCGCGGCGCCTGGAACCCGCTGTGGGACCGGCTCCACGAGTGGGACCCGGGCTGGACCGAGCAGTTCATGGCCATGGGCAGCCAGCCCTGGCAGAGCGGGGTGCTGGACCCCAAGGTCATCGAACTGCTCTGCATCGCCGTGGACGCGGCTGCCACCCACATGTACGCCCCCGGGGTGCGCCGGCACATCCGGGCGGCACTGGATCTCGGCGCCACTCGTGAGGAGATCCTGGAGGTCCTCAAGCTGTCGACGCTGGTCGGCATCCACGCCTGCAACATCGGCGTGCCCATCCTCGCCGAAGAACTCGCGGCGCGCGAGCAGCCCGGCAACGGCTGAACGGCCATCACACCCGCGAAACCCACCGGAACAAGGAGACAGAACATGCATTTCCTCGACGACTCGCTCCTGCCGGAGAACCAGGAGAAGCTGGTCATCCAGGTCGCCCCGTACGGCCCCGAATGGTTGCCCGGTGACTCCGACGACATCCCGGTGACCATGGACGAGCAGGTCCAGAAGGCGGTCGACTGCTACAACGCCGGCGCCCAGCTGCTGCACATCCACGTGCGCGAGCTGGACGGGCGCGGGTCCAAGCGGCTGTCGATGTTCAACGAGATGCTGGCACGGCTGCGGGAGGCCGTGCCGGAGATGATCCTTCAGGTCGGCGGGTCCATCTCGTTCGCTCCCGAGAACGAGGGGGACACCGCCAAGTGGCTCGACAACGACACCCGGCATCTGCTGGCCGACCTCAGCCCCGCACCTGACCAGGTGACCATCGCCATCAACACCAACCAGATGAACGTCGTGGAACTGCTGACCCGGGACGACATCGCCGGCACCTCCATGCAGAACCCTCAGCTCTACAAGGCGTATCGCGACCTGGTCAGCGAGGCAGGCCCGGAGTTCTACCTCGAACACCTCAAGCGCCTGACCGCCAACGGCATCCAACCGCATTTCATGCTCGGGAACCTGCCCTCCCTGGAAACCGTGGAGCGGCTGATCCGGGCCGGGGTCTACACCGGCCCGCTCAACCTCAACTATGTCGCCATCGGCGGCGGTGCGTCGGGCGTGCACCCCGCGGACCTGATCGAGTTCGCCCGTCGCAGCCCTGACGGCGCGGTGCTCACCGTCGAGAGCATCATGCGCTCCACGCTGCCGATGAACACGATCGCCCTCGCGCTCGGCCTGCACGTGCGGGTCGGCATCGAGGACAACCTGTGGGCGCCCCGCAAGGAGCGCATCACCTCCGTCCAGCAGGTCGAGCAGATCGTCCGCATCGCCGATGAGCTGGGACGCGACGTGGCCAGCGCTCAGGAGGCCAAGCAGATCTACCGGATCGGCGAGTACTGGTCCACCTCTGACGAGACCCTCGCCCACCTCGGTCTGCCACCGAACCGGCGCGCCGGCGAGCGGGGTGTCCCCCTGCGCCACCGCGCCCCTGCGGTGCCCGCCGGCAGGCCGTCGGTCCAGGCATCCGGCACCACCGGGGCCACCGTGGAGTCCCCGACGCCCCCTGCCCGCGCGCTGGTCTAGGGCTGCTCGGCCGATCGGCCCCGCTCACTCCGAGGCAGCGTCGGGCCGTCCCGGTTCGCCGAGGACGGCCCGGCGCCCTCCCCCTTCGCGGCACACCCGCAACGCAACGTGCACCGGGAGCAGACACCCCCTGCACCGCCGACGCCGCGGCCGGTCACCTGCCTCCGCCACCCGTACCACGACAGCCCCTGGAGTTCTCGATGCTCAACCTCGCCACCGTGCTGGAGGACAGCGCCCGGTCGGTGCCCGACCGGGTGGCGATCGTGTCGGACGAGGAGCGGTTGACCTACCGACAGCTCGACGCAGCGGCCAATCAGGTGGCCAACCTGCTGGCCGCACGCGGGATCGTCAAGGGCGACAAGGTGGCACTGTCGTGCCCCAACATCGCCTGGTTCCCGGTGGCCTACTACGGGATACTGAAAGCCGGGGCGCTGGTCGTACCGCTCAACGTCCTGCTCAAGCGCCGCGAGATCGCATACCACCTGGCCGATTCCCACGCCAGGGCGTACCTCTGCTTCGAGGGCGGCGCGGATCTCCCGCTCGGCCGCGAGGGAAAGGCCGCGTTCGACGACACGGACGGGTGCGAGCACTTCTTCCTGATCACCGGTGGCCCGGCAGCGCAACCGGGCGCCGCGCCCCCGGCGGACGGGCCCGAGGATCTCGCCCACGCACTCAGCACCCGGCCCACCACCTTCGACACCGTGGTCACAGAGCCGGATGACAGCGCGGTCATCCTCTACACATCGGGCACCACCGGTCGGCCGAAGGGAGCCGAACTCACCCACGCCAACATGGTCTTCAACGCCCTGTCCTGCCACCGGCTGTTCGGCGAGGCGGAGCACGACGTCCATCTGGTGGCCCTGCCCCTGTTCCACTCCTTCGGCCAGAGCGTGCAGTTGAACGGCGGGCTCGCCTCGCGGTCCACCCTGGTCCTGATGCCGCGCTTCGACGCCAGGGGCGCGCTCGCCCTCATGCGGCGCCATGTGGTGACCTTCTTCGCGGGTGTCCCGACGATGTACTGGAGCCTGCTCGGCGCAGAGATCTCCGCTGCGGACGCGTCCGCCGTCGCGGAGAACCTGCGGATGGCCGTGTCCGGTGGTGCGACACTGCCGGTGGAGATCCACCGCACGTTCGCCACGACCTACGGGGTACAGATCCGCGAGGGCTACGGGCTCTCGGAGACAAGCCCGGTGGCGACGTTCTGCCCCCGCGGGGCACGGACCCGGCCGGGGTCCATCGGCGTGCCGGTCTGGGGCGTGGAGGTCGACCTGGTGGCCCCCGACTGGACCCCGGTCGGACCGGGGCAGATCGGGGAGATCGCGGTCCGCGGGCACAACGTCATGAAGGGCTACCACCGCCGCCCCGCCGCCACCGCGGAGGTCATGCGGGGCGGTTGGTTGCGCACCGGCGACCTCGCCTGCCGGGACGAGGACGGCTGGCTCTACATCGTCGACCGCGCCAAAGACATGATCATCCGCGGCGGCTTCAACGTCTACCCGCGCGAGATCGAGGAAGTGCTGCTCGCACACCCCGCCGTCAGCCTGGCCGCCGTCATCGGTGTCCCCCACGAGCGCCACGGTGAGGAGATCAAAGCGTACGTGGTCCCCGCTCCGGGCGCGGACCTCACCGAAGACGCCCTCATCGACTGGGCCCGGTCGACGATGGCCGGCTACAAGTACCCCCGGCTCGTCGAGTTCCGCGACACCCTGCCCACGAATGCCACCGGGAAGATCCTCAAGGGAGAGCTGCGCACTGACCACATGACTCGCCCGCGGTAGGCGGTACCCCACGGAGCGTCCTCCCGCGGGGCCACAAGCGGCCGGTTCCCCGGTCGATGACGGTTCTCTGTGCCCACGCGGGCCTGCCGAGCGGCAGCCCGGCACCCGGAACCGCGTGCAAGACCAGAGGGAAGCCCTGTTCTGCGCCAATACTGGAAATATGGACATGATGGGGTATTTGAGGCGGCCTCTTGTGCGTGTGCTCGGCGCGCGGCGGGGTCAGCCGGCTGGGCCTGAGGACGGCGAGCGGAGTGCCCGTCGCCGGGCGCAGGCGCGGCCCTTGTCCTCTCTGCTGAGCCCGCGGAGCGTCGCCGGCCAGGTCTTCCTCCTCCAGCTGGTGCTGATCGTCGTCCTGGTCGCCGCCACGATGGTGACCCTGGTGCTGCAGGCGCGGCGCCAGGGGACGGAGGCCGCGCGCGCAGAGGTACTGGCCGCCGGGGAAGCGTTCGCGAACGCCCCGGGGACCGCCAAGGCACTGGATAGCCCCGACCCGACCGCGGTGCTACAGCCGCGCGCCGAGGCGGCCCGGAAACGGTCCAACCTCGACAACATCGTCGTGGCCACCACGCAGGGTATCCGTCTCACTCACCGCGACCCTCGTCTGATCGGGAAGCGCTACGTCGGCCCGTACCGGGAGGCGGTGCACGGCAAGGCTTTCACGCATGTCGTCGTGGACCCTCTGGGCCTGTCCGTGTACGCGGCGGTGCCCGTCTTCCGGCCGGACGGCTCGGTCGCCGGCATCGTGACCCCCGAGATCACGGTCAAGAACGTGAACGAGGGGGTGGAGCGGCAGCTGCCGATGCTCCTCGGGGCCGCGGGCGGCGCGCTCGCCGTGGCCCTGGCCGGGTCGGCCCTGGTGAGCCGGCGGCTGAGCCGCCAGACCCATGGGATGGCCCCGGCCGAGATGACGCGGATGTACGAGCACCATGACGCGGTACTGCATGCGGTGCGGGAAGGCGTGCTGATCGTCGGGGGCGACGGGCGGCTGCTGCTGGCCAATGACGAGGCGCGCCGTCTGCTGGACCTGCCTGCTGATGCGGAGCAGCAGCCCGTCACCGACCTGGGCCTGGCCCCGGACACCGCTGAGCTGCTGGCCTCGCGCAGGAAGGCCACCGACGAGGTGCACCTGGCCGGGGACCGGCTGCTGGCCGTCAACGTGCGGCCCGTCGATGACGGTGGCCCGGCGGGCAGCGTGGCCACGCTGCGCGACACCACCGAGCTGCGCGCCCTGGCCGGGCGGGCCGAGATGGCGCGCGAGCGCCTGCGGCTGCTGTACGAGGCCGGGGTGCGGATCGGCACCACGCTGGATGTGGTGCGCACCGCCGAGGAGCTGGCCGAGGTGGGGGTCCCGCGGTTCGCCGACTTCGTCACCGTTGAGCTGCTGGACCCCGTGCTGCGTGGCGAGGAGCCGGACAGCGCGAGCACCGAAATGCGCCGCACCGCTGTGCGCGGGATCCGCGACGACCAGCCCCTCTACCCGGTGGGCGAGCTGATCCGGTTCGCCCCCGCCAACCCCGTGGCTGCCGGTATGACCAGCGGCCGCGCGGTGCTTGAGGCCGACCTGGCTGCGTCCGGCGGCTGGCGCGCCCAGAGCCCGGAACGCGCCCAGAGGATCCTGGACTACGGCATCCATTCCCTGATCTCGGTACAGCTCCAGGCGCGAGGCATCGTGCTCGGGATGGCCAACTTCTGGCGTTCGGAGAACGGGCCCTTCGAGCAGGAGGACCTGGACTTCGCCGAGGAGCTGACTGCCCGGGCGGCGGTGTGTATCGACAACGCCCGGCGCTACACCCGGGAGCACGCGATGGCAGTCACCCTTCAGCGCAGCCTGTTGCCCCGCGAGCTGCCCGAGCAGTCCGCCGTCGAGGCGGCCTCCTGCTACCTGCCGGCTCAGGCCGGGGTGGGCGGTGACTGGTTCGACGTCATCCCGCTGCCCGGCACCCGGGTGGCCTTGGTGGTCGGCGACGTGGTCGGCCACGGCCTGCACGCTGCGGCGACCATGGGCCGCTTGCGCACCGCGATCCACAATTTCTCCGCCCTCGACCTGTCACCCGACGAACTGCTCGGCCACCTCGACGAGCTCGTCGCCCGGATCGACCAGGAGCAGACTGCCGAGGGCGACGGCGCAGCCATCACCGGGGCCACCTGCCTCTACGCGATCTACGACCCGGTCTCCGGACAGGCCACCATCGCCCGGGCCGGACACCCCGGCCCCGCCCTCGTCCACCCCGACGGCACCGTCACCTTCCCCGACGTCCCCGTCTCGCCGCCCCTCGGCCTCAGCGCCAGCATGCCCATCGAGACCGCCGAGCTGCACCTGCCCGCCGGCAGCCGGCTGGCCCTCTACACCGACGGACTCGTCGAAAGCCGCGACCGCGACCTCGACACCGGCTTGGCACTCCTGCGGGACGCCCTGAGCCATCCCGATCGCGCCCCGGGGCAGACCTGCCAGGAGGTGATCGAGGCGCTGCGGCCCACCAGCCCCAGCGACGACATCGCCCTGCTGGTGGCGCGCACCCGGAGACTGGACCCCAGCCAGGTTGCCGTCTGGGAGGTGCCGGACGACCCCACCGCCGTCGCCCCCGTCCGGGCCGCCTGCGCCCGTCTGCTGGAGACCTGGGGCCTGAGCCACATCGCCTTCACCACCGAGCTGATCGTCAGCGAACTGGTCACCAACGCCATCCGCTACGGAGGGACTCCCATCACGTTCCGCATGCTGCACGACCGCAACACCCTGATCTGCGAGGTCTCCGACGGCAGCAGCACCTCCCCGCATCTGCGCCGCGCGGCCGCCACCGACGAGGGCGGCCGCGGCCTGTTCCTCGTCGCCCAGATCGCCCAGCGCTGGGGCACCCGGTACACCGCCCGAGGCAAGGTCATCTGGACCGAGCAGAGTCTGGCCGAGGGCGCGGCCGAACCGGGCGAAGGCATGGACGACGGCCTGCTGCTGGACCGATGGAGCTTGTGAGGCCGCGCTGGAGCCGCGGACGCGGCAAGGCTCAGATGACGCTGCGGATCGCCGCCTCGAACCCTTCCACGTGGGCGGCGGCGAGCGCTTCGGCCTTCTCCGCATCGCGGTCGACGATGGCGCGCAGCAGCGGCCCGTGCTCGTGGACGTGGCCGTGGCCGGCCAGGCTCGGCAGCCGGTCGATGAACAGACACCAGATGCGCGTGGCCAGGTTGTCGTACCTGACCAGGGTGTCCTCGAGGTAGGGGTTGCGGGTCGCTGCGTAGAGGGCACGGTGCACGGCCATGTCGAGCCGGATCAGGTCCGCGCCGCCGTCGGATGCGTCCTTCAACTCGCCCAGCAGCCGGTTGAGTTCACGGCGGTCGCTCTCGCCGGCGCGTTGAGCCGCCAGGGCCGCGGCGAGCGGCTCAAGCCGCTGGCGCACTTCCGAGATGTGGCCGAGATCGGCGATCTGCACTTCGGTGGCGAAGGTCCCGCGGCGGGGGTAGGCGATGATGAGCCGTTCGTGCTCCAGCCGTTTGAGCGCCTCCCGGACGGGGGTGCGCCCGAAGCCGAGGTCGGCGGCGATCCGCTCGTCGTTGACGGGTTCTCCGGGGCGGATCCGGAGCGTTACCAGACGGTCCGAGATGGAGCAGTAGGCCTGGTCGGCCAGCGTTCCGGCACTCTGACCGGTGGTGGTGCCCCGACGAGGGCCCGGGTGAGCGTTTGACGCTCTCGCGGGAACGGCCGCACTCCGCCGGGGTGGAGTCCACCACCCACGGGTGTCGACCGCCAGCAGCCGGATGACCCGCTGGATCATCCGGCTGCTTTGCGCAGTGGCTCGGTGCGGCCCGGCGCCTTGGGCAGCTACGGGAACAGGTGCCGCGGGCGGGTGGGGGGCATGGCGGGCCCGACCGGTTGCGTCACGCCTGCTGCCGGTAGGCGCGGAAGGCACGCGTGGACAGCCAGCCCATGACGAGGGCTGCCGCTGCGAGCAACCCGAGGTGCAGCCGGACCGTGTTCCAGTCGGTGTGGGCGCCCATCGCCTCCCGGGCCGCGACGACCGCCCATTCCACGGGGTTGTACTCGGCGACGACACCGACCCAGCCCGGGGCGAGGCCGAGGTCCATCACGGCCGAGCTGAGGAACATCAGCGGCAGCGTGGTGAATTGGGAGATCGCGATGAGTGTCGCCTGCTGGCGGGTCAGCAGCGCCACGGCGTCGGACAGGGCCGAGAAGATCAGGGTCAGCAGCACCGCGGCAAGCAGGGTGACGCCGACTCCGGCTACGCCTCCGGGGAACCGGGCGCCGGCGGCCAGGGCGATGGCGACGATGATCAGGCTTTGGATGAGCGTCTGGATCGCCTGGTAGGCCATGGTCGCGATCGCCATGGCGCCTCGGCTGGCGGGGGAGGTGAGCATCCGGTCCATCACGCCGCGGTCGATGTCCTCCTGGTAGGTCGTTCCTGCCCACGCGCTCGCGAACAGCGCGGTCATCATCACCACGCCCGGCGTGAGGAACCGCAGGAAGCCGCCGGCTGCGTGGGTGAACCCGGGAAGGCCCACCACCGAGCGGAACAGCTGTCCGAACAGCAGCAGCCAGATCACCGGCTGCACCAGGCCGATGACGAGGAAGGTCGGCATCCGCCAAAGGGCGCGCAGCAGCCGACCGGTCAGGAGCGCGGCGTGCGTGAGCACGGTGAGGGGGCGCGCACCTGTGAAGTGCTGGTGTGCGGTGGTCACTTCGTCACCTCCAGGGCCTTCGGGTCTGCGTCGGCGTCGAGGCTGTGGCCGGTGTGCCGCAGGTAGACGTCATCGAGCGAGGGGCGGGCGAGAGTCGCGGAGGTCACGGCCATGCCCGCTTCCTCAAGGGCGGCCAGTACGGGTGGCAACGCCCGGGCACCGTCATCGGTTCGGCCACGGACGGTGCTCCCGTCCATGGTGATGTCCCGCAGTTCGGGCACCGTCCGCAGGACCGCGGGCGCCCGGTCGTCAGCCTGGGCCAACTCGATGTGCACCGCGTCGCCGCGCAGGCCGCTCTTGAGTTCCTCCGGGGTGCCGGCGACGACCACCCTGCCTTGGTCGACGATCGCGAGCCGGTCGGCGAGATGATCGGCCTCCTCCAGGTAGTGCGTCGTCAACAGCACCGTCATCTGCTCGTCCCCGGCCATCCGTGCGATCTCGGCCCACATTTCGCTGCGGGCATGGGGGTCGAGCCCGGTCGTCGGTTCGTCGAGGAAGAGCACCTGGGGGCGGTGCATCAAGCCGAGCGCAACGTCGAGCTTGCGCGCCATACCGCCGGAGTAGGTCTGCACCAGCCGGTTCGCGGCGTCGGCCAGGCCGAACCTGTCGAGAAGCTCGCGGGCGCGGGCCACGGCATCCCGACGGGACATCCCGTGCAGGCGTCCGGCGAGCAGCAGGTTCTCGGTCGCGGTGCCCATCGGGTCCGCGCCGGACTTCTGCGACACGAACCCGATCACCCGGCGCACCTGCTCGGGCCGCGTCGCCGCCTCGATCCCGGCCACGCGCGCCGATCCCGAGTCGGCGGCCGAGAGCGTCGAGAGGATCTTCACCGTGGTCGACTTGCCGGCTCCGTTCGGCCCGAGCAGTCCGAATACGGTCCCCTTCGCCGCTGCGAAGCTCAGCCCCCGCAATGCCGTGATGCGCGGCTTGTTCCTGCCGGCCGGATAACTCTTGACCAGATCGACGGCTTCCACAGCCGGATCTGCTACGTGGGCAGCACCCATCGTCACACCCCTTGCCAGGACTTGGTGTGACTCCCGCCTTCCTGGTGTCACCGGACACGAGGAGGCTTGATGGCGAGGGCTGGGCCCTACGGCGAGTAGTCGCCCGAGAGGCTAGCACACGAGCGCACCAGACCAGGTCCCGGTGCCGACCGCTGCGCTCCGCATCCTCAACACCTGTGACCGGCGCCCCCCTTGGCAGCAGAGCAGCAGGACGGCCGCCGATCCGGTGGCCGTCCTGCTGGAGTGGCCGACATCAGGGGTGAGCACGCCCGGTGACCGTGCCGGTCCTCCGCCCCGCTAACGGACCTGGGGGTGCCACACATCCTGGGTGCGGCCCTCGTCGTCGACCACGGTGATGTCGGGCCACCGGTCGAAGGCCGAGCACGGGTGGGAGATCCCGAGGTCGACCACGTCGCCCACCTTCAGGCCGCGGGCGCCCGTGAGGACCAGGTGGTGATCGTAGATCTGCTCCGCGGTGGCCCGCGCGGCCGGCTGCGGCGTTCCCTGTGCGTCGCGGGAGCCGATCAGGACCGGCAGCCCGGCGTCGTAGGGCAGTTCACGTTTCCCGGCGCCGACGACGATGCGTCCCGGTTCCGGCGCGGAGAGCACGACCGCCCGTACGGTCAGTGCCGCCTTCAGCCCCGGCAGGGGCGAGACCTGCTCGTACGTGCCGTGGTCGTGGGTGACGTAGCAGCCCGACCGCAGGACCGGCACCACCGGCACCGCCCCGGGCCGCTCGGTAAGGTCCGACAGGGCGTGGACGACCCGGTCGGGGAAGGCGGAGCCGCCCATGCTGAATACCGGCCGCGCGGTCTGGAACAGCGGTGTCAGGCTGCGGAAGAGATCGGCCGCCTTCCGGCAGTGGGCGTCGACCTCCGCAACGGTGGTGGCGTCCCGGCGGTTGGGCCGGATGCCCTCGTAGCCCGCGACACCGGCCAGGAGGATTCCTGAGGATTCCTGGGCGGCCACGGCGAGTCCGTGCGCCGTGGCGGCCTCCCGTACGCCGGTCCGGCCGCCTTCCGCACCGACGTCGACCAGGACGTGCAGGGGACTGCGCACCCCGTCCATGACCGACCGCGCGAGGTTCAGCCCGGCCATCGAGTCCACGAAACAGTAGAGCTCGAGATCAGGTGTTTCCTCAAGCCAGCGCCGCATGAGGGCGAGGTCGGGGCGGTGGATCACCTCGTTGGCGATGAGGATGCGCCGTGCTCCCCAGCCCAGCGCCGTGCCGCCCTGCCGCACGGTCGCGACCGTGACGCCCCACGCCCCGGCGGCCAGCTGCCGCTCGACAATCGGGCGCGTCATGGTGGTCTTGATGTGCGGGCACAGTGCGACGCCCTGATCGCGGCACCAGTCCGCCATGAGCTGGACGTTGTGGTCCAGCGCGGGCAGGCTGAGCCGGAGTTCGGGCATCTCGCGCGCCCCCGTGGACAGCGTGTCGTCGTGGCTCATCGGCCCTCCAGACCGGTCGTCAGGCACGGCGGCGCGAAAGCGCCGTCGTCGCCACCGAGTTGTGCACCGTGAACGCCACCGTGCCCGGCAGGAAGCGGTCCTCGGACCATGCCAGTGGCGTGCCCGCCGGATCGGTCACGCGCCGCCGCTCCCGGATCAGAGGTCCGCCGGCCGCGCAGCCGAGCAGGCGGGCGTCCTCCGTGTCGGCGTGGACCAGGTCAATGGTGTGTTCGGCGTCGGCGAACACCACTCCGAGGTCCGCCAGCGGCTCGGTGTGCGAGACGGCATCGGTTTCCAGGCCGGCGATCATGGCGCCGACACGCTCGGGGTAGAGGGTGCGCTCGATCATGGTCGGCACCCGCGACAGGGTGCGGAGCCGCAGCACCCGGTAGATCGGCGCCCCCGGTTCGAGAGCGAGTTGTTCGCACTCCGACGGATCGGCGGGACGGCATTCGACATCGATGGTGCGGCCGCCCGGCTCCTCCCCGATCGACCGCGCCCAGTGGGTGAAGCTCAGCAGCTCGAAGAAGCTCTGCGTGCGGGCGGTGCCGAGTACCACGCGCCGCGTGCCGCGCCGGGAGGTGACCAGGCCGTTGGCGCGCAGTACCGTCAGCGCCTGGCGCACGGTGCCGCGGGACACGGCGTACCGCTGGGCGAGCTCCTCCTCGCTGGGCAGACGGCCGCCGGCACCGTAGGCCCCCGAGGCGATGGCCTCCCGCAAGTCGGCTGCCAACTGCCGGTACCTGGCCCCCGCCGCGCGGCCGCCCGTGCCTGCCATGCCGCTCTCCTTCGCCATCAAGCGCCTCCCGCTGCTCCGGATGACCTTATCCGCTGGTCGCAGCTGTCTACCAGCTGCGACCCGGCCTCCCGGCCGGCGTATGGCCTCTTCCCGCGACGCTCGCCCCTCCGCACGGTGACGTTCACCTTCCGGACACCATCCTTCGCGGTAATGATCCAAGTTGTACAGCCAACTCCACCACCCCCCTGGAGAACCTTGTGAAACTGCACGTCCGCACGGTGAGCCTCGCCTGCTCCGTCGTCGTGGCAGCCGTTGGGCTCAGTGCCTGCGGCGCATCCGGCGGCGCCGGGGTCGATGGCAGCAGCAAGGCCGCGACCACCACCTCGGCCAAGGATTTCGGCGGCATGGACGCCCTCGTGGCAGCCGCGAAGAAGGAAGGCAAGCTGAACGCCATCGCCCTTCCTCGCGACTGGGCGAACTACGGCGAGATCATCGACACCTTCGAGAAGAAGTACGGGATCAAGGTCGAGGTCGAGAACCCCAGCGGTTCCAGCCAGGACGAGATCAGCGCGGTCACCTCCCGCAAGGGCCAGGACCGGTCTCCGGACGTCATCGACGTGGGCAGTTCCTTCGCCATGAGCGCGGCCGGGCAGAACCTCCTGGCGCCCTACCAGGTCAGCGCGTTCGGGCAGATCCCGAAGACACAGAAGGACCCCCAGGCCCGCTGGTACAACGACTTCGGCGGCTACGTCTCCATCGGTTGTGACGCGGCCCGCGTCAAGAAGTGTCCGAAGACCTTCGCCGAACTGCTCGATCCGCAGTACAAGGGCCAGGTCGCACTGACCGGCAACCCGACGAAGTCCGCCTCGGCCTTCGGCGCCGTGCTCGCCTCGGCACTCGCCGACAAGGGCTCCTACGACAACGTCAAGCCCGGCCTGGACTTCTTCGCCCGCCTGAAGAAGTCCGGCAACTTCAACCCCGTCGAGTCGAGCCCTGCGACCATTCAGAAGGGCGAGACACCGATCAGCATCACCTGGGACTACCTCAACACCGGCTACGCGGACCAGCTCCGCGGCAAGGGCGTCAACTGGAAGGTCAGCATCCCGACCGACGGCGTGTACGCCAATTACTACTCGCAGGCGATCGTGAAGTGGGCACCGCACCCGGCCGCGGCCCGCCTGTGGCAGGAGTTCCTGTACAGCCCCGAGGGCCAGAACCTGTGGCTCAAGGGCTACTCCCGCCCGGTGCTGATGCCCTCGATGAAGCAGGCGGGGACTCTCGACACGGCCGCTGCCGCCAAACTCCCGCAGGTCCCCCGCAACGGTGCGAGCACCTTCCCGACCGAGGGCCAGCTCAGCAAGGCCAAGCAGGACGTCGCCCAGGGCTGGTCCCAGGCGGTCGCCGGATGAGTGCCATCCCCACGGCGGCCGGCGGCAGCAGCCGGCCCCGTTCCGCCGGCCGCAGTGCCGGCCTCGGGCCCGCCCGGCGGCTGCGCCCTCCGCGCCTGACGGGCTGGCTCGGTGTCGTCCCGCTGCTCGCGTTCACCGTCGTGGTGTTCGGCCTGGCTTTCGGGACGATGGTGTTCGGTGCGTTCACCACGCCCGAGACCGCGCCGGGCGGGGTCCACCTCACCGGCGCGAACATGAGCGCCTCGGTGCACGGCGCCTACCTGACCTCGCTGATCGGCAGCGTCAAGCTCTCCGCTGTCTCCGCGTTGATCGCCACCGTCGTCGGCCTGCCGATCGCCCACGTGATCGTGACCTCGCGCTTCCGCGCCCTGCGCAGGGCGGTGCTGGCAGGGTCGGGCGTGCTGGCGAACTTCGGCGGGGTGCCGCTCGCGTTCGCCTTCGTGGCGACGCTGGGCAACGCCGGCGTGCTGACGCACCGCTTCCACCTGCTCAGCCACGGCTGGAGCCTGTACGGCTTCTGGGGCCTGACCTTGGTCTACCTCTACTTCCTCATCCCGCTCATGGTGCTCACGCTCACCCCGGCTCTGGAGGGGCTGCGGCGGCAGTGGTGCGAGGCCGCACGCAACAACGGTGCGAACACCTTCCGGTACTGGGCTCATGTCGCGCTGCCCCTCCTCACGCCCTCGCTCCTCGGCGGCTACGTACTGCTGTTCGGCAGCGCGTTCAGCGCCTATGCGACTGCCGCCGCGATGGTCGGCAGTTCGGTACCCCTGGTCACCATGCAGATCGCGGACGCGCTGTCCGGCAACGTCCTGGTAGGCCAGGGCAATGTCGCGCTCGCGCTCGGAGTCGACATGGTGGTGGTGGCGGGGCTCGTCATGGCCGTTCAGCTGCCGCTACAGCGGAGGAGCGCGCGATGGCTGGCCTGAGCAGAATCCGGTACGGGCGCGCCTTCGTCTTGCTGCTCACCGGTGCCTACTTCCTCGTTCCGCTCGCCTGCGCCGTCGCCTTCAGCATCGGCGCCGGCACCCCGGGCCGGAGCATCGGCTTCGGGGCCTACACCGGCGTCCTCGGCGCCGGCGGCTTCACCGACAGCCTGACGCTGACCCTGAAACTGGCGGCCGCCACGATCGCGCTCGTGCTGGCGCTGCTGGTGCCTGCCCTGGTCACCGTGCGGCTGGCCGCACCGCGCCTGCGCACACTCGTCGAGATCGTGTGCATGCTGCCGTTGGTGGTACCTGCTGTTGCCCTCGTCGCGGGGATCAGCGCGGTGTTGCGCTGGGGACCCGACCACTTCGCCGGCACCCCGGTCTTCCAGGCCCTGGCAGCCCTCCAGGACCAGAACTTCCCCTTCGTCCTGGTGCTCGCCTACACGCTGATGGCACTGCCGCTGGCGTACCGCACACTCGACGCCGGGATCGCGGCCATCGACCTGCGGATGCTGGTCGAGGCCGCCCGGGCCTGCCGGGCGCCATGGCCGCGCACCCTCCTGCAGGTGGTGCTGCCCAACCTGCGCGGGGCGCTGCTCAACACGGCGTTCCTGACCCTGGCGCTGGTGCTCGGTGAGTACACCGTCGCCGCGATCCTCGGCTACCAGCCGTTCGCCGTGTGGATCCTCGCCATCAGCGGCTCACAGGCGCAGATGTCGGTGGCCGTGTCGGTGATGGGCCTGCTCGTCACCTGGGTGCTGCTGCTGGTCGTCGCCACCGCCGGACGCGCTCACCATCCCAAGGAGACCTCATGACCGACCTGGTAAGCGATCTCACCCCCCTCAGCCCGGCACGGACGGGTGCCACCGTCGAGTTCCGCGGGCTGCGCCGCGCCTTCGGCGCAACGACCGCGCTGGACGGCCTGGACCTGACGGTCGAGCCGGGTGAACTCGTGGCGCTGCTCGGCCCGTCCGGTTGCGGCAAGACCACCGCACTGCGCACCCTCGCCGGATTCGAGCGGCCCGACTCGGGCGAGGTCCTCGTGGACGGCGAGGACATCACGGGTGTTCCGGCGCACCGGCGCGACGCGGGCATGGTGTTCCAGTCCTACAGCCTCTTCCCGCACCTGACCGCCCTCGACAACGTCGCCTTCGGGCTGCGGATGAGCGGCATCCGCACAGCCGAGCGGCGGGCCCGCGCCGCCGAACTCGTCGAGCTGGTCGGGCTGCCGCACCACACCGGCCACTATCCGCACCAGCTGTCCGGAGGTCAGCAGCAGCGGATCGCGCTGGCGCGGGCTTTGGCGCTGCGGCCACGTGTGCTGCTGCTCGACGAGCCGCTGTCGGCACTCGACGCACAGGTGCGCCTGACGCTGCGCGAGGAGATCCGCCGCATCCAACAGCAGCTGGGCATCACGACCCTTTTCGTGACACACGACCAGGAGGAAGCCCTCTCCATGGCCGACCGGGTCGCGGTGATGCGGGCCGGACGACTGGAGCAGTGCGCGCCTCCGGCGGAGCTGTACGAACGCCCCGCGACCGCGTTCGTTGCCGAGTTCGTGGGCGTGATGAGCCGGATCCCGGCCCGGCCCGGGGCGGACGACGGGACCGTGCACGTACTCGGCCGCAGTCTGCCGGTCAGCGGGAGGCTGCCGGGCACCGGTGCCGCCGGCGGCACCGGTGACGTGGACGTACTGGTACGGCCGGAGGCGGTCGAGGTCACGGCGGACGAGAACGGCACCTCCCGGATCACGGGCGCGGCCTTCCTCGGCGCGACCTCGCGGTTGACCGTGCGGCTGGCCAACGGCGCCGAGGTGGCGGCCGACGTGCCCACCCACGCCATGACCAGGCTTCCGGTCGGTGCGGCGGTGACGCTGACGCTGGCGCACCGGCCCGTGCTGGTGGACCGCCGCCGCGCAAGCGGCGGCGCAGGGAGCTGACGGCCGGAACGATGCCCCGCCGGAAGACGACGTCAGCGGTCATCGACCGGGCTGACGACCCCCTTGACGGACGCGGAACGCCCTCCGCTTCCGCACATGACCGCCTGTTGGAGAAAAGCGCCTTGGAGCACCGCATCACCGCGCCCGCCCTTCCCGCTGCCGTCCTGTTCGACATGGATGGCACCCTCGTCGACACCGAGCGGCTGTGGAGCGCCGCGGTCGAACAGGTCGCCAACCGGATCGGGCGGCCCCTGACCGACGCGGACACCCCTCACGTACTGGGTCGCCCGGCTGTGTACACGGCGGCCCACCTGCACCGCACGGGTGCTCCGGCGGCCTGCGACCCCGGGGCGCTCGCCACCGAGCTGGATGCCGAGTTCGCCGCCCGGGTCGCCGGCGATCTCGTTCCGCGTCCGGGCGTACTGCGCCTGCTGGACGAGCTGGCCACGGCCGGCGTGCCCGCGGCGATCGTCTCCGCCTCGCCGCGCCACGTCGTCGACCTGGTGCGAACGGCGCTGGGGGAGGACCGGTTCACGCTGACCTTCGCGGTCGAGGACACCGCCCGCACCAAACCGGCGCCCGACCCGTACCTGGCCGCGGCCGCCGCTCTGGGCGTCGCGCCGCACACGTGCGTGGTCGTCGAGGACACGCCCACAGGTGTCGCCTCGGCCGAGGCTGCCGGGTGTGCGGTGCTCGCCGTTCCCTCCACCGTACCGATCCGGCCCTCGGCCAACCGGACCGTCCTCGACTCCCTGGAGCGGGCCGACCTGGCCCTGCTCGGCTCCCTCATCGCGTCAGCAGAAAGGCAGTGACAGACACCGTGGACGACATCCGGCACGTCGTGATCCTGATGCAGGAGAACCGCAGTTTCGACCACTACTTCGGCACGCTGAACGGCGTGCGCGGCTTCGACGACCGCCAGGCGCTGACGTTCCCGAACGGCGACAGCGTCTTCCACCAGCCCGCACTGTCCCGACCCGACGGCGGGTTCCTGCTGCCGTACCGGATGGACTCGACCACGTTCGACGCGCAGAACGCGGACGGCCTGCCGCACGACTGGGAGAGCGGTCACGAGGCCATCAACAACGGCGCGATGAACCGCTGGACGTCCGCCAAGGGCGAGCAGAGCATGGGCTACCTCACCCGTGCGGACATCCCCTACCAGTACGCGCTGGCCGACGCGTTCACGCTGTGCGACGGGTACTTCTGCTCACTGGCCGGGCCCACCAGCCCCAACCGGCTCTACCTGTGGACCGGCACGGCCGGCCCGGGCCGGGACGGTACGACGGGCCCGTGGATCGACAACACCCCGCTGCCCGAGAGCCCGGTCTGCGACTGGACCACCTACGCGGAGCGCCTGTCGGCCGCCGGTGTCAGCTGGCGCGTCTACCACTCTCCCGGCCTGGACGAGCGGGACGGCAACTACGAGGACAACGCCCTGGAGTACTTCGGCCAGTTCCACCGGTTCGACAAGGACGACCCCCGCTACCGCGACGCGATGACGAAGTGGGACCTGTCGGCGTTCGACACGCACTGCCAGGACGGCACCCTGCCGACGGTGTCCTGGCTGGTCTCGCCGTATCTGTTCTGCGAGCATCCGACCGCCAGCCCCGCATACGGCGCGCACTGGGTCGACACCGCCCTGCGGTCGCTGTTCGCGAACCCGGAGGTGTGGCGGCACACCGTCTTCCTCGTCATGTACGACGAGAACGACGGCTACTTCGACCACGTGGTGCCGCCGTTCCCGCCCGCGGGAACCCCCGACGAGTTCGTGGACGGGCAGCCGATCGGGCTGGGCAACCGCGTCCCCCTGTGGGTGATATCCCCGTGGTCGCGCGGCGGCTGGGTCAACTCCCAGGTCTTCGACCACACCTCCGTCCTGCGCTTCCTCGAACTCGTCACCGGCGTGCGGGAGCCCAACATCGCGGCATGGCGCCGCGCCGTGTGCGGCGATCTCACCACCTGCTTCGACTTCACCCGGCCCGACTTCTCGCTCCCCCAACTTCCGGACACCCGTGCGCTGGTGGAGCAGGCCGATGCCGCGACGGAACTGCCGCCGGTGCCGCTCCCCGCACCGGGCGCGCAGGTCACGCCGGTACAGGAACCCGGCGGCGCGCGCCCGCACCGGCCACTGCGGTACCGCCCCTGGGCTGACATCGCGGTGGACCGCGCCACCGGCAAGGTCACCTGCGTGCTCGCCAACGAGGGGCCGGAGACCTTCCATTTCACGGTCTTCCCGAACATCCACCGGCCGTTCGCGGGAACGCCGTACACCGTCGCCCCGCACAGCACCGACACCTTCGTGTGGGAGACGGTGAGTACCGCCGGGCGCTACGACTTCACGGTCCACGGTGCCGACGGTTTCGTCTGCCGCTTCGCCGGGACGGTGGCGGGAGCCGGTCAGGGGGACATCGCCGTCCCCCGCGTGACAGCGGTCCTACGGGGCAGCGAGCCGGAAACCTCGGCCGTCGAGTTGCTGCTGGCCAACGACGGCGAAGCGGCCGTGTCCTTCACGGTCACCCCGAACGACTTCGGCGGCGCGGTGCGCACCCGGCTGGTCGGGCCGGGCGAGGAGGCCGTCCTGCCCTGGCGCACGGACGGTGGACGGTACGACGTGACCGTCACGGCCGATGGCGCCACGGGCTTCGCCCAGCGGTATGCGGGGACCGTGCACGCGGTCGGAGCGGCGCCGTCCGCACCGCGCTGATCACGGCGGCCGGCGGCTCGCTCGTCGATGCCGGAACCGGCCCTGCGCCGGCGGCACCGGCGCGCGGGCAGCGTGGTGCGCGCACGGAGAGCGCGCGTGCTTCCCCTGCCGCGTCGGAGGAGAGGTCGAGCACGTCGCCCCGGTGCCCGGCGTCGCGCAGGGTCCGGGCCGCGATGGTCACCTGGACGGTGCTGGACGAACGGGCCTCGAAGTGGCGGCAATATTCGGGCCCGGCGTTCAGGGCGCTGAGGCCA
The DNA here is from genome assembly GCF_023155275.1 of Streptomyces rhizoryzae. Classification (GTDB taxonomy): domain Bacteria; phylum Actinomycetota; class Actinomycetes; order Streptomycetales; family Streptomycetaceae; genus Streptomyces; species Streptomyces rhizoryzae. The sequence goes on from NZ_JALMUV010000001.1 coordinate 130,811, forward strand.
AGATCCGGACCACGCACGGGCTCCCCTACCCATCCCGCTCCCGACCAGCTTTTCCGGTCTCTTCGCGGTCTCTTTCCGGTCCCCCTCGGTCCGCTCAGCCGGCAGCCGGCCCCGGGCCCCGCTGACGCGGTCCTCTTCCTGCATGGACTGCTCGATGAGGCGGTCGGCCTGATACCGAACGCCGGCAAGGAACTTGGGGTACGGGCGGGCCCACGCGGGCTTGGCCGTTCGCCCACCACCGACAGGGGGTGCAGTGCCCGATCCCCGCCCGCGGCCGCGTTCCCGCGGCAGTTGCTGCGTCAGCCCCTGGCGGGGAATGGGCGGCCGACGTACCGGAAGCCCATCATGACAAGCACGGCCAGGCAGCAGCGGGCCAGACCCCCTCATCGAGCGCCCTGGCCGCCGGTGCGATCTCTCCTCGGCTGCCTCCGGCGTTTTCCCGCTGCGCCAATGGGGTGACGCTGCGCCTTCAGACTTGAGCGCTTGTCCTACCGCGTGGATTACTGGAGACGAGGTGCTGAGGACGTGCCCCCGGCATAGTCCAAGAGCCGGCGCCCATCCCGTGCTCCACCTCGCCCACCGCACGATGGCCGTCCACCCCCGCAGCCCGATCCTTCCGCAGGCTCCCGCCCGGCCTCGTGCAGGATCGTGCGGACTCTTCTTGGGCCGGCCATGGCAGGCGGCCGCGGCCAACCACCGCACCACCGGCGACCAGTTGCTCACTCCGCCCAGGCAGCACTGGCACGGCCGTGTTCGCGGGCCGCCGCCTTCACCCCTCTACTCCTCGGGAGACTGATCGTGACCTCCAACGCCGTTGCCTCCGCGACCCAGGCCACGGGCTACTGGCCCCCTCCGCCCCCCGCCGGACCGCCGACGCTGCTCGCCGCCATCCCCGACTCCGGACCCGCCACGGGCGGAAACCTCGTCCGGCTGATCGGACAGAACCTGCGCGGCGCGACCAGCGTGACCTTCGGTGGTGTCCTGGCCACCATCGTCTACCAGGGCCCTCTCACCGGCCCCGGTGACCCCGGTGCAGGGCAGGACTCCCCGCAGGCGGGCGCCGGCTGGGGCGGCCCCGGCGGCTGGCCCGGGCACGGCGGGTACCCGGGCGGGGGCCGCCCCGGCTTCGACTTCCTGGTGGTGATCGCGCCGGCGAACCCGCCCGGGACCGTGCAGATCATCGTCACCACACCGGCCGGTACCAGCAACCCCCTGCCCTACACCTACCTCACGCCGCCTCCGCCGCCCCCCACGCCCACCGCTATCGCGCCGACCAGCGGACCGAGCACCGGCGGGACCGCGTTCACCATCACCGGCACCAACCTCGGCAGCGTGACCGGCGTGCTGTTCAACGGCGTTCCGGCCACCGGCGTGACCGCCACCGCCACCACCGTCACCGGCACCACCCCGCCCGGGACCGTCGGCCCTGCCACCGTCACCCTGCTCAGCCCCGCGGGCAACACCACGGTGCCCGGCGGCTTCACCTACCTCCCGCCGGCCCCGACCGCGGCCTCGATCATCCCGGCGGTCGGGCCGGTCACCGGCAGCACCCCCTATGTGCTCACCGGCACCCACCTGACCGGCGTCACCAGCGTCACCTTCGGCGCCACCCCCTCGACCATCCTGTTCGTCAACCCGGCCGGAACCCAACTGGTCGGGCTGACCCCGGCCGGCCCCGTCGCCGGCGGTAACGTCACCGTGACCGTCACCGGCCCCGGCGGAAGCGCCACCGTGCCCGGCGGTTTCACCTACTTCGCCGCCCCGCCCCCGCCGGCCCCCGCCGCCATCAGCCCCACCTCCGGAACCGCCGCCGGGGGCACCGCCTTCACCCTCACCGGCACCGGCCTCGGCGGCACGCTCGCCGTGCTGTTCAACGGCGTTCCGGCCACCGGCGTGACCGCCACCGCCACCACCGTCACCGGCACCACCCCGCCCGGGACCGTCGGCCCTGCCACCGTCACCGTGGTGACCGCCTCCGGTACCGCCACTGTCCCCGGCGGCTACACCTACACCTGACCCACCGGACCGTCGGTCACCGAGCCGTCATCCTCCTCGGCTCGGTGACCGACGCCTGCCCATCCGGCCATCCGGGGCCCCCGGGGGCCGCTACCCACCCCTCACGACAGCGACCACGGAACTGCTCGGGACCGGCACGGGACCGGCCGTATCTTCGCCCTCGCCGGCGCGCCTCGAACGGATCCGGGACGGAACCTCCTCAACTGTCCAGAAAGTAGGAGCACTTGTACGGGCCCAGTGGCTCGTCTTTCGGGCGAAGGGTGACCTGGATGTCGTCGGGACGGAGAGTGGGGTGGAGGACCGCCCGGGCGCGGGCGAGGCTGCACACCAGTTGCCCGTTGCGGAGGCGGTCGTCGGCGGAGAGGTAGGTCTCCGGTGCGTCAAGGGTGACGCGGTTGCCGTTCGCGGAGGCGTGAAAGGGGCCGTTGAACACCACGAGGTTGGCGAGTCCGCTCTTCTGCTCCGACTCGTTCGGGCCGGCGAGGAGGAGCTTGAGGGCGGAGTCGAGGTGGTTCAGCTGCACGCCGGGCCGCGAGACGCCGCGCAGGCCCGTGTCCGAAGCGAAGTAGATCCGCATCCCCTTGGTGAGACCCGGTATGGGCTCACCGGCGTCGATCACCCCTGTGGGCCGGATCCCGCAGCCGGCAACGGCCGGCAGGAGCAGGGCCGCGGTGGCGCACAGGCGCGGAATCCTCCTTGCACGTCCTGGACTCTTCACGGCATGTCCTTCGGTCGGCTGCGGGGGAACCGGAGGGTGAAGACCGCGCCGCCCCCGGCGCGGTTGGCGGCTTCGATGGTGCCGCCGTGCAACTGGGCGTTCTCCAGGGCGATTGCGGTGCCCAGGCCGCTGCCCTCGGATCGTCTGCGGGCGGTGTCGGCCTTGTAGAAGCGGTCGAAGACGTGCGGCAGGACCTCGGGGGGCAGGCCGGGGCCGCGGTCCGTGACCTCGATGGTGATCGTGTCGGCCGTGGCGCGGAGCACCACTGTCACGGGCGGGGCCCCGTGTTGCAGCGCGTTTCCGACGAGGTTTGCCACCACGATGTCGATCCGGCGCCGGTCGACCACCGCCCGCGCCCCGCCGCCGAAATCGGTGCGTACCCGGGAGGTCCAGCCGCGCCGGGTGAGCGTCGTGCGGATCAGCTCCGCCAGGTCGGTCTCCATGACGTCGAGCGACACGGTTCTGGCGTCGAAGCGCGAGATCTCGATGAGGTCGTGGACGAGTCGGGTGAGCTGGGCGATTTCCGCGCTGACGGTGCGGGCGGCCAGGGAGGAGTCCGGCGGCAGCTGATCGGCCTCCTCGTCCAGCACGGTGGACACCACGGTCATCGCGGCGAGCGGGGTACGCAGTTCGTGTGAGACGTCGGAGACGAACCGGCGTGCGCGCGCCTCCTGTTCCCGCAGCTCCGCGACGGAGGTCTGCAGGCTCTCAGCGGTGTCGTTGAAGGTTTCGGCCAGCTGGGCGAGCTCGTCGCGTCCCCTCACCGCGACGCGGGTGGCGAGTTCACCGGCAGCGAGCATCCGAGTGGCCCGGCCGAGGTCCCGTACGGGGCGGAGCACCGTACGCGCGGCGAGCAGGGCGAGGGCCGCGGCCAGCAGGACGACCGGGACGGTTCCGGCACGGACCGTGGCCAGCAGCACGGCGATGTCCTCCTCCTCGGTCCTGAGCGGGGCGATCGTGAAGACGTCGAGGTCGGAGGTGCGCCCGGTGTCGAAGGCCACGGACGCGCCGACCACCAGAAACGGTTCGCCGCGCCACTCGACGCGCTGGAACCGCAGGCGGCCGGTGGTCCTGACCGCGGTCCGCAGCTCAGGGCTGATCCGCGTCTGGTCCGCCAGGGAATCCGAGGTGGCCGTGAGGTTGTGGTACCGGGCGACGACGAGGTCATCGCCGAGCCCGCGCGAGACGCTCGCGGCGAAGCGGGTGAGGGTGCTCCGGTCGAGGGGTATCTCGAGGTCGGCCGCCACGTCGCTCACCCGGTTGCGGAAATCGGTCTGCAGCGCGTGCTGGGCCCGCTCCAGCACGGCGTCGCGGGACTCGCGGTAGGCGAGCGTGGTCGAGGTCACCGCGCTGATCAGGGTGACGAGGACGAACGTGACCACAAGGCGGATCCGCAGCCCGCCCATACGGGCCCGGAAGCGTCTCATCCGGGGCTCACAGGGGCCCGAAGCGGTAGCCGAAGCCCCGGACGGTCTGGATGTACCGGGGTGTGCCGGGAAGGTCCTCGATCTTGGTGCGCAGCCTGCGCACGGCGGCGTCCACGAGCCGCGAGTCGCCCAGGTAGTCGAGATCCCAGACCGATGTCAGCAGTTGCTCCCGGCTGAACACCCGGCCCGGAGCGGCCGACAGCTCCAGCAACAGCCGCAGCTCCATCGGCGGCAGGGGGACGAGCGTGCCCAGCTTGGTCACGGTCAGGCCGGACCGGTCGATGACGAGGCCGCCGTGCTGCTCTCCCGGCGCGGAGCCGGGCGCCGGTTCGGCACGGCGCAGTGCCGCCCGGATACGGGCCTCGAGTACGCGTGCCGTGGCCGGTTTGACCACGTAGTCGTCGGCGCCCGCTTCGAGGCCGGTGACGATGTCCTGGTCGTCGCCGCGGGCCGTGAGCATGATCACCGGGATGGTGGTGCGGGACCGGATGGCCCGGCAGACGTCGAAGCCGTCCATACCGGGCAGCATCAGGTCGAGGACCACGAGTTCGACGGGCTTCCCGGTAAGGCCGTCCAGCAGGGGCAGAGCCTCTTCTCCCGCGCCGGCCACGGATACGTCGTAGCCGTGCCGGCGCAGTACGAGTTCCATCCCGTCGCGCACGGAGGTGTCGTCCTCGATGAGCAGCACATGGGGCATGGCTCTGATTATGCGGGAGCGTTTGCCCATGTCAGACCGGGTCGGCCGGGAGAATCGCACGGCGCGAGCGATTGTTACGCCGCCATCATCCAGGCATCCACCGCCCATCATGTGAGGGGCTGAGCGTTGACGGCATGGACCTTCGAATTCCCTCCCGCGCCGCGGGCCGTCTGCGTCTGGCGGCGCTCGTCGCGCTTCCCGTCCTGGCCCTGTCGGCCGCCTGCGGCGGCGGGGGCGATCCGCTCGCGACGGGCGAGGAGATCGCCTCCGTTCCCGGGGACACCGCCTCCGGCGGCGAGCACTCCGGGAACTCCGGCAAGCGAGGCGACCAGGGCGCCTTCTACGACGCGCAGATGGACTACGTGCAGTGCATGCGCGGGAAGGGCGGCGTCAAGGACTTTCCCGACCCGAAGCTGAGCGGCTACCTCGACTGGACGAAGATCGACGAAATCTCCCGGAAGCCCGGGAACGAGGAGGCGTCCAAGGGCGGCAAGAACGGCGTCTGCGGCAAGGAGATGTCGGCCGCCATGCGTCTGGAGCCGAAGCGCGATGTGCAGAAGCAGTACGAATCGATGCTGGCGCATGCCGCCTGCATGCGGAAGAACGGCGTCTCGAAATTCACCAACCCCACGCTGTCCGGCGGCAATGTGATACCCGGCGGGGACCCTGACCCGGCGGCATCGCAGATCGACACCAGCTCCCCGGCGTACAAGCAGGCCCGCCAGGCGTGCAAGGACAAGCTGCTCGACGGTCTGGACGGCATGCAGTGATGCGGCGTAAAGCATGCGTCGCGGCCGGTGCGGTGACCGCCGTTGCCGCGCTGGGAGCCGGAGCCGTGGTCCTCGGGGGCGGCGACCGGGGCGCACAAGCGGAGAAGAGGGGTGACCTTCCGCCCGCCACGGCCGAGATCACCCGGACCGATCTCGTGCAGAGCAAGACCGTCGACGGGCACCTCGACTACGCACAGCGCCGCACCGTCAAGTCTGCGGTCGAAGGGACCGTCACCAAGGCCGCCCAGGAGGGCAGGACGGTCACGGCCGGGCAGCGGTTGTACGAGCGGGATGCCCGGCCGGTGATCCTCCTGTACGGGCCGACACCGGCGTTCCGGCCGATGAAGGTGGGCGATCGCGGCCCCGACGTCCTCCAGCTGGAGCGCAACCTCCGCGACCTCGGTTTCGGCGCGAGCCTCTACGTCGACACCCGCTACGACAAGGGAACCGAAGCCGCGGTCAAGAGCTGGCAGAAGTCGATCGGCATCGAGAACCCGGACGGCCGTGTCGGCAGGGGGGACATCGTCTTCCAGCCCGGCGCGGTGCGGGTGGTGGCGGCCGACGCCGCACTCGCCGATCAGGTCGGGCCCGACAAGACCGTGCTGACCGTCGCCTCGACCACACCGGTCGTGCGGGCCCAACTCGACCAGACCGACGCGGTCCTGACGTCCCGGGGCACCAAGGTCGAGGTCACCCTGCCCAGCGGCAGGACCGTCGGCGGCAAGGTGGCGGGAACGGCGAGGCCCGAGGCATCGGAGGGCTCCCCCGGGGCGCGCCAGGAGGGCATCACGGTCGAGGTCACCTTGGACAGCCCTCGGTCCGTCCTCGCTGCCGAGGACGCCAAGGCCACCAGCAGCGTCACGTTCATCAGCGAGAGCCACCGGAATGTGCTGGCCGTGCCCGTCGAGGCGGTCGTCGCCCTGCGCGGTGAGAACGGCGGCTACGGCCTCCAGATCGTCCAGGGCCGTACCACCAGGATGGTCCGGGTCACGACCGGCATGACCGCCGACGGGCGTATCGAGGTCAGCGGCGACGGCATCTCCGCAGGCATGAAGGTCGGAGTGGCCAAGCAATGACCGTCATCGAACTGCGGGCCGCCACCAAGTCCTACCCCGGCGGGGTACACGCCCTGCGCGGCGTGGACCTGCGCGTCGGCCAGGGCGAACTCGTCGCGATCGTCGGCCCGTCCGGGTCGGGAAAATCCACCCTGCTCAATCTGATCGGCACCCTCGACCGGCCCACGTCGGGCACGGTCCGGGTGGCCGGACACGACGTGGGTGCGCTCAGCGACAGCCGGCTGGCGGCGCTGCGGGCGCGGCACATCGGCTTCGTCTTCCAGCACTTCCACCTGTCCCCCGGCCGGGACGCGGTCGACAACGTCGCGGACGGCCTGCTCTACGCGGGCGTGCCGCTGAAGGAGCGGCGGTCACGGGCCCGTGTCGCGCTGGAGCGGGTCCGCCTCGGTCACCGGCTCTCGCACCGGCCCAGCGAGCTCTCCGGCGGCGAGAAGCAACGTGTCGCCATCGCCCGCGCCCTGGTCGGGGAACCGGACCTGCTGCTCGCCGACGAACCTACGGGCGCGCTGGACACCGCGTCCGGCGAGGTCGTGATGCAACTCGTCCACGAACTCCATGCAAGGGGCACCACGATCTGCGTGATCACCCATGACCATGAGATCGCCGCTTCCCTGCCCCGCCGCATCCGGTTCAGGGACGGGGCCGTGGTCTCCGACTCCCGTTCCGGCGAGGCTGCCTCATGACCGGCCGCGTGCTCAAACCCGCCCGCCTCACCGCAGCCGACGTCCTGCGTGTCGGCGCCGTCGGGCTGCGCGCCCGCCGGACCCGTGTGGTGCTCTCCGCCCTCGGCATCGCGATCGGCATCGCCACCATGGTCGCGGTCGTCGGTCTCTCCATGTCCAGCCGGGCCGACCTGATGTCCCGGCTCGACCGTCTCGGGACGAATCTGCTCACCGCCGAGGCAGGCAAGGACGCCCTGGGCCAGGAGGTGAAGCTGCCGAAGAACGCGGTGGCCATGGTCGAGCGCATCGGCCCGGTGCAACAGGCCACAGCCACCGCGCAGGTGGACGTCCGCATCCGCCGCAGCGATGTGGTTCCCGAGGAGCAGCCGGCCGGAGTCACCACGCAGGCCGCCCGAGCGGACCTGCTGACCGCGCTGAACGCCACAGTGGCCAAGGGCCGTTGGCTGGACGGTGCCGGCGAGCGGCTGCCGGTCACCGTCCTCGGCGCCGTCGCGGCCGAGCGGTTGGGCATCACCGAGCCCGGCGAGAAGATCATGATGAACAGCCGGTACGTCGTGGTCGTCGGCATCCTCAGCCCCGTGGAGCTCGTCCCCCAGCTCGACCGCACGGCGCTGGTCGGCTTCCCGGCCGCCGAGCAGTACCTGGGATTCGACGGCCACCCCACGACCGTCTTCGAGCGGTCCCCGGATGCCTCGGTCGACGATGTCCGGGCGGTGCTGGCGCGGACGGTGATGCCCGGTAACGAGGGTTCGGTGAAGGTGTCCCGGCCCTCCGACGCACTGGCGGCGAAGGCCGCCGCCGACAAGGGGCTCACCGGCCTGATGCTCGGCCTCGGCGCGGTCGCCCTCCTGGTGGGCGGCGTCGGTGTCGCCAACACCATGGTCATCTCGGTCCTGGAACGCCGGCAGGAGATAGGTCTGCGCCGGGCGATCGGCGCCACCAGGGGCGCGATCCGGCTCCAGTTCGTCACCGAGTCGCTGCTGCTGTCGGCGCTGGGCGGGACGGCGGGGGCGGCGCTCGGCGCGGCGGCCACGTTCGCCTTCGCCACGGCACAGGGCTGGGCGGTCGTCGTGCCGCTCTGGTCGCTCGGCGGCGGCCTGGGCGCAACGCTCGCCATCGGTGTCCTGGCCGGTCTCTACCCGGCGATCCGGGCCTCCCGTCTCGAACCCACGGTCGCGCTCCACGCGGCCTGACGGCCCCGCACCCGACGGTACGGGGCCGAGCCGCCTCCGGAGGCGGAATCGGGCTGCTCTGCCCGTGGCGGGGAGCGGCGTTCCTACCTGGTGGCCGCCATGGTCCTGGTGATCGTCCGCATCGTGCAGCTCGCACTGGGCAAGCTCGGCCCCCGCTACGGGGCCATCATCACCGCGGCAGCAGGCGGATACGTACTCGATCCCGCCGAAGCCGCACGCTGAGCCCCATAACGAGCCGAACCCGGTGCGGCCCGCCCTCGGCCGAGGGTGGAGGTGTGCGGCTCCAGGCGCCCCGCGTGCCTGCGCACCGTGTCGGCAGCCGTGTGGGCCGCCCTGCAACAGCGGTGGCGCCGCGACCTGCCGAGCGCCGGGCAACCCTTCTCCAGGGCCGGCGGCGGCCGAAGGTGCCCGGATGGTCGCGCAGCGCAGCCGCCACCGTCAGAGCGGTCCCGGCGAGGAGTGGCAGAAGCGTCGCGGCGGACAGCCGACCGGGTACCTCCTGTTCGGCTGTGGAGCGCCACAGCACTCCGCAACCGGTCGGGAATGAGATTCCCGTGCCGGCGTTCAGCGCCGGCACGGCCCGTGCGGTGCGCAGTGCCGAGGCACGGGTGCGGGGCCGGTGGAGCGAGTACCCGACCATCCCGCCGCCGAAGGACGCCGCCGCCGAGCAGTGCATCAACAAGCCCAAGCAGTGGCGCGGCCTGGCCACTCGCTACGACAAGACCGCCACCCTCCACCTCGCCGGGCTCCGCCGCGCCGCCATCTTCGTCTGGTCGGCGAGATGATCCGAAGGAACCGGCCGAGTAGCGCTTCGTTACGTCGAGGATCTGTACAGCCACTCGAATGGCAGGCCCTGCGCACGCGTGTTCCAGTTAATGAGAGCCCTTTTTGCGAGGAAGTCGGAAAGGTGAGCCCTATGACGGAGACGACGGAGCGCATCACCCAGTTGACGGACCGGGCGAAGCACGCGCAAGAACACGTACAAAGCGCCATCGCAAAGAACCGTGAGCAACTGTCGGCTGCGGTTGAAGAGGCCCAGCGGGAGGCGGAACAGCGCGCAGAACAGCTCCGCCGTGAGGCAGCCGAACAGAAGGCTGCTGCCGCTGGATCACTTGAAGAAGCAAGGAACAAGTGGCAGGAGCACGTAGCGACGGTCAAGAGCCGTTTCCAGGAGCGCAAGGCTGAGCTTGACGTGAAGCGCGCCGAGCACAATGCGGAGGATGCGGAGCACTACGCATCGTTCGCAATCGACTACGCTGCCGCCGCGATTCTCGAAGCGGAATCCGCCTCGCTGGAAGCCTTGCTGGCCCGCTCGGAGGCCAAAGCCCTGGCCCACAGGTAGGCGGAGTGCGGCCGGCGGACGGCCCACCGTCACGACTCTGCCGAGAAAGGCACGCCCTCCCGGCGGCTCCCGGCGGAGGCCGCGTGTGGCCTCCGCCGGGACGGGGTTGACCGGACCCGGAACGGCGAGCCGGCAGCTCATGGGAGGGAAAGACATGGACGCGGCGGCCGGCGGCTCAGTCCCTGGGCCTCCGGCAGCGCCTGTGACGTGCACCGAGCTGATGAACGGTTCCCTACGGTGATGGAGAACGCGTCCCGACCGGTGGCCGCCGCGCGACGGCCCTATCTGATCGTGAATCCGCATTCGGGAGGAGGAAAGGCGATTCGCTTCCGGATCGCGGAGGCGGCCCGCGATTTGGGAGCTCAGGTCTTTCTGATCGACTCCTCCCAGCACCAAGACCTTGCGACGGTCGCCAGACGCGCGGTGGATAACGGTGCGGATCTGCTGGGGGTGGCCGGCGGAGATGGAACTCAGGCACTCGTCGCCGAGGTGGCCGCGCAGAGCGGCCTTCCCTTCCTGGTCATTCCGGCAGGCACGCGCAACCATTTCGCGATGGACCTCGGCCTGGATCGTAAAGACCCTTCGGCCGCGTTGGAAGCCCTCACCGACGGCATCGAGGTGTGCGTGGATCTCGGGTTCGCGGGCGACCGTGCGTTCGTCAACAACGTGTCCTTCGGTGCGTACGCCGCCCTGGTGCAGGACTCGGCCTACCGGGAGGACAAGATCGGCACGATGATGCGGATCCTCCCGGAATTCCTGGCCCACCACGAGGGCCCGGACCTGGTGGTACGCACCGGACCGCTTACTGTGGACCGGCCGGATGCCGTGCTGGTGAGCAACAACCCTTACCAGGCCGACGACCCGGCAGGGCTCGGTAAGCGGGCACGGCTCGACTCCGGGCTCCTGGGGGTGCTGGCCGCCAGGGCGGAAACACCCGCGGAGACGGGCGCCCGGCTGCGCAGTGGGCAGCCGCACGGGCTGACGCATCTCGCCACCCGGGACGACGTGACGGTCCACGCCGACGTCCCGGTCGTCCCCGTCGGGCTGGACGGCGAGGCCGTCACCCTGCCGACTCCCGTACGGTGCCGGATCAGTCCCCGGACACTGCGGGTACGTGTTCCCCGCCATCGGCCGGCCGCGCAGCAAACAGCCGCCCAGCACGCCGGGCGGCCGGGCGGCTGGGGCGCCATCCGGCGGGTGGCCTCAACTGTCGGACGGGGTGCTCACGGCCGCCGGTGACCGCAGCAGCATGAGCATGCGTGCTGAGGAGCGACGGCGGCCGTTCCGAGCGAGCCGCCCACCGACAAGGGCCGCGGCTCAGTGCTGAGGGTGCGGGCGGGTGTGGAAGAGCGGGCGCCGCTGGCGGGTCGTCCCCGGAGCGAGACGGCCGACTTCGACGCGCGTCCGGATGGCGCGGACCATCTCGGTCAGGCCCACCACTATGGCCATGACGCCCACTACCAGGGTGAGTGTCGCGATGGAGGCGAACGGCATGACGATCAGCACGATGCCGGCCAGAGAGCCGATGAAGCCGAAGGCCATGTGCCAACCGCGCGCCGGCATGTCCGGAGCTGAGATCGCCACAGCCGTCTCCATGGTGCCGCGCATCAGCCAACTGAAGCCGAGCCACAGGGCGAGCAGGAGAATCGACTCCAGGGTGCCCCGGAAGCAGATCAGCCCCAGCAGGATGGAGAGCGCACCTGTCACGAAGTGCACCACACGAAGGTGTCCCGGCACCTGCGTGCCGAAGGCACCGGCCAGCTGGAAGACACCGGTGACCAGCAGATAGACGCCGAAGAGCACGCCGGCGACCCGCAGCGTCGCATCCGGCCACACCAAGGCGATGACGCCCAGGGCAACGGCGGCAAGGCCCATGGTGAACAGGACCTGCCAACCCATGTTCGCCAGGAGAGCCATGACTTTGGTCGCGGGCGGCGCCTCTTGGGGCTCGGTGCCGCCCGGCGGAACGGGACCCGAGGACGCGGAAGAGGCAGAAGAAGACGCCATGACGCCCACCTCCTTCTGAGAACAGCGTGATCACGTCAGTACACCTCCATCGTCACCCGATCGGCCTCACACCGCTCAGTGAAGACGGAGAGTGCGGTGCCGGCTCAGCTCCCAGAGCCACCGGGCACGGGTCCCCCGGCCTCCTCCCCCGACGCCCGGGGCCGCTGCGTTCTCAGGTGGAGAGACGAAGACCCACCGGGATCGGGGGGGGGACGGGGGGCAAGCGCGTCGCGCGTCCCGCCGGGAGGTGAGGAGGCCCCGAATGGCGCCGGCAGCCGTACGCGACCTGGCCGCGGGCGGATCGGCATGGACGGCGCGATCACCCTCCGCCCCCTGCCGACACCGGCGGCAGCACCGGTCGGGATCGCCGCCGACCGCGACGGAGCCCTGTGGTTCACCGAGATCGCCGCCGGGCAGATCGGAAAGATCACTCCCGACGGGCAGATCACCGAGTTCCCCCTGCCCGATCCCACCGCCCGACCGCACGCCGTCACCGTCGACGGCCACGGCACCGTGTGGTTCACCGAATGGAGCGGCAACCGCGTCGGCACGCTCACCCCCGACTACTCCCTCACCGTCCACGACCTGCCCACCCCCCACTCCGAACCCCACGGCATCGCCCCCGGCCCCGACGGCGCCCTATGGGCCGCCCTGGAGATCGGCGCCCTCGCGCGCATCGCCCCGACGCCCAGCACCACCTGACCAGGCCGCCCGCTCACTCCCTGGTTTTGTTCACGAGTCGCCACTCATGAGCAATGCCGCACGCCCCCTCAGTCCTCGCGATCGAGGTCACCACCCCTCCGCCCCAGGACGCAACCCGACGTCACCACCAACGAGTTGGGCCGAAGGGGTGCGAAGGATGCTCAACGAGCAGAGCGCATCCCGTGGCGGGTTTCTGGCGTATCCGGGTCACACCCCAGTAGGGCTCAGCGGCGCGCGTCGCCAGCGCGAGCAGGCTCGTCAGCTTCGAGATCGCCTCAGGGGAGGCTTGAAGTAGCGGCGGACGTTCTCCGGCCTCTCATGGAGGTGTGGCGGGGAACGCGACTCGAGCAGTGATCGTCAGCAACCGGAGGCTCTTGCCGGAGACGAACGTCCCGGTCCTTCCGTCCGGCGGCCGTTCGTGGGCGGGAACGCGAAAGTGGCCGCTGACTGTCCTTCGCCGACGTCACCGGGCCGGCAGGGCGCCGTGAACTACTCGTCACGCTGGTGATTGATGAACGCGGTCAACGCGTCCACCGTTGCGTCGGGCTGCTCGTCCGGAATGAAGTGTCCGGCCTGGGGGATGAAGACGCCGGTCACGTTCTCTGCCCACGGGCTGAGGGAGGCGGCCATGTCAGGGATCGAGCCATGGGAGCTGGAGATTCCCAGGACCGGGACGGTCACGTGTCCTCGTTCGAGAGCGTCATGATTTCTCCGCGCTGATTCCGCGGCGTCGCGGTAGTAGGCGAGAGATGCTGAAAGACCTCCCTCGGCCGCGATGGCGGCGGCGTAATGGTCGATCTCGGCACCGTCGAAGGTGTTCGGGGACAGAGCTTTGACCTTCAAGAACCAGCCGACGTAGGCACGCTCACGGCCGGTGAGCAGAGTCTCGGGCAGTTCGGGCACCAGGTGGAAGGCGAAGTGCCAGGTCTTCCAGGCCCGGTCGGGATCCGTAGGAATGGAGTCCGGGAGGGTGATTCCGGGAATGCCCGCGTCGAGCAGGGCGACCCCATGCAGGCTCGCTTCGTACTTCAGGGCCAGCGAGAAGGCGACCCAGGCCCCGATGTCGTGGGCGACGAGCCAGTACTTCGGCACGTTGAGCGCGGTCAGCGCGGCCTGGACGCGCGCAGCGACCGTGTGCGTGTCGTAGGGCCCTTGAGGGCGGTCGGAGTGCCCCTGCCCCGGCAGGTCGATCGCGATCACGTGGAATCGCTCGGTAAGGCGTGCCATCACCTTTCGCCAAGCCCACCAGGTCTGCGGGAATCCGGCGAGCAGGACGACGGTAGGACCGTCCGGCCGGCCGCCTTCCACGGCGTGGAGTCGAATTCCTTCCGCGTCGACCCAGCGGTGAGTGAAACCCGCCAGGTCGTACAGCGGCAATCCCGGGACCGGATTCTGGTCGCAGGAGCGGTTCGGGGCTATGGCGGCGTCGGTCATGTCTGGAGCCTACTGCATCTTGGACTGGTTGGTTCAAGATACGATGGGCAGGGCCACAACGGCTGGTCCGGGAACGAGGTACATGCGTGATGGCGGGGAAGAAGCAGTTCGATGTGGACATCGCGCTCGACGCGGCGATGGTCCAGTTCTGGCGAGCTGGATACGCCAACACCTCTCTCGACGACCTCTCCAGGGCGACCGGATTGAACCGCAGTTCCCTCTACTCCTCGTTCGGCGACAAGGACTCGCTCTACCTGCGCTGCCTGGACCGCTACGCCGCGAGGTACGGAAGCAGGTACGACCAGGCGCTTTCCCGTGCGTCCGAGGAACCGCTCCAGGCGGTACGGGCGTTCTTCGAGGTCACCCTGGAGCGCATCGCCGACCCTGACGTCCCTGATGGATGCCTGATCGCCCAGACCGCGATGGCAGCACCGGCGCTCAGCCCCACCATCGCCGCACGCGCGATCGAGGCTCTGGGCCTTCAGCATGCGCGGCTGCGGACCGCCTTGAACGCCGCGCAGTTGGCGGATGGCGATGCCGACGACTTCGCCGTTCACATCATGGCGGTCAACCAGTCGCTGGCCGTGCTGAGCAGGACCAGGGCGGGCCAGCAGCAGCTCCGCACGGTCATCGACGTCAGCATGAGGGCGCTCTCGCACGCCTTGCCTGCCCGGAGCTAGTACTGCAACGGTGTGTGCTGTGACGGGTGACCGGGTCAGGGGCTGGCGGTCTGCGACTGGACCACCTACGCGGAGCGCCTGTCGGCCGCCGACGTCAGCTGGCGCGTCTACCGCACGCCCGGGCTCGACGCGCGCCACGGCAACTACGAGGAGAACGCCCTGGAGTTCTTCGGCCAGTTCCACACCTTCGACCACGACGACCCCCGCTACCGCAACGCGATGACGACGTGGGACCTGTCGGCGTTCGACGCGCACTGCAAGGACGGCACCCTGCCGACGGCGTCCCCAGGTCTCCGACCACACTTCCGTGCTGCGCTTCCTGGAGCTGGTCACCCGCGTGCGGGAGCCCAACATTTCGCAGTGGCGCCGAGCCGTCTGCGGTGACCTCACGAGCTGCTTCGGCTTCGGCGGCGCGGCGCACACCCAGCTGGTCGGCCCCCGCGAGCAGGTCACCGTGACCTGGCCCACGAAGGACGGGCGGTACGACGTCACGGTGACCGCTGACGGCCACCCGGAATTCGCCCAGCGATACGCCGGAACGGTGCACGCCATGCCGGAGGGGCGTGCGGAGACGGCTCACTGAGCCGCCGGCCCCGTACCGGCCCCCTTGCGGGGTGCGCCCTCCCCCGGACGGGTCAATTCCGGTGGGAGGCCCCTCTCCCTCCTGGGGAGAATGAGGCATGAGCAGCTGGGGTCGTTCAGGGCTGGAGCCCGGGCCTGAGTCTGCGCCCCGACCGAAGGGTGCGCGTCGGGGCTCGGCTCGGGACTGGGTGTCGACCCTCATCTCAGGTGTGGCCGTGGTGGTGTCCGTCGTGAGCCTGAGCCAGTCCCAGAAGGCCCAGAACGCCGCGCAGCAGGCGCAGAAACACGAACGAGCCGCAAACGTGGGGTCCTTCTCGCAACCGGCACTGCAACCACCTCACATGTACATCGTCAACCGGAACTCCTTCGACATCAGAGACGTGACCATCACCTTCAAGGACGGCAGCTACCACACGGTCGGTATCGTCCCGGCCTGCTCCATCTGGCATCTCACCAACTTCACCGAGAACGTGAACGGTGCGACCTACACGCTCACTTTTCCGGCGAAGGTGAACTTCACCGACGCGGACGATCCGCCCGGCTACTGGGTCATCGACGAACAGGACCGCGTCGCGCACATGGGGGCGAAGCCCGCCGCCCCGTCCGGCAGCAATCTGACCGACTATTTCGCCAGTCACGTGCAGATTCAGTTCCTCAACGCGTGCGTGTGAAGCGTTGCCGGTGCCGGGCGCCGCACCGGATACCGGCCCGGCTGCTGTTCAGGCTTCCTGGCCGGTGGCGGCGAGGACGATCTCCCGGATGGTGACGTGGTCGGCGGCTACCGCACTCATCCGGATGGACGGCGCATGCCGCAAGACCGAGACCGAGCCGGCATACCCGCGCCTTGAACTCAAGCGCGCTTGAGGTCACATGATCGAGCCATGAACGCGATGAGCAACACCACGGCGCTCCAGGACCACTTCGAGGTCACCACCCTCATCAGCGGTCTCTTCCGCACCATGGACGAGCGGCGGTTCGACGAGGGCTGGGCCGGGGCCTACTTCACCGACGATCTGCGGACGACGACGCCGCTCGGCGTGGCCGAAGGGGCGGACGCGGTGCGCCACATGGAGGAAGCCGTCGGCCGGTTCGCCGCCACCCTGCACGTCTCCTCCGACGTCCTCGTCCAGGCCGAGCCGGGCGCACGGACGGCCCAGGTCTCCTGGAACGCCCACATGACCCACCTCCACCTGGACTCCACGCTCCGGGCACGGGGCGAGACCGCCAACCCCCTGTTCACGGTGGGCGGCAGCTACAAGGGGGAACTCCGACGCACCGACAGCGGCTGGCGCATCAGCGACATGGCGGTGCGGGCCGTCTGGACCACTGGCGAGCCGCCCGTCCTGCCGGAGGAGGCCGCCACCCGTGTCGCGGAACTGACCGGCGCCCGGCATTGAGCCGAGCCCGGAGGGTCATGGCACGGCGGCCGGCAGCGCCACCGCCCCGGCTTCCGCAACGGACCGTGCGGGAAGCCACTTTGAGACGGAAAACGCAACGTCGACAGGGCACGCAGAGGCAGCTACCTTCACCTGGTCTGCGGCGGCCGGCCACGGCCGGGCGGGGATTCCTTCAGGCTGCGCCACCCGCGACGGGACGGGGCAGCACGCCCGCGAATCCTCGCCCCCCGTGCGCAAGCCACCGAATCGGGACCGCACCAGGCACCCCCAACCAGGGAGAGACGCATGCCCCATCTTGCTCTGTACACATTCGGCGCCCTGAAGTCACCTCTCTCCGTTCCCACCCCGCTCACGAGCGAGTTCTATGAGCTGGGTGAGGCCGTCTACCGGGAGATCAGCCGGCACCCCGGATACCTCGCGCGGGCGGAACCGGTGGGCGGCAGCCGGGGCGTGCTCTTCGACGCGGACTGGGGTGCATGGGGGGAGTTCGCCGTACCGGCCTGGTACGACAAGGGCCGTACGGCGGAAACCACGGCCCTGGCCGCGACCCTCTCCCTCTGGACCGCCCTGCGCCCCGCCTTCGACGCCATTTACACCGGTCTGCACCGGGCGGCGCTGAACCGGCGCTACGACTGGTTCGAGAGGAACGCACACCCCAATTACGTGTTCTGGTGGGTCGCCGACGGAGAGACACCCACCTGGCAGGACGGGGTTTCCCGGCTGGCGCACCTCGACGGCCACGGCCCCACGCCGCGCGCCTTCACCTTCCACCACGCGTTCGCCCCGGACGGAACTCCGGCCGAGACCAAGGCCAACGCCAAGGCCAACGCCAACGCCAACGCCACTGACAAGGCCGCCGGTACCGGGCCGGAGAGCGAGCGGGTTCGCTGAGAAGGAAGCCTGAACGGCTGGGGTCGCGGCCGTACGCCTCGATTGAGTGACGGAGCACTTCTCAGCTGACGTTCGCCCGGGAGGGCGGCCGACGCCCAGCAGCAAGCCGCACGCGCCGGACGGCAGCAACGCGAGGTGGTCCACTCGCGGCCCGGACTCCCGGGCCGCTCCCCCGCCCGTGGGATCAGGCGAGCGGCAGTCCCAACGCGCGCAAGGTGCCCGGCGACACGTCAGCGTCTTCGAGGGCGTCGGCGAGCCGCAGCGCCCGGTCCGCGATGACGAGGTCGCGGGGCGCATCGGGGACGGCCTCACCGGCGTCCACCAGGAACGCGGCGATCGCGCGCCACGAGTAGAACTCCGTCCCGGCCGATCCGGGCAGCGGTTCGGGGAAACCGCCCGGGTCGCGCCGGTTCTTGGCCAGTTCGATGAGCTCGTGGTGGCCGCGCCCCCAGCGTTGCGCGGCCTCCTCAAGGGTGACGGTGTCGTGGTAGCGCGCGCCCACGGCCCGGAGGCCCGGGATGAGCCGGATCTTCTGCGCCGCCTGCGCGATGGCGTCCAGCAGCGTCGGGGCCTCGATGTCGCACGACAGCTCCCGCAGCGCTTCGGGGTCCGGAACGCGGGCGTACGCGCCGGGTTCGCCGGGGGCGAGGGTGTAGGAGACCGAGCCGTCGGCGAAGGCGTCGCAGTGGTCGAAGGCGTCGGCCTGCCCGGAGGTGAGGGGCTGATTGACGAGGAGGGTGAAGCTCCACTCAGACACGGCGCGGTGTCCTTTCAGTGCTGGTGGTCCCGGACGAAGCGGTCGATCCGCTTCGCCTCGTTGCCGGGGTTCTTCGGAGTGCCCGAGACGACGTGGCGCGCCCCGCAAGAGCAGCACACCACCCACCCCCACCGGTGCCCGTTCTTGTCGGGCACCACCTGGCAGCCGGCGCTCCTGGCCCGGTCAAGGGCCGCCGCAACATCCCCATCCTGGTGCCGTCCCTTGGAAATCACACCTGTACCTTACTCAGAGCATCCCCAAGATCACCGTAAGTGATACAGCGGGCTGGGGAACGTCAACCAGAACACGCCACTCCTGTGCGGAGGATGCTGTCCTGCCGGCAGGACAGCGGCAGTCCGCCCACCGGCAGGGAAGCGCACCACCGGGCGGATGGCAGGGCAACCGGGCGGGGCGCCCTCGGCGTCTCACCGTCCGACCGCGACGTTCACGAGACCTCTGGGGGACCACGGATGGCTGTCACGCTGGCCGAGGAAATCATGCTGCTGTGCCTGGACGGCGAGTCCGGGGTGCCGGAGCAGCGGCAGGCGGCGGGCTGGGCCGTCGCGGGCGGGATCCTGCTCGAACTGGTCCTCGCCGGAAGGGCATCCGTAGAGGGCAAGTACCTGAAACTGACGGACCGGACGCCGACCGGTGAGCGCCTGCTCGACGACCGCATGGCGCTGCTCGGCACCTGGCTGCGCGACCGTGAGAAGCGCCGGGTGACGGAGTGGCTGACCAAGGACCGGAACAAGGCCGCGAGCGCGGCCACGGAGAGCCTGTGTGCGCGCGGCGTGCTCGTCGAGCAGGAGCACAGGGCGCTCGGGCTCTTCCCGACGCGCCGCTATCCCGAGGTCGACGGGGCGCCCGAGACCGAGGTGCGGCAGCGGCTCCGGGCCGTCGTCCTGGACGGCGCCGCCCCGGACGAGCGCACCGCGGGCCTCATCGCCCTGCTCCACGCCGCCAAACTGCACCGCGTGGTGTTCCCCGACACCCCGCGCAAGGAGGTGGCCGGCCGGATGGCGGAGATCGCGGCCGGCCAGTGGGCGGCGGAGGGGGTGCGCGCCGCGATCCGTGACATGCAGGCGGCGGTGGCCGCGGTGGCCGTGGCCGCCAGCGTCTCGGCCGGAAGCTAGCGGCTCGTCGCTCGGCCTCGGGCGGGCCTCGGGCGGGTCAGCGGCTGGAGGACCGGAGGACTTCGTGCACCCGGGATCGCCCCGTTACGCTGCCTGCGTGAACGGTGCGGATGAGGTGCGGGGGCGTCCCGACTGGCGGGTGCTCGTCGTCGGGGGCGCGTCGGGGATGGGCAAGACCGGTGTCGGCCGGGCGTTGGCCCGACGGTACGGCGTCCCCGTCGTGGAGGTCGACGACCTCGTGGAGGCCCTCCTCGCCGTCACCCGGCCCGAGCATCTGCCGGAGGTCCACGTCTGGCGCACGCACCCCGAGGCCGCCCACCAGGCACCCGAGTCGGTGGTCGAGCGGCAGATCGCGATCGCCCGGGCGCTGGCGCCGGCGATCGAGGCGGTGGTGGCCAACCATGTGGGCACCGACACCCCGGTGATCCTGGAAGGCGACTACGTCCTGCCCGGACCGGCATCGCTCGCGGGCCCGGTCCGGGCCGTCTTCCTGCACGAGGACGACGAGGCGCAGGTGGCGGCCAACTACCTGCGCCGGGAGCCGGAGTCCGGACCGCAGCGCCACCGCGCACGCGTCAGCGTGCGGTACGGCCGGTGGCTCGCCGCACAGGCGCGGGCGGCCGGCGTGCCGGTCCTCGCTCCGCGCCCGTGGGAGGACCTGGCCGACCGCGCCGCGGCGGAGGTGCAGGCGGGGCCGGGAGGCGCTGCGGTCTCCCGGCATGCCTCGTAGGCCCGGCACGAGCCCACCGCAGCAGTCGCCGGCCCCGTCCGGCAGCCGAGCGCCTCCGCGCCGCGGCCCGCGCGTTCTCCGGCGGACTCCGCGCGGCACGGAAGCTGCGGCAGGCGCGGCGGATACGGCAGATGCAGCCGTTTTCGGCAGCTGCCCCCGGTCACCGGCTGATCCGTGGTAGGCAGTCCCGGGCCGCACGCTCCGCTCCACGAATCCCGGAGGGACCCCATGAGAAGACTCCTGCTGCCGGCGGTGCTCGTCGGGGCACTGTTACCGGGAGCGCTCGGCGCGCCCCCGGCAGCCGCGTCGACGGCCCCGCCGCCCGCCCCGGCGGCGGCCGGCCGGCCGCAAGCCCTCATCGATACGTGGCGTCCGCCGCTCAGCACCCGGGGCCGCTACGTCGTCGACGCCGACGGCAAGCGCTTCAAGCTCATGTCGGCCAACTGGCAGGGCGCGCAGGGCTCCTGGAACGGATCCGGAGACCCCACCGACCCGGCCAACCACCACGACGGCGAGAAGTCCGACCAGATGCCGCTCGGTCTCGACCGCGCGCCGATACCGAAGATCCTCGCCGGATTCCACGCACTCGGCATCAACAGCATCCGGCTGCCGTTCTCCAACGAGATGCTGCACGACAAGCGCCCCGTCCCGGACTCCTCGGTCGCCGCCAACCCGCAACTGCGCGGCAAGACCCCGCTCCAGGTCTTCGACGCGGTGGTCGGCGCCACCACCGCGGAAGGCTTCGCGGTGGTACTCAACAACCACACCAACACCTCGCGTTTCTGCTGCGGGCTGGACGGCAACGAACGCTGGAACACCAGTCAGTCCACCGCGCAGTGGGAGGACGACTGGATCTCGCTCGCCCGCCGCTACAAGGCCGACAAGCGCGTCGTCGGGGCTGATCTCTACAACGAGGTGCGCCGCACCGTCACCGACGACGCCAACTGGAACTGGGGCGACAGCCACGACTGGTGGGCCGCCTCCCAGCACCTCGGCGACCGTCTGCTCACGGAGGCCAATCCCGATCTGCTGGTGGTCGTCGAAGGCATCAACTGGCAGGGGATCCCGGCCGACGGGCTGTTCCACTGGCGGCCGACGCTCGAACCGGTACGCACCCTGTCGCACACCCTCGTCGCGTCGAACAAGCTGGTGTACTCGGCGCACTTCTACGGCTACACCGGGCCGAACCACACCGGCGCGACCGGAATGGGCGAGACCCACGACCCGCGCTACCAGGAGCTCTCCCGCGAGGACCTGTTCGCGACCCTCCGGCGCCAGGCGTTCTACGTCACCGAGGCCGGCCGCCACTACACCGCGCCGCTGTGGATCAGCGAGTTCGGCATCGGCCGGGACGAGACGAACCCACAGGCCCGGGCCTGGTTCGGCACCTTCGTGGACTACCTGATCGACCAGGACACCGACTTCGCCTTCTGGCCCCTGGTCGGTTGGGCCGGCCACGGAACGTGGCCGTTGATCAACTACGACACCGCCGGACGGCGTTCCGGCATCCTGGACGGCGGTGACTGGCGCACGGCCGACTGGAAGCGCCTGGTGGCCGCGCCCCAAAAGACGGGGCGGATCGCCGTCTCCGACACCTGGGACATGCTGAACCTCGACCACGCCGACGCGGTCCAGTCGGCGCGGGTGCGGAAGCAAGGGGACTGGGATCCGGGAGCCCGCAAGGGGGTCTGCCCCGACGGCCAGCGCCTGATCGGCCTGGCGCACCGCGACGGGCGCGGCCTGTGCACCGACGCCGGGGCCGCCGGGCTCGCCGGACCCGACGCGGCGCTGAGCACCGTGCAGGACGAACGTCATGTCCAGCAGGGCGACTGGGCGCGCGGCTACACCAAGTACCAGTGCGCGACCGGCCAGTTCATGATCGGCTACAGCGTGCGCGGCCAGGCGGTCTCGGGAGTCCTGTGCGCCCAGGCGCGCCGCGCCCTGGGCACGGACGGCCGTACCGTCTGGTTCGACCGGAGCGACGACCGTCCGGCCGGGGCCCCGGGCGGCGAGTTCGCCCAGGGCACCGCCAAGGGCCAGTGCCGCACCGACGAGTTCGCGGCCGGCCTCGCCTTCACCCACGCCTGGGCCAAGGGCGGCACACCCGACGCCCTCCTGTGCCGCAAGCTCTGACGGACACCGGCCCCGGGGCAGCGCCCGAGGCAGCCCTGCCCCGGGGCTGCCGGGTCAGCCGGCCGGCGTCCTCGCCGTAGCGAAACCGCAGGTCAGCCGCGTCGGCGCCGGGGGCGCAGGGCCACCGAGGGCAGCTCGGGCGCCGGCAGCCGGTCGCCGTCGTAGCCGTGCACCTCGCCGAAGCGGGTCCCGGTCATCCAGTCGGCACGCGCCGTCACGATGTCCTCGTGGGACCGTCCGACGAAGTTCCACCACATCACGATCTCTTCCTCGAACGGTGCGCCGCCGAGGAGGATCGCGCGGGCGGTCTCCGCCGAGGTGTTCGTCAGCGTGAGGCTGTCGGCGCCGGGGTGGACGTACCCCAGTTCGGCCGGCGCGAGCGCCGTGCCGGCCACCCGGACCGAACCGGTGTCGAGCAGCAGACCGTGCTCGAAGGCCGCATCGAGGCCGAGGGTGAGGGAGGCGTGCGGCGCGAGGAGCACCTCGGCGCCGAGGAGGGGCGTGAACGTGCGCACCGGGGAGCGGGCGCCGGCCAGCGAGCCGAGGAAGACCCTCAGCTCGGCCCCGGGCAGGCGGACGGGCTCGGGCACGTGGTGCTGGAAGTCCCGGTCCGTGCCGCGGTGCTCTTCCGGCAGCGCCACCCACAGCTGCACGCCGTGCAGGACGGTGGTCCGCGGGGTGGACACCTCGGAGTGCGCGATGCCGTGTCCGCCGGTCATCAGGTTCAGCTCACCGGGCCGCACGAAGGCATGGCTGCCGAGGCTGTCGCGGTGCTCGATCTCCCCGCTGAACAGCCAGCTCACGGTCTGCAACCCGGTGTGCGGGTGGGGGGCCACGTCCATGCCGCCGGTGGCCGCGACATCGTCCGGCCCGTAGTGGTCGGCGAAGCACCACGCGCCGATCAGGGACCGGTTCCGCTGCGGCAGGGTGCGCCGCACGGTCATCGCGCGCGGCCCGCCCAGCGGCACCTTCCGCGGGGCGAGGACCTCCACCCGCGGGGCGGCGGCGCCGCGCACCTCGTCCGCCTGCGCCGCGCAGCGCACTTCGGCCGGATCCGCCTCGACGTTGCTCATGGCACGCCCACCGCCTTTCACCCAGCAGCTCGATCGCCCGGGGGAGTCAAGAGATTCAAGAGATTCGAGGGACTCGCGGGAGCAGTATCGCTCACCGCGCGTCCCGGTGAGCGGGGCGGGCGCACCCGGGCCGACCAGCCCGTTCATGCCCTCCCCTGGTCCGGGAATACTCCCCTCCCGGCTTTAGTTTACGATTCAACCAACCCGACGCCAGCGTGAAGGGACGCACACCATGGCTTCGACCCTCGACATCCGGCGCGCCGACGAGCGCTTCCACACCCGGGCCGGCTGGCTGGACTCCCACCACTCCTTCTCGTTCTCCCGGCACTGGGACCCCGACAACACCCACTTCGGGCTGCTGCTGGTCTCCAACGACGACATCGTCGCGCCGGGTACCGGCTTCGACACCCATCCGCACCGGGACATGGAGATCGTCACCTGGGTGCTCGACGGCAGCCTCGTCCACCAGGACTCCGAGGGGCACAACGGCGTGATCTACCCGGGCCTGGCCCAGCGGATGAGCGCCGGCACCGGCATCCTGCACAGCGAGAAGAACGACTCCTGGACCCTCACCGGCCGGCCCGAGCACCAGGACCCGGTCCACTTCCTCCAGATGTGGGTCATCCCCGACGAGGCCGGTATCCGCCCGGGCTACGAGCAGCTCGACATCAACGACGAACTCGCCCGCGGCGGCTGGACCACCCTGGCCTCCGGGATGTCCCGGGACACCGGGCGGCGGGCGATCGGCATCCGCCAGAAGCACGCGGCACTGCACGTCAGCCGGATGCGTCCCGGGGAGACGCTCCAGATCGCGACCGCTCCGTTCGCGCACCTCTTCGTCGCCCGGGGCAGCGTCGAGCTGGAAGGCGTCGGGCCGCTGGCCACGGGGGACGCCGGTCGCCTCACGCACGCCGAGGGCCAGCGCCTGACCGCGGGCCCGGACGGCGCGGAGGTCCTGATGTGGGAGATGACGGCCGCTGTGGCGATGCGCTGAGGGAAGCGGGGGCGGGGGTAGCGGGCCGCCTCGGGGCCGGGGGCCCGCCGGCACCGTGAAAGCGGCGCGCCCGCGCTCCCGTTGGGGGGGGGAGGCGACCGGGGGCTGCGGGGCGCGCCGCGTGCCGGACCGCAGCCGAGGACCGGTCGCGGCGCGCCCCTCCCCCGCATGCCCCCGCTCCTCCCCCGAGGCACCCTGGGAGGTATGGGGCGTGTCAATGAGGAGGTCGAGGCGCTGCTCCAGGAGTACGCCGACCTCATCGCGATCAGTGGGGGCGATGCCTTCAAGGCGCGGGCGTACGAGAAGGCGGCGCGGGCCATCGGGGGGCATCCGGCCGATGTGGCGCGGCTCGATGCCGCGGGGCTGCGGGAGATCCCGCACGTCGGGGCGTCGATCGCGGAGAAGGTGGCGGAGTACCTGCGGTCCGGCCGGGTGTCGGTGATCGAGGAGACCCGGGCGATGATCCCGGCGGGGGTGCGGGAGCTGATCACCATCCCCACCCTGGGGCCGAGGAAGGCGATGGTGCTCTACGAGGAGCTGGGCATCGCCTCGGTGGACCAGCTGCTGGACGCCGTCCACGAGGAGCGGCTGCGGGATCTGAAGGGGTTCGGGGAGAAGACCGAGGCGAACATCCTGCACGGGATCGCGCTGCTCCAGCGGGCGGGCGGCGGGCGGATCCTGCTCAACGCGGCGATGGACGTGGCCGAGCAGATCACCGCCGAGCTGGCCGGCATCACCGGGTGCGAGCGGTGCTGCTACGCGGGGTCGCTGCGGCGGATGCGGGAGACGATCGGGGACATCGACATCCTGGTGGCGGCGGAGCGGTCGGCGCCGTTCATGGCGGCGCTGGCGGAGCTGCCGGCCACCGCGGAGGTGATCGCGCACGGGGAGAAGAAGACCTCGGTCCGTACGACCAAAGGGCTCCAGGTGGACCTGCGGGTCCTGCCGCCGGGCTCCTGGGGCGCGGGGCTCCAGTACTTCACCGGGTCCAAGGGGCACAACATCCGCACCCGGGCGATCGCGGTCCGCCAGGGGCTGAAGCTGTCCGAGTACGGGCTGTTCGACAGCGAGAGCGGGGAGCTGGTGGCCTCGCGGACCGAGGAGGACGTCTACGCCCGGCTCGGGCTGCCGTGGATCCCGCCGCCGCTGCGGGAGGACCGCGGCGAGATCGCCGCCGCGCTCCGCGGTGAACTGCCCGAGCTGGTCACCGAGGACGACATCCGGGGCGATCTGCACACCCACACCGACCTCACCGACGGTCTGTCCTCCCTGGCCGACATGGTCGCCGCGGCCGCCGACCGGGGCTACCGGTACTACGCGGTCACCGACCACGCGCCCAACCTCGCCATGCAGCGCATGACCGACGAGAAGATGCTCGCGCAGCGGGCCGACGTGCGCGCGCTGGACGGGCGGTTCGGCCGGATGCGGCTGCTGCACGGCACCGAGCTGAACATCGGGCCGGACGGCGAACTGGACTGGCCCGACGCGTTCCTGGCGGAATTCGACCTGTGCGTGGCGTCGGTGCATTCGCACTTCAACCAGAGCCGCCGGGAACTGACCAGGCGGCTGGTCCGCGCCTGCGAGAATCCGCACGTGTCGATCATCGGCCACCCCACGACCCGGCTGATCGGCAAACGGCCGGGGATCGACGCGGATTTCGACGAGGTGTTCGCCGCGTGCGCGCGCACCGGGACCGCGCTGGAAATCAACGCGCATCCCGAGCGGCTGGACCTGTGCGACGAGGACATCCTGCGCGCCAAGCGCCACGGGGTGACCTTCGCGGTGAACTCCGACGCGCATTCCACCACCCATCTGCCCTATCTGCGGTACGGCGTGGGCACCGCGCAGCGCGGCTGGCTGACCGCGGACGACGTCCTCAACACCTGGCCGCTGACCCGGCTGCGGCGGTTCCTGCGCGGCGGACGGCGGGGCTGAGCGGCGGGCCGGGCCCGCCGCCGGTCACGCCGGTTCGGGGGCCGGTACCGGGGCCGCTGCCGGGACGGGCTCCGCGGCGCGGGCGCGGCGGTGCACCCGGTCGAGCAGCGCCGCCGGGTCCGGTTCGGCCTGTAGGCCGCGGAGCAGCAGCCGCCACAGGTCGTCGAGGTGCTCCTCGATGTTGCGCCGGCCCTCCAGGGCGTCGGAGACGGTGTGCAGGCCGAAGAAGGCGCAGACGATGCCGTGCGCGGTGGCGGCGGGCGGTACGCCGGCGGCGAGTTCGCCGTTGCGGGCGGCCTCCTCCAGCAGTTGGGTGACGGCCTCGATCCAGCCGAGGAACGGGGTCGGGAGCTGCGTCTCGATGGCCTTGCGCTCCGCCCAGAGGCGCGCCCCGGCCCGGACCACGATGTCGTCGCGGAACGCCCGGGCCACCTCGAAACTCAGCCCGACGAGCTTTTCCAGGGCGGGCACCCCGGGCTCGCGGTAACGGCTGATCAACTGCGGCCAGGTGGCGAAATGCTCCTCCACGATGGCCAGGGCGAGCTTCTCCTTGCTGGCGTAATGGAAATAGATCGCGCCGCTGGTGCGGCCGGAATGCGCGCTGATATCGCTGATGCTCGTCCCGGCATAGCCCCGTTCGTCGAACAGGGTTGCGGCCGCTTCCAGCAGGAATCTGCGCGTGGTCTTCGCCCGGATCTGCACGTGCACCTCGGATGTCGTTTCCCTGCCCTCTGCTGGAAATGTACCGTGCCCGGCCGCCGCCAATTCACGGGTGCGCCTGTTCGAATTTCGATATTCCCTGGTCATATGAGTACGTCACCGTCATCCACCGGCACGGCCGGAACGAGCGGACCGCTGGACCGGTCCCGAACCGTCGAGCGGGAGCTGGTCCACCGGTCCTCCGTGGCGGAGGTCCTCCTCACCGACGTCCGGCCCGCGGCGGGCTGCGCGGACGTCTTCGAGGCGGCCGCGGCCTGGCCCCGCGCCCATGCGACCTTCCCCCGGGACGGGTCGCAGCGGCACAGTCCGCTGGTCCTGGTGGAGACCCTGCGCCAGTTGGGCCTGTACATCCCGCTGCGGTTCCACGGGGTCCCGGCGGCGTGCCACGCGATCATCACCGACCTGTACTTCCGCCTGGCGCCCGAGCGGGAGCCGGCGGCCGGGCCTGGGGCGACCGAGGTCACCTGCCGGGCGCGGGTCGGCGGGGTCCGCCGCGCACCCGGCGGCACCGTCACCGGCCTGCGGCTGGACGTCTCGTTCACGGCCCGGGGGGCGGTCTTCGGGCAGGGCGGGGGCGGGGTGCGGTTCGTGGACGGGGCGGGCTACGCCGCGCTCCGGGGCCGGGGCGCGGGGCCGGCGGAGCCGTGCCGCACCCGGACCGGGGCGTACCGTCCGCCGGCCGCCGCGCTGACCGTGAACCACCCGCAGGACGCGGTACTGGCCGAGGACGGCGGCGGGCTGCTGGTCGCGCCGGCCGATCCGCTGCACCCGTTCCTCTTCGACCACCCCTCGGACCACGTGCCCGGCATGGTGCTGCTGGAGGCGGCGCGGCAGGCGGCGGCGTACCGCAGCGGGGGCGCGCTGGCCCGGCCGCGCGCCGGGCGGCTGAAGGCGGTGCGGTTCACCGAACTCGCGCCGTCGGCGCGTGTGCTGTGCACCCGCCACCACACGACCTGCGTGTTCCGGGTGGTCCAGGACGGCACACCAACGGCCTACGGCACCCTCAGCTACCCATAGAACATAAAATATGGACATTTATGACTCTATTGACCCTGGCGCGTTGCCGTCCGTAACGTAACGATCGTTATTTTCCGACGCCGAGCGCGCCTTGGTCTCCCCTGTCGGGAGCCGCCCTCCGCCGGGAACCCTTCAGCCCGCTGCCGCGGCCGTGCACCGACGCGGACACGCCCCCGAGGCGACCCGGTCACACCGCCGCCCTCCGGGCCCATCGGAACGGAACCTCGGATGACCGCACATCGCATCCTTTCCTGGACCCCAGACGCCGTGGTCTTCGACTGCGACGGCACGTTGATGGACACCGAACGCCACTGGGTGGACGCCCGTGACGCGGTACTGCGCGAATACGGCTGCACCCCCGCCCCCGGCTTCGCCGAGCAGGCCAGAGGGCTGCACTACACCGCCTGCGGACGGCTGATGGCCGACGCGGCCGGCCGCCCCGAGCTGGCCGACGAACTCACCGACGCCCTGCTCGACCGCTTCCGCCGGCTGGTCGCGGCGGATCCGGCCACCATGCCGGGCGCCCCCGAACTGGTCCGCAGCGCCGCGCGGTTCGCGCCGCTGGCGGTGGCCAGCAACTGCCCGCTGGAGGTCGTCGAGTCCTGCCTGGACATGGCCGGGCTGCGGCAGTTCTTCGGCCACATCGTGGTGCCGGACGACACCACGAGACCCAAACCCCATCCGGACGTCTATCTCACCGCGGCCCGGCTCTGCGGGGTCACACCGGACCGCGCGCTGGCCGTCGAGGACTCGCAGTGCGGCATCCAGGCCGCCGCGGCGGCCGGACTGCGGGTGATCGGCGTCGGCCCGCGGCCCAGCGGCCGGGAGGCCGCCCCCGCCGACTGGTGGGTGCGGTCGCTCGCCGAACCGGCCGTGCAGGGCTGGGCCGGTGCCCGGATCCCCGCCCAGGGCGGCGGCCCCGGGCCCGCCGGCAACAGCCACCGCAACGGCAGCGGCGCGGCCTGAGCGGCCGGTAACCCACGCCCCGTGCCGGAACGTTGCTCCGCCCGGGCCGCGCGGTCGGTCCGGGCGGCGGTCACCGCTACGGGGTGCGGGCCGCCGGGGCCCGGGCACCGGCCGGCGGGCCGCGTTAGGGTGGCGGCATGCTCTGACGCCGGCCCGCAGCCCGGGCACCCCCGCCCCCTCCTTCGTCACCCGTACCGCATCCGGATCCGGACCACGAAGGAGTACCCCCTCATGACCACGTCGTCCCCGATCGACGTGCCGGACGCGTTCGCCGCGTCCTACGGCGCGCACGGTGCCGCCGAGCGCGCCTGGCTCGCCGGACTCCCCGCGCTCGGCGCGGAGTTCCTCGACCGCTGGGCGCTGCGGCCGGACGGCCCCGCCCGCTACGGCATGGCCTCGCTCGTGCTGCCCGTACGGCGCGCGGACGGCACCCCGGCCGTGCTCAAGCTCCAGCGGGCCAGGGAGGAGACCACGGGCGCCACCGCCGGGCTGCGGGCCTGGTGCGGCGACGGCATCGTGCGCCTGCTCGACCACGACGAGGCGACCACCACCCAGCTGCTCGAACGGCTCGACGCCCGGCGCCCGCTGTCCTCGCTGCCCGACGCCACCGCGGCGCTGGAGATCCTGGCCGGGCTGCTGGCCCGGCTGGTGGCGGTGCCCGCCCCGCCGGGCCTGCGGCACCTCGCCGACGTCGCCGCCGACCTGCTCGCCCGGGCGCCGCGGGCCGCCCGGGCGCTCCACGACCCGGACGAGCGGCGGCTGGTGCGCACCTGCGCCGCCGCGGTGGCCGAACTGCTGGGCGAGAGCGGGGACCGGCTGCTGCACTGGGACCTGCACTACGACAACGTGCTGGCCGGGGAGCGCGAGCCGTGGCTGGCCATCGATCCCGAACCCCTGGCCGGCGACCCCGGTTTCGAGCTGCTGCCGGCCCTGGACAACCGCTGGGCGGAGGTGGTGGCCACCGGCGACGTGCGGCGGGCGGTGCTGCGCCGCTTCGACCTGCTCACCGAGGCGGTCGGCCTGGACCGGGCCCGGGCCACCGGCTGGACGCTCGGGCGCGTCCTCCAGAACGCGGTGTGGGACGCCGAGGACGGCAGCACCGCCCTGGACCCGGCCCAGGTGGCCATCGCGGAGGCGCTGCTGAGCCGGTGACGGACGGCCGCGGCCGGGTTCCGCGGCGCGGCGGCGGTCTGCCATGCTGCCGGGCGGGGCACTCCCCCGCCCGGCGCGGGCACCGGGCCCGCCGCGGCCGGCCGAGGAAGGGGCAGCACATGGACGACACCGGCGCACCGGGCACCGGCTCCCCACCGGACGCCGCGCGGATCGCGCTGACCGATGCGGCCGCCGCACTGCTGCGGTCGCTGCGCGCCCGGCACGGGCCGCTGATGTTCCATCAGTCCGGCGGCTGCTGCGACGGGAGCGCGCCGATGTGCTATCCCGCCGGGGAGTTCCGGACCGGCGCGTCGGACGTGCTGCTGGCACGGCTGGCGGTGGCCGGGGTGCCGGAGCCGGTGGACTTCTGGATGTCGGCCGAGCAGTTCGCCCGCTGGCGGCACACCCATCTGACGGTGGACGTCGTACCGGGGCGGGGCAGCGGCTTCTCGCTGGAGGCGCCGGACGGGGTGCGCTTCCTGATCCGCTCGCGGCTCCTGACCGAGGAGGAGCGGGTGCGGCTCGGCGGCTGAGCGGCGGTCCCGCGGCGGCATGGGTGAGGCCCCGCGCACGGGGGAGAACGCGGGGCCTCACCGGGAACAACGGGCGGCGGAGCGCCGGGGTTCCCGGTCGGCGCGGAATCCGCGGAAATTTTTTCCGCCGGCCCGGACGCGCCCGGGAGCCCGCGCCCCTTACGGTTCGTCCTGGACCAGCCGTTCCAGGAGTTCCTGGAACTCGCGGTCCACCACCACCCGCAGGCCGTCGCCGTCCGGTTCGCTCAGCGGGGTCATCATTCCGCGGCGCCACCAGTAGACCCGGGGGCTGATCGCGCCCGCCGCGTCCTCGTGGCCGGCCGCCGCGAACTGCGCCATCGACTGGAGCGCCGGGATGACCTGGGCGTCCTGGATGCGGTGGAAGGCCAGCTGGTGGCGGAAGGGCAGGGCGACCAGGGCGCCGTCCGGGGTGAGGCCGGTGCCCAGCAGGCGCTCGACGAGGTCCTCCAGGACCAGGACGCGGCTGGCCGTGAAGAAGGAGTCGCCGAGCAGCACCTCGAACGCCGAGCCGTCGCCGCGCCGCACCGTCTCGTGCCCTTCGACGGGCAGGGCGCGGAGGTTGTTCATCGCCCGGATGCGGAGTTCGGCGACGTCGCCGAGGTCGGCGAGCGAGTCCTCGCTGAGCATCTGCACCGCCTCGGGCAGGTCCAGGGCGAGCACTTCGCGCAGCCCGGGGGCCGGCTGGCGGCCGTAGCGGAAGGAGTCGGAGGCGGGCAGCGTCTCCTGGGCGACGATGCGGGGGTAGAGGCAGGCGCGGATCTCGTCCTGGGAGAGGATCTCCAGCGGCTGCGGGCCGTCCATGGTGCGCAGCACCTTGCCGACGTGGTCGCGGATCAGGGCGGGCCAGCTGCGCTCGCCGCGCCGGTCGCGGTGGCAGACGGCGGCCAGATTGCCCAGGCCGAACTGGCGGCCGGCGGAGTCGGTGACCACCCCGGCGTACGCGGTGACCTCCAGGCCGCGCTCGGCGAACGCCTGCCGGACCTGGGATCTGAAGACCCGCCCCTCGCGTTCGGAGAAGAAGCTGAACTCCTCGTCGCGTGCGAGGTCGCGGGGATCCCGCTTCGGTCCTCGGCGGAACAGACCCATTCTTCCTCCCGGCTGCGGCCGGCCGCATCGGCCCTTGAATGCGCCGATGGTAACGGGTGGCCCTGACCGCGGCGCCGCCCCGCGGCCGGGGACGGGCCGCGGGGCGACGGGTGGTGCCGGTGAGCGGAGGTGAGCGGAGAGGGGGAAGGGGGAAGGCCGGTGCGGGGGTGCGGTCCGGTCAGTTGATGGTGACGTCGATGCAGGCGTAGAAGGCGTTGGCGGTGTCGGCGATGTTCCAGACCGCCAGGATCTTCTGCTTGCCCTTGATGCCGCCGAAGTTGACGGTGTGCGAGACCTCGGCCGGGGGCTGCTTGCCGCCGCCGCTGATCTCGGCGACCTTCTGCCCGTTGGCGAAGTACTGCCAGTTGCTGGTGGCGTGCCGGGCCGTGAAGCGCCAGGTGAAGGTCTGGGTGCTGCTGATCGGGGTGACCTTCCAGCCCTTGGCGTCGTCGTCGAGGTCGGCGAACTGGCTGTTGCCGCCGCTGCAACTGGTCAGGCCCTTGGGCCCTTCGACGCTCTGCGGCTCCCACTTGATGGGGCCGCAGTTGACGGTGCCGGCCGCGCACTGGGCCTGCCGGCTGGGCGGGGAGGAGACGTAGCCGTGCGCGCTGGCCGGGCCGGCCGGCAGGCTGACCACGAGGAGGGGGGCGATGCCGGCGCCGATGGCGAGGGCCAGCCTTCTTTTCTTGTTCATGTCAACCCTTTCGCGTAGGGGGGTGGATGACGCGAGGGTGTACCGAGGGGATTGGTCTAGACTTAACGTGCTGACCGCGTACCGTCAAGAGGTCGGACGCGTACCGGGGGCACTGGACGCCCGGACCACCAGTTCCGGGGCGAGCCGCACCGTGCGGACCGGGCGGCGGGGGCCGGGCACCGGCGCGCCTGCCGGACGGCGCACCAGCAACCGCGCGGCCTCGGCGGCGAGTTCGGCGACCGGCTGGCGGACGGTGGTGAGCGCCGGATCGGCGAGCCCGGCCAGCGGGATGTCGTCGAAGCCGGTGACCGCGACGTCCCCGGGGACCTCCGCGCCGAGTTGCCGCAGGCGTTGCAGCGCACCGGCCGCGATCAGGTCGTTGGCGCACACCACGGCGTCCGGCCGGGCGGGCCAGAGGCGGTCGACGGCGGCCCGGCCCCACTCCACCGAGAAGTCGCCGAGCACCGCGCGTTCCGGCGCGGCCGGGTCCAGGGCGGCCGCGCCCGCCGCGTAGGCCGCGCGCCGCTCGGCCGCCGCCGAGGCGGTCCCGGCCGCGCCGATGAAGCAGGGGCGGCGGCGGCCGGTGGCGGCCAGGTGGTCCAGCACGAGGGCCATGCCGGCGGCGTTGTCGACCGCGACCGAGTCGGCGACACCGGGGCCGCAGCCGCGGTCCAGCAGCACCAGCGGCACCCGCGCCGCGGCGGCGGCCACCGCCTCCCGGCTGCGCCGCTCGTCGACCGGGATCAGCAGCAGGGCGTCCACCCGGCGGCCGAGCAGCGCGCCGATCCGGGCGGCCTCGGTCGCCGGGTCGTCGTCGCAGTCGGCGAGCAGCACGGCCCGGCCCGCGGCGTGCAGCGCGTGCTCCAACTCCCGTACGAGGGTGGGGAAGAAGGGGTTGGTGATCTGCGGGAGGACCAGGCCGACGGTGCCGGTGGAGCGGCTGCGCAGGGCGCGGGCGACCTCGTTGGGGCGGTAGCCCAGGCGCTCCGCCGCCTCGCGTACGGCACGGGCGGTCTCGGCGCCGACCGGGCGGGTGCCGGCCAGCACCCGGGAGACGGTGGCGACGGAGCAGCCCGCCGCCCGCGCGACGTCCCGCAAGGTCACTTCGGCCACGGCGGCGTGCCCTTCCACTACGGGGCGGCGGGCCGCTCGGACGGCGCCGTCCCGGAACGATGGCGGCAAACGTTATCACCGCCCGTGCACAGACGTACCAGTTCCGTGCCGTCGGTACCAGCAGCTGAGCAGGTCGCCTGGCTCACACTTCCTTGACATTTCATTGACATCTCCGCGCGGGATGGGCGAAATTTCCGGAGAACGTTTTCCCTGGGTAGCAGCCCCCGGTGCCCGCACCGGCTCCACCGGAGCGGCTGACGCCGCGCCCCTGGTCGGGACGCACCGGAGATCGAGTTCACCCCGCTTGACCGTCCCGCAGAGCAAAGGGGCTCTCCCGTTGGCCAGAAAGATCATCCTCGACTGCGACCCGGGGCATGACGACGCGATCGCCATGCTCCTGGCCCACGGCAATCCCGACGTGGAGCTGGTCGCCGTGACGACCGTGGTCGGGAACCAGACGCTGGAGAAGGTGACCCGCAACGCGCTGTCGGTGGCGGCCATCGCCGGCATCACCGGTGTGCCGTTCGCCGCGGGCAACCCGCGGCCGCTGGTCCGGTCCATCGAGACCGCTCCGGACATCCACGGCGAGACCGGCCTCGACGGGCCCGAGCTGCCCGAGCCCGCCTTCGAGCTGGACCCCCGGCACGCGGTCGACCTGATCATCGACACCGTGATGTCCCACGAGCCGGGCGAGATCACCCTCGTCCCGACGGCCGGCCTGACCAACATCGCGATGGCCGTGCGCAAGGAGCCCCGGATCGCCGAGCGGGTGCGCGAGGTCGTCCTGATGGGCGGCGGCTACCACGAGGGCAACTGGAGTGCGGTCGCCGAGTTCAACATCATCATCGACCCCGAGGCCGCGCACATCGTCTTCAACGAGAAGTGGCCGGTCACCATGGTCGGCCTGGACCTCACCCACCAGGCGCTGGCCACCCCCGAAGTCGAGGCGCGGATCGCCGCGCTGGGCACCGGGCCGTCGAGGTTCGTGCTGGAGCTGCTCGACTTCTTCCGCGAGGCGTACCGGGAGAACCAGGGCTTCGAGTTCCCGCCGGTGCACGACCCGTGCGCGGTCGCGTACGTGATCGACCCGGACGTGATGACCGTCCGCAAGGCGCCGGTGGACATAGAGCTGCGCGGCGCGCTGACGCTGGGCATGACGGTGACCGACTTCCGCGCACCGGCGCCCGCCGACTGCCACACCCAGGTCGCGGTCGAGCTCGACCACGAGCGGTTCTGGAACCTCGTGGTGGACGCCCTGGAGCGGATCGGCGAAGGCCGGGCATGAACGTCTCCACCGCACCGCGTACCACCCTCCCCGGCGGCGGGTCCGGCGTCCGGATCGGCGTGCTGGTCACGGCGCTGCTCACGGCCTGTTTCGCCTTCCAGCTGAACGCCAGCATGCTCAGCCCGGCGCTGAAGAGCATCGAGGACTCGCTCGGTGCCAGCTCCGCCGAGGTGGGCATGACCCAGACCGCGTTCTTCACCTCCGCGGCGCTGTTCTCACTGTTCCTGCCCCGGCTGGGCGATGTGCTCGGCCGGCGCCGGGTGCTGGCCGGGATGCTCGCCCTGATGGCGGTCGGCTGCGTCGTCGCGGCGCTGGCGACCGGCATCCCGATGCTGTTCGCCGGGCGGATCATCCAGGGCGTCAGCGGACCGGTGGTCCCGCTGTGCCTGATCATGCTGCGGGTCGAGGTCAAGGAGCCGAAGAAGTACGGCACGCTGCTGGGCGTGATCACCGCCGTGAACGGCGGGATCGCCGGTGTCGACTCGCTGGCCGGCGGCTACCTCGCCGACCACCACGGCTTCCAGTCGGTGTTCTGGGCGATGGCGGTGGTCGCCGCCGTGGCGACCTGCCTGGTGGCCACGCTGACCCCGGAATCCACGGCGCAGGCGGCGTCCCGGATGGACTGGCCGGGCGTCGCGCTGCTGGTCGTCTCGGTCGGCGCGCTGCTCATCGCCCTCAACGAGGCGGGCAAGCTCGCGGCCGCCAACTGGGCGCTGATCGCCGTCCTGCTCGTGCTGGCGGCCGGCGCGTTCGCGCTGTTCTGGCGGACCGAGGACCGCAGCCGGCACCCGCTGGTGGCCACCCGGCACCTCAAGCAGCGCGCCACCTGGTCGCTGCTGCTGACCACGGTGCTGACCATGACCGGTGTGTTCGCCGTGATGAACGGCCTGATCCCGGCCTTCGCCCAGGACGCCCGGGCGGGCCTGGGGATGTCCGCCGAGCAGTCCGCGTGGTGGACGCTGTCGCCGTACGCGCTGGCGGGTCTCGCCATGGGCCCGGTGGCCGGCCGGCTGGCCGCGACCTTCGGCTACGGCCGGGTCCTGCGGCTGGGGCTCTTCGGGTCCGTGGGGTCGGTGGTGCTGATGCTGCTGACCATGCACAGCCAGTCGCACGTGCTGCTGCTGGTGACCTCGCTGCTGGTCGGCATCACGTACGCGGGCGTGGCCAACATCGTCCTCAACGGGCTCGGCATCGTCCTCTCCCCCGGCGAGAACCCCGGCTTCCTGCCCGGTCTGAACGCGGGCGCCTTCAACCTCGGCGCGGGGCTGAGCTTCGCGGCGCTGTATGCGGTCAAGACCGCGCTGACGCCCGCCGACCCGGCCTCGGCCGGCGGCTACACCGCGGGCCTGATCGCGGGTGTGGTGATCCTGGCGCTGGCGATCGCCGCGTCGTTCCTGATCCCGAAGCCGGTGGCCGCCGAGGCGCAGGACTGACCTGGCCCGGCGCCGCACCGACCGACCCGCCGCCCGCCGCTCCCCGGATCCCGGGAGCGGCGGGCGGCGGGGTGTTCGGGCCCCGCCTGCGTGGTACGCGTCCCCCGTACCCCTCCTCCGCCGTGTTGTCAGGGCGGGGGGAAAAGGGAGACTGGAACAGAAGGCAACGGAGGCAGCGTCATGGAACACGGTATGGACAAGACCGGTCCCGCCCGGGACGACATGATGAAGAAGCAGCTTCGGAGCCAGATGGCCGCGGACCGTTCGCTGCGCGCGGACGAGAGCCGGGACCTGGAGCCGGCCGGTGAGGACCAGCCGGCGGTGGCACCGGCACCGGAGAGCACCTACCGCGGCGGCACGCCGCACGGGATGTCCGAAGAGGACGTGGGGCTCCGCTCGGAGCTGGCGCAGTACCTGGGCCGCAGCGTCTACCCGGCCGAGCGGGGCGACATCATCCGCGCCCTGCGCCGCAACCACGCACCGGACCGCCTGGTGTCGATGGCCGAGCACCTGCCCGCCCACCACCGGTACAGCAATGTGCAGGGAATCGCCGAATCGCTCGGGCTGGGCACCGAGGACCGGCGCTCCTGAGGGCAGAGGAGGAGGGCGGCAGATGCCCGACGACGCCATGGGCGACGAGGTCTACCAGCCGCCCGCATCCGATCCGCAGGACATCCCCAACGACCTCGACATGGAGGACGCCCTGGACGAGCCGGGGCTGGACGAGGCCATGGACACCGGCTACTCGCCGCCGGAGCGCCCGTTCGTGGTGAACCACGAGGGCACCACCGCGCGCGAGCAGCACGAGCGCGAGTCCCTGGCCCACCGGCTCTCCGTGGAGCTGCCGGACATCCGCACCCCCGACGGCGACGGGATCGGCGATCTGCCGGACGGCGCCGGGGAGCCGTACGACGACCAGGTCGGCGAGGAGCGCGCCGGGCGGCTCGTCGGTTCCGACGAGGGGTTCTGGCGCGGGGGCGGCAGCAACGACATCATCGGCCGCGATGTCGGCATCGACGGGGGTGCGGCGTCCGCCGAGGAGGCCGCGGTGCACATCGCCCACGACGTGGGCGGAACGGTCGAGGACGAGGTCTGAACCTCCCGCCGACCCGCGAAAGCATCCGGAGAAAACCCTCCGCTTCGTTGCGGGAACGGCAACGGACTTTGCCGTGTGGCCGCCGGCCGCCGGAAGCTCTCCCCGTGACCGACACGAAGGAGAGCACGTCCATGGCGCACGGCAGCGGCGGCACCGGCACGGCGGTGCCGGACGAGGAGTTCTGGGACGCCCGGTACGCGGAACAGGACCGGATCTGGAGCGGGAACCCCAACGCCGCTCTCGTACGCGAGGTCGGCGGCCGGGCCCCGGGGACCGCGCTGGACCTGGGGTGCGGCGAGGGCGCCGACGCGATCTGGCTGGCCCGGCAGGGCTGGCGGGTGACCGCCGTCGACGTCTCGTCGGTGGCGCTGGACCGGGCCGCGGCGCAGGCGGCGGCGGCCGGGGTCGCGGACCGGATCGAGTGGCAGCGGCACGATCTGACCGCCTCGTTCCCCGAGGGCGGTTTCGACCTGGTGTCGGCGCAGTTCCTGCACGCGCCCGGGGAGGTGTTCCGGGCGGGCATCCTGCGGGCCGCGGCGTCCGCGGTGGCACCTGGGGGCGTCCTGCTGATCGTCGGGCACGCCGGGGCGCCGCCGTGGGAGCACGGGCACGCGCACGACCCCGCGCACCCGGTGGAGCGCTTCCCGTCGACCGGTGAGGTACTGGCGGCGCTGGCGCTCCCGGAGCAGGAGTGGGAGGTGCAGCGCAGCGAGGAGGTCGCGCACACCCGCACCGGTGGCGACGGGCAGCCGGTCGAGCGGGTCGACGCGGTGCTGAAGGTGCGGCGCAGAGGGTGAGTCCGGCTGTCCCCCGGCGGCGGCACGGGCCGCCGCCGGGGCGCGGGGGATCAGGCCGCCAGGACGGGCAGCGGCTTCTCGTAGAGCCAGGAGTGCAGCAGCGGCCGGACCGGGTGCCCGGCGCTGCGTTCGGCGTGCGCGAGGAAGGCGGCGGTGTCGGCGCTGGCGCCGCGGTGGGCGCCGTGCCAGTCGCGGAGCAGCGCGAAGAACCGGCTGTCGCCGACGGCCCGGCGGAGCGCGTGCAGGGCGCAGGCGCCGCGGACGTAGATCCGGTCGTCGAAGATCCGGCGCTGGCCGGGGTCGGCGATCCGCAGGTCCTGAGGCCGTGCGCGCAGCGCCTGCCACTCGTGCCGGGCGATCTCGTCGGCGGAGTCCTCGCCGATGTGCTCGGACCACAGCCACTCGGCGTAGGTGGCGAAGCCCTCGTTGAGCCAGATGTCCCGCCAGTCGCGCAGGCTGACGCTGTTGCCGAACCACTGGTGCGCGATCTCGTGGGCGACCAGGGTCTCGGCGCCGCGCTGCCCGTCGATGTGGTTGCTGCCGAAGACCGACCGGGTCTGGTTCTCGACCGGGGCGGCGAGTTCGGCGTCCACCACCACCGCCCCGTACGCCTCGAACGGGTAGCGGCCGAACCAGCCGGCGAAGGCGCGGAGCATCTCCGGCTGGCGGGCCAGGTCGAACGCCGCCTCCTGCGCCATCCACGCCGGGTAGGCGTTGTGCAGTGCGACCGGCGGGTGGTCCGGGCCGATGTGGGCGGTGCCGCTGTCGTGCCGGAAGCGGCCGGTGTAGAGCGCGGCGAGGTAGGGGGCCATGGGGCCGGGGTGGTGGTAGGTCCAGCACTCGCGGTGCCCGGTGCGGCGGCGTTCGCACAGGGTGCCGTTGGCCAGCGCGTGGTGGCCGTGCGGGACGGTGATCCGGAAGGTGAAGGCCGCCTTGTCGTCCGGGCGGTCGTTGCAGGGGAACCACGAGGGGGCGCCGAGCGGCTGGGAGGCGACCAGGGTGCCGCCGTGCGGGTCGCCGGTGCGGTCCCAGCCGATCGGGCCGAACGGGGAGCGGACCGGCCGGGGGCGGCCGCGGTAGCCGATCTCCACGGTGAAGCGGGTGCCGGCGGCCAGCGGGCGCGGGGTGGCCAGGTAGAGCTTGCCCTGCTGCTGGCGGGCCCGGACCCGGGTCCCGTCGATCCGGGCGGTGTGCGCGGTGAGCCGGGACAGGTCCAGTTCGACCCGGTCCAGCGGCTCGTTGGCCACCGCCTCGATGCGGGCCCGCCCGTCGAGGCTCGCACCGGCCGGCCGGTAGTCCAGGTGCAGGTCGTAGGAGAGGGTGTCGTGGGCGTGGGTGCCGTGGCGCGGGAAGTAGCGGCCGGTGGCCGGGCCGGCCAGGCCGTCCGCGACGGTGGCGGCGAGCGGGAGCAGTGCGGCGCCCCGGAGCAGGGCGCGGCGGCTGCATCGGGTCATGCCGCCGCACCGCCCTGCGCGGGGGCCGCGGCGGGGCGCGGCGGGCGGGCGCCGGCGATCGGGTTGCCGCCCCACCGGGTGTGCGCGGGGACCGTCTCGCCGCGCATGACCAGGGAGGACGGCGCGATCGAGGCGCGGGCGCCGACGTCGGTGCCGGGGAGCACGATGCCGTGCGGGCCCAGCGAGGCGCCCTCGGCCATGCGGACGGCGTCCAGCCGCATGATCCGGTCGTGGAAGAGGTGGGTCTGTAGGACGCAGCCGCGGTTGACGCTGACCCCGTCGCCGAGGCTGACCAGGTCGGTCTCGGGCAGCCAGTAGCTTTCCAGCCAGACCCCGCGCCCGATCTTGGCGCCCAGGGTGCGCAGCCACCAGTTGAGGACCGGGGTGCCGGTGAAGGCGCCGGCCATCCAGGGCACGGCGAGGGATTCCACGAACGTGTCGTAGAGCTCGTTGCGCCAGACGAACGCGGACCACAGCGGGTGTTCGCCGGTGGTGAACCGGCCGACCAGCAGCCACTTGGCGAGCGTGGTGGTGAGCAGGGCGGTCAGCCCGGCGGCGAGCAGCAGCGGCGCGCCGACCAGCGCGGCCAGGCCGAGGCCGCCGGTGGCGAAGGCGTCCTGCTCGGTGAGGAGTACGCCCTCGGCGAGTGCGACGCCGCAGATCAGCGGCAGGATCCGGCACAGTTCGACGGCGGCGCGGGCCGCGACCAGGCGGCGCGGCGGGGCGAAGGTGCGGGCCGGGTCGGCCTCGGCGGCGACCCGGGGCAGCGGCATGGCGGGCCGGCCGAGCCAGGACTGGCCGGGTTCGCCGTGCGCGGGGGCGTTGGAGAGCACGCCGACCAGGCTGTGGTCGGGGACGTCGTGGCCGGGGTCGACGATGCCGGAGTTGCCGACGAAGGCCCGGCGGCCGATCCGGACGGTGCCCAGCCGCAACCAGC
Source organism: Streptomyces rhizoryzae (assembly GCF_023155275.1). Taxonomy (GTDB): domain Bacteria; phylum Actinomycetota; class Actinomycetes; order Streptomycetales; family Streptomycetaceae; genus Streptomyces; species Streptomyces rhizoryzae. The sequence continues at coordinate 171,485 of NZ_JALMUV010000001.1, forward strand.
CGCCGCGGAGTTCGTAGGGGGCGACGAGGGTGTCGTCGGCGAGGAAGGCGCCGTCCTCGACGTGCAGGAGGGAGGGCAGCGGCAGCACGGTGGAGATCTCGGCGTGCTTGCCGACCCGGGCGCCCAGCAGGCGCAGCCAGTGCGGGGTGGCGAGGCTGGCGTAGAGCGGGAAGAGGCTGCCGCGGGCGCCGTCGAGGAGACGGGTCACCAGCCAGGCCCGCCAGGCGACGCCGCCGGTGGCCGGGTGCAGGCCCGGGGTGATGCCGCGGCCCAGGATCCGGACCGCCGCGGCGGTGACCAGGATGGAGCAGCCGGTGGTGACCAGCGCGAAGGCGGGGGCGGCGGCCAGCAGGCGGAGCGTCGCGGCGGACAGCGTGGCGCAGTCGCGGACCAGGAAGTACGCGGCGATCAGCGCGGGGGCGGCGGTGAGCAGGGCGAGCAGCGGCAGGCCGAGCAGGGTGAGTCCGTAGGCGGCGGTCCAGCGGCGGGAGCGCCGGTGGCGGGGCGCGGGCCAGGCGGGGCCGGCGATCCGTTCGGCGGCGCCGGCCGGGCGGGCCGGGGAGCCGGTCCAGCGGTCGCCGTCGGGGACGGTGCCGTCCAGGCAGCCGCCGGCGGCGAGCTCGGCGTGCGCGCCGAGGGCGGCGCCGGGCATCAGCATGCTGCGGTGCGCGACCCGGGCGCCGGGGCCGATCCGGACGGCGCCGATGTGCAGGGTGTCGCCGTCGAGCCACCAGCCGGAGATGTCGGCCTCGGGTTCGACGCTGCACCCGTCGCCGAGTTCGGCGAGGCCGGTGACCGGCGGCATGGTGTGCAGGGCGATGTCGCGTCCGGTGGTGCAGCCCAGGGCGCGGGCGTAGAGCCGGGCCCAGGGGGTTCCGAGGAGGGAGGGCACGCCGAAGGCGGCGACGGTGCGTTCGGCGGTCCACAGGCGCAGGTGGACGGCGCCGCCGCGGGGGTAGGCGCCGGGGCGGATGGTGCCGGCCAGCGCGCGGGCGGCCAGCGCGCCGATCGCGCACCGCAGGGGGGCGCTGAAGAGCACCACCCAGCCCGCGATCACCAGCCACCAGGCGGTGTGCGGGGCCCAGACGTGCGGGGCGAGCAGGCCCAGCACGTTGTCGGCGAGCGCCAGTCCGACCAGTCCGCGCAGACCGGCGACGCCGTACAGCGCGGTCTGGACGAGGAGTTGGACGGCGGCGGCGCGGCGCGGGACGGGGCGGACCGGGCGGGCCTCGCCGACCGGGCCGCCGAGCGAGTCGAGGTGCTCGGCCATGTCGCGGAGCACCGGGTGGCGGTAGAGGTCGGCGACCGAGACGCCGGGGTGGTGGGCGCGGAGCATCGACGCCATCCGGGCGGCGGCCAGGCTGGTGCCGCCGAGGGCGGTGAAGTCGCTGTCCGGTCCCGGCCGGACGCCGAGGAGTTCCTCCCAGACGCCGGCCAGGCGGGCGGCGGTGCCGTGCAGTTCGGGGGCGGGGCCGTCGGCGGCGGGCGCGGACGGCAGCGGCCAGGGCAGCGCCGCGCGGTCGACCTTGCCGGAGGTCCGGGTGGGCAGGCTGTCCACCTCGGCGAGGACCGGCACCAGTTGGGCCGGGAGCCGTTCCTGGAGCAGCGCCCTGGCCTTGTCCTGCTGGAAGCTGGAGCCGTCGGCGGTGCGCTGCGCGGGGACGACGTAGCCGACCAGGAGCTGGGTGCCGGCCGGGGTGGTCCGGACGGCCGCGGCGGCGCCGCGGACGCCGGGCAGGGCGGCCAGCGCGGCGTCGATCTCGCCCAGTTCGATCCGGCGGCCGCCGAGTTTGACCTGGTCGTCGGCGCGGCCGAGGAAGAGCAGGCCCTCGGGTTCGGCGCGTACGAGGTCGCCGGTGCGGTAGGCGCGGGCGGTGGCCAGGACGGTGTCGGGCCGGAAGCGGTCGGCGTCCTTGACCGGGTCGAGGTAGCGGGCGGTGCCGACCCCGCCGATGATCAGTTCGCCTTCTTCACCGTGCGCGACCGGGCGGCCCGCCGGGTCCACGACGGCGAGCTGCCAGCCCGCGAGGGGGAGGCCGATGCGGACCGGCTCCCCGGGCAGCAGGCGGGCGGCGCAGGCGACGACGGTGGTCTCGGTCGGGCCGTAGGTGTTCCACATCTCGCGGCCGGGCCGGGCGAAGCGGTCCACCAGCCCGGCCGGGCACGCCTCGCCGCCGACGATCAGCAGCCGGACCCGGCGCATCGCCTCGTCGGGCCAGAGGGCGGCGAGGGTGGGCACGGTGGAGACCACGGTGATCCCGCGCTCGACCAGCCAGGGGCCGAGTTCGTGCCCGGCCCGGACCAGGGAGCGCGGGGCGGGCACCAGGCAGGCGCCGTGCCGCCAGGCGAGCCACATCTCCTCGCAGGAGGCGTCGAAGGCGACCGACAGCCCGGCCAGCACCCGGTCGCCGGGGCCCAGCGGGCGGTCCTGGCAGAACAGGCCGGCCTCGGCGTCGACGAAGGCGGCGGCCGAGCGGTGGCTGACCGCGACGCCCTTGGGCGCGCCGGTCGAACCCGAGGTGAAGATGATCCAGGCGTCGTCCGCGGGGCCGGGCGGGCGCGGTGCGCCGGCGGGGCGGGCCGGGCCGTCGGCGGGGCCGCCGGGGCCGAGGACGGCGCAGACGGCGGCCTCCCCGAAGACGGTGGCGGCCCGCTCGTCGGGGTCGTCGGCGTCGACCGGGACGTAGGCGGCGCCGCTGCGCAGCACGGCGAGGATCGACAGGTACAGCTCGGCGGTACCGGAGGGCACGCGGACTCCGACCCGGTCGCCGGGGCCGATCCCGCGGTCCCTGAGCTGCCGGGCGCGGCGCTCGGTCTCGGTGCACAGGTCGCGGTAGGTGAGCGCCTCGGTGCCCGTGTCCAGGGCGATCGCCTGCGGGTGTGCGGCGGCGGTGGCGTCGAGCACGTCGAGCAGGGTCCGCGGGGCCGGGGTGCCGGCGGTGCGGTATACGGCCCGTTCGGGAAGGGGCTCGGACGGCTCGAAGGACGATTCGAGAAGGGGCGACGACATCGATATGCCTCTGTTCGGTGCCGGTGGGTGGAAACCCTCGGACGTTCGCCCCTACAGATGCCGCCGGTCCGGCGGCGGTTCGCGTGCCGGTATCCGAAATCCGCTAATCGAACGTGCTGTGAACGCGGCCACCGGCCCCTCGGGCAGACGGCGCCGGGAAACCGGCCGCGGCGCCTGACCACGACGTGGGAAAGAATTGACTCCGGGCGGGGATTGTTTTCGGGAACCCCTCCCGGTCACGACGAAACCGCAGGTCAGAGCCTTGCGGCCGATCGGTTACGGGTCCCGCGGTCAAGCCTTGGCCAATTAATTGCGCAACCGCGCAAGTGTTCATCGGTTTCTCATGGCGGCCTCATCAGGCCGTCATGACACCGCCATACCCTCGCAACGCGCCCGTCACACCTACCGGTCCGTCACCTTCCCGATCCGGCCCGGCCGCACGCTACTTGAGGATGTTCACCGCCCGCGCCACCACCAGAAGGACCGTCAGCAACGAGACCGCGGACTGGAGGAGCATCAGCAGCTTCGCCCAGCGGGTCAGCGGCATCACATCGGTCGGGCTGAACGCGGTGGCGTTGGTGAAGGACAGGTAGAAGTAGTCGGCGAACTGCGGCTCCCAGTGCTCCGGGGCCAGTTCCGGCGTCGCCATCTGCGGGAAGAGGAAGTCGGGGTAGCGCCGCACCGCGTGCGCCCGGGCGACCGGGCCGCCGCGGTCCCACTCCCAGTACCAGAGCGCGAAGGCGATGACGTTGGTGAGCCAGATGCCGCCGCCGGTCACCAGCAGCTGGCCGGCGTCGCTGCCCTCCGTCCCGCGCACCAGACCGGCCACCAGCAGCACCGCGGACCAGCCGTTGGCCGTACTGATCAGCGCGATCAGGGCCAGCCCCACCCACCGGTACAGCGCCGAGACCCGCTCGATGCGGTACGGGTCGGCCGCCACCAGCACCAGCACCAGCGCCGTCTCCAGCCCCGGCAGCAGCCACGCCGGGTGGATCGCCAGCCGCTCCGGCAGCAGCCACTGGAGGACCACCGCCACCAGGACCGCGACCGTCGACGGCCAGCGGGGCTCACCGCGGGTGACCCGCCGCCAGGCCGGGGGTCGCAGCCGCCGCCCGGCCGCCTCCACCCCCGACACGACGGGCGCCAGCAGCTCCTCGATGCGGTCCAGCCGCTCGGCCTCACTTCCGGGACGGCCCGGCTCACCGGGCCCGGACTCCTCCTGGGACATGCGGCTCATGCTCACCCGGCACCGCGGCGGTGTCCAGCGTCCGGTCCGCGCGGCGGAACCGGGTGGCCGCGTGGTGAAGAGCGGGTCAAAACTTGCACGATTGCGCAAGTGAGCCTCTCCGAGGGTCTACACTTCCAGAGGATTGACGAAGCGAGCACCTCGTTCGGTGAGGCGTCGCCACGGACACAGGCCACTGATCCCACCCGTCGAGAGACGCTCCGGATCAGGACAGGTCTCCCCGGCCCAAGGGGTGACCCCAGGTGGCTGCCCCCTCGGGGGACTACGCCGTGTCGTGCCAAAGCTCTGACGAGTAGGGGTGGCACCGGTCGACGGCGACCGGTCCGCTCCTTGCCGGATCGACGACGGCGCGCCCGGCGCGCCCCGGCCGGAAGGAGGCGAGAGACATGGATTGCAGTAGTCCGGGCCATCATCGGCCCCATTTCCGCCTGCCCTCGCATTCTTCCGGCACGCGGTAACCACCTTCCCTGCGCGGCTTCCCGCCGTGTCACGCCCCCGTGCGGCCCCGTGCCGCGACGGGCCGCCGTGCTGCGCGTCCGCGCAGGGAGGACGGCTGCCCCGCGCCACCGACCCGTCCCCCACCGGGGATCCGGAAGGTAGCCATGACCGAGACCACCGTCCACTCCGCGCACCCCGCCCCGCGCGCCACCGCCGTCCTGGACGACGCCCACACCGGCGACATCCGCGGCGCGCTGGGCACCATCCGGCACGACGACACCGCCCCGCGCAAGGGCCTGTCCGCCAAGCTCAAGACCCTGCTGGCCGTCGTCGGCCCCGGCCTGATCGTGATGGTCGGCGACAACGACGCCGGCGCCTTCGCCACCTACGGCCAGGCCGGCCAGAACTACGGCACCCACCTGCTGTGGACCCTGCTCCTGCTCATCCCCGTCCTGTACGTCAACCAGGAGATGGTGCTGCGGCTCGGCGCCGTCACCGGGGTCGGCCACGCCCGCCTGATCCTGGAGCGCTTCGGGAAGTTCTGGGGCGCCTTCTCCGTCATCGACCTGTTCCTGCTCAACGCCCTGACACTGGTCACGGAGTTCATCGGCATCACCCTGGCCGCCGGGTACCTTGGCCTGCCCCGGGCCGCCGCGGTCCTGCTCGCCGCCGCCGTGATCATCGCCTCCGCGTTCACCGGCTCGTTCCGCCGCTTCGAACGGGTCGCCATCGCGCTCTGCGCGGCCTCCCTGCTGCTGGTGCCCCTCTACTTCCTCGTCCACCCGCCCACCGGCCAACTGGCGCACGACTTCGTCGTCCCCCAACTCCCGGACGGCCCCGGCGGATTGTCCACCGTCATGCTGCTGATCATCGGCATCGTCGGCACCACCGTCGCCCCCTGGCAGCTCTTCTTCCAGCAGTCCTACGTCATCGACAAGCGCATCACCCCGCGCTTCCTGTCCTATGAGAAGGCCGACCTGTGGATCGGCATCGCGGTCGTCGTGATCGGCGCCGCCGCCCTGATGGGCTGCACCGCCGCGGCCTTCGCCGGCACGTCCGGCGCCGGCGCGTTCACCGACACCGCCGGGATCGCCCACGGCCTGGCCGCGCACGCCGGCAAGCTCGCCGGGGTGCTCTTCGCGATCGCCCTCCTGGACGCCTCGATCATCGGCGCCTTCGCGGTCTCGCTGTCCACCGCGTACGCCATCGGGGACGTGTTCGGCATCCGACACTCCCTGCACCGCGGCATCAAGGGCGCCAAGGGCTTCTACGCCGTCTACGCGGGCCTGGTCGCGGCCGCCGCGGCGATCGTCCTCATCCCCGGCTCCCCGCTCGGCCTGCTCACCGAGGGCGTGCAGACCCTCGCCGGCGTGCTGCTGCCGTCCGCCTCGGTCTTCCTGCTCCTGCTCTGCAACGACAAGGCCGTCCTCGGACCCTGGGTCAACGGCCGCGCCACGAACGCCTTCACGTCCCTCGTCGTCGCCGTCCTGGTCACCCTCTCCGTCATCCTCACCGCCGCGGTCCTCTTCCCCGACCTCGGCGCCGGCGCCATCCTGACCATCATGGCCTGCTGCGGCACGGCGGGCGTCCTGCTGCTGGGTTACGCCGCCCTGCGGCAGCGGCGCGGCAGGCGATCCCCCCACCCCCGCCCGGCGGCCCCCTCCCCCCACCCCGCCGACACCCCCCGTGCCGACTGGCGCATGCCGCCCCTCGCCACCCTCCCCGCCCCGACCTTCTCCCCCACCCGCAAGGCCGGCCTGACCGCCCTGCGGACGTATCTCCTGGTGGCGATGGTGCTGGTCGTGGTGAAGCTGGTGGAGGTGGGGATGGGGCAGTGAGGGGATGGGGCGCTGAGCGGCGGGCCCTCCTGACGGCCACCGGTGGTGACCGGGCACCTGAGCGGCCCGGCTCCGGCCCGGGGAAACCCCCGTTCCGGTTCGGGGCAACACTTTGACCTCCCTCGCGCACCGGACTCCTACCGGGGGGCCTTCCGCCGGGCCCCGTTGCGCCCTCCCCTCCCCTCCTCCTCGTCCCCCGAGGGCTTCGGCGGGGCGGGGAGGGGAGGGAAGGGCGCTGCGCGACGAGGACCCGCCGCTGTGCGGAGCCGCCGTCCGCTGACGTTGCCGTCAACTACTGCCGTCACCCCATGCAGAAGCCCCGCCAGGACACACCTGACGGGGTTTCAACTTTGCTGCGGCTATCCAGCGCGAGGGTCGCGGGATCGGGCAGCGAGGCTACACCTCACCCTCCAGCCAACGTTCGAACGGCGCGACCTCCGACAGTTCGGAATTGATCGCCTTCAACCCTCTGGCGAAGTCTTCGGCCAATTTCGAGAGCATCGCGACTAGCTCACTCCGCGCAACGCTCTCGCGCTCTGGGCTTGGAACCCATTTGGTCCGCGAATCGCAGTGAATCACCACGAGATCCCCGCTTGGACGGAAAGTCAAAGTCCTCTCGATGCCTTGCGAGTAGAGGTCAACTTCGACTTCGCGACGGTCGCGCACACCCACCAGAAGCGACGGGAGCTGCTCCATGAAGGCAGACAAGTCATACGCGACATCGAGCGGCCACTCATCACTCCCGAAGCCGCCAATGTGGAATGTGCTGCCTCCAGCGTCAGAGAGGACGCTACACGCCTCCATGACCAGGGTTTCGTAATCGTCACCCGGCTCCAGACCCGCTGAAGCGACAGCCACAGCACCAGTCGGCACGGCCGGATTGAACGACACAGAGAAGCTCATCTCTCCAGCCTCCTAGTTCGGACCAATGATCGGGAATCCCGTCTTGTACAACCCATTTGGACTCGGGACGATGGTAGCGGCCCGCACTTGGACGATACTCCCATCCGACATAATCACCTGCCCCAACCCGTCCGGAATGCGCACCGACCTGGGCCCGGCTCCTTCGACATGGAGTCCCTTCAAGAACTCTGCAGCGGCGTCATTGTCCAGCCACTGGCCTTGCTGATTCCCGGTGATACGAGCTCGATCGGTCAGAGCCTTCGTGTTCTTCGTTCCGGCGCCATGAGTCTTGAATGTATGACCCCACGTTTTAACGCTGTTGGAGGCCCAGTTCACGCAGCCGTTGCTGTTGTGAACCAAGACCGGAGTCTGCCCCGCCAGCACATAGTACGTGTGCTGCGCGACCCCTCTCTATCTGCGTATTCGCAGATCAGCGGCGCTTTTGGGTTCCGCCGGTGTCCGTGGTTGTGCGGGGGAATCCGTGGGTGTTGCCGTCGCTACTGCCGTCAGGGGCGCGGAGCGTGCGGTGGTGCTGCCGCTGGCGCGCTGTCGGCGCAGGGGGACTCTACTGCCAGGCTCCGGGCTCGGCGCGGACTATGGCGCGGACGGTCTGCTCGTAGTCCTGGTGGCCGGTGACGGCGCAGTGTTCGGCGATCCAGCGCGTCAGCTCGTCCGGGGTGTGCAGGGCGCCGGAGGTGGCGCCGCAGTTGCGTTCCTCGCCGGTGACTCAGAGCGCCGTGAAGGCCGGCAGCGCCAGAGGGTCCGGGGCGGTGGTCACGTGGTATTCGCGGAATCGGTAGCAGACTCGGGCGAGGCCATGCGGCGGCATGTCCGCGCTGTCAGACATCGCCGTCCCCGCCTTCCTCCGCCGCTTCGCCCTCCGAGTCGGGGAGGCGTTGCCCGCGCGAGTCGGCGACCCGGAGCGCGTCGGCGAGGGCTTCGGTCAACCGGCAGGCCAGCCAGCGGTATTCGGTGGCCGTCAGGATCTTCGCGCCGGGGGCCGTGGTGTCGCGGGCGTACTCCAGCAGTTCCTTGCTCATGCCGATCTGTACCGACTCGATGTTGTCGGCGAGGCTGGCGAGGTAGCCGTGGCCGTCGGTGCTGAGGTAGCAGGGTTTTCCCTCGGGGGTGGTCCACGGCAGCAGGCGCGGTCCGGTCAGTCCTGCTGCCGCGTCGTGGAGATCCCTGCGGCGCATGCGGTCCACGTCGCTCCTGGGCTGGTTCACCGTGTACCCCCGGGCCTGGTCACTGGTTGAGACACCAAGACCGTAGGTACTGATGAGCCGTCACTCCATGCATGCGCCAGGGCAGTTGGTGACGGACAGTGCGGAAAGTGCTGCGTTGCGTGGCAGTTAGCCGACGACGCCCAGGTGGTCTGCCATCTCGCGCATGTCGGCGGTGAGGGTGCGCTTGGGCTTCTTGAGGATCTCCTGCATGGTCTCGGCGGCCATCCGCTGGTGCCGCAGCCATTCCGGGGAGGCATGGCGGACACCGGCCAGACCGTGACGTACGTCCACGCGGTCCTCAAGTCCGCCCTGGAACACGCCGTGCGCGAGGACGAACTGCCGCGCAACGTCGCCCGGAACGTCAAGACAACCGCGCCCCGCCCCAGGCGCTTCCAGCCCCTCACCGCCGCCGAAGCCAGCCAACTCCTTCAAGCGGCCAACGGCGACCGGCTTCACGCCCTGTACGAACTCGCTCTGCGCACCGGACTCCGTAAGGGCGAACTCCTCGGGCTGCACTGGGAAGACCTCGACCTCGATGGCGGCACCGCCACCATCCACCGCTCCCTCCAGCGCACCCGAAGCCAGGGCCTGACCGTCTTGCATACCAAGACCCTGGCCTCCGAGCGGCGCATCGCCCTCCCCACCGAATGCCTGAGCTCCCTCAAGATCCACCAGGAAGAGCAGCAGGCAGAGCGCCAGGCGGCCGGAACGAGCTGGACGGACAACGGACTCATCTTCACTACCCCGAAGGGCAGGCCGCTCGATCCCGGCAACCTGACCCGCCGCTTCCGCCGCCTCCTCCACAACGCAGGACTTCGGACGATCCGCTTCCACGACCTCCGACACTCGACCGCCACCCTGCTCCTGGAGCAAGGCGTCGACCTCGTCGTCATCAAGGAACTCCTCGGCCACGCCCACATCGGCGTCACCGCCGGTGTCTACGCCCACGTACGGCTCCGCCTCCAACGCCAGGCCATCGACACCCTCGGGGGCATCCTCAGCCAGACCGACGCCCCGGACGACCCGCCCACCGCAGCCGTCGTCCGCTGACGTTGCCGTCACCGTTGCCGTCACAAGACGCCAGGCCCCGCCGGAGATCATTCCGGCGGGGCCTGATTAATCTATTTTCCCGAGCAATGCAAATACTCCGACTATTAGGCGTACCGCACCAGGCGCTTACCGAACCCCTTGACTCGGTTCAACCTATCCGCGCGAAGAAGTATCACTCGCCGGGATCGTATAGGAAGCTGCGAGACTCTCGTCGAAGAACACGATCAGCTCGTCAGGCATATACGTGAACCCCTCCCCCTCAGCCGAACCTAGAGCAATAACCAGGCTTGACTTATTGGAGAATCCAAGGCGATACGCCCACGGCATTTCAGGACACCCGTCATTGGGAACGTGCCAGGCAGGACTGATCTCCACAATATCCGCCCCAAGGAACCTCTCCCAATCGACATGGTCGCTCACGTCGACAGTGTCCCCAGGCAAGTCGGCGTCCGACTCTCCAGGTTCCCTAAGCTCGATTGCCATCCCTTCGTTGAGGCCATCCATCGCCCAGGACAGGGACAGTGCAGCCCCGGTGCTCATGAGCAGATCAACGGCCATGTCGACTTCATGAGCACGATCCTCCCTGTGCCCTTCGGGCCAGGTTTCCCCCTGCGGAACTACGTAGCGGACCGCACTCACAGACGCCCCCGCGATCGCACCCCGAAGGTCAGCGAGACTAGCGTCGCCGCGCGCCTTTGCATCCCACGGCTCGATTACCAACATGCCTAGTACCGCCCGAAGTATTGGAACTGCCCATTTGCGTCGAAGGTCGCACCGATCCCGCGCCCACCAGCAGGGTCCGGCATGATATACCGCGTTCCGCCCGCGAAGTTGCCGGAATTGACAGCGGACGTAGTGGTTTGCGGATTGGTTAGAATGTCGTCCAACAAATCCTGCCCGGCGGTCTTCAATTCCTTGCCGGGAACCACAGGAAGGTCGCCGCGGTTCATGTGCTTCTGGTATTCACGGCCTGCATGAGTCGTCTTCCCCTTTGCTGGACGCATTCCACTCTGCGAAAGCGCATCCAGATCAGGGCAGCCTCCGGAGTTATGCACGAGCACGGGAGTCTCGCCCGCCAGCACATAGTACGTGTGCGTGCCCGCGATGGTCAGGTCGTGGGTTCGCTGCTGCTTCGTGAAATGGCGGACTGCTGTGAGCTTGGCCGTTGCGCCCTGGGGTGTACGGAGTTCGGTGCCTGGGCTCAGCTCACCGGCATCGATCCACTCCTTCTGGTCGACGGACCAGAAGGGGTGGGTGTCGGTGGCGATGATGCTGGAGTTGCCGGAGGGGGTTTGGATGGTGAGGTCGGTGAATTCCTTGTCGTCCTTGGTGATGATGGTGGCGACGACGGGGCGGGTGGTGGTTTTCCCGGTCTCGGGGTCGGTGGCTATGACCTTGTCGCCGGTTGTGACGTCCTCGATGCGCTTGTGTTCGCCGTCGGCGAGGGCTACCTCGGTGTCCGGCAGGAAGCTGTGGGAGCAGGGGCCGGCTCCCCGAGAGGAACCGCGCCCTCCGAGGCGTCCGGCAGGCCCCTCACCACCGACGCCCGCAAGCGCACCCGCGGCCATGGAGTTGGCTATCAGCTCCAAGCGGCTTTGCTGGCAGTGTTTGGCCATCTCCGCACACACCGCCAGCCGGAGACCTGCCAGGGTCCACTGAGTGATCGGCTCGCTCGGGTCGATGTTGAACGTGCCCTGGTAGAAAAGCTTTTGGCTCGAGGCCCGGGCGTAGACGCGTTCGGTGAACTCGTCGGCGCGGCCCCACGTCGCATCGATGTAGAGGCCGGGGAGTACGGCGGCCTTGGGCCGAGATGCTCGGTAATGGCCATATTTCCGGGGGTTGCTGTCCGCGAGAGCGTCCAGGAAATCGCGGCGCTCCTTGCTTGTGCCCCACTCCAGCCACGGGCAGTTGACCGGGTCGCAGCCGGTGCCGCCGTTGTTGATGGCGTTCATCAGGCCAGTGGGGTCACTGAAGGTGATCGGGCTGTTGCTGCTGTACGTGTAGCCGTTGATTTGCTGGGGTTCCGTCAGGTCCATCAACGGGTCGACGGAGAGGAAGCGGCCCGTGTCCGGGTCGTATTCGCGGGCGCCCAGGTGGGTGAGGCCGGTGTCGGCGGTGTCATTGGTGCCGCCGACGAAGCCCTTGGTGCCGGGCCAGGCGGGGGGTTCGGGGCCGCGGAGGCCGCCGAAGGGGAGGGTGCGGCGCTGGGTGAGGGTCTGGTTGGCGGTGTTGACGGCGAGTTGGCCGGTGCCCTGGTGGTCGGCGAGGGTGAGGGTGTAGGTGCCGTCGTCGGACAGGACGGCCTGGTTGCCGCCGCCGAGGGGGAGGTAGCGGGTGGCCTTGGGGGTGTCGGAGCCCTTGTCGAGGGTGACTTCGGTGTGGTCGGCGAGGGTGAGGGTGGTTTTGGTGTCGGTGCGGGTGATCAGGCGGTTGCCGTCGGCGTCGTAGACGTAGGCGGTGGTTTTGGTGCCCTTGTCGCCGGTGGGTTCGGTGACCTTGGCCAGGTGGCCTTCGGGGGCCCAGGTGAGGGTCTGCTTGTCGCCGTGGAGGGTGCGGGTGGCGGTGTTGCCGGTCGGGTCGTAGGTGTAGGTGGCGGACTTGTAGCCGGGTCGCCGCACCGTCCGCGCCGTCCGCACCGGCCAGCGGGCGGTCGGGCACCCGCCGGCCCGCCCACCGGCCGCCGCCGGACGGGGCAGCCCACCGGCGCCCGTACCGCTCCCCGCGCGGCGCCCCCGCACCGCCCCCGAACGAGCCGTCCATGCTGCGCGGCCCGGGGTCCGCCGCCCGCGCCGAAGGGGGCACCGGCGGTGCCGGTGCCCCCTTCCCGGTGCGGTCCCTCAGGAGGTCCGGGCCCGTTGGGTGACCACGATGCAGGTGAGGACGATGGCGGCGGTCAGCGGCACCGCCGCGGTGAAGTGCTCACCGAGCAGGAGCACGGCCCACACCAGGGTCAGCAGCGGTTGCGCCAGCTGGAGTTGGCTGGCCCGCGCCACACCGATCAGGCCCATGCCCTTGTACCAGACGACGAAGCCGCCGAACTGCGAGACGGCCGCGATGTAGGCCATGCCGGCCACCGCCTTCGCGGTGAGGTGCACCGGCTCGTTCGGGAGCGCGCACAGCGACACGACGAGGTTGACGGGGGCCGCGAGCACCACGCCCCAGGCGATGACGCGCCAGCCCGGCATGCGCGCGGACAGCCGCCCGCCCTGCGCGTAGCCCGCCGCGCAGACCAGCAGGGCGCCGAAGAGGTAGAGGTCCGCGACGGTCGGCCGGCCGTGGTTCTGCGCCAGCGTGTAGACGACGACGGTCGCCGCTCCGATCCCGGCCGCGGCCCAGAAGACCTTGGACGGGCTGCGCCGGGTGAGCACCGCGGAGATCGCCGCCGTGGCCATCGGCAGCGCGCCGATGACGACCGCCGAGTTCGCGGTGGAGGAGGTCTGTAGCGCGAGCGTGGTGAGCAGCGGGAAGCCGACCGCGCAGCCGCCCGCGACGACGGCGAGCGCGGGCCAGTCCGCGCGCGCCGGCAGCGGCGCCCGGGTCAGCAGGAGCGCGGCGAGCGCGATGACGGCGGCGAGGACCCCGCGGACCCCGATGGCGCTCCACGGCCCGAAGCCGTCGAGCGCCCAGACCGTGCCGGGGAAGCTGAAGGAGAAGCTGATGACGCCCAGCGCCGCGTAGAGCGTGCCACCGGCGGGCCCGGCCGCCGTGGTGGTGCTGAGGGGGGTGAGGGAACTGTGCTGCGATGTCACTGCTATCGGCTCTTCCGCTTGCGGGAGGTTTCTTCCAGCCGTTCGGCGATGGCCCGCGCGAAGCGTGCGGCGGAGCCTTCCGAGAACGGCATGCTCAACGAGGGTTCGCCCAGCTCCAGTTCGAGGACGACCGGCTTGCCGTCGGCGTCGCGGACGAGGTCGACGCGGCCGTAGAGCAGCGGCTCGCGCAGGCCCAGGTGGGCGGCGGCGGCGTCCAGCGCGGCCGCGGCGACCGCCCGTTCGTCCTCGGCGGCCGCCCGCGCCGCGCGGGCGTCCTGCGTCGGCTCGTCGACCGTGCCGTCCGGCAGCAGCAGCGCGCGCTTGCGGATGGCGTGGCTGTAGACGCCGTCGAAGTAGATCAGGTCGGTCTCGCCGTGCTGGTCGATCCGGTCCAGGTAGGGCTGGAGGATGACGTGCCGGCCCTGGTCGAGCAGTTTGCCCAGGTGCGCGGCGGCTTCGGCCGCGGCCTGGCGGGGGAAGCGCTGCACGTCCCGGGAGTAGGCGCCGACGGTCGGCTTCACCACCAGCTCGGCGCCCCGGCCGGGTCCGGCGAGGAACGCCCGCAGCGCCGCCGCGGGGTCCTCGCCCGGCGCCACGAAACCGCTCGGCACGACCGGTACGCCCGCGGCGGCCAGGTCCGCGAGGTAGTGCTTGTCGAGGTTCCACCGCACCACCGGCAGGGGGTTGAACAGCGGCACCACGTCGGTGACGTACTCGCACCACTCCAGGAACTGCGGCAAATTCTCCACATAGCTCCACGGGGAGCGCAGCAGGACCGCGTCGAACCGCTCCCAGGCGATGTCGGGGTCCTGCCAGGAACATATCTCGGCCCGGACGCCGGCCGCCTGGCAGGCGTCGAGCAGCAGGGGCATGTCGTAGTCGATGACGAGGCTGGCCCCATCGGTGACCAAAGCCAGATGGTTGCCCATGGAGCAACTCCCATACGGAAAGGACTGGGGGAACGGGGGTGAACCGGGGGACGGGGGCGGCGGGGCGGCTACCAGGGGACGGTCTCCCCCCGGTGGGTGTACGTGCCGGTCGGGCCGTCGTCGCCGAGCAGCGCCATCGCCACGCTCGTCCGCGCGCCGTCCGCGACGTCGAGGTCGCCCTCGCCGTCGTTCATGCCGGTCCTGGTGTAGCCCGGGTGCACGGCGTTCACCTTGACCGGGGTGCCGCGCAGTTCGTAGGCCAGGTGCACGGTCCAGGAGTTGAGCGCGCTCTTGGAGGCGCTGTAGGCCGGGAGCGATTTGAACATCGGGCTGTACGCGTACGACTCGGGGTCGGTGTGGGTGGTGAGCGAGCCGAGCAGGCTGGACACGTTGACGATGCGTCCGGCCGGTGATCTGCGGAGCAGCGGCAGGAAGGCGGTGGTGACCTCGACGGCTCCGAAGAGGTTGGTGTCGAAGGTCTCGCGCCACTGCGCCAGCGGCTGCTCGGACGGCTGCCGGCCGTACTCCTCGATCCGGATGCCGGCGTTGTTGACGAGGATGTCGAGGCGGCCGTGGGCGGCCTCGACCTCCGCGGCGGCGGCCCGGATGCCGGCCGGGTCGGTGACGTCCAGGACGAGCGGGGTGGCGGTGCGGCCGTCGTCCCGCAGCGTCTTCGCGGCGGCGGTGACGGCTTCGCGGTCGCGGCCGGCGAGCAGGACGTGGACGCCGGCGGCGGCGAGCTGCCGCGCGGTCTCGAAGCCGATGCCCCGGTTGGCACCGGTGACGAGGGCGATCATGGGTGGGCGGTCGGGCATGCGGTTCCTCCAGGGTTGCGGAAACGGCGGATCGGCGGGACAGGGGGCCGGGAAGCAGGGGTTTCGGTCGGGCCGGAAGGGCCGTTCAGAGCACGGTCAGGAATTTGGCGATGGGGGTGCCGAAGCGGGCGGTGTCGATGAGGAAGGCGTCGTGCCCCTCCAGCGAGTCCAGCGCCAGGAAGGTGACGTCCGCGCCGCCCGCGGCGAGTCCGTCGGCGATCTGCCGCTGCTGCCGCGGGGGGAAGAGGATGTCGGTCTCGACCCCGATGACCAGGGCCTTCTCCAGCTGGATGCGGGAGAGCGCCGCATCGGTGGTGGTGCCGCCCGACTCGCCGAGGTCGAACCGGTCCATGCAGCGGCTCAGCGCGAGGTAGCTGTTGGGGTCGAAGCGGCGCGCGAAGCGCCGGGCGTGCTCCTCCAGGTACGCCTCCACCTGGAATTCGTGGCCGAAGGGCGGGTCGCCGGCCCGGGCCCCCGGCGCGATGCGGGCCCGGTCGAAGCGGCTCTCCCACTCCCGGGCCGACCGGTAGGTCATCATGCCGAGCTTGCGGGCGGTGAACATCCCGCGCTCCGGGTAGGAGGCGTCGTCGTAGCGGCCGTGGTTCCAGTGCGGATCGCACCGGATCGCCTCCCGCTGGAGGGAGCGCACCGCGATCGAGAACGGCAGGGCGCGCGCCGCGCCGCAGATGTTGATGTGGCCGCGGGCCAGGCCGGGGTGCCGGGCCAGCAGGGACAGCGCGCTCATCCCGCCCATGGAGGTGCCGATGACGCACGCCAGCCGCTCCACGCCCAGGGCGCGCACGGTGTGGGCGGCGGCGTCGGCGATGTCCTCCATGGACAGTTCCGGGAAGTCCGGACCGTACGGCTCACCGGTGCCGGGGGCGGGCGAGGCGGGCCCGGTGGACCCCTTGCAACTGCCCAGGGAGTTCAGGCAGATCACGTACCAGCGGTCGGTGTCGACGGGCTTGCCCGGGCCCACCATCGCTTCCCACCAGCCGGGTCTGGTGTCCGCCGGGTGGGAGGCGGCGTGGGCGTCGGGTGAGAGGCCGGTCAGGACCAGGACGGCGTTGTCCCGCCCCGGGCCCAGCCGCCCCACCGTCTCGTAGGCGATGCGCGCGCCGTCCAGCCGTCCGCCCCGCCGCATGGCGAAACCGGCGGGGAGGTCGACGAAGCGGGCCGCGGGCGGGACGAATTCCCTCATGTCTGTCTCCTGGCGGATGTGGGTGGGCCGCGGGGCGGCGGGGTCGGGTGGCGGGGTCAGGCGGTGCCGTCACCGCTCTCCAGGGCGGCCAGCCAGGCGTCGTCCGACCCCTCGGGCAGGCCCTCCATGAGGAACGTGGAGAGGTAGCGCTCCCCGGTGTCCGGGAGCATGGCCAGCAGCACCGAGCCGGCCGGCGCGGTCTTCGCGACCCGCAGCGCGGTCTCCAGGGTGGCGCCGGCCGAGATGCCGGTGAAGATCCCCTCCTCGGCGGCCAGCCGGCGCGCGGTGTCGCGCCCGGCCACCTCGTCCACGGTCACCAGGTCGTCGATGACGCCGCGGTCCAGCACGCCCGGTACGAAGTTGGGGGCCCAGCCCTGGATGCGGTGGACGTTCCACTCCTGTCCGGCGAGCACGGCGGCGTTCTCCGGCTCGGCGGCGACGATCCGCACGTCGGGGCGGGCCCGCTTGAGCATCTGCCCGACGCCGGTGAGGGTGCCGCTGGTGCCGAAGCCGGTGACGAAGTAGTCGAGCCGCTTGCCCGCGAAGTCGCCGAGGATCTCCGAGGCGGTGGTCTCGCGGTGGTAGGCGGGGTTGGCCGGGTTGTCGAACTGGTGGGCCCGGAACCAGCCGTGCTTCTCGGCCAGTTCGTCCGCGATCCGGTTGCCGCCGCTGCTGCCGAGGTGGCCGGGGAAGAGCAGCACCTTGCCGCCGTAGGCGCGGATCAGCTTGCGCCGTTCCGCCGAGTAGGTGTCGCCCATCACGGCCACGAAGTGGTAGCCGCGGGCCGCGGCCACCATGGCCAGCGCGATCCCGACGTTGCCGGACGTGCACTCCACGATGGTGTCACCGGGCTTGAGCAGCCCCTTCGCCTCGGCGTCCAGGACGACCGAGAGCGCGAGGCGGTCCTTGACGGACCCGCCGGGGTTGAACGACTCCACCTTCACGTAGACCGTGGTGTGGGCGGGGGCCATGCGGTGCAGCCTGACGATCGGGGTGCGGCCGATGGTGTCGAGGATGCTGTCGTACAGGGGCATCGGAAGGTACTCCTTGGCGGGCGGAGCCGGCGGGGCCGGCCACGGGAAGCGGGGCGGGGCCCGACAGGGCCGGCGGCCGCGGGGTCCGGCGGCCGGCCGCGCCTGTCGGGGTGTGCGGGAGGGGCAGGCGGCTGCCCCGGGGGCTAACCGGCGGCCGGGGTGTCCTCGAAGGCGGGCGCGACCATGGCCAGGATCGTCTCGACGGCGCGTTCGCTGAGGTCGTCGTCCAACGGGGCGTTGAACTCGGCCAGTTCGACGCCGCGCAGCTGCTGCGCCGGGATCGCCTCGAAGATCTCCCGGATCTGCTCCGGCAGCAGGCCGTCCGGCACCGTGTAGTCGGCCGGTACGTGGCCGGGTTCGAGGACGTCCCAGTCGATGTGCACCCACACCGGGGCGTCGCCGACGGCGTCCAGGATGCTCGCGGCCGAGGTGCGCGCCGGGGGGATCAGCCGGACGCCGTGGCGCGCGATCAGCTCGCCCTCGGCGGCGTCGATGTCCCGCGACCCGACCAGCACCGCCCGGGCGGGGCTGAGGCCGGCGCCGTGTCCGCTGTCCCAGAGCCCGCACGCGCCGGCCAGGACCATCCCGCCCAGATAGCCGGTCCCGGTGGTCTGCGGGGTGTTGAAGTCGCCGTGCCCGTCGATGTAGAGGACCACGGCGTCCGGGTGCTCCCGGGCCACCACCGGCAGGGTCGCCAGGCTCGCCGAGCAGGTGTTGGAGATCATCACCGTCCGGCTGCCGTGCGCGATGCTCTCGGTGACGGCCCGGCCCAGCCCGTTCAGCGTCTCCCGGGCCTGCGGGAGGCTGACGGTCCAGTCGTCGTCGGCGGGCGGCGCGGGCTCGCCGATGAAGCGGCCGGTGAGCCCGTAGCGCTTCTCCAGGGCCCGCGCGAGGCGGGCGGCGCCCTCGATCATCCGCGGCTCCCGGTCGGCCACCCGGCCCTGGGACACAATGAGTTCGATCATGCGGTCAGCAACTCCTCTTCTCCTGCACGGCAACGCGGGGACGGAAGGGGCAGGTATCGCCGCGCTCGGCGTTCTCGTCGATGAGCCCGTACTGGAGCCATTCGAGGGCCCCGATTCCGTACGAGCCGAGTTGCGGCGCATGCGGTTGGCCGTCGTATTGGCGTATCCGCTTGCGGATGTTCGCGCGGACCTTGCGGCCGCTCGGCGTGTCCCCGGCGAATACGTCGAACCGCTCCCTGGGGTTGATCACGAGCGCGAAGAACTCACCGAGATTCCTGCTGCGGCGGTTCCGGTGCGCGGGACTGCTCATATTGCAGAACAGCGGCATTCCGTTGAAGCACATCGACCAGGTCTCCGATTCCGGGTCCGTGCCGACGTCCGCCGGCCAGGGCTCGGGATCGACGTGGTGCAGTTCCTGGAGAACGCGCCAGCCGAAGGA
Organism: Streptomyces rhizoryzae; assembly: GCF_023155275.1. Taxonomy (GTDB): domain Bacteria; phylum Actinomycetota; class Actinomycetes; order Streptomycetales; family Streptomycetaceae; genus Streptomyces; species Streptomyces rhizoryzae. The sequence continues at coordinate 190,328 of NZ_JALMUV010000001.1, forward strand.
GTGGTGATCCGCCACGGTGTGCCCGCCGACGGCGTCCGCCGCGAACAGTGCGACCATCGGGTAGGCGGTGTCCAGCCGGCCGTCCCAGGCCCGGGACAGCTCGACGTACTCGGTGAGGGCGCTCGCCAGATGCCGGATGCCGTCGCTGCCGGCGTTCTCCACGAAGGCGAACGTGAGCAGCTGCTTCCGAAAGGCGTTACGGGAAAAAACGCAGGGGAAGTCCGGATGGGCGAGTCGTGCCGCGACCTCCTCGAAGGCGGCCCGATGCCACCCCTGCGCGCCGTCGAGAACCTGCGCCTGGGAGATCAGCGTTGCGGTCTGCTGAGACCTTTCCAACTGAGCATCCTTTTTCTAGGTTTCCTTGCTCGTCGTTCTGTTCCTGGCTCGTTGTTCTATTCCTGTACGGGCGCGAGGAGGTCGTCTCTCCTTGCCTGAAAACATCGCAGGATCACCACGCACCCCGGAAACGTAGCGGTTGGGGATATTCCGGTACGGGTGCCGTGCACGCCCTCGCCGCGGCGTCCGGGGTTTTTCCACCGGGCCGCGCCCCGCCCACCTTTCCCGCCGCACACCTGGCCTGGCAACGCAGTGCAACCAAGGGCCCAGTGGGGATGTACGCCTTGTACGCCGATGGTTGTATGGCCCGTCACCGCAGCCATTCCTAGGCTGCAACCGTGACCAATTCCGTTGCTCCTGCCGCTACTTCTCTGCATGTCGCCGGCCTGGCGGGCACGGCGATCCCCCGGTGGCGCACCGCGCTGCGCACGGCCCGGCTGTGCTGGTCGGAAGCGCGGCCCACGGTCCAGGTGGTGTTCCTGCTGCGGTTCGCGGTGGGCGCGGTGTCCACCGGGCAGCTTCCGGCGGCCCCGGGGCGGGCCGTGCTGGGCCTCGCCTCCTGGTGGTGCGCCGTGGCCTGCGCCTATCTGCTCAACGGCGTGACGGACGTCCAGGAGGACCGGGCGAACGGTTCCCGGCGCCCGATCGCCCGGGGTGCCCTCCCGGTCCGCACCGCGGCGGCCGTCACCGCCCTGCTGGCCGGTGCCGCGCTGGTGCTCGGTGCGGCGGCCGGCGGCGGGGTGCCGGTGTGGGTCGCGGCCTTCCTGCTGCTCGGCTGGGCCTACTCCGCCCGCCCGGTGCAGGCGAAGCGGTCGAGCGTGCGCTGCGCGGTGGTGGTGTTCGGCCTGGGCGCGACCTCGTACGCGGCCGGGATCTCGGTCGCGGGCCACGGGTGGACCGCCACGGGCGTGGTGTTCGGCGGGGTGATGGCGGCCTGGATGGCGCTGGTCGGCTCGGTGGTCAAGGACCTCGGGGACGCCGACGGGGACGCGGCCGGCGGCCGGCGCACCCTCGCGGTCGTGCACGGTCTGCCGGCGGCCCGGGCCGTGGCCGTGGTCTGCGCCGCGCTGGTCGGCGTGGCCGGGACGGCGGTGGCGGCCCGGTGGGCCCCGCTCGCCCTGGCGGGCACGCTCCCGGTGGCGGCCGGGGCGGTCTGGGTCATAGCCCGGGTCGTGCGCGACGCCCGGCGGGAACACGCCGAACGCCGCCAGCGCCGCGGCGCCTACCGCGCCTTCATGCTCACCCAGTACACCGCCAACCTCGTCATGCTGAGCGCCCTGCCCACCCTGTGAACGCCCACCGCCCGCCACCGGCCGCAGCGGCACGCCACGTCAGCCGGGCTGGCCCTGCTCGGGGAACGCGGTGTTGAGCGCCTGGACCCGTGAGCCGACGCCCAGCTTGCGGTACACGTTGTGCAGGTGCCGCTTGACGGTCGCCTCGCTGATCTCGAACCGGCGGCTGATCAGACGGTTCGTCAGCCCCGCCCGCACCGCTTCGAGGATCTCCCGCTCCCGCAGCGTCAGCAGGCCGAGGACCTGTGCGTCCGCGCCGTCCGGGGGCGGCGCGGGCCCGCGCCCCGGCTCCGCGGGGGCGGCCGACCGCTGGGCTTCCTCGTAGGCCCGGATCCCCTGGTAGAGGCGGCAGCCGGCGGCGACCCGGAACGCGGTCCCCACGGTCTGCGCCGCCGCGACCCGGTGCTCGGCCTCCACCTGGTCGAGCACCTTCGTGACCACCGCCTGCATGGCCTGCCAGAGCACGTCAGCGGCCCGCACCGACTCGGACACCGGCACCTGCTGGACGACGCGGTGCGCCCCGAGCAGCCGGGTGTACTCCCCCGCCCCCGGCGACTGCGGGCGCTGCCCGTCCTCCAGTGCCTGCGCGCACTCGGCCACGATGCTCTGCGCCTGGTGGCGGCACTGCCGCCAGATGTCCTCACGGGACACCAGCGGGCTTCCGATGCGCGCCAGCGCGGCCCGGTACGCCTCCGTGATCTCAGGTATGGCAGCACGAAGCTGCCGGGCGGCCGCCTGACGGCCCATCACTGTCCCCCCTCGGCAAACAGAGCGACGCGATCGGCCCCCCGGGCGGCGCTCGTCATGGACTCCGGTGGGCAAGTTAACATCAAGCCCCCGTAATGCGAAAGTAAACTTCCGCATTACGGAACCAAAAGCCCCGTGAACGCTCAGCCGACCCGACGCCGCCCGTCCGCCACCGGCCCGCCCCGCGCCGCGCCGCCGCTCACCGCTCCGGCCAGCGCTCCGCCAGGTCGACGGTTGCCGTGACGCGCTTGCCCACCGGCTCGCGATGGATCTCGAAGCTCCGGGAGACCGCCCGGACGATCTCCAGCCCGTGCTGCCCCACCCGGGCCGGGTCGGCGCCCCGGATGACCGGCAGCCGGGGTTCGCTGTCCCATACGGTCACCCACACCACGCTCTCCCCGGCCTCAAGGGTGAGCAGCAGCGGGCCGGGAGCGTATTTGCGGGTATTGGTCACCAGCTCGCTCACCACCAGCTGCACGACGTCCACCGCCCGGTCGGACACCGGCACCCCGCGCTTCTCCCGCAGGTCCCGCAGGAACGACGACGCCCGGTCCCGGATGCCGGCGATCGTCTCCCCGCCCTCGAACACCGCCGACACCGAGAGCGGACCCTCGGCCAGCTCGCCACTTCCCTCGCCGGCAGCCTGCCTCATACGCCGCTCCGCCCCCGCGTCCTCACACCTGACACCCGACCGCCTACCCCGCGCGCCCCGCCCCAGACGTGCCGGAGGGCCGGGCACGGCCACCAGCCGACCGCGCCCGGACCCCGGCCCGGTTCAGAACGCGGCGGCGACGCGGAAGAGCGCGGGGCTGGCCGTGACGGAACCCGACGGGGCGGGCAGGCGCCGTTGGAAGCGGGGGTCGTCGCGCGCCGTGCGCCAGGCTTCGGGGCTGGTCCAGTGCGCGACGTTGACCAGCTGGAAACGCGTGTCGGGGGCCACCGCACGGTGCAGTCGGAAGTCCTGGAATCCGGGCGCCCCACTCATCAGCTCCGCCCGGTCGAGCCAGCGCGGCAGGAAGGCGTCGACCTCCTCGGCGGGCAGCTCGAAGGCGTTGATGAACGTGATCCCCGGTTCCTCCCCCGCGCTCTCCGCGGCGGTGCCGGAGGCGGCCACGACCTCGTACCAGCCGCCGTGCACGGTGGCGTAGTCGGCCGCACGGGCCGCCGACGCGGTGAAGTCGGGACGCGCCAGCGCCGTGTCCCGCGCCTCGACGCTGTCCCAGTGCGCCACGTTGACCAGGCCGAGCCGGGATTCCGGGCGCAGCCGGCGGTGCAGCCGCGCGTCCCGGAATCCGGGGGCGGAGGCGATGAGCCCGACGCGCTCCCGCCAGCGCGCGACGGATTCGTCCATCCGGTCCTCGGGCAGTTCCCAGGCGTCGATCAGGGTGATTCCGTTGTCAGTCACCGCGCCATCATGAAACCTCGACCACACTTCAGGTCAAGCGCTGACGGTCGAGATCCGCCGGATCGTTCAGGGCCTGCGGCCGCGGAAGGGGGTGCGGCGCAGGTCGCTCACCCAGGCATCGGGGTTCTCCCACGGGATGAAGTGCCCCCCGTGCTCATGGGCGTTGACGTTGACGTGGTGGAACCAGGCAGCCTGCGGACCCTCCTCGAAGGCCCGGACACGGTCCTCGGCGGTGCGGATGCCGGGCGCGTTCTCGAACGTGACGAAGGTGAGGCCGACCGGAGCCTGCACGACCGGCGTACGGTCGTGGGCCGGTTCCCAGGGGTAGCGGTTGGCGTTGGCGTAGTAACGCAGCGACGTACCGATGGAGTTGTTCACCCAGTAGATCGTGGCGTGGGTGAGCAGCTCGTCCTTGGTGAAGACGGATGCAAGGTCGCCGCCGTGGTCGCTCCAGGCGTGCCAGCGCTCCAGCAACCAGGCCAGCAGCCCGGCGGGCGAATCGCTCAGCCCGTGGGCCAGGGTGGCACCGTCGAGCATGTGCACGGCGAGGTGGGACGCCCAGCGGCGGTCCAACTCGACGATGCGGGAGCGCACTTCGGCGGGCTGGTCGTCGGTGAGGGGGCGGTTCCGGGCGAAGTCCCAGGCCCGGGGGCCGGAGAAGAAGTCGAGCGGCAGCCCGGAGCCGATGTGGATGCCGTACAGCTCCTCCGCGTACTTGTGACCGAGCTGACTGGAGACGAGCCCGCCGATGTCGCAGCCCCCCGCGGCGTACTTCGCGTACCCCAGGGTCTCGGTCATCAGGGTGTGCCAGAGGTCGGCGACCTTCCAGAAGTTGACGTCCGGAAATCCGGTGAGCGGGCCGGGGAAGCCGAAGCCGGGCAGGGACGGCACGATGACGTCGAACGCGTCGGCGGGGTCACCGCCGAAGGCGGCCGGATCGGCCAGCGGGTCGATCACCTTCGACCAGTGCCAGAACGTCCACGGCCAGCCGTGGGTGAGGATCAACGGGACCGGGCGGGGGCCGCGGCCGGGCTTGCGCAGGAAGTGCACCGGCACACCGGCGACGCTCACCTCGTAGTGCTCGTAGGCGTTGAGGGCGGCCTCGGCCTTCCGCCAGTCATAGCCGTCCCGCCAGTGCGCGACCAGCTCACGCAGAGAGCTGCCCGGGACGCCGTAGGACCAGTCCCCGTCCCCCGCGTCCGGCGGCAGACGGGTCGAGGTGAGACGGGCGCGCAGGTCGTCGAGGACCTCGTCGGGCACATGGAGAGGGGTGGGGTCCAGGAGGAAGGCGTGCGGAGTGGTCATGGCGCGGTTCCTTACCAGGGAGGGGACAGCGGGGCCGTCGGCCTGCTGGATGGTCGCGCGGCGAGCCGCCCCACTTCAAGCAGCGCAGACCGCAGCACGGACAGCACTGCGGACGGCAGCCCGGACGGCAACGCGCCCGGTACCTGCCGGGGACTCCCGGGACCGCCCGCCCCGCCGCCCCGTTCGGCTGACCGCGAACCGTGCGGCCACCGCGCCGGCCCCTCGGCAGAGTGGAGGGCATGAGGCTCACCAAGTTCGGTCACGCATGCGTGCGGTTGGAGAAGAACGGCCAGGCGATCGTCATCGACCCGGGCGTACTGACTGCCGAGCCCGATGCCCTGGCAGGGGCCGCGGCCGTCCTCGTCACGCACGAACACTTCGACCACTTCGCTCCGGACCGCCTGCGCCACGTCCAGGCGGACGTCTACACCTGCGCCGGGGTGGCCCGGCACCTGACCGGGCTCGGCCGGCGCGTGCAGGTGGTCCGCGCCGGCGACCACTTCTCGGTCGCGGGCTTCCGGGTGACGGTGGCGGGCGGCACCCACCACTACAGCCATCCGGACGCGCCCCCGGTCGACAACGTCGGGTTCCTGGTCGACGGCGAGGTCTTCCACCCGGGAGACGCACTGACGGTGGTCGACGCACCCACCCTCCTGCTGCCCGGCCAGGCACCGTGGCTGACGGTGCCGGACATGATCGGCTACCTGCGCCGGATGGCACCACGCCGCGCCTACGCCGTGCACGACGGGCTGCTCAACGAGTGGGGCCTGAAGGTCCTCGACGACGTCCTCGCCCTGGAGGCCGAGCGGGCGGGCGCCGAGATCCGCCGCCTCCTGCCCGGCGAGAGCGTCGCGCTGTGAGCGGATTGCGGGTGCGCCGGGGCGCAGGGCCCCGGCGCACGCCCGGCCGACCACCCTCTGACCTGCTCGCTCACCGCGGGGTAACCACCCACCATGAAGTGCGTACTTGATCAACTCCGGGCCGGTGACCAGCCTGGTGGCCATGGCACAGACCACTGTTGAGAACACCGTTGAGAATCCCGTTGACAGCACCGTTGAGAACACCGCCGGGAAGACCCCCGTCACGCTGCTGGGCCTCGGCGCGATGGGCACCGCGCTCGCCCGCGCCTGGCGCGCCGCCGGACACCCGCTGACCGTCTGGAACCGCACCCCCGCCCGGGCCGCGGCCCTCGCCGCCGAAGGCGCACAGGTCGCCGACACCGCCGCCGAAGCGGTCGCGGCGAACACCCTGATCGTCGTCTGCCTGCTGGACGACGCCTCCGTCGCCGACGCACTGAACGGCATCGACCTGACCGGCAAGGACCTGGTCAACCTGACGACCGGCAACCCCGCCCAGGCCCGCGACCGCGCCGCATGGGCCCGCGAGCGCGGCGCCCGCTACCTGGACGGCGGCATCATGGCCGTCCCCCCGATGATCGGCGTCCCCGAGGCCGGCGGCTACGTCTTCTACAGCGGCTCGCGCGACCTGTTCGAGCAGCACCACAAGACGCTCGGCGTCCCGGCCGGCACCCACTACACCGGTGAGGACGACGGTTTCGCGGCCCTGCACGACGTAGCGCTGCTCAGCGCCATGTACGGGATGTTCGCCGGAGCCGCACACGCCTTCGCCCTGATCCGCAAGGAGGACATCGACCCCACGGCCTTCGCCCCGCTGCTCGCCGACTGGCTCGTCGCCATGGCCCCGGCCGTCCACCAGACCGCCGACCAGCTGCGCAGCGGCGACTACACCAAGGGCGTCGTCTCCCGCCTCGCCATGCAAGTGGCCGGCACCCCGACCTTCCTGAGCACCGCCGAGCAGCAGGGCGTCAGCCCCGAACTCCTCAGCCCCTACTTCGCCCTGATGCGCCGACGCCTGGCCGAGGGCAGCGGCGAGGAGGACCTGACGGGCGTCATCGACCTGCTCGTGCGCTGACCGGCCGGGCGCCGCCACACCGGCGGCCGTGCTGGCCACAGTCCGCAACGCACCGCTGTGACCAGCACTTTCCGTCACGCGCGCTCAGTTGCTGCGGTCGTGCAGGGTGTACCGTCCGTCGACGACCTTCGCGTCGGCGGCGGGCGCCATGCACTTCGTGAGGAGCGGCTCGCCCTTCTTGGTGGCGCCGGAGAGCCCGATACGGGCCTGGCCCTTCTGCGGGACGAAGAAGCTGACGCCCATGCGGGTGTGCGGGTCCAGCATGGTGCGCCAGGGGTGGCCGGGGCTGGTGCGGACCAGGCGGCCGGTGACGGTGGCGGTGGGGCCGCCGGTGGTGAGGCAGTCGACCTCGAACTCGCCCCAGTACAGCGTGCCGTCCTGGGCGTGCGAGATGCGGAAGGTGCCCCAGGACCGCTGCGGGGTGCTGCCCACCGTGTACGCGGAGTGGGCGTCGACGGACACCCGTACCTCCTGGTCGGTGAGGGGGTAGTCCATGCGTGCGTCGCCCTTGAGCGAGGAGACGGCGACGGCCTCCCCCGCGGGGGGCGTGGCCGGGGCGGGCGCCGCGGCGGCGGGCGCGGCGACGGCCACCACGAGGGCGAGAAGGGCGGTCACGCGCAGGGTCCTGGTCAGCATCGGGAACTCCGATCGGAGGGGCGTTGGGATACCCCTTGATCGTCGCCAACCGCCGCACCCTCAGGCATCGTTCGCAGGGAGCCACCGCCTCCGCCCCACGGCGGAGACGGCGGTCCACCCAGCCCTCCCCCGCACACGAGGTGGTCCCGTGCGCGACCCCCTCAGCGGACGACGTCGAAGACGTTCTTCTGGAGACCGTTCGCGTAGACCTCGTGCTCGACGAGCGTCAGCTTCTGGGTGTCCTTGTCGGTGGCGCTGAAGAGCCGCTTGCCCGCGCCGAGCAGGAGCGGGAAGACGAGCAGGTGATACCGGTCGATCAGGCCGGCGTCCGAGAGGGAGTGGTTCAGGGAGGCGCTGCCGTGGACGATGATCGGGCCGCCCTCGGTCTCCTTCAGCGCGGCGACGTCGTCCAGCGAGCGCAGGATCGTCGTCTCTCCCCAGTTCGTCACCAGGTCGTCCTCGGTGAGCGTGGTGGAGACGACGTACTTCGGCATCACCTTGTAGGCGGCGAAATCCGCCATGTCGGGCCACACCCGGCTGAACGCCTCGTAGCTGGTCCGGCCCAGCAGCATCGCGGTGGCTTCCCTCTGCTCCCGGTCCTTGATCTCGAACGCCTCGGGCAGGAACTCGACGTCCTTGAAGGTCCACCCGGCGTTCCGGTAGCCGGACTCGCCGCCCGGGGCCTCCACCACGCCGTCGAGCGAAACGAAAGCGGTGCTGATCAACGTACGCATCCAAGGTCTCCCGCGGGTCTCATGGCTGGGTCACAGCAGACTCGGTCGGCGCACGACGCTTCGCCGATCCCGTGGATCCAGTACACCAGCGACCACTGACACTCGGCCCGCTGAGCACCCCCTCGGCCCCCGCCCGCCGCCCGCCGCCCGAGCCCCCCTGACCACCGATGACCGCCCTTGACCAGCGACTTCCGGCGGCAGCGGATCAGCGCGGTACGTGGGGCGCCACCGCCGCGGCGAACCTCGCGGCGGCGCCGCACAGGTCCTCGCCACCCCCGGAGACCTCGCTGGCTGACAGGTTCACGCTGCCGTACGACGTCGGCCACATGATCATGCACGTCATGCCGGTATCGACGCTCTTCGCCGCGGGGACACCGTCGACCTTGATCGGCACCACGCTGCTCCACCGCGCCGGCGGCTCCCCCAGATAGCTCAGCCTGATGAGCATCTTGTGCCTCGCCGAGTGCCAGCGGCAGCCGGTCTTCGCTTGAACGTCGAGGTGCGTCAGATCCCACTCCTGGGCCAACTCGTCGCTCACCGCCGCGCACGGATCCGACGGAACGCGGCCGGCCCCGGCCGTTTCCCCGCGCCCGGTGGGAGCGCTCCCCGACGCACTCGGACCGGTCGCGGCCGGTGGGCCGGAGCCCGAGGCGCCGGGCTCCCGGCCCGTCCCCCAGGCCCAGATCCCGGCGCCCGCCGCCACGCACACCACGACCGCCACCGCCGTCACCACCGCCGCCCGCGGGTTCCTGGTGCCCGGCCGCGCCGCCCCCTCCGAGGGGTTCGGCTGCGTCCAGACCTGCCGGTCCTCGTCCCACTGCTCCACGACGCCTGCCCCCTGCGCTCCCGTCACGCACGCCGCACCGCCTCCCCGACCCTCGCCGACGCTGTCCGACCGCACCTGCCGTGCCGAGGGACCTCTCGCCCGCGAGGACCACCCAGGGAAACCGCACCCGCACTCGCCCCGAACCGCCCCCTGTGAGCAAGCTCCTGACGCGTTCTCACATACTGGCCGACACCCACCCCCTGGAAAAGGGATACCTCCGCGACGTCGGCCCGGGGAGCCCGGAAGAACCAGTTCGGCAAACACCCGCCCCCTGGCTCATCTCGGTCCTCCGAGGCTGTCGGCGAACTGGTTCAGTACGGCCGAGCGATCTGCCCGGCGGTACGGCCGCCGGAGTGCGTATCCGCCCTGCGCCGGCCGGGGGCGGGCGGCGGCTGCGGGGTGAGGCGGCGCACGAAGTCCAGCAGCAGGCCGCAGAAGGCTGCGGGCTGTTCCAGCGGCGCGAGATGACCGGCGCCCGGGATGGCGACGGGCCGGCCCGCGCCGAGTTCGCGCGCCAGCTCTTCGCCGCCTCGGTGGAAGTCGGGCATGTCGTGCTCGCCGACGCCGACCAGGGCGGGGACGGCGAGGGTGCGAAGGGCCGGTCCGGAGCCGAGCGGGTCCGCCGCCTGCGGCGGTTCCCCGTGGGCGAGTTGGGCGGTCAACCGGCGGTGGAGCATGCGGGCGGCGTGGGCGCGTACCCCGTCGGTGGCGCCGGCCGAGGTCCACGCCTCGACCCCGGCCCGGACCGCCGCATCCAGGTCACCGGCGGCCAGCGCCGCCCTTTCCCCCTCCCAGGCGGCCTGCAACTGCGGGGAGGCGGGTTGGCCGTGGGGCCGGTACCCGACCAGTACCAGGCCCGCCACCCGCGCCGGTGCCGTCACGGCGGCTTGCAGCGCCACCAGGGCACCGAGCGAGTTCCCGGCCAGCACGAAGCGGTCGGCCCGGAGGTGGTCAAGGGTGTCGAGCACGTCCGACCAGGGGGCCACCTCGCGGCCGTCGGGTACCCGCGCGTCGCCGTACCCGGGCAGGTCCAGGGCGATGGCGCGGACGCCCACCTCGGCCAGCAGGGGGAGGTGCGCGTCCCACATGGTGCGGTCGGTGGGCCGGGCGTGCAGCAGGACGACAGGCCGTCCCCGGCCTGCCTCGGTGAACGGAAGCAGCATGGTCTGAGGTGCCTTCTTCGGTGCGGGAAGGGGAAAGGGGTGAGGCCCCGGCGCGGGGGGCTTCGCCGGCCCGGCCGGGATACCGCTCACGCGGCCTCGGCTGACCTGACCGGCGCGCCGCCCGCACGGCCTCGCCGCCCGCGTCGATCTCCGCGGACGAACGAACGGACGGGCGGACGAACGGAAAGGCGGAGGAACGGACGGCTGCCGTACGTCGGACAGCGCCGCGCTCACGAGCGGCATCCGCCGTCCTCCGCGAGGTCCTCCTGATCGGTGGGCGCGGAGTTCTGCTCGGCCAGCCGGCGGAGCAGGACCAGGGCGTCGGCACCGGCGCTGCCGGGTTCGGCGCTGTAGACGGACAGGTGCTGGCCCGGGGCGCTGGTCACGGCCAGCGCCTCGAAGTGCAGCCGCAGCTCACCCGCGTGCGGGTGGCGGAAGTGCTTGTCCTCCTGCGTGCGCGGACGCACCTCGTAACGGGCCCACAGCCCGGTGAAGGCGGGGCTGCGCACGCTGAGCTCACCCACGACCCGTTCGATCCGCTCATCGCCCGGGAACTGCGAGGCGGACGCCCGGAGGTTGCCCACCGCGATGTGCGCCGCCCTGTCCCAGTCACCGTAGAATTCCCGCGCGAAGGGATCGAGGAAGATCATCCGCAGCAGGTTGTCGTACCGGGCGAACCCGCGATACAGCTCGCGCGCCATCGCGTTGGCCGCCAGCACGTCCTGCGCCGCACCGACCACGAACGCCGGCAGGTCGCGCATTCCGTCCATCAACCGCCGCAGTTCCGGGGCGACGCTCGGCTCCGCGGCCGCCGTGGCGAGGGCGGGCAGACCGAGCCGGAACAGGTGGCCGGCCGCGGCGCCGTCCAGCCGCAGCGCCCCGGCGATCGCCCGGAGCACCTGCTCGGACGGGTGCCGCTCGCGGCCCTGCTCCAGGCGGATGTAGTAGTCCGTGCTGACCCCGGCCAGCAGCGCCACCTCGTCCCGCCGGAGCCCCGGCACCCGCCGCTCCCCGATGTCGGGCAAGCCGACGTCCCGCGGCGTGACCGCGGCGCGGCGGGCACGCAGATAGGCACCGAGCTCGTTGTTGCTTTCCATGCCCGCCACGCTAGATCCCTGCCGGGCGCCGGGGCGTGGGTGCGGTGCACCCACCCGGGCGCGGGCCCTGTGCCCTCGGCGCCGCGCAGACCGGCCGCCGCGCCCCGGTTCCTCGGCAGGACGCCCTCCACCCACCGCGTTAGCGTGAGGAGTGCGGGCTTGTCGGCGCATGCCGAGAAGTCATTCACAGGGAAGTGGTTGAAGTGTCCAAGCAGTCAGGAGACGTGGCACCGCTGCATCTCATGCCGCAACGGCTGCCGAAGGAAAAGCTCTCCGAGGCCCCGGCCGAAGGACTTTGGCCGGCAACCGGTCGCGTACGCCCGCTCTCCCCCCAAGTGCCGCTTTTCCTCAACGGCGACGTCGTTGAGGACCTTGAGCGGTTGAACGCGGAAATGACCGAGCCGCTGCACGTCACCTGCCTGGTCAACGGCGACTCGCTCGTGCTCGCCGCGTTCACCGACCGCCAGGCGATGCTGTCAGAGGTACGCCGGACCTACGCGGACAGTGCGCAGATGGCCGTCCTGTCGGGCGAACACTACTGCGTCTCCCACCCCGAGGCGCTCCCGGACTACGTCAGGGTATGGGAGGACGCCAACGAGTCGGGGGACTATCTCGACCTCGACGCCGGCTACTACTACCCCGACCTGAGCAAGGTGCACCGGGGATTCCTGCACACGCAGAACTGGAATGACATCATCTCGTCACTCAGCGCGTGCCGGTACGACGTGGCGCTCTTCGAGGACACCGGCCTCACGGGCCATGAATTCTTTGCGCCCAAGGGGTGCAACACCCCGGACCTGAGCGCCTTGGGATTCAACGACATCACCTCTTCACTCATCAACTTCGGCGGTTGACAACCGCGCGCTGAGCCCCCATGACCCTCCCCCACGACGAAGCGGGACGAAGCAGCACGACGTACCGGCTACCGCACGGCCCCGCGCGCAGCGCCGGCGGCCCGCGCCCAGGGGTGCGTGCGGGCCGGCGTTCAGGCGGCCCGGTGCCCCGCGGGCAGCCCGCATCGGTCCCGGCGCGGTCCCGTCCCGGGGACGTGCGCCCACAGGTGCTGGGCGTCCCTGGTGCGGGTCATGCCGAGGTCCCAGGCGATCACCGCTTCACCAGGTTCAGGATCAGCGTGGCGATGTCCTCCGGAGCCTCCTCGGCCATGAAGTGGCCCGCCTGGGTGGTGAAGTGCTGAAGGTCGGTGGCCCACGGTCGCCAGGTCGCGGTGGCGTCGAAACCCAGCTGCCGGCCCCAGTCCTGCTGGACGACCGTCACCGGCATGGTGAGGCGGTTGCCGGCGTCGAGGTCGGCCTGGTCGTGTGCGATGTCGACGGTCGCGGTGGCGCGGTAGTCGGCGACGATCGACGGAACGGCGTCCCGGCATGCGCGAAGATACTCGGCGCGCACTTCCGCGGGGATCGCATCGGAGCCCGTGGACCAGACGTCGAGGAAGTGGCCGAAGAATGCGTCGGCGCTTCCGGCGATCATCCGCTCGGGCAGACCGGGCGGCTGGGCCATCAGATACAGGTGGAAAGCCACCGCCGCGCTGACGCCGTGGAGGACGTTCCAGGTGTCCAGAGTGGGAACGATGTCCAGGATTCCCAGGTGGCTGATCCGATGCGGGTGGTCCAGGCCGGCCCGGAAAGCAACGTGCGCGCCGCGGTCGTGCCCGACCAGCGCGAACCGGTCGAACCCGAGCGCGTCGGCCAGGCCGATGATGTCTGCGGCCATCGTCCGCTTCGCGTAGGTGTCCTCGGCGACCGCTTCCGGCTTGCTGCTGGCGCCGTAGCCGCGAAGGTCGGGGCAGACCACGGTGTGGTGCTCGGCCAGGAGGGGAGCCACCTGCCGCCACATCAGGTGGGTCTCGGGAAAGCCGTGGAGCAGCACCACGGGCGGCCCTTCTCCGCCGACCGCCGTGTTCAGCTCCACGCCGTCCGCCACACCGATCGACCTGGTCTCACACCCCGGAATGCTGATGCCCATCGTTGTCGTCTCCTTCTCCCGGACTTGGATGTCTCTGCCGCTCACACGCGGATGCATGAACGAGAGGAGGATCGGGGAGCCGGATCAGCAGTGGATCAGCAGCAGCCTGGAACCGACGACAATGAGGACATGGAGATCCTCGTCAAGGTGCTCGGGCCGATCGAGGTCACGGATGCCGAGGGCCGCCCCGTGCCGGTGGGCAGCCGGCGTCGCCGCGAGCTTCTGGGACGGCTGGTCGCGGCCGGCGGCCGGGCCGTCCCGCTTCCGGTGTTGCTCGATGATCTCTGGGAGGACCCTCCGCCCGCAGCTGCCGGGACGGTCCGCACCTTCGTCGCCGAGCTCCGCCGCGCCCTCGAACCCGACCGTCCTCCGCGAACCCGGTCGCACACCATCGAGACCGTCGGCACCGGATACGCCTTGCGGATCCCACGGGCACACGTCGACGCCCACCGGTTCGAGGACACCCTCCGGGCCCTGCACGACGCGCCCAGTGGCCAGGCTGCCGGCGCACTGAGCGAAGCGCTCTCATGGTGGCAGGGCGAGCCGTACGCAGACCTCGACGCCTCACCCTGGCTGACGCCGGAGCGCGCGCGGCTGACAGAGCTCCACCGTCAAGCCGTCGAGCTGCGCGCCCGAGCGATGCTCGACCTCGGACGGGGTGCGCCCCTCATCCCGGAGCTGGAGACGTTCACCACCGCACACCCGTGGCGGGAGCGTGCCTGGGTTCTGCTGGCCCATGCTCTGTACCAAGCCGGCCGCCAGGTGGACGCGCTGGCCTCGCTGCGTGACGCGCGAACCAGACTGCTGGATCGGTTCGGACTGGAATCGGCGGACGACCTCGACCATCTCGAACGTGACATCCTCCGGCACGCCGCGCACCTGACGCCCGCGCCCCGGAACGAGGACCAGCTGCGCCTCCTCACGCGCACAGAAGCGACGGGGACCTTCACCCGGCTGCGCTCGATGAGCACCGTGGCCAGGGCGGCCGCGGTCACCGGCGGCACCAACCTGGTACTTGCCCAAGAACAACGCGCCGCGGCCGCCGCGGAAGCCGAACGGACCGAAGACCCCGGCCTCACCGCCCGCGTGATCGCCGCGTACGACGTCCCCACCATCTGGACGCGCGCCGACGATCCCGGACGGTCCGAGGCACTGGTCGCCACCACTCGGCGCACTCTGCACCGGCTGGGGCCGGAATCTCCACCCGCACTCCGGGCACGTCTCCTCGCCACCATCGGCCTCGAGCATCGCGGAAGCCGAGACCGCTGGGCCCTCGAGGCGGCGACCGAAGCCGAACGGCTGGCCCGGGACCTCCAGGACCCCAGCGTGCTGGTACTCGCGCTCAACGCCCGATTCGTGCAGTCCTTCCAGCGCCCCGGGCGCACCGGCGAACGCGACGTGATCGCCGGCGAGCTCATCGATCTCTCCACACGGCACGATCTCCCGATGTTCGAGATCCTTGGCCATCTGATCAAGGTCCAGGTCGGCGCGGCCCGCGGCGACACCGAGACCGCGCACCAACACGTCGTGGCGGCCGGGCGGCTCGCCGCCCTTCACGAAACCCCGCTCGTGCGCGTTCTCACCGCCGCCTTCCGGGCCATGCAGCTGGCAGAACGCGCGGACGACCCCGCCGAGGCCGCTCACGCCTATCGCACCGTAGCCACCGACCTCGCCGGCGCCGGCATGCCCGGGGTGGAAGCCGGCATCCTCCCGCTCGCGCTCCTCTCACTCCGCATGCGCCACCAACGCCCCGCGCCAACGGACCCCGCCCTCGACTGGGGCCCTTACCGTCCCTGGGCCCAGCCCCTCCTCAGCCTCGCCGACGGCGACCTCACGGCGGCCCGCGAGGCCGCCGCCCTCCTGCCCAGACCTCCCGCTGACCACCTGTACGACTCGCTCTGGGCCGTCACCGCACATACCGCGATCCTGCTCCAAGACGCCTCCCTCGCCACCCAAGCGCACGAGGCCCTGTCGCCTCTGCGCGGCGAGATCGCGGGCGGAACAACCGCCATGATCAGCTTTGGCCCCGTCAACGACATCCTGGCCACCCTCGATCCGTACCGCATGCGGCGGTGACGCCCACCCCCCGAACCGATCCCCCGTCTGTTGCCTGCGCCGACAACGTCCGGCCGCGCGACCGATGGTGGGCGCGTTCGGTGGCCGACGGGCTACCGGCGCCTCCGGCACCCACCAGCCCCCGCGGGCGCCCATGACAGGCCCTGCGCGACAGCGGACCCGGCAGACCAGGACTCGCAGACCCACGCGGGAAGCACCCGCACCCGCGATACTGCGTGGCATGCCCAACAACCGTGAGCTGGGGAGCTTTCTGCGGAAGGCGCGCAGCCAAGTGGATCCCGAGCAGGCCGGTCTGCCGCCGGACAGCCGTACGCGGCGTGTCCCGGGCCTGCGCCGTGAAGAGGTAGCGCGCCTGGCCGGGGTATCGACCGACTACTACACCCGGCTCGAACAAGGACGCCCGATCGCCCCGTCGCCCGGTGTCGTGGACGCGCTCTGCCGCGCCCTGGGCCTCGACGAGGCGGGACGCACCTACCTCCACTCCCTCCTCGGGGCGACGGCCGCGCCGTCCCGGCGTCACCGCCGAAGCGCCCAGGGGCTCCGACCCGGCCTTCACCAGCTCATCGACGCACTCGACGGCGAACCGGCCCTGGTTCTCGGCCGCCGCAGCGACGTCCTGGCGGCCAACCGGATGGCCAAGGCACTGTTCGCCGACTTCGACCAGCTGCCCGTCCGGCACCGCAATTACGCACGCTGGATGTTCCTCGGCGAGGAACCCCGGACGCTGTTCATCGACTGGGAGGACCAGGCACGGGCCGCCGTGGAGAGCCTGCGCCTGGAGGCGGGAAGGGACGCGGACGACCGGGCCACGAACGATCTCATCGCAGAGCTGCGCGGAAAGAGCACGGAATTCGACCGCTGGTGGGAAGAGCACCGGGTCCACCAGCGCACCCACGGCTCCAAGCGCCTCCACCACGCGCTCGTCGGTGAACTGACAGTGCAGTACGAGACGCTGACCCTGCCGGGAGACCCGGACACCACCCTTTACGTCTACACCGCGGAACCCGGATCGCCGTCCGGACTGGCACTCGGCCTCCTGGCCGTGTGGACCCTCACCGGCACCGGAACGCCCCGGACCGGCACAGCTCAGGAGCCCGACTGACACGGGTGTTCGTCCCGTATCCGGCGGCCACGTCCCCGGGAGCCCGGTGCAGCGGAAGTGCGGCACAGCTTCACCGTTGCGCCGCCGGGTCCGCGTCGGCCCACCCCGCGTCCGCCCCGGCATCGCATCGCTCGCGTGCCGGAATACTCCCGCCGCGTTCCGTTGTTGGGAGTGACGCCCGAGGAACACCCCAGGGGCACCCGCTCCCTGGGCTGCACAGCACGCCCCAGCACGCCCTCACGGGCGGGCGAAGGACAGGTGAGAGATGAAAGCCGTCATCCGGACAGCTCCCGGCGGCCCCGAAGTGCTCCAGGTCGTCGAGCGTCCGCTCCCCGGGCCCGGACCCGGCGAGGTACGGGTCCGGGTGCACGTCTCGGGCCTCAATCCCACCGACTGGCGCGGCCGCCGACGCGCACTGCCGCCCGGCATGGACGAGCAGGTGCCCCACCAGGACGGTGCCGGGGTCGTCGACGCCGTCGGGCCGGAGGTCGATCCGGCGCGGATCGGACAGCGGGTGTGGATCTGGGAAGCTGCGTGGGAGCGGCCCTGGGGAACGGCCCAGGAGTACACAGTCGTCCCCGCTCGGCATGCCGTCGCCCTGCCCGACCACGCCCCGTTCGAACTCGGTGCGTCCCTGGGCATCCCGGCACTGACGGCGCACCGCGCGCTGACCGTCCACGACGGCGGCCCAGGACGTCTCGCACCCGGCACTCTGGACGGCACGACCGTGCTGGTGGCGGGTGGTGCGGGGGCGGTCGGCAACGCGGCGGTGCAGCTCGCCCGCTGGGCCGGTGCGCGCGTGGTCACCACGGTCAGCAGCCCGGCGAAGGCCGCACTGGCACGCGCGGCCGGTGCGCACCGGGTGGTCGACTACCGTACGCAGGACGCGGCGGCCGAGATCCTCTCGTTCGCGCCCGCGGGCGTCGACATCGTCGTGGAGGTCGCACCGGGCGCCAACGCCGCGCTCGACCTCGCGGTGGCCGCCCAAGGGGCTGTCATCGCCTACTACTCGGGGGGCGAGAAGGAGGAGCTGTCCGTTCCCGTGCTCTCCTCGCTGTCGGCGAACCTGCGCTGGCAGAGCGTCTTCGTCTACCGCGTGCCGTACGCGGCGAAGCAGCAGGCGCTCGCCGACGTCGCGGCGGCCGTGGACGCGGGTGCGCTGCGCGTGGGCGAGGACGCCGGACTGCCCTTGCACCGCTTCCCGCTGGAGCACGCCGCCGACGCCCACGCGGCCCTCGAACAGGGCGTCGTCGGAAAGGTCCTGCTCGACGTCGCTTGACGGGCTCGGCCCCGGACCGGCAGTGGCCCGGCCTCGGGGAACGACAGGAGAGCGATAACCGGTCGACTGACCTGACACGGTGTCAGCCCGCCTCCCACCGGGTGAGGTGAACAGACAGGCTCGGGAAGTGCGTTGTGGAGGAAGGGGCCCGGGCCGATGGAGCAGAGCGATCTCGTGTGGCGTGACGCGTCGGCGCGACCGGCCGGCGGCCCGCTCAGCGGAGTCCCCTTCACGGTCAAGGACTCCTTCGACACCGCGGGGCCCCCACCACCTGGGGGGCGAAGCTCTTCGCCGACCGGGTGCCCGACACCGATGCCACTGTGGTGGCCCGCCTTCGGCAGGCCGGCGGCATCCCGCCGGCCAAGACGAACCTGCCGGAGACGTCTCAGGACTGGAATCAGAATGAGGTTCCGGGGCTCGGGGGTGACGGCACGTCAGTTCACGTGGGCGCGTCCCGGGGCACAGGGAAGCTGGACTCCGAACCAGGCATCCACTTCGCACTGTCTGTCGGCATTGTTCCCTGCGGTCACGACTGTGCCGTCGGCACGCAGGCCGAGGGTGTGCGTTGAACCGGCCGCCACGGCGACAATGTCGCGCCAATCGCCGACCTCGCACTGTCCGTAGCCGTTGTCTCCCGCTGCGAGAACCCGCCCAGAGGCTGTGACCCCGACGGTGTGGTAGCTGCCCGCGCCGAGTGCCACCACGTCTTCCCACTCATCGACCTCGCACGCCCCGGTTGCCCGCTCCCCGGTCGCTACTGCCCGCCCGTCGGCTCTGAGACCGACGGTATGGAGGTACCCGGCCGAAATCGCAGTCAGGTCACGCCACCCCTCAACGGCACACTGTCCGCGTCGGTTGTTCCCTGCGGCCAGTGCAGAACCGTCCGACCGGACGCCGACCGAGTGCCAGTCACCACACGAGAGGACGACCATCTCGCGCCAGGACTGCACGGCGCACTGTCCTTCTGCACTGCGGCCAACTGCCAGCACGCGGCCATTCGCGAGTAGCCCGAGCGTGCGGCGCCAGCCTGCGGCCACGGCCGTGACGCCTCGCCATCCGGCGACATCACACTGCCCATCGCCATTCCACCCCGTCGCCAGCACCGTGCCGTCCGACCGGAGTCCCACCGTATGAGACCTGCCCGTGTTCGTCGCGGTATGGACATTGCCGACTGCCACCGTGACGACGTCGTCCCATCGCTCGACACGACATTCAGCGGCCGCGGTATTGCCCACGGCGAGAACGGTTCCATCCCAGCGCCGTCCCACCGAATGACGCCTTCCGGCCGCCAGCGCCGACGAGTTGGCGAACATTCCGCCTCCTTGTGCTCGGCGCGTTCGCGACATGGGATTCCACCTTACTTCGCGGAGCCGAACCCGAGTGACCTGACGCGGCGTCATTCCCGAGCCCCCGAGACCTCATTCTGATTCCGGTCCTTACTGGACCGAGACGGACAACCGCCTGACCGGCAGGTCCCTGAACCCCTACGACCCCCAGCGCACTCCCGGGGGCTCCAGCGGCGGTGAACCGGCGGCCATCGCGAGCGGGCTCTCGCTGCTCGGTATCGGGAGCGACGTCGCCCTCTCCGTGCGGGGGCCCGCCGCCGACACGGGGATCGCCTCGGTCAAACCCACCCCCGGCAGGTTGCCGATGACCGGCCACTTTCCCGCCGTGCCGCGCCGCTGGTGGCACGCCGGCCCGATGGCCCACAGCGTGCGCGATCTGCGCTTGGCGCTCTCCCTCATGGAAGGGCCCGAGGGCAGCGACCCCTACGCCGTGGCGCTGCCCGCCGCAGACCGCACCCGTCGCAGGGCTCGGCTGCGGCTTCCTGCCTGCCCATGGCGCGGCGTCAATACAGGTCGTTCTTGTAGTGGTCGTCGATGACCTCGTGCAAGCCGTCGGCGAGGGGACCGAGGGTGTCGGCCATCTTCGCGGCGTTCTCCGCGATCGTCAGGGTGTAGAAGTCTCCGCCGACCAGGGCCGCGTCCGCCAGTCCGCGGGCGTCGCCGTCCCACAGGCCGGCCCGGATGACCGCTTTGCCGCACTGCCCGAACACCTCGCGGACGCGCACGATCGTCGCGAGCACGGCCGGTTTGCCGTCCGCGCCGAGCATGCCCAGCAGCTCCGGGTCGTCGGTGATGAACGCGTCGCCGTTGACCCGGATCACTTCGCGCACGCCGGGAACGAAGAAGACGAGCCCGACCGCCGGGTTGCGGGTGATGTTCTCGAAGCTGTCGGCGAGCTTGTTGCCGGGCCGGTCGGGAATGGCGAGCGTCCAGGGGTCGAGGACCCGCACGGAACCGGGCGGGTCGCCCTTGGGGCTGGTGTCCAGCTGCCCGTCGGCGCCGACGGTGGCCATGCAGAAGAAGGGGCTGTGGGCGATGAACCGGGCGGAGAACTCGCCCAGTTGCGCCTCCTTCTTCTCCGCGATGAAACGCGGCGGATATCCGATGACCTCGCGGACCCGCTGCATCGTCACCGGCCGGTAGGCGTCCGCGGCGGTGCCCGCCGGCAGGTCGGTGGTGGTCTCTGCTGTGCTCATGGCGCGGCTTCCTTTCCCGCGGGGTTACAGGCCGAGGACGAGTCGCGGGGTCCGGGCGCGCGATACGCAGACGAACATCCGGTCGCCGACGTCCCGTTCCTCCGCGGAGAGGATCTCGTCGCGGTGGTCGGGCACCCCCTCCAGCACGGTGGTCTCGCAGGAGCCGCACAGCCCGGAGCGGCAGGACGCCGGCACCCGGATCCCGGCTTCTTCGAGGCCGTCGAGGATGCTGCGCCCCGCGGGGACGGCGACGGTCCGGCCGGAGGCACGGCAGACGACGTCGACGGGCTTGTCGTCGGCGGGCGTCCGGGGACGGCGGGCCGTGAAGCGTTCGACGTGCAGGGTGTCCCGGGGCCAGTGCGCCACGGCTTCGCCGAGCGCGCTCAGCAGCGGCGCCGGTCCGCAGGCATAGATCTTCGCGCCGGGCTCGACCTGGGCGAAGAGCGAGCCCAGGGGCGCGCGGCCGACGGTGTCCGCGGGGTAGAGACCGACCCGCGACCCGTAGTGCCGCAGTTCGTCGAGAAACGGCATCGACGCCGCGGTGTGACCGCCGTACAGCAGCCGCCAGGGCGTGCCCTGCGTCTCCGCCTGGCGGATCATGGGCAGGATCGGCGTAATCCCGATGCCGCCGGCGACGAACACGTACGAGGCGGCCGGCCGGAAGCCGAAGTTGTTGCGGGGGCCCTTGAGGTGGAGGCGCTGCCCGGGGCGCAGGAAGGCGTGGACGTACTCGGAGCCGCCGCGGCCGGCCCGCTCCCGCCGCACCCCGATCCGGTAGGAGGCCACGTCGCCGGTCGGTCCGCACAGGGAGTACTGGCGCTGGATCCCGGTCGGCAGCACGAGGTCCACGTGCGCTCCGGGTTCCCACGGTGGCAGCGGCCCGCCCCCGGCCTTGGCCAGCTGGAGTGAGACGACACCGTCCGCTTCCCAGCGCAGCTGCCGGACGGTGACGTCGAACCCGCTGGAGGGGGCGCCGTGCTCGCGGTCCGCGGCGGGCTGCCGGCCGGAAGCGGACTGGGTGGGGGCGGCGGGGGTGGCGGCGGAAGAAGGCATCTCGTTCCCTGACTCAAGGTGTTAACAGCGTTATCAACGAGTGCGCGCACGCTACTGCTAACATCGTTAACATGTCAATCGAGGGGACGGGCCGCAGGCGCACCACGCTGGCCACCACGCGGGCCGACAGAGCGGTGCGCGAGGCGCTCGCGCTGGTGGACGAAGGCGGCCTGGAGACGCTCACGATGCGCCGCCTGGCCGACCGGCTCGGCGTCCATCTGCCGACCCTCTACCGGCTGTTCGCCGGCAAGGACGCGCTCGTGGACGAGATGGCCGAGGCGATCCTCGCCCGCGCTCTGCCCGCCGCGTTCGACGGCGACGCCGCGTGGCCGGACCGCGTCAGGGGCCTGGCCGCAAGCCTGCGCGCGGCCCTGCTGGCCCAGCGCGACGGGGCACGCATCGTCGGCGGCAACTACGCGGCGAAGCGCAACAACCTGACCTACATCGACACCCTCGTCGGCTGCGTGTGCGACGCCGGACTCCCCCGCGACCACGGCCTGTGGGCGGCCGGCGCGGTCTTCTGCTTCGTGCTGGGCGAAACCCTCGAGGAACAGGGCGCTGCGGGAGGGGAGGCCGACACGCTCGAAGGCGTCGTGCGCGCCGGCGGCTATCCGCATCTCGCGGCGGGCCCGGTCGGCCCGTTGCTCGACTTCGACGCACGCTTCGCCTTCGGCCTCGAACTCCTCCTGGCCGGCATCGAGTCCGCCACCCAGGCGGCTCCGCCCCGGCGCGGCCCCACCGGTGAACGTGGCGGCAGCGAGGCCGACTCCTGACGGCCTGTGAGGTCCCCGGACTGCTCACCAGCTCGGGAGCGGCGGTTGCCGGGGAGCCGGGGCGGCATGCCTCCGGCGCACAGCGTGAGGAGTCCGGCTACGCCAACCAGGACAAGGCTAAGGATCGCCTGATCGCTCTCTACAACGAGAAGCGGACCACTCCGGCCGACGTGATCGACCAGAGAAGGGAACTGGGTAGGCAGACCTTCAAGGAGTTCGCTGCCGACTGGTTCAAGGCCCAGCGGCATCTGGCAGACGGATCGAAGAGGGTCATAAAGCCCTCCCTGGAGATCTGACTGCTACCCCGATAGGCAGCCGTCAAATCAATACCTTCACACCGAGGGTTGTCGAGAAGTTCATTCAGGATCTCGAACGAGAAGACGGTGTAGCCGAAAGCATCCTGTCTCGCTCGTTCGCGACTCTCCGCAGCGTCCTCAAGTCAGCAGAGGACCAGGGGGCCACTGTCGGCGACCTCTTCAAGGGGATCATTGCCCCCGAGTACAAGCCGCCCAAGGTCGGCATTCCGACCAATGAGGAGCGTAAGCGCGCTATCACAGAAGCGGCCGACGCCCTGGCATTGATCATCGAGATCATGGGAGCGGAGGCGCCACTACTGGGACCACGGGACGTCCGTGGCACCCGGACTACCAACGTCGCTCGACTCCGCGCTGAAAGTCAGGAGACTGCTGGTGACGCCCGACGACCACCCCACCCTCCGCGGTCGCAACCTTCCGAGCCCAGGTCACGGCCCTGAACAACGAAGCCAACAGCAAGATCAAGACGACGAGTTGGTGATCTGCAAACCCGAGGAGGGGCACAACATAGCCGACGATCGCCGGCTACCCAAACCGGCGATCCTCCGGACCATGGTCGTTGTCCGATTCGACTGCCCTTGGCTGCGGCGTCGTACGGACGCAGCGCACTTTGCGTCTGCCCACGCACTCACTGACGACGACTGGGAGCGGAGCCTCTCTGTGGAAGCAATACTCATGGATGCGCGAGAGACCGCCGAGATGCTGAACATGTCGTTGACGTGGGTATATCGAGATGCACCCAAGCTGGGCCTCAAGGGATACAAGCTGGGCCGGGGGCGCAACGCAAAGATCCAGTTTAAGAAGGCAGAAGTGCTTCGCTGGCTGGAACAGCAGAAGCTGCTCTGACTACGGGGAGCACGTCGCCAACAACGGCATCCGGTTTGGCCATTGTTGGCTGGTTCTCCGCCCCTTTGTCCAGGAGTTGCTCGGCGCGCAGCCGCTGGTCCTCCGCAGCCGTACCGTAAGCGCCGGTACTGCCGCCGGCATCCTCCGTCATTCGCCGGTCACGGCTACGCTCCCGTAGGGCGGTTCGCTGCTGTCGACATAGACGACCAGCGTCTGTTCCGGCTGTTCGGCCAGGTGAAAAGCGGTGTACGCATAATCGGCCGCTCCCCGTTGCGGGTGTCGCAGCCGTTTGCGACCGCTGTGCCGGGCCTGCACCTCGTACTGCGGCCACCAGTCCCGCACCTCCGGGCTGCCCTCGTTCAGGTCCTCGATCAGCCGGGTGTACCGCGGGTCGCCGGAATGACGTGCCGCTAGCGTCCGAAGTCGGCCGAGCAGGCCGCGTGCTTCGGGTTCCCAGTCGACCAGAACGTCCCGGGCCACCGGTTCGAGGAACACCCAGCGGGCGAAGTTGGCGGGCCGGTCCGCCTTGGTGATGAGCCTCGGGAACAACTCGTGGGCTGCCTGGTTGTGACTGAGGACGTCATAGTTGCCGCCGATGATGTACGCCGGGTTCGGCTGGAGCAGCAGGGGGACGGCACCCGCCTCGGCGGTTAGCGGCTCGCGTTCCTCGGCTTCGGCCGCAGGCGCGTGACCGGCAAGCTGGAGAAGATGATCGCGCTCGTGCCGGTCCAGCCGCAGCGCCGCGGCCAGGGCGTTGAGTACCTGTTCGGAGACGCGGATCTTTCGCCCCTGCTCCAGGTAGGTGTACCAGGTGGCGCTGATTCCGGCCAGCAGTGCCAGTTCCTCTCGGCGAAGTCCCGGAGTCCGACGGCGGCCGGTCTGGGGCAGGCCCACCTCATCAGGAGTCAGGCGCTCTCTCCGGCTGCGCAGGAATTCACTCAGCTGACGGCGTTGGTCCGGATGCGCGGGCATGATGGCACCTTCAGTTCCAGAATAAGTACGGTCTGGATACCAGGCTAAGGCCATCGGAGACTGGTGTGCGAGCACGGGCCGCAGCATGACCGACGGCCTCACACGGTCACACCGGCACCCGGCTGTCCAGTGCGCAACGGCTTGGCGGACGTTCCTGAAGGGCCCGCTGCCGCTCGGCACCCCGGCCCCGGTGCCGAAGATGGAGAGGGCAACTCATGTCCGGAATCAAGGGCAAAGTGGTGGCGATCACGGGAGCCAGCAGTGGCATCGGCGAGGCGACCGCGCTGCTGCTCGCCGAACGCGGCGCGCGACTCGTCCTCGGCGCACGCCGGTCCGAACGCCTGGCGGAACTGGTGGCCCGGATCGAGAAGGCAGGTGGCACGGCCGTGCAGATCCGCACCGACGTGACCCGGCGGGACGACCTGCATGCCCTGGTCGCGCTGGCCAGTGAGTGCTTCGGCCGACTCGACGTACTCGTCAGCAACGCCGGAGTCGGCACCATATCGCCTCTCGACGATCTGCGCGTCGAGGAGTGGGACCACATGGTCGACGTCAACGTGAAGGGCGTGCTGCACGGGATCGGCGCCGCGCTGCCGGTCTTCCGGGCGCAGGGAACCGGCCACTTCATCACCACCGCCTCCACGGCGGCGTTTCGCATCGTGCCGACCATGGCCGTCTATGCCGGCACCAAATTCGCGGTCCGGGCCATCTGCGAAGGTCTGCGCCAGGAAGCCGGCGACTCCTTGCGGGTGACCACCGTCTCACCTGGTCCGACTGCGACCGACTTCGCCGAGGCGTCAACCAACAGCCAGGTCAAAGCAGAGATCACGAAGATGCGGGACGACATCGCGATCCCGCCCGACGCGATCGCCCGTGCCATCGCTTTCGCGATCGAACAGCCTGCCGCGGTCGACGTGAACGACATCGTCGTCCGGCCCACCGCCCAGAGCTGACCTCCCCCGGCAGCAAAGGCCCGCTGGCCGGTGGGGCCCGAGTGGAAACGACGGACGCAACGCCAGACGATCAAGGTTGCCGAGACAGAAGATCGACCTGGAGCCGCGTCCGCGGGGTGTCGTCCACCACCCATACCTGAGGACGGACCACCCACACGGCCCGACCATGCCAGCCGGCCTCGAACCGCATCGCAGGGCCAGGTGGAAGAGGTGACGAACTGCTGGAGCTGCTGGTGGTCCACCCCCAGACGCTCAGCCATCGGCTGCATCGACTAACGGCGAACGACAGGAGGCCGATATTGTTCCTGCTGAGGTGTCGAAGGCCGAGCATGGCAAGGGCGAGCGCGACGGCGACCCTGAGCATGGACCAGTCCTCCTCGTCCCAATGCCGTCGGGCTTCTCGTCGGTCAGGGCGCGGAGGGCGCCCCAGTCGAGCGATGCGGTCTGTTGGTCGGCTGAGAGAGTGATGGCCTGCCGAACCTCCCGTGAGCCCGAGGCGTGCGACCCGACGCTCGATGTCGACTTCAGCTCGCTGCGCGAGCAGGGCCTGACAGCCGCCGGCCTCGGCCAGGCCGCCTGACCGCCGGACTTTCCGAAGGACTCCGCCAGGACCACCGAGCAGTTCGGTCTCCAGCGCCTACGGGCCCGCCGCGGCGCAAGGTCCGTCGAACGGCTCCCACTCCGGTGCCGACGGCCCCACCCGCGACCATCTACAGGATCCCGGCACGGGCGTGCGAGAGCGCTGGCGCTATTTCGGCTCGCCGTCCATCGGTGCTGGGGCGGTCTGTGCAAGGCCGGCGAGCAGCAGGTCGATCATGCGGCGGGCCTGGTAGTCGGGGAAGGTTCCGACTCCGATGCACAGGTTGCCGATGGCGAGCATGAAGTCGTAGGCGCGGATGTCCGCGCGCGTGGAGCCGGCGGCGGCGGACGCTTTCAGGAGCTGGTCGAGCACGGGCAGCAGGCGTTCGACGAACTCGTTGTGCAGGCTCTCGAATCCGGCTTGGTCCGAGTGCAGTGCTTCGGCGAGGCCGTGCTTGGTGACCAGGAAATCGGCGAATTGATGCACCCACAGCCGCAAGACCTCGTACGGCGTATCGGCAGCAGGCGCCATGTGAGCGGCAGCGGAGAGCGCGTCAACCTGGTGTCTGAAGACGGCGACCACCAGGTCCGCCCGGGTGGGGAAGTGGCGGTAGATGGTGCCCATGCCGAGGCCCGATTCGGCGGCGATCTCCCGCACGGGAGCGTCGACTCCCGCACGGACGAACACGGCAGCAGCGGCGTCCAGCAGTCTCTGCTCGTTTCGGCGGACGTCGGATCGCTTGCGGCCGGCAGGGGGCGGCGTGTTGGCCGTGGACATCGTGAGCACCTCCCACTTGCAAAGCGGAGCGGTGCTCCGTATCGTAATGCGGAGCGGCGCTCCGTATTCCAATGGTGCCAGACGCCGCGCAGCACGGGCCACCGGGCCCCTCCGAGACAGGCATTCACCTCATGAGCGACACCACGTCCGCTGACGGCGGCAACGACTCCACCACCCCGATCATCTCTGTCAGGCCGGTCGCCCTGGCCGCCCCGGACCGCGGCCAGGACCTGGAGGTACGGGTCACAGCGCCGACGACCGGCGACAACCTGCCCGTCGTCGTCTTCTCGCACGGCATGACGCTGGCCATGGACGACTACGCACCGCTGGTCGACTTCTGGGCCGCCCGCGGGTTCGTCGTCATCCAGCCCACCCATCTCGACTCGCTGGGCCTGCTCCCCGACGACCCGCGCACCCCGCTCATCTGGCGCATCCGCACCGACGACCTGACCGGGATCCTCGACCAGCTCGGCACCATCGAAGCCGGCGTACCCGGGCTGGCCGGACGCATCGACCACGACCGCATCGCGGTCGCCGGACACTCCTGGGGCGCACAGACCGCCAGCACACTCGCGGGCGCCCGGGTCGTCGACGCCGACGCCACACCCGGTGAGAGCATGAGCGACTCGCGCGTGAAGGCGGCGGTACTGCTCTGCCTGCCCGGAACCGGCGGCGCCGACCTGAGCCCGCTCGCCACCCAGTTCTTCCCGTTCATGAGCCCTGACTTCACCGAACTGAAGACGCCGAGCCTCATAGTCGCCGGAGACCACGACCAGTCCCCGCTGACGGTGCGCGGTCCGGACTGGTTCACCGACGGCTACCACCTCAGCCCTGGCGCCACCGATCTGCTGACCCTGTTCGGCGCGGAACACGGACTCGGCGGCATCCACAGCGCCAACGACACGCGCACCACCGACGAAAACCCCGAACGCGTCACGGTCGTCCAACACGCCACCCTGGCGTACCTGCGAACAGCACTGGGCCTCGACAACGACGCCTGGCCCGCCGCCCGCCGGTCCCTGGCCGCGACCAGCGACCCGCTGGGAAGGATCGACTCGAAATGACCACCCCCCTCACGCCGGCCCGCAGACCCAGCTTCGGAATCATGACCGCGCCAGCGCAGGTCGCCTACAACGACGTCCTGCGGGTCTGGCGCGAGGCAGAGGGCATCCCACAGATCGAACACGCCTGGCTGTTCGACCACCTCATGCCGCTCGGCGGCGACCCGAACGGGCCCACCTTCGAGGGCTGGACACTGCTGTCCGCTCTCGCAGCCCAGACCGAGCGGTTGCGGCTCGGTCTGATGGTTACCAGCAACCGGTTCCGCCCACCGGCCATGCTGGCCAAGATCGCCGCCACTGTCGATGTCATCTCCGGCGGCCGGCTCGAGTTCGGCATCGGCGCAGGCTCGCGAACCGATGTGCCGCTCGCCCGGCGTGAGTACACAGCTCACGGCCTTCCGTTCCACGACGCCGCCCACGCGGTCGGAAGCCTCGCCGAGGCGTGCACGATCATCCGCAGACTGTGGACCGATACCGCGCCGTTCGACTTCCAGGGCGACTACCACCAGCTGACGGGCGCGTTCTGCAGCCCCAAACCCATCCAGCGACCCCACCCGCCGATCCTGATCGGCGGCCAGGCCACCCCGACGCTGCGCGTGGTGGCCGAGCACGCCGGCCGCTGGAACATGCCCGGGGGCAGTATCGAGCAGGCGATCGCGCGCAGCACCACACTGGACCGGCTGTGCACCGAGATCGGCCGCAACCCCGCTGAGATCACCCGATCCATCGTCCTGTCCGCCTCCTACGACCGGCCCCAGGACACCCGCCACGCCATCCGCGCGGCACTCGACGGCGGGTTCAGCCACATCGTCCTCGGACTCTCCCCGCCCTACCCGACCGGGGTCGCACGCTGGGTTGCCGACACCATCATCGGCCCCCTCTCCGACAAGACCTGAACACCAGACGAGGACGTGGCCGGCGGTCTCCGCTCAAGGACTGGCACGTCAACTTCCTGGGTCCCGCTACCAGTTCAACTTCGCGGCCAGCGGCGCGGGTTTCTGGCGTATCTGGGTCATGCTCCAACTGGAACGCTCAAGGCGACGCGCTCAGTCACATTTGCGAGACTCGCCTACCACTCAAGCGCCGCCGAACGAATCGGCGATCTGCGCTTCGAGGTCGGCTACTCGGCGGTCCTGGAACCGCAGGTGGGAGCGCGTGGCGTGCAGGCGCTCTTCCAAGGAGCGGTTGTCGGCGGTGAGTTGGCGGACGCGCTGCTTGAGCGTGGTGTTCTCGGTGGTGATGCGCTGGACGGTCTCCTCGGTCCACTCGGATTCCAAGTCGCGCACTCGGCCGCGGAGTTGGCTGATGCGGGCGCGCTGAGCACCGGCCTGTCCGTAGACGTGGCGCTCCTGACTCGGGGGGGTGCCTCTATGCCTTTGGTCAAGGCGCCAGGTTCGGTTGGGGATGGTTTGGCTGGTGGGGGTCAGGCGGCGAGTTCGACGTCCTCGGGAATGCGGGGTTCGTAGAAGGTGCCGTCGCGGAGCATGGCGAACAGGACGCCGATGCGCTGGCGGGCCAGGCGGAGGAGGGCCTGGGTGTGGGTTTTGCCGCCGCCCGTCGGTGGCCCGGAGGCGCAGCACCGTGGTGGACGTGCCAGGCCAGCTATGGTCTGCGACAACCTTGGCCGCATCGATCTTCTGAGCCGACCAGGCCGACGGGCTCGCACGACCAGCACCACTGGACGATCACAGCCTCCCCCGGATGGACCGGCAGGGCACCTCGAGGCGACCTGACATGTCGTCAGCAAAGTCAGCAATGAGTCAGCAACGGTATGACCAGAACCGACCAGAGATGATCGAACCTGCAACCCGACGCGAACCGAGGTTAACCCCATGACCTGGGAAGATGCTGGCCATGAGGTCAACCCCGGCCCCGCCCCTGCCCGATTCGGGCGATCCCCCGCATCGCCCGAATCAGGCAGTCCTGGCCGGATTTCCCGC
This sequence comes from Streptomyces rhizoryzae, assembly GCF_023155275.1. GTDB lineage: Bacteria > Actinomycetota > Actinomycetes > Streptomycetales > Streptomycetaceae > Streptomyces > Streptomyces rhizoryzae. The sequence goes on from NZ_JALMUV010000001.1 coordinate 220,052, forward strand.
CCTTGCGGGCGGGCATCCGCAACCTGTGCTGAGTATATTGGCTCCAAGCCAGTCAACGCAGGAGTTACAGGATGTCCCCCCGCAGCGCATCGGTCAATGAAGAATTGCGGCGGCGGTCCCGCGAGCGGCTGTTGCAGGCGACGGTCGAGCTGGTGGGTGAGCGCGGCTACGAGGCCACGACGCTCGGCGACATCGCACGGCGCGCGGGGGCGGCCCGCGGCCTGATCTCGTACTACTTCCCCGGCAAGCACCAGCTGCTCCAGTCCGCGGTGCACCGGCTGATGCACCGTACGCTCCAGGCCGCGCTGGAGCGCGCACCGCGGCCGGCCGGACCGGACGCGGGGCGGGAGCTGCTGGCCCGGGCCATCGACGCGATCCTGGGGCTGGCGCACGACGAACCGCTGCTGATGCGCACGCACATGGCCGGGATCCTCACGTCCGCCGGATTCGTCCAGTGCCCGGAGCAGCAGCGGCTGGCCCAGCTGCTGCGCGAGACGGTGGTGGCCTACGGGTCGTCCGACCCTGACGCCGACTACCCGCTGCTGCGGGCCCTGTTGATGGGGTCGGTGGTGCCGATGCTGCTCCAGGGGGCCCCGATGTCCCGGGTCCGGCTGCGCGCGGAGCTGTTCCAGCGGTACGGCCTGGAGTGGGAGTTGGGGGTGCCGCCGGGCCCCCGGCCGCCCGAGGGCGCCACGACCCGCGGCAACCCGGGACGCGCGGCGGCACGGGACACCTCCCCGACGCTCCCGGAGGGCACAGGAAAGCCGTAGGACGCCAACCGGCCGTGGACCGCCGGCCGACGGCCGCCGGCCGCTGCCCGCCGATCGCCGGCCGTCCGACGGGTGACGGCTGACGGCCTCGGCCGGGTACGGCCTCCCTAGCGCTTGTTGTGGCGGGGCGTCAGGAGGCCGGCGTCGCGGGCTCCGGCGATCAGGCGGAGGGCGCGGCGGCGGTTGCGGCCGGTGGCGTCCATGACCGCGAGGACCGGGTCGCGGCCCTCCTTCTGGGCCGCGCGGTAGGCCGCCGCGGCGACCCTGCGGCGTTCACCGGCCCGGGAGCGGACCAGCACGGCGGAACGGACACCGGCGGCGGGGGTGGGGGTGGCGGGCGGCGCGGACGGTGCGGTGGGCGGTGGCGTGTCCCCGTCCGGGGACGCCTCGTCGCCGGAGCCGGCACAGGGGCCGGAGCCGGTACCGGAGCCGGTACCGGAGTCGGCGCCGGGGCCAGGACCCGTGCCGGAGCCGGCCCCGGACCCGCCCGCCGGAGCCTCACCGGATGCCTCCCCTGATACCCCCACCGGTACCCCCTCCGGTGCCTCCCCCTGTACGACCTCCAGCGCCCCCTCCGGCGCCGCGGTCGAGGGCGCCTCGGCGACTCCGTCGACCGCCGGGGACGCCGCTGCCACCCCCGGAGCGCAGAGCGCCCCCTCACCCCGGACGGCGCCCGCCGCGGGAGCCTCGGCCTCCGCGGGAGACTCGGCCGTCGCGGGGGCTCCCCCGGGGCGGGGTGCGGTGGGGGCCGGGCCGGGGCGCCGGCGCGGGGGTCCGGCAGGGGTGGGGCGGGTCTTCGGGGGGCGTCCGGTGGCCGCGCGGCACGCGTCGTCGAGGGGGCCCTCGATCCAGTGGGCGAGGGTGGCCAGGGCGTCCAGTGTCAGGGGCGGGTCGGCACGGACGTCCTCGACGGTGAGGTGGTCGCCGGAGGCCGTCACCAGGACGTCGATCCGGGCGCCGTGGGGGAAGGTCAGCCGGGCGCTGAACCAGGGACCCAGCCCGGACGCGGCCGAGCCGTGCGCCCGAAGCTCCCAATCGGGCCACTCCAATGCCGCGCCCTGCGCTTTATATCGGGGGTTATCGGTATAAAACTCACTTTCCGACACAAAAAAAACCTAGCCTCCAGCTCACCCGGCCACGGGGCGCGGCACGCTCATCGGACCGGGAGCAACCCCGATAGCGCAGCTCTCCCGCCGGCCGCCCGCCGGTGCCATGCTGGGGGTACTCCGCGGAAGGGGCCACCCGTGCTTCGTGTCGCAGTGATCGGTTCCGGACCGAGCGGTGTCTACACCGCCCAGTCGCTGGTCGGGCAGGAGGAGGTCCCGGACGTCGAGGTCTACGTCCTGGACCGGCTGCCGTGCCCGTACGGGCTGGTGCGCTACGGCGTCGCGCCCGACCACGAGAAGATCAAGTCGCTCCAGAACAACCTCCGGACGGTGCTGGAGCACCCCCGGGTGCACTTCCTGGGCAATGTGGAGGTGGGGTCCGGCGGGGTCGGCCTGGCGGAGCTGCGGGAGATGTTCCACGCGGTGGTGTTCTGCGTGGGCGCGGCCACCGACCGGCATCTGGACATCCCCGGGGAGGCGCTGCCGGGCAGCCATCCGGCCACCGACTTCGTCGCCTGGTACAGCGCGCATCCGGACGCGGCGGACGGCGGCTTCGCGCTGACCGCCCGCTCGGCGATCGTGATCGGGGTCGGCAACGTGGCGGTGGACGTGGCCCGGATGCTGTCCCGGGGCGCCGCCGAACTGGCCGCCACCGACATGCCGCAGGGTGCCCTGGGGGCGCTGGCCGAGAGCCGGGTCGAGGAGGTGTGGATGGTCGGGCGGCGCGGGCCCGCCCAGGCCAAGTTCACGACCAAGGAGCTGCGGGAGCTGGGGGCGCTGCCCGGTACGGAGGTGGTGGTCCGCCCCGAGGAACTGGCGCTGGACCCCGGGTACCGCGATCCGGCCGGGCTGCCGGCCCCGGTGCGGCGGAACGTCGAGGTGCTGCGCGACTGGGCCGAGCGGCCGGTGGCGCGGGCCGCGGGGGTGGGCCGGCCGCGCCGGATCCACCTGCGGTTCTTCCTGCGCCCCGTGGAGATCCTCGGGGACGCGGCCACGGGGGTGCGGGCGGTGCGGTTCGAGCGGACCGTGCCCGACGGGCGGGGCGGGGTCCGGGGCACGGGTGAACGGGAGGAGATCGCGGGCCAGTTGGTGCTGCGGTCGGTCGGCTACCGGGGCGTGCCGCAGCCGGGGCTGCCGTTCGACCCGGCCACGGGGACGGTGCCGCACGCCGGCGGGCGGGTCCTGGTGGACGGCGCGCCGGACCCGGGCGTCTACGTGGCCGGGTGGATCAAGCGCGGCCCCACGGGGGTGATCGGCACCAACCGGCCGTGCGCCAAGGAGACCGCGACGGCGCTGCTGGCCGACGCGGCGGGGCTGGTGCGGCGGCCGGTGGCGGCGGATCCGGTGGCGGCGCTGGAGCGGGCCGGGGCGCGGCCGGTGCCCTGGCAGGGCTGGCTGGCGATCGAGGCCGCGGAGGCGGCGTGGGGCCGCGGTCTGGGGCGCGGCACGGTCAAGCTGGCGGACCGGGCGGAGCTGCTGCGCGCGGCGCGGTCGGCGATGACGCTGCGCTGAGCCTGCGGGGCGGGCCCGTTCAGTGCTCGCCGAGGTGGCGCGCCTGGAGTCCGGCGGCCCGCAGCACCGCGTCGATCAGCCCGGGGAAGAGCGCGTCGAGGTCGTCGCGGCGCAGCCCGTTCATCTTGGCGGTGCCCCGGTAGAACTGCGTGATCACGCCGTTCTCGCGGAGCACCCGGAAGTGGTGCGTACAGGTCGACTTGCTGACCGGCAGCTCGATGTCCGCGCAGTTCAGCTCGCCGTCGGCGGCGGCCAGCGCACAGACGATCCGCAGCCGCATCGGGTCGGCGAGGGCGTGCAGGACCTGGGCGAGCCGGATGTCCTCGCGGGCCGGGTGCGCGAGCGACCGGGCGCCCGAGGCGGCGCCTGCGGCGGGCGTTTCGGTCGACATGACGGCTCCTGACCTGCGGTTCCAATGATGCTGCGGACCTGCGGCGGGCCCGCCCCCGGCGTGCGGGGCGAACCCGCCCCTCCATGGAGCCTCATTGTACGAGAACCATCGTAGTTTGACACACACCGTACTACGACGCCCCTCGCGCCAACCGAGGCAGGGCGGCCCCCGCCGCTCCTCCTCCGGCCGTCGCCGGGTTCGGCGGCGGACCGTCGCTGCGGTGCCGGCTCCTCGGCCCACGGCGGCACCGGCGCGGCGCTTCGGTCAGGGCAGGGGAGCCGCCCTCGGTCGGCCGGGCGAAGGGGAAGTCGGGCGGCGCGCGGATCAGGAACCGGTGGCCGGGGCGGCTGGGGTGGGCGGCTCCGGCGGTTCCGTCAGGTGCACCGAGCCTCCAGGTCCGGTGCAGCCCCGCGCGCCTGACCTGACGATGGCGCATGCCCGTGCCTGCGACGACGCCTCGGCAGCCACCATCGGACTGTAGACGTCGGTGTCGTAGCGGACGTGCTCCTGGTACGAGGCGCCGTTGTCCGCCATGACCTTGGCGATGTCACCGGGAGTCCCCCAACTGATGCGGGCCCACGCCGCCTTGCAGGAGTCGCTGTAGCGCAGCTCCAGGTAGACGTCGTGGACGCGGGTGAGTGCAGCGGTCCAGGCATCGCCCGCACAGCCCGAGGTCTTGGGGTCCGCGCCGCGGCAGCTCTCTTGGAAGCAGTGGGTTTCCAGCGCTTTGGACTCCGTGCCGGTGGTGGTCGCCGGCCGTGCGGCGGTGCCCGGTGAGGCGTGGGACGCCGGTTCCCACCGGATGACGACAACGCTGACGATCAAGGCCGCCAGCGCGGCGGCGGTGCCCACCAGCACGGCCCGGCGCGCCGCTCGCGGGCGCAGCCGGGTCATGGCCGGAAGACGGGGGCGGCGTCTTCGCGGTGGCGGTCCCGCGGCGCTTCCGGGCGGCTGCGGCGGCGACGGTGGGGCGAGGGAACCCGGCGGGTGGGGTGGGGCTCCGGTGGGGGAGGAGCCTGCTGGGTGCGGCGAGGCTGTCGGGTCCGGGGAGGCGGGTGTCTGCGTTGGCTGATCCGGAGCCGCGGGAGGCGCGGCGGACGGCGGCTCCGAGACGTGGCGCCCGCTCCAGGCGCGGTCCGCGAGCTCCCACAGGGCGGCCAGCCGGGCGGCGTCGGCGCCGACCTGGCGGCCGAGGGAGGTGACGGCCTCCTGCGGTGGGAAAGCCTTGCCGTTGAGATAGCGCTCCCACGACGACTTGCTGTGCAGGGTGCGTTCGGCCAAGGAGGCGAGGCTCAGTCCGCTGCGGTCCTTGCAGGCACGCAGCTGGTCGATCAGGTTGCGGACGTCGGCATCAAGGGTGTGCGGCAGAGGTTTCCAGTCAGTCACGCCTCCATGACACGGTCTTTCCGCATTGCTGCATATTCCTCTTTGCGTCAGCTCTGAGGCACACTGGCCGGGATGGGAGGGGGCTTGCGTCCAGCGGGACGGCTGATGGCGGCGGTAGCGATGCTCGCGTTGAGCACGGGCTGCGCAGACCCGGCGTCCGGACCTTCAAGCCCGCCTTCCGCCTCGGGGGAAGGGCACGCCGTGAGGGGGCAGGGCGCCCTGGTGGACGACTGGCGCGACGAGCCATGGCTCGTCCCGGGACACACTCCGCGCAGTGACCTGGTGGGACTGTGGCAGGCGGTGCTCTGGGCGGACGGGTACCTGCCGCGCTCCGGTGTGCACTGCACCTACGACGCCGCGACGGCCCGGGCGACCCGGGTGTGGCAGAGCAACCACGGGCTGTCGGCGGACGGGATCGTGGGGCCCGTGACGTACGGATTCGCGGGGCGCCGGCTCGCGTTGCTGCCCCCGTGGACGGTGTACCGGGGGGAGGTGCGCGATCTTCCGTTGCGCCGTGGCCGCGGGGGCGCCTATGAGGTGTACGACGTCGATGGCTTCCGCGCGGTGAGGTTGCATCAGGTCACCCTCACCGTGTGCCGTGGCCGCTGACCGGTCGCAGCCAACTGTCGTGCTCCGTCACGCACAGTTGGTGTCCCGCCGCCTCCACGCAGGCCCGGGCCGGGAGTTGACCGGCCGCGACCATGTCCGTGCGGGAACCGCCGGAGGCGGCCTGGGCGGTCCTGCCCACGGCGGTCAGGACAAGCCGAGCGGTGCCGCGCGCGGGCTCGACCTCCGCCCAGGCGGACTGGCAGGCCCGGCTGTACCGAAGGCGGAGCTGATGCCCGTAGGCGTTCAGCGCATGGAGCGTGGCGCCGTCCCGGTCGCACTTCTCGCGGTAGGGATCCTGCCCCAGGCAGGTACGGCCGGTGCAGGCTGACCCGCCCGCCGGCACCGGCGCGGTGTGCAACGCCCACGGCCAGACGCGTGTGCCGTCCGGCCCGCCCCGCGCCCCGTCGTTCCCCGCGTCGCCGTGGCTCCCGAACCGGAGCAGCAGCGCAGCCAGCAGGCCGCACGCGACGATCCCGGCCCCGATGGCCGCGGTGCCCGCGGTCGACACGCGCCGGGGGACGCGCCGGGCGGGGGCGTCAGGCGGCGCGGGCCCCGGATCAGGCCGGGCGGCCGCACCGGTCGCCGCGGGGCTTCCCCTGTGCGGTGGCTGCTGAGAAGCGGGCGCGGCTGCCGTCGGCGCCGCGTCCGCCGTGGCGCGTGGCCGGTCCGGCGGTTTCGGCGCCCACGCGTCCGCGGCCGACTCCCACAGGACGCGCAGCCGTTCCCGGTCCGCCCGGGTCACGGTGCCGAGCGCTTCGACGGCCGGCCACGGCGGCAGGGCCCGGCCGTTGAGGTAGCGGTGCCACGACGATCTGCTGTGCGCGGTCCTGGCGGCGAGCGATGCCAGAGTCAGCCGCGAACGGTCCTTCCGGAGCCTGAGCTCTTCGACCAACCGCCGGACCGAGGGCGGGAGATCACCGGGCAGCGGTCGCCATCGGCTCATCGCAGCCCTTCCACGCGGCGGGGGGCAGGTCCACGAGGAGCAAGCATGACGCACGGTGGGCTCGTTCGACAGCCCCGGGACAGCTCGTCCTCTCCGGCCGGCGGGACTGCCGTGGAGGACGGTTGCGGCCGGGCGGACTGCCGTCACCGCCGCCCTGCGCCGCTGCCGGCCCGGTGGCCTGCCGCGGACGCGGTCGGTGGCTCCGGCCGCGTCCGCGGTGCGGGTCAGGCCGCCCAGTACCCCGTGGACGAGGCGTCCGACCTGAACCAGAAGAAGAAGTCCGTGCCGTCGAGCACGTTCGTGGCGAGAGTCGTCCACTGCCCTGCCGTGGTCAGCGTGTAGTCGGTCTGACAGTTTCCGGTCTTCAGCCAGCAGACCTTGACGTACCGGTTGGTGTTGGTCTTGATGTTGATGTCGGCGCAGTTGCCGGTCGTGGTGAGGTAGGCGCTGCCGGTCGGGTAGTCGTAGGAGCCGCTGGGCTTGCTGTAGGCGTGGGCGCTGCCGTAACAACTGGTCGCCGCCGAGGGGGCCGCGTCGCGCCGGGCGGCGTGGGCCGAGGGCGCGACAGCCATGGCGCCGGCGACGAGGGCGACCGAGACCAGGCCCGTCGCGGCGCGTTTGGGTATCTGCATGAGTGGAGTCCTCCCGTGTCGTTGATGGAGCGAGGCGGGGCGAGCGAGGCGCGGGGATCCGACGGCCCCGCGCCCCCGGGCGAGGTGCCCCGCGGGCTCGACGCCGGTGGACGTCCTCCCGCAGCCGCTCCGCGGACCGCCTCACCGGCCCGCCCTCGCTCCGGACCACCGAGCATGGCCCCCCGCCCCCGTCCGGGACAGGACGGGCGAGCAGAGGGGAACATCGTGGGACGTCCCGCCTTCCGACCTCGGCGAACGCACCGCCCGACGGCACCGTCCCGGGACGGCAGCCGCCCGGCTCTCCCGCTCCGGTACGCCGCCGCCCCGGCGGCCGGCCGTCCCGCGGAAGGCGTTCGCCGGCCCGAGCGCAGGGGCCTTCGTCGGTCGACGCGCGTCCCTTCCCGGTGACACACCTCCGGGTGCAGGTAGGGGTGGTCCGCCGGGCGGGGCCATGGGGGGCGGCGCGCTCACCACCGACGGGGAGCGGCGTCGCGAGGTCTGCGGAGGTGTGCGAGGGAGCGCAGGCGCCCGGGGGGTGTGAGCGCGACGGAAAACGCAACCGGGCGGCGCCCGGTGGGCCGCCGTGCGCCCGCGCTACTGTGCGCGTTGCCTTGGCGGTGACTTGACTCTGGTCATGGCGAATCATTCCCGGTTGTTGGGTAATGACCTTCCCGGTTCCGCAACGTTGGATATGCCGATGTAAAGGTTTTTCCGCACGTGCATGGAGGCGCACACCCATGACCGGCCGCCCCGTCGTCCCACGTCAGAGCAATCAGCGGCTGCGGTCGCTCATCCAGGAGGCGGTGGTGTCCAATTCGGCCCTCGCTCGGCAGGTGAACGTGCTGGGGCAGGAGCAGGGGCTGGATCTCCGGTACGACAAGACGTCGGTGAGCCGGTGGTTGCGGGGCCAGCAGCCCAGAGGCCGGGTCCCGGCCATCATCGCCGAGGCGCTGAGCAGCAGACTCGGGCGCACGGTCTCCACCGAGGAGATCGGCATGGCCAACGGCAACAGCGTGACGTGCGGGGTCGGCCTGCACTTCGCCGCCGATGTGCAGGACGCGCTGGAGCAGGTCCGCGAGTTGTGGCAGATGGACGCGGAGTCGAGCGAGGCGCTGTCCGGCATGACGATGGGAGCGCCGGCGCTGGTCGAACCCACGCGGGACTGGCTGATCAGCGCGGTGGACCCGGAGGTGGGACGAAGTCACCGGCTGGGGCCGCGCGCCGGGCCGGACGAGGTCGAGCTGGTGCAGATGACCACCCGGGCGCTCGCGGAACTGGACCACAGGGTGGGGGGCGGGTACGTCCGTCCGGTGGTGGTGTCGTGTCTGCACAGCGTGCTCTCGGGGCTGCTGGCCGGCAGCTACGGCGAGGCCACCGGGCGGCAGCTCTTCGCCGCGGCCGCGAGGCTGACGGAACTCGCCGGGTACACCGCGGTGGACACCGGCCAGCCCGGCCTGGCGCAGCGGTACTACATCCAGGCCCTGCGCCTCGCGCAGGCGGCGGGCGAGCGGTGCTTCGGCGGTTACGTGCTCGCGTCCGGGTTGAGCCGCCTCGCGGTGGACGCGGGCTGCGCCCGGGAAGCGGTCCAGCTCGCCCGGGCGGCCCAGGAGGGGACGCGAGGACAGGCACCACCAGCCGCACAGGCGCTGTTCTTCGCGGCCGAGGCCCGCGGTTACGCGCTGCTCGGCGATTCCCGGATGTGCGGGATGCTCCGGGACAAGGCGATGGAGGCGATGGCCCATGCGGACCCGCTGGACGGGCCCGAATGGCTGGCGCATTTCAACCGGGCTTATCTCGCTGACGAGTTGGCGCACTGCTACCGCGATCTGCGGCAGCCGCAGCAGGCCGCCCGCCGGGCCGCCGAGGCGCTCGCCCGCCATCCGAGGTCCCTGGTGCGCCGGCGGGCGATCGACCTGCTGCTGCTGGCGTCGGCGCAGGTGCAGGCCGGTGCGGTGGACGAGGGGTGCCAGGTGGCCGAAGAGGCCGTGGGTCTGCTGCGGCAGCTCCGGTCGGCGCTGGGCCGGCGGTACCTGGAGCGTTTCCTGGCGGCGCTCCGCCCCTACCGGGACACCAGACCGGCCTGCGAGTTCGACGCCCTGCTCCAGGAGAACGACGCGCATGTCCCCGCCCGGCACGCGTGCGGCGAATAGTGCGGGGCGGCGCGGGACGCGGCGGCCGGCGGTCCGTGCCGCGCCGGGGAGGGTGCCGCCGGTTCCGCCCGGCCGCCGGCTCCCCGACGCGGCCGCGGCCGGTGCCCGAGGTGGTGCGGGTGCCCCGGGTGCGCTCACGGCTGCGGGAGGCGGCCGGCAGGTGCGCCCGTGGCCAGGGGCACCGTCGCCCAGACCGTGCAACCGTTGTCGGGGCCCGTGCGGCGGCCCCACTGGGTGCAGGACCTGGCGACCAGGTCGAGGCCGCGGCCCCGCTCCTGGCCGTGGTCGGGGCTCCGCCTGCGCGGCACCCAGGGGGTCCCGCCGCCGTCCTGGACCTCCAGGTGCAGCTCATCCGCGGTCCGGCGGAGCCGGCAGGTGATGCGCAGCGTGCCGGAGTGCTGGATCGCGTTGGTGACGAGTTCGGACAGGACGAGCAGGACGAGGTAGCGGGTGTCCTCACCACGGATCCGCTGTCCGTCCAGCCAGGCACGGACCAGGGCCCGGCAGACCGGCACCGAGCGCTCCAGCGGCGGCAGGCTGAAGGTGGTGTGCTTGCCGGAGCGCCACCGGTCGGCCGGGATAACCGCGGCTTGCGCGTCGGGCCAGGTCTCGACCTGGTGGGCCGTCAGGTGAATGCCGATTTCTTGTGTGCTGGGTAACACGACTACCCCTTTCGCAAGGTTCCTCTCGGACCCCCGATGCCAATAGCGGAATCTCCGGGCTTTTTACGCCGCGATTCCTCGACCGAATTCCACTATCCAGTGAAGCAGTACGGAAGGCATGACGGAAGGCGTATTCAGGGGCATACAAAGGGGCGCGGTGAAATATCGGAGCGAAGTACTATCACCGTAAGAAAACGTTGTGCGGGAATGGCGAAACGCGAAGAATTGGCGCCGTTTCCGGGGAACGTCCGCCCGCTGGCGCGGCGTTCGGCGGGCACTGTGCAAGTGCCCGCCGAACAGGGAGGATTGCGGCTCAGGACGCGCTATGAGGCGTCCAGTCCAAGACTCAGCCGGTCCGCGATGCCCGCGGCGAGCTCGGCCAGTGTGGGGTGTTGCCATACGAAGTTCCGCGGCACGGAGACGGCGAAAGTCCGCTCGATGCGGGCCCGCAGCTCAAGGGCCAGCAGCGAGTCGAATCCCAGCGATTTCAGCGGAATCTGGGGATCGACCGCGCCGTCTCCGAGGCGCAGCACCGCCCGGACGTGGTCCGCCAGGTATTCCTCCAGCGCGGTTCTCCGGGCCAGACCGGCCGGCAGGGCAGCGAGCCGGGCCGGCACGTCCGCGCCGTCCTCGGGAGCCGGGGGCGGTGCGGGGGACCGCCCGGCCGGGACGTCGCTGAAGAAGGGCAGGTGCCGCCCCGCGGGCGGGAGCCAGGTGTCGGCGGGGCCCGGGAGGACCCCGGTCTGCACCCGCCGCTCGGTCAGCAGGCAGTGCAGGGCGGCCATGCCCTCGTCGGTGGGGATGGTGTGGTAGCCGCGCCGGCCGAAGTCGGTGGCGACGCCGGTCTCGCCCCACGGGCCCCAGTTCACCGCCAGGGTGGGCAGGCCCTGGGCGGCGCGCCAGGCAGCGAAGCCGTCGAGCCAGGAGTTCGCCGCGGCGTAGGCGCCCTGGCCGGGGTTGCCGAGGAGGGAGGCCATCGAGGAGAAGGCCGCGAACCAGTCCAGCGGGGACCCCTCGGTGGCGTGGTGCAGGCGCCAGGCACCCGTGGCCTTCGGCCGCCAGACATGCTCCAGCTGCTCGTCGGTGACGTTCGCCAGCACCGCGTCGTCCAGGACCATGGCGCAGTGGACCACTCCGTGCAGGCGGTGGCCGCCGGTCGCCGCGGTCGTCACCAGCCGCTCCGCGGTGCCCGGTTCGGCGATGTCGCCGAGGACCACCGTCACCTTGGTGCTGCCCTTGCCCAGGCCCGCGATCTGCCGTGCCGCCTCGGGGGAAGGGGCCGTGCGGCCGTTGAGGACGAGGTGGCCGGCTCCCTGCGCCGCCAGCCACTGCGCCGTGGCCAGTCCCACCCCGCGCAGTCCGCCGGTGACGAGGTACGCCCCGCCCTTGCGCACCGGCAGGTCCAGCTCCGGGAGCACCGCGGGGGCCTGCCCGGAGGACGGCACGGTCAGCACGAGCTTGCCGGTGTGATCGGCGGCGGCCATGGTGCGGAAGGCCGTGGTGGCCTCGGGAAGGGGGTACTCGGTGCAGTGCAGCGGGGTCAGCTGCCCGGCCCCGAAGGCGTCGAGGACCTCCTGCCACACCGCGGCGAACGCGGCGGGGCGGTGGCGGCGCAGCTCGATCAGGTCGACGGTGCGCAGCGTGACGTTGTGGCGCAGGGGCCGCATGCCCAGCGGGGCGTCGGAGAGGATGTCGCGCACACCGAGTTCCACGAAGCGGCCGAACGGGCGGAGCGTCTCCAGCCCGGTCCGGATCGCCGCCCCGGAGAGCGAGTTGAGCACGACGTCGACGCCGTCGCCGGTCGCTTCCCGGACCTGCGCGCCGAAGTCCAGCGAACGGGAGTCCATGACGTGCCGGATGCCCATACCGCGCAGGAAGCGGCGCTTGTCCTCGCTGCCGGCGGTGGCCAGCACCTCGGCCTCCAGGGACCGGGCCACCGCGATCGCCGCCAGTCCGGTGCCGCCGGTGGCCGAGTGGATCAGCACCCGTTCCCCCGACGTCAGCCGTGCCACGTGCCGCAGGGCGTACCAGGCCGTCAGGAAGGCGATCGGCAGCCCCGCCGCGGTGGCGCCGTCCAGACCGGCGGGGAGCGGCGCCACCGCCTCGGCCGGGAGGGTCAGGAAGGAACCGAACGCGCCGCCCCGCAGCTCGACGGCGACCACCTCGTCCCCGACCTGGAGGTGCTCGACGCCCTCCCCCACCGCGCTGACGACACCGGCGCATTCGAAGCCGACGCGGTAGCGGACGTCCTCGTCGCCGGGGAGCAGGCCCATCGCCGTCAGCACGTCGCGGAAGTTCAGGCCGGCCGCGGTGACCCGCACCTCGACCTCGCCGCGCTGCGGCGGGCGCCGCCCGACCGCGGCGTACTCCAGGCTCGACAGGTCTCCCAACCGGCCCGCGCGCAGCCGGAACCCGTCGACGCCGTACCGCACCGTACAGCGCGTCGGCGGCCGGTCCGGACCGGTCGGGGCGGGCCGCAGCCGGGCCACCCAGCGCTCGCCGGCGCGCAGCGCGACCTCGTCGTCCTCGGTGTCCGCGAGCAACTCCCCGGCCACGTCCGCGGGGTCCGCGGTGCGGGGGTCGGCGTCCACCAGGGCCGGTCGCAGGTCGGGGTGTTCCAGGGCGGCGACCCGCACCAGGCCCCGCAAGGGGCTCTGGCCGAGGTCGACGGTGTCGTCCGGCAGGACGTTCCGGGCGCCCTGGGTGAGGACGTAGAGCCGGGGCGCGGCCGGGCCCGCGGCGACGGCCTGCACCGCGGCGAGGAGTCTGCGGGTGCGGCGCAGAGCGTCCCCGGCCGGTTCGGCAGCGCTCCGCCGGCCGCACACCAGCACCACCGCGCGCGGGGGTTCCAGACCGGCCGCCAGGCGTTCGCCGAGGGAGTCGCGGAGCGTTTCGAGGGGTGTGTCGTCCAGGGGGCGGTCCCAGACACTCGTGCGGGCGCAGCGGGAGCGCAGCGCGGCGGCCAGGATCCGGGCCGACCCGTCCGCCTCCCCCACCAGGAACCAGCTCCCCGGCGCCCGGCCGTCCTCGGCCGGGCTCCGGTCCGAGCGCCGCCAGCCGATTTCCAGCAGCCAGTCGGGCGCCGCCGTCGTGCTGCGCACGGCCCGCCGCACGAACCGCAGGCCGTGGACGGCGGCGACGACCGCGCCGCTGCCGTCCAGGAGGCGGACGTGGGCCACCACGCCGCCCGGTGCGTTCTGGCTGATGTGCGCGTGGCAGTACTCGGCCCGTGCGGGGTCGCCCAGGACGCGCACCGCCTGGACGGCCACCGGCAGCACCGGGGCGGTGTCGTCCTGGTGCATCAGCGGGGCGACCGCGAGCTGGGCGCAGAGGTCGAGCAGTACGGGGTGGACGGGGAGGCCGGGGGCGGGATCGTTCGCCCGGGCCGGCACCGTGATCCTGGCGAAGTAGCTGCCGTGGTGGCGTTCGGTGCGCAGTTCGGTGATGCCGGTGAAGGCCGGGCCGTGTTCCAGACCGCGCCCGCGCAGGTTCCGGTACAGGTCTGCGGGGTCCAGCCGCACCGGGTGGCGCACCAGGAGGGCCTCGATGGGCCGGGGCCGGGTGTCGGGGCGTACGGTCAGCCGGTGCAGCACCGCGTCGGCCTGGCGCTCCCAGTCACCCTCCGCGTCCCGGGTGAGGATCTGGCAGTGCGCCCGGTCGGGCGCTGCCATCGTGACGACGGTGCTGAGGTCGGTGTGCCGGCCCAGGCGCAGCAGCTGTTCGAAGTGGACGTCGGTGACGTCCACTTCGTGCGGCGCGGCCCCGAAGACCTCGGTGGCCGCCGCGAGCGCGATCCCGCAATAGGCGGCTCCGGGCATGACCGGGCTGCCGTGGACGCGGTGGTCGGCGAGCCAGGGCAGGGCGTCCGTACCGCCATCGGCGCGCCAGCAGTGCCGCACGGGTGCACCGGGCACTTCGGTGTGCTGGCCGGGCAGGGTCGTGCCGGCCGGTGCGGCCGGAGCCGGGGGCCGGGCGGCGGCCTCCGCCCAGTGGTGGCGCCGGTCGAAGGTGAGGGTGGGCGCGTCGACGAGGTGCCCACCGCCGTAGAGGCGCCGCCAGTTCACCGGGACCCCGGCGCAGTGCAGTGCGGCGAGCTGGGTCCGCAGGGTGGCCGGTTCGTCCTCGTCGCGGCGGAGCGTGGGCAGCACGGTCGGGGACGTGGCCAGTCCGGACAGGCTCCGCTCGACGGAGTGGGTGACGACGGGGTGGGGTGAGAGTTCGACGTAGACCTGGTGCCGGTCGGCCGCCGCGGCGGCCACCGCCTCGGCGAAGCGGACCGGGCGGCGGAGGTTGTCGCACCAGTAGTCGGCGTCGAACGACGGGGTGGCGCCGGCCTCCACCGCCGTCGAGTAGAACCGCACCGCGGGCGGCCGGGGCCGGAGCCCGGCCAGTGCCGAGCGCAGCGCGGGCAGGACCGGGTCGACCAGCGGGCAGTGGGAGGCGACGTCCACGGCGATCGGGAGGACCGCGATGCCCCTGGCCTCCCAGGCGGCGGCCAGCCGGCTCACCTCCGCGGTGCGTCCGGCCACGACGGTGGTGTCCGGTGAGGCGAGCACGGCGACCGAGACGGTTTCGGCGGCGCAGGCGGCGAGTTCCTCGCGTACCGCGTCGGCGCTCAGCCCCACGCTCAGCATGCTGCCGGTACCGGCGATGTCGCTCAGCAGGCCGGACCGGCGGCAGATCACCCGGACCCCGTCGGCGAGGGTCAGTGCGCCGGCCACCACCGCCGCCGCGACCTCGCCCATGGAGTGGCCGATGACCGCGGCGGGTTCGACACCGTACGAGCGCCAGGTCCCGGCAAGCGCGATCTGGAGGGCGAACAGCACCGGCTGCACGTCGCCGCAGCCCTTGACGGGCCGTCCCTTGCGGAGGATGTCGACGACCGGCACCCGGCTCTCGGACCGGATGAGCGCGTCGGCCTCGTCCAGTGCCTCGCGGAAGGCCGGTTCGGTCCTCAGCAGGCCCCTCCCCATCCCGGGCCACTGCGAGCCGTGGCCGGAGAACACCCAGACCGGGTGCCGCTCGACCGCCGCGTCCACCGTCCCCGTGACGACGGCGGGGTGCCGCTCCCCGGCGGCGAACGCCCGCAGCGCGGCGAGGAGTTCGCGGCGGCTCCCGGTCACCACGCCCAGCCGGCCGCGGCCGGAGCAGCGCCGCAGGGCCAGGGTGTGCGCGAGGTCCCGGAGCGGCACCTGCGCGCCCTCGCCGGCCAGCCAGTCGGCGAGCCCGCCGGCCGCGGCGGGCAGGACGGCGGGCGAGCCGGCCGGGACGAGGAAGACGTCGGGCGCCGCCGGGGAGGCCGGTTCCTCGGGGCGCCGGGGGGCCGGGGGCTTCGGCGCCTGCTCCAGCAGGACATGGGCGTTGGTGCCCGCGAAGCCGAAGGAGGACACCGCCGCCAGCCGGCCCCGCCCCGGGAGGGGCCAGGCGGTCAGCTCGGTGGGGACGAAGAAGCGGGTGTCGTCCGCGGCGATGACCGGGTTCCAGCGCCGGAAATGGAGGTTCGCCGGGACGGCGCCCCGCTGGAGGCAGAGCACGGCCTTGATCAGCCCGGTGACGCCGGCGGCCGGCTCCAGATGTCCGAGGTTGGTCTTCACCGAGGTCAGGGCGCAGCGCCCGGGGCCGTCGCCGTAGACGTCGGCCAGGCCGGCGAACTCGACCGGGTCCCCCACCGGCGTCCCCGTGCCGTGGGTCTCCACCATCCCGACGTCCCGGGGGTCGGTGCCGGACCGGTTGAGGGCTTCCCGGTAGAGCGCCCGCTGGGCGGCGGCCGAGGGAGCGGCGAGGCCGTCGGACGAACCGTCCTGGTTGGTCGCGGAGCCGCGCAGCACCGCCAGGACGCGGTCGCCGTCCCGGAGGGCGTCGGCCAGGCGCTTGAGCACCACCACGCCGCAGCCCTCGCCGCGGACGAACCCGTCGGCCCCGGCGTCGAACGTGCGGCAGCGTCCGCTGGCGGAGAGCATGCCCATCCTGGCGAAGGAGCGGGTGATGCGGGGCTGGAAGGTCAGGGTGACGCCGCCGGCCAGCGCCAGGTCGCACTCGCCGGAGGACAGTGCCTGGCGAGCCATGTGGACGGCCACCAGAGAGGAGGAGCAGGCGGTGTCCAGGGCCACGCTCGGCCCGTGCAGCCCCAGGAGGTAGGAGACCCGGCCGGCCGCCACGCAGTGGCCGTTGGTCAGGATCGACCCTTCGAGTTCGCGGGGCGTCCCGGTCAGCTGGTCCATGTAGTCGCCGTAGCTGATGCCGGTGAAGACGGCGGTCGGCGTGCCGTGCATCCGCTCCGGCGGCAGACCGGCGTGTTCCAGCGCTTCCCAGGTGACTTCCAGCAGCAGGCGGTGCTGGGGGTCCAGCACATCGGCCTCCCGGCCCGCGACGCCGAAGAAGGCGGCGTCGAAACCGGTCACCTCGCGCAGATAGCCGCCCGGCGGCAGGCCCGGCGCCCCGGGATCACCCCGGCCGAGCGAGTCGCCCTGGACGAGGCGCCGGCGTTCGGGAGGGAGTGCGCCGACCGCGTCCCGGCCCTCCGCCAGCAGGCGCCACAGGGCCGCGGGTGACGGGGTGTCGCCGGGGAGGCGGCACCCCATGCCGATCACGGCGATGCGCTCGGCGGACGGGGCCTGCGGCGCGGCGGCCGGAGGAAGCGTGTGGTTGCTCATCGGATCTCCGTACGTTGGCGTGGTCCGCGGTCACACGGCCTGTGTGCTGCCGAGCAGGATGGCGTTCTTGACCCCGCCGACCTGGTAGTTGAAGCTCAGCGCGTAGTCGAAGTCGAGGGGGCGGGGCCGCACCCCGGGCACGGGGTCGAAGGTCAGCACGTCGGCGGGCTGCTCGCAGTTGGCGGTGGGACAGACCTGGCCGCGCTCCATCATCATCAGCGTCAGGGCGACCCCCACGCAGCCGGCCGGTGCGCCGTTGTGGCCGAAGCAGCCCTCCTGGGACGTCACCAGCGGGGTCCTGCCCGCCCCGTACAGCTCCTGGACGGCGGCGGCCTCGAAGGCGGTGACGACGACATTGCCGTCGCTGCCGCCGTGCACGTACGGGATGTTGCCCAGGTCCCACCGGTCGCCCAGGCAGCGGCGGACGGCGGCGACCAGTTCGCCGCCGGTCTCGTCGCACGCGAGCGGGTTGGCCAGGCCGTCGCGCGTCATGGCGGTGGCGAGGATCTGGCCGTAGAGGTGCGCACCGCGCCGGACGGCGTGGTCCCAGCTCTCGATGATCAGTGTTGCGGAGCCCTCGCCGTGGTTGATGGAGCTCGCCCGGCGGTCGTAGGGGCGCATGAGCGAGAGGAACGACGGCACCGCGTCGGGCATCCCGGGCGTCCGCACGGACTCGTAGGTCTGCTGGGCCCCGTGCAGCAGCCGCTGGATGTTCTGGATCAGCTGCACGTTGAAGACGTCGACGCCGGTGACCACGGCGATGTCGGCCTCACCGCGGGTGATCATCTGCCGGGCGTGGCCGATCTGCACGGCGGACGACGCGCAGCCGCACGAGACGGTGTAGACCGGGCCGTTGGAGCGGAGCAGCGCCGACTGGACCAGGGCGACGTCGGAAGGGGTCACCGCCTGCTGCGCCGCGACGAAAAGTTCCATGGCTTCCGGTGCGCTGGTCGTCGCGGGGTCGGCGCGGAGCACCGACAGATAGCTGTCGATGTTCGCGTCCACTCCCCCGCGTCCGACCAGAACGGCGGCATCGCCGAGTTCTCCGCCCCGGAAGTCCAGACCGGCGTCCTCGCAGGCATGGGCCAGCGAGAGCATGCCGTAGCGGTGCGCCGAGGTGTAATGGCGGGAGAAGAACGGCGGCAGGTCGGGGAAGTGCTCGTCGAACATTTCCTGGGTCAGGTCGACGGTGCCGTAGTAGACCTCGTCGTACTGAAGGCACGACCGGCCGTTCGCGGCGACGTCCCATGCCTGATCGGCCGTGAAAACCGGTCCGCTCAGGCCGGGGAGGCAGAAACCGACACCGGTCACCACGGCCCGGCGGCCGGTGTCGTGGTCCTCGGGGTACGTGGTTTGTGGCTTCATGGCAGGACTCCGTCCCTCACGGGGATCGTCAGGTCCGTCCCCGGTGAAATGATTTTTCGGTGGAGCGCGACGCCTATTCGGCGATAGACGTGCGGTAACGCCAGCGGTACACGGGGACTTGTTCACCGTCCAGCTCCGCGTATTCGCCGTAGAATTCGAAACGCTCGTAACCGCTGCCGCGCACGAGGCGTACCGGATCCCGGACTTCGTCCGGGGAGATGCGGGGAAGAGCTGTCCCCCCGGGCTCGTCGACGAGAATCACGATGCTTTTCCGTGGCATGGTCCACTCCGGGGTTCTTTTCGCAGGATTTCCGGGGCCCCGGCCGGGCTGCGGGCCGATGGCGGTGCAGAGTGCGGTGGGGGAACCTGCGCGGAGGTCACCGCGGGGGCGGCGGCTGCCGGAAGGGCGACGAGGGCTGCGCCGGGCGTACCGCGGAGCTGCGTCGGCCAACGGCCGTCAACAGCGGTGCAAGCGGTGTCCGCTGTCGGGCGTGGCATCCTGGGCATCGGCCACCACGCGGGGAATTCGATCGCACGCCCCTGGCTGAGGTGGGGCCGATCGGCCGGTGCCGGAATCCGGCACCGGCCGACGGATCCAAAGCCCTCTGCCGGGGACGCCCATACGGCACCGGGCTGACCCGCAACCAGGCACTGGGCCGGGCCGACGAGCAGATCGGATACCGCTCCCCGGAGAGGGTGGGCGGCCCACCGGTTGGATGCGAAC
This sequence comes from Streptomyces rhizoryzae, assembly GCF_023155275.1. Taxonomy (GTDB): domain Bacteria; phylum Actinomycetota; class Actinomycetes; order Streptomycetales; family Streptomycetaceae; genus Streptomyces; species Streptomyces rhizoryzae. The sequence goes on from NZ_JALMUV010000001.1 coordinate 238,955, forward strand.
CAGTTATCCACGGGCGCCGGTCGGGCTACAACAGTCAACCGTTAAGCCCACCCGTTCGGAGCAGCGCGAAAGACCGCGAACACGCACCGACCAACTTGCGCACCGGCATTGGTGGATGCTTTTAATTCACGCATGACCGACCTGGCCTCGCCCTACCTCGCGCCTCGACTCCACGGCGAAGGGAAGAGCTGTTCCACCAACGGTTCAGCACTGGGCAGTTCGGCACTGGGCATTCGAAAACTGGAGGCCGGCCGCTGCACATATAGTTGCTCTCGTCAACATTTCCCGGCGATAGCCGCACTCCGGTTCCATTTCCGTACGAATAAATCCCGCCAGCCCGCCGGCCCGGCAGCCCGGCAGGCGTCCCGGCCACAACTCCCATGAGAACAAGGGCTATTCAAGAATGACGATTGATTACTCGCACGAGCCCTCCCCTGCGGCGGCCGGCCGCACGATGTCACTCGCCGAGTACGGGGAATGCCGGTGGACGGCGGCGATGCGCGGGCTGGAGCCGCTGACCATGTGCCCGTACGAGGCCGGGTGGCGGCTGCGGGTCCTGCCCAGTCTGGGGCACGTGCCGGTGCACGGGATGACCCGGCGGGCCGTCAACCGCGCACTGCACGGCTGGATCGCCGACGAGTGTGGTCTGTCGACGGTGAAGAACAGCCTGGCCGTGCTGGTACGGGTCCTGGAACAAGCCGTGCGGGACGGTCTGCTCGACGCCAACCCCGCCCGCATCGTCGGCTGGCAGCGGGAGTACCAGCGCGCCCAGCACGAACGGACCGCACCGCGGTCCCTGGCGCTGCCCGGACCGGCGGCCCTCGACCGCCTGGCGGCCGGGCTCGTCCGGCGGTCCGCGGACGGTTACGAGGGCTGGGGCGACATCGTGCGTTTCGCGGCCTGGACGGCCGCCCGGTTCAGCGAAGTGTCCGCCCTGCGCGCCCAGGACATCGACCCGGTCAGCTGGACCTGGCAGGTGTGCCGGCACACCGTCTCCGTGCCGGGCGGCCTGAGCGACTGCGCGTGCCGGGGCAGGAGCCGGCGCGCGGTGCCGCTGCGGCCCGCGGCCCGGATACTGCTTGCCGGCAGGCTCCGGGCGGCACGCCACTCCCCGCAGGCCCGGCTGTTCACCGCACCGTGCGGTGGCCGGTTCTCCACCCCGCTGCTGAGGCAGGCGACCGACTGGGACGAGGCCGTGGTGGAGCTCGGGCACGAGTTCCTGCTCCGCCACGATCTGCGGCCCACCGGTCTGACGTGGCTGGCCGCCGCCGGGGTGCCGCTGTCCGTACTGCACGAGGTGGCCGAGCGTCCCGCGCCGGACCGGCTCCGGCGCTATCTCCCGCCGGAGGAGCGCCCGGTGCGGGAGGCCGCGCCGGGGGTGCCGCCGCAGAGGTCCGGCCCCCGTCCCTGAGCGGGGCGGGGGCCGGACCGGAGGTGTTCACCGTGCTCTCCCCGTCACGTACGGCGCCGGGCCGCGGCTCTCCGGGGCCTGGGGAGGGCCCTCACCTCACACGTAGGTGAAGGCTCCGGCGCTGACGGTGCCGCCGGGGGTCGTGACGATCACCGGGACGGTCGTCGCGGGCGTCCCGGGCGGGACGGTGCCGGTGATGACGGTCCCGGTCCCGTTGACGGTGACCCCGGTGGCGGGAACCGCACCGAACATCACGATGGCCCCGGTGAGGTTGGTGCCGGTGATGGTGAAGGTCGCGCCCGCGGCACCGGCCGGCGGCGTGACCGGGATGGTGACGGTGGGCGGCAGGACGGCCGGCAGGTAGGTGAACCCGCCGGGGACGGTGGTGGTGCCGCCCGGAGTCGTCACCACGACCGGGACGTTGCCGCCGCCGACGGGCCCGGCCGGAACGATGCCGATCAGGAACATGCCGGTGGGGTCGGTGCCCAGGACGGTCGCCGGAGTGCCCCCGAACGTGACGGTCCCGTTCTGGAGTCCGGTACCGATGATGGTGAACGGGATGCCGCCCGCGACCGGGCCGCTGGTCGGGATGATCGCCGTGGCGTGCGGGACCGGCGGCGCCGCGTACACGTAGGTCACCGGGTTGCTGGTCCCTACCGCGTTGGTGGCGGTGACCTGCACCGCACCGGCCGCGTGGGCCGGTGCCAGCACCGTGACGGTCAGCCCCAGGGGGTCCTGCCCGATGATGGTCGCCGGCGTGCTGCCGAACAGGACACTGGTGGTGCCCGCCAGTCCCAGACCGAACAGCGTCACCGTGTTACCGCCCGCGACCGGGCCGGAGTTCGGCAGCACGGCGAGCAGGACCGGGCCGAAGCCCGGGAACGGGAACGGGAACGCCGGGGACGGGGGGAGCTGGAGCTGGGCCTGCGGGGTGAGTTGGGGTGTGGATGTGGACATGGGAGTCCTCCTGCTGTCTGCGGCTTGTCGCCCGGCCCGGCTCGCGACCGAGGTGGCGCGTGAGCCGAAGGTCCGGGCACGGACAGCAGCCGGCCGTACCGGCGGGGGAACACCGGCGGGGCGGTCAGGGCCCGCTCGCACTCGCGAGGTACGGGGCCCGTCACGCTGCCGGGCTTCCTGCACAGCCCTGCACACAGGGACTGGAGGGGGCGGCCGACCACTGAAGCCCGAGGGGGATGGACGGCCCGCCAACCAGGCATCACCAGTAACCCAGAAGGGTTTTCGGCAGGCAATGCCGTTGACGCAGAGCCACTCGTTCGGCTCAGCGCGTATCCCGGTGGCGTGACAACCGGTCCACCGGAAGTGGGGTCGGTCGCGGCACGGCCGTGACGGCCCGCGGCGGGCGGGCGCGGGGCGCGGTGACGGGTGCGGACAGCGCGGTGACGGGTGCGGACAGCGCGAGTGCCCGGGCCTGGGGCCCGGGCACTCAACGGCTCATGCAGGGGTCAGCTTGCGTTGGCGAGCGCCTGGGTGAGCGCCGAGGCCGTCGACCGCTCCGAGTCCAGGGCGGCGGCCGAGGCCCCGAGCAGGTTGAACACCACCGCGGCCGCGTTGCTTGTGGTCGCGGTGAGGACATTGGCGGTCACCGCCGAAGGCTGCCCCAGGCAGTCCACCACGGCGGAGAGCAGTGAGGTCGCGGTGGACAGGTTGGCGGTGCGGGCGGCCGAGGTGTTGTTGAGCTGGTCGGCCGAGATGGCGGCGTTGTTGGAGGTCTGCGCGGCCTGGAGGTCGGTCACACAGGCCGAGGCGGCCACCCGGGCGGGGGCGGCCGAGGCGACGGGGGCGGCGCCCAGGACGAGGGCCGTCGCGACGACGGCCGTGCTGGCGGCGATGCGGATGCGGTTCATGGTGGAACTCCCATGCGGAGGTGTCCTCGCCGAGCGGCAAGGCAGGTGGGTACCGGAGGACGCCGGGTCCCTCTCACCGAGGAACTGCGCGGGGAAGTGGGCAACGGCCGCCAGAGGAACGGCTCCTGGGGTGCGAGCGGGCGGGTGTCGGACGCCGACTTCCCGGGACAGGGTGGGCGGCCCGCCGGTTCGGATGGGCCCCAGTTAACCAAGCCAGGCACCCACCGCGTCAAGGAATGGCCCCACTTCACCCGATCGGACCAAGTCGCTTAGGACACAGGGGAGTTGACGTGCGGAACCGTCCTCGTGACACCGTGTCCGCACGCTGCCGCGCAGCCGCCGGGCCCCGGCCGGCCCGCACCGGCTCAGCGCACCATGCGCTCGACCGCGGCCAGCACGCCCCCGGCCCCGTCCTCCGCGCCGATCAGCGCGGAGAGGTGCTGGGCACGCTCGCGGTACCGCGGATCGCCCACGGCCCGCCGCACGGCCTCCGCCAGCCGTTCCGCGGAGAGCCGCCGCAGCGGCACCGCGCCGGGACTGACCCCGAGGGCCGTCAGGCGAGCGGCCCAGAACGGCTGGTCCAGCATCATCGGCACCGGCACCGCCGGCACCCCCGCCCGCAGGCCGGCTCCGGTGGTGCCCGCTCCCGCGTGGTGTATCACCGCCGCCATGTGCGGCAGGAGTTGGGCGTGCGGCACCTCGCCGATCGTCAGCACATCGGCACCCCGGAGCGCCAGCCCGGTCCACCCGGTCTGCACCACCCCGCGCACCCCGGCGAGCCGCAGGGCACGGGCCACCAGCCGGCCGAGGTCCTCGGGGTCGCCGGGCGCCATGCTGCCGAAGCCGACGAAGACCGGCGGCGGACCCGAGCGCAGGAAGTGCGCCAGCCCCGCGTCGGGTGTCCAGTCAGGTTCCGCCGCCGGCCACCAGTACCCCACCACCTCCATGCCCGGCCGCCAGTCGGCGGGCCTGGGCACCACCCTGGGGCTGAAGCCGTGGCACACGGGCGTCGTCGCCCGGCGCAGCGCGACGGCCCGCGCGGTCACGCCCAGCCGCCGCCGCAGGTACCGCGCCGCCGGGGCGAAGACCTGGTCCAGCAATGCCTGGGCACCGTGGCCCGCCGCCCGGTTGCCCAGCGGGCCGAGCGGCGGGACGCGGTGGATGACCGGCGGGAACTCCCGGGTGGGCGCCAGGGGTTGGAGGAAGACCCCCGCACTGGGCAGTCCCGATCCTTCTGCCGCCACCAGAGCCAGCGGCGCCAGGCTGCTGGAGTACAGCAGCGCCTCCGCACCGTCCGCACAGGCATCCACCAAGGCGTCGGCCATCACCGGTCCCAGGTCCCGCACCAGGCGTATCTGCGCGATGCGGGACAGGCCGGGCCGGGCCGTGGCGGGGCGCCCGCCGTGCGGGGCGCCCGCCGCTGTCCCCCGGTCGAGCGGCAGCGGCCGGAAGCCCAGCCCGCACCGGCGGACCAGGCCGGCGAACCGCTCGTGCGTCGCGACCACGACCTCGTGCCCGGCCGCCGACAGCCGCATCCCCAGGCCGGTGTACGGGGCGACGTCCCCGTACGAACCGGCGGAGGCTATGAGCGTGCGCACGGCCACCTCCTCTCGGCCGACCCGTTCCTGTTCCCCCGGCGGTTCCGGCGACCGGAGCCGGCCGGGCGGTTCGCCCCGTCACCGTGGTCCCCGCCGCCGCGCGTGTGGCGCGGCACCGGACGCGCGTCCGGCTGCCCTGTGCGGCCGCTCGACGCCCCTGGCTCAGAGGGCGGGTGGCGGGACGCGGGTACAGGTCAGCGCGGCGCTGGTTCCACCGGGGCGGTGACCGACCGGGTGACCGCAGTCGCCCCGGTGAAGTCGCGCCGGTCACGGTCACCGTGTCCCCACCGGAGGGCGGCCCCTGGTTCGGGCGCACGCCGCTCACCGCGGGCACCGACACGTAGGTGTACGCCAGCCGGTTGCTGGTCCCGCCCGGCGTCGTCACCGTGATCTGCACGGTCCCCGAACCCGCCGGGGCCACCGCCGTGAGCTGGGTGTCGGAGGCCACCGTGAAGGACGGCGCGGGCGGCGGGACGGTCGACAGGGTCGGGGGACTCGACGGGTGCCGGGATGGGCTCACGGGAATCGGCTCCTCTTGTCAGCGGAAGGCCGACGCCCGTACCTGGCCCGGACGGGGGCGGCCTGGTGTCATGGAGAAGAAGAAGGCGCGGGGACCCGCCCCCGGGGGGGGGTGGAGGGGCGGACGGGTCCCCGCGCGGCCCGGCCGGTGGCCGGGCTCAGCAGCCCGGGCGTCAGATACCGGGCCCTGCGGTGTAGGTGAAGGCACCGGCGGCGGTGACGGACCCGCCGGTCGTGGTGACCACGACGTCCGCGGCGCCGGCGGTACCGGGCGGCGTGACGGCCGAAATAGTGGTGTCACTGATGGCATCGAACGGCACCGGGGCCCCGCCGAAGCTGACCGACTGGATCGTGGTCAGGTTGGCACCGGTGATGGTCCCCGCGGTCCCACCGGACGTCGGCCCGGCCGTGGGCGTCAGGGAGGTGATGGTGGGGGCGTCGACGTAGGTGTACGACAACCCGTTGTGGGTGCCTCCCGCGGTGGTCACGCTGACGCCGTCCGGCCCGGGTCCCGTACCGGCCGGCACGGTGACGGTGAGCTCGCGTAGGTGCAGAAGGGAGCCAGCGCCAAGGTGTCCCCGCCGGCCGCGTTCGCCGCGTTGACGGCGGCCACCAGTGCGCTCTCGCTGCACAGCACAGGCACGTGGGCATGGGCGGTGGTCGGCGCGACGACCGGTCCCGCGGTCAGGCAGCACAGCACGGGCACGGAGCGAACAGCACGAGCAGTTGGCATGATGCCCCCAGGCGGTCATGCGAGCCGGTGCTCGCGCCTGGCCAGTGGGACGCACGGGCGGCGGAAGCACGTCCTTCGCCGGGGAATCCTGTGCGGCATCGCCGTCGAACCGGTGCGGGGTGGTGCTCCAAACCGGGAAGCGAACAGGGACCGCCGTCACTTGCTCCCCCGGAGAAGTGGGCGGCTCACCGGATTGGACGCACCCAGTAACCCACCAGGGCGGCAAGCCGGGCAACGCCCCCGAAGCCTTGTCACCCGTATGGCCCCGCGCGAAGGTTGCGCGACCGGGGCCGCCCCTCGGCCGAGGCCGGCCCCACCCCGCGCGCAATCGGGACCATCCCCAACGCATCCGCCGACGCGACCACGTGTCACCGCGTACCGTGGCGCCCTCGCCGGCTCAGGTGGCCCAGTGGTACTGGGCCGGTTCGGCCGCTTCGCCGCCGAGTTCCCGCGCGGCATGCCGTGCGAAATAGGGGTTGCGCAGCAGTTCGCGGCCGATCAGCACGGCGTCCGCCTGGCCGTTCTCGATGACTTTCTCAGCCTGCCGCGCTTCGGTGATCAGGCCGACAGCACCCACGGGAAGTCCGGTTTCGACCCGGACCCGCTCGGCGAACGGCACCTGGTACCCGGGGCCGGTGGGGATACGGGCCTTCGGCGCGTTGCCGCCGGTGGACACGTCCAGCAGGTCCACGCCGTGTTCCGTCAGCTCGCGGGCGAACCGCACGGTGTCGTCGGCCGTCCAGCCCTCGCGCTCGTCCTCAGGGTTCTCCGTCAGCCAGTCGGTCGCGGAAATCCGGAAGAAGACGGGGAGTTCCTCGGGCCACACGGCTCGCACCGCGTCCACGACCTCCAGTGCGAAACGCGTCCGGTTCTCGTAGGAGCCACCGTAGGCGTCGGTGCGGTGGTTGGTGTGGGGGGACAGGAATTCACCGATCAGGTAGCCGTGGGCGCCGTGCACCTCGACCACCTCGAATCCGGCCTCCCGAGCCCGTCGGGCCGCGGCGGCGAAGTCCTGAACCACCCGCTGGATTCCCTCCACCGTCAGTTCGTCCGGGGTCAGGTGCCCGTCATCGAACGGCAGCGGGCTGGGCGCGACCGGCTGCCAGCCGTACTGCTCACCGGGCGGGACCGGACGGCCGCGGCCCACCCAGGGGCGCTCGGTGGACGCCTTGCGGCCGGCGTGCGCCAGCTGCACACCGGGCACCGTGCCCTGCTCCTTGAGGAAGGAGGTGATCCGGCGGAACCCCGCAACCTGGGTGTCGTTCCACAGCCCGAGGTCGTAGGGGCTGATCCGGCCCTCGGGGCTGACCGCGGTGGCTTCGGTGAGGATCAGGCCCGTACCGCCGGCAGCCCGTGCGCCGTAGTGGGCGAGGTGCCAGTCCCCCGGGACGCCGGCCTCCGCTCCGGACGCCTCAGCACTGTATTGGCACATGGGGGCCATCCACACCCGGTTGGGGATGACCAACGACCGAAGCCGAAACGGCTCGAAGAGGGCGCTCACAAAGGACTCCGTTCACCTGGGCAGCCGGCTCGGCCGCGCCTTGTACGATGCACACCGTACTACGAAGCCTTTCGAAATACGACACCCTTCGTACAAGGCCGCCATCCAGGGACCCGTGGGCGGCCGGATCGCCTCTACGCCACCCCCTTCAGCGTGACGGCCCATCAGGCAAGTCGGCGAGGGGTCAGCGTGCGGCCGAGCGGACCTGGTCACCGCTGACCGGTCCGACGCATCGGCCCGGTCCCGAACAAACCTGCCTGACGTGCGGCGATGCGGGTGGTGACGAGGACGCCGGCGGCGGCGCCCCGGAAGGCGGAATCGCGGCGCGGCCCGGCTACCAGGTGCGGTGCTGCCCGGCACGCCGCGCGCGGGCTCGGCGCCGCCGTGCACCTGCCGCCGTACCACCGCGCCGTCTGACCTGCGCGGACACCGCCGCGGGACGCCGTTGTCAGTGGCCGGGTGCACACTGACGACAGCTGAGACAACGGCGTCTTGGAGGTGTTCCGGCATGACAGACGTACTCCTCGCGGTGGGCACCCGCAAAGGACTGTTCCTCGCCCGCCGGCGGCGCGGCGCATGGCAGTTGAGCGCCCCGCACTTCCCCGCTCAAGCGGTCTACTCCCTCGCGATCGACACCCGCGGGGACCGGCCGCGGCTGCTGGCCGGAGCCGACAGCGCGCACTGGGGGCCTTCCGTCTTCCACTCCGACGACCTCGGTGAGACCTGGCAGGAGCCGGCCCGCCCGGCGATCAGATATCCGCAGGACACCGGGGCGTCGCTGGAGCGGGTGTGGCAGCTGCACCCGGCGGGCCCGGCCGCGCCCGAGGTGGTCTACGCGGGCACCGAGCCGGGCGGCCTGTTCCGCTCCGAGGACCGCGGGGAGACCTTCCAGCTGGTCCGGCCGCTGTGGGAGCACCCGAGCCGGGAGCGATGGGTGCCGGGCGGGGGCGGTCTGGCGGTCCACACCGTCGTCACCGATCCGCGGGACGCGGCCGCGGTCACCGTCGCGGTCTCCGCGGCCGGGGTGTTCCGCACCCGCGACGGCGGCGCCGCCTGGGAGCCGTCCAACACCGGCGTCAAGGCGGTCTTCCTGCCCGACCAGCACCCGGAGTTCGGCCAGTGCGTCCACAAGGTCGCGCGGGATCCGGTCGACCCCGACCGCCTCTACCTCCAGAACCACTGGGGCGTCTACCGCAGCGACGACGGCGGCGCGCGGTGGACGGACATCGGCGGCGGCCTGCCCTCGGACTTCGGCTTCGCGGTCGCCGCGCACCCCCGGAGAGGCGGTGTCGCCTACCTCTTCCCGATCACCGCCGATATCGACCGGGTGCCGGCCGGGCACCGCTGCCGGGTCTTCCGCACCTGCGACGCGGGCGCCGGCTGGGAGCCGCTGAGCGCCGGCCTGCCCCAGGAGGACCACTACGGCACGGTGCTGCGGGACGCCCTCACCGTGGACGACGCCGACCCCGCGGGGGTGTATTTCGGCAACCGCAACGGCGAGCTCTACGCCAGCGCCGACGACGGCGACAGCTGGCGGCAACTCGCCTCCCACCTGCCGGACGTGCTGTGCGTGCGGGCGGCGGTGGTGGCATGAGGCGCCGGTGGCCGGGAGTTGAAGGGCAGCCGGGATCGGCCAGTAGGGTGACCCCGTGGCTGCACGACCTCTCCATGACATCGTCGAACCAGGCTGGGCCAAGGCACTTGAGCCGGTCGCCGGGCAGATCGCCGCGATGGGCGACTTCCTGCGCGCCGAGATCGCCGCGGGCCGGACCTATCTCCCGGCCGGCAGCAATGTGCTGCGCGCCTTCCAGCAACCCTTCGATGAGGTACGGGTCCTCATCGTCGGCCAGGACCCCTACCCCACCCCGGGGCACGCGGTCGGACTGAGCTTCTCCGTGGCGCCGGACGTCCGCCCGCTGCCCGGAAGCCTGGAGAACATCTTCCGGGAGATGCACTCCGACCTCGGACTGCCCCGGCCGTCCAACGGCGACCTCACCCCGTGGACCCGCCAGGGCGTGCTGCTGCTGAACCGCGCGCTGACCACGGCCCCGCGCAAGCCCGCCGCCCACCGCGGCAAGGGCTGGGAGCAGGTCACCGAGCAGGCCATCCGGGCCCTGGTGACGCGCGGCGGGCCGCTGGTGGCGGTGCTGTGGGGCCGCGACGCGCGCAACCTCCGCCCGCTGCTGGGGGACCTGCCGGCCGTCGAGTCCGCCCACCCCTCCCCCATGTCCGCCGACCGCGGCTTCTTCGGCTCCCGCCCGTTCAGCCGCGTCAACGACCTGCTCGTCCGGCAGGGCGCCCAGCCGGTGGACTGGCGCCTGCCCTGACCCCGGCTCCCCGCCGGTGCCGGGCGATAGTGTGCCGGGCATGACGAATGCGAACATCCCTGCGGGCTGGTACGCCGACCCGCAGGGCACCCCCCACCAGCTCCGCTGGTGGGACGGCTCCCAGTGGACCGCGCACACCCACCCGGGCCGGCAGGCGCAGCCCCAGGAGCAGGCCGCCCACTCCGCGCCGCAGCCCGCGCACCGGTCCGCCCAGCAGTCCGCGTCCGAGCAGGCGCAGCCGTATCAGCAGGCTCAGCCGGCCCAGCACGCCCAGTCGGCCCAGCAGCCGCAGATGGCGCAGATGCCGCCGCAGTCCGCGCCGCAGCCGTACGCGCCGCAGCAGCCCGACCCGGCCCAGGCCCCCTACGGCCAGCAGGGCGGCTACCCGCAGCCGATGCCGGGCCAGGGGCAGCCGGGGCAGCCGGTCCCGTATTCCGCCGAGGCGCACCACCAGGCACAGCAGCAGGCCGGGGCCCAGCACCAGGTGCAGCAGCAGGCCGGGGTGGCGCCCGCCGGGCCGGGCGGCGGTTCGCTGTTCACCGAGCCGGTGCTGGTGGTCAACCAGAAGGCCAAGCTCATCGAGGTGAGCAACGAGTACGCGGTCTACGACCAGCACGGCACCACCCTCGGCTCGGTCGTCGAGATCGGCCAGAGCGCCGCGAAGAAGGTGCTCCGGGTGGTCTCCAGCCTGGACCAGTACATGACCCACAAGCTGGAGATCCGGGACGCCTACGGGCAGCCGCAGCTGGTGCTGACCCGGCCCGCGAAGCTGATCAAGTCCAAGGTGCTGGTGGCCCGTCCGGACGGGCAGCCGGTCGGCGAGATCATCCAGCAGAACGCCATCGGGAAGATCAACTTTGCGATGATGGCCGGCGGCCGGCAGCTCGGCGCCATCAAGGCGGAGAACTGGCGGGCCTGGAACTTCGCGATCGTCGACCACACCGACGCCGAGATCGCCCGGATCACCAAGACCTGGGAGGGCCTGGCCAAGACGATGTTCACCACCGCCGACAACTACGTCCTCCAGATCCACCGGCAGCTGCCCGACCCGCTGCTGAGCCTGGTCGTCGCCACCGCGCTGACCGTCGACACCGCCCTCAAGCAGGACGCCCGCGGCCTTGGCTGAGCCGGGGAGCACCGCGGGCGGGGGCCCGGCCGGGGGCCACGTCCTGGGGGTGGATTCGGGCGGATCGGGCCTGCGGATCGCGGTGGTCCGGGCCGGCGCCGACGGCCCGGTGGGCCCGGCGGCCACCCACGTCTCGCGCGAACCGGTCCGCACCGGTCCGGCCGGGATCGACGCGGACCATCTGCTGAGCCAACTCCTGCCAGCCGCCGAGGAGTTGAAGCGCCGCACGGGCGCCGCCGGGTTCACCGCGGTCTGCGTCGGGGCGGCCGGTATGGGGACCCTCGGCGACGGGCTGCGCGCCCGGCTGCCCGCGGCCCTCGCCTCCGCCTTCGGGGTGCGGCAGCTCGCGCTCGCCGCGGACGCGGTGACCGCGTACGCCGGGGCGCTCGGGCAGCGGCCGGGCGCCGTGGTCGCGGCGGGCACCGGCCTGGTGGCGCTGGGCACCGACCTGACACCGGCGGGCGGCTGGCGCCGGTCCGACGGCTGGGGGCACCTGCTGGGCGACTGCGGCGGCGGTGCGTGGATCGGCCGGGCCGGGCTGGAGGCGGCGCTGCGTGCGCACGACGGGCGGCCCGGCGGGTCGCGGGCCCTGCTGACGCGCGCCGAGGCCGTGTTCGGGCCGGTGGCAGCCCTGCCCGGCGCGCTCTACCCGCGGTCCGACCGGCCCGCCGTCCTGGCGTCGTTCGCGCCGGAGGTCGCGCGGTGCGCCGCCGGGGACCCGGTGGCCGCCGGGATCCTGGCCGAGGCCGCGCGCCACATCGCCGACACCGCGGCGGCGGCCTGCCCGCCGGTCCCCGGCGCCGCGCTCGCCCTCACCGGCGGCCTGCTCAACCTGGGCGAGCCGCTGCTCACCCCGCTCCGCGCGGCCCTGGCCGCCCGGCTCCCCGGGGCCCGCCCGGCCGAGGCCGCCACGAGCCCGCTCGACGGGGCGCTGGCGATCGCCGCGGCACTGGCCGGGGACCGGCTGGCGCTGCCGGTCGACGGGAAGTTGTTGCAGATCACAGGGCATGTGACGGCCCGGCCACCCCGACGCGCGGGATAAAACGGGACGGATACCGCTCGACGGAACCCTCCCTCGGCGGACGGGCGCGCCGAGGCGTTAGCATGCGGCGCCATGAGTTCCCCCACTGGGCCCGCACCTGGCTCGCCCCGTATTGACGCCGACGCCCCCGGCCTGCCGGTACGCACGCCGCGCAGCCGGCCGTCCGGCCGCCACCGCAAGCCGGAGCCGCTCGCCGCTCCCGAGGGCGCACCCGCCCTGGTGCTGGCCGTGCCCGGCACCCCCGCCCCCGCCGCGCGCAGCCTGGCGGAGGAGGTCTCCAGCATCGCCCGCTCCGAACTGCCCGGCCTGGACGCCCGGATCGGGTACGTGGACGGCGGGGACGACGAGTTCCCGTCCCTGGAGGCGGTGCTGACGCAGGCCGCCGCCGAGCAGCGGGCCACCGCGGAGGCGGCCGGCCGGCCGGACCACGGCCCCGCCGCGGTCGTCGTCCCGCTGCTGGCCGGTCCGGACAGCGCGCTGCTGCGCCGGATACGCCAGGCCATCATGAACAGCGGCTCCGGGGCGGAACTGACCGACGTCCTGGGCCCGCACCCGCTGCTCGCCGAGGCGCTGCACGTGCGGCTGTCCGAGGCCGGGCTGGCCCGCGCCGACCGGGCCCGGCTGTTCACCGTCGCGACCGCCGCGGACGGCATCATCCTGGCGACCGTCGGCGGCGAGGAGGCGGTGCAGGCCGCCGGGATCACCGGCATGCTGCTCTCCGCCCGGCTGGCCGTGCCGGTCCTGGCCGCCGGCCTGGACGAGGAGGGCGCGATCGCCCGCACCGCCGAGCAGCTGCGCGCGGCCGGTTCCCAGCAGCTGGCGCTGGCCCCGTACCTGATCGGCCCGGAACTCGCCGACGGCCTGCTGGGGGCGGCCGCGGAGGAGGCGGGCTGCGCGTCGGCCGAGGCACTGGGCGCGTACGGCGCGGTGGGCCGGCTGGTGCTGTCCAACTACGCGGCGGCGATGGGGATCGCCCTGCCGGGCCAGGGCCTGGGGGCGGCCGTCCGGTAACCCCGCGCCTCAGCCGCACGGCACCGGCCACACCATCCCGGCGCCGCACCCGTTCACCGAGGGCCGCCCCGCACACCGACACGCGGGGCGGCCTTCCGCGCTGTCGGGGGGTGGTGCGCTTGGGGGTGGTGCGCTTGGGGGCGGCGCGCAGTCGTCGCCCAGCGAGGCCGCGCCGACCGCCCACAACCGGGGGCACCGCGCTGGCCCCCGAAGAGCCGGCCGCCGCGTCCCCCGACGCTGCCCGGGGGTGCCATCGCGCCCGCCGTCGCACCTCCACGCAGGCCCTCACCACCCCTCTGAGCGGCGCAGATGCCCTTCTGGCAGCCGGGGGGACGGCGGGAGGCGGAGGAGTCGGGGCGAGCGCCCGTCGGCCCTGTACGGGCATTCTGCGGCCGCCGTGCGGGGCTGGCCGGCTACCCGCCGGCCCGATGCTGTCGCCGCGGGCCGCCCGTCGCTCCCGTTCCCCACCCCACCGGGCACCCGGGCCCGCCGCCCGGCCCGTCAGGCGAAGACCACACAGGAGGCGGCGGGGGCGGCGACCGAGCCGCCGCGTACCGGTACGCCGCTCTCCGGATCGACGGTGAACCAGGTGACGTCGCCGGAGCGCTCGTTGGCGGCGTACAGGTGGCGCCCGCCGGGGTGCAGTGCGAGGTCGCGGGGCCAGTGGCCGCCGCAGGGCACCGTGGCGACGAGGGCGGCGGTGCCGGCCCCGGCGCCCAGGGAGAGCACCGCGATGCGGTCCTCGCCCCGGATCGCGACCCAGGCGAACCGGCCGTCCGGGGAGAGCACCGCTGCGGAGGGGTAGGCCGGGCCGCCGGGCGCGGTGCCCTCGGGGAGCAGGGAGGTCTCCCCCAGGGGCGTCAGGGTGCCCCGGTCTCCGTCCCAGCGGCACAGCGTCACCGTCGGGGTGAGCTCGTTGACCACCCAGGCCAGGCCGCCGCCCGGGTGGAACGTGAGGTGGCGGGGGCCGCTGCCGGGGCGCAGCCGGGTCTCCCCGTGCACCGTCAGCGCGCCGCTCGCGGGGTCGAGGTCGCAGATCCGGACCGAGTCGGTACCCAGGTCAACGCTGAGCAGCCGGCGCCCGCCCGGGTCGGGCAGGACGGCGTGGGCGTGCGGGCCCTCCTGCCGGTCGGCGTTCGGGCCGCTGCCCTCGTGGGCCAGGACCCGCGCCGGGCCGCCCAGGGTGCCGTCGGCGCGGAGCGGGAGCGTACTGACGTCCCCCGAGCCGTAGTTGGCGGTGACCAGGTGGCCGGCGGCCAGGGTGAGGTGGGTGGGCCCGGCCCCGTCCACCGGGACGGCGGAACCGAGCGGAACGGGCCCGTCCGGAGTGAGCGAGAAGGCGGCGGCCGCGCCGTCCGGCGTCTCGCTGACCGCGTAGAGGTACCGGCCGCCGGGGTCCGGCGCCAGGTAGGACGGGTTGGCGACCGCGTCCGTGGTGTGCAGCGGCGTCAGCGCCCCGGTAACGGGGTCGACCGCCGCGGTGGTGATCCCGGCCCCGCCCGCCGTGGTGAACGAGCCGATGTACGCCCGCACCGCGCCCCCGCGCGCTCCCCCGGCGTCCCGCCCCTCCTTGCCATCCGTCCCCGCTGCTTCTGCGCTCGCCACCACTCGCCACCTCTTCCTCGTCCGTCGTTCACCAGCTCTGCCGGTGCCCGGCCCCACCTCGCGCTGTTCGGCGCACTCGCGCGGGCTGTCGTCTTCATGGCGTACGGACGCCCGTGGCAGGGGCGTATCGGCGCCACAGGCACCGGCGGGCGCTCCGCCCCTCTCCGGTAACCGCCTGGGCGGGGCCGCCCCCTGCGCCGCCGCCCCGGCTTCCCGTCGGTCCGACCGCCCGCCGTGACAGACCGCCGGACCGCCGCGGGTCATCGTAGGCCGCCCAGCCCGCCGGGGACCGGGGACGGGCGGTGCCGCCCCGGCGATGCTCGCCCCATGGCCGGGGGCGCCCCACCGGCCCCGGCCGGAAAGTGTCCGTGTTGCGCGGGCGCGTGCCGTTCGGCAGGGGGCGGAGGCGTGGCGGGTGCGGGTCAGGCGCCCAGGGGGAGGCGGTCGGTTCTGCCGAGCGGGACCGCGAGGGCGAGCAGAGCCTGTTCCAGGGCGTGCAGGTGGGCCAGAACGGGGCCGCCGTCGGGGGCGTGGGCCTCCGCCGCGGCCCCGGTTTCCTCGCGGCGGGCGTCCAGCGGGGCGTCGGTGAGGGCCTCGACCGCGGCCTCCACGCGCCGGCAGGCCGCGACGAGCCGGGCATCGTGCGACGCCTCCGGGTCGGCGGCGACGGAGGCCAGTGCGCGGACCTCGCGCGCGCAGTCGTCGAGCAGCGCCAGCACCTGCCGGGCCCGCCGCTTGCGCGCCCGGAGCGGACTGAGCGGATGCACCAGCGGGACGAGCGAGAGCCGCACCCCGCCGAGGATCGCCTCCAGCTCGGCGACGCGCGGCGCCGGGTCGGCCTCCGGGGCCCCCGCGAGCCGGGCGGCGGCCTCCGCGGTGCACGCGTGCACACACCGCAGGGCCCGCGCGACCCGCGCGTCGGTGACCGCGTGCGTGGTCACCGGCAGCACCAGCAGCACCGCCGGTACGGCCCCCAGGGCGCCGATGGCCGTCTCGCCCACCCGCAGGGCGAGCAGGGCCGGGTCGAGCACGCCCAGCAGCCCGTACAGCATGCTCGCCAGCACGGTGACGGCGAGCATCATCCAGGTGTAGGAGACGGCGGCGGTGTAGAAGATGCCGAAGACGCTCAGCGCGACGAGGACGGCGGTGGCCACCGGCGCCCCGTGGACGGGGACCGCGACGGCGAGGCCGAGGACCACCCCGAGCACCGTCCCCAGGAAGCGCCGGAAGCCGCGGACCAGGGTCTCGCCCCGGGAGGTGGTGTTCACGAACACCCACCAGGCGGCGCCGACGGCCCAGTACCACCGCTGGTCGGACAGCGCCTGCCCGATGCCGAGCGCGAGGGCGGCCGCCACGGTCGCCTGCACGGCCTGCCGCGTGGTGATCCGCGCGAGCCCGGTGCCGCCGGACGGCGCGGGCGCCGGAGCAGGCGCCGGCAGCCGGCGCTCGTAGCACCACAGGCCGAAGCGCACCGCCGACGCCACCGCGAGCGAGAGCAGCACCGCCGCGGACAGCTCGGGGAGCTGGGCGGGGACGGTGTGCAGGAACTGCGCGGCGAAGAAGGACATGAAGGCGAACACGCCCAGCGCGTGCCCGCGCGGACCCCACCGCCGGGCGTACACGCCGGCCCCGACCACCGCGAGGAAGGCCAGGTCGCGGGCGAGCGGCAGCCCGTGCAGCGCGGCCGCGAGCGCCAGTACCGGGAGCCCGGCGACGGGCAGCAGCGCGGTCGTCACGGCCTGGCCGCGCACCGTCGGGTCGGTCACCGTGAACAGGGCGAGCAGCGCGGCCAGGCCACCGGCGACCGCGGCGGTCAGCGCGTGCCCGGCCGCCCCGCAGAGTGCCACCGCGAGCCCGATCCCGACCACGCCCCGGGCCGCGAACCGCAGCCGCACCCGCCCGGGATCCGGTGCCACGAACGCCCTCTTCAGCAAGTTGCCCCGCCCCTTCCGCACCCAGGTGCACCGCGACATGAGAAAGGCGCCGCGGGGGAACCGCAGCGCCATCGACCTCTCTATCTCAGCACCTGCACAGCCGATGGCTCAACAGAGGCTTGAAGTGCTGTGCCAATGGTTCAGTTCGTCGGCACTCCCGGCCGCCATTCGAGGGCCAATGGACCACCGGTCGGCGGGTCGGCGGCCGGGGGCTGCGTCCGGGGCCCGTCAGGCCGCGGCGGTCACGGCCGCATCAGGGCGTCGCGGACCGGGTTGCCGTGGGCCTCGTCGGAGGGGTAGACGTCCTCGGCCTGGTCGACCAGCCACCGGCCGCCCTGCCGGACCAGGCGCAGGGCCTTCTTGGTGGTCGTGGTGCCGCTGGGCCAGGTCACGGTGTACTGGACGCCGATGCCGATACCGGCCGGGTGTTCCCCGATGGCGGGCACCGGGACCTCGCCGGCGGCCGTGACGGGTCCGGTCTCGGCCCGGTCGGGCCCGCTCGTGGAGGGCTTCGGCCTGGGCGGGACGATGGAGCCGTCCGCCCGCCGCAGGGGCGGTTCGCTGCTCTCGCTGGGCGACGGGGTGGCGGACGGGGTGCTCTCGGTGTTGTCGGCGACGCACGCCTGGACCGAGCCGTGGCGGTACCGGTCGGTGCGCATCCGGCACGCGTGCTGCCAGTCCTGGCCGTTCACGGCTTTCTGGTAGGTGCGGGCGAACGCCTCCGCCGACACCTGGGTGCCGGACCCCTGGGTGCCGGACTGCTTGCCGGCTCCGTCCGGCCGGCCGGCGTCCCCGGCGCCCGACGAGCAGCCCGCCAGGCCCACCGCCGCGACCGCGACCGCGAGCGGGCCCACGACCGCCCTGACGACGCGCTTGGTTCCGATCATCCCATCCCCTCCCCGTTCACCGGTGACCCCGGTGACCCCGGTGACCCCGACAATTCCCGGCCGTGCCACGGTAGTTCGGCACTGTTTCCGCGGTCGTCGTTCCGTGGTGGTTCCGCGGTAGCCCTCCGGCCTGGCGGCCGGCCGGTGATCAATGGCTGCTCGATCCTAGGTGCAGCGCCGCGTTCCTCTGGAGGGAGGGCCGCTGTTCCTGGAAGGACGGCCGGTCGCCCCAGGGAGGACGGCCGGTCGCCCCCGGAGGGCAGTCCGGTACCCCTCACCCCGCAGCCCCGTCCCCGCCCAAGGCCAGTCGTTCCCGAGGGGGAAGGCCAGCCGTCCCCAGAGGAAGGACCGGTCTTCCCCAGAGGGAGGCCCGCGACGGGCCGGCCCGAGGGCCCGCGGCCGGGCTTCACATGGGCAGGGACCGGAGCCGGGCCGTGCCCGGGGGCCAGGCGGCGCCCTCCTGGAGCGGCGTCCACAGGGAGTGCAGCGGCATGCGTACCGAACCGGTGGGCTGTTCGACCCAGACGTCCCCGGGGACCTCCCGCCAGCCGAGCCGGGCGTAGCGGGCGACCAGCGGCGGGCGGCAGAACAGCAGGGCGTGCCGCGGGCCCATGGTGCGGGCGTGGGCCAGGGCGGCCTCGACCGCCCGGCGGGCCAGGCCGCGGCCGCGCAGGTCGGGGGCCACGGCCACGCCGCCGACGCCGATCACCTCGGTCTCGGCGCCCCCGAGGGCGACCGGGACGCGGCGCAGACCGGCATGGGCCACCAGGCGGCCGTCGAGGCGGATACCGAAGTGCTCCTCCTTGGGCAGCCAGGTCAGGCCCGTGGCGCTGACGCCGAAGGGGTCGGGGCCGTCGCCGAGGATCCCGGCCAGATGGGACGGGGTGAAGGCGTCGAGGCGGACGGCTGGCGGGGGTCCGGGGTTCGCGGTCATCCCCGCATGATGATCCACCGGGCGGCCGGCGGACAGCCCGGGGGCACGCCCGCCGGGCCGGGCTCAACCGAACTGGGCGACGTACTCCGCGAAGGGCGGAATGCCCACCTCGGCGCGGCGCTCGTCCATCCGCTCCGGGTCCCGGCAGGGCCACGGGACGGGGGCGCCGTCCCGGACGCCGGCGATCTGGGTGCCGTAGATCTGCTCGCGGCCCTCGTTGACCAGGGTGCGGTCCTGGAGGAAGGCCAGTTCGCGGCGGCCGGCCAGACCGTCGGCGACGGCGCGCTCCATCAGGCGCAGCGCCCGGCGCTGGACGTCGAGTTGGCGGTCGGCGTGCTGGGCGATCAGCCAGGCGGCGCGGGCCGCGTCCGCGCCGAAGCGGTCCGCGGTCGGCCAGCCGTGGGCGTCGATGATCCCGGTGAGCCGGTCGGCGTGCCGGGCGGTCAGCCGGCGCCAGGCCAACTGCTCGGCGAAGTCGGCGCTGTTGGCGTGCGGGGCGGCGTGGTGGTCCTCGGCGGCCATGGCGGCCAGTTCGGAGGCGACCGCGGCGAGGTGTTCGGCGGGGCCGGCGGGGGGCTGCTGCGGGGCGTGCGTCATCCGTGCTCCAGAGGTGGCGGGCGACCCGGGTGCCGGGTCGGTCGGTCAGTCGGTCGGTCAGTCGGTCGGTCGGTCGGTCGGTCGGTCGGTCGGTCAACGCTAAAGGCGCGAATCGCCGCAAAAGATCGTTCTTGGGTACGGTGACGGGAGGGGTTCCGCGCGGGGATAATGGATCTGTATCCGGAAGGGTCACGGGCTCTTTCCGGGCTCGTTGCGGGCCCTTTTCGACCTCCGTCCCCGGCCCGCCCCTGAGGTGGCGGCCGGCCGTGCGCGGTCGTGCCGGATCGTTCCGGGCCGCCGCCGGTGAGCCGTTGACCGCAAGGAGGGCCTGCGCCCATGGCCGTGGACGCGCTGGACGCGAAGATCCTCGGGTTGCTGCTGGAGCAGCCGCGGACGAGCGTGCGGGAGTACGCCCGGGTGCTCGGTGTCGCCCGCGGGACGGTGCAGGCCCGGCTGGACCGGCTGGAGCGGGACGGGGTGATCACCGCCTACGGGCCCCGGCTCTCGCCCGCCGCGCTGGGCCATCCGGTGCTGGCGTTCGTGCACATCGAGGTGACGCAGGGTCATCTGGAGGAGGTGGCCGGGGCGCTGGCGGAGGTGCCGCAGATCCTTGAGGCGTTCTCCACGACCGGCGGCGGCGATCTGCTGGCGCGGGTGGCGGCCCGGGACGCGGCGCACCTGGAGGACGTGATCCAGCGGCTGGTCAGTCTGCCGGGGGTGGTGCGGACGCGGACGGAGGTGGCGCTGCGGGAGCGGGTGCCGCACCGGATGCTGCCCCTGGTCGAGACGGTCGGCGGCGGGCCCGCCGGTGCCGCGGGCGGCTGAGCGCACGTAGCGCACGTTCGGCAGGCGGGGCGGGCCGGGGCCGGCGGGGCCCCGTCCGCGGCCGGGGCCGGCCTCCGCGGCGCGGGCCGGCCCCGGTGGTGCGTCAGAGCAGGCCGAGCGACTTGCACTCGGCGGCGACGGCCGGGACGCAGAGCAGGTCGGTACGGACCGCTCCGTCGCGGACGACGGTGTCCTTGAGGTTGTCCTTGGTGACCAGGGTGGCCTTGAAGAGCTTGGCGGGGACCCGGGCCCCGCCCGCACCGGCGGCGGTGGTCGGCGTGAGCGAGGCGGTGCTCTGCCCGCGCAGGAGCCGGTAGGCGATCTCCGCGGCGGTCTCCGCCTCCGGCCGGACCTCCTTGTAAACAGTGAACGCCTGGGTGCCGTCCAACAGCCGCTGCAAAGCCGGGAGTTCGGCGTCCTGGCCGCCCAGCGGAATATTCTTCAAGCCGGCCGACTTCAGCGCCTCGGCGATACCGCCGGCCATCCCGTCATTCGCCGAGTAGACCGCGTTGAAGCCTTGCGGGCCGCGGGAGTTGATGACCTCGCCCATGTCCTTCTTGGCGGTGGCCTCGGACCATTCGGGGATGTCTTTCTCGTAGACGATTTTGTGCACCTTGCCGTCGAGGACGGCGTGCGCGCCCTTCTTGAACGAGGGGGCGTTCGGGTCGTCCGGGGAACCGTTGAACATGACGACGTCGGCGGTGGCCGCGCGGGAGCCGAGCGCCTGGAGAATTCCCTCGCCCTGGAGCCGCCCGATCTTCTCGTTGTCGTAGGAGACATACGCCTTGACGTCGCCCTCGGCGAGCCGGTCGTAGGCGATGACCTGGACGCCCTGACGTGCGGCGGAGTCCACCCAGGTCTTCGCCGCCCGGGCGTCGACCGGGTCCAGGACGATCACCTTGACGCCCTTGTCCACCATCGCCTCGAACTGGGTCCGCTGGGTCTCGACGCTGGAGCCGGCGTTGCCGTAGTCGACTTTGCAGGCGAGGCAGAGCGCGGCGATTCTCCGGGAAATGATGCGGTGATCGAATTTCTCGTAGCGCGCGGATTTGTTCTCGGGCAGGAGGAGGCCGATGGTGTCCTTCCCCTCCGGTGCCGCCTGATGATCATTTCCGCAGGCCGCCAGCGGAGCGGCGAGGGAAAGCGTCAGTGCGCTGATGAGGACGCGGCGACGTATTGTTGCATTCGTCACATGCCGCGCGTCCATTGCCTTCATCGGCCTCATGAAATGTACCTCCACACGGGGCCGCCCTGACTCGGCCCAGAATGGCTGAGTGAACGTCACCGGGGCCCGGAACGTCAAGAAACGAAGTCATAACGAGAGGAATCCTTGAACGTGTGTTGAGTTTCCGAAGGCGGGCACGTGCTACCGGCCCGCCGCGGCGCCCGTACGCCAGGTGATCTCCGCCCCGTTACGGGGCATGGTGCGAGCCATGAGCACGGTGTGGCAGCAGACCCCCCTCTCCGCCGAGGGACGGATGGGCCCCGCGGACCAGCATCCGGGCCGCCGCGACCCGGACTACCGGCGGCGCCGGGACGCGCTGGCGGCCCGCGCCGCCGGCCACCGGGTGGGGACGCCCTACCCGGACGTCGACTACACCGAGGACGAACACCGCACGTGGCGCACGGTGCGCACCGCCCTCGTCCCCGCGCACCGGGCGCACGCCTGCCGGGAGGTGCGCGACGCCGCCGCGGACGCGGACCTGCCCGCCGAGCGGATCCCGCAGCACGCCGAGGTCACGCCCGGTCTGCGGACGCGCACCGGGTTCGCGCTCACCCTGGCCGGCGGGGTGGTGCCCAACGAGCGGTTCCTCGGGTCGATGGAGCACGGCTACTTCCACGCGGTGCAGTTCGTACGCCATCCGGCCGTACCGCTCTACACCCCCGAACCGGACGTGCTGCACGACGTGTTCGGGCACGGCATCCACCTGTCCTCGCCGCGCATCGCGGCGCTGTACCGGACCATCGGCCGGGCCGCGAACCGGGTCCGGACCGATGAGGCACTGGACATTCTCAGCCGTATCTACTGGTTCACCCTGGAATACGGACTGGTCACCGAATCCGGTGCACCCCGGGCTTTCGGGGCGGCACTGCTCTCCTCCTCCGGAGAGATCGCCGCGTACGGGAACCGGGTAGTCCGCGCACTCGATCTGCCGGCCTCGGCCGCCACGCCGTACCGGATTTCCGGCTATCAGCCCGTTTTGTTCGCCGCACGCTCCTTTTCCCACCTTGAGGACGTACTCGGCGCGTTCTGCGAGGAATTCGACGACGACACCGGCGCGCGGCTGGGAATCCCCCGGCTCTCCCGCGACCGGGGATAGCCCCGGGCCGCGTCATTCCCCGACCCGCACCAGTGCCAGGGTGATGTTGTCGGGGGCACCCGCCTCCAGCGCCGCCCGCCACAGCTCGAAGGCGGCCCGCGCGCCGTCGTGTGCGCGCAGCACCGCGCCGATCTCCGCCTCGGTGACCGGGTCGGTCAGCCCGTCCGTGCAGACGACGTACCGGCGGCCCTCGGTGAGCGGCACGGTCCGGACGTGCGGGGTGACCGCGCTGAACCGGGCCGCCCCGCCGATCGCCTGGGTCACCAGCGACGTGGTGCGCTGCCCGGCGGCAAGCGGCGGGCTGTCGTCCGTGCTCACCCGGCGCAGCCCGTCCTCGCCGGCCTCCAGCACCCGGCTGTCACCGACGTTGAAGACCAGGAGCCGCCCGTCCAGGACGACGGCGCCGGCGACGGTGGTGCCCATCGCGGTCAGCGAGCGGTTGCGTTCGGCCGCCGCGTAGACCGCGCGGTTGCACCGGACCAGCGCCGCCCGGACGGCCTCCTCGCTGTCCAGTGCCGGTCCGAGCGCCGCCAGGTGCGCGACGGTCAGCGCACTGGCCACCTCGCCGCCCGGCTGCCCGCCGATCCCGTCGGCGACCGCGACCACCAGCGGGCTGCCCAGCGGGAAGACCAGGGTCTGGGGGTTCTCGGTCACCGTGCCGCACAGCGTCCAGGGGCCCGCCACCAGGCTGTCCTCGTTGTTCTCGCGGACCAGTCCGGGGTGGCTGAGCGCCGTCACCGTGATGTAGTGCACCGCTGTGTCCATCGCCGTCGCTCCCTCGCGTCCGCCCCGCCGGGTCCGTCACGGCCCGTCCGCCCTCGGGCGCCGGGGTGTCATCCGGTCCCCGTCCGGCCGCTCAGCGTGTGCCGCTGCATCAGCCGGGAGATGTCGTTGCCGGTGATGATCCCCACCAGCTGCCCGGCGTCCACGACCAGGATCCGCATCCCGGTCCGCAGCGTCAGGCGGTCCATGGCCTCGGTCAGCAGCTCCTCCGGTGCGGCCACCGCGCACTGGGACAGCGGGGTCGCCACGTCCCGGACCCGCAGGTCCGCGCGCTGCGCCGGCGGTACGGCGGCGAGCCTGCGGAGCTGGACGACGCCGCTCGGCCGGCCCTCGAAGTCCAGCAGCGGGACGGTGGAGTGCCGGGTGGTCACCGCCACCTCGTCGATGAAGCGCTGGACGGTCAGCCAGTCCGCGCCGGTCACCACGGGCGCCGACATGGCGTCGCCCGCCGTCACCCCGCGCAGCGCGGTCTGGAGCGCCGCGCGCCGCCGCTCGGAACCGGCGACGACCACGATGAACAGCCCGATGAACGCCAGCCACAGCCCGCCCGCGGCGCCGCGCAGCAGCATCAGCCAGCCGACGGCCACCAGGACCGCGCCCATCACCTGCCCGCCGCGGGACGCCGCCAGGTCGGCGCGGTCGCGGTCGCCGGTGCGCCACCACAGGAGCGCCTGCACCACCCGGCCCCCGTCGAGCGGCACCGCGGGCAGCAGGTTGAACACGCCCAGGAACACATTGGCCCAACCCAGCCACACCAGCACCACCGCGGGCACCGCGGCCGTCGCCAGCAGGCCCAGCCCGAACCCGGCGCCCAGGGCGACGCCGCCGATCAGCAGGCTGGCCAGCGGGCCGCTGACGGCCACCGCGAACGCCGCGGCGGCGGTCCGCGGGCGCCCCATCCGCGTCATCCCGCCCAGCGCCCACAGGGTCACGTCCTCGACGGAGATCTGCTTGCGCCGGGCGATCGCGGCGTGCGCCGTCTCGTGCAGCAGCAGGCTGCCGAGGAGCAGGGCCGCGCCGACGACCCCGGCCAAGGCGTAGACGAGGGCGGAGCGCCCGGGGGCGATGACGGGCAGCGTCTGGCGCCCGAGGCCGTACGCGAACAGCACCACCAGCAGGGGCACGCTCCAATGCATGCGCAGCGGCACCCCGACCACATGTCCGATCCGGACCGAGCCGTTCATCGGCGTCTCCCGCCGGCCCGGGCACGGGATCCTGCGGGCGGGGCCTCGCGCCCCGCACTCCGCGGACCGCCCGGCGCGGCACTCACCCCCATTGTCGCTCGGGCCTCCCGCCCGCCGGACCGCGTGCGCCAGCGGTAGCGGCCCGCCGGTGCGGCTCTAACCTGGAAGTGCGGGCGCCGGGCGGGCGGCCGCCGGTGCGCGTCGCGTACCGCAACCGCGGGGCGCACCGCCACGGAGTCCCCCGCGGTCCGGCGCCGCGGGTACGGGAGGCGAGGGCCATGGGGCGCAGCCATCACTTCCACCTCGACCAGGGCGGCCACTCGATCACCGTCAATATCGGTCCCGGCCGGGACGGCGAGATCGAACTCCTGGTCAACGGCAAGGTCGTCGCGTACCAGAAGGCGCACGGCACCGGCCAGAACCTCCTCACCGGCGAACTCCCCGACGACCCGGCCCGGACCTTCCGGGTACGCGTCCGCGAACCACGGCTCGTGCCCACCGCGCCCCGCTGCACGCTGGAGCTGGACGGGGTGGAACGCCCCATGCCCGAACGCCACGTCGTCTGACGCCGGCCGCTACGCCTTGGTGCCCTGCGCCTCGACCAGTTCCTTGAACCGCTGGAGGTCGGTGCGGACGCCCCGCTCGATCGCCACCGCCTGCGCGAACCCCTGCGGGCCGCCGAAGAGTTCCCGGATCGCGCCCGGGTCGTACTCGAAGCGGGCCTGGAGCCGGGTGTGCTCCCCGTCGATGGGCAGCAGCGAGCACGTCCCCGCCAGATCGGGGCCGCTCATCGTCTGCCACGTCATCACGTTCTCCCGCTCCCGGTCGACGATCTCGATCTCGAATCCCTCCTCCTGGCCGGCCGCTTCCACGTCCAGATGCGCCCGCCGGCCTTCCGAGCGGGCGCCCCGGACACCGTTGAGGAACCGTGGATACGTTTCCGCGCGATGCAGGCAGTCCCAGGCGGTCCCGACCGGAACGCTGAGGTCGATGTGTTCTTCCAGAGTGCTCATAGGACACCTCACAGCTCTGTGCCATGACCCCGCTGACCCTTCCAGGGTCCAACGCCGGACCACCGGAAGCGACCGGAGCAACCCTGGAGCGCACTGCGCCGGTCGCCCGCCCCTCCCCTGCGCCGCCTACGCCGCCGCGTCCGGTTCGCACGGGGCGAGCGCGAGGATCGCGACGTCGTCGTGGAGGACGCGGGTGTGGCGGGGCAGGTCGGCGTTGAGGAAATCGATGACCTCGGCCGGCCCCGGCGCGGGCCGCCCCGCGAAGCGCCGGCCGAGCCGCTCCAGCAGCGGGTAGAACGCGCCGGTGTGGTCCCGGGCCTCGATCAGGCCGTCCGTGCAGAGCAGCAGGACGTCCCCGCAGCGGAAGCGGTGGGTGTAGGAGACCGGGCGCTCGGCGGCCAGTCCGCCCAGGCCCAGGGGCAGCGCGGGCGGTCCGGTCAGTGCGGTCACCTCCCCTCCGGAGATCAGCACCGGCTCGATGTGCCCGTGGTTGATGATCGTCACCTGCTCGGCGCGGGCGTCGTACTCGACCAGTGCGGCGGTCACGAACAGTTCGTCGTCGGGGATCTCGGCGGCTTCCCGGGCCAGCCGCCGTTCCATCCGGGCAGCGACCGACAGCAGGTCCCCGGGGTCGTAGGCCGCCTCGCGGAAGCTGCCGAGGATGTCGGCGACCGTACGGACCGCCTGGAGGCCCTTGCCCCGCACGTCCCCGATGATGGCCCGCTCCCCGGCCGGGGTGGCCCGGATGTCGTAGAGGTCCCCGCCCACCATCGTGCCGACCTCGCCGGAGCGGTAGAGGCCCGCCGCCTGGACCCTGCCGACCCGGTGCGGCACCGGCCGGAGCAGGGTCCGCATCAGGGCCTCGGCCACCGAGTGGGCGCGCACCAGATGCCGCTGCTGCCGCCGGCGGTACCCGGCCAGCGCGACGCCGAGCATCCCGACGACCGTGGTGGAGATATAGGCCGCGACATGGTGGTTCTCCCATAACTGATGGATGTTGGTGCCGGTGCAGCACGGCGTGCCGGCGAGCACGCCCTCCAGGACGACGGCGAAGACGGTGACCAGGGCGACGCCGACCGGGCCGTGGGTGAAGGCGGCGAGCACCGGGACGGCGATCAGCAGGGAGCTCACCGCCCACTGGGTGGGGGTCACGAACTCCAGCAGCAGGACGAACACCACGTAGAGCGCCGGCAGCCAGCGCATCCAGGCGGGGACGGTGGGTGCCTCGAAGCCGTTGCTGTCCACGAGGCCGGAGAGCCGCTGGGCGGTCCGGCCGGGGCCGGCGGCCACCCTCACGGCGGTGGCTCCCGCCGCGTCACCGGGACCGGACAGGCCAACGCCGTCACCCCTGTCTTCCGTACCACCGCTCAACGTCCCACTCACCGGCCTGTCCGGACGGGCTCCCGCCACGGCCGCTGCCGCGACCGTGCTCCGGGCCCACAGCCTGACGGCCCCGGGCAGCCAACCCGATGATTACGCCGTCGGCGGCATGTCACGGCGGGGCGCGGCCGGGCCCCGGCGGTGCCGTGCGCACGGGCGCGGGTGGACTGGGCCGGGAGGAGGCAGGCACCGGGCGGTGGGGCCGGGGTGAGGCGGCCACCGGGGAGTCGGCCCGAGGTGGGCCAGCCACCGGGGTGTCGGGCCAGGGCGGGGCCGCTTCCGGTGAGCCGGAGCGGGCTGGGCGAGGTGTGCGAGGGTCGGGTGCGGTGGTCATGAGGTGCTCCTCTTCGGGCGGTGGGTGCGTGGTGTGCGGGGGCCGCCTGCTCTCCCGCGCTGCCTTCACTGTCCTTGATCCGCCGCCCCGTGGCGTCAACCCGTGGGGCGTAACGCCGCGTCAACCCGTGGTACGACGACGGCGCCGGACGGGAACCCGGGGCCGGCCGGCGCCGCACCGTCCCGCGGCGGCCGCTGCCCCGCCTACTCCTCCACCGCCCCGCCGACGCGCCGGAGGTGCTGCCGGAAGGTGTACGCCGGATCGGCCGCGCGGCGGGCGAGGTAGTCGTCGAAGGCGGTCTGCCGGCGCAGGGTGTCGCCCGCGCGGATCCGGCGGGCCTGTTCGCGTTCGGTGTCCCCGAGGGACCGGGCGGTCTCCAGCACCTCGGCGGCGCGGTCCGCGGGGACGAAGAGCACGCCGTCGTCGTCACCGAGGACGACCTCGCCCGCGGTGATCAGATGGTCCCCGAAACGGGCGCTGACCAGGGCGTCCGCCTCCCGTTCGCCGAGTCGTACCGGACCGGGCGCGCAGCGGCCGTAGCTGAAGACCGGGAGGCCGATCTCCACCAGTTCCGGGGTGTCGCGGTGCAGGCCCCAGATCACCAGGCCGGACAGTCCGGCGGCCCGGGCTTCGAGGGCGATCAGGTCGCCGACGCACGCCTCGTCCCGGCGGCCGCCGTTGTCGATGACCAGGACGTCGCCCGACGCGGCGTCGGTGAAGGCCTCCAGGAAGATGTCGACGCTCCCGTAGTGCCGGACCGGGAGGGCCCGGCCGGCGAGCCGGTGTCCGGGGACCACCGCGCCGATACCCGGCGGCGCCGCGCGCAGCGGCACCCCGAGCCGGACGCAGGCATCGGCCACCAGGGGGGTGGTCAGCTCGGCGAAGGTCTTGAGCATGGCGTTCTCCTCGGTCAGGGCCCGTCGCCGCCCCGGAGCGGTCGGTGCGGTGCGGTGAACGATGCCATGCTCCCCGGCCGCCCCGGCCGCCCCGGCCCGTACAGGCCGGTCGCCAACCGCCTTGCGGGGGAGGGCGGGTGGCCGGAAACCGCCTTATGGAGGGGGTGCGCCGGGGCTAGCTTTGACTCCGTGACCAGATTCGACATCTGGTCACGGAACGGGAAGGAGCCGAGGACGTGGAGCGGGCCGAGCGCGGCGAGCGCATCCTGGAGGCGGCCAAGGAGCTGCTGCTCGCCTGGGGCTACCGGCGGGTGACCATCGACGAGATCGCCCGCCGGGCGGGCGTCGGCAAGGGCACGGTCTACCTGCACTGGAAGACCAAGGATTCGCTGATGCTGGCCGTGGTGCTGAAGGCCAAGTGGCGCAGCCAGCAGCAGCAGTTGGCGCGGATGCGGGCCGATCCGCGGAACATCCTGCCCAGCCGGATGCTGCGGGGTTTCTACCGCGACTTCCTGGCCGAGCCGGTCCTGCGCGCCCTGTACACCGACGACGCCGATGTCCTCGGCCGGCTCAACGACACCGCGAAGAAGGAATTGACGGAGCTGATGGAGGTCAGCGACCAGGCCCTGCACGGGAGTCTGGAAATACTCCGGGAGCACGGTCTGGTGCGCACCGACACCGACCTGCGGCACCAGCAGTACGCGCTGCTGTCCATGGCGGCCGGGTTCTTCCTGGCGGAGGCGATGCTGTACGACCGTGCCCCGGACAGCCCCGAGGTGCGCGGCGACATCTTCGCCGACACCGTCCACCGGGCCGTGGAGATCTCCCCGGAGGAATTCGCGGCCGGCCAGCCGCCCGGCGCGGCCCACGGTCCGACCCATGGCGAGGCGGTGGCCGCCGCCGCACCCGACGTCATCGCGCTGTACGCGCGGATGGAGGAACACAGCGCCCGGGAATTGCGCCGCCACGTGCGCGACTGAACACCCGCCGGCCCGGCCGCGACCCGGCCCGCCGTCCGCGCGGATTTCCGTTTCACCCATGCTCATCCCCACAGGAGAAAGAGACATGACCGAAACAGCGGCCTCCCCGTTCACCGAGCACATCGGCAAACACCCCGGCGAGCCCAATGTGATGGAACCGGCGCTGCTCGCCGACCCGTTCACCGGCTACGGCGCACTGCGGGAGCAGGGCCCGCTCGTCCGCGGCCGCTTCGTGGACGACACCCCCGTGTGGCTCGTCACCCGTTTCGAGGAGGTCCGCGCGATCCTGCGCGACCACCGGTTCGCCAACGACCCGGCCCGTGCGAAGGGCGCCGCCGAAGGCGAATCCCCGATCGACCGGCTGATGGACATGCTGGGACTGCCCGAGCAGTACCGGCACTACCTCGCCGGCAGCATCCTGAATCTCGATGCCCCCGACCACACCCGGATCCGGCGGCTCGTCTCCCGGGCGTTCACGGCCCGTAAGATCATGGATCTGCGGCCCCGGGTGGAGGAGATAGCCGACGACCTGCTCGACCGGCTCCCGGAACACGCCGAGAACGGCGTCGTGGACCTCCTCCGGCACTTCGCCTATCCGCTCCCCATCACGGTCATCTGCGAATTGGTGGGAATTCCGGAGGAGGACCGCCCGCAGTGGCGGGAATGGGGCTCCCAGCTCGTCTCGCTCCGGCCGGAGCAGCTCACCGCCTCCTTCCCGGCGATGATCGACCACATCCACGAACTCATCGGCGCCCGGCGGGCGGCGCTCACCGACGACCTGCTCAGTGAGCTGATCCGCACGCACGACGACGACGGCAGCCGGCTCAGCGACATCGAAATGGTCACCCTGGTCCTGACCCTGGTCCTCGCCGGGCACGAGACCACCGCGCACCTCATCTCCAACGGCACCGCCGCGCTGCTCACCCACCCCGATCAGCTGCGCCTGCTGAGGTCCGACCCGGGACTGCTGCCGCGCGCCGTGCACGAATTGATGCGCTGGTGCGGGCCGGTCCAGATGACGCAGATGCGCTATGCCACCGAGGACGTCGAGGTGGCCGGCACCCGGATCACCAAGGGCGAGGCCGTGCAGCTGGTCCTGGTGGCGGCCAATTACGACCCGCGGCACTACGCCGAGCCCACCCGGCTCGACCTCACCCGTCAGCCGGCGGCCCGGGCCGAGAACCACGTCGGGTTCGGCCACGGGATGCACTACTGCCTGGGCGCCGGACTGGCCCGCCAGGAGGCCGAAGTGGCCTTCGGGAAACTGCTCGCGCGCTACCCGGACCTCTCCCTGGCGGTGGCGCCGGACGCCCTGCGGCGGGTACCCCTGCCGGGCAACTGGCGGCTGGCGGAACTGCCCCTGCGGCTGGGCTGAGCCGGGGAATCCGCCCCGGCACCGTCGCGGCACACGGCCGCGACGGTGCCTGGGGCCGGGGCCCTGGACGAGCAGGCCGGCGCTGCCGTCCGGGAGGGCGGGCCGGGCGGTCAGGGCCCGATGTGCACGTGCCCGGCCCACCGGCTCGGCAGCAGGGGGGCGGCGGCCCGCAGCCGGCGGACGGCGTCGTGCAGGGCGGCCGCCGGGGCGGGGTGCGGGCTGGTGTGGAACAGCCGGGCGGCCTCGGCCGCGGTGGCGTCCTCCACGGGCCAGAGGGTGGCGACGACCTGGCCGTAACCGGCCAGGTGGAAGGCGCCGCCGAGGGGGACGGCCTCGTCGGGCAGCTGCCCCGAGCGGGCCGTGGCGCAGGCCGAGAGGTAGCAGAACTCCCCGTGGCCGAGGCGGAACCGGGAGATCTCGGCGACGGTCAGCGGCTGGTCGTACAGGATCAGGTGGCTGCCGTACGGGCCGGCGGGGTCGGCGACCGCGTGGCAGGCGAGGTGGAGGTGGGTGGCGGCGGGCAGCGCGGCCAGCAGCCGGGAGCGGGTGGCGTCCGCGCCGGTGAGGACGACGGTGCCGGGCCCGTAGCGGGCGGCGGCCGCGTCGGCCTCGGTGAGGGCGCCGTCCAGCGGCGCGAAACCGGGGGTGCGGGGGATCGCCACGACCAGGGGTGCCGGCGGGCGGGGGCGGGCGGTGCGGACCGCGGCGGCGAGGGCGGCGACGGTCGGGGTGTACGAGGGCACCGCGCGGTCCAGGAGTGTGCAGGCACCGCCGTCCTCCCCGTGGTGGCCGGCGGCGTGCAGCGGCAACAGGGCCAGCGGCCCGGTGGCGGAGAGCCACAGGCGGGGCGGCCGGGGGCCGTCGGCGGGGCCGGGTCGGCCGGCGGCCGTGCGGTCGAGGTGGGCGAGGACGGGGGCGGCGGTGGTGTCCCAGAGCCAGCCGAGGGTGTCGCGGAGGTACGCCTGGGCGGTGAGCCGGTCCACCAGGGGCGTGCCGGGGAGTTCGGCGGTGCGCAGCGCCTCGGTGAAGCGCGTGGCGCGCTCCTCGGCGTCGGCGTGGCGCAGGCCGGGCAGCGGGACGGCGGCCACTCCCCCGCTGGTGAGGACCAGCGCGTCGCAGCGCAGCGGGCTGGTGTTGACGGTGACCACCGGGCCGCCGGCCGCCGCCGGGCGGAGTGCGGCCAGCCGCGGCGGCTTGAGGAAGCCCTCCAGACCGGGCAGCCGGCGCGCCTCGTCGACCACCGCGTCCCATTCCCCGGCGAGGCGGTGGCGCCGGTCGGCGGCGTCACCGGGGCCCGCTGCGGTGGTGGCCGCGGCGGCGGTGAGGGCGGTGCGCAGGGCGGTGAGCCGGGCCGCGAGCTGCGGGGCGGCGGCCCGGAGGGCTTCCTCCTCGCCGTGCAGGCCCAGGGAGCGGGTCAGCAGGATGCCGCGGCCCTGTTCGAGGACTTCCAGCGCCCGGGCCGGCGCGTCCGGCCCGCCGGCCCGGAGGACCGCGGCGGCGGCGTCGGCGGGCAGTCCGCGGCCGGGCCGGTCCGGCCGGTCCTCGGGCGCGCTGCCGTGCAGCTGGTGGGGCACCACCTGGGGCAGCAGGGCGACGGCGCGGGTGTAGGCCGCGGCGGCCTCGGGGCGGCGGCCGGTGGCGGTGGCGAGTTCGGCCAGCGCCCGGTGCAGGCGCAGGAGTTCAGCGGGCGGCCCGGTGGCGTGCCGGGCGGCGGCCTCGGCGACGACGTACGCCTCCCGGATGAGCTTGGGTTCCGGTTCCTCGCTCGCGGTGTGGCGGTGGCGTTCCAGGAGGGCGGCGCAGAGGTGGGAGAGCATGGCGGGGCGGAAGAGGCGGGCGGCGTGGGCGGATTCGATGGCCTCGCGCAGCAGGGCGATCGCCTCGTCGAGGGCGTCCGGGCGCCCGGTGGCCCGGGCCCGTTCGCGCAGGGCGCGGGCGAGGTCGTCGAGGTGGCCGGGGCGCCGGGGGTCGTCGGCGGCGCTCACCGCGACCGCTTCCCGGTGGACGGCGACCGCCTCGCGCAGCGCCGCGGGCTCCGCGGGCACCGGCCCGCTCCCGCGCGGGCCCGGCCCGTCCTGGGGAAAGTCGGCGGCCAGGTCGTACAGGGCGTTGCCCAAGTGGCCGAGGGCGGTCGCCAGATCGGTGCGGTGGCCGCGGCGCGCCCGCCGCTCACCGGCCGCCTGCCGGTACAGCTCGACGGCCTCGTGCAGCACTCCGGCCGACCCGGTGCGCCGGTACTGGGCGTGCAGCACCTCCGCGTGCTTCAGCAGGACGCGGTCGCGGCCCGGGGCGGGCAGCGGCTGGTGCTCGCCGCGGACGAGCTGGACGGCCTCGTCCAGCGCGGCGCCGTCGCCGGTCACCCGGTGGCGCTTGACCAGCAGGCCGGCGAGCCGGGCCCGGTGGGCGACGGCGTCCGGGGCGCCGGCGGGCGCCGCCCGGACCGCGCCGCGGCAGGCGTCGACGGCGGCGTTGAGGTCGGCCGGGGCGCCGCTGAGGTCGTAGCGCCGCGCCAGGTGCAGGCTGAACGCGTCGAGCCGGTCGGCCAGCCACTCGCTGTCCTGCGGGGTGTGGCGCAGCGCCTCCCGGCCGCATTCGACCGCCTCGTCGAGGTCCCCGCGGTCGCCGGTGTGCCGGTAGTGGTCGCCGAGCACCCGGGCGTGGTGGGCGACGGCGTCGGCCCAGCGGGCGCCGGCGGCCGGGATGAGCAGCAGGAGTTCCCGGCCGAAGCGGACCGCCTCGGCGAGGACGGCGGCGTCACCGGTCTCGCGGTAGCGCGTCCGGAGGCTGACCGCGAGCAGGCGCAGCGCCCTCACCCGCTCCGGATGGTGACGGGGCGTCAGGTCCAGGAACGGGTGGAGCGCGGCGGTGTCCTGCTGCGGCCGGCGGCCGTGCGGGTCGAGCCCGCGGGCGGCCGCGACGAAGTCCGCGGACAGCTCCTCGCGCTGCCGCAGGCCCGCCAGCACCCACCGGCGGACCTCGCGCGGCACCCGGGGGCCGACCGGCCGGCGGCCGGCGCGCAGCGCCTCCAGCACCGCGGCGGCCTCCGGCGGCACCGCGTCCCGCTCCCTGGCGTAGACGCAGGACAGCGGCTGGAGGGACGCCTCCCACTCGGCCTGGTGGGCGCCGTCGGGGCCGAAGACGTACTGCGCCCAGCGGGCCAGGCCGACCGCGTGCAGGGCCGCGAGATCCGGCCACCGGGCGCCGTCCATGCTGATGACCAGCCGGGTGACCGCGCCCTGCCGCTCCAGGGCCCGCAGGCCGGCGAGGTCGCCGGTGTCGCGGACGGTGGCGATGGCCCGGCGTACCGCGACGAGCAGCCGGTCCCGTGAGCCGTCCCGGGAGGGATCCCGCGCCGGATCCCGTGAAAACTCTCGCATCGTGCCCCCGTTGGCCCGAGAATGAGGTGCCTGGTCCGCAACCGTGCGGCGCCGTACGGCGGTTGTCTCCCCGTGCGGTCCCGCGGCCCCTCCGGGCACTTCAGCATAGGCCCGATCGGAACGGCAGCCCATGGCATCGACAGCACCGGCGTCCGGCCGGGAAGACCTTGATCTGGCCGCGCTGTGCGCCCAGTTGGGCGCGGTGCGGCGGGCGGTGCGCGGCACCCCGTCGGCCGACGAGCTGGCCGACGGCCTGGCGGCGGTCCGGGACGGGGCGTCGGCCGGCGCCCTGCTGGCCCGGCTGGGCATCGCCCCGGCCGGACAGGACCGGGACCCCTGGGACGGCGCGGCGCCCGTCGCCGCACCGGGCGCCGGGGACGGCCGCGGCGAGCGGTACGGCTGCCCGGCCGGCCGGTGCGGGCGCGCGGTGGCGCGGGAGCCGGGCGGCGAGCCGCCGTGGTGCGCGGTGCTCGGCGCGGCCATGCGACCGCTGGTGGGCTGACCCGCGGGCGCGGGCGGGGGTGCCGTTCCCGGGCGCACCGGGCCGTCCGCGCGCCCGGAGCGGTGGCGGGAGCAGCTGAGGCGGCCCGGTCGGTACCGGTCGGTGCGGCGCCGCACGGGCCGGTGAGCGGGCGGCGAGGCCCCCTCGGCCGCGCCCGGGCGGTGCGCCGCGCGGCCGTGGTGGTGGCGGCCTTCGCGGCCCGTCCGACGGCGGTGGCATCCAGGGCGTCAGCGGCGGCGGGAGCCGGGGCAGCTCTACGGCCGTGGGCGCGGGCCCCGCGCCGCCGTCCGGCGCGCTGACACGGCGCGGCGGGGGCCGCACGGGCGGTGGTGCGACGACGGTGGCCGGGCCGGCGGCTCAGGCTCTCGGCGCCGCGCGCACGGTCCGGGCCCGGGACCGGGAGCCGGGCGAGGGCGCGGCGGTGCGTGCGGTGGGCGCCCCGGGCGGTGCGGGGGGCGTCAGGCCGCCGCCGGCACGGTGTGCGCGGCGGCGTCCGGGCAGCCCCCCGGCGCGGCCCGGCGGGGCTGCCCCGTGCGGTCCGGCTGCCCGGCCCCGCCGGACTGCCCGCGCAGGTCGGCCAGCCGGTCCAGGAGCTGGTCGCGGACCGCGGCCAGGTCGGCGATCCGCGCCTGGAGCAGGGCGAGCCGCTGCTCGAAGACCTCGATCTTGGGCGCGGGATCGGCGCAGCGGTGCCCTCCGGTCAGCTCGTCGCGCAGGCAGCCGTCGAGCAGCCGCAGGTCCTCGGTGGTCAGCCCGGCGGCCAGCAGCAGCCGGATGTTCTCGACGACCCGGACGGCGCCCTCCCCGTAGCTGCGGTAGCCGTTGGCGGTCCGGTCGGGGCGGAGCAGGCCCTGCTCCTCGTAGTAGCGCAGCGCCCGGGTGGTGACGCCGGTGGTCCGGGCGAGTTCC
This sequence comes from Streptomyces rhizoryzae, assembly GCF_023155275.1. Lineage (GTDB taxonomy): Bacteria > Actinomycetota > Actinomycetes > Streptomycetales > Streptomycetaceae > Streptomyces > Streptomyces rhizoryzae. The sequence continues at coordinate 273,924 of NZ_JALMUV010000001.1, forward strand.
CCGATCCGCATGGTGCTCCCTCCTGGTGTCGGCCGTCGGGGGAAGCGTAGACGTTGCCGTGGACGTGAAGGTCAAGCCCGGTCGGCGAGCACGGTCAGGACGACGACCGGGACGGCTCGCCCGGCGCGCTCCTGGAAGACGGCGAACTGCGGGTCGGCCGCGACCTGCCGGGCCCACAGCCGGTCCCGCTCGGCCCCGGTGGCCGCCGCGGCGCGGGCCCGCAGCACCCGGGTGCCGACCTCCACGGTGACCTCCGGGTGGGCGGTCAGATTGCGGTACCAGGCCGGCGGGGTGGCCGCGCCCCCGTTGGAGGGGAAGACCGCGAACCGGCCGTCGCCGTCGGCCAGGTAGCAGACCGGCGTGGTCCGCGCCAGCCCGGAGCGGGCCCCGGTGGTCGTCAGCAGGAGCAGCGGCTGCCCGGTGAACGGGCCGCCGACGACGCCCCCGTTGGCGCGGAACTCCGCGATGACGCGGCGGTTGACCTCGTTCACGCGCCCGCTCCCGTCGTCCCGTCGGCCGCCGCGCCGTGCGGGCCGCCGCCGGATACCGCCCCGGCCCGGGCCCGCCGCCGTTCGCCGCGGTGCTCGGCGCCGGCGGCCGCCAGGGCGAGCAGCGCGACGGCCCCGCCCGCCACCGGCACCCAGCGCAGCGCGACCCCGCCGGTGAGCAACTGCCCGCCGAGCCAGCCGCCGCCCGCGATCCCGAGGTTGAACGCCGAGCTCTGCACGGTCAGCGCGAGGGTCCTGGCCCGCTGCGACGCCACGTTCAGCAGCCGGGTGTTGACCGCCGGGATGACGGCGTAGTACGCGGCGCCGAAGAGGAAGAGCGCCGCCACCGCCAGCGGCCGTACGGCCACCGCGGCGCCGAGCAGCAGCAGCGACCCGGCCAGGGCCAGCACCCCGGCGCAGACCGCCCCGGTCACCGAACGGTCCGCCAGCTTCCCGCCGAGGAGGTTGCCGAGGGTGCCGCCGGTGCCGAAGAGGAGCAGCAGCACGGTGACGTACCGCGGTTCGACGCCGACGGTGTCGGTGAGCAGCGGTGTGACATAGGTGTACGCGGTGAACGCGGCGGCGGCGCTCAGCGCGGTGACGGTCACCACGGCCTGCACCCGGCGCTCCCCGAGGACGCGCAGTTCCGCGGCCCGGCCGCCCGCCGTCCCGGCGTCCGCGTCGCCGTCCGCCGGGTCGCCGGCCGCCCGCACCAGGGCGAGTACCGGGCCCGCGACGGCGAGGGTGAGCAGGGCCACGGCGGCGAACGCGGCGCGCCAGGACAGCCATTGGCCCAGTGCGGTGCCGATCGGCAGGCCGGCGACCATGGCCAGGCCGAGTCCGAGCGAGACCCGGGCCACCGCGGTGCCCCGCCGGTGTGCGGGCACCACGTCGGCGGCCAGGCCGAAGAAGAGCGGCATCAGCCCGGCGTGCGCCAGCGCGGACGCCACCCGGCCGGCCGCGATCAGCGGGAAGCCGGGGGCCAGGGCCGAGACCGCGCCGCCCAGGGCGTACAGCGCCAGCAGCCCGGTCAGCAGGGTCCGCCGGCGGACCGCGGTGGTGGCCAGCGCCAGCACCGGCCCGCCGACGACCACCGTCAGCGCGAAGACGCTGACCAGCAGCCCGGCCGTGGACAGCGGCACCCCGGCGTCCGCCGCGACGTCCGGCAGCAGTCCGGCGATCATGATCTCGCCGGTGCCGAGGGTGAAGGCGCCCAGGGTGAGCACGGCCGGCCCCCAGGGCCGGCCGCCGCCCGCGGCGCCCGCCGGTGCCGGGGGTGCGGTCCGGGGTGCTGCCGCGGGTGCGGACGGCTCCGGGGGTGCCGGGTCCGCGGGGCGGGCCGGTCGTACGGGTGTCGGTGAGGTATCCATGGGGCCACCCTCGACGTTCACGCCGGGGTGAAGGTCAAGGCGGGCGGTCCGGCGCCGCGCACGGCGGCGCCTCCAGGGGGCCACCCCCCTCCGCCGCACCGTCATCGGCCGGCGGAGCCCGGCCCGGCTCCGCCCGGGCCAACTCCCGCCCCACCGCACCCCATTGACGAAAGGTATGGACCAATCTACGGTGTGCGCACCACCCCCCGATTTCCCCGCCACGGCACCCCGTCGCGGCGTGAAGGGAGCACAGCGTGACCGGTCGGATAGCGCGTCTGCTGAGAGCCGGCCTCGCGGCCGCCTGCCTGCTGCCGGTGCTGGGGACCGCGGTGCCCGCCACCGCCGCCCCCCGTGCCGACACCTGCGCCGTCAAGCCGCGGCCCGCCGGCAAGGTCCTCCAGGGCTACTGGGAGAACTGGGACGGCGCGGCGAACGGCGTCCACCCGCCGTTCGGCTGGACCCCGATCACCGACTCCCGGATCCGCGCCCACGGCTACAGCGTCCTCAACACCGCCTTCCCGGTGATCCGTTCGGACGGCACCGCCCTCTGGGAGGACGGTATGGACGCGACGGTGAAGGTGCCCAGCCCGGCCGAGATGTGCCAGGCCAAGGCCGACGGCGCCACGATCCTGATGTCCATCGGCGGCGCCGCGGCCGGGATCGACCTCAACTCCCCCGCGGTCGCCGACCGCTTCGTGGCGACGCTCGTGCCGATCCTGAAGAAGTACAACTTCGACGGCATCGACATCGACATCGAGACCGGCCTGACCGGCAGCGGCAGCATCAGCCAGCTGTCGCCCTCGCAGGCCAACCTCATCCGGATCATCGACGGCATCCTGGACCGGATGCCCGCCGGCTTCGGCCTCACCATGGCCCCCGAGACCGCCTACGTCACCGGCGGCAGCGTGACCTACGGCTCCATCTGGGGCGCCTATCTGCCGGTGATCAAGAAGTACGCCGACAACGGCCGCCTGTGGTGGCTGAACATGCAGTACTACAACGGCAGCATGTACGGCTGCTCCGGCGACTCGTACGGCGCCGGCACGGTGGAGGGCTTCACCCGGCAGACCGACTGCCTGGACAAGGGCCTGACCGTCCAGGGCACCACCATCAGGGTCCCCTACGACAAGCAGGTGCCGGGGCTGCCCGCGCAGCCGGGCGCGGGCGGCGGCTACCTCTCCCCGGCCCTGGTCACCCAGGCGTGGAACACCTACCACAACGGTCTGAAGGGCCTGATGACCTGGTCCCTGAACTGGGACGGCGCGAAGGGCTGGACCTTCGGGGACACCGTCCGGGCCCTCCAGGGCCGCTGATCCGCCGCTACGACCGCCGGCGCGGCCGCCCGCGCCGGGCCGCGCCGCCCCTGGCCCCGCCGGCCGTCCGCCGCGCTGCCCGCCCGGCCGCCGCCTGCCCCTTCTCCCTGGGCTTCTCCGCCGCCTTGCCCTTCGCCTTCGGCTTCTCCGGGGCCCCGGCGGCGGGGCGGCGGCCCCGGGTGCTGTTCACCGTCCGGCCGCGGACGATGCCGATGAAGTCGTCCACCAGGTCGGTGGTCCGGTCCTCGCGCCACGACAGCGCCACCCGGGACTGGGGCGTGCCGGTGACCGGGCGGTAGGTGAGGTCCCGGCGGTGGTACAGCCGGGCCAGCGACTGCGGCACGATCAGCAGCCCGATCCCGGCGGCCACCAGCTCGATCGCGTCCGCCGTCGTGGCCGGCCGGTCGAGCGCGGGCCGTCCCGGCGGCCGCGCCCAGTCCAGGGTGTCGTCGAGTGGGTGCAGCACGATCTCGTCGGCGAGGTCCTCGGCGCTCACCTCGTCGAACGCGGCCACCAGGTGGTCCTTGGGCGCCACGACCACCGTCGTCTCGGTGTAGAGCGGGATGGCGCTGAGGTCCGTCCGGTCGGCGGGCAGCCGCAGCAGCCCCGCGTCGGCACCGCCGCCCCGCAGCTCGTCGGCCGCGTCGGCGGCCGTGACCTGGAGGAGGGTGAGGGGTACGTCCGGCAGGCGCTCGTTCCAGATCCGCACCCACTTGGCGGGTGTCACTCCCGGTACATACGCGAGCCGGAACGAAGGGGATACGTCCGAGCCTGTCACCCCGCCAGGCTACCCGCCGGGGCCGGAGGCCGTGGTCAGCGGCCGCGCGGACGCTCGATACCCTGGGACCATGAAGTCGCACCAGACCGCCCAGACGATGAAGCCCGCCACCGCGGCGAAGAAGCTGGGTGTGTACCTCCAGGCCACCCCCGCCGCGTTCCAGGAGGGCGTGGTCTCCCGCGCCGAGCTGAACGCGCTCCAGGCGGATCCCCCCGAGTGGCTGCGCGAGCTGCGGCGCAACGGCCCGCACCCGCGTCCGGTGGTCGCGGCGAAGCTGGGCGTCTCCATCTCCGGTCTCGCCCGCGGCGGGGTCACCGAGGCCCTCACCACCGAGCAGATCGACGCCCTGAAGACCGAGAACCCCGAGTGGCTCCGGAAGGAGCGCGCCACCCAGGCCGAGGTCCGCAAGGAGACCGCCCGCCTGAAGGAGAAGAAGCGCACCGACGGCGCCGCCTAACGCCTCCGGCACAGCCGGCCCGGGCGGCGGGGCGGCCGGGGCGGTTCCGCACCGGGCCGGGGCGGCGCAGCATGGACGTATGACCCCACCGCCGCCTGCCCGGCGCGCCTCCGGCGCCGCCCCCGCCCGCCCCGCGCTCCCCACCCTCGTCTACGACGGCGACTGCGCCTTCTGCACCGCCTGTGTGCGGGCCGCCGAGCGGTACGTCCGGCCCCGCTGCCGGATCACCGCCTGGCAGTCCGCCGACCTGGCCGCGCTCGGCGTCACCCGGCGCCGCGCCGAGCACGAAGTGCTGTGGATCACCCCGCCGGGGACGGTGCACGGCGGCGCCCGGGCCGCCGCCGCCCTGCTGCTGAGCGCCCGCGGCCCCTGGCCCGTCGCGGGCGCCGTCCTCACCCTCCCCCCGGTACGCCCCCTCGCCCACGTCCTCTACCGCCTGATCGCCACCCACCGCCACCGCCTCCCGGGCGGCACCGCGGCCTGCGCCCTGCCGCCCGCGGAGCGTCCGGGGAGGGGGCGGGGGCAGTAACGGCTCCGGGGCCCGGCTGTGGGGCGCCGTTCCGTGCCGGGGTGCGGGGGTGGTCAGGGGGTCGGCCACCAGGACGGGGCGAGGGCGATGGTCCGGAGCTGCCGGAGGGTCAGGGCGGGGGTGGGGCGGGTGGCGGCGCCGGACTGGGTGGGGGCGTTGAAGGCGCTGATGACCACCCGCTTGCCGTCGGCGCGCATGGTGTCGACGGTCCACCTCACCACGCCGTCGCCGCCCTTCTCGCCCGGGCCCTGGTGGACGGCGATCCGGGTGCCGTCGGCGAGGGTCTCGGTGCCGGAGCGGAAGAGGTCGCCGGCGGCGTCCCGCATGTCGGGCTGGACGTTGATCTGGACGAGGCTGCGGCCCTTCCCGTCGTCGACGACGACGTAGGTGAATTCCGGGTCGCGGACGTCGTCGCTCTTCCCGACCACCGTGAGGCCCTTGGGCAGCAGGCCGGTGAGGGTGGCGGCGAGCCGGGCGCCCGCGCCGTCCTTGAGGGGAGCGGGCCGCTCGGCGCGCTTCCGCAGGCCGGCCGGGAGGGCCTCGGCGAGCCGGCGCCATTCCGGCGCCGTCACCAGGGTCTTCAACTGCGCCGGGGACAGCGGCGGTTCGGTGCGGCTGTCGGGGGCGCCCTTCTCCGCTGCGGCGTTCCACTCCTGCACGGAGATGCTCTGCCCGGCCGGTGTGACCAGGTCCGCGGTCCACCTCTTCGTGTCGGCCCGCCGGTCGGGGTACTCGTAGCCCTGGAAGACCCGCAGGATTGATCCGTCGGCCAGCCGTTCCGCGGCGCAGGCGTCGTAGGTGACGTAGGCGCGGTCGGGGCACCGGGTCCGCTCCGGGGTGTCCTGGCCACGGCCCGGCTCGGCGATGCCCAGGGAGACGGAGAGGGCCGCGGGGCCCTTGCCGTCGTCGTAGACGACGGAGGCGTACGGCAGCGTCGGCCCGTCCTGGTCCGTGCCGCGCCCCTCTTCGCTGCTGAACGTGCCCCGGGGCAGCAGTTTTTCGAGCGTCCGGATCAGTTCCTCCTTGGTCACCCCACCGGACGGCGTGGCCGCGTGCGGGCCGGCGGCCACCGCGGCGGCCCGCGAGGCGGTCGGGGAACCGTCCGCGGACACCAGCCACGCGCCGCCCGCACCGGCGCACAGGACGCCGGCCGCGCCCGCGGCGAGGGCGGCCCGGCGCCGCAGCCGCAGCCGCCGTCCGCGGGCCGCACCGGCGTCGGCGAGCGCGGCCCGGTCGGCGGCGAAGGTGCCGCCGACCTGGTGCAGGGCGTCGGAGAGCCGGTCCTCGAAGGGGTCGTGGGGCTGCTCAACGTGCATGACGAACCACCGTTTCCGCGAGGTCGAGAGGGTTGAGGGGAGGGGGAGGCGTGGGGAGGGAAGCGAGGACGCGGGGGCTGCGCGGTGTCAGGGGTGGGGGCAGGCGCCGAGGTCCTCGCCGAGGAGTTCCCGGAGCCGCCCCAGGGCGCGCACGCAGCGGGTGCGCACGGCCGCCGAGGAGGCGCCGAGCACCTCGGCGGTGTCCGCGATGGACCGGTCCTCCCAGTAGCGCAGGACGATCACCGCCCGGTCCTTGGCGGGCAGTTGCCCGAGCGCGTCCATGAGGACGAGCCGCAAGGCCGGGTCCCCGCCCGCCGGATCGGGCCGGTCGGGCAGGACGTCCGTGGCGCGCTCGGTGCTGCTGCGGCGCCGCTGGTGGGTGAGGAAGATCCGGGTGAGGACGGTCTGCGCGTACGCAGCGGGGTTCCCGGCGCGGCTGACCCGTCCCCAGTGGACGTACAGCCGCCCGAGCGTCTCCTGCACCAGGTCTTCCGCGAGATGCGTATCGCCCGCGGTGAGCAGGCACGCGGACCGATACAGGTGTCCGGCCCGCGCCACCGCGAACTCCACGCACTCCGCCGCGCGGCCCTGTCCCATCTGCTCCTCCTGCCCCGGTGCCCGATGTCCCGTGGTGCGGACCCGGGCGTGCCTGCGCGCGATGCGCCGCGTTCCGCACTTCTTCGACGCGGTGGGCGGGCGGAAATGTTTCACGTGAAACCCGGCGGGGCGGCGGGGAGATGGCCGCGGACGACCGGCGGACGGCCCGAGCGCGATCCGGGAGCGGCCCGGACGCGGTGGGTGGCGGCGGTCGGTCAGTCCGCCGGGCGCTCGGCCGGCAGGGCCGGGGCCGTGGTCGGCGTGCGGTCGCGGCCGCGGAGGCGGGGGCGCAGGCGGTCGAGGAGGACGAGGGCCAGGGCCAACGCGTAGAAGGCCAGGGCGAAGACGACGGCGTTGGTGGCGATGCCGTCGTAGCCGTGGAGGTCCACGTCGAGGAAGGGGTAGGGGTAGCGGCCGTCGGTTCCGGGGTCGAGGAGGGCGCCGCGGACGAGGGCGAACGGGAGGTAGAGGAGGGGGTAGGTGAGCCACTGCCAGGCGTAGCGGAACAGGAACGCGCCGGGGCCGGTGAGGAGCAGCCAGTCGAGGACGGCGGCGAGCGGCGTCGCGGTGTGCAGCAGCTGGCTGGCGGCGGATTCGAGGGGGGTGCGGTGGCTGGTCATGGCGAAGCCGCTGGAGTCGTTCGACAGCACGAAGTGGAAGACCAGGCCCGTGATGCAGATGTAGAGCAGCGCCGCGCCGGTGGTCCGCGGGGAGAGCGCGGGGCGGCCGGTCCAGGCGCGGTGGGCGGACCAGGCGAAGACGACGGCCAGCACGATGTTGGACTGGATGGTGAAGTAGCTGAAGAGCCGGCCCAGGTCGTGCGAGGCGATGGTGTCCAGGACGATACCGGTCGCCCCGGTCAGCGCCGCGAGGGTGCGGAAGGCCGCCGCGACGGGGCGGCGGTGGCCGGCGGAAGGGGCGAGCGCGGGCGCCGCTCCGGGCGTACCGGGCCGGGCCGCGGGCTCGGCGGACCCGGCGGCGGCCGGGGTGGCGGCGGGGGGTGTGGGATCGAGCATTGGTACACCGTACGGCCCGGTGGCCGGGCGGACTTCGCGGGCTCCCGATCACGCCGGGACCGGGGCGCGCGGGGGCGAGCGGGGGTGGTGCCCGGGTGGGCGCGGCCGCGGCCGTGCCCACCCGGTGAACAGCATGAACGCCCGGACCTGCTCAGACGACGCTGTTGAAGGTGGTGCCCTCCCCCGCGTACAGGGTCGTCGTCTGCCGGCTGAACGGGGCCGTCGCCGAGCCGGTCGAGCGGTAGACGTACGTGCCGCTCGCGCCGTAGGCGATCAGGTCGGGGCGGCCGTCGGCGGTGACGTCACCGGCACCGACGAGGTGGGAGAAGGCGTTCCAGCCGGCGCCGATCTTGACGCGGGGGCTGAAGCCGCCCGCGCCGTTGCCCTGGTAGAGCCAGAGGACGCCGGAGGTGTCGCGGGCGACGAGGTCACCCGCCGCGCTGCCCGCGAGGTTCCCGACGGCGGTGATCTGGTGGTAGATCTGCCAGCCGCCGCCGACCTTGACGCGCGGGGCGAAGGGCGCGGACCAGCTGCCGGTGCCCTTGTAGAGCCACAGGACGCCGGAGGTGTCGGTGGCGAGCAGGTCGGGGCGTCCGTCACCGGTGAGGTCGCTGCCTGCGGTGATCGTGTTGTAGATCTGCCAGCCGCCGCCGACCTGGAGGCGCGGCGCGAAGGTGCCGTCGCCCTTGCCCAGGTACAGCCAGAGCACGCCGGAGCCGTCCCGGGCGACCAGGTCGCCCGTCGGGGCCCCGGCGACGTTGCCGACCGCGGTGACCTGGTTGTAGATCTGCCAACCCGCGCCGATCCTCGTCCGCTTGGCGGTGGCGACCTGGCCGCCCGACGGCCAGTCGAAGAGGTCGTCCCGCCACAGCACACCGGAGGCGTCCCGGGCCAGGACGTCCGTCGAGCCGTTGTCGTTGAAGTCGTGCGGGTTGGCCTCGCGGGTGACCTGGAAGCTCCCCGAGCCGGTCGCCGGGCCGCCGATCCCGTCGGCCGGGGTGGCGGTGATCTGCCAGGTGTACGCGCCATTGGGCGCGCTGATGCCGTCCAGGAGGCCGTCCCAGACGAAGCGGAAGCGGCTGTCGTTGACCGGCTGGGGCAGGCGCTGGGTGAGCGTCTTGCCGGTGGCCGTGTGGGTGAGCGTAAGGTCCACGGTCGCGTTCGGGCGCGACAGGGTCCACTCCATCGGCACCGTGGTGCCGGGCGTCTCCAGGTTCACCGCGGTGGGGACCTTGGAGTCCGCCACCTTGACGGCCAGCGACCGGCCCGTGCCCGCCACCAGGGCCACGCGCGGCTGGTCGAGGCCCGAGGGGGCGATGCTGAACAGCCCGTCGGCGTCGGCCGTGGCGCCGCGCACGCGCAGGCTGCTGTCGGGTGCGTGGGCCACGCTGGAGAAGTGCTCCAGAAGCTTGTACGGCTCGGCGTCCGCCTTGGTGATGCTCCGCGCGTACAGCGGGCTCAGCGTCTCGCCGCCGGCGCTCCCCGGGACCCCGTAGAGCAGCGTGTCATCGGTGATGCCGGCGATGACGGCGCCGCTCAGGGAACTGTCCAGGGGGAACCTCTTGGTGAGGCCCGGCTTGGACACCACGATCTGGGGTTCCCTGCCCGAGTACCCGTACTCGGTCCACGCCGTGTAGTCGCCGGGGTAGGAAGCCGTCGAGTTCGCGGTCCAGGGGCCGATCATCTGCCGGCCGGCCATGTCGATGACCGCGCCCTTGGTGACACTGGTGGCCGCCTTCCAGTACACCGTCTGGAAGGTCGGCCCCGAGATCTCCCGGGACTTGCCCAGGATGAGCAGGGAGAAGCCGTTGGAGGCGACGACCTTGTAGTCGAGGCTGTAGTTGCTGCCCGAGAGCTGCGTCTTCTTGGTGGCGCCGTCCACCTGGGAGAGCTGCCACAGTTCGTGGTAGTCCGCGGTGGTGGGCACGCTCACGAAGAGGTTGCCGCCGACGACGCCGACGAGCTTGGCCCCGGGCTTGAATTCGGCCGCGAGGTCGAACGACACGGTCGGCGCGGCGCCGTCCGTCATGTCCCGCAGGTAGAACGTGGTGCCGCCGTCGCCGGTCACGACGGTGTCGGTGTCGCTTTCGTAGCCCACGGTGCCGTCGGTGATCGGTGTCACCGAGCCGTCGGCGTACGTGCGCCACTCCAGAACCGGGTGGCCGGCCTCGTCCTTCCGGGTCGTGAGGTAGCCGGTCTCGCCGCTGCTGACGATGTCGGCGCCGACCGGCAGCGTCGCCGGGGCGGCGGGAGCGTCAGCCGGCGCGGCGGCGGCCGCGACCACGGAGGCCGGGGCCGCCACGGCACCGGGCGCGGCCAGGACGCCGGCTCCGACCGTGACGGCCAGAACGGTGGCGACGGCGGCGCCGAGGCGACGTCGGGTGGTATGTGCTGAAGCCAAGAAAGGCCCTCCTGATGAGTCGAACGGTACGCAGGCCAGCGCGTACAACTCGATCAGACTTGCGAATAGGGACGGGGGTTGTACGAGTTACTCGTGTTTCTCATGGAGAAGGGGAGGCGCCCAAAAGCGCCCGATGACCGCCCGCCGCACCGCCCCCGAGCCCCCGGGCAGCGCCAGGTACAGCCCCTCTCCCCCACTGCCGCCCAACTCCTCCTCGCGGGGACACCGCCTCTCCGCCCCAACTGCCCCGCCGGCCACAGGAGTCCACCATTCGAAAGGCTCTTTCCATTCTGCGCGTTGATCGCTAGCGTCCTCGCCGACGACGCGAGCGCATCCGCACGCGTCCCGACCGACCGACGAGGGGAAACACCCATGCCGGCACCGATCGACCTGCGCAGCGACACGTTGAGCACCATCACTCCGCAGATGCGCCGCTTCATGGCGGACGCCGAAGTGGGGGACGACCTGTATGGCGGAGACCCCACCACCCAGCGCCTGGAGCAGCGGTGCGCCGAGCTCCTCGGCAAGGAAGCTGCGCTCTTCACCGCGAGCGGCACCCTGAGCAACCAGCTGGCCATCCGCGTGCACACCGACCGCGGCAGCGAAATCATCACCGACGCGAAGTACCACATCAACTTCTTCGAGAGCGCGGCCACCGCCGACCTGAGCGGCGTGGTCCTCAACCCGGTCGACACCCCGGACGGCATCCTCACCCCCGCGCACCTGGACGCGGCCGTGGACCGCAAGCGGCGGGCCCGGCTCACCTCCGCACCGTCCCTGGTGTGGGTCGAGAACACCGTCAACTACTACGGCGGCCGGGCGATCGGGCTGTCGGACCTGGCCGACCTGCGCGCGGCCTCGCTCGCCAAGGGCCTGCCGACGCACATGGACGGCGCCCGGCTGCCCAACGCGAGCGTCGCCACCGGCGCCTCGCTCGCCGAGTACGCCGCCACCGTCGACACCGTCGCGGTCTCCTTCGCCAAGGCCCTCGGCGCGCCCTTCGGCAGCGTGCTGGCCGGTCCGGCCGAACTGATCGAACGGGCCGCCGTCTACCGCCTGTGGTACGGCGGCGGCCTGCACCAGTCCGGCTTCATGGCGGCCGCCGCGCTGTACGCCCTGGAGCACCACATCGACCGGCTCGCCGAGGACCACGCACACGCCCGGCTGCTGCGGGAACTCCTCGTCGAGAACCCGGCGTTCAGCGCCCCGGAGCCGGAGACCAACATGGTCATCGCGGATGTCTCCGGCACCGGGCTCAGCTCCGCCGAGTTCGTCTCCGCCGCCGCCGACGCCGGCGTCAAGGTCGCCCGGTGGACCGACACCCAGGTGCGGATCGTCGCCCGCCTCGGCGTGGACGAAGCCGTCGTGCGCGACGCCGTGCGGCGCCTGCACCAGGTCGCCGACCGGCAGCCCGCCCTGGCCGTGGAGCGCTGACGCACGTGGACCTGTGGACGCCGCTCGACTGGCCGGGATTCGGCCACATCGCCCTGGCCGCCCTCGCGTTCCTGTGCGTGACGGCCTTCCTCGCGGGCGCGATCGACGCCATCGTGGGGGGCGGCGGACTGCTCCAGCTCCCCGCCATGCTCCTGGTCAACCCCGGTGGCGCGGTGGTGTACTCGCTGGCCACCAGCAAGATGGTGGGCCTGGTGGGGACCTCCGCCGCGGCGGTCACCTTCGCCCGCAGGACACCGCTCGACTGGAAGGCCGTGGGGCAGATGGCCGCCACGACCTTCCCGGCCTCGGTCGCCGGGGCGGCGGTCGCCTCCGCCCTGCCCAAGTCGGTCCTGAACACCGTGGTGCTGTGCGCCCTGGTGATCGTGGGCCTGTACACCTGGCGCAAACCGGAGTTCGGGGTGGCGGAGGACCGGCGCTTCGGCCACCGCGGTGAACTGATCGCCATGGCGGTGGGCGGCGCGGCCATCGGCTTCTGGGACGGCCTCGGCCCGCCCGGCACCGGCTCCTTCCTGGTGTTCCTCCTCGTCGGGGTCATCGGCTACGCGTTCCTGCGCGCGTCCGCCGTGGCCAAGGTCGTCAACATCGCCGCCAACCTCGGGGCGCTGGTCTTCTTCATCCCCGCCGGCAAGGTGCTGTGGGGCCTCGGTGCGGCCATGGCCGTGTGCAACCTGGTGGGCGGCATCCTCGGTGCCTCGCTGGCCATGAAGCGCGGGTCCGCCTTCGTCCGCAAGGTCTTCCTGGTGGTCGTCTCGGGCCTGGTGATCAGCGTGACCTGGAAGCTGTCGCTCGCGTAGCCCGCGGTGCGGCGGACTCCTCCGCCCCGTGCCCCCGCCCGCGGGGTGGCGCGCACGCGCCGCCCCGCGGGCCCGGGGCCCTGCGGCCCTCCCCACGACCCCGGAGGCAGCGACGGCGACGCCCTACGGAGCGGACTCCCGCCCCACCTCGACCAGGGTCCGAAGGGTCAGCGGCCGGGCCAGGATCCGGTCCAGGACCCGCCGGGCGTGCCGCAGGTGGGGCGTGGCGAGGTGGGCGTCGAGGGCCTGCCGGTCCTCCCACCGCTCCACGGCCACCATGCGGGCGGGGTCGTTGGGGTCGGTGTAGATCCGGTACGCGAGACAGCCCGGTTCGTCCAGCGTGGGCTCGATCAGCGCTTCCAGCGCCGTGCGGAGCCGGTCGTGCCGGCCCGGTACGGCGAGGAACTCGGCGACCACGAAGAGGGACACGGCCCGGCCCCGTCAGGCGTGGCGGGCGGGGCCGCTGCCCGCGCCGGTGGCCGTGATCGCGGTGGCGATCTCCTCGATGTCGGCAGGGGTCAGTTCGAGCGTCGCCGCGCCGATCCAGCCGTCCACCTGAGCGGCCTTGCGCGCACCCACGATGGCCCCGGTGATGCCGGGCCAGGCGAGCACCCAGGCGAGGGCCACCTCGGCCACGGTGCGCCCGTGGCGTGCGGCGATCGGCCGCAGTGCCTCGGCGAGCCGGAGGTTGGCGGTCAGGCCCGTGGTGAAGTCGTGGTGGGCGGTCCGCCAGTCATCGGCGGGCAGACCGGCCACCCGCTCGGCGGAGAACGCCCCGGTGAGCAGGCCGGATTGCAGGGGCGAGTAGACGATCACGCCGGTCCCGTGGGCGCGCGCCCAGGCGATCTCGTCGGCGGACGACCGGTTGATCGCCGAGAACGGCGGCTGGATGACGTCGACATGGGCGATCCGCTCGGCGGCCTCCAGCAGGTCGGGCGTGTGGTTGGACAGACCGATCGCCCGGACCTTCCCCTCGGCCTTCAGGTCGGCCATGACCTGCCAGTATTCCTCCAGCGGCGTGGCGTTGGGCGACACGGCACCGAAGCCGCCGCCGGCGTACTCCAGCGATTCGCCGGTGTCGGGGTAGTGCACCTGGTACAGGTCGATGCGGTCCACGCCCAGCCGCCGCAGGGAGTCCTCGACCTCGCGGCGGACACTGGCGGGCTTCATGATGCGACGCGGCGCGGCCGACGGATCGGACGGGTCCCAGACCAGGCCGGCCTTGGTGAAGAGGTACGGGCGGTCGGCCTCCGGCAGGCCGGCGATGGCCTTGCCGACCAGTTCCTCCGAGTGGCCCAGGCCGTACACCGCGGCCGTGTCGATCCAGTTGACGCCCGCGTCGAGCGCGTGGCGGATCGCCGCGACCGACTCGGCATCGTCGGTGGCTCCCCAGCTGAAGGTCCACCCCGAGCCCGAGACGGCCCACGAACCGAAGCCCAGTCGGGTGATCTCCATGCCGGTGCGGCCAAGCGTGACAGTCATGAGTGAAGCGCTCCTGTGCGTCGGAAAGCCGGATCCGTTCCGGCGGATTCCACCCTCGGCGATCCGCGCCGGGCCAGGCAGTGCCGGGCGCTGCCCAGGCAGGCCGAGACCAGGCACGCCAAGACCAGGCAGGCCGGGACCAGGCAGCCGCCTCCCTAAGATGGGGCCCGTGAGCTTCGACCGACGTGCCGAACTGGGTGAGTTCCTCCGATCGCGCCGCGCCCGGCTCCGCCCCGAGGAGTTCGGACTGACCTCCTACGGGCGGCAGCGCCGGGTCCCCGGCCTGCGCCGCGAGGAGCTGGCGCAACTGGCCGGCGTCAGCGTCGATCACTACGTCCGGCTGGAGCAGGGACGCAGTCTGCAGTTCTCGGTGGAGGTTCTGGACGCGGTGGCCGCGGCCCTGCGCCTGGGCCCGGCGGAACGGGAGCACCTGCACCGGCTGGCGCGCCCCGCCCCGGACACCGCCGGGGCACCGGCGGACCGCGCGCCGCTGCCTCCGGGCATCCACCGCCTGCTCTCCGCGATCACCGGCGCCCCCGCCTACGTGGTCGACCGCAGGACCGACGTACGGGCCTGGAACCCCCTGGCCGCGGCGTTCCTTACCAACTTCGGCCAACTCCCCGCCCCCGAACGCAACATGGCCAGGCTGGTCTTCCTCGACGACGGCATCCGCGAGCTGTACGCCGACTGGTGGGCGCGGGCCCGCGACGTGGTGGCCTTCCTGCGCCTGGACATCGCGCGCCCGCCCGGCCCCCCGCCCGCGCAGTCCCTGATCGAGGAACTGTCGGCCGCCAGCCCCGAGTTCCGCCGGATCTGGGCCGAGCACGACATCAAGGCCCCGGAACACGGCAGCCACCGCTACCGGCACCCCCTGGTCGGCGCACTCGAATTGTCCTACGAGACGCTGCGGCTGCCGGGCCACCCCGACCTGGCCCTGGTCGTGCACACGGCGGAGGAGGGCTCCCCGTCCGAGGAAGCCCTCCGTCTCCTGATGCGCTGACCCCCCGGGCCCACCTCGGCCAGGGCGGGACGGGGGCCCGGGAGGAGGCAGCGTGTGCCCCGTTGAGGAAGCAGCGTGTGCACCCTGGAGGAAGCAGCGCGTGCCGGCCCCCTCGGGGACCGGCACATTCACCGTCAGCCGCCTGTCAGCCGCTCACGGCCCGGTGTTCCCGGCGCGGTGAGCCGGCTGCCGGCCGCTCAGGCGCGGCAGCGCAGCAGCTCCAGCGGCGGGTGGGCGAGGAGGTCCGCCCAGAACTCCTCGCCGAACTCCCGGACCCCGTCCTTTGACACCTTCAGCGGCACCCACTCCACCGCACTGAATCCGGCCGTCCGCAGACACTCCTCGTAGACCTCGCGGCGCGGGACCGCGCCGACGATGCTGATCGGCTGCGGTGCGAGGAGCGCCGTGACCTGCACCCGCGGCCCCGTCTCGATCTCCTCGCCCATCGGCTCGCAGCGGAACCCGTACTTCTCCAGGGACAGGCAGTCGAACCGGTAGTCGGGCTTCTGCCCGAGCAGGAAGAACTCACCGCCCGGCACCAGGCTGCGGTGGATGGTGGCGCACATCTGCTGCATCTCCGCCCTGGTGCGGGCGTAGTTGAGGCACTGCACGGCCAGTGCGAGGTCGAAGCGCTGTTCCAACGGGCGAAGTTCGGCCACGTCCCCGACCTCGTAGCGGACGCCCAGCGGCTCCCGCCGCTCCCTCTCCTGGGCCACGGAGATCATTTCGCCGGAGATGTCGACGCCCAGGACCTCCGCGGCGCCGCGCCGCTTGAACTCCCGGCTGTAGAAGCCGGTGCCGCACGCCAGGTCGAGGATCGTCTTGCCGGTCACGTCCCCGACCAGCTCCAGGACGCTCGGCACCTCCCCGTAGCGGATCATCGGCAGGGCCTTGAATCCCTCGAACGCCTCGCCGATCCCGTCATACTGCTGCTGCACGCCCATGGGCTGCCCCCTCTTGCTCTTCGTCCAGTACGCGGCCACACCGACCCACCGGATCCGCAGGTTCACCGAACCGCCGTCGTGGCTGAAAGTGTGCTCCGCACGGCCCGACCGACCGAATGGGCAGAAGCTACGAGAAGTGGACGGGGCGATTCTCGTATCACCCAACACCGGGCGCCGCCTTCGCTGGGGGCAGCCGTGTGGTGCGAGGCGAGGGGAGACCACACTGTGCGGCTCAGCGCCGGTGGGTTCGACAGGAGCGTTTGCCACACGTGCGGGGCGCTGCCGCGGGTTATTGGGCGCTTGCGGCGGGACGGACGACGATTTCGTTGACGTCGACCTGCGGAGGCTGGGAGAGGGCGTAGGCAATGGCCTCCGCGACGGCCGAGGCGGGCAGTGCGACGGCGCGGTAGGTCTTCATGGCCTCCCGGGCGGCAGGGTCGGAGATGCTGTCGGCGAGTTCGGACTCGGTCACGCCCGGGGAGACGAGGGTGACCCGGATGTTCCCGGTGGACTCCTGGCGCAGTCCTTCGGAGATCGCGCGGACGGCGAATTTGGTGGCGCAGTAGACGGCGGCGGTGGGAGAGACCTCGTACGCGCCGACGGAGGCGACGTTCACGAAGTGTCCGCCGCCTTGAGCTCGCATCGCGGGCAGGGCGGCGGCGATACCGTGCAGGACTCCCCGCACATTGACGTCGATCATGCGGTCCCACTCGTCGGTCCTCAGTGCTTCCAGCGGCGAAAGCGGCATCACTCCGGCGTTGTTGACCACCACGTCCACCCGGCCGTAGCGCTCGCGGGCGGCGGACACGAAGGCCCGGACATCGTCGGCATCCGTGACGTCCAGCCGCTGGAACGCCGCGGTGCCGCCTGCGGTAGTGATCTCCCTGGTCAGCGCGTCGAGACGAGCGGTGCGGCGCGCTCCGAGGAGCAAACGGTGGCCGTCGGTGGCAAGTCGGCGGGCGGTCGCCTCGCCGATCCCGCTGCTCGCTCCGGTGACTGCCACGACCTTGGCTGCGTCTGTCATGCCTGCTTTCCCTCTCGGTAGAGCACGAGGTGCTCGTGGTGGAGCACGCCCTCACGGATGTCGCCCGTCGCGTGGAACCCGGAGTCGTCGACGTAGTCGATGTGGCTGCCGGTCACCGTGTAGCGGCCCGTGTACGCGCTGCGCCGGTCACCGCGGGCCTCGTCGTACCGGCCGTCCGGCAGCAACTCCTGGCGGATGTGACCGTCCGCGGTCACCCACATGCCGACCACGTCGGCATGGCCCTCCTGCGTGTTCCCCGTCATGACGGACTCCCTTCGTCCACGAGTGCCGGTCTGTCCTGCCCGACCGAGTCTGGACAGGACGGAGACCGCCGACCAGGACGTGTGCTGCCTGGGTGCGCCGCCCCCAGGCTGGCCGCCTGGCCACGGCGCAGCCCGACCCGGCCGAGCAGCAGCACGCTCAGCCGGTCCCGGGCGCTGGCAAGCACCGAGCGGGGCGCCTCGCGCACCGACACGGCGTACGGCAGCAGCCCACGAACCGCGGTCGGCATCCCGTTGATCCGCCGTCCCCGCCGCGCCGGCCCGGCCCAGGGCCGCACGGTGGTCGCGGGGCGGACGCCTACCTCCCGGTGCCTGCGGGGCTCGCCCGCCGCTCCGCGCGCCGGCGCCGCCAGGCAAGGGCGAAGCCGATGCCGGCCAGCGCGGCGGGGACCGCCGACTCGGTGGCGAGCGCGGCCAGCCAGTCCGGGTTCAGCGGCCGGGTCAGGCCGCTGGTGTACTGACAGGTCGCCTGTGGGGGGAGGAAGCCGTACTCCAGGGTCCTGGGTGCCTGGGTTCCCCAGTCCGCGCCCGCCGCGCAGGCCGACGACGGCCCCGCGAACAGCCGCCAGGCAGCCGCCGCGTAGCACAGCAGGAACGCGGAGCCGGTCACGAAGAACGCCGTCCCCGTGCGGCGGAGCTTTTCCGCCCTGGTCATCGGCACCACCAGACCGCCGCCCCGGCGCGGATCCGGATCCAGGCACTCCGCGACCAGGGCCGTCAGCAGGCAGCCGACCAGGACCAGCAGACCGGCCCACAGCAGCACGCTCAGCACGCCCTGGCCCCCGGGGGACACCACCTCGCCCTGCTCGAACTCGCAGACGGTGGCGGGCGGAAACGCGCGGTCCCGGGCGTGCAGGAAGCGGCCCGGCCCCCGGATCAGCCCCTGCGCGCACTGCTCGTCGAATTCCAGCATGCCGAACAGGGCGAGGCCCGAGCCCACCACCACACCCCCGAACGACGCCCCCGCCGCGATCCACAGACCGCCGGTCCGGTAGCCGCCGTACGCATGTGCCTTTGCCATGCGGGAACAGTAGCCAACCGCACGCCCGCTCCGGCCGGGGCAAGTGCCGCAGCCGGGCCGCGGCGACCCGCCGGCCGGTGCGGGCCGGGCGCTCGGGGCGCCCGCTACCCCCGGCGCAGCAGTCCGCGTTCCAGGGCCACCACCACGGCGCGGGTGCGGTCGTTGACGTCGAGTTTGGCGAAGAGCCGCAGCAGGTGGGTCTTCACGGTGGCTTCCGCGATGACCAGCCGCCGGCCGATCTCCGCGTTGGACAGGCCGTCGGCGACCGCGTTCAGCACCTCGGTCTCCCGGGCGGTGAGCGGCACCTGGGCGGGCTGCCGGAACTTGGCGACGAGCCGTTCGGCCACCCTGGGGGCGAGCACCGTTTCGCCGCGGGCCGCCGCCCGGATGGCGGCGGCGAGCTGTTCGCCGGTGGCGTCCTTGAGGAGGTACCCGATCGCACCGGCCTCGACGCCGCGCTCGATGTCGGCGTCCGTGTCGTACGTGGTCAGGATCAGCACCCGGGTGCGCGGGTGGCGGGCCGTGATCTCGGTGGTGGTCGCCACCCCGTCCAGCACCGGCATGCGCAGATCGACCAGGGCGACGTCCGGGGCGTGGCGGTCGACGAGTTCCAGCGCCGCGCGGCCGTCGGCCGCCGCGCCGACGATCTCGATGCCGGGGTCGGGTGCGAGCAGGGCCAGGACGCCCGCGCGCATCACCGTGTGGTCGTCGACCACCAGGACCCGGATCGGGCGGCCGGTCCCCGGCGGGGCCGGTTCGGCGGTCATGGCGTCTCCTCGTGGCGCGGGGCGGCCGGCCGGTCCGCCGGGGGCTCGGCCGGCAGCAGGGGGACCGTGGCGAGGATCCGGGTCCCGTCGCCGACCGAACTGGTGACGGTGAGCCGGCCGCCCAGTTCGGCCAGGCGCTTGCGCATCCCGTCGAGCCCGAACCCCGGTGCCCGGCCGACCACGAACCCCCGCCCGTCGTCGGTGACTTCCAGTTCCACGCCGTAGGGCTGCTGGGCCAGCACCACGGTCACCTGGGAGGCCGCCGCGTGCTTGCGGACGTTGGCCAGCGACTCCTGGAGGCAGCGCAGCAGCGCGATCCGGGTCCACTGCGCGCAGACCGGGTCGGCGAGTTCGGCGGTGACCGGGAGGCCGGTGTCCTGGGTGAACCGGTCCAGGGTCCGCCGCAGCGTCCGGGCCAGCGACCCCTCGGCCACCCGGTGGCCGGGCTGCGCCGATCCCACCAGGGCGCGGGCCTCGGCGAGGTTCTCGCGGGCGGTGTCCTCGATCGAGCGCAGCTGTTGGGCGCTGCGCGCGGGGTCGGTGGCCAGTCCGGCCCGCGCGGCCTCGGCCAGGACGACGACGGAGGCGAAGCCCTGCGCGAGGGTGTCGTGGATCTCCCGCGCCACGCGCTCGCGCTCCGCCGCGGCCCCCTGCCGCCGGTGGGCCTCGGCGAGCCGCAGCTGGGTCCGCTCCAACTCCTCGATGAGCAGGGCGCGTTCGGCGCTCTGCTCGATGACGGAGTGCACCCACAGGGCGAGCAGGACGCTGGCCGCGACCACGATCAGGGTGGAGACCATCGTGGAGCCGAGGAACTCCGCGGTCCAGCCCTTCCGGAGCCAGCTGCCGGTCAGGGTGGACACCGTGACGAGCCCGGTGAAGCCCAGCGAGGCCCGTACCGTCCGGCCGAACAGCCAGAAGTGCGGCAGCGTGACGATGAACAGCGCCGCGTACCCGCTCCAGACGTAGGCGCCGGCGCCGAGCCCGATGACCAGGACCCACAGGTAGGTGTGGGGCCCGAGGAAGCGGTTGCCGGGGAAGCGGTCGAGGATCGCGTAGCACAGCACCACGCAGCCCAGCAGGGCCAGCGCCGCGTAGGTCCGCCGGCCCGGCGCCTCGGTGGTGGCCAGGCCGGCGAACAGCGCGCCGAACAGCACCCAGCAGACCGCGTTCCAGCGGCGCAGGGCACTGGTCCGCAGCGGGGCGGCGAGGCGGCTCGCGGCCGGCCCGCCGAAGACCGGCCCGCCGAAGACCGGCCCGCCGAAGAGCGTTCCGCCGAAGGGGAGGGCGCGGCCGGCGCCCGGTGACCGACGACTCATGGGGTCAACCTACGCGGACCGGGTCGGCCGCCGCGCGCCGCGTCCGCCGGGCCCCGTGCGACGGCCACCAACTGGCCTCGCCCAGCAGCGTCATGGCCGCCGGCAGGACCAGGATGCGGAGGACGAAGGCGTCCAGCAGCACGGCCGCCGCCAGGACGAAGCCGATCTGCTTCATCTCGATCAGGTGCAGGAAGACGAAGCTGGCGAACACCGTCACCATCACCACGGCCGCGCTGGTCACCACCGCGGCGGAGCCGCCGATCCCGTCGAGCACCGCCGTGCGCGTCGGCACCCCCCGGCGGACGGCCTCGCGGATCCGGCTCACCACGAACACCTGGTAGTCCATCGACAGTCCGAAGAGGATCACGAAGAGGAAGAGCGGCACCCGGGAGCCGATGGACCCCGTGGAGTGGAAGCCCAGCAGGCCCTCGGCCCAGGTGTGCTGGAAGACCAGCACCAGCAGGCCCAGTGCGGCCCCGGCCGACAGCAGGTTCAGCACCACGCCGAGCAGCCCCAGGACGACCGACCCGAACGTCAGGGCCGTCATGGCGAACGTGACCAGCAGCAGCGCGCCGATGACCAGCGGCAGCCTGGCGGTCTGATGGGCCGGATAGTCCGTGGTCCGGGCGACGTCGCCGGTCACTCCCGCCTCCGCGCCCGGGACCCGACCGGCCGTCGCGGGCAGATAGCTGCCGCGCAGCCGCTCCAGGGACCGGCGCGCCTCGGCGGAGTTCCCCAGGTACGGCACGGACAGCTCCAGCACGCTGATCCGCCGGTCGGCCGAGGTGCGCAGCCGCGGCCGGCCGGTGAACAGGGGGTCGGCCTGCGTCCGGCGGCCCAGTTCGGTGAGGGCCCGCGCCACCGCCGGGGCCCGGTCCGCCCGGGCCCGCACGACCACCTGGTGGGTGGTCCGGTGCTCCGGGAACGCCTCGTTCAGCCGGTCGTACGTCCGCATCGCCGGGACCTCCCGGGAGTGGGTGTCCCGGTTCATCTCCACGAGCGTGAGCCCGGCCAGCGGGGCCGACAGGCCCAGCAGGAGCAGGACCGAGACGCCGAGCGTCAGGGCCGGCCGCCGGCTCGCCGGCCGGGTCAGCACGGCCCACACCCGGCCGCCGCGGCCGCCTGCGGCCCGGCCGCCCCGGACCGCTCCGGCCGCGCCCCGGCCGGGTCCGCCCGCCCGGCGCGCGGCCCGGCGTTCGGCCCGCTGCCCGGCCTTGGCCAGCAGGGCGGGCAGCACCGTCAGGGAACTCACCACGGCCACCAGGACCACGACGATGGTGCCGGTGGCCAGCGACGAGAAGATCACATCCGAGGCCAGGTAGAGCGTGGCGGTCGAGACGGCCACCGCCAGCCCGGACGCCACCACCGCCCGCCCGGAGGTCGCCGCGGCCAGTTCCACCACCGCCTCCGGGGCGAGCCGGCCGCCGGACCACTGCCGCTCCTCGCGCTCCCGCTTCAGGTAGAAGAGCGTGTAGTCGACGCCCACCGCCAGGCCGATCAGGATGATGACGTTGGTCCCCACGCCCGCGTCGGGGACGACGTGCGAGGCCAGCATGGACAGGCCCACCGCCGCAGCGATCGAGGTCAGGGCCAGCAGCAGCGGCACCACGGCCATCAGCAGCGAACCGAACGCCAGGAGCAGGGTGATGAGGGTGGCGGGCAGCGTGATCGCCTCGGAGAGCGCCAGGTCGCTGCCCCGCTGGGCGTCCACCCCCTGGCTGATGGACGGGCCTCCGGTCTCCTCCACCAGCAGGTCCGGGTGGCTGCGCTGCACCGCCGCGGTCTGCGCGCGCAACGGCCCGACGTGCTTGCGGGCGTCCAACTCGGCGCCCTTCATGGTGACTTCCACCATGACCACCGGCCGCTGCCGGTGCCGGGCCGCCTGCGGCGCGGCCACCCGCTCGACCTCGGGCAGCGCCGCCATCCGCCCGGCGACCTCGCGTGCGGCGGCCTCGATGCCGCGCCGGTCCGGCGTGCCGCCCCGCGCCGAGACCAGCACCTGCTCCACAGGCTTCCGCTCCAGGTGCCCCTCGGCCGCCATCGCCTCCGCCCGGCCGGCCTCGCCGACCCGGTAGTCCTCGGTCGTGGCGCTGTGCGTACCGACCGCGGCCCCCAGCCCCAGGCACAGCGCCACGAACACCAGCCATCCGACCATCGCCCGCCAGGGGTGCAGCGCACTCCACCGGGCGGCCCGCACAGGTAGTTCTCTCATGCCCCGAGCCTCGCCGCCCGGCCCCCGTCCCCGACAGCACCGACCGGCTGCACTTCGCCTCCACCGCCCGGCGGACGCGGCCGGTGGGGATACCCCCACCCGCCGCCGGGCGCCCTCCCCCGGGAGCGCCCGGCGGGGGCGCCCCGGCAGGTCCCGGGCCCGCGCCCGGCGCCCGGACCCCGCCGCACGGGCCGCGGGCCGCCGGCAGCGCCTCCGTCAGCGGACTCCGACCGGCGCGTCGGGGGTCGTGACCAGGGCGTGCAGCGCGCCGAGGAGGTTGGCCAGGAGGTCGGCGGGGAGGTCGGGGCCGCACCGGTGCACATCGGCGGTGACGTGCAGGCTCAGGCCGGAGCCCGCCGTCTCGTTGAGGGCCTCGATGCGCACGGGGAGGCTGGTGTGGTCGCGCATGTCCTCCTCGACCGCGAGCAGCCCGGAGCTGAGGAGTTCGTCGCGGGGGTGGAAGCGGACGTAGTTGAAGGTCACCTCGAACGGGTTGTGGCCGAGCAGCCGGCGCACCTCGGAGTGCGGGAAGCGGCGGTGCGGCAGGAGGTCGTTCTCGGCGTCCAGGGCGAGCCGGCCCGCGGTGCGCCAGTCCGCGCCGGTGAGGTCGAGGCGGACCGGGAGCTGGTTGAGGAACAGGCCGAGGGTGACGTCGGCGCCGGTGCGTTCGGGCCGCCCGTTGAGGAGCAGGCCGACGACCGGGGTCGTGGTCTCCCAGGCGGCGCCGACGGCGGCGCAGGCGGCGGCGAGCAGCAGGCTCTTCACCGGCAGCCCGGTCTCCGCGGCCAGTGCGTCCAGGCGGCGGGCGTCGTCGGCCGGGACGGCGGCGCTGACCTTGCGGTGGTCGGGCGCCTCGGTGCTCGCGGTGCGCTGCGCGGGCAGCAGCTCCTTGAGCCCCTCGAAGTGCCGTGCGGAGGCGAGGTCGGCGACGGCCTCCCGCTCCAGGCGCACGAACTCGGCGTAGGGCACGGGCTCGGGCAGGTCGAGCGGTTCACCGGCGAGCAACGCGGCGTAGCAGCGGACGAGTTCGTTGAAGAAGACGGCCTCGCTCCAGCCGTCGAGGATCGCGTGGTGGAAGGAGTAGGAGAGCCGGAACGCGCCGGCGTTGAGGCGGGCCGCATGCACCCGCAGGAGCGGGGCCCGCTCCGGGTCGTAGGGGCGGCCGAGGTCCGCCATCGCCGCTTCGTAGCGCGCGGTGGCGCTCGCCGCGTCGAGGCCCTCGTGGTCGTCGGTGGTCAGCGGGATCGGGGCGTCGCGCAGGACGAGCTGCACCGGTTCGCTGAACGTGCCGAGGTCGAAGCGGGTGCGCAGGGCGGGGTGGCGGTGCGAGAGCCGGTCGAGGGCGGCGCGCAGCACCTCGGGGTCGAGCGGGCGGTTGACGGTGCGGGAGATCACGTCGAGGTAGAAGGCGCCGTCGCTGACCAGGCTCTCGTAGATCAGGCCGAGTTGGAGGCGGGCGGCGGGGAAGGCGTCCTCGGCCTCGTCGGGCACCCGGGCCCGGTCGAGGGGGCCGAGCAGGTCGGCGGCGCGGCCCTCGGCGGCGGGTCCGCCGTTGCCGAGGGCCCGGCAGGCGCCGCGCGGGGTCGGGTTGCGGAACAGGTCGATCAGCGAGAGCGACAGGCCCTGTTCCTGGGCCGCGCCGATGACCTGGAGGGCGAGCAGGGAGTCGCCGCCCAGGGAGAAGAAGTCGTCGTCGGGGCCCACCTCGTCGACGCCGAGGATGTCCTGCCAGATCCCGGCGAGCAGGACCTCGGGGGCCAGGGTCGTGGAGCTGTCGTTCATCGCGGTGTGTCCCTCTCGGTGCGGCGCGTGCTGCTCGGTGGTGTGCGCGGTCACAGCGTCCCCAGGTCGGTGCCGGTGACCTCGCGGGGGCCGTGGGCGCCGAAGGCGAAGCGGTAGCGCAGGGTGGCGTCGATGTCCTTGACGATGGCCGCCAGTTCGGGGACGTCGTCGGCCTCGCCCATGACGATGTCCAGCTCCAGGGTCTGCACGCCGCCGGGCAGGGCGGTGCCCGGGCGCGCGTACGGGCGGTACAGCGTGACCCCGGGGAGCCGCTTGACCTCGTCGGCGCCGTCGATGCCCAGCAGGGTCCCGGGGGTGCGGGGCGCGGGGTGGAAGAGCTGGAAGTAGGCGCGGCCCCGGTAGGGGGCGGGCAGGTCGGGATGCTCGCCGAGGGCGACGCGGCCCGCCAGCTCGATCAGGTTGAGGTTCTGCGCGCGGACGG
This sequence comes from Streptomyces rhizoryzae, assembly GCF_023155275.1. Classification (GTDB taxonomy): domain Bacteria; phylum Actinomycetota; class Actinomycetes; order Streptomycetales; family Streptomycetaceae; genus Streptomyces; species Streptomyces rhizoryzae. Next base: position 298,709 of record NZ_JALMUV010000001.1, read on the forward strand.
ACAGTTCGTTGATGCCGCCGCCGAGCCGGCCGTTGACCTCGATGAGCCGGGGGCCGTCGGGGGTGAGCTTGATCTCGGTGTGGGTGAGTCCGTCGCGGACGCCCAGGGCCTCGACGGCGCGGCGGGCCAGGTCGCGGCATTCGGCGTCCTCGGCGGCGCCGAGCGGCGAGGGCCAGAACCGCCCGGTCTCCCGGAACGGGGGCACCATCGGGAACTTCCCGGTGACGGCGAGGTCGGTGACGGTGCCGCCGGTGACGACGCTCTCGATGGACACGTAGTCGCCGAACGGGCCGCAGTCGCGGCCCCGCAGGTACTCCTCCAGGACGAGGGTGCCGCCCGCGACCAGGCCGGGGCGGTCCTCGCCGAGCAGGGTGCGGGCCAGTTCGCGCCCGGCGGCGGCGTCGGTGACGTGGAAGGTGTTGCGGCTGCCGCCGCCGTGCGCGGGCTTGAGGACGGCGGGCAGCCCGGTCTCGGCGACCGCGTCGTCCCAGTCCGCCAGGCGCTCCACGCGGCGGCAGCGCACGGCGTCCACGCCGGCCGCCGCCAGGGCGGCGCGCTGCTGCCACTTGTCGGTGAGCCGCCCGAGGGTGCTGCGGTCGTGGAACGGCAGCGCGAGCTGCTCGGCGAGTGCGGCGGCCAGGTGCAGGGCGCGTTCGCTGTAGGTGACGATGCCGTCCGGCGCGTGGGCCCGCAGCCGCCGGGCGGCCTCCGGCACGGAGTCGGTGAGCACGACGGGCCCGAACTGGGCGAGCAGCGGCTCCATCGCGCGGGTGTGCGCGTCGGGTTCGGCGACGAACACGCAGTCGGCCCACGAGGCGAGGCCGACGGCGATGTCGCCCGGGTGCGCCGCGCCGTCCGCGTACACGACGACGAGGGTCTTGCGCATCAGAGGTCCCTTCCGGTCGTACGGGCGTCCGCGGTCACCGGGTGGCGCAGGCGGGCCCGGATCAGGCCGCCGAACGCGGCGGTGGCGCCCCGGTAGTAGAAGTGGTCGCCGGGCAGCACGGCCGCGGCGAACGGGCCGGTGGTCCAGGACCGCCAGGCGTCCAGGTAGGGGCGGGCCACCCAGGGGTCGGCGGCGCCGCCGAGGGCGAGCAGGGGGCAGGTGAGGGGGCGCGGCGGGCCGGGGCGGTAGCGGGCCAGGAGGAGGTAGTCGGCGCGCAGCACCGGTATCGCCAGGTCGGCGACCTCCGCCAGCGGGGACTCCCCCAGCTCCGCGTTGCCGCCGGTGGCCAGCTCCTCGATCCAGTCGTCCCGGGTCATCGCGAGCACCGCGGCCGGGTCGAGGCGTTGCAGGTCCGGGGGGCGGGCCGCGGACACGGCCAGCAGCTCCACGGGCCGGCCCAGGTCGTGCAGGCGGTGCGCGATCTCGTAGCCGAGGACGGCGCCCAGGCTGTGGCCCACCAGGACCAGGGGGCCTTCGGTGGCCGCGGCGATGTCGTTCGCCGCGGCGTCCGCCAGCGCCGTCAGGTCGGTGGCGTGCGGTTCGGCGGAGCGGGGGCCGCGCCCGGGGTACTGGAGGGCGAGGACCCGCTCGCCGGGGGCGCGCAGGTCGGGCACCCACTCGCCGAGCGCGTAGGCGCTGCCGCCGCCGAAGGGGGCGAGGACGAAGGTGCGCGGCGGCGGCTCGGGGTGGGCCGGCTGCTCGGTGAACTCCCAGAGCAGCGGCGTCAGGCGGTGGCGTCTCACAGGTCGACCACCGTGGCCCGGTCGGGCGCGTCCGGGGCCGGGGCCCCGGCGCCGGTCAGTGCGGCGGCCAGCTCGGCGACGGTCGCGTGCGCGTACAGCTGGGCGATGACCAGGCCGGGGTGGTGGCGGCGCAGCCGGGCGAAGACGGTGAGGGCCTTGAAGGAGTCGCCGCCGATGTCGAGGAACCGTTCGTGGCGACCGATGCCGGTGCGGCCGAGCGCCTCCTCCCAGATGCCGGCGATGAGTTGCTCGGTGCCCTCGCGCGGTGCCTGCCCGGGGTCCGCGGCCGGGGCGGTCGCGGCGGCGGTCACGGCGGCGCGCAGCGCGGCGAAGTCGGTCTTGCCGTTGAGGTTGACCGGGATCGCCGCGACAGTGTGCACGGCGCCGGGCACCAGGGCGGAGGGCAGCGTGGCGCGCAGCGCGGGCAGCAGGGCGCGCGGGTCGGCGTCGCCGACGAGGTAGGCGACGAGCTCCAACGGGGCGTCGGGGGTGGCGCGTTCACCGGTGACGACGGCCTGGCGCACCCCGGGCCGGGCCAGCAGCGCCGCCTCGACCTCGCCGGGCTCGACGCGGTTGCCGCGGATCTTCAGCTGGCGGTCGGCGCGCCCGAGGTAGTCGAGCCGGCCGTCCGGCTCGCGGATGACGAGGTCGTCGGTGCAGTAGTGGACGCCGGCGCCGGGTCCGTCCAGCTCGGCGAACTTGGCCCGGGTCAGCGCCGCTTCACCGAGGTACCCGGCCGCGACGCAGGCGCCGCCGAGGTAGAGGGTGCCGGGTGTGCCGTCGGGCACCGGCCGCAGCTCCGCGTCCAGGACCCGGGCCTCGACCCCGGCCAGCGGGGTGCCGATGGAGATGCGCGGGCCGGCGGTGTCGGCGGGCCGCACCCGGTGCATGGTGGCCAGGATGGTCGCCTCGGAGGGGCCGTAGCCGTTGTACACCTCCAGGTCGGGGCGGACCCGCAGGATCTGCTCGGCGAGCCGCGGCGGGAACGCCTCACCGGCCACCACCAGCACCCGGCGCGGCAGCAGCGCGGCGAGGTCGCCCTCGGCGGCGAGCGCGGCCAGCTGCGAGGGCGTGTAGGTGAGGCAGTCGGCGGGGTGCGCGGCGAGGTCGGCGGCGAGCGCCTGCGGGTCGAGCGTGGTGTCGCGCGGGTAGACGTCGAGCCGGGCCCCGGTCAGCAGCGCGCCGTACACCGACACCTTGCCGAGATCGGCGGCGAAGGTGGTGGCCAGGCCGTAGCTGTCGAGGCCGGTGGCGGTCACCCGCTCGGCGAACGCGGCGCAGTAGTTGAGCAGCGCCCGGTGCTGCACCTCGACCGCCTTGGGCGTGCCGGTGGAACCGGAGGTGCACACCAGGTACGCGGTGTCGTCGGGGTGCAGCCCGGGGTCGACGGTGTACGGGGCACCGGGGCCGCCGGCGGTGACGGTGCGCACCGGTGCGGCGGTGCCGGTGAGCCGGGGCCGGTTGCGCGCGTCGGTGAGGACGGCGGCCGCCTTGGTGGTGCCGAGCAGGGTGGCGACGCGGTGGTCGGGGTCGGTGGCCTCGATGTGGACGTAGGCGGCGCCGACGGCCCAGGCGGCGAGGACGCCGATCATGCAGCGGTGCGAGCGGTCCATCAGGGTCGCGACGATGTCGCCGCGGCCCACGCCCCGCTCGCGCAGCCAGGCGGCGCTCGCTCCGGCGGCGGCCGCCAGCTCCTCGTAGGTCAGCTGCTCGGCGTCCTGGCGCAGGGCCGGGCGGTGCGCCGCGGCGCGCGCCGTGTCCGCGAAGACATGCGCCGCCGTGCGCGGGGGCTGGGGGGTGCCGGTCATCGGGGGCTCCGTTCGGTGGGTCGGGGCGTCGGGTGCGCGGCGGCCGGGGCGGTCATCGCTGCCGCCCGCCGGCCGCGGCGCCGATCAGGGCCGCGAGGCCGTCGACCGTCTCGGTGCGCAGGTAAGTGCGCAGGTCGAGCTTGATGGCGAAGTGCTCCTCCACGGCGGTGAGCAGGCGCAGCGCGGCGAAGCTGTTCCAGTGGCCGAGGGTGTCGAAGCGGGTGGCGCCGGTGAGCTGCCCCGCGGGGACGTCGGTGACGCCGGAGATCACCTCGGCCAGTGCCGTGGGGGCCGGGGCGGCGGTGTGGTCGCTCATGGGATGCGGTGTCCTTCACGGGAGGCGGCGAGGGCCGGGGCGGTGACGGTGGTGGTGATCCAGGCGGCGGTGGTCCGGGGCCCGGGGTCCAGGGCGAGGACCCGGCGTCCGGCGCCGTCGGCCCGGGGCGCGGCCGGGGCGAACCCGGCCTCGTCGAGGAAGCGGGCGGCGGGCCCGTTGCGCGGGGTGGGGCGGAAGTCGGCCTCCAGGCGCTGCGCGCCGGCGGCCCGGGCCGCGTCGGCGACGGCGCCGAGGACCGCGTGCTCCACGCCGCGGGCGAAGACCCGGCAGCTCATCACGGCGTTCTCCAGCACCCAGTGGTCGGGGTGGCGGGCGATCCACAGAGCGCCCACGATGCCCTCGTCGCCGAACCGGTCGGCGACCTCGAAGGCGAGCAGGGCGTGCGCGGGCGAGTCCGCCATGCGCCGGGTCTCGGCCTCCGGGTGGCAGCGGCCGATCAGGTTGAACTGGTTGGTGCGGCCGCCGAGCTGGACGATCCGCGGCAGCGTGTACGCGTCGGCGGCGCGGAGCGTGACGCGCAGGTCGAGGCCGTGCAGGTACTCCTCGGGCGAGGGCTGCTCGGCGCCGAAGCGCTGCCGCTGGGCGCGCGCCCGGTACAGACCGGTGCGCTCCTTGTCGGTGTCCGTCGTGGTGAGCGAGTCGAAGCCGCCCCGGGCCAGGAGGGCCGCCGCGTACTCCGCCGGGTCGCCCGCCAGGTGGACCACGGTGACCTCGGGGAGCGAGCGCTGGACGAGGGCGCACTCGAAGGCCGAGTCGTCGGCGAAGACGATGCTGTCGAGGCCGATGTTGAGCTGCTCCGCGATCCGCCTGATGCTCGCGTCCTTGGCGCCCCAGCCGGCCTCGACGGCGACGAAGTCCGGGGCCCGCAGGACGAGGGCGGGGTGTTCGTCGAGGACGCGGGCGACCAGGTCCGGGTCGTTCTTGCTGGCGACGGCGAGCAGCACGCCCTGCCGGCGCAGGGCCAGGGCGGTGCGCTGCACGGCGGCGTAGGCGTTGCCCGGGTACATCGGGCCGATCTCGATGTTCTCCGGGCCGTCGTCGCCGAGGACGCCGCCCCACAGGGTGTTGTCGAGGTCGAGGACCAGGCACTTCTTGCCGCGTCCGGTGAACGCCCGGGTGTAGGCGGCCACTTCGGCGGCGTAGCGGTGCTCGACGCCGGGTGCCCAGGCCATCTGCGCGAAGGCGTGCAGACGGGCGTCGCGCAGCGGCCCCGGGTGTTCGGCGAGCAGGGTCTCCAGGTCGAGGACGTCGACGCGGTCGGTCCGCTCGGCGAGGTCCAGGAGGCGCAGGTTCAGCTCGCGCCACAGCCGGGCGAGGGCGGCGCGGCCCCGGTGCGAGACGACCCGGCGCAGCGCGGCGGCCGGCAGCGGCACCGTGCTCAGCAGGACGGCGCCGGCAGTGCGCGCGGCGTATCCGGTGACGGCGGCGGCGAAGCGCTCCCAGCGCGCGTCGACCGCCGCGCGCACCGCCGCCCCGTCGCCGGGGTCGAGGTCGGCCGGCAGGAACACCTCCTCGTGCACCGGGCACAGCGTCAGCTCGGCGCCGAACGCGTCGAGGTCGTCCACCGCCCCGCCCAGCCGCAGGAGTTGCTGGTCGGGGGCGGCGATCTGGAACTCGGGGGCGAAACCGGCGGCGAGCAGCGCGATCCGCAGCGGTGCGGCCATCTGGTCGGCCGTGAACGAGGGCACCAGGGCCACCCGCAGCGGGCGCGGCCGGTGGCCCGGCGGGCACAGCAGCCGGGGGTCCGCGGCGGCCAGGATCCGGCCGGCCTCCCGGACCACCGGGAGGTCGGAGCTGCCGGCAAGGCGGGCCGCGAGGTCCGGGTCGGGGGCGGCGGCGGGTTCGGCCAGGCGCCTGGCCCGGGTCAGCAGGTCGTCGTCAGCCATCGGGGTCCTTGGTCCTTCCAGGGGTTCAGAGGCGCAGCAGCGTGCAGGTCCAGTGCATGCCGGTGCCCATGCTCAGGAGGGCCACGGTGTCGCCCTCGACGAGTTCGCCGGCCGCCGTCAGGCGTTCCAGGCTGAGGAGCTGGTCGGCCGGTCCGAAGTGGCCCATGGCCAGCGCGACGTCGGCGTTGGTGGCCTCCAGCGGGATGCCCAGCTCCTTGGCCAGGTCGCGGAAGGCACCGATGTTGTCGTGCAGGTACAGGACCCGCTCCAGGGCGCCGGGGGTCAGCCCGGCGCGGGCGCAGGCCCGTTCGAGCACCTCGCGGTTGCGGGCGTGCATGAGGGTCATGAAGTCGTACGTGGCGCGGCCGTCGCCCGCGAAGAAGCGGTCCATCCGCTCGATCAGCGGGGCGATGGCGGCCGGTTCGGGGGCGTCGGCGCGGAACGGGCGGGCGGCGCCGCCGGTCTCCATGCGCATGAAGTCGGCGTACCGGCCGTCGCTGAGCGTCTCGGTGCCGAGCCACACACAGGAGCCGTGGCCGCGGCGCAGCACCGCGGCGGCGGCGCCGTCCGAGGAGAGCGAGGTGCCGGTGGCGGTGCGGTCCCAGTACGCCTCGGTGATGCGGTTGGCGGCGACGAGCAGCGCCGTGTCGTGGTCGGGGTGGGTGGCCAGGCGTCCGGCGACGGTGTCGAAGGCGGTGACGCCGCCGCCGCACGCCTGGGCGATCAGGATCGCCTCGGCGCCGGTGGCGCCGAGCCGTCCCTGGAGGGCGGCGGCCGCGTCCCAGTACAGGTACTCGGGGACGTCCGGCAGCGCGAGCACGAGCAGGTCCAGGTCGGCGGCGGCCACCTCGGCCCGGCGCAGTGCGGACTCGGCGGCCCGCAGCGCCAGGTCGGTCAGGCCCTCGCCGTCGTCGGCGCGGTGCAGCCGCCGGTAGCCGAGCCCGGCCAGCTTGCGCGGGTCGGCGCCGTACCGCTCGGCGGCCTCCGCCACCGTGACCGGGCGGCCCAGCGCGTGTCCTTGGGCCACGATCCCGAATGCCATTCCTCGTCCTTCCCGGGGAGCCGGGGGCGGCGGGCCCCCGGCTCGTGTGCGGTGTACGTCGCTCGGGTGCGGCTACTGCGCCGCGGGCCCGATGTCGGAGGTGTCGACCGCGAACCGGCCGACGGCCCAGGCCATGGCGCGCGCGTTCTGGTCGAGGATCGTCTTGTTGATCCCGCCCAGGACGTCGCACGCCTGGTGGTAGCAGGGGTCGAGCATCTGGCCCGCGGTGCCGCCGAACAGGTCGGCCCACTCCTGGGACTTGACGGTGTCGGCACCCGCGTTGACGCCGCCCGACGGGATGCCCGCGTTGACGAACGCGGTGTGGTCGGAGCGGCCGTCGAGGACCAGGCCGATGGTGGGCAGCTTCTGCCGGGCGAAGTAGCCGGTCACGAGGTCGCTGATCCGGGTGGACCCGGCGGGCGCCGGGCCGGTCGCGGTCTGCCCGTTGTAGACCATGCGCGCGAAGTTCGGGGAGGCGATCATTTCGAGGTTGAGGTAGAGCGCGGTGTGCGCCTTCTCGGCGGCGGTGAGCTGGTCGACGTAGTACTGCGAGCCGGCCAGGCCCTTCTCCTCGGCGGCCCACCAGGCGAACCGCACCCGGTTCTTGACGTGCGGGCGCTGCTTGGCGAGCTGGACGGCGGTCTCCAGGACGGCGGCGGCCGCCGCGCCGTTGTCGTTGGCGCCGGCCGTGGTGTCGACGGTGTCGAGGTGGGCGCCCATGACGACGGTGTGGTCCGCGCTGCCCGTCGGGGTGTCCGCGAGCAGGTTGTACGTCTTGGTCATCGTGTTGTTGCCGCGCAGGTCCAGGTCGAGGGTGACCGGGCCGTTGGCGGCGTCGGCGCGCAGCGCCTCGGACTCGGCGCGGGACAGGGTCGCCGTCGGGATGCGCGCGTCGCTCGGCGGGACCATGCGGTAGCGCAGGTTCAGGTTCGCGTTGGGCGAGTTGACGTTCATCAGCATGGCGGCGGCGCCCAGCTGCGAGAGGACCAGCTGCTTCTGGGTGATGAAGCAGTCGGTGCCCGCGTCGACGAGGACGATCTTGCCCTTGACGTCCTGGCCCGCGTAGTCGTCCGCGCTGCAACCGGTGCTCTTGCCGGCGGGCCGGGCCAGTTCGGCCTTCAGGCCGCCCTCGGGCGTGGAGACGGAGAAGCGGGCGATGACCGGGTGCAGGTCCCGGGCGGCGGGGGCGACCACCGAGCCCTTCTCGGACAGGATGTCGTAGTCGAGGAACTCGAACGGCTGCTTCCTGACCTGGTACCCGGCCTTGGTGAGGGTCCGGGTCAGGTAGTCGGCGGAGGCGTCGTAACCGGCGGTGCCGGAGACCCGGGTGCCGCCGTGGTCGAGCGTGGCCTGCTGGAGGGCCTCCAGGCGCTCGTAGGTGTGCGCGCCGGTGACCTCGCGGGACATCACCTGGGCCAGGACGTCGGCGGGCGTGCCGGTGGTCTCGGCACCGGCCGGGGCCGACGCGGCCAGCGGAAGGACGACGGCGCCCGCCGCCAGGGCGGCCAGCGTCCGCCGGAGGGACGGTGCGCGCCGGGATGGTGCGTTCATGTGCTGTGGGCTCCTCGCTGCGTGCGGTGCACGGATCGGTTCGGGTGGTCCCCCGGGGCGTCAGGCCCCGGGGCGGTCGGTGAGGGCGGCGGCGTAGGCGTCGGCGAGCCGGCCGATGCGTGCGGCGTCGAAGAGTTCGCCGCTGTAGCGCCACAGGACGGTGAGCCGGTCGCCGTCGACGCTGGGGTAGACCTCCAGCGGGCAGGGCCGCTCCATGTCGGCCGGGCGGTCCCGGCCGACGCGCTCGGTGTCCACGTCGCGCAGCACCCCGTCGGCGGCCCGGAAGGCGGGCGCGCCCCAGAAGGAGAACAGCACGCCCGGCACCGGGATGGCGCCGAGCGCCCGGCGCACTCCGGGGTCGGGGTGGTGGTGGCGCAGCACCTCGAAGTCGAAGCCGCTGCGCGGCACCGCGCGCAGTTCGGCGGCGACGTGGGCGCGGTGCGCGGCGCGGTCGCGGCGGCCGGGCAGGGCCAGGGCGAACGGGTAGGTGGTGTTGAAGTAGCCGACGGTGCGGCCCAGTTCGAGGTCGTCGAAGAGGTCCTCGCGGCCGTGGGCGACGAGTTGCACGGCGACCTCGCCGCCGCGCACCCCCAGCCACTCCTGGAAGGCGCCGCCGAGCGCGCTGAGCAGCAGTGCGTAGAGGGTGTGCCCGTCGGCGGCGGGCAGCGGGTGGCAGGTGGTCAGCTCGCGGGTGTTGCCCTCGGTGCCGCTCGGCCCGTCGGGCACGGTGGCGCGCTGGGCGTCCTCGCCCCAGGCCCGGTCCAGCCAGTAGCCGCCGTCGAGTGCGTCGGGGCGGGTGCGGGCCCAGTGGCCGAGCCGGTCCGCCCACTGGAAGCAGGACGGGCCGGGGGCGCCGAGCGCGCGGTCGTCGCCGTCGCGCAGCAGCGCGTCGAGTTCCTCGGTGAGGACGTTCCACGAGTACAGGTCGACGGCGAGGTGGTGGACGATCAGCAGCAGCCGGTCGGCCGTCCCGTCGGGGAGCCGGACCAGGGCGGCCCGGGTCACGGGCCCTTCGCGCAGGTCGAGCGCCTCGTGCAGCGCGCCGGCCCGCTCGTCCAGTTCGGCGAGTGCCTGCTCGGCGGTCAGCGCGCGCAGGTCGAACTCGGTGACGTCCGGGGCCTGCGGGGCGGCGTACTGCCGCAGGCGGCCGTCCTCCTCGGTCAGTCGGGTGCGCAGCGCGGGATGCCGGGCGGCGAGCGCGGCGAGGGCGCGGCGGGCCTGTGCCAGGGTGACGGTGCGGCCGAGGCCGTAGCTGACGCCGTGGTTCCAGTGGTCGGGGCGTTTGGCGCCGCGGGCGAGGAACTCCAGCTGCGGGGGCGTGAGTTCGGCCGGGCCGTCGGCCGCGGCCAGGGCCCGTCCGGGCCGGGCGCCGGTGGCCTCGCGCGGTGCGGCGGCGCCGGGTGCGGCGGCGGCGACGGCTTCGATGGTGCGGCCGTCCAGGATGGCGCGCGGGCGCACCGGGTGGCCGAGCCGCTCGGCCTGGGACGCGATGGCGATGGCGAGCAGCGAGTCACCGCCCAGGTCGAAGAAGTCGTCGGTGACGCCGACCGACTCGCGCTTGAGGTGCGTGGCCCACAACCGGGCCAGCACGGCCTCGCGTTCGGTACGCGGCGCCACCTGCGCGGGCCGCTCCGCGCACAGCGCGGCGGTGCGGGCGGCCGGGCCGTGCGCCGCGAGCCGGTCCAGGAGCGCGCGGTAGTCGTCGAGCCAGCCGCGGACGCGGTCGCCCGCGGGGCCGCCGGGGGCGTACTGGGCGGTGGCCCGCAGCCGGTCGCCGTACTCCAGGACGGACAGCTGGACGGGGAAGGTGGCGGCGCCCTGGCCGACGTCGAGGAGTTCGACGCCGGGCCCGCCGGCGGCGAGCGCGCGCAGCGGTTCCACGTCGCCGTTGAAGCCGAACATCGTGGCGGCCAGCGGGCGCGCGGAGCCGGGGCGGGCCAGCCGCCGGATGCGGTCGGTGGGCAGGCCCTGGTGGGCGAGGGCGGCCAGGGACGCCTCGCGGACGGCGGCGAGCAGCGCGGTGAACGGCTCGTCGGGGCGCACCTGGACGCGGACGACCAGCGTGGTGGCGTAGTTGCCGACGACCGGCTCGTCGGCGGGGGCGCGTCCGGCCGCCGGGACGGCCACGGTGACGTCGCGCTCCCCGGTGATCCGCCACTGGAGCGCGACCCAGGCGGCGAGCAGCACCATGTGCGGGGTGCACCGCTCGGCGGCCGCCAGCTCGCGCACCCGGCCGACCAGGTGGTCGCCGAGCGGCAGCGCGGCCCGGCCGCCGGTCCCGGCCTCGCCGGGCAGGCCGGTCTGCGGGGCGCCGGCGAGGTAGCGGGACCAGAACGCCGCGAGTTCCTCGCCCCGGGGCGAGTCGAGCAGCGCCCGCTGCTCCTCGACGTGGTCGAGGAAGGTGCGGGTCCCGGGGGCGCCGGGCTGCCCGGCCAGGTCCGCGAAGAGGATCCGCCACGACCAGCCGTCGACGAAGAGGTGGTGGTGGGTGAGCATCAGCACGTCCCGCTCCGCGTCGGCGAACCGGACCCGGATCAGCTGGTGACGTGCGGGCAGCTGCGCGTAGGGGTCGAGCGGCCTGGCCACCTCGTCCCGCAGCCGGTTGAGCAGCGTCTCGTGGCCGTCGGCGGCGGTGTGCGCGGTGAGGTCCCAGTCGAGCCGGTCCAGCGGGAGGTGCGCCCGCTCCGGCGGGAGCACGACCTGGCGCGGCCCGTCGTCGGTGTCGTGCAGGTGGGCGCGGAGCATCGGGTGCCGGCGGACGAGCGCGGCGAGCCGTGCGGCGAGGTCGCCGGGGTCGGCCGGGCGGTCGAGCAGGAACGCGGCGGGCACGTTGTAGGCGCCGGTGCCGGGGTCGAGCCGGTCGGCGGCCCAGATGGCGGTCTGCTCACCGGAGAGCGGGCCGCTGTCCGGCGCGGGCTGCGCCGGGGCGGACCGCGCCGGGGCGGGGGTCCCGGGGGCGGCCCCGGGGGCTGCGGCTTCGCCGTCGGCGGGCGCCAGTTCGGCCACGTGCGCGGCGAGCGCGGCGAGGTCGGGCAGGTCGAACAGGTCGAGGACCTCGATCCCGGTGCCGTAGCGCTCGTTGAGGCGGGCCACCAGCTGCGCGCCGTTGAGCGAGTTGCCGCCCGCGTCGAAGAAGTCGTCGCCCAGCGCGAGCCCGGGCTCCTTCAGGACGTCGCGGGCGAAGGCGAGGACGGTCTCCGCCACGGTGCGGGCGGGGGCGGCGGCGGGTGCGGGCGCGGGGGCGGAATCCGCGGCGGGCGCGGTCCCGGCCGTGCGCGGCCAGCAGTGCTCCTCGTCCAGGGCCGCCAGCGGCAGTTCGACGCGGCGGCGCGGGGCCCGGCCGAGCGCCGCCCGCCAGTCGACGTCCCGGCCCTGCCGGTAGACCTGGCACAGCGCGGCCGCCGGCGTGTCCGCCACCGCCGCCGCGCGCCCGGCGAGCAGCGCCGAGAGGGCGCTGCCCGGGGCGAGGTCGAGGACGAGCGGGGGCGCGCCCCGGGCCGCCAGCGCCGCGTCGAGCGCCGCGGCGTCGGGCGGTGCCACCGCCGGGCCCGGCTCGGCCAGCGCGTCCAGCTCGGCCCCCAGGGGCGCCCCGCCGGCCACCCGGACCGCGGCCTTGCCGAGGCCGTGGGCGAGCACCAGGTCCGGTACGGGTCCGGCCGCGGCCTGCACGGCCTGGGCGCCGACCAGCGCCACCAGGGCGCGCTGCGCGGCGTTCCACTCGCCGGCCGGGCGGTGTGCCTCGGCGGCGGCGAGGACGGCCGCGAACGCGGGCCCCTCGGCGGCGTTCCGGCGCAGTGCGGCCAGGTCGGCGTCGGCCAGGTCGCCGACGGCCAGCACCAGCGGCCCGGCCGGCGGCCCCGGCACGGTGCCGCCCCGGCCGTGCAGCGCCGCGTCGAGCCGGTCGAGCAGCTCGGCGCCGTCGCGCACCGCCACCCCGTACCGGTGCGCGAAGTGCTCGCGGCCGACGGTCAGCGTCTCGCTCGCCGCGGCCAGGTCGAAGCCGTCGACGTCGGCGGCCACCGTGTCGCGCAGGGCGCGCAGCTGGTCGCGCAGGCCCTGTTCGGTGGGGGCGGACAACACCACGGGCCGCTCGGCCGCGGGCCCGGCGCCGGTGCGGTCCGGTGCGGTCCGGCCCTGCTCGATGACCATGTGCGCGTTGGTGCCGCTGAGTCCGAAGCTGCTGAGTCCCGCGAGACGGGGGCCGCGCGGTGCGGGCCACGGCTCGGCGCGGTCGGCGATCCGCAGCGGGGTGGTGTCCAGGGCGAGGAGGTCGGAGGGGGCCGTGAAGTGGGCGGTGGGGAAGATCTCTCCGGCGCGGAACTGGGCGAGGATGCGCACGAGTCCGGCGAAGGACGCCATGCAGCCCAGGTGCCCGAGGTTGGCCTTGACGGAGGAGAGCGGGCGGACGCCGGGGAAGTCGGGGCCGAAGGCGGCGGCCAGGCCCTGGATCTCGATGGGGTCGCCGATCCGGGTGCCGGTGCCGTGCGCTTCGAGGTAGCCGAGGTCGGCGGGGGCGACGCCGGCGTCCCGCCACGCCGCGGCGACCACCTCGGCCTGCGCGGCCGGGCTGGGCGCGGTCAGTCCCGTGCTGCGGCCCGCGTCCTGGTTGACGGCGCTGCCGCGGATCACCGCGTGCACCGTGTCGCCGTCGCGCAGCGCGTCGGCGAGCCGCTTGACCAGGACGAACCCGCCGCCCTCGCCGTGCATGGTGCCGTCCGCGGCGGTGTCGAAGGGGCGGCAGTGGCCGGTCCCGGAGAGCACGCCGAGCCCGTCGCCGGCGGCCGCGCCGTGCCGGGGCACCGGGCCGAGCACCAGCTCGTAGCCGCCGACGAGCGCGAGGTCGCTCTCGCCCCTGGCCAGCTTCCAGCGCGCCTCGTGGAGCGCCACCAGGAACGAGGAGCAGGAGGTGTCGATGACCTGGGCGGGGCCGCGCAGGTCGAGGTGGTAGGAGATCCGTCCGGCGGCGTAGGCGTGCAGGCTGCCGGTGGTGGCGGGGCCGCCGCGCTGCTCCTGGGGCGGGAGCAGGTTGAACAGGCTGGGGTGCGGGGCGCCGTAGCCGCCCACCAGGACGGCGGTGCCGGTGCCCGCCAGCTCGTCCGGCGCGTAGCCGGCGGCGCCGATCGCGCGCACCGCGAGCTGGAGCATGCGCCGTTGGCGCGGGTCGATGAGTTCGGCCTCGGCGCGGGAGAGGCCGAAGTAGCGGTGGTCGAAGCCGGTGATGTCCTCGATCCAGCCGCCGGTCCGGTCCTCGGGGGTGGGGGTGAGCCCGGTGGCCGTCAGGCGGCGTTCGGGCATGGTGCGCATGGTGTGGCCGCCGCCGCGCAGCAGCGCGGTCAGCGCGGCCCAGTCGGCGGCTCCGGGGAACTCGAAGGCGACGCCGATCACGGCGAGGTGGCCAGGGGTGGCGGGGTGGGCCATGGGTGCCTGCCTCTTCAGCGAGGGTTGACGTCTTGGGGGGCGCGGCCGGTGAGGGCGCGGGCGTCCGGCAGGGCGATCACGCCGAGGTTGGCGACGACCACCAGCACCGCCGCGGTCAGCAGCGGCAGCGCCTCGCCGGTCCAGGCCGCGATCGGTGCCGCGACGGCGAGGCCGAGCGGCCGGGCGGCGAACGACAGCAGCGCGTCGTAGGAGTCCGCGCGGGCCAGGGCGTCGGCCGGGAAGTGCCGTTGCATGGTGGTCTGCCACAGCGTGTTGAGCACGCCGATGCCGAACATGGCGATGCCGTACGCCACCGCGTCGGTCCAGGTCGGCCAGCGCGCGGCGAAGGTGAGCAGGGGCAGCGCGAACAGGGCGCCGCACACCGAGGTCACCACCAGCGGCCGGCCCACGCGCAGCCGGGGCGCGACGAACGCGCCGATCAGCATGCCGGCCATGCCCGCCTGGTAGACCACCACCCAGGCGAACTCGCCGCCGAGCCGGTCCACGGCGATCAGCGGGCCCAGCGTCATCAGGACCCCGGCGGCCAGGTTGGACACGCCGTGCCCGATGAGGTTGGACCAGAACCAGGGGCGGCTGCGCACTTCCTGCCAGCCGTCGGCGAGCTGCCGGAAGAAGCCGGTGCGCGCGGTGCGGTCGGGGGCGGTCGCGGGCAGGCCGCCCAGGGTGACGGCGGCGCAGCCGAACACCGCGGCGGTGGCGAGGAACGCCCAGCCCGCGCCGACCGCGACGACCAGGACGCCGGCGACCCCGGGCCCGGCGACCAGGGCGATGCCGCGGGCCACCCCCAGGTGGCCGTTGGCCCGCAGTCTGGCCTCCTGCGGCACGGTGGCGGCGACCAGCGGCGACATCGTGGGCGTGCCGAAGGCGATGGCCGCGCCGGTGACCGCGGACAGCACGGCGAGGTCGGCGATGCGCAGCGCACCGAGCAGCAGCTCCGCGCCGATGGCCAGTTGCGCCAGGCCGCGGACCAGGTCGGCGAGGAAGGCGACCCGCTGGGCGGGGAACCGGTCGGCGAGGACCCCGCCGATGGGCAGCAGCACCAGCTGCGGCACCAGTTCGGCGGCGAGCACCAGGCCGAGGTCGGTGGCGCTGCCGGTGGCCTCGATGACGGCGAGGGTGAGGGCGGTCGGCACCACGGCGGTGGCCAGGAACGACAGCGACCGCCCGGTGAGCAGCCGGGCGAAGCCGGGGATCTTCAGGACGCGTACCGGAGCCGGGCCCCTGAGCTGGGTCACGGGCGGGCCGCCAGCTGGGCGCCCAGGGTGCCGAGGAGTTCGCCGGGCGCCTTCAGGAAGGCGTAGTGCCCGCCGGGCAGCACCCGGAAGGCGACGTCGTCGGCGTAGTCCTGCCAGTCCTTGAGCTCGTCCTGGGTGACCTCCGGGTCGCCGTCCCAGTGCAGGACGCCGATCGGAAAGGGCACGGGGGTGGGGGCGTCCCGGCGGTAGACGCGGTTGGCGTCGAGGTCCTCCTTGAGGACGGCGAGGGCGAGGTCGAGCAGCTGCGGGTGGGCGATACCGCCCCGCAGCAGCGTCAACTCCTCCAGCTCCGCGCGCAGTTCGGCGTCGGTCATGGCAAGGAAGCGGTCGTGCGGGCAGCGGTGCGGGGCGACCTGCGCGGAGACGAAGACCCGCGCGGGCTGCGGCAGTCCGCGCGCGGCGAGCAGCCGCGCCGTCTCGAAGGCGGGCAGCGAGCCCGCGCAGTGCCCGAAGAAGACGTACGGCCGGTCCAGGTGCGGGGCGAGCGCGTCGGCGAGCTGCTCGGCCAGCTCCTCGTACGTGCCGTAGTGCGGCTCGCGCAGCCGGCCCTCGCGGCCGGGGAGTTGGACCGGGCACACCTCGATGCCGTCGTCCGGTCCGAACCGCCTGGGCCAGGCGTTGAACATGGACGCGCCGACGCCCGAGTAGGGGAAGCAGAAGACCCGGGCGGCGGCGTCGGCGGCGGGCTTTCTCAGGAGCCAGCGGTTGCTGGGCAGGGCGGTGCCGGCGGACATGGGTGATCCGTCTCGCAATCTCGTGAAGGGACGCTGGGGTCAGCGCGGCGCGGTCACCACGGGCAGCTGGGTCAGCCCGGCGATGAACACCGACCGCAGGTGGCGGGCGGGCCCGGCGGTCTCGACCGACCGGAAGAGGCGGAAGAACTCGTCGAACAGGATCCGGAAGGTCATCCGGGCGAGCGGGGCGCCCAGGCAGTAGTGCGGCCCGAAGCCGAAGGCGAGGTGCCGGTTGTCGTCGCGCAGGACGTCGAAGCGGTAGGGGTCGGTGAAGACGCGCTCGTCGCGGTTGGCCGAGCCGATCCAGACGGCGACCGCGTCCCCGGCGGCGACGCGGCCCCCGGCCAGTTCGGTGTCCTTGACGGCGTAGCGCAGGAAGCTGCTGGCGGGCGAGGTCCAGCGCAGGCCCTCCTCCACCAGGGTGGGGACGACCGCGGCGGGGTCGCCGGCCGCCTTGCGCAGCTGGTCCGGGTGCTCGCTCAGGGCGAGCAGCGTGCCGGAGACGGTGTGCGGGGTGGTCGCGTTGGCGCCCAGCAGGATGCTGTAGCAGTTGTAGATGACCTCTTCGTCGGTGAGCGGGGCGTCGCCCGCGCTCATGCTCATCAGGTGCCCGATGAGGTCCTTCGCCGGTTCCGCCGCGCGGCGGTCGCGCACCTGCCCTGCGAAGTAGTCGAACGTCTGGTGGTGGGCGACGGCGAGGGTGGCGGCGCCGCTGCCGACGCTGAACTCCGCGTCGTCGGGCGCCGCGGCCATCGCCGTCCAGCGCACCAGGTCGTCCCAGTCCTTCTCCGGTACGCCCAGCAGGGCGCCGGCGACGGTCATCGGCAGCCGGTAGGCGCGCCCGGCCACGTCCCAGGCACCGCCGCCGAGCGCGGGGGCGAGGAACTCGGTCACCGCCTGCCGGATCCGGTCCTCCCAGTCGGCCAGGGCGCGCGCGGTGAGGCGGCGGTTCAGCGGGCGGCGCAGCTGGCTGTGGCGCGGCGGGTCGGTGGAGACCAGCATCTTGCCCGACGAGACGTCGTCGTGGCCGAGCTGGGTGAGGACCGAACCGCGTTCGGAGGTGAACTCCCGGTGGTCGCCGAGCACCCGGCAGACGTCGTCGTAGCGGGTCACCGACCAGAACTGCCGCCCGTCGGGCAGCACCTGGAGGTGGAGCGGGGCGTGTGCCCGCAGGTGGGCCCACACGGCGTGCGGGTCGCCGCTCGCGTGGAACTCCGGGTCGAACAGGTCGGCGGCGGCCGGGTCGGCGGCCGCGCCGGCGGAGGGGGCGGCGGTGATCCTCACCGGGCGCCTCCGGCCTGGACGACGGCGGCGGCGAGACCGGCCGGGGTGGGGGCGAGGTAGAAGGTGACCGGCGAGATCTGCACGCCGTACTCGCGCTCCAGGTCGGCGGTGATCCGCACGCCCACCAGGGAGTGGCCGCCGAGTTCGAAGAAGTCGTCGTCGGCGCCGATCCCGTCGATGCCGAGGTGGTCGCTCCACAGCTGGGCGACGGCGGCCTCGATGCCGGGGGCCGGGGGCCGGTGCGCGGCGTTCAGCTCGGGCCTGGCCGGTGAGATGTCGGCGGTCAGGGCGGCCCGGTCGACCTTGCCGTTGGCGGTCAGCGGCAGCGCGTCGACGACCCGGAGGTGCGAGGGGACGGCGTACGAGGGCAGCACCTCGCCCAGTTCGCGGCGCACCGCGAGGGTGGCGGGGCGGACGCCGCCGCGCCCGGTGACGAAGGCCACCAGCCGCTTGCCGCCGTCCGGGCCGGGCTGGGCGACGACCGCGGCCTCGGCGATGTCGTCGCGGGCGGCGAGCGCGGCCTCGATCTCGCCGGGCTCGATCCGGAAGCCCCGGATCTTGACCTGGCGGTCGGCGCGGCCGTGGTAGTCGAGGACGCCGTCGGGGCGGCGGCTCACCAGGTCGCCGGTGCGGTACATCCGGGCGCCGGGCCGGTCGTCGAACGGGTCGGGCAGGAAGGCGCGGGTGGTCTCCTCGGGGTTGCCGAGGTAGCCGAGGGCGAGGCCGTCGCCGGTGGCGTACAGCTCACCCACCTCGCCGTCGGGCACCGGCCGCAGGTCGGCGTCGAGGAGGTGGACGCCGGTGCCGCGGATCGGGCGGCCGATGGGCACGGCGCCCTCGACCGGCGCGGTGATCGTGTGGCAGCAGGTGAACGTGGTGTTCTCGGTGGGCCCGTAGCCGTTGACGAGCGTGAGGCCGGGCAGCGCCGCGAGGGCCTGGTTGACGTGCGGCGGCGACAGCACGTCCCCGCCGGCCAGCAGGACCCGTACGCCGCCGAGGTCGTCGAGGCCGTACTCCACGACCTGCTGGAACAGTCCGGCCGTGAGCCACAGCACGGTGATCCCGAAGTGGCTGATGTGCTTGGTCAGTTCACCGATGGCCAGGTCGCGCTCGGGCGCCACGTCGAGGCGGGCCCCGTTGAGCAGCGGTCCCCAGATCTCCAGGGTGGAGGCGTCGAAGGCGACGGGCGCGTACTGAAGGACGACGTCGTCGGGCCCGAGGGTGAGGAAGTCGGCGTCCACGACGAGCCGCAGGACCGCGCGGTGCGGCACCCGGACTCCCTTGGGGGCGCCGGTCGAGCCCGAGGTGTAGGCGATGTAGGCGACGTCGTCCGGCGCGGTGGTGACGGGCTCGGGGGCCGGGCCCTCGGCGATCGCGTCGAGGTCGTCGCGGGTCAGCACGACGGCGGCGCCGCTGTCGGCGAGGATGAGCCGCCGGCGCTCGGCCGGGTAGCGGCGTTCGAGGGCCAGGTAGGCGGCTCCGGCCTTCAGGATGCCCAGGAGGGCGACGGCGGTCGCGGCGCGGCGGTCCGCGTCGAGTGCGACCACGTCACCGGGCCGCACCCCCCGGTCCTGGAGGTGCCGGGCCAGGTGGTCGGAGCGGCGGTCCAGCTGCCGGTAGGTCAGCTCGGCGTCCTCGCCGCGCACGGCGATCCGCTCGGGGGCGCTGCGGACCTGCCGCGCGAAGAGCGTCGTGATCGACGGGGGGTGCGTGCCGTACTGCGACTCCACGGGTCGGCCTCCAGCTGCTTCAGGGGAGCGGCCACCGGTTTTCGGTCACCGCCGCGGCTCATCATGGGGACGGCCCCTACCGACCCGCTTTCGGCCACACATCGGCCGGGCGTAGCGGGGTGATAGCGGAGCGATAGCGCGGCTGCCTAACCTCGCGGTACCGACCAACGAGCACGCGGCCGACCCAGCGGCCCCGGAAAGCGAGCGCAGACGTGCGGAAGTCCCTCACCCTCGCGGTGACCACTCTGGTCGCGGCGGCGGTCCTCCCGGTGGCCCTCAGCGGGCCGGCTGCCGCGGACACCCCCTGGCCCTCCCCCGGCGCCGGCAGCGTGCGCGCGGTGACCTGGGCGGACACGCCGTGGCCCGGCAGCGACGCCGCCCCGGCCGCCGCCGACGACACCCCGTGGCCGGTGCCCTGACCCGCGCCGGGGGGCGGCCGGGCCTCAGCGGTGCGGCCCGCTCCCCTTTCCCGCACACGGCGGCTGGACCACCCGGTCCTCCAGGTCCGCTTCCAACTGGGCCAGTTCCAGGCGCACCTCGGCCGCACCCACCCGGTCCATGATGCGTTCCCGGGTCGCGATCGCGGCGCGCAGCAGGCGCTGGGCGTCGTCGGTGCGGCCCAGGCGGGCGCTGATGCCGCCGAGGCGGTGCAGGATCCGTGCCTCCCCCGCCACGTCCCGCCGCTCCCGCACCTGCCGCAGCAGGTCGGTGAGCACCTCCTCGGCCTCCTCGTACCGCCCGTGGCACTGCATCAGGTCGCTGAGCACGTAGCGCACCTGCAACTCGACCCGGCGGCTGCCCACGCCCTGGCAGAGGTCCAGCGCCTCGTTCAGATAGCCGCTGGCGGTCCCCCAGTTGCCGCGGTCGCCCTCCAGGCGCGCCATGTGCACCAGCACGCTGGCCGCGCCGACGTAGTCGCCCGCCTCCCAGAACTCGCCGAGCGCCACCCAGAAGTGGCCGAGCGCGGCCTCCGGATTGCGCTGGCGCGCCTCCAGCAGGGCGAGATTGCGCCGGGCCAGGGCGCAGCCGTGCACCTCGGCGAGCGCGGTGAACAGCTCCAGGGCGGGGACGAGGCGCTGCCGGGCCGCCTTGAGCTGCGAGCGGCTCAGGTGCAGTGAGCCCAGCGAGCACAGCAGCGCCGCGCGGCCGCGCTCGGCGCCGGCCACCCGCACGCTCTCCAGCGCCTGGAGATGCGTCGCCTCCCAGTCCTCGAAGTAGCAGCGCGCCTCGAACAGCGAGACCAGTCCGGTGGCCAGGTCCCAGCACGCCTCGGCCTGCCCGGTGCGGGCCGCGAGGCCGACGGCGGCGCACGCGTTGGCGCGCTCGGACTCCAGCCAGGCCAGCGGATCGGCCAGCGCCCGGTCCGGGGTGAGGCCGGCCGGGCTGCGGCGCGGCGCCGGGCCGTGCAGGACGGTGAAGTCGCCGCCGTAGATCCGCCGGTGCGCCTCGTCGACGAGGCTGAGCCAGCCGCCGGTCACCCGGACGAGGGCGGCGTCGCAGTCGTCGGCGTCCCGGTGCCGGTCCAGTTCCTCGCGGGCGAACAGCCGGATCAGGCCGGGCAGCCGGTAGCGGGGGCTGGACGTCGCGTCGTTGCCGACCACTTCGAGGAGCTGCGCCTCCACCAGCTGGTCGAGCAGGTCGACGGCCTGGAAGAGGTCCACGTCGAGCAGGGCCGCGGCGACCCAGCCGCCGGTCGAGGGCCCGTCCAGCAGGCTCAGCAGGCGCAGCAGGCGGCGGGCCTGGTGGTCGAGGGCCTCGTAGGACAGGGCGATGCCGGTACGGATCGCCAGGTCTCCGTAGGCCAGTTCGTCGAGGCGCCGGTGCTCGTCGGAGAGCCGCTCGACCATCCACGCCAGCGACCAGTGCGGGCGGGCCGCGAGCCGGGCCGCCACGATCCGCAGGGCCAGCGGCAGCCGGCCCACGATGCGGCCCAGCGTCTCGGCGGCCGGCGCCTCGCTCGCCACCCGCCGCTCGCCGACGATCCCGGCGAGCATCCGCAGGACCTCGTCGTCCGCCAGGACGTCCACGGCCAGGGTCCGCACACCGGGCAGGCCGGCCGCCCGCGGGCTGCCGGTGACGAGGACGGCGCCGGGGCCGGCACCGGGCAGCAGCGGGCCGAGCTGGTCCTCGGTCGCCACGTCGTCGAGGACCACGAGGATCCGCCGCCCGGCGAGCACCTGCCGGTACAGCGCGGCCCGTTCGTCGCAGGACGCGGGCAGCGCCTCGCCCGGGACGCCGAGCGCCCGCAGGAAGCGGCCGAGGACATCGCTCGCGGTCAGCCGGCGGCCGGGCTCGCGGCCCAGGTCGCAGTAGAGCTGGCCGTCGGGGAAGGCGCGGGCGATCCGGTGGGCGGCGTGCACCGCGAGGGCGCTCTTGCCGACGCCGGGCGGCCCGGTGAGCGCGACGGCCCGCACGCCGGTGGGGTCGGCGCCGGTGAGCAGCTCCTCGATGGTCCGCAGCCGGTCGGACCGGCCCACGAAGCCGACGACGTCCGGCGGCAGTTGGCAGGGCACGGCGGTGTCGGCGCCCTCCGCCGCGCCGACGGCCGCCGGCCCGGGCAGGTCCCCGTCCGCCGGGGGCTCGGCGGGCGCGGCGGGCGGCGCACCGGCCGGGGCGGCCCCGGCCTCACCGGAGAGGATGGCACGCTGCGTCTCCCGCAGCGCGTCGCCGGGCTCCAGCCCCAGCTCCTCCACGGCGAGCCGGCGGCCGGCCCGGTAGGTCTCCAGCGCCTCGGCGGTCCGGCCCGAGCGGTGCAGGGCGAGCATCAACTGCCCGCGGGTGCGCTCGCGCAGCGGGTGTTCGGCGAGCAGGGCCCGCAGTTCCCCGACGAGTTCGGCGTGGCGCCCCGCGTCGAGCCGCAGTCCGGCGTACGTCTCCAACGCGGCGAGGCGGGCTTCTTCCATGTGCTCGGCGCGCTGCATCAGGCGGTCGCTCTCGGTGCCGCTGAGCGCCGGGCCACGCCACAGGGAAAGGGCCGACCTGAGGAGTTCCTGCGCCTCACCGGCGCGGTCCTTGCGCATCAGCGCCTGCGCTTCGGCGACTTCGGAAAGGAATACCTGGCTGTCGAGTTCCCCCGCGGCGACCTGCATCACATACCCGGGGCTTTTCGTCACGATGACCGAAGGGCGTCCGCCCTTCGAGAATAAGGTCCGCAGCCCCGAGATGCAGGTCTGTATCTGCGTGCGCGCGGTGAGCGGCGGATTTTCCCCCCACACCGCTTCCATGAGGTACTCCGCACTGACCACGCGATTCGCGTCGAGGAGCAGCGCGGTCAGTACCGTCTGCGTGCGACCGCGCGGCACCCGGCTCTCCGGTGACCCCGGGAAGACGACTTCGAGCGGGCCCAGAATGCGATAGACCGGACCATTCCGCATCACCATGCAACCCCTAGTGTCGTATGAGCCTGTTCCTGTTGGCCGGAGCCTGCCGGTCCGGTCGGCCGGAGCCCGCCGGCGGCGCTCGCGGGCGGCTGCGTCAGCCCCTGCCGCGGGAGGCGTGCCGGGGCAGCCGAAAGCGGCGTTGTCGTGGCCGGGCCGGGCGCGGGTCGTACGCGGCGCCTGCGCCGAGCGCCATCGGGGCGCGCTCGGGTCGAGGATGCTCCCGCGAAGGTAGTGTCGGACGACTTCCCGGTGGGTTGGGGTAACGTTTCCGCGACGTTTCGGGATCAGACGTCGGGTAAATCCCCGGCGCCGGCCGGCATCGAAGCGCGCTGCGCCGCGCGCAGGGAACCGCGCACCCCCACCCGGCCCTTTTCCCGCCCACCGCGGAAACCGGCCGGCGCGCACCGGCCTTCGGCCGCACCGCACCCGTACGGCGTGACCACACTGCGGCCACCGAGCCTCACCGCCCCCGGAACCGCCCCCGCCGCACCGACCGCCCGCGCCCCGAAGAGCACCCGCCGGACCCCGGAGCCGGAGCGCCCCTCGCATTCCCCGAACGCCCGGGGCCGCGCCGCCCCCCGACAGGCGTCGTGGCGGACGCCCCTTCCCTTCCGCTCGCGTGCGGTCTCGATGCTCGGCAGTCCGGTGACAGCAGAACCTGCGGGGGCGGCGAAGGCGGCGATCAGGGCTGGCCAGACTTGATCCATGCCGGGAGGCTAGCGGCGGGCCGGAAGGGATACCAGTGCCTCCGGCACCTCATTACCTTTTCATGTCAGTGCCCATGACCGGCGGCGACCTCGCTCATGGCGGCGCACCCGCGAGCGGCTGCCGGGGGGCGTCGTCGCGGCGGGTGCGCCCGGCTGCTATCGGGCGCTGGTTGTTCGGGGCGTGCGGCCGAAGTCGGTGGTGAGCCAGTGCTCGATGGAGGGGGCGGGGAACTCGTGGGGCCGGTGGGTGCCGGGGACCGGGGTGAGGTCGGTCATGCGGTCCAGGCAGAACGCGCGCCAGTCATCCCTGCCGAGGTCGAAGGCGATGAGGTACCAGCGGCCGGTGCGCAGGATGTACCGGTACGGCTCGACCAGGCGGGTCGAGGTGCGGTTCCGCCGGTCGGTGTAGTGGAACTCGATCCTGCCGTGGTGGGCCACTGCGTCAGCGATCACGCCGAGGGCGGCTGAGCTGATGGCGGTGGTCGGTTGCTGGAGGACCTCGGTGGCCAGAGCGGTGGCAGCCGCCCGTTGCCGGAGGCGGCGGGGAAGGACTTGGTCCAGCTTGAGCAGCGCGCGGGAGGTGACCGGATCGTCCGGGAGCCAGGATTGCAGCACGCGCAGACCGGCGATGACGGCGGCGATCTCATCGGCGCTGAACAGCAGTGGGGGGATCTGCACGTCCGGACGAAGCCGGTAGCTGCTGCCCGGGCCCGGGCGTGCTTGCACGTCGTAGCCCAGTTCCCGCAGTCGTTGTGCATCGCGTCGGACGGTGCGCACGCTGACGCCCAGGCGCCGGGCGAGGGTTGCGGCGGGCCAGTCGCCCCCGCTTCGCAGCAGCATGAGCAGGTGCAACGTCCGTGCTGTCGGATCCGCATCCATACGGTCAGCCTGCCAGGAAAGGCGGCCGGAATCAGGCCGCCTCTGTTCCTACCGTGGTGGCGATCTCCGCGACTCGAAAGGACCGCACGTGCAGATCGCTGTCACCACACCCAACGGCAACGTCGGCCACCATGTCGTACGCATCCTGGTGCGGGCCGGAACCCGGCCCAGGCTGCTGATGCGGAGGCCGGACCGGTTGGCCCCGGACCTGCGGGGCCTCGTCGATGTCGTGAAGGTCGACCAGTACGACGCCGCGCAGGTCGTCGATGCCACCAGGGGCCTGGACGCGCTCTTCTGGGTGGACCCCACGCCGGCCGGTGCCGACCCGCTCGCCGACTACGCGCG
This sequence comes from Streptomyces rhizoryzae, assembly GCF_023155275.1. Classification (GTDB taxonomy): domain Bacteria; phylum Actinomycetota; class Actinomycetes; order Streptomycetales; family Streptomycetaceae; genus Streptomyces; species Streptomyces rhizoryzae. The sequence goes on from NZ_JALMUV010000001.1 coordinate 322,776, forward strand.
CGCCACCGACAGCGTCGTGGCCGCCGTCACGCAGAACGCCATCGGACGGGTGGTGTTCCAGAGCAGTGTCGGCGCCGAGAAGCGGCACGGCGCCGGCGAGATCGACGGTCTGGCCCACACCGAGACCGCCCTGGACGCCACCGGCGCCGATGTCACGCACCTGCGCTGCGGCTATTTCTTCACCAACCTGCTGCTCCACCTCGATGCGCTGCGCGCCGGAACCGTGCAGGTCGTGCTGCCGCTCGACAGCCCCATGGCCTGGGTCGCCCCGAGAGACATCGCCGAAGTCGCCGTGACCCGGCTGCTCAGCCCTTCCTGGTCCGGCCGGCAGGTGCAGGCCGTGCACGGCCCCGCCGACTTCACCTGGTCCGAAGTGGCCGAGATCCTCAGCGCGGTGCTGGGGCGCCGGATCACGGCCGAGCGGATCGCGGACGAGGCCATGTATGCGCAGCTCACCGCTTCCGGTATGCCGCCCCGGCTCGCCGACGCGGTCCTTGGTATGTCGACCGGGCTGCGCGAGGGCTTCACCCCCGAGCAACCCCGCACCGCGACCACGACGACCCCGACGACGCTGGTGTCCTGGGCCTACGAAACCCTCCGGCCCGCGCTGACCTGACGACGGTGCCCGTCCGCCCGGCGAGGGACACGGAGCCCAGCTGAGCGGCTGGAGTTGAGGTTGCCGGCGTTCTTGTGGTTGTACGGTCGTGGTGGGTCAATGGCAGGGCGTTTCCGCAGGGCCGTGAAGCGCCGGAGGGGCAGGGAGGCATGATGGTGCTGGAGCTGTTGCTGATCTTGGCCGTGTTGGGCGCGATCGCGGTGGGGGTTGTCGTCGCCGCGACGGCGATGAGCAAGCGCGGCAGGAACGCCCAGCCGCCGGTCCCGCCGGGGAGTTGGGGTCCGGGCCCGGGCATGCCGCACCAGGCGCCGTACCCGCCCGTCCAGCAGCCCGGTCCGGGGTACCCGCCGATGCAGCAGCCCGGTCCGGGGTACCCCTCGGTGCAGCAGCCCGGCGGGCAGGCGCATCCGCCGGTCATGCCTCCCGGGCAGCCGCCGCAGCACCCCGGCCCGTACGGCGCCCCTCCGCCGCAACAGCCGCCCGCTCAGGGGCAGTGACACAGGGGGCCCGGCCGTCCGCGGGCGGGCGGCGGGCGGGCCCGGCCGGCGCTGTTTCGCGCGGGGCTGTGTCGACCAGCGCTGATTCGAGCGGCGCCGTTTCGCGCGGTTGCTTGCTCGTTCGACGGTGTTGCGTTACGTGTGCTGCTCTTCGTCGATGCCCGGGGGCCGTCCGTCGGGTGCGTCCTTGCGGTGGTTGGCGTGGAAGCGCGCCTTCTTCTGGCGGTTGCCGCACGTGTTCATGTCGCACCATTTGCGGGTGCGGCTCCGGCTGGTGTCGAAGAAGGCGGCCCGGCAGGTCGGTGAGGCGCACAAGGCCAGTTCTCCGTCTCGTTCGCCCGCGATGATGCTGATCGCATCGGCGGCGATCACGCTGAGGGCGTCCTCCACGCAGGAGGCCGAGCCGAGGCGCCACCGCCGCTCCCCCTCGGGCGTCAGGACCGCCGCGGCCCGACCCCGGGTGCTGTGGTCGTTGATGACGTGGACGGCAGCCGCGGGGAGCGCCTCCTGGACCGCGGCCGCCGTGGCGGCGGCGTGGATCGCCTCCCGCAGTTCCCTGGCGAGGTCGAGCTGGGCAGGGGTGCAGGAGTCCACGGCGAGGTCGTTGACTGCCAGCCAGTCGACGAGCCGGTGCGGCGTGGGAATGCGCTCGACGGCCTTGCCGTAACGCTCCGACAGCGTTCCCGTGAAGCTGGTCGCCAGCACCCTACCGAGGCGGAAGTCAGGGAACGCAGCACGCATGGAACCACCTTAGCCGGTTGCGGCCCGGCTCGGTCTGGGAATTCACTTCCTGCACCGCCGCTCCGCGCGCGCGGATGCCACTCCGCTGATCCTGACGCACGGCTGGCCGGGCAGCATCGCCGAGTTCATCGACGTCGTGGACGAACTGGCAGAGCCGGACGATGCCGGCGCGCCGGCGTTCCACGTCGTGGTCCCGTCGCTGCCCGGCTTCGGTTACAGCGACAAACCGGCCACCACCGGGTGGGGAACCGAAAGGATCGCGGCCGCGTGGGTCGAGCTGATGGGACGGCTCGGTTACCGCCGATTCCTGGCACACGGCGGTGACTGGGGCGGAAATATCACCACGGTTCTCGGCGGCCGGTTCCCGGCGCACGTTCTCGGGATCCACACCTTGTTCGCGGAGGCGCCGCCCGGGCTGACAACGGACGGGCTGACCGCGGTCGAGCGCAGGTGGACCGAGGAAACCCGTGATTTCTGGCGCCACCGCGCGGGGTACGCGAAGCAGCAGGCGACCCGGCCGCAGACCATCGGCTACTCGCTCGTCGATTCACCGGTCGGGCTTCTCGCCTGGATCCTCGACAAGTTCGCCGAGTGGTCGGATACCGAGGACAGCCCGTTCGAGACGATGTCCCGGGACAGGATTCTTGCCGACGTCACCCTGTACTGGCTGACGCGGACCGGCGCGTCGGCGGCCCGCATCTACTACGAAAGCCACAACTCGCTGGACCCGGAACTCCGGGTCGACGTCCCGGCAGCGATCAGTATGTATCCCCGCGATATCGAGAAGTGTCCGCGCCCCTGGGCACAGGAGCGGTACCGCCGCATCGTCCGGTGGCGGGCGCCCGAATCCGGAGGGCATTTCCCGTCGCTGGAGGTGACCGGGTATTTCGTGAAGGACCTACAGGAGGGCCTCGCGGCGGTGTTGGCCGCTCGTCGGTGACAGCGGCTCGGCGCCCCGGCACCGGCCACCGTCCTCCAGACCGCGAGGGGCGCCGGGCACCGCCCGCCGGAGCACATCCCCCCGACGGCGGCCGCGCGGGCGAGGCCGTTCAGTGCGGCATCGCCCAGCCTGGCGCCCAGGTCCCGGCGGTGTCGTGGCCGGCCGCTGTGGCGGCGAGGTGGGCGCGGAGGGTGGCCAGCGCCGGGTGGGGGTTGTCGCGGTGCCAGAGGAGGGAGTGCGGGTAGACCGGTGTCGGGTCGGTCACCGGGATGCGGCGCAGGCCGTGGCCGACGGGCCAGACGAGGCGGGTCTGCTCGGTCGTGAGGGTGGCCAGGGCCGGCGTGTCGGCGATGGTGTCGAGGAGCGTGTCGGAGCCGAAGTTGGGGCCGGTTGCCTCGATGGTGAGGCCGAACTCGGCGGCGAGATCGTCGTAGTAGGCGGCCCACTCGGTTCCGGGAACGATGCCGGGCATCCAGATCCGGTGCCCGGCGAGCTCCTCGACGGTCACCGACCGGGCGCGGGCCAGCGTGTGGGCGGGACCGGTGAGGAGCTGGTGCGGCTCGTCGAGAACCCGCACGGACTCGATACCCTCGGGGAGGGGCCGGCCGGGCATGGCGACGGCGCGGAAGGAGGCGTCGATCGCACCCGACCGGATGGCGGCGACGGCCGTCTCGACGTCGAACAGCATCACCACGTCGAGGTCGATCTCCGGATGCGCGTGGTGGAAGCCGCGCATCAGGCCCGATGGCGCGACGCGCGAGGCGATCACGTCGACGCGCAGCGGACGGCGGCCGGTGCGAACGGAGGCGACCGCGCGCTCCCCGACGCGCAGCAGCTCGCGCGCATGGGGGAGGAACGCCTGCCCGTCGATGGTCGGCTCGGCGCCGCGCGGCGTGCGGGTGAACAGCCGCACGCCGAGGGTGCGCTCCAGCGCGCCGATCCGTTTGGAGACGGCCTGCTGGGTGATCGACAGGTCGGCGGCGGCTTTCTGGAACTGGCCCTCTTCCGCGACGGCGACGAAGGTACGTACTGCTTCGAGATCCACGCCGACCACCCTAGCGAACAACCAATAGTTGTAGGTCGTCGGCAGATCGGTTGTTTGACCTGCCGTTGCCCTTCCCGATTACCTCTCATCGATCAACGTCAGTTTGTTCCAGTGGGACCTCAAGGGAGTGCGCTGAGCATGGTGGGCAGGAGACGGTTGGGCCGGCAGTTCGGCTGGCTGTGGGCGTCGTACGCGGTGAGCGCATATGGGTCCGGGCTGGGGTTCGGGGCGTTGCCGCTGATCGCGGTGCTGGTGCTGCATGCCGGACCGGCTGAGGTGTCCGCGCTGTCCGCGGTGGGGCCTGCGGTGGGTGCGCTGATCGCGGTGCCGCTCGCGCCGTGGGTGGAGTTCCGGCGCAAGCGCCCGGTCATGATCATGATGGACCTGGCCCGGTTCGCGGCCATGGCGTCGATCCCCGTCGCCTACGCCTTCGGACGGCTCGGTTTCGTCCAGCTGCTCGTGGTCTCGGCCGCGGTCGCCGCAGCCAAGATCGCCTTCAACGCGGCCAGCGGCGCCTACCTCAAGGCCCTCGTGCGGCCGGACGATCTTCTCGTCGCCCATGCGCGGTTCGAGTCCACGAACTGGAGCTCCATAGCGGTGGGGCCACCGCTGGGCGGGGCGGCGATCGGCCTGTTGGGGCCGGTCACCACCGTGGTGGCCGATGCGCTCAGCTACCTGCTCTCCGCACTCGGCATCACCGCGATCCGCGGCCAGGAGGAAGCGCCGCGCACCACCGACAAGAGCCCGGTCCGGGCGGGCGCGCTGCTCGACGGCTGGCGACACATCATGGGCCACCCCGGTCTGCGGCCGCTCTACGTCAACAACATGCTCGTCTCCGGTCTGATCATGGCCACCGAGCCGCTGCTGGCCGTGCTCCTGCTTCGACAGCTCGGGTTCCCACCCTGGCAGTACGCCCTCGCCTTCGCCGCCCCCTGCCTCGGCGGACTCATCGGCTCCCGGCTGGCCCACCGTGTCGTGGCCCGCTTCGGCCGGCACCGGGTCTTCCGGACCGTCGGCACCCTGCGCGCCATCTGGCTGATCGGCCTGGTCTTCGTCCGTCCCGGCGTCGTCGGCCTCGTCACCGTGATGGCCGTCGAGCTGGCGATCATCATCAACATGAGCCTGTACAGCCCGGTGCTCGCCACCTACCGGCTCGAACACACTCCCAAGCACCTCGTCGCCCGCACCCTGTCGGCCTGGTCGATCGGGCAGCAGGCGTCCATCGCCGTCCTCACCGCGCTCGCCGGCCTGCTCGCCGACGTCACCAGCCCACGCACCGCTCTCACGGCCGCAGGGCTGCTCATCCTGGCCACCCCGCTCCTGCTTCCCCGACAGGAGCAGACGTCGCAGCACGAGCCGGAACCGTCCCCCAGCCCCTCATGAGCCACCGCAACTCGCCCCTGAGACCCGCAGCCGGTCCGCCGCGCGTCCGCGTCGACCAGGCACACCACCAGCAAGGAGAACATCGCGTGAGCACTGCCCCCGCACTCGACCCCGCGCACACCGCTCTTCTCGTCATGGACTACCAGCCCGCGATCCTGGCCGTGGTGCCCGCAGGCGAGGACCGAAACGCCCTGCTCGGTCGCGTGGCAGGGGCCATCGCCGACGTTCGCGTGAACGGCGGCACCATCGCCTACGTACGCGTCGGCTTCACCGAGGCGGACTGGGACGCGATCCCGGCCTCCAACAAGTCCTTCGCCCCGCTGGCCCACCACCGCGCCATGCACCACGAGGACCCTGCCACCGCCGTCCACGAGCGCCTGGCTCCCCAGGAGGGCGACATCGTCGTGCGCAAGGTCCGATACGGCGGCATGTCCACGACCGACCTCGACCAGCAGCTGCGCGAGCGCGGCATCACCACTCTGGTCGTCTCCGGCATCAGCACCGGCGGAGTCGTCCTGTCCACCGTCATCGACGCGGCCGACCGCGACTACCGGCTCTACGTCCTGTCCGACGGCGTCGCCGACCCGGACACCGAGGTCCACGACGTCCTGCTCCACCGGGTCTTCCCCTCACGGGCCCACATCATCGACACCACCGAGCTGCGCGCCCTGCTCCGGGCTGACTGACGCGAGCCACGGTGCGGTGTCAGTAGTGGATGGTGTGGTTGCGCAGGATCTGACGTGCCGGGCGTCCGGTGTCGAGGCGGGCGGCAGACCTCAGGGCGAAGTACGCCCGGAACGTGGAGATGTGGTGCTCGGTCAGCATGGCGATGGTGCGGTTCCAGGTGCCGCCGTCCCTGGTGCGCCACAGGTCGAGCAGGGAGCCGCCCACGTTGCCCTGGACGGTGTCGCCGTCATCGTAGGTGGGGCCGTGCGCGAAGCTGGTGGGTATTCCGTTCTCCCCGACGTAGCGGTAGTCGCCCAGGACGTAGGCGGCGGCCGCGTCGGCGAAGGCTTCCGTCCACGCGCAGGTTCCGGAACTGGCCTTGTCGACCCAGTGCGGGCTGCACCGGGTGACCCGCGGGAACCAGCCGCCGAACAGGAGGTGCTGGAGGAAGTGCGCGCTCTCGTGCAGCACCGTGTGTTCGGAGTCGGGCACCGCGCCGGCCAGGTGGACGGTGTGGTGCCCGGTGTCGTAGTAGGCATCGGCAGGTGCCGACGCGTCCCACTGGAGGGTCAGTTCGGTACAGGCGTTGTTGTCGGTCTCACGGGCGCTCCAGCAGTTGCTCTTCGGGTTGCCGCGCTTCCACCACAGCTCGTTCCCGGTGTCGAAGGCGTGCCAGGCACGCATGTCGCCGAAGGGCGGCTTCCTGGTTCCCAACGCTCTGCTGGAGGACACCGCGGTGGTTGCCGGGGAGTTCCAGGTGAAGGTGGCTCCTGACCCGTTGGTGACCTTCCAGAGCCTGCTGCTCTCCGTCGAGATCCGGACCCACAGCAGGTCCACCGTCGGTGCGGGCCCGGGGGTGTAGCACGCCTGGAAGCCGCCGTCGGAGACATCCGTGAACAGGGCGGTGGTGGTGAGTTTCCGGACCGTGCCCAACGCCCGTTCGCGGCCCCACAGTTCGACGTTGGCGTTGCGTACCGGTTTGGTCTTCCACGGTTTGCCCGGCCCGTCCTCGGCCGACCGGTAGTCGTAGTGGAGGGCGCCGGTCAGGCAGATCTGCCTGGCGGGCGCACCGGCCGCACCGGAGAAGAGCTGGGGGAGGGCGAGAGCGGCCGCCATCAGGACGGCGCCGCAGCCTGCTATGACGAACCTCTTCCGGAGGAAGCGGCTGTTTCCTTGATCCATCATGGGACTCCCTGGTCGTCATGGTCCGGACGGCCCGGCGCGCGGCAGGGGTGCGGCCGGTGCGCCGGCGGTCGCGCCGCTGCACGGCGCGAGGCCCCGCCCAGGGCTCACGCCCGTCGCGGGGCCTCGCTACCGTTCGTGGCCGGCCGGGCCGTCGGTCGTCAGTCCTCGTCCGGGGCGGTGGGCAGGGCGGCCTGGATGAGGTCCATGACCGAGGCATCGGTGAGGGTGCTGACGTCGCCCAGGACGCGGTTCTCCGCCACATCGCGCAGGAGGCGGCGCATGATCTTGCCCGAGCGCGTGGTGGGCAGGGCGGTCACCGTGAGGATGCGCTTCGGCTTGGCGATCGGGCCGAGCTCCCCGGCGACGTGCGTGCGGAGTTCGTCCGCGAGGGCATCGGTCTCCGAGGCGGTGCCGCGCAGGATGACGAAGGCGCAGATGGCCTGCGTGGTCTGCGGGTCGGTGGCGCCGACCACGGCGGCCTCGGCGACCGCGGGGTGGGAGACGAGGGCGGATTCGACCTCGGTGGTGGAGATGTTGTGGCCGGAGACCAGCATCACGTCGTCCACCCGGCCCAGCAGCCAGAGGTCGCCGTCCTCGTCCTTCTTGGCGCCGTCCCCGGCGAAGTAGAGGCCCTCGAAGCGGGACCAGTAGGTGTCCAGGTAGCGCTGGTCGTCGCCCCAGACGGTGCGCAGCATCGACGGCCAGGGCTCGGTCAGGACGAGGTAGCCGCCCGCCCCGTCCGGGACCTCGCGCCCCGCGTCGTCCACGACGGTCGCGGCGATGCCGGGCAGCGGCACCTGCGCCGCGCCGGGCTTGGTCGCCGTGACGCCGGGCAGCGGGCTGAGCATCATCGCGCCGGTCTCGGTCTGCCACCAGGTGTCGACGATCGGGCATCGGCCGCCGCCGATGTGCTCCCGGTACCAGACCCATGCCTCGGGGTTGATCGGCTCGCCCACCGAGCCCAGCAGGCGCAGCGAGGACAGGTCGTACCCGGCCGGTATGTGGTCGCCCCACTTCATGAAGGTGCGGATGGCGGTGGGTGCGGTGTAGAGGATCGTCACGCCGTACTTCTGGACGATCTCCCACCAGCGGCCCTGGTGCGGGGTGTCGGGAGTGCCCTCGTACAGGACCTGGGTGGCGCCGTTGGAGAGGGGGCCGTAGGTGATGTACGAGTGGCCGGTGATCCAGCCGACGTCGGCGGTGCACCAGTAGACGTCGGTCTCCGGCTTGAGGTCGAAGACGGCGTGGTGGGTGTACGAGACCTGGGTGAGGTAGCCGCCGGTGGTGTGCAGGATGCCCTTGGGGCTACCGGTCGTGCCGGAGGTGTAGAGGATGAACAGCGGGTGCTCGGCGGGGAACGGCTGCGGGCGGTGCTCGGCGGACTGGCGGTCCACGACGTCGTGCCACCACAGGTCCCGGTCCCCGTACCAGGCGGTCGGCTCGCCGGTGCGGCGCACGACCAGGACGTGCTCGACGGTCGGGCACTTCTTCACCGCACGGTCGATGGCCGGTTTGAGGGCGGATGCCTTGCCGCGGCGGTAGCCGCCGTCGGCGGTGATGACCAGCTGGGCGTCGGCGTCCTGGATGCGGGCGGCGACCGCTTCGGCGGAGAAGCCGCCGAAGATGACGGAGTGCGGTGCGCCCAGGCGCGCGCAGGCCAGCATGGCGATGACCGCTTCGGGGATCATCGGCAGGTAGATCGCGACCCGGACGCCCGCGGTCACGCCGAGTTCCGCCAGCGCGTTGGCGGCCTTGGCGACCTCGCGCTGGAGCTCGGCGTAGGTGATCGCGCGGCTGTCGCCGGGCTCGCCCTCGAAGTGGATCGCGACCCGGTCGCCCAGGCCGTTCTCCACGTGCCGGTCGACGCAGTTGTAGGCGACGTTGAGCTTCCCGTCGGCGAACCAGGAGGCGAAGGGCGGATCGGACCAGTCCAGCGTCTCGGTCGGCGGTACGGCCCAGCTGAGCCGGCGGGCCTGCTCCGCCCAGAAGCCGAGGCGGTCGGCGGCGGCCTTCTCGTAGCTGTCGGCGGTGACGTTGGCGGCCGCCGCCAGTCCGGGCGGCGGGGGGAACCGCCGTTCCTCGTGGAGGAGGTTGGCCAGGCTTGCGTTGTTCACGACGTGCTGTTCCTTGGAGTCGTTCGTCGGGTGAGGGAGACGTGGGGCGCCGCGACGGCGTCGCGGCGCCGGGGGTCAGTGCGCGCCGGCCCCGGTGAGGGAACGGACTTCCAGCTCCGCGTACTTGTCCGGGTCTCTCTCGCGGGAGGCGAGGGTGCCCAGCCAGCCGGCCAGGAAGCCGATCGGGATGGAGACCAGGCCGGGGTTCTCCAGCGGGAACCAGTGGAAGTCCGCACCGGTCACCAGGGATGCCGGGGTGCCGGAGACGACCGGGGAGAAGACCACCAGTACCACCGCGGCCAGCAGGCCGCCGTAGATGCTGCACAGCGCGCCGGTGGTGTTGAACCGCTTCCAGAACAGGCTGTACAGGATCGTCGGCAGGTTGGCCGAGGCCGCGACGGCGAAGGCCAGGGCCACCAGCGCCGCGGTGTTGAGCTTGTCGGCGAACATGCTCAGTACGACGGCCACCAGGCCGATCCCGATCGCGGCGAACCGCGCCGTCCGGATCTCCTCGCGCTCACTGGCCTGCCCCTTGCGCAGGGCGTGCGCGAACAGGTCGTGGGCGAAGGAGGTGGACGAGGTGAGGGTGAGGCCGGCCACCACCGCCAGGATCGTGGCGAAGGCAACCGCCGAGGTCACCGCCAGCAGGGTGGCGCCCGTCGTGGTGCCGGGCCCGCCGCCGAGCACTTCGGCCAGCATCGGTGCGGCCGTGGTGCCCGCCGGGTTGGCGGCCCCGATCCTCGCGTGCCCCACCAGGGCCGCCGCGCCGAAGCCCAGCACGAGCGTCATCAGGTAGAAGCTGCCGATGAGGCCGATCGCCCAGTTCACCGACGTCCGGGCGGCCTTGGCGGTCGGCACCGTGTAGAAGCGGACGAGGATGTGCGGCAGGCCCGCGGTGCCCAGGACCAGGGCGACCCCGAGGCTGATGAAGTCCAGCTCGGTCGTGGGGCCGGCGCCGTACTTCAGGCCGGGCGAGAGGAAGGCGTGGCCCTTGCCGCTGGCCTCGGCCGCCGAGCCGAGGAGCGAGGAGACGTTCCAGCCGAACCTGCTCAGCACCAGAACGGTCAGCACCAGCGTGCCGGCCATCAGCATCCCGGCCTTGACGATCTGCACCCAGGTGGTGCCCTTCATACCGCCCACGACGACGTAGAGGATCATCAGCACGCCGACGCCCAGAATGATCCACTTCTTGGGCGCGTCACCGGAGACGCCGAGCAGCAGGGCCACCAGGGACCCCGCGCCGACCATCTGGGCGAGCAGGTAGACCACGGAGATCACCATGGTCGAGATGCCCGCCGCGGTGCGCACCGGCCGCTGGCGCAGGCGGAACGCGAGGACGTCGGCCATGGTGAACCGGCCCGTGTTGCGCAGCGGTTCGGCCACCAGGACCAGCGCCAGGACCCAGGCGACGAGGAAGCCGACGGAGTACAGGAACCCGTCGTACCCGAAGAGCGCGATGAGGCCGGTGACGCCCAGGAACGAGGCGGCCGACATGTAGTCGCCGGAGATGGCCAGGCCGTTCTGGAACCCGGAGAACGAGCGGCCGCCGGTGTAGAAGTCCGTGGTGCCCTTGGTCTGCCGGCTCGCCCAGAGGGTGACGCCCAGCGTGGCTGCCACCACCGCCAGGAACAGGCCGAGGGTCAGCCAACGGCCGCCGTCCGCAGCCGGGGCAGCGGCCAGGGCGGTCTGCCGGAGTGGAGTGATCATGCCGCGGTGCCCTCCGCCTCGCTGTGGCTGTGCGCACGGATCCGGGCCTGCTCGATGCCGTCCCTGATCTCTTCCGCGAGCGGGTCCCGCCGGCGGTGCGCGTGCCGGGTGTAGAGCCACGCGGCGAGGAAGGTCGCGGCGAACTGGGCGAGTCCGAGGAAGAGCGCGACGTTCAGATTGCCCACGACCCGGCCGGTCATGAGGCCGGGTGCGTAGCTGGACAGCAGGACGTACAGCAGGTACAGGCTGAGCACCGCGGTGGTCGCCACTGCGGCGAACGTCCGGTGCGAGCGCCGGAGTTCGCGGAACGGCCGGCCCTGCTGTGCGGTCCGGAACACCGTGGCGGTGAGGTCGCCAGCGGCGGGCGGGGCTCCCGTGCTGTCGGGCGCGCCGGCGGTGGGGCTGCCGGGCGGGGAGGCGTGCGTGTTCATAGACCTTCCAGTGATGGGGCTCGGTGGGGCCCGGCGGCCGGGCCGGCCACGGGCGGTGGTGTGCGCACCGGTTCACGGCACCGGTTGAACGGGCTGCCCAGCCGGCCGGTGAGCAGGGAAGCCCGGGTCGGCGGGGAGTACGGGGCGGCATGAGCCGGCTCCTGACAGCCGCGCGGACGGGCACGGCGGCCCGGTCGCAGGACCGTTGTCCAGCCACAGTGTGGAGCGGGACCGGCCATGATGGATGACGGGCCGCACCGAAGGATTAAGGCACCGCGGGGCGGGGCAGGGCACCGAAAGATCTCGCGGCCGCGGCCCGTTGCGCGCCGCCCGGGGCCCGTTGCGGAAAAATTATCGATTTCTTGCACGCCGGCGTCACCCTTCTGGGCAGAGCTGCCGGCCCCGGCGGGTGTGCCCCCCTGCATGGCGCCGGTGGGCCGGCAGCTCCGTAGCCAGGTAAGACCGCGCGTTCCCCCGCCTCCGCACGGGAACCGCCCTCCAGACAGTCGTGGTGTGACATGCCGACCAACCCCGCAAGGACCGCTTCCGTTCCGGAACGGAGTGCGGTCCGGTGCTGATCGGGCGGGAACGTGAGCTGAGCGCCCTCGCCCGGCTGCTCGACGGCCCCTGGACCGGCGGTGACTCCGCGGCCGTCACCGGGAGTTGGGGAAGCGGGAAGACCGCGCTGCTGCGGGCCGTCCTGGCGGACCTCCGCCAGGACCCCGGAACCTGCGTCGTCTCGGCGGTCGCGGATCCACTGGAGCGCGACCTGCCCTTCGGCGTGGTGCGACGGCTCTTCGAGCACCTGGCCGCGGACGACCCGTCAGCTCCGCCGCTGCGCGACCGGACCCTGGACGCCGCCCGGGTGCTCGCCCCGTGGACGCAGCCGCCCGGTGGGCGGGCGGCCATGACCGGGCCGGACGCGGAGGTCCTCGGCGACCTGTACCGGCTGTCCGTCCGGCTGGCGGGTGAGAAACGGCTGCTGATCGCCGTCGACGATCTTCAGTGGGCCGACCCGCAGTCCCTGCTCTGGCTGCGGTACCTGCTGCGCAGGGCCGACCACCGGCCGCTGGTCGTCCTGGCCACGCTCGGCCCGGGGGCCGCGCCTGCGCACGCTGCTGCGGTGGCCGCCGTGGAGCCGCTGTTCCCGCACCGGCTGACACTCGACGGCCTCGCCGACGACGCCGTCGGGGCCCTGGCGGCCCAGGTCCTGGGTGAGCCCCCGGAGCCCCCGTTCACCGCCGCCTGCCGGGCGGCCACCGGCGGCAACCCCCTGCTGCTGCACGCCGTGCTGCGCGGGCTCCGGGCCTCGGGACAGCGCCCCCGGGCGGAGCTGGCGGACCGGATCACCGGCCATGTCCCGGCCGACCTCGGTTCGGCCGTGCTCCTGCGGATGCAGGAGGTCGATCCGCACGCCGTGGCCACGGCCCAGGCCGTCGCGGTGCTCGGCGGTGCGCCGGGCACCGACCTGATCACGGAGGTCACCGGCCTGCCGGAGCCGGCCGTCGCGGACGCCGCGCACCGGCTGGTGGGCACGGGGTGGATGACCGGTACGGAGCACGGCCTGTCCTTCGTCTGCGACGTCCTGCCGGCGGCGGTCACCGCGGTGGTGCTGCCGAGCCGGCGGGGCGACGTCCACCTCCGGGCGGCCCGGCACCTGCTGGCGCACGAGGCCCCGTTGCTGCGGGTGGCCGCTCACCTGCTGCTCAGCCCCCTGGGCGAGCCGTGGGTGCCGGAGGTGCTCGGCCGGGCTGCGGCGCTGGCCGCGGAGCAGGGTGACGACGCGCACGCCGCGGCCCTTCTGCGCCGCGCCCTGCGCGAGGAGCTCACCGCGGACGTGCGGTCCGCGCTGCTGGCGACGCTGGGCGAACTGGAACTCACCTCCAGCCTGCCGGTCGCCGTCCGCAATCTGGAGCGCAGCCTGGAACTGTCCGCGGACCCGGCGAAGCAGACCGCCCTCGCCCGCAAGCTGGCCGGCGCACTGCTGGCCCTGGACCGGCACCCCGACGCGCTGGAGGCGTTGCGGCGCACCTCCGAGGCGGTCCGGGAAACGGCCCCCGACCACGCCATGCGGCTGGAGATCGACTTCATCCACACCAGCCTGAGCGAGGCGGCCTCGGCCCCGGCCGTGGTGCCGCGGCTGATGGAGCTGGACCTCTCCGACGCGGCCGGCGGTCCGGTGCAGCGGCCCCTGGCCGCCCTGTTGAGCCTGCGTGCCGCCATGGCGGGAACGTCCACGCGAGAAGTGGTGGACCTGGCCCGACTGGCGCTGAGCCGGGGCATGGCCCCGGAGGACGACGCATCCCTCGTCTACACCGGCGCGGTGACCTCGCTGGGAGCCGCCGGGGAGACGGACCTCGCGCTGACCTACGCCGACGCGGCCGTGCGGGCGGCGCAGGCCGGGGCCTCGGCCTTCCACCACGCCCACGCCCTCAGCACCCGGGCGAACATCTACTGCCGGCTCGGCCGCCTCACGGACTGCCAGGCCGACGCGGAGGCCGCGCTGGGCGCACTCGGCAGTATCGGCGTCGGCCCGTGCAACGGCCTCAGCACGTTCGCGATCACGACGCTGGCGGAGACGCTGCTCCGGCAGGGCGAGCTCGCCGACGCCGAAGACCTGCTGGTGCGCGGCGACCTGAACGGCCGGCTGAACGGCAACTGGATCCACGACTACGTCCTGATGGTGCGCGGCTGGCTGCGCTGCGCCCAGGGCCGGTTGCCGGAAGGGCTGGCCGACTTCCTGCTGTGCGGCGAGCGGACCTGCGCCCGCTCGATGCCCAATCCCGGTTTCTTTCCCTGGCGTTCGGAGGCGGCGCTGGTGCACGCGGCGCTGCGGCAGGGCGAGGAGGCCAGGGCGCTGGCCCAGGAGGAGGTGCGGCTGGCCCGCATCTGGGGCGTGCCCGAGGTGACCGGGGTGGCCGTACGCGCCCTGGGAGTGGTGGTCGGCGGGCGCAAGGGACTCGATCTGCTCGGCGAGGCCGTACGGCTCCTCGCCGGCACACCCGCGCGGGTGCGGTACGCCCAGGCGCTGGCCGACTGCGGGGTCCTGGCCCGCAAGGCCGGCCGGCTGTCCGAGGCCCGGGCGCACCTGCGGCGGGCGGTGAGCGTCGCCCATGAGTGCTCGGCGACGTCGCTGGCCGACCAGGCGCTCGCGGAGCTGCGCGCCGCCGGTGACCGGCCGCGCACCCGGACGTTCCACGGCGTGGGAGCACTGACCCCCACCGAGCGGCGGGTGGCGGAGCTGGCCGGCCGGGGCCTGACCAACCGCGAGATCGCCCAGCGCCTCTTCGTCGGTCTGCGCACCGTGGAGGTGCACCTGACCAACGTCTACGGGAAGCTCGCCATCGACGGCCGCGCGGGGCTGAGGCGCGCGCTGGCCCCCCACGATGCGGACCCGCAGTGAGGACGTCGTGTCAGGTCGGTCCGGCAGCTTCCGCCGTCCCTTCGGTGCCGACCGCGACCTGACCGCGCGTTCCGGTACGCGCCTTCGCCACCGCCCCCTTCACCTGTCACGTTGTCCCCTACCGAGGAGAGACCCATGGGGTTCGTCAAACCCACCACCGTGGCCCAAGTCGCCGAGGCCGTACGGCAGTCCGATCCGCTCGCCCGTCCGCTGGTGACCCTGGGCGCGGGGACGGGGCGCCATCCGTTCCTGCGCGCGCTGCTGTCGGACGGTGTCCCCGACAACGACAGCTTCTTCGTCACCCTCACCGACCGCTCGGTGCTCTTCCACGCGGTGGCAGCGGCGGGATACCGGCCGGGGAAGCTGCGGTACGCGATCGAGCACGAGCAGGTCCGCACACGGATCAGCGAAGTGCGCCGGCGCCCCCTGTGGAGTACCTTCCGGTTCCGGTTCCCCGGGCACAGCCAGGCTGCCTGGCTCAACGTCGGCCGCGCCTGGCGACCGGAGATGGACCGGTTCCTCGACGCGCTGCACGGGGACGGGCTGCGCGGCCGGGCGCTCGGGCAGCCGGACTCCGGTGGGGCCGGGAATCCGGAGCACCGGCAGGACGGCCCGGGGACCGCGTCATGACCGCACTGCCGCCTTCCTGGTTCCCCCGGGGCCGCGGAATGGCCCTGGCGGTGACCGTGGCCGTGGCCGTGGTCAGCGGTTGCGGTCCGACCGGCGACCCCGCCGACGCCCCGACCCCGAGCCCGCCGCCGGGCACCACCCCGCCGCCGCTCCCCCCACCGGTCGAGACCGTGCCGGGCCAGGACGTGCCGGGGTGGCCCTGCCCGGCACGCACCCGGCTGCCGGACACGGTCGAGGTGAGCTGGCCCGTCGCGGCCCCCGCGCACCGGGCCGCGGGGCCGGACGGCCCGTCAGCGCTCGGTAGCGCCTGCCCCCCGAGGCCCTTGCGGGGCTGACGGACCGGCCGCTGGGAGGCGGTCCAGCACGGCGCGCGCCTGCGCCTCGCCCGTGGCGTCGCCGAGCTGGGCCAGGGCGGCCCCGGCCTCCGCCGCACACGTACGGGCCTGCTCCGGCCGGTCGACGGCGGTCAGCACCGAGGCGAGGCCCAGCAGCGTACGGGCGCGCTGGGCGTGCAGTCCGTGCGCCCGGCAGACGGCGAGCGCCGCACCGTACTCCGTCACCGCTTCCTCGTACCGGCCGAGTCGCTCCAGTGCGTCGCCCACCACGCGCCGGGCCAGGGCGATGCCCACCGGATTGTCCCCGGTCGTGCACCGGGCGAGGGCGTCCCGGGCGGCCTCCAGCGCCTGGTGCGGCCGGTCGAGCGCGAGCTCGGCGCGGGCGAGGCTGATCGAGCACTGGGCAGCCATACCGTGCTCGCCGTTCCCGCACGCCAGGGCGTGCGCGCTCCGGAAGTGGCCGATGGCCTCGCCGAGGTTGCCGGGCCGCACGGTGGCGACCACGCCCATGGTGTACACCGTGCGGACGGCCAGTACCCGGTCCGCGGGGTCGAGCGTCGCGTCGGCGCGGGCGGCCAGCGCGGCCGCCTCCTCGTGGTGGCCGCTCTGCGCGCAGGCGACGGCCGCCGCGATGCAGCCGAAGACGGTCGCGAGCCGCTCCCCGTGGTGGTCGGCGGCGCGCAGCACCGTATGGCCGAGCTGATGGATGGTGTCCCACGGCAGGCAGAAGTCGGTGAACGTCATGAGCAGCGCCAGCAGACACGACAGGGTGCGGGTGTCCTCCGCGCTCACCGGCCGATAGGGGTGGTGGAGGATCTGGCCGGCGACGGCCAGCATGGCGGGGAGCTCGTGCAGCATCCATTCCTGCGCGTGCAGCGCGTCGGTGAAGGCCGCGCCCGGCGAACCGTCCGCATCGGTGGTGTCGGGCAGCCGGCTGTAGGGCCGCTCGGCGCGCATGGCGCTGCTCGTCCCGGTGAGGTGGAAACGGGCGATCCGGCTCAGGGCCGCCTGCCGGGTGGGGGCCGGGTCGGTGTCCAGGGTCCGGTGGCGGGCGAACAGCCGCAGCAGATCGTGGTAGCGGTACCGGCCCGGTTCCCCGGGTTCCAGCAGACCGTGGTGGACCAGGGCCTCCAGGAGCGCCTCGGCCTCCCGCCGGTCGCAGTCCAGCACCGCCGCCGCGGCGGGCGGGGAGAGGTCGGGCACTTCGGGGATGGCGAGCAGCCGGAAGGCGCGCGCCTCCGGCTCGTCCAGCGACGAGTAGCCGAAGTGGAAGACCGATTCGACGGCCAGGCTGCCGGCCTCCAACTCACCCAGCCGCTGCGAGCGGTCGCTGAGCCGCTCGGCCAGCGTCGCGAGCGTCCAGCGCGGACGCGCCGCCAGCCGGGCGCCGACGACCCGGACGGCCAGCGGGAGCATGCCGCACGCCCGCACCAGGTCGCGGGCGGTCCGCTGCTCCTGACGGCACCGCTCGCTGCCGGCGATCCGCTCCAGGAGGGCGAGGGCCTCCTGCTCACTGAACGGTTCGAGCGCGGTGCAGGTGGTCGCCGGGAGGCAGGTCAGCGCCGTACGGCTGGTGACCAGCGCGGCGCTGCCGGCGGTACCCGGCAGCAGGGCGCTCACCTGCTCGGTGTCGGCGGCGTTGTCGAGCAGGAGCAGCAGCCGGCGGCCGGCCATCCGCGAACGGTAGAGCGCGGTGCGCTCCTCCCTCCCACCGGGCACATTGCTGGCCAGCACGCCCAGGGAGCGCAGGAACAACTCCTGCACCTCATAAGGGTCCGCGCGTTCCCGTCCGGCCCCGCGCAGGTCGGCGTAGAGCTGGCCGTCGGGGAACTGCTCCCGCACGGCGTGCGCGGCGTGCACGGCCAGCGCGGTCTTCCCCACCCCGCCCATGCCGTGGATCACGCAGACCACCGGAGCGGTGGCGTCCGTCCGTACGGCGCCGGCCAGGGCGTGGCGCACGTGCCGGCCCTCCTCCCGGCGGCCGGTGAAGTCAGGGGCGTCGGGCGGGATCTGCGCCGGTGGCACCCAGGGCGGCCGGTCCGGCCCGGCGGCCGGGCCGGGTGCCGGGGGCGCGGCGGCCGCACCGGGCTGCGGTGCCAGCGCGGGGTCCGCCTCCAGCATGCGCTGGTGCAGGCGTTCCAGCTCGGGGCCGGGATCGACGCCCAGCTCCGCGGCGAGGTGCCGTCGGGCCTCGGTGTACCCGGCCAGCGCGTCCGCCTGCCGGCCGCAGCGGTACAGCGCCAGCATCTGCAAGGCACGGAGCCCCTCGCGCAGCGGATGTTCGTCGGCCAGCGTGAGCAGTTCCCCGACGACCCGGGAGTGTCCGCCGAGCTGGAGTTCCAGGCTCAGCCGCGCCTCGACGAGGAGGAGCCGGTACTCCGTGAGGCGGTCCCGCTGCCGCTGGGCGTAGGGGCCCGGCACCCCCGTCAGCGGAGTGCCGTCCCACAGCGCCTCGGCCTCGACCAGGAAGCGGACCGCCGCCTCCAGGTCCCCGTGGCTCCGGGCGGCCTGCGCCCGGGCGTGGAGCCGTTCGGCCCGGGAGACGTCCAGCGCCCCGTCCGGCAGGTGCAGCGCATAGCCGCCGGCGACGGAGACCAGGGTCGTGGGTGCGGCGGACCCGCTCTCCAGTACGGTGCGCAGCCGTGAGATGTGGTTGCGCACCGCGGCGTGCGCGCTGGCCGGCGGCTCCGGCCCCCAGACGTCCCGCACCAGTTCGTCCGCGGAGGCGACCTGGCCGCACCGCAGCGTCAGGGAGGTGAGCACCGCGCGCTGCTGTGCCGGTCCGGTGTCCAGCGGCCGGTCACCGCGCCACGCCCTGAGCGGACCCAGCGCCGCGATCCGCAGCCCTCCGGTGTCTGCTCCCACGGTCCGACGCACGGCATCGGTCATCAGTCGACAGCCCTCAGTTATTGGCCGAGAATCGAGGGGGGATCACTTGCCGGGAAGTTCTGCACGGCAGTCATTATCCCTGGAAGCGCGCGGCCGATCCGGAGTGTCCGCTGGTCGAGACGGAGCGGGCACCTCACCCGACCCCCCGCCATGGCGGCTCAACCCTCTCGCCCGGACCAACGCCGCGTCACCGTACGTCGATTACCAGCCAAGGAGCAAGAGGCCGGGCGCCGGCGCCGAGCCCTCGGTGGCCACCCCGCCGGCGCCGCACACCCGCCGTAGGACAGCGCACCCGTTCCCCGCAGCTCGGTGCCGCCGGCGCCCGGGCCGGCCCCGGAGGAGCGGCCGACGGAGGCTGCGGCTGCGGCTGCGGCTGCGGCTGCGGCTGCGGCTGCCAGGACGCCATCCCCCTGACGCACCGTCAAGGCTTCTCCGTCTCGCCCGCGAAGGCCGCGGAGAGCGCGGAGAGCGCGCACCCACTGCCACCGCGCTCGCGGCCTCAGCACACGGCTGCGGCCGCGCGCACTTCGGTGAGGGCTTGCCGTGCCAGCGGGCCGAAGCCCTCGCTGTTATCGGCGTCGATCCACCGGTCGAAGGCGATCTCCCAGGCGAGCGCGCCCAGCCTCGCGGCCACGTGCGCGGTCAGGCCCGGGACGCCGCGGCGGCTGAGGGCCTCGCACATCGAGGCGGTGAGGTCGATCCTTTTCAGGGCTTCGCGTTCGCGCAGCTCCGTATGGGCGTTCAGCACGGCCTGGCGCCGGCCGCTGAACTCGCGGCGGTCGGCGGTGAAGAACGTCCGGCCGAGCGCTTCGAGGGCATCCGCCACCGCGTCGAGCGGCCCGGCCGCCGGCGCCGCCGAGGCGATCCCCTCGACGAGCAGACCGGCCACCGTGCCCCCGCCGAAGAGCACCTCGCGCTTGTCCGGGAAGTACCGGAAGAACGTGCTCTTGGTGAGCCCCGCGCGCTCCGCGATCTGGATCACGGTCGTGTTCTCGTAGCCGTTCTCCTCGAAGAGGTCGAGGGCGGCGGCGGCGAGTCGTCCTGGTGCGTCGGGTTGCCAGCGAGCCATGAGAACAGTGTACGGGACTTGGTCCCATCACTGAGGTAAGGTCGATGAGACCAAGTCCCATCACTGGCCAGGAGAGGTCACCGATGAGCAGAGCTGTCCGCTACCGGCGCTTCGGCGGTCCCGAAGTACTCGAACTCCAGGAGATACCCGAGCCGCACGCCGCACCCGACGAGGTGCGCGTCCGGGTCACGGCCGCCGGGCTGAATCCGATGGATTGGCAAATCACCACACGGCCCGACATGGCAGCGCGGTTCGGCATCACCTTGCCGGCCGGATTCGGCAGCGACTTCGCCGGAGTGGTGGACGAAGTGGGCGCACACGCCACGGGATTCGCGGCCGGCGACCGGGTGTACGGGGCCGCGATCGGCCGGTCCGTCGCCGATTTCGTGCTGGTCAAGACACCTACGGCAGCACTGTGGCGCACCCCGGAGGGCATCCGCGACGAGGTGGCGGGCACGCTTCCGGTCTCCGCCCTCACGGCCTCCGCCGCGCTCGCCGCGATCGGGCTCCGCGCCGGGGACACCGTCCTGATCGGTGGGGCGGCGGGTGGCGTGGGCATCTTCGCCGTGCAGCTGGCGAAGCTCGCGGGTGCCCGGGTGCTCGGCACCGCCTCCGAGGGGACGTTCGGATTCCTGCGCGGGCTCGGCGCCGAACCCGTGGCGTACGGCCCCGGGCTGGCGGACCGGGTGCGGGACCTGGCGCCCGAAGGGATCACCGCCGCAACCGACCTGTTCGGAAGGGAGGCGGCCGAGGCCGCGCTGGGGCTCGGCGTGGCGGCCGAGCGGATCTGCGTCGTAGCCGACGGCCCCGCCCCGCCGCCCGGTGTGCGCAAGGCGGGCGCCCTCGATGCGGCTCCGGGCACCATGGAACGGATCGCCGACGCGATCGCTTCCGGCGCGATCACGGTGCCGATCGCGGCGACCTTCCCGGTCGAGCGGATCCGCGAAGCCGTGACGGCACAGGCCGAGAGACACGTTCACGGCAAGCTCGTGATCGCCCTGTGAACCGGCACACGGCAGACCCAGCGGACAGCGGACAGCGGACAGCGGACAGCGGACAGCGGACAGCGGTGGCGTACCGCCGACGCGTTCGAGGCGCAGCCTCCTCGCGACGGGCGTCAACTCCCCTGATTCATTCCTGACGTTAGGACCTTCCACGGCCGAGGTCGGCGAAGCCTTCACCGCTTGACACAAGGACCTCCCCCGCAGAGAAGAACTCCCCGACGAACGAACCCGCCGCACGGATCAGGACGAGCGGCGGCACGGTCACTCCCCGGACCGGAGAGTGTCCAGGTGCCGCCGCAAGACCTGTTGGAGCAGCTCCGGCGGAAAGCGGTCCGGGAACAGGGCCGCTTGCAGAGTGAGACCGTCGAGGAGAGCCGTCAACCGCGTGCTCTCCAGTTCGATGTCTGCGGCGTGCGGCAGCGCGCCGACGCCCTGCGCTTCGTGGAGCACGCGCGCCACCAGGGCGTGCATGGCCTGCTGCATCTCGGCGGCGCACGCGCGTACGTCGGGGCGGAGGTGCGCGAGGGCGGTGAAGGCGTGCCACAGCCCGGCCTCCTCGCGTCGGATCTCATCGAGGGGGAGGAACTCGGCGAGCAGCTGCTCCGTGGACCTCCGGCGATCGGTGCAGCCGCCGGGGTCCAGGAGCCGCTCGGCGTGCAGGCGGACGCGCTCCTCGATGCGATGGCTCAGCTCCCGCATCGTGAAGATCATCAATTCGTCGCGGTCGGTGAAGTAGTGGCGGACCGAACCGATGGCGAGTCCGGCCTCCTCGGCGACGTTGCGCAGCGATACGTGTTCCAGCCCCCGCCGGGCGACGACCGCCAGGACGGCCTGCGCC
This sequence comes from Streptomyces rhizoryzae, assembly GCF_023155275.1. Taxonomy (GTDB): domain Bacteria; phylum Actinomycetota; class Actinomycetes; order Streptomycetales; family Streptomycetaceae; genus Streptomyces; species Streptomyces rhizoryzae. The sequence goes on from NZ_JALMUV010000001.1 coordinate 344,269, forward strand.
ACCGCCCTGCGGCGGGCTACGGGATCGACAATCTTGGGCACGTTGCCGTTATAGCACGGCCGAGCTACCATGCTTTTTTAGCACGACCTTGCTAAAAAAGATTGGTGAGTAAATGAATCCCTGGCTCCTCACGACGATCATCGTGGCGCTCGTGGTCGTCATCGTGATCAAGCGACTGATCGGCGAACCGGTCACCTTGCGGGACCTGTTCGCCGCGCCGGTGATTCTCACCGGCATCGGCATCTGGTCCCTCACCAAGGTGGAGGAGCTGACCGGCACCGACCTCGCGTGGGTCACCGCGGGAACCCTTCTCGGCGGCGCGCTCGGCGCGCTTCGCGGAGCCACCATCCAACTCACCGGCAAAAAGGGCGCGTTGTGGCAGCGCTACACCGGCCGGACCTTTCTCGCGGTGATCGCCAGCCTGGTGGTGATGGCGGGCTTCGGCGTCCTGGCGGCCAAGATGGGCATGCACGAAGGAGCCCGCCCCCTCCAGCTGTCCCTCGGCATCAGCTTCCTCGGCGAGTCCCTGGTGGTCGGCCGCCGCGGCATGACCTCCGGCATCCCCTTCGCCCCGGAACGGAGCTCCTGACACAACGCCACGCGCAGCCCGCCCAGACCCCAGGGCCCTTCACCGACAAGGCCACGCGCACCCCGAAGCCCAAGAGCATCCACTTGGGGGTGCCTCAGCCCAGGTGGCCTCCCTGCGGCGCCGGGGTACCGCCTGCACGACCCGGGAACGGACCGCAGAGGGCCTGGTCCACGATCTTCTCCATGTGCTTCTGCGTCGCCTCGCCCGGCTGCGTGGTGACCGCCACGCTGACGGCGCGGCCGTCCTCGGTGACGCCGCCGCGGGTCTCGTAACCCGTCATGCTGCCGCCGTGCCCCCAGTAGACGCCGCCGCAGGAGAGGGGCGTGCTGACCAGGCCGAGGCCGTAGCGGGCACCGGCGGCGAAGGGCCGGCCGGCGGCGACCGTCCTGCGCATCTGCTTGAGCTGCGGCTCCGGCACGAGGTGACCGCGCAGCAGCTCGGAGGCAAAGCGGTTCAGGTCGGAGTTGGTGGACACCAACTGCCCGGCTGCCCAGGCCCAGGAGGGGTCCCACTCGGTGGCGTCGACGAAGGGCGCGCCAGGGGACGCCTGGTAGTAGCCCTTGGGATGGCGTTCGCGGATGCGCAGTTCGCCGGGGGCGGGGAAGTAGGTGTGGCGCAGCCCGGCGCGGCGGATGACGCGCCGGTCGATCTCCACGGCGAGGGGGTGCCCGGTGACCTTCTGCACGATGAGCCCGGCGACCAGGTAGTTGGTGTTGCTGTACTTCCAGCCCTTGCCGGGCCCGAAGTCGGCCTTCTGGCGGAGAGCGAGGTCGAGGAGGTCGCGCGGCTCGTAGTAACGGATGTCGTCGCTCAGGAGCTTGCTGTAGTCCGGGAGTCCGCTGGTGTGCTGGAGGAGTTGGCGGACGGTGATGCCACCGCCGTCGATGCCGTCGCCCTGGAGGAGTCCCGGGAGGTACTTGTCCACGTGCCGGTCGAGCTTCACCTTGCCCTCGGCGACGAGTTGGAGCACGACCACGGCCGTGAACGTCTTGGTGTTGCTGCCGATGCGGACCTGACCGTCCCGGGGCACCGCGGCCCCGGTGGCGACGTCGCCGACGCCCGCGGTGTACGCACGGGTGTGCCCCTTGCCGTCCGTGACACCGGCCAAGGCGGCGGGCATGCCGTCCGAGCGCACGAGCGCGTCCAGGCCCTGTTGCACGGTGTCGGGCCTGGTGGTGAACGGCGCTGCCGCGGCGGGGGGTGCCACGGCCCCCGCCGCGAGCACGCCCACGGCCACCGCGACCGCCCCCGCCACGGCCCCGCATCGTCCTTTCAGCTCTTCGCGCACGCGCCAACTCCCTTGACCGGAACTGTGGCAGGGAGGTTTCCCGTGCCGGTCCCAGCATTTCCGCGGAAGCCGCCCACGGCGATCCCGTTAGCCGCCGATGCGGAGTGGGGAAATCCCCCGGGCGTGCAGCGGAGGACGACGTGAGGGCTCGGCCTCAACCAGCACGCCGTGGAGAAAGCCACCGATGCGCACCCTCACGGTGGGCGAGCCCGGCGGCCACCCACGTCTCGCCCTGCACCAGCCGCACCACGCGTCCTCGCTGGCGGTGAGGGTGCGCAGGAGGACCTCCACCGCATCCCGTCCGGCTGCGCCGATCCCTTCGGCGTCTACGCGCCACCGCCGCCGCCGCCACCGCCACCGCCGGCACCACCTCCGCCACCACCGCCGCCACCGCCGGTGCCGCTGCGGGGCTCGATGCCTCCGTTGCCGCCGCCACTGCCGCCACTGCCGCCACTGCTGTAGTCGTCGTCGCTGTCGTAGTTGACGTCGTCGCCGTCAGGGTCGTACTCGTCTGTCGCCCTCGCCCTCGACGGAAGCGGTGACGAGGACGCTGGCTTCCAGCCGGGCCTTGTTGTCGCCGAAGCCGGCGGGGTCCCTGGGCGAGAGAATGGCGGTGACCTCGACGGTGGCCTTGCCGTCCTGCACGCGGATGATGCGAGTCTGGACCCTGGCTTCGGAGACGCTGTACTCCAGCCTCCGCTCCGTCGGGACCCGCCCCTCCCATCGAGAGAGGCCGATGGGACGAGCGCCTCGGGCAGGGGATGGGTCGGAGGGGGCGTGGCGACTCCGTGTGACGGCGTATTGGATCACGCCGATACCCTGGTCGCCGCAGAGCGGGAACATCTCCCGCTCCGCTTTCTCCTCGCTGCTTCCGGCGCTGTACCCATGGGCCGTGTCGGAGAAGTTGACGCCGCTCTCAAGGGCCTGCTTGATGATGTCCCGGCTGGCGTCCGCGCCCAGCGACCAGGGCTCGCCACCCCGGTCCGGCTCGCCGAAGCTCATGCAGCCCAGGGTGATGGCGGAGACTTCCAGTCCGGTCGTCCCGAGTTTGATGTAGCGCACGCTTCCGAACCCAGGAGTTGGAGTGCGCTCTAACGCACATACGTCTCGGTCCGGGATTCGGAGGCGTGGGGCATGTGCGCCCTGTCAGGTTGCGACCCGGGAGTGGGGTCTTCGGCGTCCGCGCGGTCCAGGCTTCGCAGGGCCAGCATGCCGCCGACGCCCGGTATGGCTGACAGCAGGAGGTGCCGCCTGGTGGAGCGGGCGTCGCGCCAGGTGGCGATGACACCGTAGAGCCAGGCGAAACCGTGGATCGGGCCGGTCAGTGCGGCGACGGTGCGGGCGTCCAGGGTGGCCATGTTCGTCAAGAGCGTGGCGAGGGTGATCAGTTCAATCATGGCGCTGATGCGCAGCGGCTTTCGGTTGGCCATGTCTCTTTCACGCTCCGGTGGTCGAGCCGGGACGGATGATCATCAGTACCGTGACCGTGGCCCACAGCAGGTTGAAGACCCCGGTGAGCATCGCCAGTTGAGCGGTGGCTGCCCGGTGGAGCCGGGGCTCGGCCGTCGTTCCGGTGAGGGCTGTGAGGAGGGTCTGTTGGCGGGGCAGGACCAGCAGGCCCAGCACCAGGGCGGCGGCGGCCGTCAGGAAGATGGAGGCGATCAGCCAGGGGCTGCCCAGGACGTGCATCAGGCTTGCCGTGGCGAATCCGAACACGGGGACGGCGACTCCGATCTGCGCGTAGACGCGGCAGATCCGGTTCAGGAACCGCACACCCGCGAGGGTCCCGTCGTCCGGGGCTGAGGCAGCTCGGCGGACCGCCGCGGGGAACATGCTGGCGGCGACGGTCACAGGGCCGACGGCGATGATGGCCGCCAGGACGTGGAGAGCGAGCACGAGCTTGGTCATCGGGCCGTGCCCCCACTGCGGCGAAGCAGGGCATCGGGCAAGGAGCAACGGAGCAGGGGCGGCATCTGGGTAAGCCTTCTCACATGTTGGCGGGAAGCGGTGGGGTGTTGGCGGGAAGCGCTGGAGTCCTGACGGAGGAACTTCCGACTTCGGAGCCTAGGAACGGAGAGTGGGCGACTCCCAGCGGCTGGATCGACAGAATTCACCGGATTCTCGCCAACCCTTTGACCCGCACCCTCGCGATCCGTATGACAGACAGGGTGGTTGGGGGTCCGTCCGTAATTGAGGAGTACTAGGTGCACACCGTCGCGGTACTGGCGCTGGAGCAGGTCATCCCGTTCGACCTGTCCACGCCCTTGGAGGTGTTCGCCCGGGTCCGGCTGCCGGACGGGCGCCGCCCCTACCAGGTGCGCGTGTGCGGACCCAGCGCGCAGATCCCGGCAGCCGGATTCGAGATCACCGCCCCCTGGGGCCTGGAGGGGCTCGCCGACGCCGACACCGTGATCGTCCCCGGTCGGGCGGAGGGCGCTCCCCGACCGGGCGAGGAGGTACTGGAGGCAATGCGCGCGGCGGCGGCCCGGGGCACCAGGATCGCCTCGATCTGCGTCGGCGCCTTCGACCTCGCCATGACCGGGCTGCTCGACGGACTGGCGGCGACCACGCATTGGGTTGCCGCCCCCGAGCTGGCCCAGCGCTTCCCCGCGGTCGAGGTGCGCCCCGACGTCCTCTACGTCGACAACGGGCAGCTGCTCACCTCCGCAGGGGCCTCCGCGGGGCTCGACCTGTGCCTGCACATGATCCGCCGCGACTTCGGCTCCGCGGTGGCCGCCGACGCGGCCCGGCTGGCGGTCACCCCGTTGGAGCGTGAAGGGGGTCAGGCACAGTTCATCGTCCACCACCAGCCGCCGGTCCCCCAGGGCTCCGCACTCGAACCGGTGCTCGCCTGGGTGGAGGACCATCTCGGTGAGGAGCTGACGCTCGGCCTCATGGCCCGGCACAGCGGCATGAGCGAGCGCACCTTCATGCGCCGGTTCCGTGAGCAGACCGGCACCACGCCGGTGCAGTGGCTGCTGCGGGCCCGGGTGCGACGGGCTCAGTTCCTCCTGGAGAACACCGACCATTCCATCGACCGGATCGCCGACCAGGCAGGTTTCGGTTCCCCGACTGCCTTCCGCGAGCGCTTCAAGCGGGTCGCCGGCACCACCCCGCACAGCTACCGCGCGGCCTTCCGGGGCAAGGAGCACACCTGAGGCCGGAAGCGGCCGGCGAGCAGCTCCCAGAACGGCTCACGACTCGTGGCGGGATCCCGTTGGAATGTGTCATGGGAGCCCATCTTCACTGCGCTCACAGGCTTCTAGCCTGAGGCGAAGCCGGCGACCGCCGGCCTCTTCCCTACTGAAAGCCACTCACATGCACGTCCAGATCGTGTTGTTCGACGGGTTCGACCCCCTTGACGCCATCGCACCGTTCGAGGTCCTCCATGCCGGCGGCACTGCCTCCGGGGGAGCCGTCAGCGTGGAGCTGGTCAGCGCCGAGGGCCCGCGTGAGGTCGTCAGCGGCACCGGCGGCCTGTCGCTGCGCACCACCGGCACCCTCGACCCCCATCGCCCCGGAGTCGTCCTCGTCCCCGGCGCCTCCGGACGCGTCGGCAACCCCGATGAGGCCCCGGACGCCGAAGGCGACGCCGCGCAGGAGGACACCATCCCGGTCCGGTTGGCCCGCGCGCTGGACACCGAGCTGGCAGGGCTGCTGAAGGCCGCCATGGAGGACGAGCGGATCACGATGGCGACGGTCTGCGGCGGCGCGCTCGTCCTGGCCATGGCCGGCCTTCTCCAAGATCGTCACGCCACGACCCATCACATGGGCATGGACCTGCTGGACGCGACCGGGGCCCACGCCGTGCGTGCGCGCGTCGTCGACGACGGCGACCTGGTCACCGCCGCCGGGGTCACCTCCGGGCTCGACCTCGGCCTGTACCTGCTGGAACGCGAAGTGGGTCCGCAGATCGCCCACGCCGTCGAGGGGTTGTTCGCACACGAGCGCCGCGGTACCACCTGGCGCCCCGGCGGGATCGAACCCACCGCATTCTGACCCCGGCACCGTCCCGCCCCTCACAAGCAAGGAAGAGCTCTTTCATGTCCACCGGAATCGAAGGTGTTTGGGACCTGACCATCGCCACGCCCATAGGGCGGATGCGACCCGCCGTCGAACTGCGCACGCACAATGGACAGTTGGTCGGCACCGCCCGCGGCACGGGCGAGGAGCTGCCGCTCAAGGACGTCAGCCTCGACGGTGATCAGCTGACCTGGAAGCAGTCCATCACCCGCCCGATGCGCCTCGACCTGAGCTTTACCGTCACCGTCAACGGCGACACGCTCACCGGTACCTCCAAGGCGGGTCGCCTCCCGTCCTCGAAGGTCACCGGCCGACGCCGCCCGGACGATGCCGGCGACGCCGCCGAGCCGGCACGATGACGACCACACGCGCCGCGCCTGCGGCCACTGCTGCGGCGGCAGCAGGCGCCCCCACCTTGGTGTTCCTGGCCGCAAACTGGCTCGGCGGTCTACGGCCGGCTGCTGTCGCCGCAGCGGTGACCGCCCTGCTCGTCCTCGCATGGCGGGTGCGCGCCCGGCGGCAGATCCGGCACGCGGTCGTCGGAGCCCTGCTCGCGACGGCCTGCGCGGCCGCGGCCGCCTGGACGGGACAGGCGCGGGGGTTCTTCCTGGTCCCGATGGTGATTCCGGCTGTCGCGACGGCGGCGTGTCTGCTGTCTCTCGCGGCCGGCCGCCCCCTGGCCGGTCTGATTGCGAACAAGATCGTGGGTGGCCCACCCGGATGGCGTTCGCACCGGGCGCTGTACCGCTTCTATGCGGTATCGACGGTGGTGATCGCGATCGTGAGTTTCGCGAGCCTGGCCGCGCAGGTGGCTCTCTACAGCTGGAGCAACGTCGCCTGGTTGGGGATCCTCCACATCGTCATGGGACCGTCGTGGGCTGCTATCACCGCACTCTCCCTCCTGCTGGCGCGCAGGAGGGTCACCGGGGAACGGAACGCCGCCACGGCCGACGCCCGCTGACGCCCCGTCCGATCGACCGAAGGCTGATGACGCGGGCGTTCAGCGGAGTTTCGCCCCCGCCGAACGCCCGACGACTGATCCGGCAGCCGGCCCCTTCCCGTGCGACGGTGCGGGAAAGGGGCCGTGTCGGTGCGCTGCTCGTTCTTGCACGATGCCGGAGGGATCGTACGAGCCCTTCGGTTCCCCGGTGAGCGCTGAGGCCAAGTCGCCCTATCGCTGCGGGCCTTCGATGGTGTCCGGCTGGTCAGCGACGTGTGGGGAGTGGGCTTGGCGCCGGGTGGCGTGGAGGGAGCCGAGCAGGTGGAGGGAGTGGGCGCTGGGGCTGCCCGGTTCGGCGTGGTAGATGACGAGTTGCTGGCCGGGTGCCTCGCGTACGTCGAACGCCTGGTAGGTGAGAGTGAGCGGGCCGACGTCCGGGTGGAGGAGGTGTTTGGCGTCCCGCGTCTTGCCTCGCACGGTGTGGGACTGCCACAGGCGTGCGAAGTCCGTGCTGTGCTCGGCGAGGGTGCGGACGAGTGCGCGCAGCCGCGGGTTGTCCGGTTCGAAGCCGGTCGCCTCGCGGAGGTTGGCGACGGTGGCCTGTGCTGCCCGGTTCCAGTCCGTGTAGAAGGTGGGGCCCGCGGGGTCGAGGAAGGTCATGCGGGCGAGGTTGTCCGCCGGGGTGAACTCCGAGTAGAGGGCTTGGGCCAGCGCGTTGACCGCGAGGAGGTCGAGGGTTCGGTTCATGACGAAGGCCGGGGTGTCGGGGTAGCCGTCCATCAGCTGTCGCAAGGCGGGGCTGACCCGCCCGGCGGAGTGGGACGAGGGCCGGTCGCCGGGCACGGCCCCGGCCAGCCGGTACAGGTGCGTCCTGGCGTCCTCGTCGAGGTGCAGCGCGTGGCTGAGGGCGTCGATCACCTGGGGTGAGGGGTTGCGTTCGCGGCCCTGTTCGAGGCGGGTGTAGTAGTCGGCGTTCACTCCCGCCAGGACGGCGACCTCCTCGCGGCGCAGGCCGGCGACTCTGCGGGTCCCGTGGCTCGGCATGCCGACGTCGTGCGGGCGCAGGGCGGCGCGGCGTGCGCGCAGGAAGTCCCCCAGGCGGTTGTCGTCCATGGCCTCAGGCTAGGCGGCGCGCCGCTCCGCTGCCTGGGTGTGGCACACCCAGGCAGCATGCGGCCTGGTCGGCCGCCGCTGGCCTGCGCAGACTCGGTGGAGCGGGAAGGACCGCACCGTTCGAGGAGAAGGGGCCGCCAGGGCCACGGTCGAGGACGGCCACGTGGCTGCGGTCGGCATGCGGATGACCGCGGAGTCGTCGTAGCGGGCCGGGCAGCAGCTGCTCCGGTCCGGGAGACCGACTCCTTGGAGGACGGACCGACTGGCCCCAGGCAGCGGTCGGCGACTCACCTGACAACGCACCGGGAGGACCGTACCCATGACCGAACGACGACTTGAGGGCAAGGTGGCCCTGATCACGGGCGCGACCGGGGGCATCGGTGCGGCGACCGCCGGGCTCTTCGCCCGGGAAGGCGCCCGGCTGGTGATCACCGACGTCGCCCAGGAACCCCTCCAGAAGCTGGCGCGGCGCATCGAGGCGGGTGGCGCGGAGGTGGTCGCCGCCCGCCTCGATGTCTCCTCCGCCCGGGAGTGGGACGCGGTGACGGCCCTCGTGCGCGACCGTTTCGGAGTGCTGGACGTGCTGGTGAACCTCGCCGGAATCGTGGACTGGCCGGGGATCGAGGACACGCAGGAGAAGGCGTGGGACCACGTCATCGACGTGAACCAGAAGGGCACGTGGCTCGGTATGAAGGCGGCGATGCCGCTGCTGCGGGCGAGCGGCAACGCTTCGGTGATCAACACCTCGTCCGTCCTCGGCCTGGTGGGCAGCGGCGCTGCCGCGGCCTACCAGGCATCGAAGGGGGCTGTCCGCCTGCTGAGCAAGACGGCCGCGGTCGAGTACGCCCGGCAGGGCGTACGCGTCAACTCGATACACCCCGGGGTGATCGCCACGCCGATGATCCAGGAGCTCCTGGACGAGCAGGGCGACCGGCAGCCGGACATCCGGCGCACCCCCATGCGCCGGGCCGGCCGCGCCGATGAGGTCGCCCCCGCGATCCTCTTCCTCGCCTGCGACGACTCCTCCTTCGTCACCGGCTCGGAACTCGTCGTCGACGGCGGCCTCACCGCACACTGAGCAACCCGCCCGCCGGGCGCTCACGACGCCTTCGCGGGGAGGACCGCCCTCGTCACCGGGGCCGCGCGCGGCGTGGGCAAGGAGACCGTGGCACTGCTCCACGCCCGCGGCGCCCGCGTCGTCGCCGTCGGCCTGCGCCCCGACGTCGCGCGAGCGAACCGGTCAATCCAGCGCGAAACAGGCAATCCCGCTCGGCGAACATGTTCGTTACGATCGGGTGATGACTGTAGGAAAAGAGCCGATCAGCCGCCGGAACCGTCCGGCGAAGCCCGCCCTGTCACGGCGCTGGATCGTGGACACCGCCGTGCGGATCATGCGGGCGGAGGGCCTGGGGAAGGTCACGATGCGTCGCCTGGCGCAGGAGCTGGACACCGGCCCGGCATCGCTGTACGTCTACGTCGCCAACACCGCCGAGTTGCACGCGGCCGTTCTGGATTCCCTGCTCGGCGAGGTCGACCTGACCGGGCGGGACGGCGGTGGGGACTGGCGCGAGCAGCTCCGTGCCGTGATGACGTCGTACACCCAGGTGCTGTTCGAGCACCCGCAGCTCGCGCGGGCCGCACTCGTCGCCCGCCCGAGCGGCGAGAACTACCTGCGTCTGGTGGAGCGCGTCCTCGATCTCCTCTCACAAAGCGGCGCCGGCCGCGAACAGGTCGCCTGGGGGGTGGACAAACTGCTCCAGGATGCGACAGCCACTGCCGCCGAGCACTCCACCCGTGAGCACGACCCCGCCTCCGAGGGCGACTGGAACGCCACCGTGCGTGCCCTGCACGCCGTGGACCCCGCCACGCATCCGGCGATCGCCGCACACATGCCCGCGCTGATCGGCGGCTCGGTGCCGGACAGGGTCCGCTGGAGTTTCGACGTCCTCGTCAACGGCATCACGCACACACCTGTCCCGGGCGCAGGGGGCTGAGCCCGGTGCGGGGGCCCGTCTGACCGCGGAGGCCACCAGGAGACACGGAAGTCCTCCGCGCCGCCTGCCGCCACCCCGGACCGAACTTGTTCGTAGCGAACGCGTTCGTTACGGTGGCGGCAGCGGCCGGGGCACCCCTTGCCGCCCCGCCGTCCATGCCTGCCCGGCAAGGAGCCTTGCGGCGTCGGCGGCGATGACTCGGCGCACCGAGGTATTCCCCTACTGCTTCCGGAGGCCCCCTTGAGCACCAGCCATTTCCCGATAGTGATCATCGGCGCAGGGCTGGGCGGCCTGACCGCCGCCCGCGTCCTGCACGTCAACGGCATCGAGTCGGCGGTCTTCGAGTGGGAGGCGTCGGCGGCGGCCCGTACGCAGGGCGGGATGCTCGACATCCACGAAACCAACGGGCAGAAGGCCCTGCACGCCGCCGGCCTCCACGACGACTTCCTCAAGATCGTCCACGAGGGTGGTCAGGCCATGCGCCTGCTCGGCCCCGACGGCACGGTGCACGTGGCCGAGGAGGACGACGGCACCGGCGGCCGGCCGGAGGTGGACCGCGGCGACCTGCGTGACCTGCTGCTGGGCTCCCTGCCCGACGGCACGATCCACTGGGGCCGTAAGGTCACCGGGGCCCGGGCGCTGGGCGGCGGGCGTCATGAGGTGACGTTCGCCGACGGCTCGGCCCTCACCACGGATCTCCTGATCGGCGCGGACGGCGCCTGGTCCCGGATCAGGCCGCTGGTCTCCAGCGCCTGGCCCGCCTACACCGGTATCTCCTTCGTCGAGACCGACCTGTTCGACGCCGACACCCGCCACCCGCGCAGCGCCGCGGTCATCGGCGGCGGGTTCTTCCTCGCCCTGGGGCACGAGCGCGGTGTCCTCGCGCACCGGGAGAGCGACGGCAGTCTCCACGTCTACACCGCGCTCAAGGCCGACGAAGGCTGGCTGGACACGGTCGACTTCACCGACCAGGTCGCCGCCAAGGCCGCGGTCCTGGCCCACTTCGAGGGCTGGGACGAGAGCCTTCGCGCCCTGGTCGCCGACGCGGACACGATCACCCCACGCCGTATCCACGCCCTGCCCGTCGGGCACCGCTGGGACCCCGTACCGGGCGTGACGCTGCTCGGTGACGCCGCCCACGTGATGTCCCCCTTCGCCGGGGAGGGCGCCAACCTCGCCATGGTCGACGGCGCCGAACTCGCCCTGGCCATCGCCTCCCACCCCGGCGACACCGCCGCCGCCCTGGCCGCGTACGAGGAGGCCCTCTTCCCGCGCAGCGAGGAGTCCGCCGCCGAGTCCGCCGCCAACCTGGAGGCGATGTTCGGCGAGCGGGGCCTGGAGCAGATGGTCGCCTTCTCCACGTCCGGCCCGGCAGCCCAGTGAGGCCCGCCCCGACGGCCACCGCTCCCCCAGCCACCGCTCCCCCAGCCACCGGACCTCTCAGCCACCGATCCCCCGCATCCAGGAGCACCTCATGACCGCACCCCTCAAGCGCACCGTCCCGGTACGGCCCGGCCTCGACCTCGACCTGCGCGAGGCCGGCACCAGCGGCAGCCCGGTCCTCGTCCTGCACGGCGGCCCCGGCCCCTCCAGCATCACGCCCCTGATCGACCACCTGGCACCGGATCACAGGGTGGTCGCGCCCACCCATCCGGGCTGGGAGGACACCGTACGGCCCGACGTCCTGGACTGCGTGCCCGCACTCGCCGCTGCCTACCTGGACCTGCTCGGCCACCTCGGGCTGAACGACGTGACGGTGATCGGCACGTCCTTCGGCGGCTGGGTCGCCACCCAGACCGTCCTGGACGACCGCGAGGGCCGGATCTCCAAGCTCGTCCTCATGGACGCCATCGGCCCCGTCATACCCGGCCAGCAGGTCACCGTGCCCGCCGGGCCACCGGCTCCGGCGGCCGGAGGACCGGCGCCGCAGGGCGGACCGTCCGCGCAGTCGATGGCCGCCATGCACGCCTACGCCGGGCCGACCATGGCAGACGCCGACATGCTCCCCCGCCTTTCCACCGTCACCTGCCCGGTACTGGTGATCTGGGGCGCCGACGACACAGTCGTCACCCCCGACTTCGGGCGCGCCTACGCCGCGGCGTTCCCCCACGCGCGATTCGAACTCATCCCCGATGCAGGACACCTGCCCTTCCGCGAGAAGCCCGAGACGGTCTTCGCCCCTCTCGACTCCTTCCTCACCCCCCGAGCCCCGGCCACCAGCCACTGAACCCCCTGCGCCCCTCTGACCCCCGCCCGCGGGCCGACACCGGCACCGCCCCTCGGCAAGCGGGCCCCATGGGGCTCATCACGCGCGGTCGCACACCGACCGCCCCCCGAGGGGCGGGGAACCGGCCATCCCTTCCACCTACCGGAGGCACGATGACGAAGATCGCGATCGTCCTCGGCAGCACCCGCACCGGACGTGCCGGCGAACGCGGTGTTCGCTTGGACACAGGAGGAGGCTCCCTGGCTCAGGCACCGCGCAGCGGTGCCTGTTGCCCAACGGCTGGTCAGGCACTGAGGAGTTCTGTGGAGGTGGTGGCGGCTTGCAGGGCGTCGGGGTCGGGGACGATGCCGATTCCCGGGCCGGTGGGAACAGTCAGGTGTTGAGGCAGTCGACGACATTGCGGCCGAGGCGGTCCACAGCCGTTCGATCACGTCCGGGTCCGTACCGCGCAAGACTTCTCCGTTTCGCGCACGAAGGGTACGGAGATTTGGCCGCGGTGGGGGCCTGCGGTTCTTCCTCCCGGGTAACGGACCTCGCGCCGGTGGAAAAGCAGGGTCGGCCCTCAAAGTTCACGGTGGGGTGATATGCCGTCATGAACTCGCCGAGCTGGGACAGCAGTTGCTGGCTCCGTTGATACCACGGGCTGTCACCGGACGGCCCAGGTTGGCAGACCACCGCGTCATCACCGGGCTGGTCCGCAAGACCCGGACCGGCACATCGCGGCTCGGCCCGGCGAAACCCTGCGGGCCCTGGCGGACGGCCTGTCCCCGCTCCGCTGCCGGCGGAGTGCGCACCCGGGCCTGCCACAGATACCGGCCTGGGCGGACATTGCCGGTGACATCGACTGGCTGGTCCGGATCGAGAGGCCGCCGCCTCCTACGAGGCAGCGGCACCCTCCTCCCACTCCTGGCCCGCGCAAGATCCGCGTGGAGACGGGCGCTATGTGGTCGGCACCGACCGTGGACCGCCATGACCCTTCCTCTGGGCGCTCGCGAGCGGCGCGGGAGCGGTCCGGCAGAGGCTGCTCGCACCGACGGCTGACGCGTGCGCTTCGGGGCGAGGGGTGATGGTGCGTCAGCGGGTGGTGCTGTCTGCCCAGCCCAGAGGGTAGGCATCGGGGCCGGTGCTGGGTGCTGCGGGTTCGTCCGCGGCTTGGGCGAAGGCGGTGAGGGCGTCGACCAGGGCCTGGCCCTGATCGGGGTCCATGCGGCTGACGATGGCGGCGATGTCCGCACGGCGGCGGGTGGTGACCTCGTCAACGATCCGGTGACCGTCCTCGGTGAGGTGGATCAGCGATTCGCGGCGGTTGGCGGGGTTGGGCTGCCGTTCGGTGAGGCCGGCGGCGGTGAGCCGGTCGATCATGCGCATGGCGGTGGAGGGATTGACCCCGAGGATCTCGGCGACCCCGGACAGGCGGGTGTCGCCGTGGGCGGAGAGGGCGACCAGCAGCCGGAACTGGGCGAGGGTCACCTTGTCCTCGGCCGCGGCCAGGGAACGGGCGGAGATGCCCACCAGCACGCGGGAGGCGGTCAGTACCGCACGGGTGACCGCGTCCGCGTCCGCCACGTCCGGTGATTTTCCCTCTCGCTCGATCATGTCTCTTTCTACCTCGCGCACGTACCCACTTGACAGCGTTTGCATAATGCAAAAAGAGCGAGGAGAGGAAAAATATGACCGGCATGGATGCGGTGCCCCCATCTGGTACGGCTGCGCAGCCCCCGGCTGTCGAGGCCAGGCCGCCGTCCCCAGCGACACGGCTGCGCGGAGCGCCGTGGGGCGTGCTGGTCCTCGCGATCGGTGTGGGCGCCGGCGCCGGCCTGGGATCGATCGCCTTCCGCTGGCTGATCAAGACCTTCACCCGGCTCCTGTCCGGCCACGCCGACTATGCGGCCGCCGGGGGCAGCGCGAATCCTCACGTGCCCTGGCTGGGCCCGGCCTTCGTCGTCATCGCCCCCGTCGTGGGCGGGCTGCTCTACGGACCGCTGGTCGACCGCTTCGCCAAGGAGGCCCGCGGCCACGGTGTGCCGGAGGTGATGCTGGCGGTCGCGCAGCGCGGCGGGCGGATCAACCCGCAGGTCTCCGTGGTCAAGGCGCTCGCCTCCGCGCTGTGCATCGGCTCCGGGGGGTCGGTCGGCCGGGAGGGGCCGATCGTGCAGATCGGCTCGGCGCTCGGATCGACTCTGGGGCGCGTGGTGAAGGTCTCCGAGGACCGGATGCGGCTGCTGGTCGCCTGCGGCGCGGCCGGGGGCATCGCCGCGACCTTCAACGCTCCGCTGGCCGGCGTCTTCTTCGCCATGGAACTGATCCTGGGCACCTTCAGCGCCGAGGCGTTCGGTGCCACGGTGCTGGCCAGCGTCACCGCCAGCGTCATCGGACGCGCGGCGTTCGGCAACACCGCCTTCCTCGTCCTCCCACCCTTCCACGTCGAACACCTCGCCCAGTACGGCCTGTTCGCCCTGCTCGGTGTGGTGGCGGGTGTGGTCGGTGTGGGCTTCACCCGCGTCCTGTACTGGATCGAGGACGCCTGCGACTGGGCCTGGCGGGGCCCGGAGTGGCTGCGGCCGGCCGCCGGCGGACTGCTGCTCGGGCTGATCCTGCTGGTCCTGCCGCAGATGTACGGCGTGGGCTATCCCGTGCTGGAGAAGGCCACCCAGGGCGGCTACGTCATCGCCTTCCTTCTGCTGCTCCTGGTCGGAAAGGTCGTGGCCACCAGCCTGACCATCGGCATCGGCGGATCCGGTGGGGTCTTCGCGCCCAGTCTGTTCATCGGCGCCATGCTGGGCGCCGCCTACGGAGCCGTAGCCGGGCACCTCATACCCGGCACCGCCGGCAACGCCGGTGCGTACGCGCTGGTCGGCATGGGCGCGGTCTTCGCCGGTGCCTCACGTGCCCCCATCACGGCCGTCGTCATCCTCTTCGAACTCACCGGCCAGTACACGATCATCCTGCCGCTGATGCTCGCGATCGTCCTGGCCACCGCGACCAGCCGCCTGCTGTCCCGCGACACCGTCTACACCCTCAAACTCCGCCGCCGCGGCATCGACCTGCACGCCTCCGCGCCCCACGCCGCCCTCGGGTCGCAGACCGTGGAGACGGTGATGGAAGCCGTACCGGTGCAGCTGCCGGCTGATGCCGACCTCGAAACGGCGGCGGACCTGCTGACCCGCTCCGACCACGGCGTGCTCCCCGTCCTCGACGACCGCGGCCGCTACGTCGGCATGCTCACCGCCCGCGCCGTCGCCGAAGCCCTCACCGATGCCTTCGACGCCCGGCCACCGCGTGCGAGCGCCCTCGCCCAGCCGGCTCCGGCCCTCACCGCGGACGCGCCGCTCAGCACCGCCCTGCACACGTTGGTCACCGCCTCCGGCAGCGGCCTGCCCGTCCTGGACCCCGGCAAGGAACACCTCGTCGGCTGGCTCACCCACCAAGGCGCCCTCCGCGCCCTGCACCCTGCCGCCCCGGCACCGGCGGCGGCCACGACGTGAGGCCGGTGGTGACCAGTGGACCGGCGGCTACCGCTGAGGCCGACCGGGCCGATGCGTCCGTTGTGCTGACCCGGGGCGCCCCTTGCGCGCCGGTGGCCGGGCCCGGGGCGCACCGCCGCGTACCGTCGCCGGGAACCACGTCGACCCGGTACGTGACGGCGCGGTGCCCCGCTTCTCTCCGGTGGACTGCCGGGCCTCGCCCCGGCCGGCCGCTCGAACGGGTCCTCCAGCGTCGCCCGCGCGTGCCCAGGTGCGACGGACAGCACGAATCGGAGCCCAGGCGTGCCCTCGCCTGGATCAACGAACGCCTCCGGTGGCGGGAAGGGCTGTGACCGCTGCACGGCGCACGGTCCGAGCCGCCAGCCGCCAGCCGTCAGCCGTCAGCCGTCAGCCGTCAGCCGTCAGCCGCCACCGTCCTCGCCCGTGCCGCGGGCCGTGGCGGCGGCGAGCAGGGGGGCGATCGCCAGCACGAGGGCGAGACCGACGAGCAGGCCGTACAGCGGCGCTCCCGGCCGGGAGATGCCGGAGGCGATCAAAAGTGCGGTGGCGGCGGCCGGCGGGTGAGGGGCGTCGCACACGTGCAGCAGAAGAAGGGTGAGGCCCACGGCAAGTGCCTGGGCCCAGATCTGCCGACCGGTGTCGTGGTGCTGTTCGACGATGGACGGGTGACTCCACAGACCGAAGGCGGCCAGGCACGCCAGGCCGACGGCCACGGCCAGGGCATGGCCGGTGACCGCACTGCGCAGCCGCGCGAGCACCGTCGCCGACGGGGTCAGCAGCAGGTACGCCGTGGGACCCAGCGTGGTGGTCAGGGCCACCCAGCCGATAAGGCGGCCGACCCCGCCCACACCGGCGAGCAGCACAACGGACAGCGCGAACAACCGCAGGCCGCCCGGCAGCCGGGCCCACGCGGCGGCCAAGGGCCCCGGACGGTCCCGCGGGGCGGTCATCCGCGGCCGTCGGCGGCGGCAGGGCGCGAGCCGGGGCGGTGTCCGGTCGTCATGGGCAGGTCTCCTGAAAGATCGGACGGCTGTACAGACAGCCATGGAACTCGATCCGACGGCGGGACAACGCGCTCCGTACCCCACCTGCGGGCGTGTCGGCGGGGTGCCCCATCCGTCCTTCCGCCCCGTGCGCCAGAGCCCCCGGAGGGGCTCTGACATCCTCGCTGTCTGCCCAGCTTTTCCGCGGATCCAGGTCCGGTTGGGCCCGGTTGGACGGCGTGACAGGCACGTCGGACCTGGGTCCCGGAGGGCTTCCTGGCGCCTGGCGGGACGCCGCGTGACCACGTGCCGCTGCGCCGCTCGCAACGCTTCAGCCCCGGCCGGTGCAGACCCCGGCTTCCCAGGCCCAGGCTGCGATCTCGACGCGGTTGCGGGCGGCGAGTTTACGCTGGATGTTGCCCAGGTGGGTCTTGACCGTGGCGGTGGTGACGTAGAGCTCGCCCGCTACCTCTTCGTTGGTGCGTCCGCGGGCGACCAGGCGGACGACGTCGAGCTCGCGCTGGGTGAGGGGTTCGGTGAGCCGGGTGATCGCGCGGCCGGCGGGGGGCCCGGGGCGGGAGGCGGAATGCTCCTGCAAGGGCGGTGCCATGTGCTGAAGGAGGCGGACGGTGACGGAGGGGGAAATGAGGGAGTTGCCGGCGGCCGCGGCGCGTACGGCTTCGGCGAGGAGGGCGGGGGCGCCGTCCTTGAGGAGGAAGCCGCAGGCGCCGTTGCGCAGCGCCTGGTAGACGTATTCGTCCAGGTCGAAGGTGGTGGCGATCAGGACGTTCAGCGGGTCGGGGACGTCCGGGCCGGCCAGGAGGCGGGTGGCTTCCAGGCCCTCGATGCCCGGCATGCGGATATCGAGAAGGCAGACGTCCGGGCGGAGTCGGCGGGCCGCCTCGACGGCGTCCGTGCCGTTGGCGGCCTCGGCGACAACCTCCATGTCCGGCTGGGCGCTGAGGATCATGCGGAAGGCCGACCGGATCATGTCTTGGTCGTCGGCGATGAGGACCCGGATCTTCATGACGTCATGGTCGCAGAGGTGGTGGGGGCAGTCGGCCGAGTGGTCATGTGCGGTTCGCCGGGGGTGACGACGGGAGGGGGATGTCCGCGATGACCTCCCAGCCGGGGCAACCGGTTCGGGGGCCCGCGGCGAAGTGACCGCCGAGGGCTTCGACGCGTTCGGCGAGGCCGACGAGGCCGTAGCCGCCGTGCTGGCCGGCGGACAGATGAGCGGACACCTCTGTCCGGGTGCGGTTGAGCGTACGGCTTGCCGCGCGGCCGTCGTCGATCACCGTGACGTCCAGCCGGCCGGTGTCGCCGGCCCGGAGCCGGATGGCCACGGTGACGTGCGCGGCGGTGTCGGCGTGCTTGCGGATGTTGGTGAGCGATTCCTGCACCAGACGGTGCACGGTGGTGCTGATCTCGGGCGGGAAGGACCGTTCGGTGAGCCGGGGGTCGAGGGTGAGCCGGACGGGCCGGCCTGCGGCCGAGAAGGTCTCGACGAGGCCGCGCACCTGTGTCAGATCGCCGCCGGGGCGGGTGGCGGCCGGGCCTTCCGGGTCGCGCAGCACGGAGACCATGCTGCGCATGGAATCCATCGCCTGTGAACCGGCTTCCTCGATCCCGGCGAACATCCCGTCCAGGTCGGCCGGGGCCGGTGCCTGGCCGGCCGAGGTGACATAGCGGGCCGCTTTGGCCTGCGTGACGATCGCGGTGACGTGGTGGGCGACGAAGTCGTGCAGCTCCCGGGCGTGCTCCAGGCGCTCGGCCTGGCGGGCGGCCTGCTCGGCGGCCTTCCGCTCGCGGTCGCGCAGGGTGTCGACGAGTCGCAGATACAGGCCCAGCACGATCATCAGCACCCCGCTGAAGAGGAGCACCGGCGGACCGTAGATCTTCAGCCGCTCGTAGGCGCTTTCCGGCAGCCGTAGGAACAGCAGGGCGGCGGCCACGCTCGTCGGGGGCACGAGGACGATGATCCGGAGCAGCGACTGGAGCCGCACGGTACGGGCGATCAGGAGCAGGAGTGCGCACCATTCCGTCACACCCGGGGTGTTCTCGGGCCGCTGGGTCATCTGCATCTCGGCCACCGACAGCGCGAGGGATGCGGCCACGGCGCAGCCGGCGACGAGAGGAAAGCGTGCGGGCGGTACGAACAGAGCGCCCACGCACAGTCCACCGGAGATGACGACGGCCACCGCCGTGGGGAGGTAGCCGGTGTTGAGCCCTTCGGCGACGAGCAGGGCGAGGACGAGGGCACCCGCCAGTACGAGCAGGACCTGATGTGTGCGGGAGCGGTCCCGGAAGGCGTGGGTCATGTCACCTCACGTTACGGCGGTGTCCGCAGGGACACCTCGGCTCTTCGGCTGAGACGGACGGGCCGGGCGGTTCGGTATTCCGGTTGATCCGCGGCGGCCCTGCTCCACCGGATGATCGATGTGCGGGACGCGGGGCCAGTGCCGGCGTTCCTCAACCCCCTTCCCCTTCCCCTTGCTGAACTGGAGTTTTCACCATGTCACAGCCCCCTGGAGCGCACCGCCCCGTACCGGCGCCGCAGTCCCTGACAACGCAGGCGGTCGCCCGGCGCAGCACTCCCGTGGCGGCCTCGGCCACGGATCTGACCAAGGTCTACGGCCAGGGGGAGACCCGGGTGACCGCGCTGGACTCCGTATCCGTGGAGTTCGGCCGCGGCCGGTTCACCGCGATCATGGGCCCGTCGGGCTCGGGCAAGTCCACGCTGATGCACTGCATGGCGGGCCTGGACACCATCTCCTCCGGTACGGCCCGGATCGGCGATGTCGAGCTGTCGTCCCTGCGGGACAAGCAGCTCACCCGGCTGCGCCGCGACAAGGTCGGCTTCATCTTCCAGGCGTTCAATCTGTTGCCCACGCTGACCGCCGCCGAGAACATCACGCTGCCGATGGACATCGCCGGCCGCAAGCCGGACCGGGAATGGCTGAACCGGGTCATCGACACGGTGGGCCTGTCGCAGCGGCTGTCGCACCGGCCCTCCCAGCTCTCCGGTGGTCAGCAGCAGCGGGTGGCCGTCGCCCGCGCGCTGGCCTCCCGACCCGAGATCATCTTCGCGGACGAACCCACCGGCAACCTCGACTCCCAGTCCGGTGCCGAGGTCCTGGGCTTTCTGCGCTCGTCCGTGCTGGAGCTGGGCCAGACCGTGGTCATGGTCACCCACGACCCCGTCGCCGCCTCCTACGCGAACGACGTGATCTTCCTGGCCGACGGCCGGATCGTCGACTCCCTCCACCAGCCGACCGCTGACGCCGTGCTCGACCGGATGCGGGACCTCTCGGCGGCTCCTGACCGGCGGGCGGACCTCGCTCCCGACGGGTGCTCCAGCTGACCTGCGGTCCGTCCGTGTCCGGCCGCCCCCTCCTCTTCCTCCAGGACTGATTGCCCATGTTCCGTACCGCCCTGCGCAATGTGCTCGCGCACAAGGCCAGGCTGCTGATGACCGTTCTCGCCGTGACACTCGGCGTGGCCTTCGTCGCCGGCACCCTGGTCTTCACCTCGACCGTCTCCGCCGCGTACCAGAACAGCTCGCACAAGAGCTTTGACGAGGTGGACGTCGCCATCCGGGGCGGTGATCCCCGCACCCGGACGCGTACCACCCCCAAGCTCACCCGGGAACTCATGGACCGGGTGGCGAGGGTGCCGGGCGTGCAGTCGGTGACCGGGGTGGTCTCCGGCTTCACCGCCGTGGCCGGCAAGAACGGCGATCTGGTGGGGCAGGGATGGACCACCCAGGGCGCCAACTACGTCGCGACCGGCGGAGCCCGGGACGCCCGCTATCCGCTCAAGGACGGGCGCGCCCCGCACGGGCCGGGCGAGGTGGTGCTCGACGCGAAGACGGCCGAGCGAGCGGGGTACCGCGTCGGTGAATCCGTCCGTCTGTCGGTCGACGGGCCGGTCCGCACGCCGCGACTGGTCGGGATCTTCACCACCGACAGCGGTGAGGTCGCCGCGGGCGGCACCCTCGCCCTGTTCGACACGCCTACCGCGCAGCAACTGTTCGGCATGCCCGGGGAGTTCAGCGAGATCGACGTCAAGGCCGCCCCGGGCACGTCCCAGACCGCTCTCGCGGCGGCTGTCGGGAAGGTGCTCCCCAAGGAGCTGCGCACGACCACGGGAAGGAGCCTCGCCGACTCGCAGGCCGTCATGGCCGAGAGCCGGACGACCAGCCTCCAGACCACGCTGCTGACCTTCGCCGGCATCGCGCTGTTCGTCGCCATCTTCCTGATCGCCAATACCTTCACCATGCTCGTCGCCCAGCGCACCAAGGAGCTGGCCCTGCTGCGCGCGGTGGGCGCCACCCGCCGTCAGGTGACCCGTTCCGTCCTCATCGAGGCGTTCCTCGTCGGCCTGGCGGCCGCGGTCGCGGGGCTCGTCGGCGGCATCGGTATCGGCGCCGCGATGCGCCCGCTGACCTCGTCCTTCGGCAACGGTGGACAGACACTGCCCGAGGGCCCTCTGGCCATCACCCCGGCCGCGGTCATCACCTCACTCGTCGTCGGGATCGGCATCACGATGCTGGCCGCCTGGCTGCCGGGCCGCCGCGCCGCGAAGATCCCGCCGGTGGCCGCGATGAGCAGCGTGCACGCGGTGGCCACTCCCCGCTCGCTGGTCGTGCGCAACGCCTTCGGTGCCCTGATCACGGCAGCCGGCGGCATCGGCGTCCTGGGGGCGTCCGGATCGACGCTGGACGACGGACAGATGCCCATGGCGCTGAGCGGTGCGGTCCTGATGACCGGGGTGCTCGTCCTGACGCCGCTGCTGTCCCGCCCTTTCATCGCCGCCGCTGCGCCGCTCCTGCGCGCCTTCGGGGTCTGCGGCAAGCTCGCCCGCGAGAACGCGCTGCGCAACCCGCGCCGTACCGCGGCCACGGCTTCTGCCCTCACCATCGGCCTCACCCTGATCACCGCACTGACGGTCGTCGGGGTCAGCAGCGAACGGAGCATCGACCAGAAGGCCACCGCCGCCCTCTCCGCCGACTACGTGGTGCGGATGGCCACCTACGATCCGCTCTCCGGGACTGTCGAGAAGCGCCTGGGGAAGGTCGACGGGGTCAGCGCCGTCAGCCCGCTGCGCGCGGCCCCGGCCCGCATCGCCGGCCGAGACACCTTCGTGAGCGGCATCGACGCCTCCACCATCAGGAGCCTGCTCCGGCCCCAGTTCACCACGGGCTCCCTCGCCGGATTCGGCGGCCGCGGCATCATCGTCGCCAAGGACACCGCCCAGGAGCGCGGATGGCACACCGGCACCACCGTGCCGGTCACCTACCCGGACGGCACACAGGGCGAGCTGACCGTCTCCGGTATCTTCCAGCGCAACGACCTGCTCAGGGGCATCGTTCTCGACACCCGTACCCTCGACCCGCACGTGCAGACCGCGACGGCCGAGCAGGTTCTGGTCAAGACGGAGGGCGGCCCCAGCGACACCGTCAAACGGAACATCGCCAAGGCGCTCGGCGACAGCCCGGCCGTACTCGTCCAGAGCAAGCAGGACGTCTCCGACTCCATCGCCCGCAGCATGACGATGATGCTCAACATCCTCTACGGGCTGCTCGCCATGGCCGTGCTCGTGGCCGTCCTCGGTGTCATCAACACCCTGGCCATGTCCGTTGCCGAACGGGCACCGGAGATCGGCATGCTGCGTGCCATCGGCCTGGACCGGGACGGCGCCAAACGCATGGTGCGCCTGGAGTCGCTGGCCATCTCCCTCTTCGGCGGAGTCCTCGGCATCGGACTCGGCGTCTTCCTCGGCTGGGCCGGCACCCGGCTGCTCGCCTCCGACATGCCCGGCTTCGAACTCGTCGTGCCCTGGGGGCGGCTGGCCCTCTTCCTGACGCTGTCAGCCATGGTGGGAATGCTCGCCGCGCTCTGGCCCGCCCGGCGCGCCGCCCGCCTCAACCTGCTCAACGCCATCAAAGCGGAGTAGACCCCGGTGACCGCACGGCGCACCACGGCGGACGCTCCGAAGCGGACGGCCCAGCGCCTTGAGGCGCTGCCCGCCTCCTGTGTGCCGCCCGTGCTGCGGAACGGCCCCCGCTGTGGCGTCGAGCTGCTCCAGACGCTCAACGCCCTGGGGGCCGGGCCCGCAAGCACGGCACATTCTCCCCCTGGTCACCCCGGGCTGAGCCGGAACGGGCCGGTGCACGCCCCGCACGTCGGGTGCCTGCCTGAAGGAGAGTTCAGCGCCGTGAACGTCGGTGTGACTGCGCAACGTGTCGACGGCGCTGTCCGCCTCAGTGTGCGGCGCGTCCTCTCCATCAGCAGCACGAGCGTACGGACACGCCCTGGTTGCCGACACCGTGCAGCTGGAAGAGGGCTTCTCCCGCGATGTCCGCGGCCCGGGCCCTTGCCCGCTCTTCCCTCCAGCTCCCGGCGCAAGGGATCGCAGGCGAGTTCCGCCAGCAGCGCAGCTGCCTCGCGGAGCTCTGCTGCCTTGCGTACCTGGGCCGCTTCCTCGGACAGTCGGTCGACCTGGCGCCACTGCGCCCGCGACGACTCCGCAGCCCTGTCGCGGGCCGCGGCCGTCTCGGCCGCGGCCCATGCGTCCCGGAGCATCACCTACCCACGCCCACCACGTGACACAGAGCAGGGTTGCGTCACGGAAGGGTCGGAGCCCGTGGCGCGGATGTCTTCGGCATCAGGGAGGATGTCCGTGCCGACAGCTAAGGCTGTGCACTGTGTGGCGAGTTCGAGGAGTCGTTCATAGCAGCAGAGGGCTGCGGCAATGCCGCGGAAGGCCGGGTAGTTGCGGTGGCATGCGTATCGGTGTTGAGCCCGCGGCAGGCGATCAGCCAGGACATCGTGTGATCGATGGCCCATCCGCGGCGTCTCAGGCGGTCATTGGATTCGGCGCCCTTGCGGGCCATGCGCACGCCGATGTGCTTGCCCCTCAACCATTTCCGCGGGCGAGGGACGCCGTGAGCGTCATGCCGGCGTCGGGATCCCCGTACCCGGCGATCCCGACGCCGGCCTCGATCCGCAGGTCCGTCGCGCGGGCCTGCGGCCGGGTCACTTCTCCAGGAAGGCGAGGAGCGCGGCGTTGACTTCCTCCGCATGGGTCCACAGCAGTCCGTGGGGGGCGCCCTCGATCTCCACGTAGTCGGCGGACGGCAGCGCCTTGCGGAAGGGCCGCGCGGTTCCCTCGACGGGGAGGATCCGGTCGCCCGTGCCGTGCAGGATCAGGGCCGGGACGTCGATGGCCGGGATGTCGGCCCGGAAGTCGGTGTACCAGGTCGACGGTGCGGCGGCCGCGGCGAAGAAGCCCCCGCCCGCCGCGACATTCCAGCTGTTGCGCACGGCCTCCTCGCTGATCCTGGTGCCGAGGTTCTCGTCGAGGTTGTAGAAGTCCTTGTAGAAGTCCGTGTAGTACGCGTAGCGGTCCGCCTTGACGGCCGCGACGACGCCGTCGAAGAACTCCTTGGGGGCGACCCCGTCGGGGTTGTCGTCCGTCTTGAGCAGGAAGGGCTCCAGCGAGGCCAGGAAGGCGACCTTGGCGACACGGGCGGAGCCGTAGGCGGACACATAGCGGGCCACCTCGCCGGTGCCCATCGAGAAGCCCACCAGGACCGCGTCCCGCAGGTCGAGGTTCTCCATGACCGTGTTCAGGTCCGCCGCGAAGGTGTCGTAGTCGTAGCCGGTCGTCGGCTGGCTCGACCGCCCGAAGCCTCGGCGGTCATAGGTGATCACGCGGTAGCCCGCCTCCAGCAGCACGGCGCTCTGCCGCTCCCAGGAGTGGCCGTCGAGCGGGAAGCCGTGGATGAGGACGACCGGCTGCCCGGTGCCGTGGTCCTCGTAGTAGAGATCGATGGTGGTGGAGTTTTCCTGACCCACGGTGATGTACGGCAAGGTCCCGTTCCTTCGTTCGGAGGACTGGCGCGCGCAGATCCACACCCTGCCTCGATGAGGAGGGTGCTGCACGGACGGCATCGACTGCCGACGTCCGGCATGCGCGGCACGGTACGCCCGCACACTAGGGCGAACGCTCCGCCCCCTGTTGACCTTGAGTGCACGGCTCATTGCCTGGAAGCGCCGGGACGGAAAACGCGTCCGACACGCTACAGCGCAAGGCTCCCCGAAGGCGTTCGTCACCGGCCCCTTGAGGGCATTTCCGTTCCCGGGGTCCCTCGCCGGTGACACCTCCCCGGTACCGACGTTCACGCCGCTGCTCGGCGCCGAACTCGTCCTCGCCGACCCTCCAGTGGCCGGAGACCGCACGGGCACGGTGACGCCGGCCTCCCGGACCACCGCCCCGGATGAGGAAGTACCGGTTCGGTTCGGTGCTTCTCGTCGGCGCTCCCTCGTCGGCGCGGCAGGAGCGGCCGTCACCCAGTTCGGCGGTTCGGCCGACACGGCGTCGCACCGGCCGGAACCGTGTGAGGTCCGCGTCCACGGTCCCTTGGCAGAATCTTCACATCGGCGAAGGACTATGCTGCCCAACGGTGCGGTCACTCGTCGGCATGTACCGGAGCCCGGCTCCGGCAGGTGAGTGGGGGCCGGAAGGGGCGTAAGTGGTGGGGTCAGGCGGATTGCTGACCCGTAGCGGTCTGCGGGGCCGAGAGGCCGAACTCGAAGAGCTTCACGCACTGATCGCCTCGGTGGCCCGCACCGGAAGCGGCGGGTTGGCCCTGATCCAGGGGGAGCCGGGCATCGGCAAGACCACGCTGCTCGCCGAGGCCGCCACCACGGCCAGGGCAGCGGGATTCTCCGTCGGCCTCGGCAAGGCGGACGAGCTGCATCGCATCGTGCCCCTCTCGTCGTTGGCGGCCTGTGTCCTGCACGGCGACCAGCCGCTGCTGTCCGGCGACGCCTTCGCCGATCTCGCAGGGAATCAGGATCAGCGGATCTGGCTGGTGGAGCGCCTCGCGGAGGCGATCGAAGCCAGAGCCTGCGGTGTGCCGGTGCTGATCGCCCTGGACGACGTGCAGTGGGCCGACCCGCTGAGCCGGTTCGCCCTGAAGCAACTCCCGGGCCGCCTGAGGACCTCGCCGGTCCTGTGGCTGCTCGCCGGGCGACCGGACCCCGCCGGGCCGGCGGAAGAGATCGTCGCGGCCGCGGCCGACGGACTTCCGACGGTCACCGTGCCCTTGGGGCCGCTGTCCGGCGCGGCCATCCGCCAGCTGGCCGGCGACACCTTGGGGGCGGCCGTTGACGAACGGGTACGGCACCTGCTCGACGGGGCCGGAGGGAACCCGTTTCTCGCGGTCGAGATGCTCGCCGGACTGGACAGCACCGAGGTCTCGGGGGATCTCGTTCCCTCGACGCTCGTGGTGGGGGTGCGCAGCAGACTCACCTCCCTGCGGCCCAGCACCCTGCGCTTTCTTCAGATGGGAGCCGTGCTGGGACGCAGGTTCGGCTTCTCCGACGCCGCCGCGCTGTACGGCCAACCGCCCGCCAAGTTGATCCCGGAACTTGAGGAGGCGATGCGCTCCGGGCTTCTGGACGACGACGGCGCCCAGCTGGTCTTCCGACATGATTTGCTGCGCCAGGCTGTCTACGTCGACGTCCCGCCGTCGGCACGGAAGGCGCTGCATCGGGAGGCCGCCGGCCACCTCATGGCCGCGGGCCACCAGCCGATCGACGCGGTGCCGCACATTCTCAGGGGCGCTCTGCCCGGAGACGAGGAGGCCGTGGCACTCCTGCGGCGAGCCGCTGAGGAGGTGCTGCCGGTCACGCCGGGGCTCGCGGCCGACCTGATGACGCGTGCGCTGGAACTGGTGCCGCCCGCACGGCCACTGAAGTTCGAGGTGGGTGCGCAGGCGATCCTCTGCCTGACTCGCGCCGGCAGGAACCGAGAGGCGCTGTCGACCGGTGACCGGCTGCTGGCCTGCCGGCCGTCGCTGGAGGTGTTCAGCCAGCTACAGGCGGCCCTCGGCGGGACGCTGTGGAACCTGGATCTCGCCGATGAGCTGCGCCGCCGGACCGAATCGGCCCTCGCCGTCGGGGGCGCCGTTCCGGAGACCGCGGCGAGGCTGGCCGCCCTGCGGGCGCTGGCGATGTCCCGGGGGCCTGATCTTGCCGCGGCCCGTGAGGCCGGCGAGATGGCGCTGCGGGCCGCCACCGCGATCGGCGACCGGGAGGCGCATGTCCTGGCCCTGTCCGGGCTCGGCGAGATCGCGCAGAACGCGGGGGAGAACGCCGTCGCACTGGAGCGCTTTGCCGCGCTCAGGACCCTCGACTCCGTGTTCCTTCCCGAAGAGATCGTCGCGCACCTGCATGTGGACGACTTCGCATCCGGCGGACGACTGCTCCTGCAAGCGGCGGAGAGTGCCGGGGCGGTGCGTCAGGCGATGCTGCTGTGGGCCCAGGCCCAGCATGATCTGGGGCTCGGCCGGCTCGACGACGCCGACGCCGGCTTCGTGACCATGGAGCGCCTGGAAGACGACGTACAGGTACCCGTCCAGCAGGTGAACGCCCGCGTGATCCGCTCCCGGATCGCCTTGCTACGGGGTGACCGGGAAGCGGCCCAGGAACACCTTGCCGCGGCGCAGGAAAGACTGGCGGTCAAACCGAACCCGGGCAACACGGCCGCGGTGCGCTTCCTGGAAGCCGTCCACGCCGAGGCCGCCGGGGACACCGGGCTTGCCGTCGACAAGATCCGACAGGTGCAGCAGGAAGGTCCCTTCCTGCGCTGGCGGCTGTTGCGCGACTGGGTCGACGCCGCGATACGCATGGCCCTGCGCGGCGCGGATCGCGAACTCGCCGAGGACCTGGCCGCGCAGGCGGAGGCCCACGCCGCACGCAACCCCGCCGTGCCGACCGCCACGGGTATCGCGGCCCAGGCCCTCGGTCTCGCCAAGAACGATCTCGCCCTCCTCGAACACTCCGCAGCGCTGCTCAAGGCAAGCCCGCGCCCGCTGGTCCGCGCCGCCGCGTACGCCGATCTCGGACAGGCACTCCTCGCAGCGGGTCGGAAACCTCAAGCAGTGGCCGCCCTGACCCAGGCCCAGGCCGTGTTCGCCGAGTCAGGCGCCCACGCCGCAGCGGCCCGACTGCGGTCCGGCCTGGCCGGTGCAGGGGCCGGCAGCGGCAGGGCAGTGACCAAGCAGCGCCCCGTCCAGGGGTGGGGCGCCCTCACAGCCTCGGAGAAGAAGGTCGCGCGCCTGATCGCCGAGGGCCATACCAACCGGTCGGCCGCCGACCTGCTCGTCGTCTCCCCGCACACGGTCAACACGCACTTGACCTCCGTCTTCCGCAAGCTGGCGGTGAACTCCCGGGTCCAGCTCGCCAACGTGGTCATGGCCATGCCCGACACCGGGCAGACCCGTGGATGATTGGTACGTTCACGCGATGCCCCTCCGCGCCTGAACCACTTGGCTGGGACAGCGAACTCAACCGGAGGGCACCGCCATGCCACCTGCTCCCCCACCGCCGACCATCGTGCTCGTGCACGGGGCGTTCACCGATGCCTCATCCTGGGCGAAGGTCATCGGCCTCCTGCACGCTGCCGGTTCGGCCGTGCGCGCCCCGGCGAACCCGCTGCGCGGCCTGACACAGGACGCCGCCCACCTCAGGAGCGTGCTCCGCGGCATCGATGCCCCTGTCGTGCTGGTCGGCCACGGCTACGGCGGCGCGGTCATCACGCACGCCGCCACCGACGCCGACAACGTCGTGGCGTTGTGCTACGTCGCGGCGTTCGGCCTCGACGCCGGCGAGTGCGTCCTGGACATCCTGAGCCGGTTTCCCCCCGTGCCGGGGGCCGACGCGGCCTTCACCGCCGGCCTTCCGGCGCCGCTGCCGGACGGCCCGGACACCGAGCTCTACGTCAGTGAGGAACAGTTCCCCCAGGTGTACGCCGCCGACCTTCCGCCCCATGTGGGGAAGGTGATGTCCGTGACCCAACGCCCGATCACCCACACCGCGCTGACCAGCAGATCGGGCCCGCCGGCCTGGGCCTCCAAGCCGTCCTGGTACGCCATCGCGACCGCCGACCGGATGCTCAACCCCACCGCTCAGCGCTTCATGGCACAACGCATGGCGGCCACCGAATACCTGCTGGACGGCTCGCACGGCCTGGTGCTGTCGCAGCCCGACGCCGTGGTGGCGATGATTCGGGAAGCCGCCGGACAGGGCACCGGCCGCAGCGCCGGCGACGCGCTGAGACATCCCTTCTGAGCAGTAAAAGAGGTGATCACCGGTCTTCGCGCAGCGCCGTATACCATGCGCTGGAAAGAAAGATGCCGCTATGGGGGCATCGTGATGGCATCCCCGGAATCCGGATCCGCCGATCCCGGCGGCAGGCGTCCCTCGGCAAAGGCACCAGCATGATTTCACCGGCCAGACCGCCGGCGCGGCGGATTGCCGCCCTCTTGTCCGGAACCATCGCCCTGGCACTGGCCGTCACGGGGTGCGGTGGCGGGACCGGCACCGGTTCCGATACCGGCAAGGTCACGTCCATCACGGCACTCGACTACTACTCCGACGAAGCCGAACACAGCCAATGGGGCGAGATACTCAGCGCCTGCGGCAGGTCCGCCGGCGTGAAGGTCGAGCAGACGAGCGTTCCGCCGGCGTCGCTCATGCCCAAGATCCTGCAGCAGGCGTCGTCGCGGACCCTCCCCGACCTGTTGATGGTGGACAATCCCGACCTGCAACAGATCGCGCAGACCGGCGCGCTGACCCCGCTGGACCCCTACGGCATCGACTCCAGCGGCTTCGCCAAGGGCATCCTGTCGGCGGGCACCTACAAGGGAAAGGTGTACGGTCTCGCGCCCGACGTCAGCACGGTCGCCCTCTTCTACAACAAGGACATGCTCGCCAAGGCCGGTGTCGCCGTGCCGAGGACCTGGGACGAACTGAAGGCCGCGGCGGCCGAGCTGACCCGCCCCGGGCGCTACGGCATGGCGGTCGACGCGAACGCCACGTTCGAGGGCAGTTGGCAGTTCCTGCCCTTCCTGTGGTCCAACGGCGGGGACGAGAAACGGCTCGACACCCCGCAGGCCGCGCAGGCGCTCCAGCTGTGGGTCGACCTGGTGAAGAGCGGATCCATGTCGAAGTCGGTGCTGAACTGGACGCAGGCCGACGTCCACGACCAGTTCGCCGCCGGGAAGACAGCCATGATGATCAACGGACCGTGGCGGATCCCGGCGCTGAACAAGGACAAGAACCTGCACTGGGGAGTGGCCCCCATCCCCGTTCCCCGGGCCGCGCAGACCCCGATCACGCCGCTCGGCGGTGAGGTGTGGACGGTCCCGCGGAGCGCTTCCAAGGCCCGGCAGGAGAAGGCCGCCCAGGTCCTCGCCTGTCTGAACCACTCCTCCAGCATGCTCACCCTGGCCAAGCAGCACTTCACCGTGCCCTCCCGCTCCGCCCTGGCGTCGCGGTACGCCGAGCAGGTCCCGTCGATGGCTGCCTTCGTCAAGAGCGTGGAAGCGGCGCGGTCCCGTACCAGCCAGCTCGGCGTCAAGTGGCCCAAGGCGGCGACCGGGATATACACCGCGATCCAGTCGGCGCTGGCGGGCGAGCAGACACCGGAGGAAGCCCTCAGGCATGCCCAGCGGATCGCGACCGGCGACTGACCCGGCCCGGGCGCGTTTCCGGGCGCGCCTGGCCCGGTGGATGTACCTCGTGCCCGCCGCGGCCTACCTGCTGATGTTCTTCGGCTACCCGATCGTCAAGAACATCATGATGAGCTTCCAGCAGTACACGACCACGACGTTCTACACAGGTGCCGCGCCGTTCGTCGGACTGCGGAACTACGCGGAGATCCTTGCCTCGGACCTGTTCTCCAAGGCCCTGCTGACCACGGCCCTGTTCACCGCCGGCTCGATCGTCGGGCAGTTCGTGCTCGGCCTGGCCTTCGCCCTGTTCTTCCAGCGCCGTTTCCCGCTCGGCGGCTTTCTGCGCTCGCTCCTGTTGCTGCCGTGGCTGCTGCCGCTGGTGGCCTCCGGAACGACGTGGAGGTGGATGCTCGACCCCGACACCGGAGTCGTCAACACGGCACTGCGCGGCCTGCATCTCTCGTCGTCCGGCATCCCCTGGCTCACCGGTACCTCGCAGGCGCTGGTGTCGGTGATCCTCATCAACATCTGGGTCGGCATCCCCTTCAACACCGCGATCCTGTACGCCGGTCTCCAGGACATCCCCACGCACCTGTACGAGGCGGCGAAGCTGGACGGCGCCGGCCCGCTGGCGTCGTTCCGCCATGTGACCTGGCCGCTGCTGCGGCCCGTGGTGGGTGTCGTGCTGGTGCTGGGCGTGGTCTACACGGTCAAGGTGCTGGACCTCGTCCTCGTGGTGACGGGCGGTGGACCGGCGGGCGCCACGGAGACCCTCGCCACCCGGTCCTACGAACTGTCCTTCCAGCAGTTCGAGTTCGGACGCGGTGCCGCGATGAGCAACGTGCTCATCGTCCTTTCTCTCGCCTTCGCCCTCGTTTACCTGCGCGCCAACCGTCGCGCCCGGAACGGCTGAGAGGTGACCCCCGTGAAGCGCGCACCAGGTCGTGGTTGGCCCTCCACCGTGGTCGGGATCGTCCTGCTCGCGCTGATGCTGTTTCCCGTCTACTGGATGGTGAACGCGTCCCTCCAGCCGGCGGGCAACACTCTGCAAGGGGGCTGGTTCCCCTTCCCTCCGGACCGCAGTGGATACGTCACCGCACTGCGCGATCAGGGACGCAACCTCGTCACCAGCCTCGTCGTAGCCCTCGGCAGTGTCGCCCTCAGCCTGGGGCTCGCCGCGCCGGCGGCCTACGCGCTGGCCCGGTTCCGCCTCCGCGGCACCAACCTCCTGCTCTTCGGCATCCTGATCACACAGATGGTGCCGGGCATCGTCGTGGCCAACGCCCTCTACAGCGCCTACCACGACCTGGGACTGCTGAACTCCTCCCTCGGCCTGATCCTCGCCGACTCCACCGCCGGGATCCCCTTCGCGATCATCATCCTGCGTTCCTTCATGCAGAGCATTCCCAGGGAGATCATCGAGGCGGCGCGCGTGGACGGGGCCGGCGGGCTGCGGGTGTTCCGCTCCGTGGTACTCCCGTTGAGCACGAACGCATTGATCACTGCCGGCGTCTTCACCTTCCTCTTCGCCTGGAGCGACTTCCTCTTCGCCCTCACGCTGACCACCACACAGACCGTCCGGCCGATCACCCTCGGCATCTACCAGTACCTCGGCGCCCACACGAACCAGTGGAACGCCGTCATGGCCACCGCGGTCCTGGCGTCCGTCCCGGCCGCCGTACTGCTCGTCATCGCTCAGCGCCAGGTCGCCGCCGGTGCCACCGGCGGCGCCGTCAAGTGAGGGACGTCCCGGTCCGGCACCCCCGATCTAGCGGATTCACGCGATGTTCCGTACCGGGCCGGCTGGCACGGTGTTCCGGAAGGCACACCGGGTCTTCGGCGCTCGGACTGTCCGGTCACCGGATCCGAATCGCCCGTCGATAACGATCCCAAGGGGGCCAGATGCCCGTCGTTCTCTCCACCGCCGATCTGTCCGCAGCCGACCGTAGCGAGCGCTGGCATGAAGCGGTGTCCCGGACGTTCATACCGCTCGAGGTCAATATCCTGGAGGAGACTCCGTCGCCAGGAAGAATCGTCACCCATCAATTGGGTGCCACGCAGGTGTCGAACGTCCAGGCCGGCTCTCAAGAAGTGACGCGCAGCAAGCGCCTGATAGCCCGGGACGGGAAGGAATACCTGATCCTCACGCTTCAGCGCCGAGGCAGCGCCGTCAAGGAGCAGGACGGGAGGGAGTGCCTGATAGAGCCGGGAAATTTCTCTATCTCCGATTCATCTCGCGTGTTCAGAAAGAAAGTTGAGGGCGATTTCCGCTTCACCTCCTTTCAATTCCCTCGAAAGGATCTGCGCGTGCGGGACGAGGACCTGCACGCGCTGACCGCGCGGCCGTTCTCGGGGCGCGAGGGAAGCGCCGCGCTGGTGGCTTCCTATTTCGCACGCATGGCGCGCGAAGCAGCGGGCTTCGACGACTTCGTCGGCCGTCAGTTCGTCGCCACCGGGCTCGATCTGCTGGCACTGGTCATCAACGAGCGGCGCGGCCGCTTCCGGCCCCAGGCTCCGGAAACCGCCGCGGCCATGACGGTGCGGGTCAAGGACCACATCCTGCAGAACCTCTCCGACCCGGACCTGTCCCCCACCTCGATCGCCGCCGCTCACTTCATTTCGGTGCGCTACCTGCACAAGCTGTTCCAGATGGAGGGAACCACCGTCGGGGAGTGGATCCGGACGGAGCGGCTGGAGCGGTGCCGCCGGGATCTTCTGCGGGCACCGGCTCTGGGGCTCGGGGTGGCGACCATCGCCCGACGCTGGGGGTTCGTGAGCCCCAGCCATTTCAGTCGTGTTTTCCGTGCTGCTTACGGCATAGCGCCTCGCGACTGGCAGGCCGAGGGCCTGTCCGGTGAGCGGCGCACGGCTGCGTGACGTCACCCGCGCGGCTCGTCACCGGAAACCGCCGGGGAACTCACCGGCGGGCGGGACCGAACCGGCCTGGGCCGAGGGCGCCGGGAACATGGCGCTGCGAGGAAACGAGTGGTGCGCCCAGGGGCAAAAGCAAACCATGAGCCGAACCTAGGGTGGCGCAGGGGCAGAGGAACACAAGAAAGAGGAGAAACCGTGGCATCGCCCGCAGTGGTGGATATCTCGCGATGGCAGTTCGCCATCACCGCGATCTTCCACATGAGCTTTCCCGCGCTGACCGTCGGACTCTCCCTCTTCCTGGCGGTGATGTACACGGTCCACCTCAGGACCGGAAATCCGCTGTACCTCCAGATATTCCGTTTCTGGAAGAAGATATTCGCGGTCGGGTTCGGTCTCGGTGTGGTCGCCGGTACCGTGATGACTTTCGAGTTCGGCCTCAACTGGGGAAGATACGCCCACGCGGTCGGTCCGATCCTCGGTGTCACGATCGGGATGGAGGTCATCACGGCCTTCTTCCTGGAGGCCGGGTTCATCGGAATCATGCTGTACGGCGACGGCCGCGTGCGCCCCCGGACCATGGCGTTCTCCTGCTGGATGCTCGTCGTCGGCACGCTGCTGTCCACGACGTGGATCCTGTCCGCCAACAGCTGGATGCAGGACCCCACCGGGTTCACCGAGGTCGACGGTCAGTTCCGGGCGAGCAACTGGTGGCACGTGCTGTTCAACCCGGCGTTCTCCTACCGGTACCCGCACATGCTGCTCGCGGTGCTGATCAGCGCCGCCTGGTTCATCGGCGGGATCGCCGCCTGGTACCTGGTCAAGCAGCGCGCGCTGCCCTTCGCCCGCCGAACCCTGTCCATCGCCTTGGGTGTGCTCGCCGTCCTGATGCCCGTACAGCTGTACGTGGGCGACGCGACCGCCGCGTTCATGGGCGCGCACCAGCCCGCCAAGCTGGAGGCCTTCGAAGGCAACTGGAAGACCGACAACAACGGCTACAACCTGATCGTCGTGCCCGACACGGACAAGGGCGAGAACAGATTCCAGGTCGGGATACCGCATCTGGGTGCCGTCATCGGCAAGGACCTGTCCGGAAAGGCGCATGTCCCCGGGCTCCTCCAGACGCCGAAGGACGAACGCCCCGACATGTGGGCCCCCTTCTACGGCTTCCGTGCGATGTACTTCACCGCCCTGGCGATGTTCGGTATGGCCTTCGCCGGCGTGGTGTTGCGGTGGCGCGGCAGGCTGTTCACGGCCCGGCGGTTC
The DNA here is from genome assembly GCF_023155275.1 of Streptomyces rhizoryzae. GTDB lineage: Bacteria > Actinomycetota > Actinomycetes > Streptomycetales > Streptomycetaceae > Streptomyces > Streptomyces rhizoryzae. Next base: position 378,576 of record NZ_JALMUV010000001.1, read on the forward strand.
CACCGGCTGATGATCTGGATGGCCCCCGCCGGTGTCGTGGCCATCAGCGGCGGCTGGATCACCGCGGAGACCGGTCGGCAGCCCTGGGTCGTCCACGGCCTGATCCGCACCGGGGACGCCGTCTCCCACCTCTCCGTCGGCGCGGCGCTCGCCGGCCTCATCGGGTTCGTCGCCGTCTACGCACTGCTGCTCGGGCTGTGGATCCGTTACATCGTCCGCACGGTGCGGACCGGACCCGAGCACCTGGTGACCGACGCCGCCACCGCCGACCACCCCACGGAGATCAGCCATGCTTGATGTCGCGTCATACGCCCTGCTCCTGTTCGCTCTCGGCGCCTACGTCCTCCTCGACGGCTACGACCTCGGCATCGGCGTCCTGAGCCTGTTCGACCGCAGCGACCAGCGGCGCAAGGAGTACTCCGAACTGATCGCGACCGCCTGGGACGCCAACGAGAGCTGGCTCATCCTGGCGGGTGTCGTGCTGTGGGCGGGCCTGCCCGGTGTCTACGCCACCGTGCTGTCCGGCGTCTACCTGCCGCTCATCGTCATGCTGCTCGCCATCGTGCTGCGCGGCACGGCCATCGAGTTGCAGAGCGCCGCCCCCGGCTACCGGCGCGGCTGGGGCCTCGTCTTCGGCCTCTCGTCGCTGGTGGTCACGGTGTGCCAGGGTCTCGTGATCGGAGCCGTCCTGTCCGGACTGCCCCACCGTGGTGGGGTGTTCTCCGGGAACACCTGGGACTGGCTGACGCCCTACAGCGTACTGTGCGCCCTGGGGCTTGTGGCCGTCTACCTGCTGGCGGGCGCCGCGTGGTTGCAGGACAAGACCACGGGGACCGCCCACGGGCGAGCGGGCCGACTGGGCCGACCGCTGGTCCTGGCAGTCGCGGTGGCCGGCCTGGTCCTGGGATTCGGGCTCTCGTCGGCCGACCCGCAGCACCTCCGCTTCGACCAGCCGCTCCGCACGGCCCTGTTCGGCCTGGCGGTGGCGGTGGCCGTGGTCTGCGCGGCGATCGCCTGGTACGGCTTCGGCCGCCGGCCGGACTGGCGTCCGTTCGCCGCCGTGGCCGGTGCGGAGGCCGCGGGCCTGCTCGCGCTCGTCGCCGCCACCGCACCCGTCGTCGTGCCACCCGACCTGACCGTGCACACGGCCGCCGGCCCGCACGGGTCGCAGCTGTTCCTGCTCATCGGGGTGGGCGGGTGCATGCCGGTCGTCCTGGCCTACAACATCTACGCGTGGTGGGTCTTCCGGGGGAAGTTCGCCCAGCCACCGGCGTTGCCGGACGCGGCGGGCCCGTCGGACACCGCGGCTGCCGCCGAGCGGTCCGCGCCGGTGGCACCACCTGCGAGCGACGGTCCATGGGCGGTCGTCGTCGCCCGGCGTGTGCTCCTGACCCTCCTGGCCGTCGCGGTGGCCGCGGTCTCGCAGGACGTCTTCGGTGGCGTGGGGGTGTGGATCGACCGGGTCGGTGTCGCTCTGTTCGCCGTGACGGCGCTCGCCGTGTGGATCCGTTCCGACCACCGCTCCTCCGCCGCCGGCGCATTCGACCTCCAGGCAGCCGAACGGTGACCGTGGCCGACATCCCCGATCAACTGGCCCGGTTCGGCCGGGACGACGAAGGTCAGCGGCGGGCGGCGGAACTGCTGGCCCGGTGGGCGGCGGTCGGCGAACCCGCGTTCCGGCGAGCCGGCACCCTGCGCGGGCTGGCCGCCCTGGGCCATGTGATGTGGGCGGCGGGGCTGGGCTCGGCGGCCGAGGCCGCACTGCACTCCCCGCACGGGGGCGTGGCCCTGGCACCCGTGCTCTCGGGTGCGGCTCTGGTCGCCGCCGGCCTGGTGCTGCGCGCGGTCCTGCTGGCGGCGGCGGACCGGGTCGCCGATGACGGGGCGGCCGCCGTCCAGGCCCACCTTCGCGCCCGGCTGCTCCTGGCAGCACTTCCGTCCACCGGCACGCCCGCCGCGGAGGTGGGCGACGCCGCTCTCGGTGAGGCGCTGGACGGTGAGGTGGGCCGGCTGAGCCCGTGGCTGACGGCGTACGTCCCGGCCCGGCGGGCGATGCTGCTGGGATGCGGCATCATCCTGGCCGCCGTCCTGGTGGGCAGTTGGGCCGTCGCGCTGATGCTGGTGCTGGCCACCCCGCTGCTGCCGTTCAACCTGAAGGTGATCGGCCTGGGCACCCGCGCCGCCGTGCACGCCCAGCTCACCGCCGCCCGGAGGCTGAGCACCCATCTGCTGGACCAACTGCGCGGACTGCCCACGCTCGTCGGCCTCGGAGCCGGTGAAGAAGCGGTACGCGCCACCGAGGCGGCCGACCGCGAACTGGCCGGGCGCACCCGGACCGTCCTGCGGGTGGCGTTCCTCTCCACCGCCTGGATCGAGCTGCTCATCACCGTGGCCATGGCCGTCGTCGCCACGTACTGCGGACTCGCCCTGCTCGGCTACCTCGACCTGCCGGTGGTCCCTTCCACCATGAGCCTGGGTACGGCGCTGTTCGTCCTCGTCCTGACCCCGGCATACTTCGCCCCCGCCCGGGAGCTGGCCCGCGGCTACCACGCCCGTGCCGAAGCCTCCGCGGCGGCCGCGTTGATCGCGGATCTCCTCGACCGGGTGCCGGCCGCCCCGGTCGGCGGGCGCCCGGCCCTGGTGCCCGTGGCGCGTCGACCGGGGCTGTCCGGCCCGGCCGGTGTCACCCTGGGGAAGGTGGGCGTCCGGTACCCGGGGCGCGACCACGCGGCCCTGGATGACGTCACCCTGACCGTTCGGCCCGGTGCGATCACGGCCGTCAGCGGGCCCAGCGGCGCCGGAAAGACCACCCTGCTCTCCGTGGCGGCCGGCCTGCGCGAACCGGATCGCGGGTGGTGCCTGCACACCATCGGTTCCACCACCCGGCAAGCCTCGCCGGCCATGACGGCATGGGCCGGACAGCCCGCCTACCTCCTTCCGGGCACGCTGCGGGACAACCTGCTGCTGGCCCGGCGCGACGCCGACGACGCACAGCTGACCGCGGCGTTCTCGGCACTGGGCTTCGAGGACCTGCTGGCCGCGCTTCCCCGGGGCCTGGGGACCCGGGTCGGGGAGCGGGGGCGGGGCCTGTCGTCCGGACAGCTGCAACAACTGGTGCTGGTCCGGGCACTGCTCCGCGACACGCCGCTGCTGTGCCTGGACGAGCCCACCGCCCATCTGGACCCGGACGGTGAAGCCCGGGTCATCGCCGCGATCCGGACACTCGCGAGCACCCGCACCGTGCTGCTCACGACGCACAGCCCGGCACTGCTCGGCATCGCCGACGACATCGTGCGGCTGGACCAGGGACGGCTGTCCCGGATCAGGGAGACAAGGTGACCGCGTTCACGATGCTGTGGCGGGCGGCGGACCAACGGACGCGCCGGGGCCTGCTGTTGGCGGCAGTGCTCGCAGGGGCCGCCGAACTGTGCGCCGCCGGTCTGCTCGGAGTGTCCGGCTGGTTCCTGACCTCCTGCGCGGTGGTCACCGCACAGGCGAACACCACTTGGTCGTGGATGTACCCCTCGGGAACGGTTCGCGCGCTGGCCCTGGGCCGCACCGGACTGCGCTACGCGGAGCGTCTGGTCAGCCATGGCGCCCTGCTCGGCGCGACGGTCGCGCTGCGCTCACGGCTGGTCCGCGCCGCGACCACGGTCCCGGCACGCGAACTGCGCGACCACCGCGACGGCGCCCTGATGACCCGGCTCACCAGCGATGTCGGCGCGGTGGGCGGGACAGCCGGCCAGGTCGTCCCGCCGCTGGCCGGCATCGGCCTGACCGCTGCCGTCGTCGTCTGTCTGCTCATGGTGGCGAGTCCGCCGTCAGGTGCGGCCGAATTGCTGCTGCTGGTGCTCTCCGTGGCCACGGCGGTGACCGCCGAGCGGCGGGCCCGCGGACATCGGCAGACGGCCGCACAGGCGTGGGCCGCCGCACGCACGGCGCTGCTCAGCGCGCGCTCCGCGCTTCCGGAGCTGCGCTGCCTGGACGCGGTGGGTACGGTCCGCGATCAGGTCGCGGACGCGGTCGGCCGGGCCCGGCGCGCCGAGGCCGTGGCCGCGTCGGTGATGCGCCGGTCCCGGCTGCTGCTGCGGCTGCTGGCCGTGGCCGGTCAGACGGCGGTCCTGGTCCTGGCTCTGGCCGGTCCCGTCCTCACCCAGCCGGCTGCCGACGCCATCGGCGAAGTGTTGCTGGTCGCGGCAGCGTACGAGCTGCTGGAGACGCTCCCCCAGGTGCTCCGCGACCACGGGCTGGCCGCCGAGGCCGCCCAGCGGCTGACGGATCTGGCGGACCGCGCCTTCCTGGACGAGCTGCCGAGCACATCCGCTCCGGGGGCGCCGCTCGCGGGAACGCCGGGGGCCCTGGTGGCACGCCGGGTGCCCGTCGGTGTCGGCGACGCCCGCACCCGGTGGTCCGCGGTGATCGAGCCCGGCGGTGTCGTCATGGTCACCGGGCCCAACGGCAGCGGGAAGAGCACCCTGTTGGAGACTCTGGCGGGGCGCGTGTCCCCGGCTGCGCCCCGTTCGGTGCTGCTCGACGGCGTACCTGTCGGGTCCCTGCCCGCCCGTACGCTCGCCGACGCGCTCACCCTCGTCGAGGCGGAGGACTGGATCGCCGACGCGACCGTCGCCGAGAACCTCCGGCAGGCCGCCCCGGACGCGGACGACGACACACTTCGGGCCGCGCTGGCAGTCACGGCTTTGGAGCAGCTTCCCCTCGACATCCCGACGGGCCCGCTGGGCGGTGCGCTCTCGCAGGGGCAGCGACGCCGCCTGGTGATCGCGAGAGCGGTCCTGCGGAAACCCTCGGTCCTCCTGCTCGACGAACCGACGGCCGGCCTCGACGACCGTACGGCGGTGCGGATGCTGACGGGCGTGCGCCGTGCCCTGCCGGACAGCACCCTGGTGATCGCCCTGCCCGACCGGCACGAGGACCTGATCCCTTTCGCCGCCACCCATGTCCTGCGGCTGCGGGCCACTCCGCAGGCGGCGACCGCCACGTAGCCGGGTTCGGACCGCGAGGCACTGCCGGGGAACGCCGCCGCCCCGGGCAAGGAAGACGATGTCCTTGCCCGGGGCGGTGCTGTCGGCCAGACGCGGTGGTCCGGCCCGGTCTGCGCCCCGGCAACGCACCGTCGCCGATCAGTACATCGGCCTCATGGCCCGTACCGGTGCACGCCGCATGTACCGGGTGGTCGGTGACGGTCTCGACCCCGTCGTCGAGGCGGTCGGACTCCACGACGCGCCCTGCTCAACGGCGCGCCTGGCGCGCACGGCCACCCAGCAACGCCGTCGGCCGGCGCGACGTCCCGGTCGTCGGGCTCTCCGGCGGCACCGCCACCGAGGACTCCCCGGACGCGGCACCCGAACCCGCCGCTTCCCTGGGCCTTCCGGACCTCCGCCCGAGCGGGACGGAACGCGCCCGGCTCACGGAAACGGCGACGGCCGCAGAACCCGTCATGGTGTTCTGCGGCCGGGGCGTTCGCGGCCCTCACGCGGAGGTGGTGGCCTCCTGCCGGTGACGTTCCCTGCTCTCAGGACGGTGGCCCTGTCCAGGCCGGGTCGCCGGAGGAGAGGCGGTGAGTGGTCACCGCGGTGGCCACGAGGAGCAGCAGGACCAGGCTCAGGGTGAGCACGAGGTGGCCGTGCAGCACCAGCTGGGCTCCCGCGTAGGCGCCGAGGAACATCACCAGTACGGACAGGATCCGGCGGCCGGGCCGCGGCGTCATACCGCCGGCCGGAGCGGAGTCCGCGGCCAGCCCGGTCAGGGTCAGGGTCAGTACGGTGGTGGTGAGGTCCGGGACGCCCAGGCGCCGGGCGACGGCGTTCTGGAGTCCCATGGCGAGCCCGAGGAAGACGATCAATGTGTACCGGACGCCCGTGGTGACCTCGCCGCCGGTGGCCGCGGCGGCGGCGACGGTGACGGCGACCAGCACCGCCTGCCCGGCGGTGGCCGTCTTCAGCAGGTTTCCGCGGTGTGCCGCGAACCGGGTGCCGAGCCTGCCCCCGGCGAGCGCGCCGGCGAGGAACGACGCCAGCGAGACCAGGGAGGCGAGCACGGACAGGTTCGCGGCCCCCACCAGGGCGAACCCCAGGAACACCACGTTGCCGGTCATGTTGGCGACGAAGACGTGCCCGAGCGCCAGATAGCTCACCGCGTCGACCAGACCGGTGACCAACGTCAGCGTCAGCATCAGGGGCGGCAGCGGCCCGTGGCGGTCCTCTCGGGGCGGTACAAGTGTGCTCACCACGTCATTCAGCAGCCTGCGCATACTGCTTCCTTTCCCATGCGTCGTACGGGCGGTGCAGCAGCACGCGGGTGAGCAGTCCGCTCACCGGACCGGCCACGATGGCGGGGAGGACGATCCACAGCGGCCAGGGCGCGAGGCCCAGCGCTTGGTCGAGCGACCACCGGCCGGGCCCGGTGAGGGCCAGCGCCGCGGAGGCCGCGACGAGGACCATCGGGTATTCGTAGCCGTCGTTCTGCACCCACAGGCCCTTGGGCCGTTTGACGGTGCCCGCGACCGTCATCACGCCCATGGCGGCCATCGCGGCCAGGGGCGTGAGCAGTCCGGCGGTCAGGAACAGGCCGGCTCCGATCTGACTGGCTCCCGCGACGACCGCGGTCAGCCGGCCGCCGCGGAACCCGTCGTGGCGGAACTCCTCGGTTCCGCCCGCCAGGCCATGGCCCCCGAGCCGGAAACTCACCTTCTGCACTCCGTGGCCGGCGATGAGAAGCCCCACCACCAACCGGAGGACCAGCAGTCCAGCGTCCATCATTTCCTTGCCTGTTCCTGCCTGTTCCTGACTCAGCCGATGACTGTTTCGTGAGGGAGCGGGGGATCAGCCGGCGGCGTGTTCCCCGATGACGGCCTGCGCGTAGACCATCCCGAGGCCGTAGGCGCCGCCGTGCTCCTTGACCACGTCGCCCACGGCGGCGTACGTCTCGGCGCGGGCCCAGTCGCGCTGGAGTTCGAGGAGGACCTGCACCCAGGTGACCGGGACGGCGCCGGCCTGGACCATGCGCTGGATGGCGTGTTCGTGGGCCTGCGGGCTGACGCCACCGGATGCGTCGGTGACCACGTAGACCTCGTAGCCCTGGGCGAGGGCGGAGAGCGCGGGCAGGACGATGCAGACCTCGGTCCACAGGCCGGCGAGGACCAGCTTCCTGCGGCCGGTCGCCTTGACCGCCTCGACGAAGGCGGAGTCCTCCCAGGCGTTCATCGAGGTGCGGTCGATGATCTCCTGGCCGGGGAAGACCTCGGACAGCTGCGGCAGGATCGGGCCGGAGAAGGACTCGGCGGCCACGGTGCTCAGTACGACCGGCACGTCGAACGCCTTGGCCGCCTTCGCCAGGCCGGTGGTCGAGTTGATGATCGCAGTGCGGTCGCCGCTGCCGGTGCCGAAGAACATCTGCGGCTGGTGGTCGATGAACAGCACCGCGCAGTTGTCCGGGGTGAGCAGGTCGGGGCTGGGGGCAGCGGTGACCTCGGAGATGTTGACCATGACAGAGCCTTTCGGTGTGTGGTGAGCGCGGACGGGTGTCCGCTGCCGGGCGCAACCGCACCGCGGGCGGCGCGGGTTGGGTCGGTGTCCCGGGAGGGGCGGCTCGTGGCCGGGCTCCTCCCGGGAGGTCAGAGGGAGAAGCAGGGGTCGAAGAACGTGCGCGCGCTCTCCGGGGCCAGGTCACGTCGGGCGCGCCACTGGCGGTGCTGCTCCGACTCGGCGACGGCCTGGCGGAGCAGTTCGGCCTGACGGGCGCCCGACAGACCCGCACGGGGCGTGGCCTGGTAGCCGCCGAAGTGCGCCACCGGGCTCCAGCCGGGGCTGACCGGGGGCAGCTCCTCGTCCAGCCCCTCGTACTCGCCGGCGGCGTAGACGATCCGGCCGCCGACGACGGTCAGCAGGGACTCGATGTGCGCGATGTCCGGCTCGGGCACGGTGAAGTAGTCCTCGGACAGGACTGTCAGGTCACCGAGGAACCCCGGGCGCAGGATGCCCTTGACGCCTTCCTCCCCGGTCAGCGCGGCTCCTGCCTCGGTGAACATGGCCAGCGCGGTCCGGCGGTCGACCCGGTTGTGCGGCGGGCGGATGACCAGGTCACCCACGGTGCGGCCGGTGATGAGCCAGTGCAGGGCGACCCACGGGTTGTAGGTGGAGACCCGGGTCGCGTCGGTACCGCCCCCGACGGTCAGGCCGCGCTCCAGCATGGCCCGGATCGGCGGGGCGTCCGCGGCGGCACCGGGACCGTAGCGGCTCACGAACGCCTCGCCCTGGAAGGACAACCGGTTCTGCACGGACATGGCGCCGCCCAGGGCGGCGATGCGGTCGAGACTGTCCGCGGAGACGGTCTCCGCATGGTCGAACAGCCACCGGTTGCCGGCGGGGAACAGCCCCTCCGCGGCGAGCTTCTCGAACACCGACAGGTCCCGGCGGATGGTTTCGTCATAGGTGGCGTGCAGCCGGAATCCCCAGCCGTTCTCCATGAGCAGACGTACGGCCTTCTCGAATTCCGCTTCGTAGTCGGCGAGCTGCGGCCGCGGCTCGCGGAAGTTCTCGAAATCCGCCGCGGCCCACGTCAGGTTCTCGCCCGCACCGTTGAGGCGCAGCCATTCGTCGCCGTCCTCGGGGCGGGCCATTTCGATCCAGCGGGTGAGGTCGTCGATTTCCTGACCGGCGGTCTGCGGAAAGAGGTGATAGGCGATGCGCAGCGACAGCTGACCGGCCTTCGCCAGTTCGACGACCGTGCTGTAGTTGTCGGGGAAGTTCTGGAATCCTCCGGCCGCGTCGATCGCCGACGTGAGGCCGAACCTGTTCAGTTCCCGAAGGAAGTGACGGGTGGAGGTCTTCTTGTCCTCTCCTTCCAGCACCGGCGCCTTGGCCAGGGTCGAGTAGAGGATGAGGGCGCTGGGGGCGGCCAGCAGCATGCCCGTGGGCTCGCCGTCCCGGCCCCGTACGATCTGGCCGCCCTTGGGGTCGGGGGTGTCCCGGGTGAATCCGGCGGCCTTGAGAGCCGCCCGGTTGAGCACCGCGGCCTGGTAGAGGTGCAGGACGAACACCGGGGTGTCCGGCGCGGCGGCGTTCAGTTCGGCAACGGTCGGCAGCCGCCGTTCGGCGAACTGCTCGGCCGACCAGCCGCCCACCACCCGCACCCACTGGCCCTTGGGCGTGCGGGCGGCCTGCTCACGCAGCATCGCCAGGCCCTGGCGCAGGGTGGGGACACCGTCCCAGCGCAGCTCCAGTACGTAGTTGAGCCCGCCTCTGATGACGTGCAGATGCGCGTCGTTGAGGCCGGGAACCATCCGGCGGCCGAGGGCGTCGACCACCTTCGTGTCCGGGCCGATGTGGGGGGCGACGTCGTTGTCGTCGCCGACGGCCGTGATGACACCGGCGCGCATGGCGATCGCCTCGGCCTGCGGGCGGACCGGGTCCGAGGTGTGGATCCTCGCGTTGCGGACGACCAGGTCCGCGGCGTTGTCGGTGGCGCGGGGAGAAAGCCCACCGACCGGCATCGTGGACACCTTGCGACAACCTCCTGCGGAATGAACGGCGTCGCTCGCATGGGCATCGATGACCCTGTGCCTGGACAGCCGTGTGCGTAAAAGAATCGAGGGCTGAAGACCCGCTGGCGAAAAAACCGAGGAGCGCGCGATTACTGCGCGGACGCTGAACCGGCCAGCATTCCGTGCGTGATATCCGTGCGATACACGATCCGTTCCCGGTGCCCCTCGACTGCTGCGCCGCCAGGCTATTCCGGAGCAGTGCGTCCGTGTTTCCCGGCAGTGCACCGGAAGCGTTCCGACAGTGCACCAAGCCCGACGCGGGGTCCCGCCGTGGGGCCCGGTCGCCGGCGGGACACCGTCACCACCGTGACCAGGGCCGCCATGAGCACACCGGTGAGCAGCGCGGGCGCCGGTGACCAGGCGGCCGCCAGGGCGCCGACCGCGGCAACGGGGAACGGAATCCGTTCGGCCAGGCTTCTTTGGTGCGGCCGCAGGTGCACGACCCAGACCGTGACCAGGAAGACGGCCGCCGGAACGGTGACCGCGGCACCGGCGGCGGTCGGTGAGGCTGCTGTGTGACGCGTGAGGTGATCGGCGTACGCGGCCAGGCCGGCGCCCTCCGCGGTCGCCGAGGCGAAGATGAGGTAGTGGCCGTAGGCCCAGGGGAATCGCCGCCGGTGGGCCTGGTGCGTCGTGGCGAGCAGCGTGTGCGCGGGGCGGGCGAAGTACAGCCACCACATCGCGAACGCCAGGAGCAGGCCGCCGGCCGCCAGCGCGTACAGCGAACCGGTGCCGTGCTGCCGGTCGAAGGCACTGCGGACCGCGACGGTGGCGGCTGCGACGGATTCGCCGAGGACGATGAGGGTGAACAGTTCGTAGCGCTCGGCGATGTGGTGCGGATGCCAGGGCGTCATCCCGGCTGACTGCGCCCACACCGGCACGGACACCTCGGCCACGATCATCACCACGATGCCCGCCAGCCGCACCGGGTCCGGGGCGAGGAGCAGCCCCACCCAGCCGAGCTGACAGGCCATCACCCCGGCGGCGAAGCGCAGCGTGGTCCGTCGCCGGGCGGGATCGGACAGCGCGGCACGCAGCCACAGCCCGGCGAGCGCTGTCCGCAGTACGACGTACCCGAGCGTGATGATCAGCAGATCCCCGTCCTCGAACGCGCGGCGCACGCCGGCGGCGAGGATCAGCGATCCGGTGATCTGCACCAGCACCGTCAGCCGGTACGGGACGTCGTCCGGGTCGTAGGCGGAGGCGAACCAGGTGAAGTTCATCCACGCCCACCAGATGGTGAAGAAGACCAGCGCGAAGCGCAGCGCGCCGCCGAGGTGGTCGCCCTCCGTCAGCGCCCCGTGCAGACTCGCGGATGCCTGCGCCACCGCGACGACGAAGCACAGGTCGGAGAAGAGTTCCAGCGAAGTGGCGGTCCGGTGGGGCTCGTCGGGGCTGCGGCCCACCATGGTGCGCCACCGCCCGGCACCCGGGTCGTCCGCCTGCACGGTCGGGGTGCCGTTCAGCGGAGTTCTCCCAGAGCCGCCCCGACCGTCCGGTGGAAGGTGGGATAGGTGTAGATCATGTGCTGAAGCCGGTCGACGGGTATCTCCGCATGGACGGCCACGTTCAGCCCGTACAGCACTTCGCCGCCCGTCGGCCCCGCCGACGTCGCACCGATCAGCACCCCCCGGTCGGCGTCCTCGACGAGCTTGATGAACCCCTCGTTGCCGGGCCCGTGAATCCAGCCACGCGTGGACGAGGCGACCCTCACCACACTGGTGCGCACGCGCAGCCCCTGCTCCCGCGCCTGACGCTCCGTCAGGCCGACCGCCCCGATCTCCGGATCGGTGAACGTGACGCGAGGCAGCGCCCGGTAGTCGGCGGCGGGCCCGGGCCGCCCGAGGATGTCCCGGACGGCGATCTCGGCCTGGTACATCGACACATGGGTGAAGGCGCCCCGGCCGGTGATGTCGCCGACCGCCCACAGTCCCTCTCCGGCCCGCATGTGCCCCTCCACGGGAACGGCTCCCGCTGCCGGATCGAGCCCCACCGTGTCGACCGCCAGCGGAGTCAGGTCGGCCTCGCGTCCGGTGGCGACCAGGAGCCGTTCCGCTCTCAGCAGTTGTTCTTCGCCCTCAAGACGGACGGTGAACTCGCGGCCGTCATGGCTGACCTGCCGCGCCCGGGTGCCCGTGAGGACGGTGGCACCGTCCGCGCGCAGCACCTGAGCGGCCAGCTCACCTGCTTCCGGCTCCTCCTGCGACAGCAGCCGGTGCTGCCCCTCGACCACGGTGACCGCACTTTTGAAGCGGGCGAAGACCTGGGCGAGTTCGACGCCGATGGCGCCCCCGCCGAGCACCACCATGGACGCCGGCAGCTCCTCGGCGGCCATGGCGTCCCGGTTGGTCCAGTACGGCGTTCCCGCCAGACCCGGCACCGGGGGGATCCGGGGCCGGGTGCCGGTGGCGAGTACGACACCGCGCCGGGCCTCGAAGGTGCGGTCACCGACCGTCACACGATGCGGCCCGGCCAGGCGCCCCGTCCCCCGGACGAGCCGACCGCCCTTCGCCGTGAAGCGGTCCGCGGCCACCCGGTCGTTCCAGCCGTCCGTGGCCTCGTCACGGATCCGTCCGGCGACCCTGGCCCAGTCCGGAGTCACGACCGCTTCACCGGCGAGGGCGGACACCCGGCCCGCCTCGACCAGCAGGCTCCCGGCCCGGACCATCATTTTGCTGGGCACGCACGCCCAGTACGGACACTCGCCTCCGACGAGTTCCGCCTCGACTCCCACCACGTCCAGCCCCGCCTCGGCCAGCGTCCCGGCGACGTGCTCGCCGCCCGGCCCCAGCCCGACGACCACCACATCCGTCTGCTCGTTCACGCTCATGCCTCTCCTCGTTCCGCCGGCTCTCCGGGCTGGACTCTCCCCACCGACGCTAGAGCGGCCGGCGGACGGCCCGAGTCCGCCGGCGCACGGAGGCTTGCCCAGGAGCGAACACCGGGGTCACGGACCGGTGCGGTGCGGTGGCGGACGCCACCGCATGCGCTGTGAGTCAAGGCACCCCCCGACCGGGCACCTAGCGTCACCGGGGTACGCACAGCACGGAACCGCAGGAGGCGGATCATGACCACCAACGTGCCCTCCCCGCACGGCAGTCAGCCCTGGCTGCACCAGAAGGGCGAGGTGATCCAGGAGTTCGGGACCGTCAAGCAGTTCCCGGTCGCCCTGTCCTACGACGCTCGGATGTACTCCTGCCAGCGCCTGAACAAGGTCCTCGCGGACACGCAGTTCCTCTACGGCCTCTACAAGAAGCATCACTGGCTGATGCGCGGCGCGACCTTCTACCAACTGCACCTGGTCCTGGACAAGCACGCGGGCGAACAGCTCGACATCATCGACACCCTCGCCGAACGCGTCCAGTCCCTGGGCGGCGTCGCGGTGGGAGACCCGCGGCACGCCGCCGAGATCACGTCGATCCGGCGGCCCCCGGACGGGGTGGAGGAGGTGCCGGCCATGCTGTCCCGGCTGGTGGAGGCACACGAGACGATCCTCATCGACGCGCACGACGCCGCCGCGCGGACCGCCGAGTACGGTGACGACGGCACCATCGACCTGCTGGTCTCCCAGGTGATCCGGACCGGCGAACGGCAGGCGTGGTTCCTGGCCGAGCATCTGGTCGACACACCGCTGGTTCGCGCCTGAGGAAGGCCGCCTGACGGAGCGCGGTGAACCTGGCCGCAGCGGCGGCCGACCGCCGGCAGCAGCGCAGACTCACGCCCCGGTCGCTCTCCCGTGAGGACCTGGTGCTGCCGGCGGCGGCCGCCGTGCCGCCGCCGGCCCCGTCATGAATCAACCCCACACCCGCTACACGGAGGAACCTTGCAGTTCGGGATCTTCAGCGTCGGCGACGTCACTCCGGACCCCACCACGGGCCGGACACCGACCGAGCGCGAGCGCATCAAGGCCATGGTCGCCATCGCTCTGAAGGCCGAGGAGGCCGGCCTGGACGTCTTCGCGACCGGTGAGCACCACAACCCGCCGTTCGTACCGTCGTCGCCGACCACGATGCTCGGGTACATCGCCGCGAAGACGGAGAAGCTCACCCTCTCCACCTCGACCACTCTGATCACCACCAACGACCCGGTGAAGATCGCCGAGGACTTCGCGATGCTCCAGCACCTGGCGGACGGCCGGGTGGACCTGATGATGGGCCGCGGCAACACGGGCCCGGTGTATCCCTGGTTCGGCCAGGACATCCGGGAGGGCATCAACCTCGCTCTCGAGCACTACGCCCTGCTCCACCGCCTGTGGCGGGAGGACGTCATCGACTGGGAGGGTACGTTCCGCACCCCGCTTCAGGGCTTCACCTCCACCCCGCGCCCGCTGGACGGCGTAGCGCCGTTCGTCTGGCACGGCTCCATCCGCTCGCCGGAGATAGCCGAGCTGGCCGCCTACTTCGGCGACGGTTTCTTCCACAACAACATTTTCTGGCCGGCCGACCACACGAAGCAGATGGTCGAGCTGTACCGGACCCGGTTCGCCCACCACGGGCACGGCACTCCCGAGCAGGCGATCGTCGGCCTGGGCGGCCAGGTCTTCATGCGGAGGAACTCGCAGGAGGCGGTACGGGAGTTCCGGCCGTACTTCGACAACGCGCCGGTCTACGGCCACGGGCCGTCCCTGGAGGACTTCACCGACCAGACCCCGCTGACGGTCGGCTCCCCGCAGCAGGTGATCGAGAAGACGCTCTCCTTCCGCGACTACGCGGGCGACTATCAGCGCCAGCTGTTCCTCATGGACCACGCGGGGCTGCCGCTGAAGACCGTGCTGGAGCAGATCGACCTGCTGGGAGAGGAGGTCGTACCCGTGCTGCGCAAGGAGTTCGCCATCGGCCGCCCGGCGGACGTACCTGAGGCGCCGACCCATGAATCGCTCCTCGCTTCCGCTCAGGAAACCACTCCGGAAGGGGTAGCCACCGCATGAAGCTCGTCGCCGTATCCGCAGGTCTGAGCACCCCCTCGTCCACCCGCCTCCTGGCGGACCGGCTCGCCGACGCGGTCCGCGACGAACTCGCCGGCCAAGGCCACACGGCGGAAGTGGAGGTCATCGAGTTGCGTGCGCTGGCGGTCGCCATCGCCAACAACCTCGTCACCGGGTTTCCCCCACCGCAGCTGGCCGGCGCGATCGAAGCGGTGACGAGCGCCGACGGCCTGGTCACCGTGACACCGGTGTTCAGCGCTTCGTACAGCGGGCTGTTCAAGTCCTTCTTCGATCTGATCGACCCGGGCGCACTCACGGGAAAGCCGGTCCTGATCGGAGCGACGGGAGGCACTCCCCGCCACTCCCTCGTCCTGGATCACGCACTGCGCCCCCTCTTCACCTACCTGCGGACCGCGGTCCTTTCGACCGGCGTCTACGCGGCGTCGGAGGACTGGGGATCCGGCAGCGACGCGCACACGGACGGCCTGCCCGCCCGCATACGCCGGGCAGGCCGGGAGATGGCCTCGATCCTGGCCGACAGAGCAGCGCGTCCCGCACCGAAGGACGACCCGACCTCGTCCAGGAAGAAACTCTCCGATCTGCGCTTCGACTGAGCAGGTCGCGTCCCCGTTCGTCAGGGGCGCCCGAGGGCTCCAGGGCTCTCCTTGGCGCCCTCGGCCTCGTGAAACGCGGTCGGCCGACCAGAAACCTGCCTCGACCTGGCACTTGGGTCCTTTCCGACACGCTCGCAATCACCAGTGGCGGCCCCACCGGAGGCCCCGTTCGGCCTTGTCGAGCTGGCTCTGCGCATAGCGCAGGCCGTCCGCGTTGCCCAGCGTGCGGCAGGCGACGGCGGCCTGTTGGTTGGCAGGGACGGCTTCCTCGTAACGCATCGCGTCCACCAGGGCGCCGCCGTGCAGGACGAGAGCCCAGCTCTCCTGGAGGCGGTCGCCGCTGTCCCGGCAGGCCCCGCACCACCGGCGGAACAGAGGGATGAGTTCCCGAGAACGTCCGGACGGGGAGAATGCGCAGCCGAGCTCCGCAAGCGCGTAGGCCGCGGAGCCGGGCCCGAGTGCTGAGTCGTACAGGTCGGCGCCGCGCAGGCCGGCAGTGACGGCCTCCTCGTACCGGCCCACCTTCCAGAGCGCCTTGCTGAGGCCGAGCAGGGACGTGGCCCGGGGGCTCTGCGCGCCGATCGTGCCGTAGGCGGTGGCGGACCGCAGGTAGGCGTCAACTGCCTCCTCGTGGCGCCGCGCCTCCATGAGGTGGTGGCCCAGGTGGAGGCGGGCCTTGCCCTCGCCGTCCCCCTCGCGGACCTCCGCGTAGATGTCGGCGGCCTGGCGCAGGACAGTGATGGTCTCCTTGAGCCGGCCCAGCCCTTTCAGGGCTCGGGCGAGGTTGAGGAACGCGGAGGCCTGGAGGCTGGGGAAGCCGAGCCGGCGCAGGATGTCGGCGGTGCGCACGTAGGCGGGAATGGCCTCTTCGTACCGCTCCTGGCCCAGGAGGAACCCCCCGAGGTTGTACAGCGACAGGGCCTCGCCGCGCTGATCACCCGCCTCCTGGTAGCAGGTGAGGGACCGCCGCGCAGCCGCGATGGCCTCCTCGCGCCGTTCCACCGACGCGAGGGCGAGGCTCAGGTTCCGGAGGGCCTCGGCCTCGCCGTGCCCGTCGCCGCCCTCACGGAAGAGCGCCGCGGCCCGGGTGCCGGCGGTGACAGCCTCCTGGTGCAGGCCGCTGCGCTCCAGGCCGAGGGCGACGTTGTTCAGGGCCTTGGCCTCCTTGAGGCGGTCGCCGAGCTGCCGAAAGAGTTCGGCGGCCCGCCCACTGGCGGCGACGGACTCCGCGTACCTGCCCAACCGTCCCAGGTCAGTGCCGAGTTCACCCGCGGAGGCGGCCTCGGATGTCGGGTTGACCGCGGCGCGGAACGCCGCGACGGCCCGGGTGCGGGCGGCGACGGCCTCCGGGGTGCGATCCAGCTTGACCAGCGCGGTTCCGAGACACTCCCATGCCGCGCCCTCACCACCGCGGTCGCCCGACTCACGGCAGATGGCCGCGGCCTCCTCGCAGACGGCGACAGCCCGCTCGTGCCGCTCCAGATGCACCAGGCAGAGGCCGATGCCGAGGAGCACGTTGCCCTCACCGTCGCGGCCGGTCTCCCGGCAGATCACGAGTTCCCGTTCGTAGGCGGTGACGGCCTCCTCGTATCTGTGCACAGAGAGAAAATCGGTGCCCAGTCCGTGCAGCAACGCGCGTTCCCGGGGACGGTTGCCCGTCTCGCGGTACAGCGCCAGGGCCTGCTCGCAGACGGCAACGGCCTCCTCGTACCGTCCCGCCTTCGTCAGGGCCTCGCTGCGGTTGGCCAGGGCGTCGGCCTCACCGCCGTGGTCACCGGCCTCCCGGAACACGGACGCGGCCTTGCCGCACGCGGTGGTGGCCTCCGCGAACCGGCCCGCCCGAACGCAGGCAGCGCCCAGATTGGCCAGCGCCCGGGCCTCGCTGTCACGGTTGCCGGTCCCGCCGAGGAGCACGACGGCCTGCCGGCAGGGGGCTACGGCCTCCTCGAACCGCCCCAGCTCGATCAGCACGGCACCGAGTCTGCCGAGTGTCCTGCCCTCCCCGGCGGGATCGCCGATCTCCACGCGCAGGGCGGCGGCCCGTTCGAAGACGGGAACGGCCTCGTCGTACCGTTTCAGCTCATACAGGGCGTCGCCCAGGTTGGTCAGGGAGTCGGCCTCGCTGCTGCGGTTGCCCTTCTTCCGGTAGACGGCGGCGGCACGCCGGGTGAGGTCGAGGGACTCCTCGAACCGGCCCAGCCGCAGCAGGGCGTTGCCCAGGTTGTGCAGCGGCGGTCCCGACGAGCCACCCGCTTCGTGCTCCTCGAAGAGTTCCAGCGCGCGCCGGCTGACGGTGACGGTCTCCTCGTACCGCTCGGCCGCCGTCAGGGCGTTGCTCTGGTTGGTCAGCGCGGCGGCCTCCAGGTGCTGCTCGCCGGTCTCCCGGTAGACGGCCGCGGCCCGTCCTGCCGCGTCGGCCGCGTCGGCCGCCCGCTCCATCCGGGACAGGGCGTTGCTGAGGTTGATCAGCGCGGCGGCCTCCAGTGCGCGGTTGCCGGCTTGGCGGTAGAGTCCGGCGGCCCGCTCGCTCGCGGTGGCCGCCTCCTCGAACCGCCCCGGACTGAGCACCCGGCCGGCGAAGTTCAGTAACAGATCCGCCGCGCCGGTCTCGTCGCCGGTGTCCGCACGGGCGTCGGCGGCCCGTTGCACAGCGGTGACGGCCTCCCCGACACGCCCCAGCCCGACCAGGACTCCGCCCAGGTCGGCCAGCGACTTCGTGAGCTCGGTGAGGTCGGTGCCGGGAGCGGCGTCGTCCAGTCTCCGCCGCAGTCGCTCGGCCCTTTCGACGGCGGTCAGCGCCTCCTGACGGCGCCCCTTGCGGGGCAGCGACAACCGGTGCATCGCGTCCGCGTAGGCGGGAAGGTCGAGCGCCGGGTGGGCCACCGCCACCTGCCGGTACAGGTCAGCGGCCTCCTGGGTGGCGGCCACGGCCTCGTCCTCACGATCGAGGTCCCACAGCCGCTCGCCGAGACTGTTCAGCGAGTTGGCGAGCGTGAGGGGCGAGTTGAAGCCGTCCTCGGCCAGCCGCCGTTGGATGTCCACCGCCTCCTGAATGGGCGTGAGCGCCTCGTCCCCGTCGCCCAGCCGGACGAGGGATTCGCCGAGGTTGAGGAGGACGGTGGACAGGTCGGACCGGTAGGCGGCCGGGTTCGCCTCGGCCAGCTCCCGGTACAGGCCGGTGGCCTCCCGTACGGCGTCCAGCCCCTCGTGCGTACGCTCGACGCTGAGCAGCGCGCGACCGAGGTTGTTCAGCGCCCCGGCCAGATAGGGCCGCTCGGCGCCGGGCCGGGCGGCGGCCAGTAGCCGGTGCAGGTCGACGGCCTCGCGGGCGGCAACCAGCCCCTCCTCCCGGCGGCCCGCGTTCGTCAGTCGCAGGCAGAGGTTGCCCAACGCCAGCGCGAGGCCGTGCCGGTGCCCGGCCGGGTCCTCGTCGGCCGCCTGCCGGCACAGGTCGGTGGCCTCCTGGGTGGCGGCCAACGCCTCCGCCGGGCGGCCGTGGGCTTCCAGCCGGTTGCCCAAGCCGGTCAGTGCCTCGCGCAGGGTGTGCCGGTGGGCGGTGGGATCCGCCGCGGTCAGCCGGCGGCTGATCGCCACGGCCTCCTCGGTCAGGAACAGTGCCTCCTCCGGGCGGCCCACGTCGGACAGCCGGCCCCCGTGGTCGGCCAAGGCGGAGGCCAAACCGCTCAGATGGCCCAGGTTTCCGGGGTCGGACCGGACGAGTTCCCGATAGAGCCGGACCGCCTCCTCGCCCGGACCGACCGCCTCCTCCCGGCGTCCCGCGTTGGTGCGGCGCCAGGCCAGGGTGCGGTACAGCCCGGCCCGTCGGCCCAGGTCCGTGGCGGCGGCCAGGCGGTGGGCGATCAGGACCTCCATGACCGCGAGGATGCCGATGTCCAGGTTGACGTCACGGCCGTCGGGCAGCCTGGACTCGACGGCTTCCAGTACGGCCAGCAGCTCGGGGTCGGCGGAAGCGTCCGGGGTGTCGGAGGGCTTGGTGTCGGCGAGGGCGGCCAGGGCGGTCAGGGCCGGGCTGCCGGCGGTGATCGCGAGGTCCGGATCGTCGCGCAACAGCGGGAACAGGACGTTGTCGCGGACATGGGCCCAGCGCCCGGCGGCGGTCGCGAGGAAGGTGACGGCGCGGGGGGCGATGACGGAACGCAGGTCCTCCTCGGCAGTGAGGGCACCAGGGACGTCGCTCGCCCAGGGGTCGGGTTCATAGGACGTGATGTCGTGGCCGGGGGTGAGCAGCCCGAGGAAGTCCTCCGCGAGCCGGTCGGGGTACAGGGGCTCCAGGACCAGGGAGCGGTCGGCGGGCGGGTAGCAGAACCGGTGGTCCTTGAGCAGGTACCCGGAGTGCTCGGGCAGGTCCAGGGTCTTCAGGGCGCGCTTGCCGGTGAAGTGACCGACCGCTCCGGTGAGTACGGAGGTGAAAACGGTCTGGGCCATGACGTCGGGGTCGGTCCGGTAGGTCTGCCCCTGCTTCCCGGCCTCGTAGAGCCGCTGCCAGGCCAGACGCTCGCGGTCCAGCAGATACGCCGACAGCTCGTGCGGCTCGGTGAGCGACGGCTTCTTGCCGTCGGCGTGAGCGTCCACAGCGACCAGGGCGGCCATGTGCAGGTTCAGCGTCAGGCCGAAGTCCCGGTGGTCGAGGGAGCCCGGCGGGTCGATGTCCGCGGTGTCCGACAGGCCGTACAGGTCGGCGGCGCCGTAGCGGTCCCGGGCGGCGGCGAACATCCGCGCGCGGTCCGCGGCCAGTGGCGGAAGGAGCAGGTCGCCGGCGCCGGCTCTGCGTTCGCCGAGCTCGCCGCGGAGCGCGGCGAACCAGCGAACGGTACGGCCCACCAGCAGGACCCGCGTGGGCAGATCCTGGTTGAGCACGGGATCGGACAGCAGACGTACCAGTTCGCTGTGCGCCCACCGGTCGGCGTAGTCGACGACGAGGAGCACCCCGGCCGCGGCCTCGTCCGAGGCGGACGCACCATCCGGCGCTGCCGGGCCGGGCACGCCGCGGAACCCTGCCTGGCGGACCAACCACCGTGCGTGGACGGGCAGTTCCGCGCTCCTGGACTGCTCGGCGAACTCCGTCGCCAGGCGGGTCTTGCCCTGCCCACCAGGTGCGTGCACCAGCAGGACCGACAGCCGCGCACCCGGATCGTCCCGCCACCGCCGCAACCGCTCCAGTTCGGCTTCCCGGCCGACAAACGGCACGACGCGGCTGCGCGCGTCCAGCAGACGGCTGGGCTGTGTCATGAGCCACGCGGACCGGGGAGCGGACAGGGCGGGGAGTGCCTCGATCGCGGGCACACGGGTGCCGTAGACGTTGATCGCCGTCGCGGTACCGCCGTCCCCGACGACGATCGCGCTGCCCTCACCGCTTCGCAGATAGTTGACGCTCGGGCCCGGCTCGGTCACGGCCGCTCCCCCGCGCTTTCGGGACCCGGCGAGGGGACACCACCGGCCCCGTTGGTGACACTCGCGCTCCCTCCGTTCCCCACGACGATCGCACTGCCTTCCCCGCTGTGCAGGTTGCCGACGGAGGGCCCGGCGCCTGGCGTGTGGCCCGGGGCGGGGTCCTTCTTGGCCGGGCCCAGGTCCACTTGGCGGATCTCCGCGCCCGGGACCCAGATCCAGGCCTCGCCCTGATGTTCCTTCTCCTGGACGCCGACGCGCCGGAACTCCTGCGGC
The DNA here is from genome assembly GCF_023155275.1 of Streptomyces rhizoryzae. Lineage (GTDB taxonomy): Bacteria > Actinomycetota > Actinomycetes > Streptomycetales > Streptomycetaceae > Streptomyces > Streptomyces rhizoryzae. The sequence goes on from NZ_JALMUV010000001.1 coordinate 399,358, forward strand.
GGGATGGTGGTGTACGCCTCCTCGACCACGTCGTGGAAGACGGTCGACGACACCGCGACGGCCAGACAGGCGTACGGTGCCTCGTCCAGGGCAGCGCGCAAAGGCGCGCAGTCGAGGATGCGGCCGGTCTCGACCGGGGCCCGCCCGACGAACCCGTTGGCGCCCAGCCCGACCGCGCCGAAGTGGACCGCAGCGCGCAGCCTGAGCCAGGGCCGTCGCCCCTTGCCGAGGTTGAAGTTGAAGGCGCGCAGGCTCGCGTCCAGCGCGCGCATGAAGTCGTCGACCAGGGCGGGCTCGGAGGTGTCCGCGGGCAGGACGGCGAACAGCGAGTCCCCGCCCTCCTGTGTCTCCCATGCCGCACGGTCCAATCCGGCCTTCGCGGCCGCCGAGTCCAGCAACCCGACGATCGCTTGCTGGAACTGGCGCTGTGTCTCCACGTCGACCCCGCCGTACCCCTTGGCGTCGACCGCCAGCAGCGGCCTGCGCCCGAACGCCGTTACGGCGTCCTGCTCGTCCCCGCCGTTCCCCACCATGACACCTCTCGGTACACGAAGTTCACCGGGGAGAGGAGCATGACTCTCACGTCCCCGTCAAACCAACGGAGTTACCGCACAGACTCCCCATGGAGAGACCCTGCGCCCGCCCGCTCCCCCGAAGACGAGCGTCGGTAACAGCATTCGTACACCTGTCGTCCCGTGTGCACCCCGTGGAAATACGGGTTGCCGGTCCGCCTGGGAAGAGTGACCGCTCCCGAAGTCCGCAGAACCCGCAGAAGTGACTGGTCCGGTCGGGGCCTTCGCCCGCCTACTGGACGGACCTCGTGCCCGTCGACCGAAGGAGACTTCATGGCACCGACCGGACAGGCAGCAGCCGGCCACCCCGCGCAGTACATGCTGACCGCGCTCCAGACGACCCACCAGCACGCGGACGCCAAGGCCGGGATCCTGGCGGCCGCGCAGGCGACGCTGGTCGGCACCTCGGGGACGTGGATCCGGCAGTCCGTGGCCGTCTGCGGGCAGGGCGGCGCGGACGGGGTGTACGCGGGGACGCTGCTGGCCCTGTTCGTCTGCGGGCTCGTCGCAGGCGCGGTGACTCTCGCGGCGACCGTGCGTCCCCGGTTGCTGCGGGGCTCGGCCGACAACAACCGGTACAGCTTCGTCCAGCTGGCCTCGGGTCCCGACATCGCCGACACTCCGCCCACCGGCACACCAGCCGCCGACGAGGCCGCGGATCGCCGGGAGTTGTCGCACACGGTGCGGTTCCTCGCCCATGTCGCCGTACGCAAGTACCGCTGGCTGACGGGAGCCGTGGTGTGCACGACCGTCATGGGGGTGAGCGCGGGGCTGAGCGTGGCCCTGCTGCCGGTGTTGGCCTGACGCCGGCTCGGCTACGGCGGCCCGGACGACAGTTCCGCGAGGCCGGTGAGCCGGGGCAGATCCAGGATCGTGGTGGTCCGGTAGCCGGTCTTCAGCAGGACGTCCTTGCGCAGTTCGCTCAGCACCTTGTGGATGGTCGTCTCGGCGGCGCCGACCATCGTGGCCAGCTCCGGCTGCGTCAGCGAGCAGCCGATCTCCACTCCGTCGGCCCGGTCGGTTCCGTAGCAGTCGGCGAGTTCCACCAACAGCCGGGCCAGCCGCACCTTCGCCGGATAGCCGCGGAAGTCGAGCCGCCGTCTGTTCGCCGAGCGCAGCCGGTTGGCGATGATCCCCGTAAGGGCCACAAAGATCTCGGGCCGGCTCAGCAACAGCTCCCGCAACGTGTCGGCCGAGAGCCTCCGGGCGGTCACCGGGCCGCAGGCGGTGACGGTCGCCGATCGCGGCGCGCCGTCCATGGCCGCCATCTCGCCCACGATGTCCCCGGCTGCCCGGACCGCGAGGAGCGAGGTCTGACCGTTCTCCACTGTCGCCGTGACCTTGACGAACCCGGACAGCAGCAGCAGGACATGCCGGTCGTCCCACCCCTCTCGCAGCAGCACGTCGCCCGCGTCGAACCGGACCTCGGCTCCCCGGCCGAGCAATTCCTGCCGCGCCGGGAGCGGCAGCATCCCCAGCAGACTGCGCGCGGGCCACTCCTCGGGCTGGAGGTGAACAGCCACCGACATCCCCCTGTCTTCCGGTCACAGGACATCATCATGCTGTAAGCACGATGCCGATCTTCATGATCGGCGGACCACGCCCTGCCGCTTGCGGCCGTTGACCAGCTTGCCGCCGTCGAAGCCGCGACTGTCCGCACCGACGACCGCGTCCGCCTTGACGGACTGCGAATCGATCACGCCGGCCGTGGGCTGCACATCCCGGCCCGCCCTCTGCCGTACCCGATCACGCAGCCGGTCGTGAAACTCCCCGACCAGCGCCTGAGCGCACAGCGCCGGAAGATCGAGCGGCTGCAACCGCCCGGGACGATGGCGGTTTTCGGCACCCGGCAACCGTCACGGTGATCAGGTGTAGACGAAAGCCCCGGGCACGGTGGTGGTGCCGCCCGTCGTCGTCACGGTGACGCTCGCCGGGCCGGGGGCGGCCGCGGGGGGAGTGACGGCGGCGATCCGGGTGTTGGAGATGACCCCGAAGGCAGCCGGGACGCCGCCGACCGTCACCGACTGGGCGGTCGCGAGCTCGGTGCCCACGATCAGGACCGGGTCGCCGCCCGCCGTCGAGCCGCTGGAGGGGGTCACGGAGGTGATGCCGGGCGGCCCGACGTAGGTGAAGGTGGCTCGCCCGTAGGAGTTGCTCCGCGTGACCACGGTGACCGGCACAGGGCCGGCCGTCTCCGCGGGTGGCACCGTGACAGTGATCCGGTCGTCCAGGATCGACGACGGGGTGACGGCCACGGTGCCGAAGCGCACCGATGTGGTGGTGATCAGGCCGTGGCCGGTCACGGCAAGGGTGCCGCCCCCGCTCAGCGGGCCGGACAGCGGGCTGATGCTGCTCAGCACCGAGTCCGGGAGGTAGTAGAACCGGCCTACGGTCCGGGTGGTGTTCTGCCCGATGGTGGCATCGATCTTGACGTCGGTCACGAGGCGCGGCGAGACGGCCAGGACCTCCTGATCGTTGAGGACCGTGAAGGAGGCGGCCGGCTGGCATCCGAAGCGGACGTCGGTGGTGTTGCCCAGCCCTTCCCCGATGAGGTCCACCGGCGTCCCACCCGACAGGGGACCTACACCGGGGTACGCACCGGGTGGTGCGGGCAGCACGCTGACCGTCTCGTTGCCGTTGTTGACGACGTAGACCTCAAGGTCGTCCGGTGTGACCACCGGCCAGGACGGCGCGTGAAAGCCCGGTACCGTATCGACGGTCTCGTTCCTGATGAGGTCGATGGCGGAGAGGCTGTCATCGCCGTCGCGCGCGACGTACGCCAGCAGGCCGTGGTGGCTGACCGCCAGGCCGAAGGGGATGGGCAGCCCGGTGACCGTGTCCACGACGGTGTGCGTGGCTGCGTCGATGACGTCCACTTGGTTGCCGCCGTACTCCGTCACATAGATGCGCTGTCCGTCGGGGGAAACCGCCACCCCCCGGGGGAAGACGAACCCGGTGAGAGTCGCGATGACGGTGTGGGTGGCCGTGTCGATGACCGAAACCGCGTTCGCACCTTCCTCAGTGACGTAGACCTCCCTCCCGTCAGGGGTGACCGCCAGGTTGCGTGGCCCGGTGCCCACCGGTACCGAGTCGATGACGGTGTCGGTGGCCGTGCTGATGACATCGACCCGGCTCCCACCCTGGCTGGCCACATAGAGCCTGGAGCCGTCGGGTGACACCGTGAGGCCCAAGGGCTTGTCCAACCCCGGGATGCTGGCCGTGATGGTGCGGGTGGCGGTGTCGATGACCGCCACTCTGTCGACCCCGAAGCAGGCCACATAGGCGCGCAGCCCGTCCGGGCTGACCGTGACTCCCCACGGCCCGCTGGTCACACCGATCGTGGTGATGACGCTCCGGGTGGTCGTGTCGATGACGCTGACGCTGCTGCTCCCGAAGTTGGTCACATAGACGTGCCGGCCGTCCGGGGTGATCGCCGCCATGATGGGGGCGTGCCCCACCGGAATCTCGACCGCCAGCAGCGGCTCATTCGTCGCCACGACGTCCCCCCGGCTCCGCGACTCCCTCCGTACCCGCCGCCGATGCACTGGCAAAACCGGTGCTGCTGCCGGTGAACGAAGTGCCTCCTGCTGGAGCGCGTTGGCCGGTGCTGACGCCGATGACTAGCGGAACCATGACGCTCTCCTTTTCCTGATGTCCGAGTCGATCGCCAGGCACTGACGGCCACCGCGTCGACGGTAAGAGCAGCCGCGAGGGCAACCGCACTGACGGCTCGTCGGCCGGCGGGCTCAGGACGGGTCGTAGACATAGGGCAGGGCGTTGCTGTTCCCGGCCGGGGTGTGCGCCACGACGCTCACCGTGCCGGGTGCCCCGCCCGGGCTGGTCGCGACGACCTGGCTGTCGGAGATCGCCGCGAACGAGGCCGGGACGCCGCCGAAGGTCACCGCATCGGTGTAGGTGAGGTTGCTGCCGCCCAGCACGACCGCGTCGCCCCCCAGATCAGCGCCGTGGGACGGGGTGAGGCTGGTCAGGACGGGTGCCCCCAGATACGTGTAGTACGGATTCCCGGTGGCCGCCGTACTGGTCCCACCCGGTGTGGTGACGGTGACGGTGACCGTGCCGGTCCCGGCCGGAGCGGTCACGTTCAACTGGTTGTCGGAGACCACGGTGAAGCCGGTGGCCGGGATGCCCCCGAAGCTCACGGTGCTGGTGAGCGTCAGATTGCTGCCGAAGAGGATGACGGTGTTGCCTCCGGTGGCCGGGCCGAGGTGGGGGGACAGGTCGCTGACGGTGGGCGCGGCGATGTAGAAGTAGGGCAGCGGATTGCTGGTGCCGCCGGCCGTGCTAACGGTCACATTCACCGAGGACGGCGGCCCGACAGGAGCGATAACTGTGATCTGGGACGCGGTATTGGTGAGGATGGTCGCCGCATTACTTCCGAACTTCACCGACGTGGCGCCGGAAAGATTCGTGCCGCTGATGGTCACCACATTGCCACCTGACGTCGGGCCCGAGGCAGGACTGAGACTGCCGAGAACCGGAACCGGAGCAGCAACATAGGAGTAGATCAAGGCATTGCTGGTGCCGTCGGCCGTAGTGACTGTGACAGCGACCGACGATGGCGGCCCGGCCGGCGCAAGCACCGTGATCTGACTCGCAGTATCAGTGAGCATCGTCGCCGGAACACCCCCGAACTTCACCGACGTGGCACCGGAAAGATTCGTGCCGCTGATGGTCACCACATTGCCACCTGACGTCGGGCCCGAGGCAGGGCTGAGACTGCCGAGAACCGGAACCGGAGCAGCAACATAGGAATAGATCAAGGCATTGCTGGTGCCGTCGGCCGTAGTGACTGTGACAGCGACCGACGATGGCGGCCCGGCCGGCGCAAGCACCGTGATCTGACTCGCAGTATCAGTGAGCATCGTCGCCGGAACACCCCCGAACTTCACCGACGTGGCACCGGAGAGATTCGTGCCGCTGATGGTCACCACATTGCCACCTGACGTCGGGCCCGAGGCAG
>NZ_JALMUV010000020.1 GCF_023155275.1 Streptomyces rhizoryzae
GTGCGGTGGGGTGTGAGTGGTGATGGGGGCGGCAGGGGTGGGGTGCTGGGGGGTGGTGGCAGGGGCGGGGGGTGGCGGTGTGGCGTGGGCGTCGGGGGGTGTGGACAGGGCGACGGCCGCGGCCGCGCAGGTGGCGGTGGCGGCGACGGTGGCGCAGACCCGGTGCGTCAGGGTGCGCAGGCGGCCGTCCGGTGCCGTGGGGTGGGTGTGCGGGGTCGGGCCCATGCCTATCGCCTCATGCGGCGGGTGCCTTCTGCGTCATGGTGATCAGCCTGCGGCGGGGGATGGTCGCTCGCGCGTGGGGATGCGTCAAATGGAGGGCGGCGGTCCTTCGGGTGGAGTCCGGGGGACTCCGAGTGGCTGATGGGGCGTCAGCGGGAGCAGGCCGGAGGGTGGGTGGCGCAGGTCACACCGCGGGAGGGAAATAACCGGGGAGCCGGTCCCCGTTTGCAGGGGTGTTGAGTGAAGCGGGGAGTGGTTCCCCGGTTCTGTGGTTTTCCGGTTCTGTGGCTTCCCGGTTCTCCGGATCCGGGGCGGCCGGCGCATCGTGACCGGCGGCCGGTGGCCTTCGCTCGGTGAGCGCCGATCGGTGATCAGCGGGCAGCGGGCAGCGGTCGGCGAAGAGTAAGGGGTGAAGGGTGAAGGGGGGTGTCGGTGTGGTGACTGTGCAGCCGAGGCTGCGGGCCGACGCGGTGCGCAACCGGGAGCGGATCATCGCGGCCGCGCGGGAGACGATGGTCGAGTACGGCGCCGACGTCCCGTTCGACGAGATCGCCCGGCGCGCGGGTGTCGGCAACGCGACGCTCTACCGTCACTTCGCGGACCGCCGGGAGTTGATCCACCACGTCACACTCTCCGTCATGTCCCGTATGGCGGACCGCGCGGAGCGCGCCCTCACCGAGGAGCCGGAGGCGTTCGAGGCGCTGCGGCGCTTCGCGCACGAGGCGGTGGAGGAGCGGATCGGCGCCCTGTGCCCGCTGCTGTCCGGCGGTGTCGACGCGGCTCATCCCGACCTGCTCGCGGCGCGCGCTCGCCTGGACACGGCGGTGGCCGCCCTCATGGACGCCGCCCGGGACGGCGGCCGGCTGCGCGCCGACATCGCGGTCGGCGATCTGATGGTCGCGCTCACCCAGCTCACCCGCCCGCTGCCGGGCAGCGGCTGTATCGACTTCGACAAGTTCGTGCACCGGCACCTACAGCTGTTCCTGGACGGCCTCCAGGCTCCGGCGCGGTCCGAACTGCCCGGGTGCGCCGCCACGTTGGAGGATCTGAGGAGTCGCCGCCGCTCGTAAGGGGGAGTGCCGGCCGCCCCATCCCCTGGCCCCGGCCCACGGGTCGCTGTACCCGTCCGGCGCTTCTTCACGTTCCGTTACGCACGTCCTCACGTCCTCACGCTTCACGTCCTCACGTCATTAACGGGCGCTGCGCGCTTCACGACCCTCACGCGCGTTTCCCCCGCTACGCACCGATATATCCGTTACGCATCACTAGGTGGACCTCGCCATGCCTGATATCGCTCCGCACGTCGATCCGCGGCGCTGGAAAGCGCTGATATTCATCGCCCTCGCGCAACTGATGGTCGTCCTGGACTCGACCATCGTGAACATCGCGCTGCCCTCCGCCCAGAAGGACCTGGGGATCAGCGACGCCAACCGGCAGTGGGTCATCACGGCCTACGCACTGGCCTTCGGCGGGCTGCTGCTCTTCGGCGGCCGGCTCTCCGACCTCTGGGGCCGGCGGCGCACCTTCCTCATCGGCCTGACCGGCTTCGCGCTGGCCTCCGCGCTCGGCGGGGCCGCGGCGGGTGAGGGGATGCTGCTGGGCGCGCGGGCGCTCCAGGGCGTCTTCGGCGCGCTGCTGGCGCCGTCCGCGCTGTCGCTGCTGGCGGTGACGTTCACCGAGGCGCGGGAGCGGGCCAAGGCGTTCGGCATCTTCGGTGCGATCGCCGGTGGCGGGGCCGCCCTCGGGCTGCTCCTCGGCGGTGTGCTGACCGAGTACCTGGACTGGCGCTGGACGTTCTTCGTCAACATCCCGATCGCGGTGATCGCCGCGGCCGGTGCCGTACTGGTCATCCGTGAGCCCGCCGTGGGCCGCAACTCCTCCCGGCTGGACGTCCCCGGTGTCGTCCTGGCGTCGCTCGGCCTGGTCTCCCTGGTCTACGCCTTCACCCGGGCCGAGTCCGACGGCTGGCTGGCCGGGGTGACGCTGGCGCTGTTCGGCGCGGCGGCCGTGCTGCTGCTGGCGTTCGTCGTGGTCGAGTCGAAGGTGGCGGCGCCGCTGCTGCCGCTGCGGGTGGTCGCCGAGCGGAACCGCGCGGGTGTCTACGCGTCGCTGGGCCTGGCCGTGATCGGCATGTTCGGTCTCTTCCTGTTCCTGACCTACTACCTCCAGATCGTGAAGGGTTACACGCCGGTCGTGACCGGTCTGGCCTTCCTTCCGATGGTCGCGGGCATGATCACCGGTTCGACGCAGATCGGTGCCCGGCTGATGACCCGGGTGCGGCCGCGGCTGCTGATGGCGCCCGGTTTCACGGTCGCCGCGCTCGGCATGCTCGTCCTGAGCCAGATCGACCTGGACACCTCCTACCCGGCGCTGATCCTGCCCGGCTTCGTCCTGATGGGCCTGGGCATGGGTACCGCGTTCATGCCGGCGATGTCGCTGGCCACGCACGGGGTCCAGCCGCGGGACGCGGGAGTGGCCTCCGCGATGGTCAACACCTCCCAGCAGGTCGGCGGGGCGATCGGCACCGCCCTGCTGAACACCATCGCGGCCAGCGCCACCACGGCGTACGCGACCGCGCACGCGGCCGGCGCGCGCTCCGCGGACCTGCTCAAGCTCCAGTCGATGGTGCACGGCTACACCTCCGCCATCCGGTGGGCGGTGGGCATCCTCGCCCTGGCGGCGGTGATCGCCTTCACGTTCATCAACACCGGGCGGCCGGGCGCCGGTTCGCCGGCGGCCTCGTCGTCGGACGGCGCTGCGGGTGCGGAAGCGGGTGCCGGGGACGGTGCGGGCACGGAAGAGGCGGCGCCGGTTCCGGTGATGGTGCACTGAGGGCGCGGTGCGGCGCGCGGCAGCGCGTGCGGTGAGGTGTCCGAGGTGGCCGGCAGCGCGTGCGCGGTGAGGTGTGCACGTGGGGGCGGCCACGAAGGACCGGCCGGTTCCCGGGGGCGCGGATGCGCCCCCGGGGCCGGCCGGTGCCGTGTTTCCGGCCGGTGGGTGGTGCCGGCGGGTGGTGGCGTGCGTGCGGCCGGCCGGTGGCAGGAGCCGGCGGGTGGGGGTGCTCAGGGGTGGCGGGCGGCAGTGCCCCGTGACCGCGCGCACCCGGGAGTCCGGGAGCCCTGGGGCCACCGGGCCGGGAGTCCGCGCGCCCCGGAGTCCGCTCGCCCGACGGGCCCCCGGGCGCGTGGCCTCCGCGTCGGCCCCCGCGTCGGCCTCCCCTCGTCCCGCTGAAGGTCAGCGGAGCCAGGGGAGGTCGGCGCCCTGGGGCTGGAGCCCGTCGGCGATCACGCAGCAGATCGCGTCGAGTTGGCTGATCTGTTCCCGGGTGAGCCGGTCGAAGATCGCGGCCCGGACGGCGGCGACGTGGCCGGGCGCGGCCTTCTCCAGAACGCGCAGCCCCTCGTCCGTGAGGTAGGCGTTCTGGCCCCGCTTGTCGGACGGGCAGTCCTCGCGGCGGACCCAGCCGTTCTTCTCCAGGCGGGCGACGGCGTGCGAGAGGCGGGACCGGGTGATCTTGGCGTTCTGGGCCAGCTCGGTCATCCGCATCCGGCGCCGGGGCGCGCGGGAGAGCTGGACGAGCAGGCCGTAATAGACGTGCGGCATCCCGGCGTCGCGCTGGAGCTGGCGGTCGAGGTGGTCCTCCAGGAGCGTGGTGGCGTGGAGGTACGCCTGCCAGGCGTGCTGCTCCTCGTCGTCGAGCCAGCGCGGCTCGGTCGCGGGTTCGTTGCTCATGCCATCCACTCTCTCACCGCTCGGAGAGTTATTTAAGATTTAACAATATGCCGTCGGCCGAGAAGCGCCGGGTGTGGCGGGTGCGGTGGCCCGTGCGGGGTGGGTCGGCCCGTGCAGGGGCATCGGGTAACGCCAGTGTCGCCCTGGTTGAGTGTGATGTCGGTAATGTCGGCGCTATTTTTCTTGACCGGAGGGCAGGGGGTGCGGGCGGAGCGGGCGCGCCCCCTCCGCCCCGCCCGTCAGTCCTCTCCCGGCGTGATCAGTTCCAGGGAGCGGAGGGCCGCCTTCAGGGCGCGGTCGTCGCCGTCCGGGGTCCAGGAGGCGACGTCGAGGGCGGTGTCGGTGAGCTTGATCGCGTGGGCGTCGCCGTGCGCCGCGGCCCGTTCGAAGACCTCCTCGGGGGTGAGCGGCCCGGTTGACGGCTCCGGCAGGGGCTCGTCGGGGCTGTAGACGGAGGTGAGCGCGGCGCTCGCCGCCCAGGCCGCGCCGAACGAGGGCACCCAGAGCGCGCGGGGCAGCGCCGGGAGGGTGCGCAGGATGGCGCTCGGGGCGGTGGCCGCGTGGACCAGCAGGACCGCGTCGCCGTGGCCGTAGCCGAGGTAGCGGTGGGTGGCCGCCCGGACCAGCGCGGCCAGCTGGTCCCGCGCGTCATCGGGGCCCTGCGGGGCGCGCAGCGCCGCGGCGGCGGCCGGCCAGCCCGCCGTGCCGGGAAGCTGGGTCAGCCCGTTGGTGACCGAGGTCCGCTGGTCGGCGACGTGCGGGAGGGCGGCCAGGGCGTCGTCGGGGGAGAGGGTGCCGGCGGGCTCCGCGGTGACCGGGAGGGTGGTGTGCCGGGCCGCCCAGTAGCCGAGGGCGTGCCCCAACTCCGCGATCCGCGGCGCCTCTTCGCCCTGCTCCAGCAGGGTGCGGACGGCGTGGCCGACGCGGATGACCGGGTGGGTGGCGGCGCCCGCGAGACCGGGCAGCAGCCGGGGCCACCACTCGGCGAGCACCTCGCGCCAGGGGCGTTCGGCGACCTGGCGGGTCAGGTACGTGGTCCAGTCGGTGACCCGGCGCCGGTCGCCCAGCGCCTCCCGCCAGTTGGTGTCGGTGAGCGCGGTGTGGGCGCCGGGGACGTCCTCCAGCCGGGTGGCGTAGTCGTCGAGCCAGCGGTGGACGGTGGCGGCCTGGCCGTGCCGGGCCAGGGCTTCCACCGCCATCGGGCCGTGGTTGCTGAGGTATCCGTTGAACTCGGGGCCGGTGGTGTGGAGGCGTTCCAGGGCTTCGTCGAGTGTGCCGCTCCTCGTATCCATGGCCCGAGGCTAGGGCGGCGCCGGGGACCGGGTAACGGGCCGCGGGCGGATCCCGGACGGGCCCGCGGGACTACGGCGCTGGTCGTACGGCGGGGAGGGGCCGCAGGCCGGTGCGGGGGCGGGTCGCGGGGCGTTGTCAGTGGCAGGTGAGACGCTGAAGTCATGGGCGCGGGGCGGCCTTTGGGACAGCCGGCGGCGCGGCCGCGACGGCACGCACCGGGACGGCGGGCCTGCGGCACGAGGCGGACAGGAGGGCGGAGATGGGGGCAGAGGTGAGGGCGGAGTGGGGGTGGGCTTACGGGGCGGGGTGACGGGCGGAGAGGTCGCCGGACTGGGGGGCTGAGGAGCTGAGGGGGTGCCGGTCTGCGGTGTGGGGGAGCCGCAGCGGAAAGCGGACAGGAGGTGTCGGGTATCCGCGGGAGGCTGGCCGCCATGACGAGTGAGGACGAGCAGCGGACGGGGAGCGGACGGCGCGTGGAACGCAGCGCGGCGGCCGGCGGCACGGGGCACAGGACGGGGCACAGAGGTGCGGCGGCGGGCGGGGCCGTGGGTGTCTCCTGGGCCGAGGTGGAGGCGGTGGCACCGGAGTTGGCCCGGGCGGTGCGGGCGCGCTTCGGGGCGTACCGGCATCACATCCTGGCCACCCTGCGGAGGGACGGTGCGCCGCGGCTGAGCGGACTGGAGGCGGATTTCCGCTACGGCGAGCTGTGGCTGGGCATGATGATCGGCTCGCGCAAGGCGCTGGACCTGCGGCGCGACCCCCGGTTCGCGCTGCACGCCAATCCCGGTGGCGGCACGGACCCGGGGGCGGGCGATGTGCGGATCGCCGGGCAGGCGGTGGAAGTGACCGACTCCGGGCTGAAGGCGCGGTACGCGGCGGACGTGGAGCCGCCGGAGCCGTTCCACCTCTACCGGGCGGAGGTGACGGAGGTGGTGCGGACGTCCGTCGAGGCGCCGTTCATGAAGGTGGAGAGCTGGCGGCCGGGGCGGCCGCTGCGGACGATACGGCGGACGTCCCAGGACGCGGAGCTGCTGGTGGACGGGTGAGCGTGCTGCCGGTGGGGTGCGGCCGGCCGGCCCGGCCGGTCAGTGGGCCGTGTGCAGCGGGCGCCCGCCGGCCGGGCGGGCGTGGCGCGGCCGGTGCCGGCCGTGCGGTTCGCGTACGCGGTGGGTGCGGAAGATGTAGAGGGAGGTGATGAACATCACCCCGAACATCCCCAGGCCCCAGAGCGTCGACGAGAGCACCGAGGGCGCGGAGCCGGCGAGGGAGTACAGCCAGCCCATCGATGCGCCGAAGAGGGCGCCGTAGGCGAGCGCGCGGGTCTCGGTGAGCATGGTCGACTGGAAGTGCACCAGCGTCACGCCCAGGATCCCGGTGACCACCGCCGCGATCAGCCCGGTGAGGGCGGCCTGCCCGCCCTTCGCCCCGTTGGTGTGGTCCATCCAGATCGTGTAGGCGCCGAAGCAGAGCGCCGCGATGACCGGGAGCACCACCGAGGGCCGGAGGCGTCCGGCCGTCCCGGTGTCCGGGCCGGTGTCCGGTCCGGCGCCGGAGCGTTCCGCGGTGGCCGGGGCGGTCGCGCCGTGCTCCGGTTCGATGCTGCCGTGGGAGCGGGCGGCCCGTGCCTCGGGCAGTCCGTCACCGCGGGGGTGCTGGTCGCCGTGGGCGTGCTGGTCCATGACGGGCTCCTCTCGTTCGCCCCTCTTGTCGTCGTGCCGTCCGGGGGCGGGCGGTCCGGGGCGGGCGGTCCGAGTCCCGCTCCCGTCCCCTGCGGACTGCCTCCCTGCGGACTGCTCCCTCCGGACCTCCTGCCCTGCGGAAGCCCTGGCATCCGGGGAACCTGCCGTCCAGGAGGTGTCCGGGGCGTCCGGGGGCGTCCGGGGCTTTCTGTCCAGGCGACACCCGGCCACCGGCGGCGTCAACTGGATCAGCCCCCGGGGCGCCCGGAGTCCCGGCACCCCGCCCTCCAGCCTCGGACTACCCGGCTACCCGGCGCTCGCCCCGTCCCGCTGCCCCGCCCCGTCGAGGTCCTTCTGGTACCAGGCGACGTCCCAGTAGCGGCCGAACTTACGACCCACCTCCGTGAACGTGCCGAGGTGGCGGAAGCCGAAGCGGGTGTGCAGGCGGACGGACGCCTCGTTGGGCTGGGCGATCCCGGCGTAGGCGCGGTGCACGTCCTGCTCCGCGAGCACCGCGAAGAGCGCCGTGTACAGGAGCGTGCCGATGCCCCGGCCGGTGGCATCCGGGGCGCAGTACACGCTGGTCTCCACGGACGTCGCGTACGCCGGCTTGGCGCGGTAGGGGCTGCTGGTCGCGTACCCGAGGAGGGTGCCGCCGGCGTCCTGCGCAACCAGAAGGCGATACGGGCCGTCTAGGGGGTAGGAGAGCAGCCACGGGCGGCGCCGGTCCGCGGTGAAGGGCTCCGTGTCGAAGGTGAGGGGCGTCTCACGGACGTAGTGGTTGTAGAGCTCCGTGAGCGCCGCGAGGTCCGTCTCCCCGCCCGCCCTGACCTGCACGTCCCCATGTCCGGACAGCATGTTTCCTCCCCTGGTGACGGCGCAGGGTACTGCATGATCAGAAAAATTGGGGCGCGGCAGGGGAATTCTGTCCGGATTCCAGCCGTTGTTTCCATCGGACGGGTCAGCCGGTCGCCCACCGCACGACAGACCGGAGGGCTCGCCCCACCGTCCCGCGACCGACTCAGCGCAAAGGGAGCACACGCATGGCAACCCGTGCCGTCGCCCGTCGTCAGGCCAGCACCGCCGGTCCTGGCGAGGCCAACAGCGTTCGCGCAGCAGGCGGGGACATCGCCGACCGCGACCTGGTCGGCATGTACCTCGACGAGATCGCGCGCACGCCGCTGCTGGACGCCGCAAAGGAGGTGGAGCTGTCCCAGACCATCGAGGCCGGCGTCTACGCCCAGCAGATCCTGGACGGCGAGATCACCGATGGCAACGCCGCAGGCGCGAGCCGTGAGGAGCTCGAAGCGCTGGCCGCCGAGGGCGAGAGGGCCAAGGACGTCTTCATCCGGTCCAACCTCCGCCTGGTCGTCGCCGTGGCCCGCCGGTACCCGCGCTCCGGCCTGCCCCTGCTGGACCTGATCCAGGAGGGGAACGCCGGCCTGGTCCGCGCCGTCGAGAAGTTCGACTACGCCAAGGGCTTCAAGTTCTCCACGTACGCGACGTGGTGGATCCGCCAGGCCATCACCCGTTCCATCGCCGACCAGTCGCGCACGATCCGGCTGCCCGTCCACCTCGTCGAGGAGCTGGGGCGGATCCGCCGGGTGCAGCGCGAGTTCAACCGCGAGAACGGCCGCGATCCCGAGCCGGAAGAGGTGGCGGGCGAGCTGGGCTCCACGGCCTCCCGGGTCACCGACGTCCTGGACTGGGCCCGCGACCCGGTCAGCCTGAACATGTCCGTGGACGACGACGGCGACACGCAGTTCGGCGACCTCCTGGAGGACACCTCCGCGGCCTCCCCCGAGCAGTCGGTGCTCACGCTGCTGCGCAGCGAGGAGCTGGAGGACCTGATAGACCGCCTGGACCAGCGCACCGCGTCGATCATCAAGGCGCGCTACGGCATCGAGGACGGCCGCGAGCGCACGCTGACCGAGGTCGGCAAGCAGCACGGCCTGACCCGGGAGCGGATCCGGCAGATCGAGAAGCACGCGCTGCTGGAGCTGAAGCGGATGGCGCGCGACACCGGCTTCGACGCGGCCGCCTGAGCCGCGCCGGGGCCGCGGCCGGTCCGGACGGCGGGTGCGCCGTGCCCGCCGGGCGAGGCGGCGCGGGCTGCCGCCGCAGCGGCCGCCGGTTGCCGGCCGCCGGCCGATGCTGCCGTCGTGCGTCGTTGGGGCGAGCCCCGGTGCCCGTCGTGGAGGGCGTCGGGGCTCCTTTGCGTAGGGGGCACCCCGGGTCCTGTCGCCCCTTTCTCTTGCCCGCGCATGCCCGTTCGTGCCCGATCTCTTGCCCGTATCTGTTTACTTGCGCGCCTTCCGGACGTAGTCTGCCGCCGAAACCACAAGTCCGGACACGCGACGGACAGGGATCAGGGCAGGCCGCAGGGCAGGCCACCGGGTAGGCAACAGGACCAGGGAACGGACACCGACGCAGATGTACGCACCCGAGCGCCAGCAGGAGATCCTGCGGCTCGCCCGTGAGAGCGGGCGGGTCGATGTGCTCTCCCTCGCCGAGGAGTTCCAGGTCACCGCCGAGACCGTACGGCGCGATCTGAAGGCGCTGGACCGCGCCGGTCTGGTCCGCCGGGTGCACGGCGGCGCCATCCCGGCCGGCCGCCTGGACTTCGAGCCCGACCTCGCCGAACGGGACGCGGTCGCCGCCGACGAGAAGCAGCGGATCGCCCGGGCCGCGCTCGCCGAACTGCCCGGCGGCGACGGCCCGCGCAGCATCATCCTCGACGCCGGCACCACCGCCGCCCGGCTCGCCGCCGAGCTGCCGCTGGAGGCCGAGCTGACCGTGGTCACGCACGGCCTCCCGGTCGCGGCACGGCTGGCCGACCACCCGGGCCTCACCCTCCACCTCGTGGGCGGCCGCATCCGGCACCGGACGCGGGCCGCGGTCGACGACTGGGCGCTGCGGGCCTACCGGGAGATCAACGCCGATGTGCTCTTCCTCGCGGCCAACGGCTTCTCCCCCGACGGCGGGCTGACCACGCCCGACCTCGCCGAGGCCGCGGTCAAGCGGGCGATGATCGCCGCCGCCCGCCGGGTGGTGCTGCTGGCCGACGCCGCGAAGTTCGGGCAGCGCCACTTCGCGCGCTTCGGCGAACTGGCCGACGTGGACGTGCTGATCACCGACACCGGGCTGAGCCCGCAGGACGCCCTGGCCATCGAGCGGGCCGGGACGGAGGTGGTGCGGGTATGACACCGCGCGCCGGTGCCGTCGCCGACCCCGCCGGGGGCCGCCCCGCGGCCGCTGCCCCCGCCACCCCCGCCGCTTCCCCCGCCGCCGGCTCCACCGGGCCGGTGCGCGCATGATCGTCCTCACCGTGACGCCCAACCCCAGCCTGGACCGCACGTACGAGGTTCCGGCGCTCGCGCGGGGAGCCGTGCTGCGGGCCGGGGCCGAACGGATCGACCCCGGCGGCAAGGGCGTCAACGTCTCGCGGGCGGTCGCCGCCGCCGGCCACCGCACCCTCGCCGTGCTGCCGCTGGGCGGCCCCGCGGGCGCGGCGCTGGCCGGCCTGCTGCGGGACGAGGGCATCGAGGTGGCGGGCGTCCCGGTGGCCGGGCAGACGCGCGCCAACATCGCCGTCGCCGAACCCGACGGCACCCTCACCAAGATCAACGCGGCCGGCCCGGAACTGACCCCGGACGAGTCCGAGGCGCTGCTGGCCGCGGTCGGCGCACGGTCCGCGGGCGCCGACTGGATCGCCTGCTGCGGCAGCCTGCCGCGCGGACTGGCCCCCGAGTGGTACGCCGAACTGGTCGCCCGGGCGCACCGCGCGGGCACCCGGATCGCGCTGGACACCTCGGGCCCCGCGCTGACCGCCGCGCTCCGTGCCCGCCCCGACGTCGTCAAGCCGAACGCCGAGGAACTCGCCCAGGCGGTCGGCCGCCCCCTGGCGACCCTCGGCGACGCGGTCCGGGCGGCGGCGGAACTGCGTGCCCGGGGCGCCCGCGCCGTACTGGCCTCACTGGGCGCCGACGGACAGGTGCTGGTCGACGCGGACGGCGCGTACTTCGGCAGCGCCCCGGTGGCCGCCGTGCGGAGCAACGTCGGTGCGGGGGACGCCTCGCTCGCCGGGTTCCTGGCGGCGGGCGGGGCCGGCGTCCGGGCGCTGGCGGCCGCGGTGGCGCACGGCGCGGCGGCCGTCCAACTGCCCGGCAGCCAGATGCCGGTGCCGTCCGACCTGGCGCCGGAACGGGTCGTGGTGACCGCCGACGTGCCGCTCGACCGTGCGCTGACCGAACCGGCCCCGGTGCCCTGAGCCCCTCCCCCGTCCCCTGTTCCTCCCCGCCCCCTGTTCTTCCTCCGTCCCCTGTTCCTCCCCCCCCGTCCCGTCCCCACCGCCCGTCCCCGGCGGTACCGCGTGCAAGGGAGCCCGCGATGAGTGAGCTGATCACCGCGGACCTGGTCGATCTCGACCTGTCCGCCGCTACGAAGGACGCCGCCGCGCGTGCGCTGGCGGAACGGATGGCCGCCGCCGGGCGGATCACCGACCTGGAGGGCTTCCTCGCGGACGTGGCCGCGCGCGAGGCCCAGATGCCGACCGGGCTGGAGGGCGGGATCGGGATCCCGCACTGCCGCAGCGCGCATGTCACGGAACCGGCGCTGGCCTTCGGGCGCAGCACGGCCGGTATCGACTTCGGCGCCCCGGACGGCCCGGCCGACCTGATCTTCCTGATCGCGGCCCCGGCGGGCGGTGACGCCGACCACCTGGCGATCCTCTCGCAGCTCGCCCGCCGCCTGATGGACGAGGAGTTCACCGGCGCCCTCCGGTCGGAGACCGCCCCGGCACGGGCCGCGGCCCTCCTCCGCGGCGACCGGCCCGCCCCGGCGGAGCACCCCCCCACCGCGGAGCACCCCCCACCGGCCGAGGAACCTTCACGGCCACAGGAGCCCCCTCAGGCCCAGGAGCCCCCTCAGACCCAGAAATCTCCTCAGGCCCAGGAGACCCCACCGGCCGAGCAACCCCCCACCCCGCACGCCCCCTTCCGGGTCGTCGCCGTCACCTCCTGCCCCACCGGTATCGCCCACACCTACATGGCCGCCGAGGCGCTGGCGAAGGCGGCGCGGGCGGCCGGGGTGGAGATCGCCGTGGAGACGCAGGGCTCGGCCGGGTTCCGGCGGCTCGATCCGGAGGTGATCGCGGCCGCGGACGGGGTGATCCTCGCGCACGACGTCGAGGTGCGGGAGCGCGCGCGGTTCGCCGGGAAGCCGGTCGTCGACGCCGGGGTGAAGGCCGGTATCAACCGCCCCGCCGAACTCCTCGCGGAGATACGGGCGAAGGCCGCCGCCGCACCGGCCGCCCCGGAGACCGGCGGGGGAGCCGCCCCCATGGACCGCGGCGCCGCGGAGGCCGACGGCTACGGCACCCGGCTCCGCACCTGGCTGATGACCGGCGTGAGTTACATGGTCCCGTTCGTCGCCGCGGGCGGCCTGCTGATCGCCCTGGCGTTCGCCATCGGCGGCTACACCGTCAACAAGGCCCCGTCGGTGGCCGAGCACTTCGTGTGGGCCGAGTCGGCGAGCTGGGCGGCGCTGCTCTTCCAGATCGGCAGCACCGCCTTCGGCTTCCTCGTCCCGGTCCTGGCCGGCTACATCGCCTACGGCATGGCGGACCGGCCCGGCCTGGTGCCGGGCTTCGTCGGCGGCGCGGTCGCGCTCACCGTCAACGCGGGCTTCCTGGGCGGGCTGATCGCCGGTCTGCTGGCGGGCGCGGTGGCGCGGACGGTCCAGCGGGCCCGGGTGCCGGCGGTACTGCGCGGCATCATGCCGGTCGTGGTCATCCCGCTGGTCTCCTCGGCGGCGGTCGGCTTCCTGATGTTCCTGGTGGTCGGCAAGCCGGTCGCCGCGCTCCAGAAGGCGCTCACCGGCTGGCTGACCGGCCTGTCCGGCGCCAACGCGGTCATCCTGGGCGTGCTGCTGGGCCTGATGATGTGCTTCGATCTCGGCGGCCCGCTCAACAAGGTCGCCTACACCTTCGCGGTCGGCGGCCTGGCCAACCCCAACCCGGGCAGCCTGAAGGTGATGGCCGCGGTAATGGCGGCCGGGATGGTGCCGCCGCTGGCGATGGCGCTGGCCACGACCCTGCGGGGCACGCTGTTCACCCGCGCCGAGCGGGAGAACGGCAAGGCCGCCTGGGTGCTGGGGGCGTCGTTCATCACCGAGGGCGCGATCCCGTTCGCCGCCGCCGACCCGCTGCGGGTGATCCCCTCCGCGATGGCCGGGGGCGCGGTCACCGGCGGCCTGTCGATGGCGTTCGGCTGCACCCTGCGCGCCCCGCACGGCGGCGTGTTCGTCGTCCCGCTGATCGGCCGGCCGCTGCTCTACCTGCTGGCGGTCGCCGCCGGCACGCTCGTCGCCGCCGCCCTGGTGGTCCTCCTCAAGCGCTTCCGGCCCGCGCCGGGCGGGGCGGCGCCGGCCCCGGGCCGGGAGGCGGACCCCCGCCACGAGGCCACCGCGCAGCGCACCGCAGGGCCGGGGCGCGAAGACGACCGGTCGGTGCACGTCTCCCCGTAGGCGAGGGGCCCGCACGCGACGAGGCGGTGACCGCCCCGCACGGGGGGAGCGGTCACCGCCTCGCGCGGTGCGGCCGGGCCGGCCGGGTCGTCAGGAGGCGCTGCCCGCCGTCCACTGCGACCAGGAGAGGTTCCAGCCGTTGAGGCCGTTGTCCGGCTGGATGACCTTGTCCTTGGAGTTCTTGACGATGACCACGTCGCCGATCAGCGACTGGTTGTAGAACCACTTGGCCGGGGTGTCGCCACCGCCGCCCTTGTTGTCCTCCAGGCCGACGCAGCCATGGCTGGTGCCGGTCCGGCCGAAGATCGACGAGCTGCCCCAGTAGTTGCCGTGTATGAACGTGCCCGAGGACGACAGCCGCATGGCGTGCGGGACGTCCTTGATGTCGTACTCGCCGCCGAAGCCGACCGTCGAACCGTCCATCCGGGTCTGCTCGAACTTCTCCGAGATGACCATCTGGCCGTTGTACGTCGGGTGCTCGGGGCTGCCGCCGGAGATCGGGATGGTCTTGATGACCTGGCCGTCCCGCTTGACGGTCATGGTCTGGGTGTCCATGTCCACCGTGGAGACCTGCGAGCGCCCGATGGTGAAGGACACCGTCTTGGACTGCACACCGGTGATGCCCGGGCCGCCCTTCACCCCGTCCAGGTCGATCTTCATGGTGACCTTGGAGCCGGCCTTCCAGTAGTCCTGCGGCCGGAAGTCCAGCCGCCGGTCGCCGAACCAGTGGCCGACGACCTGCTGGCCGCTGCTGGAGGTCACCGTGATGTGGGACTGGACGTCCTTGCGGTTGGTGATCGACTTGTCGAAGTTGAACGACACCGGCATGCCGACGCCGACGGTCTTGCCGTTGTCGGGCGTGAACGAGCCGATGAAGCTGTGCGCCGACGAGACCGTGGTGAAGGTGGCGTTCTCGGTCGCCGGGCGGCCCTTGGCGTCCTTGGCGTTCGCCACGATCTTGTACTTGGCGCCGCGGTCCAGCTGCTCCGACGGCTTCCAGGAGGAGCCGTCCGGCGATATGGCGCCGGTGACGTCCTTGCCGGTGTCCACGGCGGTCAGCTTGACGTCGGTCAACTTGCCGCCGGTGACCTTCACCCCGGTGTCGTTGATGCTGGCGTCGGTGGCGCCGTCCTTCGACGACACCTGGATCTTGGCGTCCGAGGCGTCCTTGGCGGCCGCGGCGTCCGCTCCGGCCTGGCCGTTCTTGCCGTCGTGGCCGCCCGCCTCGGCGTCCCCGCCGCAGGCCGACAGCGACAGGGCGCCCGCGGCGAACAGCGCGGTCACGGCCAGGGCGCGGCGCATCCGGCGGCTGCCGCGGCGCGATGCGGCGGAATCCCGTGGCTCGGTGTGAAGCGGCAGGTGGGGGGTGCGGGACGGGGCGGGCGCGGGGTTGTCCGGCGATGTCACGAGCTGCTCCATACAGGGGTGTTGTGATTCCGTGCTGGTAAACAGCACCTACGGGCGGATTTGGTTGCGGGTACCACTGAGCTGTGATGAAGGTCACATGCGCGGTGGCAGGGGTCGGTCGCCCGGCCCTGATAGCCAGGTTCGCAGTGCTGTGCCGTCTCCGTCCAGGCGGGGTGGCGCCGCGGGTTGGGCCACCGGGGTCGCCGACAGCCGCAGCGGGCTGCGGACTTGGGGGAGGGCCCCCGCGCCGACCGGGGCGACCGGGTCCAGCCCCAGCCGCTCGGCCAACTCCAGGGCCTCGGAGACGGTGTTGACCGGTCCGCACGGTACCGAAACCGCCGCCAGTCGCGCCGTCCACCCCCGCGGAGTGTCGGCCGCCAGCCGCTCCTCCAGCTCTTTGACCAGGTCTGTGCGGTTTCGTACCCGGTCCTGGTTGTGCCGGAACCGCACGTCCTCCGCCAGCCCCGGCGCCCCCAGTGCCGCCGCCAGCGCCCGGAACTGACGGTCGTTCCCCACCGCCACGGCCAGCAGCCCGCCCCGGCAGGCCAGCGTCTCGTACGGGGCGATGCTCGGGTGCCGGTTGCCCAGCGGGACCGGGTCGCGGCCGGTGGCCAGATAGCCGGACGCCTGGTTGACCAGGGAGCCCAGCAGCGACGACAGGAGGTTGACCTCGACCCGCTGCCCCTGGCCGGTCCGGTCCCGGTGCCGCAGCGCGGCCAGGATCCCGGTGACCGCGTCCTTGGCGGTCAGCACGTCCACCAGCGCCACCCCGGCCTTCAGCGGCGGCCCGCCGGGCTCCCCGGTGAGGCTCATCAGCCCGCCCACCGCCTGCACCACGAAGTCGTAGCCGGGCAGCGCGGCGCCCGCACCCGAGCCGAAACCGGTGATCGTGCAGTGCACCAGGCCCGGGTTGGCGGCCAGCGTGGCGGCCGGGTCCAGGCCGTACTTGTCCAGGGTGCCGGGGCGGAAGTTCTCGATCAGGACGTCCGCCCGGCGGGCCAGTTCGCGGGCCGCCGCGGCGTCCCGCGGATCCGCCAGGTCCAGCGCCAGACCGCGCTTGGAGCGATTGGCGGCATGGAAGTACGCGGCGGTCGGCGGCCCGTCGCCGGCCGCCGGGCCGGGGGCGAACGGCGGCCCCCAGGAGCGGGTGTCGTCCCCGCTGCCGGGTCGCTCGACCTTGATGACCTCGGCGCCGAGGTCGGCCAGCGTCACGGCGGCCAGCGGGCCGGCCAGGACCCGGCTGAAGTCGGCCACCAGGACGCCGTCGAGGGCGCGCGGGGCGGTCCGGTGGTGCGGCAGGGGCACGGGGCACTCCTCACGTCGCGGACGGGGTGCCGCCATCGTTGGGGACGGCGCCCGGTGCGCGGAAGGCGCCGGGGTGGCCAACGGCGGGCCCGGCAGTGCGCCGGTGCGGCCGGTAGCGGACGCCCGCCCGCCGGCACCCGGCGCCGGAGCGACCCGGCAGGAGGTGTGTGGTGTCGGGAATGCGGGGAAATGTCATAGGAGATGTGTCACTTCACTGATTTGCGGCTCAACATCCCCTGTTGGAAGCCCAGACGTGTGGTGTCTACTGGGCCTTGCCCTGCGCCCACTTGTTCGGGAGGAACCCCATGCTCCCCTCCGTATCGATTCTCCAGCAGATCGGTCTCGGCGTGCTGCTGGTCGTCGTCGTCCTCTGGGCAGTCGGTCTCCTCAGACTGACCCGGCGCGGGCACCACCCCGCCGCCGGCCGCCGCCGCCCGCACCGGCGGCTCGGCGCGGTGCCCCGGCAGACCGGCCCGGCCGGGCCCCCGTCGGAGAACGTCGACCTCACCCCCGCCGAACGCGCGGCCTTCGACGACCTCGTGCGGCAGCTCACCAGCCCGGGCTGACCGGCGGCCCCCGGCGCGCCGGCGGCCCCGGCGCATCCGCTCAGTTCACCGGCCCCAGCTTCAGCAGCGCCAGCGCCGCCAGCATCTGCACCGACACCGAGGCCGCCGACTTCCGGGTCGGCAGGTGGTGCTGACCGCGTATCAGCAGCACCGCGAGGAAGTACCCGAACCCCCACGTCGTCCAGGTGGCGGCCTGGACGAAGGTGGAGTTGGCCGGCAGCCAGGCGGCGATCGCCAGCCGCGGCAGGTCCGTCACCCAGAAGAGGACCACGAACAGGCTCGCCGTCGGTGCGAACCGCCCGCTCCCGCCGAGCGTCCGCGCTATCGCGTGGGTCACCGCCCCCAGGCCCAGACTGGCGAGCAGCACCCCCGCCTCGGCCATCCCGGCCAGTTGCAGCGCCGCCGTGCGGTCCACCGCCCACTGCGCCCGGAACGCGTCCACCGACACGATCCCGATCCCGCCGCTGATCAGGCACAGCAGCACCGCCGCGCTCCACGCGCTGCGGTCCCTGGCCTCGTCGAAGACGTCCACCGGCCGGTACCAGAGCCCGAATATCAGCCGGTGCCACCACAACCGGCGGCGCCGTACGGGAGCTTGGGCGGGCGCGGGGGCGGGCGGCGGCTGCACCAGTGTGGGCGGCGGAGGCGGAGGCTTGGCACCCGCCGGCGGCGCGGAGCGCCGGTTGCGGCGGGACGGAGGCGGGTTGGGGGGCGGCGATGCGGACATACGGCCGTTTCTACCACCGGCCGGACCGGCACGATGCGCGGGCACTGGGCGGGGCAGGGCTGCGGCGGCGGTCCGCGGATGAGACGCTCGGCCGGTGACGCTTCAGACACCGGGGCACGACGAGGCACACGGCGGCGGACTCGGCAGCCGCCTGAACTGGCTGCGGGCGGCGGTCCTCGGCGCCAACGACGGCATCGTCTCCACCGCCGGACTGGTGGTGGGCGTGGCCGGCGCCACCGACTCCCGCAACACCCTGCTGACCGCCGGCCTCGCCGGACTGCTGGCCGGCTCGATGTCCATGGCGGCCGGCGAATACGTCTCGGTCTCCACCCAGCGCGACTCCGAGAAGGCCGCCCTGGCCCTGGAGAAGCGCGAACTGGCCACCGAGCCCCAGGCCGAACTCGCCGAGCTGACCGAGCTGCTGGAGGGCAAGGGCCTGAGCCGCGCACTGGCCCACGAGGTCGCGCAGCAGCTGACCGCGCACGACGCCCTGCGGGCGCACGCCGAGGTGGAACTCGGCATCGACCCCGACGAACTCACCAACCCCTGGCACGCGGCCGGCGCCAGCTTCCTCGCCTTCACCGCGGGCGCCCTGCTGCCCCTCCTGGCCATCGTGCTCCCCGGTGCGGGCGAGCGGCTGTGGATCACCGTCGGCGCGGTGCTGGCCGCCCTCGCCCTCTGCGGCTGGAGCAGCGCCCGCCTGGGCACCGCCCCGGCGGCCCCGGCCGTCCTGCGCAACGTCGCGGGCGGCGCCTTGGCGATGGCCGTCACCTACGCGGCCGGCGCCCTCCTGGGCGCCGCGGGCGCCTAGCTGGTAGGGGTCGGCCCCCTACAGGCCCGCCCCGTACGACTCCGACCCGTACAGCTCCGACCCGTACAGCTCCGTATAGGCCGGGAAGACGCCGCCGGGGCCGTCCACCGTGGTGGCGGTGAGCGCGGCCTTGACGACGGCGCGGGCCAGCACGTCCGCCCCGGCGGCCAGGACGGCGTTCAGCGCACCGGCCCGGAGGTGGACGCCGAAGGCCGGGTCGGCCAGGGCCTCCGTGGCGGCGAGCGGGCGGGCGCCGGTGGCGAGCGCGAAGACCGTGTCGCCGTCGTTGAGCAGGTGCACCGGCCGCAGGGCCCGGGCCAGGCCGTCCTGGGCGGTGACGGCGAGCTTGCGGGCCTGGGCGCGGGTCAGGGCGGCGTCGGTGGCGACCACGGCGAGGGTGGTGTTCAGCGGCGGCCGGACGGACGCGGTGGAGCGCGCCGCGGAGGCCGCGCGGGCCTGGGCGAGGCGGCGCCGGGCGGCGGCGTGGACGCCGGGGTCGGGGAGCGGGCCGGGCGCGCCGTACAGGGCGCCGGTGCGCGGATCGGCGAACGAGCCCGCGGCGTTGACGGCGGCCAGCGCGGCCACCGTCGCCCCGGAGGGCAGTACCGCGCTGGCCGTCCCGATGGCGCCCTTGAGGCCGCCGGAGACCGCTCCGGTGCCGGCGCCGGTGTTCCCCTGGGCGACGGGCGCGCCGGGGGCCGTCCGGGCGGCGGCCTCGGCCGCGGCGCGGCCCAGCGCGGCGTCCGGGCGGTTCCGCCAGGCGCCGCCGCGGCCCAGGTCGAACAGGGCGGCGGCGGGCACCACCGGGACGACCTGCGCCGGATCGGGCCCGACCCGGAAGCCGCGGCCCTGCTCCTCCAGCCAGGCCACGACCCCGGACGCCGCGTCGAGTCCGTAGGCCGAACCGCCGGTCAGCACCACCGCGTCGACGTGCTCGACGAGGTTGCCCGGATCGAGGGCGTCGGTCTCCCGGGTGCCGGGGCCGCCGCCGCGGACGTCGGCCGCCGCGACCGCGCCGCCCTCGGGGGCCAGGACGACGGTGGTGCCGGTGAGCCAGCCGCCGCCGGTGCGCCGGGCGTGCCCGACCCGCAGGCCGGGCACGTCGGTCAGGGCGTCGCGCGGCCCCGGGGGGAGCGGGGCGGGCTCGTCCCCCGGGGGCCGCCGGTGTTGCCGGGCGTCAGTCATGGGCCCATGCGTACCACGCGGGCCGCGTCCGGGTCAGTGCCCGGCCGGTCCCATCACGATGACCGGGTGCTGCTCCGGGTCGAGGGTGCGCAGCAGCTCGCGCATCACCTCGGGCTTGAGGCTGATGCAGCCCTGGGTGGGCCCGTCGTGGTCGACGTGCAGCCAGACGCCGCCGCCCTTCTCGTCGCCGAGGGGCCGCCGGCCGTCCAGGGGGGAGGAGCCGGGGACGCGGTTGTAGTTGATGGCGATGACGTAGTCGAACGCCCCGGCCAGCGGCTCGCCCTCGACGCCGGTGCCGTGCGCGACGAAGTTGCTGTTGTGGTCGTAGGGGAGCTTGGTGCCCTCGGGGGCGGGCAGGCGGCCGCCGGCGTCGGTGAGGGTGTAGACGCCTTCGGGGGAGCGCAGGTCGCCGTAGTGGTGGTGGGTGGTCCATCCGTGGGCGGCGTTGTGCGCGGCCCAGGACGGGCCGGCCTGCCAGAGGTCCGAGCCCTCCTCGCGGGTGTAGAGGACGACCCGGGAGTCGTAGGAGTCCGGGCCCTTGCCGGTGACGACCAGGACCTGGCGGGTGTCGGCCGGTATGCGCTTGCGGGCGGCGTCGCCGAGGTCCGGGATGGCGCGCAGGCCGTGCGCGGCGTCCGGCGCGGCCTGGTGCGGGGCGGGGGTGTTCGGGCTGGACACCGTCCGGGGCGTACCGCTCTTGGCGTCCGGCCGGCCGCTGTGGTCGTCGCCCGAGGCCGGCCAGGCCCACAGGGCGGTGCCGACCAGCGTGGAGAGGGCGAGACCGCTGACGGCCTTGCTGCGCCGGGACAGTCTCCTGCGAGCACGGGACTGAGCGTGGCGGGCTGCCATGTCTGGCGTCTCCTCAGGTACGGACGGGTGGACGGCCCGTGAGCCGTCGCGGATCCACGGGATCCGCTGGGCCCCCGGGTATAAAAAGGGCAATCTGCACCCTACCGCGTTCCGGCGATGCCGCTTCCGCGGGCCTTGGTGAACGGTAGAGGGCACGAGGATGACGCCGCGCGCCGGGGTGACCTTTGATAGGGGAAAGCGGAGGCAGGGGCGCCGCCGGGCGGCACCGCACCGCCCGCGGCCCGCCGGAGGCCCCGCCCGAAGATGGCCGGATCCCGCCCCAAGTGCCGTATGGCGAAGGCGTGTTGAGGTCCGCTCCGGGGGTGCGTTCCAGGGGCGGCGCCGGCGCGCCGGGAGCCCGGCACGGGCCGGTCGGCGTACGGCCGTTCGGCACGCTTACGGGGGACGGGGCGCGGTCCCCGGGGCCCGCGCACCCGTCACCGGGCTGGGCCGACCGGCGGTCGCTACTCCTCCTCCAGAGCGGTTCCCTGGCGTGCCGTCAGGGTGACGCCCACCGCGACCGCCAGCGCCGCCACCCCGCCCGCCGCCGGCACCGCCGCCCGGCCCGCGAACGTACAGGCCAGCACCAGCAGCGCGGACACCGGCAGCACCAGCTGCTGGGCCGGGCCCCGCTTCTGGTGGCGGGAGTGGATCAGCCACACGGTGAACAGGTACAGCGCGCCCGGCACGGTGAAGCAGGCCGCCGCCCCGTACACCGGCAGGTGCGCCCGGCCCGCGGACTGCTCCACGGCGACCTCGATGCCCGCGCCGACCGCCGCGGCCGAGGCGAACACCAGGTAGTGGCCGTAGCCCCACAGGAACGCCTGGCGGTTGTTGCGCAGGTGCAGGTGGATGGGGACCGCGAAGTAGATCCAGTACGCGGCGAAGACCAGCAGCAGGCCGCCGGCCGCGATCGGCAGCAGGGTGCCGAGGTCGTGGTGCTCGTCCAGCGCCGACTGGACGGCGACGGTCGCCGCGGAGACCGTCTCGCCCAGCACGATGAGGG
Source organism: Streptomyces rhizoryzae (assembly GCF_023155275.1). Taxonomy (GTDB): domain Bacteria; phylum Actinomycetota; class Actinomycetes; order Streptomycetales; family Streptomycetaceae; genus Streptomyces; species Streptomyces rhizoryzae. The sequence goes on from NZ_JALMUV010000020.1 coordinate 21,308, forward strand.
TGAACAGGCCGTAGCGTTCGGCGATGTGACGGGGATGCCAGCTGGTCTGCCGGTCCCGTTCGGCCAGCGCGGGCACCGCCAGCTCCAGCAGGCCCATCACCACGAAGATCCACGGAGCGTCGCCCGGCGGCAGGAACAGCAGGGCCAGCCAGCCGATCTGGCAGGCGGTCACACCGGCGGCGTAGCGCAGCGCGGTGCGCCGTTCGGCCCCCTCGGCCCCGTGGGCGGCGCGCAGCCACTGGCTGACCAGGGCCAGCCGCATCACCAGATAGCCGAACCAGACGACGCGGAAGTCACCGGCGGTGAACGCCCGGGGCACCCCGGCCGCCAGGATCAGCACCCCGGCGATCTGCACCAGCGTCACCACGCGGTACAGCACGTCGTCGGTGTCGTACGCCGAGGAGAACCAGCTGAAGTTGAGCCAGGCGAGCCACACGGCGAAGAACAGCATCAGGTAGCCGGTGACGCCGTGGCCCGGACGGCCCTCGGCCAGGGCGTGCACCAGCTGGCGGCCGGTCTGGGCGACCGCCACCACGAAGCACAGGTCGAAGAACAGCTCCAGCGGGGTGGCGGCCCGGTGGGCCTCGGCGCGGCTGCGCGCCCGCATCGACACGGTCACGGTGGCCCACCGCCCTCTCGTCCGCCGCCGGCAGGGTGCCTCCTAGTAGAGCGCGGGGGCGGGGGAGGGGCGGGCAAGGGGCGGCGGCGTGTCCGGGGCGGTGCGGCGCGGGCGGTCAGTCGGCGACGGCCTCGACGACGGAGGAGTAGCTCGCCGTCGGCAGGACGCGGGTCAGGCGGAAGCCGCCCGCGGCCAGCAGCGCGGCGAACTCGTCGGCGTTCCGCTCCCGGCCGTCCAGCACGGCCAGCATGGCCACGTCCATGGTCTTGCCGAAGTGCGGGGCGTTCCCGGGCGGCAGGACGCAGTCGGCGATCAGCAGGCGGCTGCCGGGCGCCATCGCCGCGCGGCAGGTGCGCAGCAGCCGGCGGCAGGCGTCGTCCGGCCAGTCGTGCAGCACGTGCTTGAGGATGTAGACGTCGCCGCCCTGCGGGACGGCGGCGAAGAAGTCGCCCTCCTGGGTGCGCCAGCGGCCCTTGAGGTCGTCGGTGTCCAGGAGGTGGTGGGCCAGCGGCGGCGCCAGGTCGAAGAGGACGCCGGTCAGCTGCGGGTGGCGGCGGAGCACGGCGCGCAGCAGGCCGCCGCGGCCGCCGCCGACGTCCACGACGGTCCCGGTGTCCGGGAAGGGGTAGGCGGCGGCCACCGCCTCGTCCACCGGGGCGGCCAGGGAGGACATCCCGGCGTCGAAGAGCTCCCGCTGCGCCGGATCCGACTCCAGGTGGACGAAGAGCGGGGCGCCGAAGAGCCGTTCGAAGGCCGCACCGCCGTACCGCACCGCCTCCGTCAGGCCGGCGGAGGTCCGCAGGAACAGGTCGTCGGTGAGCATCAGCACGGCCGGGAGCAGCGAGTCCGGTGCGTCGCTGCGGAGCCGGCGGGCGGCCGGCGTCAGCTGGTACGCGCCGGCGGTGTCCTCGCGGAAGATGCCGCGCGCGGCGAGGTAGCGCAGCACCCGGCGCAGGTGCGGGGCGTGGGTGCCGGTGGCGGCGGCGAGCTGTTCGGGGGTGCGCGGGCCCGCCGCGAGGTGGTCGGCGATGCGGTAGTGGGCGGCGGTGCGCAGGGCGGCGGAGAACAGGTGCCCCATGGCCTGGTCCATGAGGTGGGTCGCCAGGTCGCCGGGTTCGTCCGCCGGTCGGGTGGGGGTAGGGGCCAACGTCAGCCTCCGGTCGTCGGCTCGGGCCTGCCGCCGCACCACGTGGCGGGCCTGGCGCGGGCAGGTGGTCCTGGGTCGGGCAGGGGGAACCCACCCGTCGGGCTCGGTGATCCACGGTCGCAGGCGGGCGCGGTGGTGTCACGGGGGTGCGGCGCCGACCCGTCGCGTACCGGCCAGCGAGGACGCGCCGGACGGTGGGCGGCGGGCGCTGCGAAGCACGGGGGAGCCGGTGCGGGGCGGTGCGCCGGACGGGGTGCGGCCGGGGGCGCACCAGGGGGCGGACGGCGCGGACGCTCCATGGTCGAATGCGCCTATGAGCGACAGTGACCACACCTTCCCCGCACCCGTCCTGGAACCGCTCGACGCCCGCCTCGCGGACCTCGTGGCGCTCTACGAAGACCTGCACCGCCACCCCGAACTCGCCTTCGAGGAAACCCGTACGGCCGCGGAGGTGGCCCGCCGGCTGACCGGCCACGGCTACGACGTCACCACCGGCATCGGCGTCACCGGCGTCACCGGCGTGCTGCGCAACGGCCCGGGGCCGGTGGTGCTGCTGCGCGCCGACATGGACGCGCTGCCGGTGACCGAGGACTCCGGCCTGCCGTACGCCTCCACCGTCCCCGGGCGGATGCACGCCTGCGGGCACGACGTCCACGTGACCTGCCTGCTGGGCGCCGCGGACCTGCTCGCGGCCGGCCGCGCCCACTGGTCCGGCACGCTGGTGGTGCTCTTCCAGCCCGCCGAGGAGGCCGGCAGCGGAGCCCGGCGGATGCTCGACGACGGCCTCTACAGCAAGGGCCTGGTGCCCACCCCCGATGCGGTGCTGGCCCAGCACGTCGCCCCGTTCGGCGCCGGGCTGATCGCGTACTGCCCGGGCGCCTGCATGGCCGCCGCGGACAGCCTGCGGATCACCTTCCACGGCACCGGCGGCCACGGCTCGCGGCCGGAGTCGACGGTGGACCCGGTCCTGATGGCGGCGGCGTTCGTCCAGCGGGTGCAGTCGGTGGTGGCGCGGGAGATCGCGGCGAAGGACCAGGCGGTGGTCACGGTCGGCTCGTTCCACGCCGGGGACAGCGCCAACGTGATCCCGGACCGCGCCGTCGTCCAGCTCAGCGTCCGCAGCTTCGATCCGCACGTGCGGACCGCGGTGCTGGCCGCCATCGACCGCATCGCGCGCGCCGAGGCGACCGCGTCCGGCGCCGAGCGGGAACCGGAGACGGAGGCGCTCGACTCCTTCCCCGTCACGGTCAACGACGCGGACCTGCTGCGGGACGTCAACGAGGGCTTCACCCGCCTCTTCGGCCCCGAGCGGGTGTTCGCCTACGAGCCGGCGACCGGCAGCGAGGACGCCGGGCTGCTGGCGACCGCCGCCGGGGCCCCGCTGTACTACTGGTGGCTGGGCGGCTGGGACCCCGAGGCGTTCCGCACCGCCCTGGCGGCCGGGCGGCTCGCCCAGGACATCCCCTCCAACCACTCCCCGCACTTCGTCCCGGTCGTCCGGCCGACCCTCACCATGGGCGTCCAGGCCCTGACGGCCGCGGCCCTGACCCGTCTGGACACCCCGTAAGGGGTGCGGCCCGGGGGCGGCGGCACCGCGCCGGGCCGTCCCCGGGCCCCCGGGGCCGCCGTTGACCTTGCCCCTGGGGGAAGGCCCAGCATCGGTGGGGCCGGGCCGGGGGCCCGGTACGAGGAGGCGGACGGGTCCGCCGGGGCGGCCGTGCGTGCCGCTCCCCGGCGGGCTGCGGCCGGTGGCGGGCGGAGACGCGGCGGAGGGAGGTACGGCCGGTGGACGGGGGACTGCTGACCATCGGGGCGTTCGCCCGGGCCGCCCGGCTCTCGCCCAAGGCCCTGCGCCTGTACGACGAGCTGGGCCTGCTGACCCCCGCCCACGTCGACCCGCACAGCGGCTACCGCCGCTACGCCCCGGCCCAGTTGGAGCGGGCCCGGCTGGTCGCCTGGCTGCGCCGGCTCGGGATGCCGCTGGCCCGGATCCGCGAGGTGTGCGAGCTGGCACCGGGGCCCGCGGCCCGGGCGGTCGCCGCGTACTGGGCGCAGGTCGAGGCCGAGGTCGCCGCCCGCCGGGACCTGGCCGCCTTCCTCGTCGACCAGTTGGCACGGAAGGACCCCGCGATGACCGAGCAACACCCGCAGCCCACCCAGCCGTTGACGCTGCGCTGCGCCGCCCTCACGGACCAGGGGCTGGTCCGCACCGTCCACCAGGACGCCGCCTACGCCGGCCGGCGCCTGCTGGCGGTGGCCGACGGCTTCGGACCCGGGGGCGGCCCGGCGGCCACCGCCGCCATCGAGGCGCTCAAGGCCCTGGAGGACCGGGACCTGACCGGCCTGCCCGCCGCGGACCTGCCGGGCGTCCTGGCGGCGGCGGCCCTGCCCGCCCACCGGGCCGCGCACGGGGCGGACGGCCCCGAGGGAGCGGCGGCGGGAACGGGGGGCGGTGCGGCCGGGGCCGGGGACAGGGCGATGACCGGTAGCACCCTCACCGCCCTGCTGCACTCCGGTTCCCGGCTGGCGCTGCTGCACCTCGGCGACTCCCGCGCGTACGTCCTGCGCGACTCCGGCCTCTTCCGGATCACCCACGACCACAGCGTGGTCCAGTCCCTCATCGACGAGGGGCGGCTCACGCCCGAGGAGGCGCCGTCGCACCCGCAGCGGTCCCTGCTGCTGCGGGCGCTGGGCGGCGGCACCGACTTCGCCCCCGACCTCGACGTCCTGGACGCCCGGCCCCAGGAGCGCTACCTGCTCTGCACGGACGGCCTGACCGGCGTCGTCCCGCCGGAGGCGATCCGGGCGGCCCTCACCGGGGCGGCCACCCCGCAGCAGGCCGTCACCGACCTCGTCCGCCTCACCCGCGAGGCGGGCGCCCCGGACAACGTGGGCTGCGTGGTGGCCGACCTGGTGGGGGAGGGGGCGGGGGTGCAGGGGCCGTGGGGGCCGTAGGGGCCTGCCTCCGGGTGGTCTCCGGGGCCGGGCCGGGCCGGGCCGGTCTCCGGGTCCGGGCCGGTCTCCGGGCTCCGGTTTCGCTCCGGTCCGGGGGCGCCGTCTTCCGCCGGCCGGTCGTCGCGTCCCGGTCCCCCGGCTACGCCCGGCCCTTGAGCATCCCCTGGAAGTACAGCTGCGGCAGGCCGTACCGCTTCAGGAACCACATGTCGGTGCGCTCCCGGGTGGTGTCCAGGAAGGGGAACGAGGGCGCCGGGCGGAGGTCGTAGTCGAACTCCGCCAGCACCATCTTGTGCCGGGCGGTGACCAGCGGGCAGGAGGTGTAGCCGTCGTAGCGGGCGGCGGCCGGCCGGCCCCGGAGACCGGCGAGGAGGTTGGCGACGACCACCGGGGCCTGTTTGCGGATCGCCGCGCCGGTCTTGGAGGTCGGGAGGTTCGCGACGTCCCCCAGGGCGAAAACGGTGGGGAAATCAGGGTGCCGGAGCGTGTGCGGATCCGCTGACACGTACCCGTAAGGGGATGCGGGGTCGGCCAGCGGGCCGTCCGCGACCCACTGCGGGGCGCGCTGCGGCGGGACCGCGTGCAGCAGGTCGTAGCGGACGGTCTCGGTGCGGCCGGTGGCGTGGTCGGTGAGGGCCGCGGCGCGCTCCGGCCCGTCCAGCCCGGTCAGTTCGGTGCGCAGGCGCACCTCGATGCCGTAGCGGCGGGCGGCCCCCTCCAGGGCACGGGCGAAGACCGGCACCTTGAAGAGGGACGGCTCCGGGAGCGCGAGGATGACGCGGATGTCGCCCAGGACCCCGCGCTTGCGCCAGTGGTCCGCGGCCAGGTACGCGATCTTCTGCGGGGCGCCACCGCACTTGACCGGCCCGGACGGCATGGAGAACACCGCGGTGCCGCGCCGCATCCGGCGGATCAGCTCCCAGGTGTACGGGGCGAGGTCGGCCCGGTAGTTGCTGCTCACCCCGTCGTGGCCGACGGCCGCCGCCAGCCCCGGCACCCCGTCCCAGTCGAGGCTCAGCCCCGGGGCCAGGACCAGCCACTCGTAGGAGACGACCCGGCCGGCGGCGGTGGTGACGGTACGGGCCACCGGGTCGACGGCGGTGGCCCGCTCGCGCAGCCAGCGCACGCCGGGCGGGATGACCTCGGCCTCCGGGCGCAGGGCCGCCCGCAACGGCGCCTGGCCGCCGCCGACCAGTGTCCACAGCGGCTGGTACCAGTGCGTCTCGGCGGGCTCCAGCAGCGCGACGTCCCGCAGCCCGGCACGCCGTAACCGGGCGGCAACGGTGATGCCCGCGGTCCCGCCCCCGACGATGAGGACCTGGTGGTGGGGGCGGTGGGGAGGGGCGGGCTCGGGGGCGGTTGCGGAGACGGGTGCCGGGTCGGTGCTGGGTGCCGGGGCCGGTGCCGGTCGGTCTGCTGACTGGGACATGGGGGGCTCCTGTCTTTCCGGATGGGGTGGTGGGTCGGGGGTTGGCTGGGGGTGGTGGGTCGGGGTGGCGAATCGGCGGTGGTGAGTGGGGAGGTGAGGTGGAGTGTGGTGTCTGGTGGGGAGCTTGCGGCTTGGGGGTGTGGTGCGCTGGGGGCTTGTGGGGTGGTCGTGGGTGGCGGTGGGCCTTGGGGGTGGGGGCTTTTGGGCCTTGCGTTTCGTGGCTGGGGTTGACCTTGGGTTTGGGCCTTCGCTTTGGGCCTTGGGTTTGGGCCTTGGGCGTTGGCTACCTGCTCCGTGGCCCGTCGGGGCTGTGGGTGGGTGGGCGGACGGGGAAGATCCGGGGCTAGAGGGCGGGCAGTGTGGTGGCCGCCATCGCCAGCGCGAGGACGGTGACCAGGGCGGCGAAGGAGGCGGTGAGGGCCTGCGGGCGGAGCCGGCCGGCGAGCCGGTTGCCGAGGTGGCTGCCGGTCGCGGCGCAGGCCGCGAGGGTGGCCAGCAGCGGCCAGTCCACGGACCCGGTACCGACCCGGGTGGCGAGCGCGGCACCGGAGTTGATGAGGATCACCAGCAGGGAGGTCCCGACGGCGACCGGCATCTCCAGCCCGAGGACGAGGGTCAGCGCCGGCACCACGACGAACCCGCCGCCCACCCCGAAGAACCCGGTCAGCAACCCGACGGAGGAAGCGGTCACGATGATCCGCAGCGGCCGGGGGCGGTTCCGGGGGGCTTGGTCGTGGTCCCGGGGCTGGTCGTGGCCCCGGGGCTGAGGGCGGTGAGTGCCCAGGGGGTGCCCCCGCACCCGTAAGGGAGGCGCTCCCGCCCGGAGGGGACGCTCTTCCGCCCCTGGGGAACGCTCCTCGGCCCGTACGGGGCGGGCCCGCGCCCCTGAGGGACGGGCGGGCACCCGTAAGCGGCGCAACGGCACCCGTAAGCGGCGCAGCCACCGCCCCGCCCGCCCCGGGGTGCTTCCCCGCGCCCCGCGGAGCGCCATCCCCGCGGCCACCACGAGCAGCAGCCCCGAGAACGCCGCCATCAGGGCCGTGGGGTCCAGGGCCGCGCTCCACCGGGAGCCGGCGAAGCTCCCGGCCGTACCCAGGGCACCGAACACCGCCCCGGCGCCCCAGCGGACCCGGCCGGCCCGGGCGTGGCAGACCAGGCCGCTGACCGCGCCGACCGCGACGACCACCAGGGCACCCGTGGTCGCCGCGTGCGGGGACTGGCCCAGCAGATAGACCAGGACGGGCACCGCCAGCACCGAACCGCCGCCGCCGAGCGCGCCCAGCAGCAGCCCGATCAGCAGACCGCAGGGCAGCGCCGCGACGGCTATGAGGACGGACGACACGGCCCGTTACGCCGACGGCGCCGCGGCGCGCGGGGCGAGGGCGACCGCCTGACTCGCGTCCGACCACTCGGCGACGAACGCGAAGCGGTCGCCGCGGACCACCGTCTCGCGCCACTCCACGGGCCGTTCACCGGCCCGCCCGAGCCGTTCGATGGCGAACGCCGCCTCGCGGTCGGCCAGTCCCAGCAGCCACGCCTGCCGGATGTCCGGGAGGAACGGAGCGATCCGTTCCCGCCCGCCGCTGACCTTCACCCCGCAGCGCCGCGCCAGCTCCCCGTAGAGCGAGGTGTGCCCGAAGTCCGCGTCCAGGAGGGGCTCGGCGACCTCCGCCGGGAGGTACGCGGTGTCGTGGGCGAGCGGTTCGCCGTCGGCGAGCCGGAGCCGCTCCAGGACCACCAGGGGCGCGTCCGGGACCAGCCCCAGGTGGCCGGCGACCACCGCGTCCGCGGTCCGTTCCAGCCGCAGCACCTCACTGCGCTGCTCCACGCCCTGCGCCTCCAGCTCGCGGAAGAGGCTGTAGAGGGAGCCGAGCGGCTGCTGTATGCGGCGGGTGTCGAGCCGGCTGGCGCGGCCGCGTTCGGCGATGACCAGGCCGTCCGCGCGCAGCTTGCGCAGCGCCTCCCGGACGGTGTGCCGGCTGACCTCGTACTCGCTCGTCAGCCGGTGCTCGGCCGGGAACTCCTCGGTGAACGCGCCCGATTCCATCCGGCGGCGCAGATCGGCCAGCAGCTGCGCCCACAGGGGCAGCGGTGACCCGCGGTCCAACGGGCGGGGACCGTAAGGGTCCTGGCCGCCGGGGTCGGCGCCACCGGGGGAGTTGCGGCCGTGCGCGCCCGTCGGGCGGTGCTGAGGCGGCGTCATATCGGTCCTCTCGTTCGTCATCCGGCCTGTCGCGGAAAGGGGCCCGGCTTGCCCCCCGCCCACCGGATACTTAATGTACGTACATCCGTGCATCCGCACAACGCGCCGCGGTATGCCCGACCGGAACCAGCCCACCCCCAACGCCCCGACCCCGACCCGCCCGAAGACCCCGCGGGCATCCGAACACCGGGCACCGCACCTGGCACCGCACCCCCTGGAGGCCGACCGTGCACTTCGCGCAGTACTACCTCGACTGCCTCTCCCAGGCGTCATACCTGATCGGCGATCAGGAGACCGGACGCGCCGTCCTCGTGGACCCCCGCCGCGACATCGACAGCTACCTGGCCGACGCCGAGGCGGCCGGCCTGCGCATCGAGCTGGTCATCGAGACCCACGTCCACGCCGACTTCCTCTCCGGCCACCTGGAGGCGGCCCGGGCGACCGGCGCCGAGATCGCCTTCGGCGAAGCCGCCGAAACCGGCTTCCCCATACGGCGGTTACGAGACGGCGAACGCATCTGCCTGGGCACCCCGCCGAATCCGGGACGGCAGCCCGCGACCGCACCAGGGGCCGCGGCCGAACCCGGTGCGGACCTCCAGCCCGCACCAGGGGCGAACATCCGGCAGCCCGCATCGGGGGCGAACATCCGGAAGGAATCCGGGGTCACCCTCACCGTCCTCGCCACCCCGGGCCACACCCCGGAATCCATCTGCCTGGTCATCAGGGAAAACCCCGACGACGAGGTCCCGTTCGGCGTCCTGACCGGCGACACCCTCTTCGTCGGCGACGTCGGCCGCCCCGACCTGCTCTCCGCCGCCGGCCACTCCCCCCAGGACATGGCCGCCCGCCTGTACCGCTCCCTGCACACCAAACTGCTGACCCTCCCGGACGCGACCCGGATTTTCCCCGCACACGGCGCCGGTTCCGCCTGCGGCCGCAGCATCTCCACCGAGACCAGCTCCACCATCGGCGACCAGCGTCGCCTGAACCACGCGCTCCAGCCCATGACCGAGGACGAGTTCGTCCGGCTGGTCACCGCCGGGCAGCCCACCGCCCCCGGATACTTCGCCCACGACGCGGCCCTCAACCGGGACGGCCACCCCCTGAGGGACCCCGCCCCGCCCGCCCCGCTCACCCTGACCGAGGCGCTCACCGCACGCGACGAGCACGGCGCCGCCCTGCTCGACTGCCGTCCGGCCGCCGCCTACGCCCGCGCCCACCTCGCCGGCTCGCTGCACGTCGGACTGGACACCCGGTTCGCGGAGTACGCCGGCACCGTGATCACCCCCGGCACCCCGATCGTCCTCCTGGCCGACCCGGGAACCGAGCACGAGGCCCGCCTCCGGCTCGCCCGGATCGGCTACGACCGGGTCCTGGGGCACCTGCCCGACCCGGCCGCGGCACTCGCCGGCGCCCCGGAACTCACCCGCCGCAGCGAGCGCCTCCACCTGGCCGACCTGCTCCCGCGGCTGTCCCTGGCGCCCGAGTCCGGAGCCCAGCTCATCGACGTCCGCAACCCGGCCGAGTACGCCACGGGCGCCCTGCCCGGCGCCCGCAACATCCCGCTCGCCGCCCTCCCCGCCCGGACCGCCGAACTCGACCCCTCCCGCCCCGTCATCCTCTACTGCCGCAGCGGCAACCGTTCACTGATCGCCGCCGCACTCCTCGAATCCCGCGGCTTCACCCACCTCACCGACCTCGCCGACGGCTTCACCCCAGCCCTGACCCCCTGACCCCCTGACCCCGAGGACCGAACCCGGGCCTCCGGGGCTGTGAGCCTCGGGGCCCACGGGCCTGGCGGCTCACGGGTTTGGTGGCCACGGGCCTGGCGGCTCACGGGCCTGGTGGCCACGGGCTTGGCGGTCCACGGGTTTGGTGGCCACGGGCTTGGTGGCCACGGCCCTGGCGGCCCACGGGTTTGGTGGCCACGGCCCTGGCGGCCCCCGGTCCTCGCGCCCGTGAGCCGCTCATCCTCGGCCCCCACCCTCGGCTTCTAACCCTTGGCCTACGAGCCCCGAACCCGCAGGCCCCGCCCCAGCCCCCTCCTCCGACCGCGCCCACTCCACCTCCCTCCGCTTCCTCCCCACGCCCCACCACCCGCTGCCCCTCACTCGGCTCCTCACTCATCACTCCCTCCCCACCACTCCCTCCCCTCCCGACCGCCCCGGCGCTCACCGTTCAGCCACCCACGCACCACCGGCACCACAACCCCCACCCAAACCCACACCACCCCTCCAACCACCGCCCCCACCAGGCACCCGACCGCAGACAGGGTGAGCAGCGGCAGGTGACCACCACTGGCCGACAACGCTTCCCCGGCCACCGGCGCCGCGGCAGAAGAACCCGAACCCGAACCCGCCCCCGTAAGGGCCAGCCCCAGCCCCGCCGTGCTGGTCAGCACGGACTTGGTGACGCCCGACGCCTCTCCCGCCCGTTCCCGCCGTACGACGGCCTGGGTACCCGTAAGGGCCAGCCCGCTGGCCACCCCCAGCGCGGCCGCCGCGCCCGTCGCAGCGAGCAGCAACCCCGCCGTCCCCCTAAGGGTTCCGGCGCTCCACAGCCCACCCCCGGCGACCGCCAGGCACAGCGCCATCACGGGACCGGCCGCCCGGGGCGGTACCCGTCCGGCCACCGGACCCCCGGCGGCCAACCCCGCGGCCGGAGCGAGAAACGCCGCCCCGGCGCCCAGCACCGACCACCCGCGCCCCTGCTGAAGCGCCAGCGGGATCGCGTACAGCAGCGCCACCGTCGCCGCGTTGGCGATCGCGCCCGCGGCGGTCAGGGCCACGTAGGGCCGATTGCGGAAGAGTGCGAGGTCCACCAGCGGGCCCGCCGCCCGCCGTTCCGCCCGTACGAACAGCGCACCGAGCAGCGCCGCCCCCGCCGCCCAGCCCCAGCCCTCCGGCTGCGCCGGCCAGCGCACCAGGCACACCAGGCACACCAGGACACCGGTCGCGGTCACCGCGCCGGCCACGTCGAACGGGTGCCTCGCCGCGCCCGCGTCCCGTGATTCGGCCGCCCGGCGGGCACACCCCGCGGTGGCCGCGGCGAGCGGCACCGTCAGCCAGAACACCGCCCGCCAGGAGGCCACCTCGGCCAGCGCCGCGCCGACGAACGGGCCGCCCACGGTGGCCAGTCCGGCCAGGCCCAGCGCCCGCCCGGTGCGCCGCCGCGCCTCGGCGGGCGGGCAGGCGTTCGTGAGCAGTGCCAGCCCGGCGGGCATGATGAGCGCCCCGCCCGTGCCCTGCACCACCCGCGCCGCCACCAGGAACGGCAACGAGGGCGCCAGCGCACAGAGAGCAGCGCTCACACCGAAGAGCGCCGCCCCCAGGCGCAACATCCGCCGCCGCCCGTACAGATCGGCCAGCCGCCCGGCGACCGGCATCAGCGAACCGGCCGCCAGCAGATACCCGCTCACCACCCACGGCACCATGCCCGCGCCACCGGGCAGACCGCCCCGGAGAACCGGCAGCACCGCATTCAACGCAAACGAATCCAACTGCACGCAGAACGCCCCCACCGCCACCGCCCGCCCCGCCCAACGGCCCCCCGCCCAACGGCCCCGCGCCCCCGACCTGTTCCGCCCACCCCCGAGCCCCCGACGACCCCCACGCCCCCACTCCAACCCCCGGGAAGCAACCCCGCCAACGAACCGCGAGAAGACGACCCCGGCCCGGCACCTCGCCAAGCCCGCCGACAGGACCACCCGCGCGGCCGCCCCCGGCACCACCCCAACGACCGCCCACCACCCCGCCCGACCCGCACCACAGCCACGAAAACGGCGATCAGGGACATGACGACCACAGAATCGAGGGCCCCGGGATCGAAGACCCCAGGAACGAAGGCCCCGGGAACAACGGCAACACGAACGACGGCAACGGTGGTGGACATCATGGTCAGCGCCATGGAACGGACAACCCGCCTCTCACACCATGCGCAAGCGAAAACCGAGGAAGCGACACAGCAAGGGGAGGGATGAAGTGCACCGGACCGGGGCAGGAAGAGGCGGGAGCCCACGACCGGGCTTCCGCAGAACACCCGGCGCCGGGCACTGCCGCGCGGGGTGCGGGAAGGGGCGGCGCGGACCCCGTGGAGCGGGAGCCGTACGGTCCCCGTGGTCCGTACAGCGGACGTTCAGCGATCGTTGATCGCTGATCTCCATGCTGGAGCGCATGTTGCGCCGTGTGACTTCAGAGCATGCAGATGACCTCCGGGGAACGCAAGAGCCCGATGCGTCGCAGATCGCCCTCACCTGGAGTGGGGAACCGGGCCGCCTGGAGGAGCTGACGCACGGCATGCTCCTGGAGCAGGCCGACCGGGCGGCGGCCGCCCTCGCCCGCTACGGGGTGCGGGCCGGTGACCGGGTCGCGGTGCACCTGCCGCTCGTACCGGAGTCGGTGATCGCCACGCTGGCCTGCGGCCGGCTGGACGCGATACGCACCACCCTGCCGGTCTCGCTGACCGTCCCCGAACTCGCCGCGCGCATCCGGGAGTCGGGGACGCGGGTGCTGATCACGGCGGACGCGGCGTTCTGGGACGGTTCCGTGCGGCCGGTGAAGCCGCTGCTGGACCACGCGCTGGCGCGCGCCGCCGCCACCGACGCGACCGCTCTGCCGCGCACCGTCCTGGTGGTGAACCGCTGCTCCCGCCCGGTCTCCTGGAAGCCCGGCCGCGACAAGTGGTGGCACGAGGCCCTGACCACCAGCTGACCACCTCCGCCACCGGCCGGCAGGCCACCCCGATGCCCCGCCCAACGGGCCGGGCGTCTCCGGCGCTCCTAGCGTGGGCCTTCCCGCCCCTTTCCCCGCAGGAAGCCGCCGCCCATGCCTCGACGCGCAGCCCGCAGCCACCACCCCCAGCCCTGCCCGCTCCCCGGCTCGGAACGCGGCCGGCCGCTCGGCCGCGGCCACGCCGAGCACGGCCCGCCGACCCGCCCGCCCAACGTGCACGGCCCGCACCCGATACCCACCCACGAACACGGAAGCCGCGAATCCTGACCGGACAGGGCAGCCAGGACACCTGACCGGCCCGACGCCGCGCCCCAATGCCGCCCGCCCCGGCACCGCACCCTCGACGCCGCGCCCGCGTGGCCTGGCCCGACCGGTGCGACGGACGAGGTGGGGGCGGCAGCTCCTGACGGGCACCCGTCTCCCGAGGGGCCCGCCCGTACCCTGGAAGGGTGAGCACCAACCCCGCCCCAGCCCCGGAGCCGGACTCCCGGCCCGACCCCGCCCCCGGCACCGATCTCGGCACCGATGCCGCGACCGATTCCGGCGCCTACACCGAGGACGGCCCGGCGGCCGGCCCCACGCGCCCGTCCCCCCAGTCGCCGCGACCCCAGGGGCGGAACGCCGCCGCGGCGCTGATCTTCGATGATCCGTTGAGCCAGCGGTCGGCCGATGACAGTGACCGCGGCTGGGGCGAGCGGCCCACGAGCAGCGGCAGCGCGGCCGATCTCGCGCGCTTCCTCGACGAGAAGCCGCCCCACCACCTCTGATCCGAGCGAGGCGAAGGGGCGGCGGGAACATGCCGGCCGGCGCGCCCCTAGTGCTGGGACTTCTGGCTGATGATGGCCGCCGAGGCCGTCCCGGACAGGGCGGCGGAGGCGCCGTCGCGCTGGGCGAGCAGGTCGCGGATCTCGGTGAGCAGCTCGACCTCGGTCGGTGCCGCCGGGGTGCCGTCCATCGCCTTCTTCGCGTCCTGCCGGGCCTTCCACTTGTTCATCGGCAGGATCATGAGGAAGTAGACGACCGCCGCGGTGATCAGGAACGTCAGCGCCGCGCTGAGCACCGAGCCCCAGAGGATGTAGATGCCGTCCACGTACTGGCCGGTCTTCTTGTCCACCCCGCAGGTGGTCAGGCAGGTCTGGTAGTTGTCGAGGTTCTGCGAGCCGAAGGCACCGACGATCGGGTTGATGACGCCCTTGACCACCGCGTTGACGATGTTGGTGAACGCCGCACCGACGACGACCGCCACCGCGAGTTCGATGACGTTGCCACGCATCAGGAATTCCTTGAATCCCTGAAGGACGCTCTTGCTCTCGCCCTTGTTCTCGCTCACCTGACAGCCTCTTTCCACGCTTGCTCTGGACGGTGCACCGACGATCAGCACCGCAACTTACGGCAGGGCGGGGCGGGGGTGTCCAATCACGCAACTCGAACCGGCGATCGGCCAGAGCGCCAGTACGGATATCCGCCCAGATACCGGGCACACCAGCGCCACCGTGAACGCCACCGCCACCGTGAACGCCACCATGAGCGCCATGAACGCGCTGGGCGCCACGGACCCCGCGGACACCAGGGGCTGTCCGGACGGGTGCCGGAGGGCGGTGGGACGGCCCGCTGGGGAGGGCCCGTGCCGTAGTGGGGGACGCGATGGTGAGGGATGCGGTGGTGCCGACAGCGGTGTCGGCGTCGGCGGCGGTGCGGGCGCGCCTCCGTAAGAGGTGCCCGGCAGGTGCCCGGCCACCCGGAGAAGTTTTCCGTGCCGGGCCGCGGGACGCCACTCGATCTTGGCGCGCGGGGAGCAGGGCGGCCACCGTCACCGCCCCCCGGAGGCCGGCGCGGCGGGGCAGGCGGAGGCGGGCGGGCCGGTGCGTAACGGGGCGTCCGATACGCCTGTGGCCAGGGCCGCGGCGGCAGCCGCGAGGGTGGCGGCGAGCCATCGGCGGCGCACCGGTCCGGACCAGCGGGCGCGGAGGCCGCCGATGCGGATGGGCGCGAAGTGCGGCACGTCACACCGCGGGGGAGTGGGCAGGGAGGGGAGGAGGGAGGGCATGGTCATCACCGCCTGGGGTGCGGAAGCGGGCCCGCCGTTCGGACCCGGCGCTCACCACCGTGCCGCATTCCGCCGCCGCCCGCGCCGGCCTGTGGACAGCCCCTGAGGCTGTGGAAAACCCCGTCACCCTCCAGGGCGCGGACGGCGCCCCGGCCCCGCCCGGCCCTGCCCCCTACGGCAGCTCGATCCCCAGCTCCCACCCCTGGTGGGCGTCCGTGCACAGGCAGGCGCGTTCGGCGGTGGCGGGCAGGGCTGCGACGGTGTCGAAGAGGACCTCGCGCAGGCGGCTGATGTTCGCGCCGAAGACCTTCAGGACCTCGTCATGCGAGACGCCCTCGCCGGTCTCGGTGCCCGCGTCCAGGTCGGTGACCAGGGTCAGTGAGGTGTAGCAGAGGCTCAGTTCCCGGGCGAGGACGGCCTCGGGATGGCCGGTCATGCCGACCACCGACCAGCCCTGGGCGGCGTGCCAGCGCGATTCGGCGCGGGTGGAGAAGCGCGGCCCCTCGATGACCACCAGGGTGCCGCCGTCGACCGGTTCCCAGTCGCGGCCGCGGGCGGCGTCGAGGGCCACCCGGCGGCCGGTGGGGCAGTACGGGTCGGCGAAGGTGAGGTGGACGACGTGGGGGACGCTGCCGTCGGGGCGCGGTTCCCCGTCGAAGTAGGTCTGGGCCCGGGACTTGGTGCGGTCCACCAGCTGGTCGGGGACGAGCAGGGTGCCGGGCCCGTACTCCGGGCGCAGCCCGCCGACCGCGCACGGGCCGAGGACCTGGCGGACGCCGACGGAGCGCAGGGCCCAGAGGTTGGCGCGGTAGTTGATGCGGTGCGGCGGGAGGTGGTGGCCGCGGCCGTGCCGGGGCAGGAAGGCGACCGAGCGGCCGGCGATCTCGCCCAGGAAGAGGGAGTCGCTGGGGCTCCCGTAGGGGGTGTCCACCGTGATCTCGGTCACGTCGTCGAGGAAGGAGTAGAACCCCGACCCGCCGATAACGCCAATCTCCGCGTCAGCCATGCGATCACCCTAGCGGGGGCCGGGGAGGGCCCGCCGGTGAGCCGCCGGATCCCCTCACCGCCCGCCCGGAACGCCGAAGGCCCCACCGTCCCGTAGGGGAGGCGGGGCCGGGGCCGGAGCTCGGGTCAGGCGGCCGAACCGGTGCTCGCCGAGGCCGTCGACTTGCTGTCCGAGGAGGACGACGAGGTCGAGGACGACGTCGACGAAGAGGTCGACGAGGACGAAGAAGAGGAGGTCGACGTCGAGGACGAGGACGACGACGGGCTGCTGCTGGACGACGAGCCGCGGCTGTCGTTGCGGTAGAAGCCGGAGCCCTTGAAGACGATGCCGACCGCCGAGAAGACCTTCTTGAGGCGGCCGTTGCAGTTGGGGCACTCGGTGAGCGCGTCGTCGGTGAACTTCTGCACGGCCTCAAGGCCCTCGCCGCACGCGGTGCACTGGTACTGGTAGGTCGGCACTTGACTTCCTCCTGGCACTCTCACTCATTGAGTGCTAACGACGCTCCATATTGCAGTATTCCGGCGCGTCAGTCCACCGCGAACGCGGCAACGGTGACCGACTCCACGCCGGGCCCGGGGCGGTGGTGCACCGCCCCGGGACGGCTCAGGCGCGGTTCAGGCGTGGCTCAGCTCCCGCTCGCGGCCGGCGTCGGCCGTCCCGGTGGTGCCCGGTGCGCCGGCGACCACCTTGCCGGTGTGCGGCGCCAGCCGGGACCGCAGGGTGAGCAGGACCACCAGGGCCAGGGCGGTGCCGGCCAGCGGCACCAGGAAGCCGGAGCTGGGGCCGAAGCGGTCGGCGAGCTGGCCGGCGGCGGTGGCCGCGGCGGCCTGGCCCAGCGCGACCGCGCCGGTCAGCCAGGTGAACGCCTCGGTCCGGGCGGCGGCCGGGACCAGGGACTCCACCAGGGTGTAGCCGGTGATCAGCGCGGGGGCGATGCACAGGCCGACGACGAGGCCGACGGCGCCCAGCAGCGGCACCGCGGTGACCGCCCACAGCGGGGTGGTGGCCAGCGCCAGCAGCCCGTAGGCGACCAGGAGGCGGCGGCGCGGGCCGACCTTCCAGGCGATCGCGCCGCAGGCGACACCGGCGAGCATGTTGCCGCCGGCGAAGATCCCGTAGAGGACGCCGTTGATGCCGGGCTGGCCGATGTGCTCGGTGAGCGCGGTCAGCGAGACCTGCATGCCGCCGAAGACCGAGCCGATGCCCAGGAACGCCACGATCAGGACGCGGACACCGGGGACGGACAGCGCGGAGACCCGCGGGCGGTCGTCGCTCCGGTCCCGGTGGACGGGCGGCTGGGTGCGCCGCTGGGAGGCGAACAGCAGGCCGCCGGCCAGCGTCAGCGCGGCCTCGGCCACCAGGCCGGCGGCCGGGTGGATGCCGGTGCACAGCGCGGTCGCCAGCACCGGGCCGACGACGAAGGTGAACTCGTCGGTGACCGATTCGAAGGCGGCGGCGGTCGGCATCAGCGGGCTGCCGCCCAGCTTCGCCGCCCACCGGGCCCGCACCATCGGGCCGACCTGGGGCGTCGAGGCGCCCGTGGGGACGGCGACGGCCAGCAGCGCCCACAGGGGGGCGTGGGCCAGGGCCAGGGTGATCAGGGCGCAGACGCCGGCGACGTGCACCAGGACGCCGGGGATGAGCACCGCGCGCTGGCCGAACCGGTCGGCGAGCTTGCCGCCCTGAGGGGCGAACAGGGCCATCGAGACACCGGTGGCGGCGGAGACCGCGCCGGCGGTGCCGTAGGAGCCGGTGGTGGACTGGACGAGCAGCACGATGCCGATGGTCAGCATGGCGAACGGCTGCCGGGCCAGGAAGCCGGGCAGGAGGAAGGTCCACGCACCAGGGGTGCGGAGCAGCTGTCCGTATCCGGGACGGGATTGCTTGACCGCGGATGCCACGGCCGGGCCTTTCTGCTGCCTGGTAGCGCCGCCCCGAGAGATCGTCACGGGTGCGCGCCGAGAGCTGTCCTCTCGCGCAGGACCGAGTGATACCGCGTGGTCCGCACCGGGAAGGTGGCTGCGTGTGGCAGGGGACCGCGGCCGCCGAGCGGTCGCGCCAGCTCTGCGTCAGGCAGAGTTGGTTCGTGATCCGTACAAGTTTCCCTCTTGATTATACAGGGCGGGCCGCGAGAAGCCCTGCGATTAACCAGGGCTTCACCGCGATTTCCTTGGTATCGGTGGAGAGATAGCGCACATTCGGCGCCAGGGCGGGCAAGGCGGTCGGTCCGGCGGGGCCGCCGGCCGGCGGGGTGGGCGGCCCGGCCTCAGTCGGTGCCGCGCCGTCGTCCCCACCGGGCCTGCGGCTGCCGCTCCCGCCGCCCCTGGGGCTGCCGTTCCGGCTCGCCGGTGCCCAGCCAGCCGGCCAGCTTGCCGCCCTGGGAGACCGCCTGGAGCCGCCGCTCGGCCGCGTCCCGCACCGGGTCGGTGGCGACCACCAGGAGTTCGTCGCCGTGCCGCAGCACGGTGGTGGGGGAGGGCACGAAGCTGGTGCCGTCCCGGACGACGAGGGTGACGGCGGCGCCCGCCGGCATCCGCAGCTCGCCGACCTCCACACCGTGCATACGGGACGTCGGTCCTATGGAGGTGGACAGCAGGTGGCCGCGCAGCCGCTCCAGGGGGGCCGACTCGATGCCCAGGTCGGCGGCCTCCTCGCCGTCGCCGAGCCGCAGCCGCCGGGCCAGCCAGGGCAGCGTCGGGCCCTGGATGAGGGTGTAGACCACGACCAGCACGAAGACGATGTTGAAGACCGTCTCGCTGCCGGGGACGTCGTTGACCATCGGGATGGTGGCCAGCACGATCGGCACCGCGCCGCGCAGCCCGGCCCACGACAGCAGGGCCTTCTCCTGCCACGGCATCCGGAAGGGCAGCAGTGACCCGAAGACCGACAGCGGGCGGGCCACCAGCGTCAGGATCATGCCGATGAGCAGCGCCGGCACGAAGTCGTCGAGCAGGTTGTGCGGGGTGACCAGCAGGCCGAGCAGGACGAACATGCCGATCTGGCCGATCCAGCCGACCCCCTCGGCGAAACCGCGGGTGGCCGGGGCGTGCGGCAGCTTGGCGTTGCCGAGGATGACCGCGGCCAGGTAGACGGCGAGGAAGCCCGAGCCGTGCGCCAGCGCGCCGGCGGCGTACGCGGAGACCGCGATGGCCATCACCGCGATCGGGTAGAGACCGGACGCGGGCAGCGCGACGTGCCGCATGCAGTAGGCGCCGAGCCAGCCGATGGCCACGCCGACGGCGGCGCCGATGGCCAGCTCCAGCGCGATCTCGCCGAGCAGGACGTACCAGTGCTCGGCCGGGCCGGCGGCGGAGAACGCCACCACGAGGATGACCACCGGGGCGTCGTTGAAGCCGGACTCGGCCTCCAGGACACCCGTCAGCCGGGACGGCAGGGGGACGCTGCGCAGGACGGAGAAGACCGCCGCCGCGTCCGTGGACGAGACGACCGCGCCGATCAGCAGCGCCTGTTTCCAGCCGAGGCCGGCGAGGTAGTGCGCGCCGGCCGCGGTGACCCCCACGCTCACCGCGACGCCGACCGTCGAGAGCATCGCGGCCCGGGGAAGGGCTGGTTTGATCTCTTTCCACTTGGTGCCCAGGCCGCCCTCGGCCAGGATCACCACCAGGGCGGCGTAGCCGAGGAGTTGGGTGAGCTCGGCGTTGTCGAAGACGACGCCGCCGATCCCGTCCTGCCCTATCGCGATGCCTATCCCCAGGTAGATGAGCAGGCTGGGGAGCCCGCTGCGCGAGGAGAGCCGTACCGCGGCGACTGCGATGAGCAGTACGAGTGAGCAGACCAGCAGGAGTTCGTTGAGGTGTTCGACAGTCAGGAGCTGATCCTTCCTCGCGCTGGTCCGGCCAAGCGGTCCTTACCGTATCTAGTTACTGACCCTAACAATTTACCATTGCTTGAAAGTTTAATGTGCTCGGTGCTGACTCCGCGTAGGGGTCGTCAAACCGGTGCGCCTATGGTTGCTCCAGCACTCCCACCCTGCCCCTCGAAGGACAGAGATGCCCGCCAACAAGTCCGGTCCAGCCCCCAAAAAGAAGAAGGGGCGGCGCGGCCGCCTCGTCGCGCTCACGGTCGTGCTGCTGCTCGTGGCGGGCATCGGCTTCGGCGCGTACTGGAGCGTCAGCACCGTCCGCGCCTCCTTCCCGGAGACCACCGGTTCGCTCAAACTCCCGGGCCTGACCGATCCGGTGGACGTCATCCGTGACGCCAACGGCATCCCGCAGATCTACGCCGACACCGACGAGGACCTCTTCCGCGCGCAGGGCTACGTCCAGGCGCAGGACCGCTTCTGGGAGATGGACGTCCGCCGCCACATGACGGCCGGGCGGCTCTCCGAGATGTTCGGCAAGAGCCAGATCAAGACCGACGAGTTCCTGCGCACCCTGGGCTGGCACGAGGTGGCGCAGAAGGAATACGACACCAAGCTCTCGCCGGCGACGAAGAAATACCTCCAGGCGTACTCCGCCGGTGTCAACGCCTACCTCAAGGACCATCAGGGCTCGGCGCTGTCCGTGGAGTACGCGGCGCTCGGCTTCACCGGCGACTACAAGCCGCAGCCCTGGACCCCGGTCGACTCGGTGGCCTGGCTCAAGGCGATGGCCTGGGACCTGCGCGGCAACATGCAGGACGAGATCGACCGGGCCCTGATGACCAGCCGCTTCACCCCGGCCCAGATCGCGCAGCTCTACCCGGCCTACCCGTACCAGCGGAACCGGCCGATCGTGGACGGCGGCGGCGTCGACCCGGTCACCAAGGAGTTCGACCCCAAGGCCACCACCACCTCCACCGGCGGCGGCACGGCCGCCGGGACCCCGCGCGGCGCCGCCGCCGGGCTCCAGAGCCGGCTCTCGACGCTCTCGAAGCACCTCGACTCCGTCCCGGCGCTGCTCGGCCCGAACGGCAACGGCATCGGCTCGAACTCCTGGGTCGTCTCCGGTGCGCACACCACCACCGGCAAGCCGCTGCTCGCCAACGACCCCCACCTGGCCCCGCAGATGCCCTCGCTCTGGTACCAGATGGGCCTGCACTGCCGCACCACCGGCCCCAAGTGCAACTACGACGTGGCCGGCTTCACCTTCTCCGGGATGCCCGGCGTCGTCATCGGCCACAACCAGAACATCTCCTGGGGCATGACCAACCTCGGCGCCGACGTCACCGACCTCTACCTGGAGAAGATCAACGCCGACGGCTACCTCTACGACGGCAAGCAGAAGCCGTTCCTCACCCGCCAGGAGACCATCAAGGTCGCCGGCGGCGACAGCCGCAAGATCACCGTCCGGTCCACCAACAACGGCCCGATCGTCTCCGACCGCGACGACGAACTGACCAACGTCGGCAAGGACGCCCCGGTCGCCGACGGCGCCCCGGACCGCGGCGACGGCTACGCGGTCTCGCTCCGCTGGACCGCGCTGGAGCCCGGCAAGTCCATGGACGCCGTCTTCGAGCTCAACCGCGCCCAGGACTGGACCGCCTTCCGCAAGGCCGCCGCCGACTTCGAGGTCCCCTCGCAGAACCTCATCTACGCCGACACCAAGGGCAACATCGGCTACCAGGCCCCGGGGAAGATCCCGGTCCGCGGCAAGGGCGACGGCACCTCCCCGGCACCCGGCTGGGACTCCGCCTACCGGTGGACCGGCTACATCCCGCAGAGCGCGCTGCCGTACGAGTACAACCCCAAGCGCGGCTACATCGTCACCGCCAACCAGGCCGTCACCGACGCCAAGTACCCGTACCTGCTCACCAAGGACTGGGGCTACGGCGCCCGCAGCCAGCGGATCAACGACCTGATCGAGTCCAAGATCAAGGACGGCGGCAAGGTCTCCACCGACGACATGCAGACCTTCCAGAAGGACAACAGCAGCGAGATCGCCCGGCTGCTCACGCCCTATCTGACGAAGATCGACATCAAGGACCCCTACGTCCGCGACGCACAGCAGCTGCTCAACGGCTGGGACTTCACCCAGGAGCCCGACTCCGCCGCGGCCGCCTACTTCAACGCCGTCTGGCGCAACACGCTCAAGCTCGCCTTCGGCAACAAGATGCCCAAGGAGCTGCGCGTCCAGGGTCAGTGCCTCTACGTCCGCCCGGCCGGCGACAACGGCCCGGCCGACGAGAACAACAAGCTCGTCCGCGAATGCGGCGAGCGGGCCGGCGACACCGCCCAGCCCGACGGCGGCGACCGCTGGTACGAGGTCGTCCGCTCGATCCTGGACGACCCGAACAACGCCTGGTGGAAGACCGAGGACCGGCCCGGCCACCCCGGCCTGAAGAACCGCGACCAGCTCCTCGCCCAGGCGATGAAGGACGCCCGCTACGAGCTGACCTCCAAGCTCGGCAAGAACATCGACCACTGGGCCTGGGGCCGGCTGCACCAGATGGACCTGAGGAACCAGACCCTCGGCAAGGAGGGCCCGGGCTTCCTCCAGGACCTCCTCAACCGCGGGCCCTGGAACGTCGGCGGCGGTGAGGCCGCGGTCGACGCCACCGGCTGGAACGCCTCCGGCGGCTACAAGGTCACCTGGGTCCCGTCCATGCGGATGGTGGTCAACCTCGCCGACCTCGACAAGTCCCGCTGGATCAACCTCACCGGCGCCTCCGGGCACGCCTACCACGCCCACTACTACGACCAGACCGACAAGTGGGCCAAGGGCGAGCTGCTGCCCTGGGCGTTCAGCGAGGACGCCGTGAAGAAGGCCGGCAAGGACACCCTCACCCTGTCGCCGTAACGGGCGGCGGACACCTCACCGCGTCGGGCGGGCCGGACACCTCCGGCCCGCCCGGCGGCGTTTCACGTGAAACATCCGACCGGCCCCGGCCGGTCAGTGCCGGAAACGGTGCACCCCCGACGGCGTCAGCGCCGCGTGCACCCGGCGGTCGTGCGGCTCGGCCGGCACCGCGTCCACCACCTCGTCGTCGTAGAGCAGCACCACCAGCGCCGTCCGCCGCCCCGACCGCTCCAGCCGCGCCAGCACCCGGTCGTACGACCCGCCGCCCCGGCCCAGCCGCAGCCCGGTGCGGTCCACCGCCACCCCCGGCAGCAGCACGACGTCCGCCCCGGCGACCGCCTCCGGCGTCAGCCGCGGCCCGGCCGGCTCGCGCAGCCCCCAGCCCGCCGGAACCAGCCGTTCGGGCCCTTCGTATACGGCCCAGTCCAGATCGTTGTCCGGCAGCAGCACCGGCAGCAGCACCCGCACCCCGGCCGCCCGCAGCTCCTCGATCAGCGCCCCGGTCTCCGGCTCCCCGCCGATCGACACATACGCGGCGACGGTCCGCGCCGGACCCTCCCGCAGCGCCTCCGCGAGCTCGTCGAGCTCCCGCGCCCGCCGCGCCAGCGCCGCCCCGCGGGCCGCCACGACATCGGCCGGCAATCCCCGTCTCATCTCCCGGAGATCCCGCCGCAACCTGCGCTTTTCCTCGTGCTCACGGCTCACCGCCGGCCCCCTTCGCGCTCTCATGATCTCTTGGCCTGACCCTCATCATCGGCCCATCCGCGCCGGTTAGGGTGGCGCGCATGACCGCATCGCATGGACGGATCACCAAGGCTGTCATCCCGGCGGCGGGGCTCGGCACCCGCTTCCTGCCGGCGACCAAGGCCACCCCCAAGGAGATGCTCCCGGTCGTCGACAAGCCGGCCATCCAGTACGTGGTGGAAGAGGCGGCGGCGGCCGGGCTCTCCGACGTGCTGATGGTGACCGGACGCAACAAGCGACCGCTGGAGGACCACTTCGACCGCAACTACGAGCTGGAGGAGGCGCTGCACCGCAAGGGCGACGGCTCCCGGCTCGCCAGGGTCCAGGAGTCCAGCGACCTGGCCACCATCCACTACGTCCGCCAGGGCGATCCGCGCGGCCTCGGCCACGCCGTGCTGTGCGCCGCGCCGCACGTCGGCGACCAGCCCTTCGCGGTCCTCCTCGGCGACGACCTCATCGACCCCCGCGACCCGCTGCTGCGCCGGATGATCGAGGTGCGCGAGGAGTACGGCGGTTCGGTCGTCGCCCTGATGGAGGTCGATCCGGCCAGCATCGGCCTCTACGGCTGCGCGGCCGCCACCCCCACCGGCGACGACGACGTCGTCACCGTCTCCGACCTGGTCGAGAAGCCCGAGCCCGCCGAGGCCCCCAGCAACCTCGCCATCATCGGCCGCTACGTCCTCGACCCGGCCGTCTTCGAGGCGCTGCGCAAGACCGCCCCCGGCCGCGGCGGCGAGATCCAGCTCACCGACGCCCTCCAGGAGCTGGCCGCCCACCCCGAACTGGGCGGCCCGGTCCACGGCGTGGTCTTCAAGGGCCGCCGCTATGACACCGGGGACCGCGGAGACTATCTGCGTGCCATTGTCAGACTGGCATGCGAACGTGAGGACCTGGGCCCCGACTTCCGGGCCTGGCTGCGCAGTTACGTCACCGAGGAGATGTAGGACGTTGAACGGCACCACCGGCCAGACCACCCCACCGGACCGCGTCTGGTCGGTGGCCGAGCACCTGGACGACATCCTGGCGGCGCTCCGCCCGCCGGCCCCCGTCATCCGCCAGCTCCTCGACGCCCAGGGCTGCGTCCTCGCCGAGGACCTCACCGTCCCGCTGCCGCTGCCGCCCTTCGACAACAGCTCCATGGACGGCTACGCGGTCCGCGCCGCGGACGTCGCCGGCGCCACCGCGGACGCCCCGGCCGTCCTCACCGTCATCGGTGACGTCGCCGCCGGCAGCGGCACGCTGCCCGCCGTCGGCCCCGGCCAGGCCGCCCGCATCATGACCGGCGCCCCGCTGCCGCCCGGCGCCGAGGCCGTGGTCCCCGTCGAATGGACCGACGGCGGCACCGGCCAGGGCCCGGCCGCCGCCATGCGCGCCCGCAGCGCCGCCCCGCAGGACGCGGCCGGCGAGGTCCGGGTGCACCGCCCGGCCGCCGCCGGCGCCCACATCCGCCGGGCCGGCAGCGACGCCCGCACCGGCGAGCCCGCCCTGCCCGCCGGCACCGTCCTCGGCCCCTCACAGCTCGGCCTGCTCGCCGCCCTCGGCCTGGACACCGTCCGCGTCCGCCCCCGCCCCCGCGTCGTGGTCCTGTCCACCGGCAGCGAACTGGTCCAGCCCGGCGAGCCGTTGGGCCCCGGCCAGATCCACGACTCCAACAGCTTCCAGCTCACCGCCGCCGCCCGCGCGGCCGGCGCGGTCGCCTACCGCGTCGGCGCGGTCGCCGACGACGCCGCCACCCTGCGCGCCGCCCTTCAGGACCAGTACGCCCGCGCGGACGTCCTGGTCACCAGCGGCGGCGTCAGCGTCGGCGCCTACGACGTGGTCAAGGAGACCCTGACCGCCCTCTCCGCGGACGACGGCCGGGTGCAGTTCCGCAAGCTCGCCATGCAGCCCGGCAAACCGCAGGGCTTCGGCCTGATCGGCCCCGGCCGCATCCCGCTGCTCGCGCTGCCCGGCAACCCCGTCAGCTCCTACGTCTCCTTCGAGCTGTTCGTCCGCCCCGTCATCCGCACGCTGATGGGCCACCCCGAGGTCCACCGCCCCACCGCCCGGGCCCGCGTCACCGAGCCGCTGGGCGCCTCACCGCGCGGCAAGCGGCAGTTCCTGCGCGGCTCCTACGACCCGGCAGCCGGCACCGTCACCCCCGTCGGCGGCAGCGGCTCCCACCTCGTGCGGGCCATGGCCTACGCCGATGCGCTGATCGTCGTCCCCGAGGACACCACCGACGTCCCCGCGGACGCCACCGTGGACGTCATCCCCCTCGGCCACCCGTAGCCCCGGAAGGCCCGCTGCCCCCTCCGTCCCCGGGCGCCCCGGCCGCAGCCCGCCCGCGCACCGCCGACCGGGCCGGGTGGCCGCCGCGGCCCGGGGGTACGGTGTCGTCCCACAAGCGGCAGTATGGACCGGGAGAACGATGAGCAGCGGTCAGCAACACCTCACCCACCTCGACGCGGCCGGCGCGGCCCGCATGGTCGACGTCTCGGGCAAGGACGTCACCGCCCGGACCGCCCGCGCCCGCGGCCGCGTCCTGGTCTCCCCGCAGGTCGTCGACCTGCTGCGCGGCGAGGGCGTGCCCAAGGGCGACGCCCTGGCCACCGCCCGGCTCGCCGGGATCATGGGCGCCAAGCGCACCCCGGACCTCATCCCGCTGTGCCACCCGCTGGCCGTCTCCGGGGTCACGGTCGACCTCGCCGTCACCGACGAGGCGGTGGAGATCACCGCCACGGTGAAGACCACCGACCGCACCGGCGTCGAGATGGAGGCGCTGACCGCCGTCTCGGTCGCCGCGCTCACCGTCGTGGACATGGTCAAGGCGGTCGACAAGGCCGCGGTGATCTCCGACATCCGCGTCGAGGAGAAGACCGGCGGCAAGTCCGGCGACTGGCGGCGGCCGTGAACCCCGCCCGCGCCCTGGTCGTCACCGCCTCCAACCGCGCCGCCGCGGGCGTCTACGAGGACAAGGGCGGCCCGCTGCTCGCCGAAGGACTGGCCGCCATGGGCTTCGCCGTGGACGGGCCCCGCGTCGTCCCCGACGGCGACCCGGTCGAGGCCGCCCTGCGCGACGCCGTCGCGGCCGGCTACGACGTGGTGCTGACCACCGGCGGCACCGGCATCTCGCCCACCGACCGCACCCCCGAGGCCACCCGCCGGGTCCTCGATCACGACGTCCCCGGCATCCCCGAGGCGATCCGCGCCGCCGGCCGCGCCAAGGTCCCCACCGCCGCGCTCTCCCGCGGCCTGGCGGGGGTCGCCGGCCGCACCCTGATCGTCAACCTCCCCGGCTCGGCCGGCGGTGTCCGCGACGGCCTGGCCGTCCTCGCCGACCTCCTGCCGCACGCCGTCGACCAGATCCGCGGCGGCGACCACCCCAGACCCTCCGGGAGCCCCAGCTGAACACGCCCTGGCCGGTGGTCCTGACGGACGGAGAGGTCTCCCTCCGCCCCATAAGGCTGCGCGACCAGCGCCCCTGGCGCGAGGTCAACCGCCGCAACCGCGACTGGCTGCGCCCCTGGGAGGCGACCGTTCCGCCGCCCCCGCCGGGCGTCCCGGTGCCGCACCGCCCCACCTTCCGGCAGATGGTCCGGCACCTGCGCGCCGAGGCGCACGCCGGCCGGATGCTGCCGTTCGTCGTGGAATACCGCGGCCGGCTCGCCGGCCAGCTCACCGTCGCCGGCATCACCTGGGGCTCGATGTGCTCGGGCCATATCGGTTACTGGGTCGACCGGGACGTCGCCGGCCGCGGGGTGATGCCGACCGCGGTGGCGCTCGCCGTCGACCACTGTTTCCGCACCGTCGGACTGCACCGCATCGAGGTCTGCATTCGCCCGGAAAACGTCCCCAGCCGGCGGGTGGTGGAAAAACTCGGCTTCCGCGAGGAAGGTCTCCGCCCCCGCTACCTGCACATCGACGGCGCCTGGCGCGACCACGCCGTTTTCGCGCTCACCGCCGAAGAAGTCCCCGAAGGGCTGCTCAACCGCTGGCACCGGCAGAAACCCGGCACCCCCGGCCGCTCCGACGCACCCCACAAATAAAAAGCCTGTTCGAATTATGCGGTCCCCGGTGCCGCATTCCTCACAAGTCCATCGCAACAATCACAAAAAAAGTTCGAGATATCAGCCAGATCGTGCGACACACCGGCTCAATTGGCGGATGGCCCCACGCAAACCCCTCTACCGTGTGAGTTGTGAGAAGCAGCGGCCTCATCTACGCAGTCATCGTCGGGGCCTGGGCCGCCTACCTGGTGCCGATGTGGCTCCGTAGGCAGGACGAGCTGAACGAGGCCCGTCCCACCGAGCGCTTCAGCACCGCCATCCGGCTCCTGTCCGGGCGCGCGGCCATGCAGCGCCGCTACGACCGGGAGCACGGCGCGTGCCCCGCCGACGATGCCGGCGACGAGCCGGACCCGGACGCCGCGGACGGCCCGGCCGGCGCCCGGCCCTTCGGCGACCCCGAACCGCCCCCGCCGCTCGCCGACGAGGCCCCCGCCCCCGGTCGCGCCCAGCCGGCCCCGCCGCGCCCCTCGCTCGCCGAGCGGACCAAGCGCGCCAAGGTCCTGGCCCGTCGCCGGCGCACCATCACCGTGCTCTTCCTCGCCTTCACCGCCGGTGCCATCGCCGCGGCCGTCGGCGGACTGCCGTTCCTGTGGGCCCCGGCCCTGCCCGCCGTCCTGCTCACCGCGTACATCGTCTACCTGCGGGCCCAGGAGCGGCGCCGCTTCGTCTTCACCATGGACCAGCGCAAGGCGGAGGCGGCGGCGCGGCGGCTGCGGGAGGGCCGCCCCCGCCCTCACGAGGCGGCCGACCAGCCGCCCGCCGACGACCACCGCCCCGCCGCCCGCGCTGACGCCGACCCCGCCGCCCCCGAGCCCGCCCGCCCGGCGGTGCCCCCGCACACCCCCGGCGCCCGCGCCCTCGTGGAGGAGACCGACCACGCCGAGTGGGTCGACCAGCAGCGCGAGCGGCCGCGGCCCGCCGCCGGCTCCTGGGAGCCGGTCCCGGTCCCGCTGCCCACCTACGTCACCGCCCCGGTCGCCCCGCGCGCCACCAGCCACGTCGACCTCGACGCGGACGACGCCTGGAGCTCCGCCCGCTCCAGCTCCGTCCCCGAGCGCCCCCGCCCGGACCGCACCCCCGACCGCCCCACCCACCCGGGCCGCCGCGCCCGCGGCCGCACCCCGCTGTTCGACCAGTACGAGGACGAGGACCGGCCGCGCGCGGCGAACGAGTGAGGCACTCCGCACTGACCAGCACCGGAAGCGATTTCCGGGCACGGCGAACGGGATGCTAGAGTTTCACTCGTCGCAAGGGCCTGTGGCGCAGCTGGTAGCGCACCTCGTTCGCAACGAGGGGGTCAGGGGTTCGAGTCCCCTCAGGTCCACCGCACGAAAGAACCCCTCCCGGGGAGATCCGGGAGGGGTTTTTTCGTCGGCCGGCCGGGAGGTGAACTCCCGGGTGGCTTTCCGCGGTTCGATCGGCGCCGCGCCGCGCCTCGGTGACCGCGTGAGGAACCCCCGCCGGACGATCCGGTGGGGGCTTTTTCATGGGGCGTCGGGGCGGGTGCTGACGGGGTGTGGGTCAGGGGAGGAGGTCGGGGAGGGCCTGGAGGGCGGTGGTGGGGCCGTCCTCGGTGGCGAGGTGGCGGGCGGCTGCCCGGGCGCGGGTGCGCAGGGCGGCGGTGGTGGTGGCCTCGGTGAGGGCGGCGGCGAGGCGGGCCGCGGCGTCGTCGGGGGAGAGGTCCTTGGCCAGGGCGGTGAGGGGGAGCGGGGCGGTCGCGGTCCCCAGGGCGGTCAGGCGGGCGGCCCAGAAGGGCTGGTCGCCGGTGAACGGGACCGGGACGGAGGGGAGGCCGGCGCGCAGGACGGCGGCCGAGGTGCCGGCGCCGCAGTGGTGGACGGCGGCGGCGACGCGGGGCAGCAGCAGGGCGTGCGGGACCTCGGCGGGAAGGGCGAGGACGTCGTCGGAGGGGCTTTCGGGCGCGGTCAGCGCGGAGTTGGCGGTCAGCAGCAGGCCGCGGAGGCCGGCGCGGCGCAGGGCGCGGACGGCGAGGGACGTCAGGCGTGCGGCGTGTGCGGAGGACATGCTGCCGAAGCCGAGGTAGACCGGCGGCGGCCCGGCGGCGAGGAAGTCCTCCAGGGCGGGCGGGAGTTGGGCGTCGGCGGGATGGTGGGGCCACCAGGTGCCGGTGATGCGGAGGCCGGGGCGCCAGTCGGCGGGGCGGGGTACGAGGAGTTCGCTGAAGCCGTGCAGAACCGGCCAGTTGGCGGCCTCGGCGCGGCGGCGGACCGTACCGGGCGAGGTGGGCGGCAGGCCGAGGCGGGTGCGCAGGGCGCGGGCGGCGCGGGCGTGCAGGCGG
Organism: Streptomyces rhizoryzae; assembly: GCF_023155275.1. Lineage (GTDB taxonomy): Bacteria > Actinomycetota > Actinomycetes > Streptomycetales > Streptomycetaceae > Streptomyces > Streptomyces rhizoryzae. Next base: position 51,273 of record NZ_JALMUV010000020.1, read on the forward strand.
TCCACGACGCGAAGGGAGAGCCGGCCGGCGGTGCGGTTGCCCCAGCCGCCCAGGGAGCGGCCGCCGCTGAGGACGGGCGGGAAGGCGCGGGTCGGGGCGGTGGGCACGAGGTAGGCGCCGGCCGAGGGGATGCCGAGGGCCTCGGCGAGGTGCCAGCCGAGCGGGGCCGTGGTGGTGGAGAGCAGCAGCAGCTCGGTGTCCTCGGGGACGGCGTCGGCCAGGCCGGTGCCCAGCTGTTCGAGGAAGGCGGCGGCGCGGCGCATCAGGGCGCGGCGGTCGGTGGGGGTGGCGTCCCGGCCGTCGGCGGGGCGGGTGGCGCGGGGGTCGGCGGGCAGGGCGCGGAAGGCGAGGCCGGCGGCGCGGGCGAGCGGGGCGTAGCGGTCGTCGGCGGCGAGGGTGACCTCGTGGCCGCCGGCCGCCAGGCGGGCGCCGAGGCCGGTGTACGGGGCGACGTCGCCGTAGGAGCCGGCGGTGGTGAGCGTGATGCGCATGGGATCGCCTTGCGGGAGGAGGGGCGGGCGGCAGCGGGTGCGGGCGGGTCAGGGCGCCGGGTGGTCAGGGCGCGGGGTGGTCCCCGTCGGACGGGGGCGTCTGGCGGACGGCGTTGGCGTGCACGGCGGTGCGGAGGTACGGGGCCAGGCCGGGGCGCTGTTCGGTGGGCGGGACGAGGAGGGCGAAGGCGCGGGGGTCGGCGGCGAAGTCGTCCGCGATCCGGCCGTGCATCGCCGTGGAGCAGGGGGTGAACCAGCGGGTCAGGTGGTGGCGGTGCTCCTCGGCGAGGTCCATGGCGCGCTCCCCGTCGGGCGGTTCGCCGGCGTCGAAGGCGGCGGTCAGGCGGGCCCGCCAGTCGGCGGCCTCGGCCATGATCCGCGCCCAGTCCTCCTTGGAGTGCGCGGCGGCCCGGGCCATCGAGCGGCGGTAGCCCTCGCTGTGCTGCCACTGCCGCTCGGCCTTGGTGGCGTAGGTCAGGTCGAACGCGATCTCGCCGAAGACCTCGAAGCGCTCCTCCGGGGTCAGCCGGACGCCGGTCTGCTGCACCTCCATGGCCTGCTCGGCGACCTCGACCAGGCGCTGGAGGCGGTTGATCTCCTCGGTGAGCCGGCGGTGCCGGGCGCGCAGCTGGTCCAGGGCGTTGGCCTCCGGGTCCGCCAGGATCGCGGCGATCTCGTCGAGCGGGAAGCCCAGCTCCCGGTAGAAGAGGATCTGCTGGAGCCGGGCGAGGTCCGCGTCGCCGTAGAGGCGGTAGCCGGCCGGGCTGCGGTCGCTGGGGCACAGCAGGCCGGTCCGGTCGTAGTGGTGCAGGGTGCGGACGGTGACCCCGGCGAAGGCGGCGACCTGGCCTACCGGGTATCCCATGGGGAAGCCTTTCGGTGAACGGGACGGAGGGGACGGGGCGGGGCGGACGGGCGCCGGCCCCGGGTGCGGGACAAGCGTGCGCCCTGACGTGACGTGAGGGTCAAGGTGCGGCATGGCGGGGGCGGGGGCGGGGGAGGCGTCGGGGAACGGTGCCGGGAAGCGGTCGGGCGCCGGTTCGGAGGGACCCCCGTTACATTTGTCGGGAAACAGATATTCGCTCGTGTGTGCGGGTGGGTGTGTACGGCTGGGCACGCAGGGTCATGTGCGCAGGTGCCGGGGTGGCCCGGCCCGGGGTGTGCCGGGGCGGGTGCCGGGGTGCCGGGCGCTGGCCGTGGGCGGTGCGCCCGGGTGCCGGGGCGCGCCTTCCGCCGTGCCGGGGCCGTCCCGCGGCCCGTCCGGCGCCTTCCGCCGTCCCGCACCGCCCTGCCCCCCGTCCCGTCCCGTCCCGTCCCCGTCCCGCCGCCGTCCGAGGAATTGTTGGTTGTGAGATCAGCGTCTGCCGCCGCCCGTGCCGCCGGGGCCGCCGGGGCCGTGCTGCTGCTCGCGGGGGCGTGCTCCGCGGTGCTCTCGGGGTGCGGCGGGCCGGATCCGCTGCTGCGGGACCAGGGGCCCGCCCTCGCGCCGCCCGCGCGGACCGGACCGGTCTACGCGGCCGGGGACGCCGGCCGTCCGCTGCAACGCCCGGACGCCCTGCCCCTGGGCGACTCGGCGCGGCTGACCGGGCTGCGCTGGGAGTCGTGGGGCGGCCCGACCGCGGTGGCCGACGGCGGGCTGTCCGGGCCCTGGTGCGCGCCGGAGTGCGTCCGCACGCCGTACCGGGTCAAGGTCACGCTGAGCGGGCTCCAGCGGCAGCAGGGGTTCGCGTACTACTCCGCGGCCGGGGTGGTGGCGCCGCAGCTGCGCGGGGAGAAGGCCGCCGAGCTGGGCCGGGTGAGCCTGCACCTGCCGGACGTGTGAGCCGCCGGCCCCCAGGACGCGGGCGGCGGGGAAGGCGGGACCGGCGGGGACAGTGGGGCCGGTGGGGGAAACGGGGTCGGAAGGCGGCGGCGGGGGAACGCGGAGGACGACAGGAACGGAGACGGGAACGGATGGGGTTGCGCGCCAAGATCGGCATCGCGATCGCCGCCACCGCCGCGGTGGTCGCGGTCCTCGTCGGCGTGCTCGTCCACCACCGCACCGTCAACGCCCAGCTCGACCTGGCCGGGCACAGCATCGACAGCCGGCTCCAGACCGCCGTGCAGGACCGCGCGGCCGGTATCGACACCGGGCGCGGGATGATCAACCCGCCGGACCTGCCGCACCCGTTGAAGGAGCTGACCGAGCGCGGCCGGCGGGGCGTCTACCTGGAGGAGGGCGGGCGGACCCCGTACCTGTGGGCGGCCACCAGAGTGGGCCCGGACGTCATCGCGCTGAAGCGGTCCTACCAGCGCGAAGCGCAGACCGTGGCGGAGCTGGACCGGATGCTGTGGGTCGCCGGGGCGGCCGGTACGGCGCTGGGCTGCGTGGTCGGACTGCTGGTGGCGCACCGGCTCGGGCGGCGGCTGACGAGGTCGGCGGCGACCGCCCAGCGGATCGCCGAGGGCGATCTGGGTGCGCGGCTGGCGGGGACCGGGAACGACGAGATCGCGCAGCTCACCGCGGCGGTCAACACCATGGCCGACGCGCTCGCGGGCCGGCTGAAGGCCGAGCGGGACGTCACCGCGAACATCGCGCACGAGCTGCGGACGCCGGTGGCCGGGCTGGTCGCCGCAGCCGGACTGCTGCCGCCGTCCCGGCCCGCCGAGATGGTCCGGGAGCGGGCCGAGCGGGTGCGCGGGCTGATGGAGGACGTCCTGGAGGTGGCCCGGCTGGACGCCCGTACCGAGGAGGCGGACCGGGAGGTGCGGCCGCTGGGGGAGCTGGTGCGGCGGGCCGTCGCGGGCGCCGCTCCGGGCGCCGCGCGGGCGGCCGGGCCGGACGGGGACGGGCCGGCGGGTGCCGGGCCGGACGGGGACGGGCCGGTGCGGGTGCGCGTCGCCGCGGACGGGCTGGTGGAGACCGATCCGCGGCGGGTCGAGCGGATCCTGGTCAATCTGATCAGCAACGCCCGGCGGCACGGTGCCGCGCCGGTGACGGTGGAGGTCGACGACGGGCTGATACGGGTGCGGGATGCCGGGCCCGGTTTCCCGCCGGCACTGCTGGCGCACGGGCCGCAGCGGTTCCGTACCGGCGGGGGCGCGGGCGGGGCCGGGCTGGGCCTGGGGCTGACCATCGCGGCCGGGCAGGCGCGGGTGCTGGGCGCCGGGCTGAGCTTCGCCAATCCGCCCGGCGGCGGGGCGCAGGCCACCGTGGACCTGCGGGCGGCCCGCTGCCCGGAGCCGGACGAGGGGGCGGGGACGGAGCCGGGCGAGCGGACGGAAACCGGGCCGGGCGAAAGGCCGGACACGGAGCCGGGCACGGGGCCGGGCGCGGGATCGCGCCGGGGATCGCGTGAGTGGTCGGCGGAGGCCGGTCCGGACGGGGGCGGCAGCGGGGGCGGGCGGCAGGGCTGACGGGGTGCGCCCCCGGGGGCGCACCCCCGGGGCGCGGCGCCGGGAGCCCGCCCCGCGCTCATCCCTCCCGGCTCGCCGGGAAGCGGTCCTCCAGGACGGAGTTCAGCAGCGCGCGGACGTCCTCGCGGTCCAGGCCCTCGGCGCGGGCGCGGTCCATCCAGGCGCGCAGCTCCTCGCGCAGCACGGCGTCCGCGGCCGAGTCGGGCCGGGCCAGGGTCCGGCTGACGAACGTGCCGAGCCCCGGGCGCGGCTCGACCAGGCCCTCCCGCTCCAGCTCCCGGTACGCCTTGAGCGTGGTGTTCGGGTTGACCTTGGTGGTGGCGGCGACCTGCGCCGCCGTCGGCAGCCGGTCGCCCTCCACCAGGACGCCCAGCCGTAGTGCCTGCTGAACCTGCTGGACGATCTGGAGGTAAGTGGCGACGCCGCTGCGGCGGTCGATCCGGAATTCGACGGCACTCACCGCCTCTCTGCCTCGGGGTCCGTGCCGGCGCGGCCGGCGCCCCGGCGGGGCCCGCGCGCGTCGACCGCTCGATGATCGGGCCGCCCGGGACGGGTGTCAAAGCGCCGCCCGGGACGCGGCCGGCGGCCGTTCAGAGCGGCCGCCGGCGGGCCCGCCACACCACGAACGCCAGCAGCACGGCGGTCAGCGCCAGCAGCAGGGCCGCCCCGCGCCACTGCATCGCCGCCATCTGGTCGTACGAGAAGTACTCGGTGACGCGGTGGACGATGCCCAGCTTGGCCCGGCAGGCGTCCGGCTGGGCGTCGTGGACGCAGGTGCCGAAGCCGTACAGGCGGCCGTCGGCGGTGGCCACCCAGTCGTCGAACCGCACCGCGTCCGCCGGCAGCGCGGGACCGTCGCCGTCGTACGGGTAGGTCAGGCGCAGCGGGGTGCCGAGCCGCGCCACCACCTTCTCGCCCCACACGACGCTCACCGCCGCCGCGGTGAACGCGGTGGCCACCATCGCCGGGATCATCCGCTTGAGCAGTTTGCCCAGGGCGATGCCGCAGGCGGTCAGGAAGAGGGTCTTGGCGGCCAGCACCGGGCCGGTGACGTCGAACGGGCCGCTGTTGAGCCAGTCGCCCCCCACGACCAGGGAGCGGGCCGGCGCCCACAGCCACTGGAAGACCACCGCCAGCAGCGTGGTGCAGACCGTCACCAGGGTCAGGGGCAGTGCGAGGGTGGTCGCCAGCCAGCGGCCGCGGCCGGTGGACTGGGTGGTGACCAGGTGGACGGTGCCGCGCTCCAGCTCGGAGGAGATCAGCGGGGCGCCGAGGAAGACGGCGACCACGACCGGGATGTACCGGAGGAACGAGAGGTCGCTGTTGAAGGCCCCGTCGAACCGGGTCCGGAACTCGTCCTGGAGCGCGTCCGGCGCGCCGTGGTCCCCGAGGAAGCCCATCAGCCCGATCCGCTGGTACGAGAAGAGGGCGCAGGCGGCGAGGGTGAGCAGGATGCCGGCGAGCAGCGCGGTGCGGTGGCGGCGCCAGACCAGCCACAGGGTGCCGTGCAGCGCGCCGCCGGCCGCGCGGCCGGTACCGGTCTTCGGGGTGGTGGCGGTGCTCATGCCGCAGTCTCCTTCCGGGGCTCGTCCAGCACGAGGGCGGGGGCTCCCGGGGCGCGCATGCAGGCCAGGAGGACCTCCTCCAGGCTCGGCGAGAGGGTGTCCCAGGCGGCGGCCGCCGGGGCGCCGGGGGTGCCGGCCAGCGGCCCGTTCGGCCGGACCAGGGCGCTGAACTGCCGCCCGCTGACCCGCGCCTCGACGACGGTGTGGTGCTCGGTCAGCTCCGGCGGGACCCGGCCGTCGACGGCGAGTCCGGTGACCAGGGTGTGCGCGGGCACCAGCGCGTCGGCCGGGCCGGCCATCCGCAGCCGGCCGTCGGCCAGGACGAGGAGGTGGTCGCACATCTCCTCCACCTCGGACAGCATGTGCGAGGACATCAGGACCGTGGTGCCGTGCTCGGCGGCCTCGGCCATCAGCAGCCCGGACAGCTCGTCCCGGGCCAGCGGGTCCAGGTCGGACATCGGCTCGTCGAGCAGCAGCAGGTCGGGGCGCTTGCCGAAGGCGAGGGCGAACGCGACGCGGGTGCGCTGGCCGCCGGAGAGGGTGCCGACCCGGGCGCTCGGCGCGATGTTGCCGGAGCGGACGATCCGCTCGGCCAGCGCCTGGTCCCAGCGCGGGTTCAGCTCCCGGCCCAGGCGCAGGGTGTCGGCGACCGTGAAGCGCGGGTAGAGCGGCTTGTCCTGCGCGAGGTAGGCGACGCGGGACAGCACCGCGGGGTCGGAGACCGGCACGCCGCACAGCCGCAGGCTGCCGCTGCTCGGCTGCACGAGCCGGGCCGCGATGCCCAGGAAGGTGCTCTTGCCGGCACCGTTGGGGCCGACCATGGCGCAGACCCGGCCGGCCGGGACGCGGAAGGAGCACTCCTGGAGCGCCCACCGCCGCCGGTACCGCTTCCACAGGTTGTCCGCCTCGATCGCCCAGGGGCCCGGGGCGGGGCTGGGGTCGTGCACGCTCAATCCCCCCTTTAACTAGTTCATTAGTGGAATGAGTATGGAAGGCGGCCAGGGACCTGTCAAAGCCGGGCCGGCTCCCCGCTGCTCCGCGCGCGCGGCTACGCGTCGGTGACCAGCGGTTTCCCCATGCAGAGGCTGGATTCGTAGCCCCGGTAGTAGCCGAACTTCGGCACCGTCGCGTAGCCGCTGGAGGCGTAGAGCGCGATCGCCTCGGGCTGCTTGCTGCCGGTCTCCAGCACCATCCGGATGCGGCCGGCGGCCCGCGCGTCCGCCTCCAGCGCGGCCAGGATCCGCCGGGCCAGCCCGCGGCCGCGGGCGCCGGGCACCACGAACATCCGCTTGATCTCGGCGTCCCCGGGGGCGTACCCCTCGGCGGTGTCCTCCTGGACCCGCCACCCGCCGGTGGCCAGCGGGGTGCCGTCCTCGTAGGCGATCAGATACAGGCCGTTCGGCGGGACGAACATCTCCGGGTCGAGCGGGGTGGCGTCCCCGTCGCCGCCGTAGCGCCGCGCGTACTCCTGCTGGACCTCCCGGTCGAGCCGCACCGCGTCGGGGTGGTCGTACCGGACGGGACGTATCTCCATTCCAGGAAGCGTACGGAAGCGCGGGGCCCCGGGGGAGGGCGGGTAGGGTGCCGGGATGCTCACCGTGACCTCTGTGAATGTGAATGGGCTGCGGGCCGCGGCCAGGAAGGGCTTCGTGCCGTGGCTGGCCGGGACCGGTGCCGATGTGGTGTGCCTCCAGGAGGTGCGCGCCGAGACGGCGCTGCTGCCGGCGGAGGTGCGGGAGCCGGCCGGCTGGTACGCGGTGCACGCGCCGGCGGCCGCCAAGGGCCGGGCCGGGGTCTCGCTCTACACGCGGCGGGAGCCGGACGGGGTGCGGACCGGCTTCGGGTCGGCGGAGTTCGACGGCAGCGGCCGGTACGTCGAGGCGGACCTGCCCGGGGTGACGGTGGCCAGCCTGTACCTGCCCTCCGGTGAGGTCGGCACCGAGCGGCAGGACGAGAAGGAACGGTTCATGGCGGAGTTCCTGCCGTACCTGGTGGGCCTGCGCGAGCGGGCCGCGGCGGACGGTCGCGAGGTCGTCGTCTGCGGCGACTGGAACATCGCCCACCGCGAGGCCGACCTGAAGAACTGGAAGGCCAACCAGAAGAAGTCCGGCTTCCTGCCGGAGGAGCGGGCCTGGCTCACCGCCGTCCTCGACGAGGACCGGGGCGGCTACGTGGACGTCGTCCGGGCCCTGCACCCGGAGGCCGAGGGGCCGTACTCCTGGTGGTCCTACCGCGGGCGGGCCTTCGACAACGACGCCGGCTGGCGCATCGACTACCACATGGCCACCCCGGGCCTGGCCGCCCGCGCCCTCAAGGCCACGGTCGAGCGCGCGGCCTCCTACGACCAGCGCTGGAGCGACCACGCGCCGGTGACGGTCACGTACGGGGACTGACGAGCGGCGGCCCCCCTCACCGCCGGGTGAAGGGGGCGTTCGACTGCTCCGGACCGCTGTCCGGGGTCAGCGGGAAAACCCGGCGCCCTTGACGGCCGCGATGAACGTGGCGAAAGAGGCGGCCGGGAACGCGAGGACAGGACCCTCCGGCGTCTTGCTGTCCCGCACCGGGACGTTGCCGGTCGCGCGGGCCGAACTGGGCGCCCACTCCAGGCAGTTCCCGCCCTCCGGGCTGCTGTAGCTGCTCTTGACCCACTGGGTCGGACCAATGATCACGACAGCGACTCCATCTGCTCTTCGATCATGCGGGCGCTCTCCCGCGTGGAAAGCGCCTCGCTGGTCAGTTCATCGTAGGTCCGGAGGGCGGCCAGTACGTGATCGTCTTCATTGATGATGTTGGCAGTCTTGTAGGTTTCGACGCATACCGAGACAGCGTGGTTCGGAGACGTGATCAGCGAGACCGGCCAGTCGATGAAGAGGCTTCCAGGGGCGTCCAGCGGAAGCACCTGGATTCGGACGGTTGGGCGTTTGCCTGCCTCCACGAGGACCTTGAGCTGGCGCCGCATGACGTCCGGAGGGCAGAAGCGCCGACGCAACACGGACTCGCACAGCACCACGCACACGTCCGGAGGGGTATCGCCGGCCAGGAGCGTCTGCCGGTGGAGTCGGTTGTTCACGTCCCGCGTGATCTCCTGCTCGCTGGCACGCGGCGCCCCGGCCGCAAGGAGGTGCCTCGCGTAATCGGCGGTCTGGAAGAGCCCCGGCACGATCGTGGGCGACCACTCCCGAATCGCGACGGCGGACCGCTCCAGCGCCATGCGCTGCCGGAACAGCGACGGGAACGAACGGGCCACGATCTCTTCGTGGAGCCGCTTGAACTTCCCGTCCGTACCGAAGACTTCGTCGAACTTCGCCGGAAACTCCGGGGGGATGGGCCCCTTGCACGTCTCCACTCGGCTGATGGTCGACTTCGACGTCCGCAGCAGCCGGGCCAGCGCCTCCTGGCTCAGCGGTCTGGGGTCATGGAGCTCCCGGGCGCTCCTCAGTTCTTCGGCGAACTCCCGCCGCGCGTCCGTGACCTCGGCGTCTTGTCCACTGTCCAGGCCGTCGCCCATCTCCGCCCCCTGACCGTATGGCCGGTCCAGTGCTCCGGATACTCACGTTCTCGGAGGTCGCGGCGGTTGGCATATGCCGAACCGCCTAGATGAGTGAGTCCGATGTTTGTGCTGGCCGCGACCATGGCGAAGGGCGCCCGTTGGCTCGTGTGTGACTACCAGCCTGGACGCCCTTCTGGCGGCACTGTACGTGTTCATCGACGACCATGTGGCCCCTCGTCGCCGGATCGGGCGACCCCCGAAACTGACGGACGCCGAACTCCTGTGCCTGGCCGTCGCCCAGGTCCTGCTCGGCTTCCCCTCGGCCCGGCACTGGATCCGCTTCGCCCACGCCCGCCTGGGACACCTCTTCCGCTACCTGCCCCAGCAATCCGCCTACAACAAACGCCTCAACGCCGCCGGACCACTGATCAGCCACGTGATCGAGGCCTTGGCCCGGCAGGTGCCGACCTGGCACGACGACCTCCGGCTGATCGACTCAACCCCGCTGCCCTGCGCCGCCTCCCGCGAGACCGCCAAACGCTCCTACCTGGCCGGGCACGCCGGCTACGGCTACTGCCGCAGCCACTCCCGCTTCTTCTGGGGACTGCGGCTCTACCTGGTCACCACCGCCGAGGGCATGCCCGTCACCTGGTGCCTGGCCAATCCCAAGATCGGCGAACGAGAGGTGATGATCGCCCTGCTGGAACGCGATCATCACCTCGTCCGCGAAGGCCAGGTGATCCTGGCGGACAAGGGCTTTGCCGGGCGGGAGTTCGAGGCGTTCCTCACCGAGCGCCTGGGCGTCCACCTGGTGCGGCCGGACCGCAAGGACGAGCCTGTCCGGCACGGCCGTCTCGCCCGGGTCCGTCAGTGGATCGAGGCTGTATTCGCCACGCTCAAGGGCCAGCTTGGTCTGGAACAACACGGCGGCAGAACCCTGCCGGGAGTGTGCGCCCGCACCGGCCAACGACTCCTCGCCCTGGCAGCCTGCATCTGGCACAACTGGACCACCGGCGCCAAGACCAAACGATCCCTGACCGCCTACGACCACTAAGAACATCGGACTCACTCATCTAGGGGCGACGGACGCGGAGTAGGCCCCGGCCCCGGAGGGCCGCGCGGCGCGGTGCGCCCGTCGCCCGCCGCCGGTCAGCGCCGGCGTGCCGCACGGGCCGTGTCGAGCAGCAGGTCCGCGGCCACCGCCGCGCCGTCGGTGCGGATCGTGCCCGCCACGGCCCTGGCCCGGGCCGCGGTCTTTGGCGCCAGGGCCGTGGCGAGCGCGGCCGAGAGGGAACCGGCGGTCGGCGTCGCGCCGTCGTGGGCCGCGCCGATGCCCAACGCGGCGACCTGCGCGGCCCAGCGCGGCTGGTCCACGATGTGCGGCACCACCACCTGGGGCGCGCCGGCCAGGGCGGCGGTCGTCGTGGTGCCGGCACCGCCGTGGTGCACCACGGCGGCCACCCGGCCGAACAGCGCCCGGTGGTTGACCTCACCGACGACGAAGCAGTCGTCCCGGTCGTCGGTCCGGGCCAGGCCGGCCCAGCCGCTGGCGAGCACGACGCGGCGGCCGTGCGCCCGGACCGCCTCGACGGCCACCTTGGCCAGCTCGGCCGAGGTGTGCAGGGCCATGCTGCCGAAGCCCACGTACACCGGTGGCGCGCCGGCCGCCAGGAACGCCGCCAGGTCGTCCGGCAGCGGGCGGTCGTCGGGCAGGAGCCACGCGCCGGTCTGCACGAGGTCGAGTTCCGTCAGGTCCTGCCACGGGCCCAGGACCGGGTCCGCCGCCAGCCACGGCCGGTCGGTGAGGACGTGGTCGCGGACGTTGTCCACCGGCGGCAGGCCGAGCGCCGTGCGGTGGCGGTTGAGCGCCTCGCCGTACAACGCGTTCACGCGCTGGGCGTCCTGCTCCCACAGCACCTTCGGGTCGGTCTCCTCCTCCGGGGACGGGGTGCCCGGCCGTCGCCCCGGCCGGAAGTGCCGGGAGGGCAGTCCGAACGGATGGAAGCACGCGAAGACGTAGGGAATGCCCAGTTTCTCGGCGACCGAACGGGCCCCGGCCGGCATCAGGCCGGTCGCCAGCAGCGCGTCGCCGCCCTCCGCCGCGGCGCTGAGCGTCTCGAACCGTGCGGCGACCAGCTCGGGCGCGAGCCGGAACGCGTCCCGGGCCGTCGGCGGCCGTTCACCGGTCACCACCGAACGCACCGACGGGCCGAGCGGCACCGGTTCCGCGCCGGCACGCGCCAGCAGCGCCGTGAACTCCTCGTCCGGCGGGACGCACACCCGCACCTCCGCGCCGCGTTCGCGCAACCGCACCGCGAGCGCCGCCAGCGGTTGGACATCCCCCCGCGATCCCCACGACGACAACACCACACGCATAGCGCAGATCCCCCTTGAGCTCTCAGGTCCCGGTCAAGGCCGCCCATCCTGCGGCACGACCGGGGCCTTGCCGCAAGCCCCCCTGTGCGCTATATCTTGAAAGTGGCAAGGGGTGTGCGCTCCTTGCCTTTGCTGTGTCCGGGGCGGGGTCCTGGAAGCTCGGGGCGCCTGGATGCCTGGGTGCTGTTCGGTGGGTGCCTGGGTGCCTGGTTCAGCGCGTCGCCTCGCCGGGGCGGTCCGGGGGCGGGGCGGGCGGCCGCCAGTCGAGGACCGGGGCGAGGGAGCCCAGCAGGTGCCTGGCCGGGATCAGGCGCAGGACGCGGTCCCGCACCGCCCGCCCCGGTTCCCAGGCACACTGCGCGACGGCGCCGATGCGGCGGGACCGCCGGGCGATCAGCTGCGTCCGCGGGCGGCGCACCCGGTCGTACGCGGCCAGCGCCTCGGGTACCGAAGCGCGGGTCCGGGGGTCCAGCAGCGTGGCCAGCGTGACGGCGTCCTCCAGTGCCTGGTTGGCGCCCTGCCCCAGGTCGGGGGTCATGGCGTGCGCGGCGTCGCCGAGCAGTGCGACCCGGCCGGTGGCGTACGACGGCAGCGGCGGCAGTTCGTAGACGTCGTGGCGCAGCACCGCCTCTTCGGTGGCGGCCGCCAGCAGAGCCGGGATCGGGTCGTGCCAGTGCCCGAACCGCCGCCGCAGCTCGGCGAGTTCACCGTCCGGGCCGCGCTGCCCGGCGGGTGCGTTCGCCACCCCGAACAGGTAGGTGCGGCCGTCCGGGAGCGGGGCGATGCCGATGCGTTCGCCGCGGCCCCAGGTCTCGCCGCCGGCCGTGAGCGGGCCGTAGCGGGCCACCAGCCGCCAGGCGGTGTACCCGGCGTAGCGGGGTTCGGGAGCCTGCGGCCAGAGCGCCCGGCGCACGCTGCTGTGGATGCCGTCCGCGCCCACCAGCAGGTCGGCCTCCAGGACGCCGCTGCCGTGCCCGACGCGCACCCGCGCCCCGCCGGTCTCCACGGCCGTCACCGCGCTCCCGGTGCACAGCGCGTCCGCGGGCAGGGCGCGGCGCAGGATGTCCAGCAGGTCCGCGCGGTGGATCAGCGCCACCGGGCCGTACCGGCGCGCCAGTTCGGCGGTGTCGGTGCGCGACAGCCAGCGCCCTGAGACGTCGCGGAAACCGGCCTCGGCCTCGGCCAGTGCCTGCGCGCGCACCGCCGCCCCCACGCCCAGCGCCTCCAGGGCGCGCACGCCGTTGGGCCACAGCGACAGGCCGGCCCCGACCTCCCCGAACCGTGCGGCCCGCTCCAGCACCCGCACCCGCCAGCCGCGCCCGGCCAGGGCCAGGGCGGCCGCCAGCCCGCCGATACCGCCACCGGCCACGATCGCGGTGCGCCCGCCCGAACCCCGGTCCGGCGTCTCGTCGTTCATCGGCACTCCTCCCGTAAGCGACCCTCTACGGCTGTAGAGGGGTGCGTGACGGGCGGTACTCTACACTTGTAGAGGTGGTGGGGTGGAACGGCCCCGGAGCGGGCAGCGGTGCGGGGCAACGGACAGGCTGGGAGCGGGAGATGACGGACAGTACGGCACGGCGGCGGCAGGTGGCGGACGCCGCGATCGCGACGCTGGCGCGGGAGGGGATGCGCGGTCTGACCCATCGCGCGGTGGACCGGGCCGCGGACCTGCCGCAGGGGTCCTGCTCGTACTACTTCCGCACCCGGCAGGCCCTGCTCCAGGCGGCGGTCGAGCGCCTGGTCGAGGTGGACACCGCCGACCTGGCCGGGCACCCCGCGCTCCTGGGGCACGGCGGGGGCCCGGCGGAGCTGGCCGCGGCCGCCGCCGACCTCGTCCGGTACTGGACGACCTCGGCCGGCGACCGGATGCGGGCCCGCTACGAACTCATGCTGGAGGCCGGCCGCCGCCCCGAACTCCGCACCGCCCTGGACCGGGCCCGCGCCCACTACCACCGCCTGGCGGAGCAGGCCCTCGCCGCCGCCGGCGCCACCGAACCGGCCGGCCAGGCCCAGGTGTTCATCGCCTTCCTGGACGGCCTGGTCTTCCGTCATCTGACCGGCGCCGACCCGCAATCCGGGCCGCCCGCCGCGCTCGACGACGCCCTGCACGGCCTGCTGCGCGGCTTCGCCGCCCGCCGCCCCGGCTGACCGCCGCACCCGCCCCGCGCGGCGAAACCCGCTCGACCGGGGGCCGCGCGGCGGGAGATCCTGCGGGTATGGAGTTCCTCTGCTACCACCGCGACCGGCCCGGCTCGATGCCGCTGCGGCACGCGCTGCTCGAAGCCCACCGGTCCTACATGGACCGTTACGCGCAGGAGATGATCGCCCGGGGGCCGACCTTCGCGGACGGCGGCGACGTCCTCACCGGCAGCCTGCACCTCCTCGACCTGCCCGATCCCGCCGCGGCGCGCGCGTTCGCCTTCGAGGAGCCCAGCTACCAGGCGGGCGCCTACCGGGACGTGCTGCTGCGGCGGTGGCGCAACTCCCTGGGGCGCACCATGTGGGACTTCCCCGGCGGCCGGACCGGCGGCAACCGGTATCTGGTGCTCGGCCTGGGCGAGGGAGCGGCCGCCGACCTGGCGGTGCCGGCCGACCGGGACGAACTGATCGCCTACGGGCCGCTGCTGTCCGATGACGGGTCCGCCTGGCTGGGCACGGCCGCCCTGGTCCGGGCGGCGGACCCGGCCACCGCCCGCGCCGTCCTGACCCCGGACCGCTACGCCGGCATCGAGGTGCACGACTGGCAGTTCGGCGGGCGCCCGGAGTAGCGCGCGCGGCCGGTTGGCCGGGAGCCGTCCGGCCGGGCCGCCGGGCGGTCACCGCGGCCCGGGTGACGCGGGGGCGGCCGGGGCCGGGAGGGGGTTGGCGGCGCAGGTGGTGTCGGCGGGCGGGACGGCTTCGTCGAGGAGGTAGTCCTCGACGAAGCCGTCGACACAGGCGTTGCGATTCTGGAACTGGCCGTGGTCGCCGCCCCCGGCGACCGTGATCAGCCGGGAGCCGGGCAGCGCCCGGTGGTCGCGCAGGGCGCCCTCGTAGTACGTGGCCGGGTCGTGGGTGGAGTTCACCAGGAGCAGGGGCGGCAGGCCGCGGCCGGTGACCTCGATGCGCGGGGCGGCGGAGCGCGGCCAGGCGGCGCAGACCGCGGAGTAGGCCAGCGAACGGGCGCCCACCAGCGGGTGTTCGCGCGTGTCGCGGGCACTGCGCGCGATCCAGTAGTCGGCGCTGCGGTTCCACGGAGTGTCGTTGCAGACGACGGAGAAGAAGTCCGCCACGAAGGCCGCGTCCATGGGGTGCGCCATGGCCTTGGCGAGCTGCTGCTTGGCGGCGGGCGGGGCGGTGTCGGGGTGCTCCAGGACGGTCAGGGCGGCGGCGAGGCGCGGAAAACCCGGGTCGGCCTGGTACAGGGCGTTGCTGGTGAGGGTGTCCAGCTGGTCGGGGGTCAGGGCCGTGCCGTCGAGGACGAGCGGGGCATCGCGCAGCGCGGCGCGCAGGCGCTCGTAGGACGCCTTGGCCCGGGAGGGCGTGCGGCCCTGGTGGTAGACGTCGTCGTGCCGCGCCAGCCAGGGGAGGAAGTCCTCCTCGAAACGGCGCTGGAAGCTGAACGGCTGGCCCTCCATGAACGACTGCCAGGTGCCGGTGTAGTCGATGTTGCTGTCCAGCACCATGCGGGCCACCCGGTGCGGGAACTCGGTGGCGTAGGCGGCGCCGAGGTACGTGGCGTAGGACGGGCCGTAGTAGGAGAGCGTGTCGGCGCCGAGGAGGGACCGGTAGAGGTCCATGTCGTGGACGGCCTGATCGGTGGTGAGGTACGGCAGCAGGTCGCCGGAGCGGCGCTCGCACTCGCGGACGAAGGCGCGGGCCCGGGCGAAGGTGGTGCGGATCGCCTCGGGGGAGCGGTCGCGCTTGTCGCCGGAGAAGTAGGCGTCGACGGCCGGCTGGTCGGCGCAGGTGACCTTGGTGCTGCTGCCGACGCCCCGCTGGTCGAAGCTGACGATGTCGTACGCCGCGGCGAGAGCGGGAGCGTAGGTGGCCAGGCCGGCGGGCCGCTTGAGACCCGAGGCGCCGGGGCCGCCGGCGGCCATCATCAGCACCCCGCGCCGCGCGGCGGGATCGGTCGCCCGGTGGCGGGAGACCTCGACGGTCAGCGCGGGACCGCGGTCCGGGTGGTGCCAGTCCCGCGGCACGGCCATCGCCGCGCACTCCAGCGCGCCGGCGGCGCAGGGCTGCCAGGCGAGGTGCTGGGTGAGGTAGCGGGCCGGGACGCCGGGGGCGCCCGGACGGGCGGTGTTCGCGGCGGAGGCGGGGTCCGCCCCGGCGAGCGGGAGGGCCGCGGCGGCGAGGAGAACAAAAGCGGCGGCTGCCGCCCGGCGGGCGGCCTTCCCGGGCACGGGTATCGGCATGGGCAGGGTCCCCCTGAGGAATGCCGGCGGGACAGCCGGCGGCGATCTCGGTCCCGTCGATCCTTCACCGGCCGGTACCGGCCGACAAGGCAGCCATCTGCCGTCCTCAGGGTGGTACCAGTGCCACCCCGGCACGGCGAAGGTGGGCCACCCCCCCGGCACGGCGAAGGTGGGCCACGGCGCCGCACGCCGTGGCCCACCTTCGGAGACCTGCCGTCAGTTCTTGAAGGCGTCCTTGAGCTTTTCCTTCGCGGAGCGGAGCGCGCCCTTGGATTCCTTGGCGGCGCCTTCCGCGGCGGCGCTCTCGTTGCCGACCGTCCGGCCGGCTTCCTTCTTCGCCTTGCCGGTGAGCTGTTCGGTCATGGCCTTGCGCTTTTCTTCCGCGGACATGTCGCTTTCCTTTCCTCGGTGTTCGGAATACGTGAACCGGCTTGTCGGTCCGGAGATCTGTCGAGGGTTATGACGAGGATTCGTCAGCCGGAGGTGTTGCGCCGGGAGATGGGTGGGCCGGGAGGGATTCGGCGGCCAGGGCGAACAGAGCCTCTTCGGGGGTGTCCCGGACCGGGGCGGTGACGCTGATGCCCGTCAGGTCCAGCAGCCGGCGCACCACCGGCGACGCGGCGGCCAACTGCACGCTGCCGCCCACCCGCCGGGTGTCGTTGTACGCCCGGATGATGATGTTCAGCCCCGAGGAATCCATGAACGGGACGTCCCGCAGGTCGAGCACGAGGTGGCGCCGGCCGTGCGTGAGCTGGTTGGCGAGGTGGTGGTGCAGGGCGGTGGCGGTCTCCGCGTCCAGCTCCCCGCACACCGCCACCACGGCGGTCCGCTCGTCGATGACGGTGACCTCGACGCTCAGCAGTTCGGCATTCATCAGGTAGGGGCTCCCTCGCCGTGGATCGTCAGTGCGCTGCGCTCCTCCGCTCCCCCCGAGGGGGCGGAGGAACGGGTCAGGCCCGGGCGGCCGACTCTTCCTGGAGCTGCCGGGGGAGCCGCTCCAGCAGACCGCGCAGGTCGTCCGCGTGCTCCTCCTCCTGCGCGAGGAGTTCCTCGAACACCCGGCGGGTGGTCGGGTCGCCGTCGCCCAGCCACTGGGCGATCTCCGTGTACGCGGCGATCGCCACCCGCTCGGCGACCAGGTCCTCCTTGATCATCGCGACCAGGTCGGCGCTGGCGTCGTAGCCGGCGTGCGCACGCTTCGTCAGGGTGTCCGGATCGAAGTCGGGCTCGCCGCCGAGCTGGACGATGCGGCGGGCCAGCTTGTCCGCGTGCTCCTGCTCCTCCGCCGCGTGCTCCAGGAATTCGGCCGCCGCCGGCTCCGAGAGGAGGCCGGAGGCCGTGTAGTAGTGCCGCTTGTACCGGAGCGTGCAGACGATCTCGGTGGCCAGGGCCTCGTTGAGTACCTGGAGCACGCGCTCCAGGTCCGCGCCGTAGGCATCGGTCACCGGGCCCTTGTCGATCTCCTGGCGCGCCCGTGCCCGGATCGTCTCGATGTCCGTGAGGAATTCAGCCATATCCCTTTCCCGTTCGCTATTCCGTCCCGATTCCGCTCGACCGCGGGAGCGTTCCCCGGCGGAATCGGCCGCCGCCGGTACGGCGACCGCGATCGCCGGGCGCCCGTGCGTTCCGGACGGTTGTCGTGCGTGCAATCGGTGACGGTGCATCGCCTGCCCCGGTGATCCGGCGCTATTCCTCGCTTTTCCCGCCGGTGGAATCGAAGGCGTGCTGAACGCCGCTGCGGGGCGGCCGATCCGGACGTTTTCGTACGGTCCTGCCTGCACCGTTGCGGGGCCGCCGGGGCCGCCGGTGAATTTCCCGGCGTGCCCGGCGTTCCACGGGGCACATGGACGGTGACCCCGGCCGGGCACCCCCGTCCCGGCCGGGGCCCTCACCGCACCGGACCCGGGCGGAAGCCGATCCGGGCACTGCGCGGAGATGTCCCGCCCCGGTCCGGCCGGAAACGTGAGGGTGCGATACGGGCAACCATTGGTGTGGAGGTATACGACTATGGGTCCCCTGCTGCTCGTCCTGCTGCTGGCGCTGATTCTCTTCGGCGCCGGATTCGCCTTGAAGGTCCTGTGGTGGGTCGCACTGGCCGTCCTGGTGGTCTGGCTGCTCGGATTCGTCTTCCGGGCGGCCGACGGCGCCGGGCGCCGCCGCTGGTACCGATGGTGACCTGTGCCTTTCGTGGGCGTGGGCCGTCACCCTGCTGTGGGTGACGGCCCACGCCCGTCCCGGCCGCCGCCCGGCGCCGCGACCCGGCGGTCCCGGCTCCGGGCGGCCGGTGTGCGCGTGCCGTACGGGTGCCGGATCGCGGCGCGCGGGTCCGGCGCAGCGGACGCGGGGAACTGCTCGATCGGGATGACGGTGCCGACGGGCGCTCCGGGCGGGCACCGGGACACGGCGGAACGGAGCGGGCATGAGCCACGGCGAGAACACGGCGGGGCAGGAGCCGGCGGCCCGGCAGGGACGGGTCCGGCGGGCGCGGCAGTGGTTCCAGCGGGCCAGGGGCCCCGGGCACGAGCGGCACACCCTGCTCGTCCTCGGCAAGAGCACCCTGGCCGCGACCGTCGCGTGGTTCCTCGCCTACGACGTCTTCGCGGCCCGGTCCCCGGCCTTCGCCCCGTTCTCCGCCGTCCTGACCATGCAGGTGACCGTCTACCGCTCGCTGCTGGACTCCCTGCGCTACGTGGCGGCGGTGGCGGCCGGGGTGGCCGTGCAGGCCGCGCTCGGCTTCCTGGTGGGCCCCGACCTGCTCACCTTCGCGCTGGTGGCGCTGGTCGCCCTGGTCATCGGACGGTGGCCGGCTCTGGTCCCGCAGGGCTCGCAGGTCGCCACCGCGGCGTTCTTCGCCTTCTCCACCTACGTCCAGGCCACCTCGGCCGCCGGCAAGGCCACCCAGCTGGGACAGATCATCCTGCTGGTCCTCGTCGGGTGCGGCGTCGGCGTGCTGATCAACCTCCTGGTGGTGCCGCCGCTGCACTACCGCCGCGCGGAGCACGGCATCCGCACCCTCGCCCACGGGCTCTGCGACCTGATCGGCGACCTCCATCCCGCCCTGCGGGAAGGCGAGTTGGACGCGGAACGGATCCGGCACTGGCGGGCCCGGGCGGAGCGCAGCGAAACGCTGATCTCGCAGGCCAGGTCCGGACTGTCCACAGCGCGCGAGAGCTTGTACTACAACCCCCGCCGGCTGTTCCGCCGGCACCGCGTGCGCGGCGGCACCGGTTTCGAGGGCTACCGCGCGGTGCTGGAGGCGCTGGAGCGGGCGCTGCACCAGATGACCTCGCTCATCCGGAGCCTGGGCCGGTGGGAGACCGACCGGGAAGCCTCGCTGCCGTCCCCCTTCCTCCACTCCTACGCGGACTTCCTGGCCTCGGTCGGCCGCATCACCCAGGTCCTGGCCGGCCTCGACGAGGACCGGCTGTCCCAACAGGCCCGCGAGGTGGGCGAGTTGACCGACGAGGCGTGGGAGTGCTGCCGCCGGGTGTCCGCCGAGGCCGAGGCGTCCGGGCTGCCGCTGGCCGACCCGGCCCTCCCCTACGGCGTGCTGGTCGTCGAGTCCGCGCGGCTGATGGAGGAGCTCCAGCACACCGGCGACGTCCTGCGCCGCTACACCGAGCGCGGCGCACGGGGCCGCCGGACCGGTACGCGCCGGTGACGGGCCCGGTGCGCGGCCCGGCCCGGACGGCTCCGGGGCGCCCCGCGCGGCCGGTTCAGGCCCCCGTCGCACCGGGCCGGCGCGTCATCGCCCAGGTGTACGGGCCGCCGCCGGGCAGCGGGTACGCGGCGGTGACCTCGAAGCCCAGGCGCCGGTAGAAGCGCACATTGCCCTCGTCGGAGGTCTCCAGGAACGCCGGCACCCCCGCACCGTCCGCGGCCCGGAGCCCGGGGCGGAGCACCGCCGCCCCCAGGCCCCGCCCCTGCCGCGCGGGATCGATCCCCAGCGCGCCGAGGAACCACACCGGTCCGGTGGGCCGGTGCGGCCGCATCGCGGCCTCCGCCTCGGCCGACGCCCCGGCCCGGTCGCCGCAGATCTCGGCGAGCCGCGGCCCGAGCTCGGCGAACGCCTCCGCCGCGGCGGTCTCCGGGGTGGTCCACACGGCCACCGCCGTCCCGTCGTCGGCCACCCACACCCGGCCGTGGTCCAGGCCGATCCGGGAGACGAACAGCTCGTGGAACCGCGCCAGTCGCGCCGGGTGGTCATCGGCCGCGAGGGTGTGGCGGGTCAGGGAGTAGTCGGCGAAGGCGCGCCCCAGCGTACGGACGATCCGGGGCAGATCCGCGCGGGTGGCGGGGCGGACGGCGGGCGGGTGCGTGGGCATCGGTGCTCCCGTTGGTGGGCGGTGAGGGCGGTCAGGGGCATGGTGCCCGGTCCGCGCCCGGCGGCGCGCAGGCGGGTGCGGAGCGCGGTGCCGGCCTCGGTGGGGGAGTGGCTGCTGACCGGCTTCGGCCTGCTCGTCGTGGCCGGCGCCGCCGCCGTCCTGCGGCGGGTCGCGCTCCGCCCGAACCGCGGCACGGACGCGCTGGTGCGTCGCCCCGACCCGCGGATGCGGTCCGGTCCGCACCAGGTGTCCGCCTCCGGCGCCCCGGCCCTGCGGCGCCTGGCCCGGGAGTACGGGGAGGGCACACCGGCGCACCGCGTGCTGACCGAACGCGTCGCCCGGCGGGAATGGGCCGGCAGCCCGCCGCGTTCGTCCTCCTCGACCTCGACGCGAAGCCGTGGGGCGCCCGGCGCTTCCTCGACCCGCGCAGCCGTGCCCCGGTCCTCCGCTACCGCGACGGCAGGATACGGGTGGCGCACACCCGGCCGCGCCCGGGAGGTGACACGTCGGCGGACGAGGAGCGGGGGAGGTGACGCCCGTCCCGCTCAGCGTGCCAGAGGGGGCGGGGGTGCGGGGCGGCGGAGCTGTGCAGGAAGCTGCCTGGCAGGTTGCTGCACGGGGGCCGGCGGAAGCGCGCGGGTACGGTGCCGGCGGCGGCGGCGCAGCGGGGAGGGGAGGGGGGACGGGGAGACCGCGCAAGGCCCCTGGCGGAGGCTCAGGCGGCGGGCGCGGACGGCCCGGTGGAGAGCTGGTCGCCGACCGCGGCCAGCGCGTTGACCGCGGCCCGGACGGAAGGGCGCACCGAGCCCTCGGCCCGCCACACCGCGTAGACCCGGCGGGTCAGCCGGGGCTCGACGGGAACGACCCGGACGCCGTCCGGGAGCGTGCCGAGGCCCAGGGTGGGCACCATGGCCAGCCCCACGCCCGCCGAGACCAGGGCGAGTTGGGTGGGGTGTTCGTTGACGGTGTGCACGATGCGCGGTTCGGTGCCCTGCTCCCGCATGGTGAACAGCAGCCACTCGTGGCACGTCGAGCGGCGCACCCGGCTGATCCACCGCTCGTCGACCAGCTCACCGATCCGCACCGTCGGCCGGCCGGCGAGCCGGTGGTCGTGCGGGAGGGCCACCTGCGCCATGTCCGTCATCAGCAGCTTCTTGCGGACGGTGGCCGGCCAGTCGATCGGGACGTGGTCCCAGTCCTGCACCAGACCGACGTCCAGGTCCCCGCGCTCCACCTGGATCATCGGGGAGTCGAAGTCCATCTCGCGGATGTGCAGCTGGAGCTCCGGGGCACGCTCGGCGAGCAGCCGCAGGGCGTGCGGCACCAGGCCGCGGGCGGCGGTGGGGAAGGCGCCGAGGGTGAGTTCGCCCAGCGGGGCGCTGCGGTACGCCTGGAGCTCGGCCTCGGTCTCGTCCACCAGGGCCAGGATCTGTCCCGCCCGGACGGCCAGCAGCTGGGCGATGAAGGTCAGTTCCACGCCCCGGCCGCTGCGCTTGACCAGCTGGTGCCCGGTCTCCTGCTCCAGCTTGCGGATCTGCTGGGAGACGGCCGAGGTGGTGACGTGCAGGACCTCGGCGGTGCCGCTGACGGAGCCGTAGGTCGCGATGGCCTTCAGGATGCGGAGACGTTCGAGATTGAGCATGTTGAAGCAACCCTACAGTCAGCTCTCAGTTTTTCTCGCTTGTCCTTTGATGTAGCGAACATCAGAGTTTCGGCCATGGACTCGTCCCTCCCTGCGACCGAGGCGGGCGGAGCCGTGGCTCCACCGCCCCCCGTCCCCGCGGCGCGCTCCAGCGACGCACCCCCTCCGGCACCCGCCCCCCGCCTCGACTGGCGGATACGCTTCGCGCTGCTGGCGCTGGTGTGGGGGCTGAGCTTCCTCTTCGTCAAGGTCAGCGGCGCGGCGTACGCACCGCTCCAGGTGGCCCTGGGGCGGGTCGTCTTCGGCGCGCTCACGCTGCTCGCGGTGCTCGCGGTCAAGCGCGAGGCGCTGCCCAGGGACCCGCGGTTGTGGCTGCACCTGGCGGTGGCCGCGTTCCTGCTCAACGCGCTGCCGTTCACGCTCTTCGCCTACTCCGAGGAGCGCATCACCTCCGCGCTGGCGGGCATCTGCAACGCCACCACCCCGCTGTTCACCCTGCTCGTCGCGGTCAGCGCACTGCCCGGAGAGCGGCCGAACCGGAACCGGCTGGCCGGTATGGCCCTGGGATTCCTCGGCGTCCTGGTGGTGTTCGGGATCTGGAACGGCGCGAACGTCGGCGACCCCGTGGGAGCCGGGATGGCCCTGGGCGCCGCGCTGAGCATGGGCGCCGGCTGGGTCTACGTCCGCCGCTTCCTGACCGACTCCGGCCACTCCAGCGTGGCGCTCTCCGCCGCCCAGGTCACCGCCGGAGCCGTCGAACTCGCCGTCGTCACGCCCTTCCTGACGTCGGCCCCCACGCACTTCCCGCTGGTCCCGACGCTGTCCCTGATCGTGCTCGGCGCGCTGGGGACCGGTGTGGCCTTCCTCATCCAGTACGGGCTGGTCCGCGACGCGGGCGCCACGGTGGCGTCCATGGTCACCTACCTCGTGCCCGTCGTCTCCACCGCCGCCGGGGCGGCGGTCCTCGGCGAGGTGCTGAAGTGGCACCAGCCGGTGGGAGCGCTCGTCATCCTGGCCGGCGCGGCACTGTCGCAGCGGCCGGCGCCGTCCGCCGCCGCCAAGCGTGCGGCCCGCGGCGCCGAACTGCCCGATAAATGACCCTTTTTGAAGGTTTTACAGGCACCTGACCGTCGGCCGCCTCCGGTGAACACCGTCGTTCCACCGGTGGCGGCCGCCGCCGGCCGGTGCCTTCCGCCGTGTCCGCGGCGCCGGTGCCCGGCTGTCACCTGCCTTCTCCCCTTCCGCCCCACGGCGTTCGCCGACCGGTAACACAACGGAAACTCCTCGGAATTCCCCGCGGAATGTTTTTGTCGTTCCGTTGATGCGCCGACCCGTCCGCACCTGCCGCGGTGAGATCTTCCCCACGTCGCAGGCAATTGACGTCCGGGCTTCGTTGAATCTAGCTTGGAAATGCCTTCGGGGAATCCCGAACAAGCGAATCGGTGTTACCGGCGCACTTTTTACGTGCGCATTCTTCCATCGTCATTCCACTTCCCGAATTTCCGTTTCGGGGGAACCGGAAAGGGTTTCTCATGGCTATCGCCGAAACCATCAAGAACATTCTCGTCTCGCATGTCTACGTCGAGGTCCCCACCGACCAGATGGGCGAGCACGACAGCCTGCGGGACGTGCTGGGGGTGGACTCGCTGGGCTTCGTCGAGCTCCGGGTGCAGGCGGAGGAGGCGTTCGACATCACCATCTCGGACGAGGACTTCACCCCCGAGCACTTCGCCACCATCGCGTCCCTGACCGCGCTCGTCGAGCGCCGGCAGCAGGTCGCGGCAGCCGCCGTCTGACCGCACCGCCACACCGCGCGCCGATGCGCGGGCGGTGACCGGCTGCCGTGTGCCGCCGGGCACCGCCCGCGCCCGCGGCGCTCCACTCCAGGGGGAAAACGGGGAATGGACAACTTCATCGAATCGGCTCCACGGGGCCATTGCGTCGTCACCGGAATGGGCTGGGTCACCCCGCTGGGCAACTCCGTGCCCGAAGTCTGGCACGCTCTGCTCAAAGGTGAATCCGGAGTACGGGAGACGCCCTCCGAGATACCGGTCCGCAGCGCACTTGCGGCCGTCGTGCCGGATGTCCCGCTCACCGAAAGCCCGCACCGGCGCCAGCTCGACATCACGATTTCCGCAGTGAATTCCGCGCTCGCCGACGCCGGAATTTCTCTCGACGCCGACGGCGTGGAACTCATTCTCGGCACCAGTTATGCGGGAAACCTCGACGACCCGGACGTCCCCTCGCTCTCCGCATGGGCCGGCCAGGCCGCGGACCGCCTCGGGTTCCCCGGCCGCCCGCTGTGCGTCACCACCGCCTGCTCCGCCGGCTCCGACGCCGTCCTCATGGGCGCCGAACTCATCCGCTCCGGCCGCCGCGAGGTGTGCGTCTGCGTCGGTGCCGACGTCGTCACCCCCGCCAAACGGCTCGGCCACTCCCTGCTCGGCACCATGACCGACGAAGCGCTCCGCAGCTTCGACGCCCGCCACAACGGCATGGTGCTCGGCGAGGGCGCCGGTGTCCTGATCCTCGAATCCGCCGACCACGCCCGGCGCCGCTCGGCACCCGTACGGGCCGTACTGCGCGGCGCCGGCTCCGCCAACGACGCGGCCGGCATGACCGCCCCCGACCCCAGCGGGACCAGCGTCGTCCTGGCCGTCGAACGCTCCCTGGCCGGCAGCGGACTGACCGCCGTCGACATCGCGGTGGTCAGCGCGCACGGCACCGGCACCCCGGTCAACGACGCCGTCGAGGCCACCAGCCTGCGGAAACTCTTCGACTCCGGCGAGCGCGGCCCGATCGTCTTCGGCACCAAGGGCGCGCTGGGCCACAGCCTCGGCGCCTGCGGCACCATCGAGGCGATCACCGTGATCAAGGCACTGGAGGACGGCCTCGTCCCGCCCGTCCAGGGCCTGGACACGCCGATGGCCGACTTCCCGCTCCCGCTGCCGGCCGGCGGCCCCGGCCCGGTCGCCGGCACCGCGGGCCTCAGCCTGACCCTCGGCTTCGGCGGCTTCAACACCGCACTCCTCTTCTCACGCCCCGGGAGCGGCCATGAGTGACGACCCCCGCGCAACGGCACCGCGCCACCCCCTCCGCACCACGGGCTACGGCGAAGTCCTCACCACCGACCCCCACAGCCACTCGCGCAACGGCTCCTCGCTGTTCGCCGACCCGGTGGCCTGGCTCATGACCGAAGCCGTGGCCCGCGCCGCCGCGGACTGCGACACCGACCTGACCGCCGCCGGCGACCACGTCGGCCTGATCGCCATCAGCGACCTCTGCACCATGGACACCATGCGGACGATCGCCAGGGCCACGCCCCGGGGACGGCTCTCCCCGCTGAAGTTCGCCGGCGCCAACCCCGGTTCGGTCGCCGGACTGCCCTGCATCCGCCACGGCTTCCGCGGCCCGACGCTGGCCCTGGCCATGCCTCCGGCACCGGCGCTCCCCGCCGCCCTCGCCATGGCGGAGGGCTGGATCGCCCGGGGCAGCGCCCGCCACGTCCTGATCGCCGCCCACCGCCGCGACGGGGACGCGCACGGCGCCCGCGCCTACGTCCTGGAGTCCGCCCGCACTCCGCAGCCGTCCACGGAGCCCGATCTCTCCCGCCTCGCGGCCCCGGTCCCGGCACCGGCCGCCGCGGGCCGCTGACCGAGGAGACCGCCCGCCATGCTGACCCGAACCCCGGCCCCGGCCCTGGGGATCAGCCGCGACGACATCGTCGCCCTGCTGTCCCGCACCACCGACCTCACCCACCCGGAAGGCGCCGACCCCGGCCCGGCCTTCGACGAGGCGCTCGCCGACCTCCGGCGCCTGGACCTGGCCCCCGGCACCCCCGTCATCATCGCCCTGTCCAACGGCACCCACCTGCTCCGGCACTACTTCGCCGCGCTGCTGAGCGGCTGCGTCCCGCTGGCCGTGTCCCCCGCCACCTCCTCCGCCCGGATCACCGCCCTCGCCGAGCACCTCAAGGCCGGGGCCCTGATCGCCGCCCGCATCGACCCCGCCCGCTACGGCGCGGACCGGGTCCGCCCGGCCGGCACCGAACAGGCCGTCCCGCTCCCCATGGGCGGACCCCAGGGCGCCTACCGGCCCGGCGAGGTGCTGATGCTCACCTCCGGCACCTCCGGGATGTTCAGCGCCTGCCTGCACCGGCTGGACTCGCTGCTGCGCAACGCCCGCCGGCACAGCACCGCGGTCGGCGTCCGCGCCGACGACCGGCTGCTGATCAGCCTGCCGCTGTACTACTCGTACGCGATCGTCGCGCAGGCCATGACCGCCCTGGTCACCGGCGCCCACCTGGTCCTGTCCGGGCCGCCGTTCAACCCGGCCGCCTACCGGGCCACCATCGAACGGCACCGCGTCACCTCCTCGTCCATCACCCCGACCATCGCGCGCCAGCTGCTGGAACTCGGCACGCCGCTGCCCGCCCCGCTGCGCTCCCTGGCCGTCGGCGGCGACCGGCTCACCCCCGAGCACGTCGCCGGCCTGCTCGACCTCAACCCGGGCGGCGAGCTGTACGTCACCTACGGGCTGACCGAAGCCGGCCCCCGGGTCGCCACCCTCGCCGCGCACCGCGAACCCGCCCACCGCCACGCCTCGGTCGGCCGCCCGCTGGACGACGTCACCGTCGCGCTGCGCGACACCGGCCCCGACGGCGTGGGCGAACTCGTCGTGACCACCGACACCGCGCTGCTGCGCAAGGTGGGCCCCTCGGCACGCCAGCCGCTGCTGGCACCGGGCCGGGTCGCCACCGGCGACCTCTTCCGCCGTGACGCGGACGGCTACCTCTACTACCGGGGGCGACTCTCCGACTTCGTGGTGGTCCGCGGCGAGAAGGTCTCCCTCTACTCCATCCGCCAGGCCGCCCAGACCATCCCCGGCGTCGCCCGCGCGGTCCCCCGGGTCGCCCGGGACGACGACGGCGAGAACTGCGTCGACCTGGAGATCCACGCCTCGGAACCGGTCCTGGTCACCGACGCGATGGTGCACGACGCCCTGCGCCCCCTGCTGATGCGCAGCGAACGCCCCCGCCGGATCACGGTCGTCCCCCTCGCGGCGGCCGCCCAGCACAAGTGACCCCAGGAACCCCAGAGAGGACCGGCACCGTGCCGAACACCCCACGCACCCAGCTCTTCTGCGTGCCCCACGCCGGCGGCTCGGCCGGCGTGTTCCGCCCCTGGCAGCGCAGCTTCCCCGAGGACATCGAGGTCGTCCCGCTGGAGCCCGCCGGCCGCGGGGTCCGCCGCGGCGAACCCTTCGCCACCGAACTCACCGACGCAGCCGCCGAGTTGAGCGCCATGATGCTGGACCGGCTCACCGGCGACGACTTCGTCCTCCTCGGCCACTGCATGGGCGCCCTCCTCGCCTACGAGATGGTCTGCCACCTCGAACGCCACGGCAGGCAGACCCCGCGGACCCTGATCGTCTCCGGCCGCAACCCTCCGCACCTCCAGACCGCCTGGGGCAAGCGGGTCGCGGGCCTGCCCGACGACGCACTCTTCGCCGAGCTGTCCGCCGTCGGCGGCGTCCCCAAGGGCCTGAGCCGCGCCATGGCCCAGGGCTTTTTGGACATCATCCGCAACGACCAGCGCATGGTGCACGCCTACACCCCCGCGCAGCCCGTCCACCGCGTCACCACACCGGTCCGCGTCCTGGCCGGCAGCGAGGACGAGATGACCCACGCCGACCAACTGCCCGGCTGGTCCGCCTACACCACCGGACCCGTCGGGGTCGACTACCTCCCCGGCGGCCACTACTTCCTCTACGACTGGCCGGAGCAGGTCGCCCTGCGCGTGGCCGGCACACCGGCGCCGGGGGTCGCCACCGCATGAAGTACCGCTATCTCGGCACCACCGGTATCCGCGTCAGCCAGCTCTGCCTGGGCACCCTGATGTTCGGTTCGTGGGGCGACAACACCGCCGACGACTCGATCCGGATCATCGAGCGGGCGATGGCCGCCGGCATCAACTACCTCGACACCGCCGACTCCTACTCGCGCGGCGAGTCCGAGGAGATCGTCGGCAAGGCCCTGGCCCGCTCCGGCAAGCGGGACCGGATCGTCCTCGCCACCAAGTGCCACGCCCCGATGGGCGTCGACCCCAACTCCCGCGGTAACAGCCGCCGCTGGATCCACCAGGCGGTGGAGAACAGCCTCCGGCGGCTGGGCACCGACTGGATCGACATCTACCAGATCCACCGCCCCGACCCGCACACCGACATCGACGAGACCCTCGGCGCGCTCACCGACCTCGTCCAGGCCGGCAAGATCCGCTACCTGGGCAGCTCGACCTTCCCGGCGCACCAGATCGTCGAGGCCCAGTGGGTCGCCGAGCGCCGCCACCGCGAGCGCTTCGTCAGCGAGCAGCCGCCCTACTCCCTGCTGGCCCGCGAGATCGAGGCCGACGTCCTGCCGGTGTGCCAGAAGTACGGCATGGGCACCGCCACCTGGAGCCCGCTGGCCGGCGGCTGGCTGACCGGCCGCTACCGCAAGGGCCAGGACGTCGCCCCCACCCGGCGGGCCGGCCGCTGGGGCAAGCGGTACGACATGTCGCTGGAGGCCAATCAGCGCAAGCTGGACGCCGTCGAGCAACTCGCGCGGCTCGCCGAGGAAGCCGGGCTCACCCTGATCGAACTGGCCCTGGCCTTCGTGACCGAGCACCCGGCCGTCACCTCCGCGATCATCGGCCCGCGCACCCTGGAGCATCTGGAGAGCCAGCTGCGCGGTGCGGACGTCCGGCTCGGCCAGGACGTCCTGGACCGGATCGACGAGATCGTCCCGCCCGGCCGGACCCTCAACAGGGAGGACGGCGGCTGGACACCCCCGGAGCTCACCGACCCCGCCCTGCGCCGCCGGAGCGCACGATGACCGCCCCCAATTCCCAGCCGACCCGGCCGAACCAGCGGACGCGGCAGGCACACCGGGCGCCGGCCGACCTCCAGGACCCGGCCGCCGGATTCTCCCTGCACGGCTGGGAACGGCTGGGCGAGCACCACTTCGAGGTCCGGGGCGCCTACCGGCACGGCGCCCAGCCGCTGGCCGTCGTGCACGCCGTCCGGCAGAGTGCGCTGCTGCTGGCCCACGAGGCGTACGGTGTGCCGCGCGGGCACCACTGCGTCTTCCGGTCGCTCACCTGCACCACACCGGCCGGAGCGGACGCCCGGCCCGCGGCCGGGACGGAGGTGGCGCTGCGGCTGTCCTGCCCGGACCCGGACCTGCGGCGGGGGCAGCTGGTCGGTGCGCGGTTCCGCGGGGAGGCGGTGGACGGCGGGCCGGCGTTCGGCCGGGCCGAGGTCGACTTCGCCTTCCTGTCCCCGGCGGTGTACCGCTTCGTCCGCGGCTCCGGCGAGGAGGCGGCGGACGAGGGGGGCGAAGCGGACGCCGGGGGCTTCGAACTGCGGCCCACCGTCGAGCAGTTGACCTTCCGCGGGGCCGCCGTCGACCACATCCCCGGCATGGTGCTCGCGCAGGCTGCGCTCGACGCGGCCACCGGGGAGGCGGCCACCGGCGGGCGCCCGGTCGGCCTGACCGCGGTCTTCACCGGCTACACCGCGCCGGACGCACCGTGCCGGTTCCACACCCGCCCGGCGGCCGCGCCGGCGGCGGACGCCCGGTACGGAGCGCCGCGGGGCGCCACCGAGGTGTGGGCCGTCCAGTCCGGCCGGCGGGTCTTCGAAGGCACCGTCCACACCGCGTAGGTCGCGCCGCCGACGGCGCGCGTCATCGGCTCCCAGGCCCTGGGAGGCCCGGTAACCACCGGGTCTCCCAGGGCCTTTGCGCTGGGCGCGCGGGGGCCGGCCGGCGGGTCGGGTGGCACGGACCGCGGCCGACTGCCGGTACGGTGGTGATCAGTTGCCCCCGCCGGGCGGCCGGCGGCAGCGGGCCGCGGCCGCACCCCAGGGCGGGAAATGCCGCTTATAGGCGATTTATTGCCGTACTTCCCTCGCGCATCAAGCTGCCATGCAGCTTGATGCTTCCCGCCACTGAACCCGCGGGTTCCGAATTCTGGCAGCCTGAAGCAGGTCAGTTCCGCACCGCCGAATACCAGGGAGCGGACGACCGGCATGACGAAAAAGGCCAGAAGAGAAAGTGTTTGGGGGGCGGGTGAACCACCTGAGCAAGGCCCCGGGAAACGGCCGGGCAGCGCAATTGGGCCGGGGTGACACGGGCTGGGGCCGCATGGTCGTCAACGCGGAGCGGGTGGCGGGCTGGAGGTGCCAGGCCGTGACCGGAACCAACGACACCGGCTGGGGCTGACCGGCTGACCGGTACCGCACCGGAACACAGCACAGGGACAACGGAACTCTCCGCGAAACGGCCAAGGATCACCATTGTCTATCAACGGTCTGCACCACAAACTGGCGGCACATCCGGACCGTCAGATGCGTTTCCTCGCCCTCGACGGAACCCTGGTCACCAAGAAGTTCTCCGCCGTCCACGCCGATGTGGAACGGACGATCTCGGAACTGCGCGCCAGCGGAATCGGCGCGGGCGACAAGGTCGGGATCCTGGGCCCGAACTCCTACGCGTGGGCCGTCGCCGATCTCGCACTCCTCGGACTGGAATGCGTCTCGGTGGCGCTGCCGGCCGAACGCGGGGAGCCGGTGGACGCCGCACACCTCTGTGCGCACTACGACCTCAGCGCCCTGCTGTTCTCCGCACCGCCGGCGGCCGGCACCGAACTCCCGCCCGAAGCGGCCGTGGTGGGGGAGCGGCCGATCACGCTCACGAAGCGCGCGGAAACCGGAAAGGCCCATCCGCGGCTGCCCGAGGAGGTGTTCTCCATTGCCTTCTCCTCCGGGACCTCCGGCACCAAAAAGGGCCTGCTGATGTCCAGGAAGGGTGTCGAGAACACCATTGTGACCTCCGGCCGGGCCTGGCGGATCCGCGAGGACGACAACATCCTCATCGTGATGCCGTTCTCCAACTTCCAGCAGCGGTACCTGCTCTACACTGCGGTCTGGTACGGCTGCGACGCCACCGTCGTCGCCCCGGAGCGCATGTTCCAGAAACTCCGGGAATTTGAGCCGACCATCATCCTCGGCCCGCCCTCCTTCTTCGAACTCGTCCACAACCGGGTGCACGCCGCGGACGAGAAGGAAAAGCTCCCGTACCATCTCGCGGCCGCCCTGCACGCCCTGGGCCCGGACCGGCTCACCCGCGGCATACGGTCCCGGCTGGGCCGGAAATGGACCGCCCTGTACGGCTCCCGGGTCCGCCTGATGCTCACCGGATCGGCACCGGTCCCACCGCGCACCGTGAAACTCTTCCAGCAACTCGGGGCACCGCTCTTCGAGGTGTACGGAAGTACCGAAATCGGCTGGATCGCCTTCAACCTGCCGGGCCGGCACCGCATCGGCTCCGCGGGCCGCCCGGTCGACGGAATCGACGTCACGGTGGCCGAGGACGGCGAGGTCGTGGTCACCACCGCGGCCCGGCAGGCCCTGGGATACGTCTTCGAAGGGGTGGAATCCCAGGAAACCGTTTTCCGGCCGGACGGCCGGGTCGCCACCGGGGACCTGGGGCGGTTCGACGCCGCCGGATTCCTCCGGCTCGTCGGCCGGAAGAAAAACGTCATCATCACCCGCAGCGGCGTCAAGATCAATCCCGAGGAACTGGAGGCGGACCTGGAGCAGAACTGCCCCATCGCCCGCGCGATCGTCCTGTCACCGGGCCAGGAAGGGCTGCTGACCTGCGTCGTCTGGCTCGACGACGCGCAGGCCGCGGAACCGGTGGCGGACGTGGAGGGCTACCTCGCCCAGGCGAATCGGCAGCGGGCCGCCTCGCACCGGATCACCGACGTGGTCTTCCGCCCGGCCGCGGAACTGACGGCGGAATCCGGTCTGCTCACCAGAAATCTCAAGGTCGACCGGAACGCGGTCGTCCGGACCATTCTTGCCGACAGCAAGCAGGTGGGAAAATGAACAAGGGCCCCGTGACCGATGAGGCGATCTGCCGGATCATCGGCAGCGTCATTCCCAAGGCGGCCGCCCAGGGCGGTGTCACGCCGGAGATGGATCTGCGGGCGGACCTCGGTATCGACTCGCTCGCCCTCATGAGCATCGTCTTCGTCCTGGAGGAACAGGTCGGCATCGACGCCTTCAGCAAGGTGGAGCAGTTCGTCGGCGCCGAAGCGGTATCCGACATCATCGACATCGTGCGGCAGAGCTGAAAGGCCCGGACCATGAGCAGTGCGCCGGAAATCATTGACTTCCATTGCCATATCGCCTCCGAAATGTGCTTCCCCCGCTCCTTCCAGAGCGGCGTCGTGGACAACATGACGGTGGCACTGGCGAGCCAGGGCCTGCCCGTGACCAAGGAGAAGGTCGCGAAGATGCACGCCGGCACGCTCCGCGACCCGCTCTGCGACGAACTGGTCAAGCAGATGGACGAGGCCGGGATCAAGGAATCGGTGCTCCTGGTACCGGACTTCACCTACGCCCTGAAGGACAGCACCCACACCATCGCCGAGATCATCGACCACCACAAAGAGGTCGTGGACCGGCACCCCGGACGGTTCCGGGTCCTGGTGGGCGTCGATCCCCGGTGGGGCAAGGACGGTATCGCCCTGTTCGAGAAGGCGATCGTCGACTACCGCTTCGACGGGATGAAGCTCTACCCGCCGTGCGGGTACAAGCTCTCCGACGACCTGCTGTACCCGTACTACGAGATCTGCGCCCAGTACGGCCTGCCGGTCCTGTCGCACATCGGCGCCACCTCCCCGGTCCTGGATTTCGAGATCGCCCAGCCGATCTTCGTCGACAAGGCCGCCAAGGACTTCCCCGGCGTCGATTTCGTGCTGGCGCACGGCAGCGTCCACTATCCGGACGAATGCGCGATGCTGTGCAACAACCGGCCCAACATCTATGTCGATGTGAGCGGTTACGAGGCGGCCGGCACCGCGGCGCTGAACACCTTGTTCCGCCGGGGCATCAACCACAAGATCCTCTTCGGTACGGACTGGCCGGTGTTCCGCCTCCAGGGCCGCCAGATCGACCTGGTGGAAAAGCTCACCAAAGAGGGTGCGTTCCCCGAGACCATGTCCGACGCGGACCGGGCGCTGTTCTTCCACAAGAACGCGGAACGGCTGCTGGGCAAGAACACACTCAAGTCGCCGCCGGCCGCGGCGGACCGCGGCTGATTTCTCGGCGGACGAGAACGCGCGGCCCCCCGCGCCTTCTCGCAGGGCAAGTGGCAGGAACACGCGCGCATCCGGTGCGTCATCCGAAGCGCTGACCGCAGAAAGGCACGAAAGTGACTGAGACCACGTCCTTGGGATTGACCGACGAGCAGGTGGAGTTCTTCCAGCAGAACGGCTTCGTCGGGCCGTTCGACCTCTACCCCTCGGAAGAGGCCCCGCTGCTGTGGAACCAGGCCATGATCGAAATGGTCATGTCCGAGAACAAGCCGCACGACTCCACCATCATCAACTACGACCGGCACCTGGACTGCAACACCCTCTCCGCGCACGTCAGCCGCCCGGAGATCGTCCACAAGCTGCGCAGCCTCATCGGCGACGACATCCTGTGCTGGAAGACCAACATCTTCCAGAAGGAGCCGGGCGCCACCGGCACCGGCTGGCACCAGGTCGAGACCTTCGTCGTCGGCGAGACCACCACCAGCTCCACGCCCTCCCTGAAGTACACCGAGGAGAGCCGGTACCTCACCCAGGAACTCACGGTGTGGACCGCGTTCTCCCCGGCCGCCAAGGAGAACGGCTGCCTGCGTTTCATCCCCGGCAGCCACAAGAAGTGGTACTACGACGAGAGCAAGTCCCTGACCCGGAACGTCGAGAGCAAGTCCCACGACTTCTTCGGCTACGACTACTCCGAGCTCAAGCTCGACAAGGACTGGGACCCGAGCCAGGAAGACGTCTTCGACATGGAGATGAAGCCCGGCCAGTTCGTCATCTTCCTCGCCAAGTGCATCCACGGCTCCCTGCCCAACGTCAGCGACACCACCCGGCTGGGCTTCGCCTCCCGGTACGTCTCGCCCTCGGTCAAGGTCTACGAGAACGTCGAGCAGCTCAGCGAGTTCGGCGACACCATCAGCCTCGACTACCACGGCAGCGTGCTGGTCTCCGGCGAGGACCGCTACGGCCACAACCGCCTCCACGAGAAGAACCTGAACGGCTTCCCGTTCAAGAAGGTCGGTCCGTGATGAGCGCCGTCCTTCGCACCGAACAGGAGCCCGCCGTGCCCGACGACGCCGAACTGCGCAAGTTCGCCGACTTCCTGGCCACCCAGCCGGCCGCCGCCGGCGTGACGTACGACGACGTCGCCCGGGCGAAGACCCGGGAAGAACTCGGCATCAGTTCGCTCAACATGATTCTGATCATCGCGAACTACATCAAGGAGCACACCGGCGGCACGGTGACGCTCAAGCCGGAATGGGTGTCCCGGCTCAACGACGTCGAGGGCATCGTCGCGGTCTTCCGGGAGATCGACCGGGAACACCGCACCGCGGCGTCCGCATAGCCCCCGGCCCGGCGGTCCGCCCGCTCCGGACCGCGACCGCCGGGCCCGCCCGCCCCTTTCCCGCGAGGAACGCATGACTTCTGCACAGGACCGCGTCAGCATCGGCTCGTTCGCCTGCGCCTTCGGCGATCGGGAACGCACCCCGCACGACATCCCGGACTTCGAGGCGCTGTGGCGGGCGGAGTCCCCGGACACCGATTTCGGCGCGATGGGCTGCGGCACCTTCCGGACGATGTCCGGACCGGTCACCGCGTACGCCACCGCGGCGCTCCGGCAGACGCTGCACGTCCACGCGGTCCCGGCCTCCGCGGTCGACCACGTCGTCTTCGCGACCAGCGACGCCGTCCTCGGCGCGCTCGGCCGTGACGCCGTGGTCGAGATCCTCACCGCCGCCGGCCTGACGGACAGCGTCCCGGTGCTGGTCTCCGGCCGGCAGTGCTGTAGTTCGCTGGCCGCGCTGGCCCACGGCTGGAGCCTCTTCGCCGACCCCGAGACCACCAACGTCGTCCTGGTCTCCCTGGACTTCACCCCCGACGACCGCGCCCGGGTCCGCTCGTTCGCCCTGTTCAGCGACGCGGTGGCGAGCTGCCTGATCAGCCGGGAGCACCCCGGCGACGTACGGCTGCTGGCCTCCGCCGCCGGCACCGACCCGGCGGGCCTGGCCGGCGAGGACTCCTTCGCGTCCCGGCAGCAGGTCGCCCGGGCCGCCCTGACCAAGGTCCTGCGCGCCGGCGGGCGGCGGCTCGACGAGGTCGCGAAGGTCTTCCCGACCAACCTCTACCAGCCGGTGACGCAGTTCAGCGCGATGGCCGCCGGGATCGACCGGGAGAAGCTGCACTTCACCGAGACGCTGCGCGCCTACGGGCACTGCGGCAACGCCGACTGGCTGATCAACCTCGCCGACTACCGGCAGCGGCGGGGCCTGCGCCCGGGGGAGACCTACCTCGCCCAGTCCTCGGCCCCCGGCTTCTCCGCCAGTGCCCTGCTCGCCGGGGTGTGACCGCACCCCGCACCCACTCCACCGACCCGAACGAAGGCAAGCGGAATGCACATCGTTGTCGACGACCTGTCCGGACCGGAGATCGCCGAATTCCTCGCAGCGCACGTGGCGGAAATGCGGCAGATCACCCCGCTGGAGAGCAAGCACGCCCTCGACCTCGACGGGCTGCGGCGGCCCGAGGTCACCTTCTGGTCCGTACGGGACGACGGCGCCCTGATCGGATGCGGCGCGGTCAAGCGCCTCGACGCCGGCCACGGCGAAATCAAATCGATGCGCACCGCACCCGCGCGCAAGCGGTCCGGAGTGGCCTCGCGGCTGCTGGCGCACATCGTCACCGAATCCCAGCGGATGGGCTACCGGCGGCTCAGCCTGGAAACCGGATCGACCGCATTCTTCGCCCCCGCACGCGCCCTGTACCAGAAATTCGGGTTCGACTACTGCGCGCCCTTCGCGGACTACCGCGAGGACCCCAACAGCGTCTTCATGACGCGCACCCTGTGACCGGAAAGGGCGTAGCACATGCAGGATGCCATCTACCCCTATGACCGGGAGCTGTACAGCCGGCTCTTCCTGAACTGCTCCCAGCGGCAGTCCTCGGTCATGCTCGCCGAGCGCACCCCGCACCTGCACCACCTCTTCCACCGCGGGCTGGTCAGCACCGACGCCGTACTCGACCAGGTCATCCGGCAGCAGCGGCCCAAATTCGACTTCGAGAGCGGGTACCTGGCGGCGGAGGACCTGGCCCGGATCGGATTCGTCCGGCAGGAATCGTCCTTCGAGACCTACGCCGAAGCCCGCCCGCTGCTCCTGGAAACGGTCCGCCGGGACGGCTACGCGATCATGGTGGGCGACGTCTACTACTGGCCGCACTGCCCCGAGTACCGCAGCAAGCACCTGACCCACACCCTCACCCTACGCGCACACCACGCCGACACCGGTGAGTGGTCGGTCATCGACGACAACCCGGCGAGCCTGCTGTGCACCTACCGCTATCCCGAGGACGTCATCGCCGCCGGTTTCGACCACGGTGAACTGCGCCGCGTCCGCCACTTCACCAGCCAGCCCTACGACGTCGCCGAGGCCGAGCGCGGCACCCGGGAGTCGTTCTCCGCGCTGCTGGCCGGCCATCGGGACAGTCACCGGCTGTTCGAGGACCTGCCCGACCTGCTGGCCTCGCCCTGGATCGCCCCCGAGCGGGCCATCGCCGCCCTGCACGACGCGTTCGCGCTCTACCAGGGCTCCCGCATCCTGCTCCGCGCCTACCTCGCGCCCACCGCCGCCGACCCGGAGGCCGCGGCGCTGGCCGGCCGGGCGGCGGGGCAGGCCGCCGCGGTGCAGAACCAGCTGCTGCTCGGCAGGGTGACCGGCACGGTGGACGCGACCGGTCTGCACAGTGCCGCCCGCGAAGTGAAGGAGACCGAGCAGAAGCTGGTGGATCTGCTGCGGACCCTCGACGGAGTGCGCCCGGGGGAGCGGTGACCGAACTCGATGTGGCGATGCTGCTGGCCGATATCGCCCTGATCCTGGTGATCGCCCGGGTCGCCGGCCGGATCGCCCAGGCACTCGGCCAGCCGGCCGTCCTCGGCGAGATCGTCGGCGGGCTGCTCGTCGGCCCCACGCTGTTCCACGGCGCCCTCGCGGCCACCCTCTTCCCGCCCGAGGTGCGGCCCTACCTCAGCGTGCCGGCCAACCTCGGCCTGGTGCTCTTCATGTTCGCCGTGGGGCTGGAGTGCGACTTCGGGCGGATCCGGGGCAGCGGGCGGATCGCGGCGGGCACCGTCCTCGGCTCCACCCTCGTCCCCCTCGCCCTCGGCGCGGCGCTCGCCTTCCACCTGCTCCGCGACCGGCATCCCGCCAGCCGCCCGGGCTTCGTGCTGTTCATCGCGGTCGCGGTGTCGGTCACGGCGTTCCCCGTGCTGGCCCGCATCCTGGCCGAACGGCGGATGAGCGGCACCTGGCTGGGCACCGTCGCCCTCTCGTCGGCGGCGGTCTGCGACCTCGCCGCCTGGTCCGCACTGGCCGTCGTCCAGGTCGTCGCCGGCGGCGGCCGCCAGGACCACTGGCAGGTCCTGCTGGTCGTCCCCTACGCGGTGGCGCTGTTCACCTGCGTGCGCCCGCTGCTGGAGCGGCTGCTGAGCCGGCGGGGACCGGACCGCATGATGTCCGCGGGCAACCTGGCGGTGGTGCTCACCGGCGCGCTGGTCTCCGCCGCGGTGACCCAGGCACTGGGTCTGCACTTCGTGCTCGGTGCGTTCCTCTTCGGCCTGGTCATGCCGCGCATGGAGGACGTCGGATTCCGCGCCGAACTCCTGCACCGCACGCAGTTCACCACCACGCTGCTGCTGCCGGTGTACTTCATCCTCGCCGGCCTCAACGTCGACCTCTCGCAGATCGGCTCCGCCGGCTGGTGGGACTTCGCGCTCATCATGGCCGTCGCGGTCACCGGCAAGTTCGCGGGCACCTGGCTCGGCGCCCGGTCCCAGGGCCTGCCGCCCCGGCGCGCGGCCCTGCTGGCCACCCTGATGAACACCCGCGGCCTGACCGAACTCATCGCGCTCGGCGTGGGGTTGGAGACCGGGCTGCTGGACCACCGGCTCTACTCGGTGATGGTCCTCATGGCCGTCGTCACCACCCTGATGACCGGGCCGCTCATCCGCTGTTTCGCCAGGCCGGAGGACAGCGCGGCGCCGGACGCGGACGAGGACCGCCCGCCGCGGGCCCCGGCCGGCCGCACCGGCCGGGGGAGCGCGGACCGGGCCGGCGCCCCCGCGGGCCGGGAAACCCTCTGGTGAGGACCGTTGTCTGAATTGCGGGGATGCGTCCGCCAGGCATCAAGCTGCACGGCAACTTGATGCTCCGCCGGGAACGACCCGTCGCGCAGCCCGGTCTGGCAACCTGATGCGCATCACCGCACGCGGCCGCGAACGGCCGCCGACGCGACGGACCCCCTCCCCGCGGCCCCGCCAGGGCGTCCCCCCGGCCGGGCCGCCCCCGGGCACGCAGCACTCCGGCACCAAGCCACTCGGAAACGACAGCAAGCACCTCGGAGGTGACCGCATGGGCGGCATGGTTGGCTGGCTCGACTACCGGCACGACCTGGGCGAACAGGGCCCCGTGGTCCACGCGATGACCGACACGATGCAGCACCGCGGCCCGGACACCAAGGACGTCTGGATCTCCCGCCACTTCGCGCTCGGCCACCGGGGCCTGCGCACCTCGGAAGCGCCGGACCGGGCCGAGCCCGCCCGCGTCGAGACCCCCGGCGGCACCCTGGCCGCCGCGCTCACCGGCGAGCTCTACAACACCGCCGAACTCCGCCGCGACATCGAGGCCGCCGGCGCCACCCCGCGCACCGGCGCCACCGCCGAACTCCTGGCGCACGCCTACCTGTTGTGGGGCAACGCCTTCATCACCCGGCTCAACGGCGCGTTCGCCCTCGCCCTCTGGGACGGCCGCACCCGCCGCCTCGTCCTCGCCCGCGACCGGATGGGCGTCAAACCGCTCTACTACACCACCTACCCCGGCGGCCTGCTCTTCGCCTCCGAACCCAAGGGCATCCTCGCCAACCCCCGCTTCACCGCCCGGCTGGACATCCAGAAACTGCCCCTGGTGCTCCAGCCCCGGCTCGCGCTGCCCGGCGAGACCCCGTTCGCCGGACTGCACGAGGTGCCGCCCGCCCACCTGCTCACCTTCTCCGAGGCCGGACCCGTCCAGGAGCGCTACTGGCAGCTCACCAGCCGCCCGCACCACGACTCCTTCGACGACACCGCGGCGCACGTCCGCGAACTGCTCGCGGACACCGTCGGCCGGCAGCTGGCCACCGGCGTCCCGGTGGGCGCGATGCTGTCCGGCGGCGTCGACTCGACCTCCGTCGCGGCCCTGGCCGTCCGGGCGCTGCGCGAACGGGACCCCGGCGCCGCGCTGGACACCTTCTGCGTGCAGTTCGAGAGCGACCCCGCGCACTTCGTGGCCACCGAACTCCGCCCGGACGTCGACGCCCCCTACGCCGCCGAGGCCGCCGCCCACATGGGCACCCGCCACCACACGCTGACCGCCTCGGTGCACGACCTCCTCGACGTCATCCCGGCCACCCGCCGGGCCCGGGACCTCCCCGGCTGGGGCCAGTTCGACGCGTCGATGTACCTGCTCTTCCGAGAGATGCGGCGGACCTGCACGGTCGCCCTGACCGGCGAGGCGGCGGACGAGGTCTTCGGCGGGTACCCCTATTTCTTCAAGCCCGAGGTCCTGCACCGCCACCACTTCCCCTGGCTCGGCCAGGGCCCGAAACTCTCCGACTACCTCTCGCCCGAGCTGACCGCCGCGATAGACCCGCGCGAGGACGAACGGGCCCGCTACGCCGAACTCCTCCGCCACGTCCCCCGGCTCGACGGCGAGGACCCGGTCAACGCCCGGATGCGGGAGATCTTCTACCTCGGGCTGTCCGGCCCGCTCGCCGTCATCCTGGACCGCAAGGAGCGGATGAGCATGTCCCTCGGCCTGGACGTGCGGGTGCCGTTCTGCGACCACCGGCTGGTCGAGTACGTCTGGAACGTCCCCTGGTCGGTCAAGTCGCACGGCGGCGTCAAGGGCCTGCTGAAGGCGGCCATGGGCGACCTGCTGCCGGCCGGCACCGTCAACCGCCGCAAGAGCGCCTACCCGCACGTCCAGAACCCGCAGTACGACCAGGGACTCATCCGCGAGGCCACCTGGATCGCGAACGACCCGCGCTCGCCGCTCGCCGCGCTCTTCGACACCGCGCGCCTGAACGACCTGATCCGGCAGATCGAGGCCCAGGAGATCCGCTCCGAACTCCCGGGCGGCTCCAACCAGGCGGCGCTGCTCATCCAGCTCGTCGAGATGCACCACTGGATCGCGGAATACCAGGTGGCGCTGGCCTGACCGGCACCGCTCACCTGACGCACTGTTGGCAGTTCAAGGGAGCCCCTCCTCATGCTCGAGCTCGTCCCCCTCACCGACGGCATCGGCACGGAAGTCCGCGGTATCGACGTCACCGGCGACCTCTCCGACCGGGACTTCGAGCGCATCCTCCGCGCCTGGACCGACACCACCATCCTGCTCTTCCGCGGCCAGCGGATGACCCCGGAGCAGCACATCGCCTTCACCCGGCGGTTCGGGGAGGTCTACACCTACACCCGCTCGCAGTTCAACCACGCCGACCACCCGGAAATCCTGATCCTGTCCAACATCACCCGGGACGGGAAGCCGATCGGCTCCGCCTACAGCGGCCGCGTCTGGCACAGCGACGGCCACTACCTCGCCAACCCGCCCATCGGCTCCATGCTCTACGCCCTCGAAACGCCGCCGACCGGCGGCGACACGTGGTTCGGCAACATGATCGCCGCCTACGAGGCGCTGCCGGCGCGCGTCCAGGAGCGCATCGAGGACCTCAAGGTCATCATCAGCCGGGTCCAGTCCCGGCCCTACAACTACCCCGACCGGCCGGCCCCGACCGCCCAGGAGATCGCCGAGTGGCCGGACGTCGCCCAGCCGCTCGTCCGGGTGCACGAGGTCAGCGGACGCAAGGCGCTCTACGCCGGCGGCAACGTGCCCTGGCGCATCGAGGGCATGCCCCCCGAGGAGAGCGCACCGCTGATCACCTTCCTCCAGGAGTTCGCCGTCCAGCCCCGCTTCACCTACCGCCACCGCTGGCAGCCCGGCGACATCATCCTGTGGGACAACCGCAGCGCCATGCACCGCGCCACCTACTACGACCACGTCGCCCACCGGCGGCTGATGCACCGCACCACGCTCTCCGCCCCGCAGCCCGCCACCGCCGGGCCGACCGCGGGAGCCGCCCGGTCATGAGGACCCACGACTACATCATCGTCGGCTCCGGCGCCGCCGGCTCCGTCCTGGCCGGCCGGCTCACCGAGAACCCCGCCATCAGCGTGCTGCTGCTGGAGTCCGGCCGGGAGCGCCGCAGCCCGCTGCTGACCATCCCCGCCGCCGAGACCGTCCTGATGGGCAACCCCGCCTACGACTGGTGCTTCGAGACCGACGCCGACCCCACCATCGAAGGCCGCAGCCTCAGCATCCCGCGCGGCCGGCTGCTCGGCGGCTCCAACGCCATCAACGGCATGATCTTCGTCCGCGGCCAGCGCGAGGACTACGACGACTGGGAGCGCCTGGGCAACCCCGGCTGGTCCTGGGACGGCGTCCTGCCCTACTTCAAGAGCATGGAACGCGCCCCGCAGCTCGGCGGCGGCACCCGCGGCCGCACCGGCCCGATCTCGGTCGGCCTGCCCCGCGACCGCGACGAACTGTGCGACGCGTTCCTGACCGCCGCCGGCAAGGCCGGCTACCCGGAGAACCCCGACTACAACTCCGGCGACCAGGAAGGCTTCGGCTACTACCAGGTCAACCACGAGGGCGGGCGCCGCTCCTCGGCCGGCCGCACCTACCTCAGGGACGCCCGCCGCCGCCCCAACCTCACCCTCGTCACCGACGCCCACGTCGGCACCCTCCGCTTCGACGGCACCCGCTGCGTCGGCGTGACCTTCCGCCACAACGGCACCGAACACCGGGCGGACTGCCGCCGGGAGGTCATCGTCAGCGCCGGGGCGGTCCAGTCACCGCAGCTGCTGGAGCTGTCCGGCATCGGCTCCGCCGAGGTGCTCGCCGGCGCCGGCGTCCCCGTCGTCCACCACCTCCCCGGCGTCGGCGAGAACTTCCAGGACCACTTCGCCGCCCGGCTGCGCTGGCGGGTACGGCAGCCCATCACCTTCAACGAGCGCTCCCGCGGCCTGGGCCTGCTCCGCGAGGTCGTCCGGTACGCCCGCACCCGGCACGGCCTGCTCAGCCTCCCCATCGCCCTGGGCTTCGGCTTCCTGCGCACCTCGGACGCCGAGCAGCGCCCCGACATCCAGTTCCACTTCGCCCCGGCCAGCTACGGCGAGGGCGCCAGCCGACGGCTGGACACCGCCCCCGGCATGACCCTCGGCGTCTACCCGCTGCGCCCGGAATCCCGCGGCAGCATCCACATCCGCTCCCGCAACCCGCTCACCGCCCCGGCCATCCGCCCCCGCTTCCTCGACGCCGAGGCCGACCGGACCCGCCTCGTCGCGGGCATGCGGCTGGCCCGCACCATCGTGGAGCAGCCCGCCCTCGACCCCTACCGGGCCGCCGAGCTGGTGCCCGGCGCGGACGTCCGGACCGACGACGAACTCCTCGCCTACGCCCGCGCCCACGGCGACACCTCCTACCACCCGGTCGGCACCTGCCGGATGGGCGACGACCCGATGGCGGTGGTCGACGCCCGCCTGCGGGTGCGCGGCGTGCACGGCCTGCGCGTCATCGACGCCTCCGTCATGCCGGTCATCGTCTCCGGCAACACCAACGCCGCCAGCATGATGATCGGCGAGAAGGGCGCGGCGATGGTCCTGGAGGACCACCGCACCAGCACCCGCGGATGAAC
This sequence comes from Streptomyces rhizoryzae, assembly GCF_023155275.1. GTDB lineage: Bacteria > Actinomycetota > Actinomycetes > Streptomycetales > Streptomycetaceae > Streptomyces > Streptomyces rhizoryzae. The sequence goes on from NZ_JALMUV010000020.1 coordinate 93,873, forward strand.
CGCCGCAGCCCGCGGCCCGCAGCCCGTACACCCCCGCCGCCGCGCCGCCGCGCGCACCGGCGGAACGGCACAGCCGGACTTCCCACCCGTATGCCGGAACGGACCCTCACATGACCGAAAAGCTCACGGCCGACCGCTTCGACTACCCCACCAACCTCGCCAAGGCAGGCACGTACCGCACCCACCGCAGCGCGTTCTGGCCGCCCGCCGGCCACTACCGGCTCGCCTGCCTGGACCTCGCCGGGGACACCCCCGACCTCGGCGACGGATTCCGCCGCGACCTGGCCGCCCTCAAGTCCGCCGTCGAGGCGGAATGGCAGCGCGTCAAGGACCACGGCGTCCCCGCCCGCCGGCGCTTCAACGAGCCCCGGCCCACCGCCGAGGCCCTGCGCGCCCTCGCCGGCCACCTGCCCGGCGACGCCGACCGCCGCGCCCTGGAGCTCCGCGCCAACGCCGTCGAGCACGGCTACGACGACGCCATCCTCAAGGAACTCGCCGCGCTGAAGGAGGAGTTCACCGTCGTGGCCGGCCAGCTCTCCACCTGGTACGGCAAGGAGGTCAAGGGCCTGCCGACGGCCTTCGCCTGCCGCGCCGACCGGGCCGGCCAGGACCTGGTGGACCGCGCCCTGACCCACGCCGACGACGTCACCGCCTACCTCCGCGGCCTGCACCCCGCCCTCCGCCTCGGCGACCTGCCGGCCTTCGGCGCGGCCCGGCTGTTCTTCATGGCCGGCGAGGGGAACCTCCACCCCAAGCACATCGCCTACTTCCTCCCCGAGGACGAAGGCGTGAAGCACTCCCCGTTCAAGAAGACCTACTACTTCCGCAACGCCCACCGCGCCCTGCTGGAGTCCGTCTCCGCACCGCTGGCCGCCGCCCACCTCTCCGGCGACCGCACCTTCGACCCGGCCGGTGCGCGCTTCGCGGCCATCCCGCTGCTCGGCGTCCTCAGCCACGAACTCGGGCACTTCGTCCACCGCCCGGGACACGACTTCAAGGACCTCAACGCCGCCGACCGCTGGGCCTCGGTCGTCCTCCAGGAAACCGCCGCCGACGTCTTCGGCATCCTCGCCCTCGCCGACGTCTGGGCCGAACCCCTCGGCCTCGACCCGGCCGACGTCATCGCCTACTACCTGGCTGAGTGCCTGCGCTACACCGACCGCGGCCTGGGGCACTTCCCCGACAGCGACGGGATGTTCCTCCAGCTGTCGTACTTCGTGCAGCTGGGCGCGCTCACCCTCGAGACCGGGCCCGGCGGGCCCCGCCTGACCGGCGACTCCCAGACCGTCCTGGCAGGGCTGCGCTCCCTGGCCAGGGTCCTGGCCGACTCCCTGCTCGCCGGCACCGCCGAGCCCGCGACCGCCCTGCACCGCACCTTCGGCCCGGCGACCCCGGAGCCGCTCGCCCCCCTGGTCGACGCCCTGCGCACGGCACCGTTCGCGTCCGTCGAATACACCCAGGAGCACCTCCACCTCCCCCGCAACGCGGCTGTCTGAACAAGGAGGCACCACACGATGATGCAGACCAAGCAGAACCTCGACCGGGTCCGGGAGTACTACACCGCCGAGCGCCAGGTCGGCGAGGAAGCCACCAGCATCTACGCCATCTGGGAGAAGGGCGGGGCGTTCAACGACTCCATCACCCCCTCCACCTACGTCCCCGAATACCGCTCCCACATGGCGCTCAAGCTGCTGTCGCTGACCTCCGACGGCTCCACCGTCTTCTCCCTCGGCTGCGGCAACGCCGCCGTGGAGGGCGTCCTGTCCAACCTCAACCGCTCGGTGCGCGCCATCGACTGCAACGAGGAAGCCGTCCAGCTGGCCCGGCAGAAGGGTGTGGACGCCGGCACCGCCGACTACTTCAGCCTGCTCCCCGCCGACGTGGCCGGTGCCGAGGCCCTCTACGCCGACGGCTTCCTCGGCCACCTCTTCGACGCCGAGGAGGAGATCAAGCCCGCCCTCGGCAAACTCGCCGACCTCGAACTGGCCTCCGGCACCCACCTGGTGTTCTCCAACGACGCCCCGCGCGACCCCGCGGCGGCCTTCGCCCCCCACGAGAAGGTCCAGGACTTCTGGTTCATCGCCAAGGACTACCTCCAGGACCAGCTCGTCGCCCACGGCTTCCTGCCCGTGGAGAGCTACTACTTCCCCTACCTGCGGCCGCTCAGCGGCATGCGCAACCGCACCGTCTGCGTCGTCCGCGTCCCGTAGCGGCCCGCGCCCACCGCGACCGCCCGCACCCACCCGCCCACCGAGGAGCAGAGAGGGGGAGACGTGCCCGTACAAGAGGGGTTCGCGCAACGGCTGCTGCCGGTGCTCGAAGAGCTCGTGGCCGGCTACGGCACTCCGTTCCACATCTACGACGCCCGCGGGATCACCGAGACCCACCGCGCGATGACCGCGGCCTTCGGCGAGGAGCCCTTCCGGCAGCACTTCGCGGTCAAGGCCCTCCCCAACCCCGCGGTCCTGTCGCTGCTGCTCGCCGAGGGCAGCGGCCTGGACTGCGCCTCGCCCGTCGAGCTGGAACTCGCCGCCCGGCTCGGCGCGCGCGGCGAGGACGTGGTGTTCACCTCCAACAACACTGCGAGCTGGGAATACGACCTGGCGCTCAAGGCCGGCGCGCTGATCACCTTCGACGACCGGACGATCTTCGACCGGGCCGATCCGCTCCCCGAGACCGTCGCCTTCCGGGTCTCCCCGCACGGCCTGGCCGCCGGCTCGGCCCTGATGGGCGACGCCGCGCACACCAAATTCGGCGTCCCCGCCGGCGAACTGGCCGACGCCTACCGCGCGGCCCGGCACCGCGGCGCCACCCGCTTCGGCATCCACGGCATGATCTGCGCCAACGAACTGGACGTCACCCGCGCCGCCCGGGCCGCCGTGGACGTGATCGAACTGGGCGCCGCGGTCGCCGCCCAGGCCGGGATCACCCTCGACTACGTCAACATCGGCGGCGGCCTGGGCATCCCGTACCGCCCCGGCGAAGCCCCCCTGGACTTCACGGAGTTCGCCCGCGCCGTCCTCGACGCCCGCCGCCGCTGCTTCCCCGCCGGCCCCGCCCCCCGCATCCTCATGGAGTGCGGCCGCTACGTCACCGGCCCGCACGGCGTCCTGGTGACCCGGGTCATCAACCGCGCCCGCAAGGGCCGGGAGATCGTCGGCGTGGACGCCTCGATGTCCGCGCTGATGCGCCCCGGCTTCTACGGCGCCTACCACCACGTGAGCCTGCCGTTCGCCACCGGCCGCCCGGAAGGCACCTTCGACGTGGTCGGCGCGCTCTGCGAGAACATGGACAAGTTCGCCGTGGACCGGACCCTGCCCGAGCCCCGCGACGGCGACCTCCTCCTCGTCCACGACACCGGCGCCCACGGCCACGCCATGGGCTTCACCTACAACGGCCGCCTCCGTCCGGCCGAACTGCTGCTCACCGCCGACGGCGACATCACCGAGATCCGGCGGGCCGAGGAGTTCGCGGACTACGTCGCGACCGCCCGGTGGCAGCCCGAACCGATCCTCCGCGCGGCGTCCGCGCACACCGCACAGAAAGCAGGCAACCCACGGTGACCAGTGACCAGAACCGGGCGCTGATCGAGGACCTCTTCGCGCGCCGCGCCGACCTGACCGAAGCGGACCTGCGCGCGGCCGCCCCGCACGTCGCGGCCGGGATGGCCGCCCTGGACCGCGGCGAACTCCGCGCCGCCCGCCCCCAGGACGGCGACTGGGTGGTGGACACCTACGTCAAGAAGCTCATCCTGCTCTCCTTCCGCACGCAGCACAACGTCCCCGCCCGGTCCGGCGCCGGCCGGCCCGCCAGCTACGACAAGGTGCCGCTGAAGTTCGAGGACTGGCAGGAGCCGGACTTCGAGAAGGCCCGGGTCCGGGTCGTCCCCGGCGCCGTGGTCCGGCACGGCGCCCATGTCGCGCCCGGCGCGGTCCTGATGCCCTCGTTCGTCAACGTCGGCGCCTACGTCGGCGCCGGCACCATGATCGACACCTGGGCGACGGTCGGCTCCTGCGCGCAGATCGGCGAACGCTGCCACATCTCCGGCGGCGCCGGCATCGGCGGCGTACTGGAACCGATCGGCGACGACCCCGTCATCATCGAGGACGACGTCTTCGTCGGCGCGCGCAGCGAGGTCGCCGAGGGCGTCCGCGTCCGCCGCGGCGCGGTCCTGGGCATGGGCGTCTTCCTCGGCCGCTCCACCCCCCTCGTCGACCGGGCCACCGGCGAGGTCACCTACGGCGAGGTCCCCGAGAACGCCGTGGTCGTCGCCGGCAGCCGCACCGACCCCCGCCGGCCCGGCCTCTCGCTCTACGCCGGGGTCATCGTCAAATACGCCGACGACCGGACCCGCGGCAAGACCGCGCTGAACGACCTCGTCCGGGACTGACCGGTGCAGCCCGCCCGCAGCGCCTTCGCCCGCCTGCGCCACCTGCTCCAGGACGTCCCGGCACCGCCCGGCCTCGACCCCGTCCAGCTGCACCTCGGGGAATCGCGGCTGGACACCCTCGCCGCCGACACCGCACCGCTGGCCGACCCGGACGGCTGGACCCGCTACCCCCGGCCCGGCGGCACCCCCGCCCTGCGCACCGCCTACCACGGCTGGCTGGCACGCCGCTTCGGCGTCCGGCGCGCCCTGGCCGACGGCCGGCTGGCCACCGAGCCCACCCCCGGCACCAAACAGGCCCTCGCGGTCGCCCTCGCCCAGGCCGTCCGCCGCCACCGCGGCCCCGGCACCCCGGCCGTCATTCTCCCCAACCCCTTCTACCCCACCTACCTCGCCGCCACCGAGGAGGCCGGCGCCCGCCCGGTCTTCTACACCCTCGACGACCCCGCCGACCCCGCCCCGCTCGCCGCCGCCCTCGACGCGGCGGGCGGGCACGCCGCCGCGGTCATCGTCTGCAACCCCGGCAACCCGCGCGGCGAGATCCTGCCCGCCGGCGCCCTCGCCCGGGCCGCCACGGCCGCCGCGGCCGCCGGCGCCCTGCTCCTCGTCGACGAGTGCTACACCGACCTGTCCTACGGGCCCCCGCCCCCCGGCTACCTCACGCTGACCGAGCACGGAACCGGCGGCCCCGGCCCGTTCCTCGTCCTGCACAGCCTCTCCAAGCGGTCCCGCGCCCCCGGCCTGCGCAGCGGCTTCGCCGCCGGCGACCCGGCCACCGTGGCCGACTACGCCCGCTACAACCACCTCTGCGGCGTCTCCACCCCGCTGCCCGTCTGCGACGTCGCCGCCGCCCTGTGGTCCGACGACACCCACGTCCGGCACGCCCGCGGCGCGCTCGCCGCGAACTGGGACGCCGCCGACACCCTCCTCGCCGCCGTGCCCGGCTACCGGCGCGCCGAAGCCGGCTTCTTCCTCTGGCTGCCGGTCGGCGACGACGAGACCACCGCCCGCCGGCTGTGGCGCGACCACGCCCTGACCGCCATGCCCGGCCGCTACCTCGCCGCCGACGGCCCCGACGGGCACAACCCGGGCACCGGCCACCTCCGCATCGCCCTCGTCCACGACCGCCCCGTCATGCGGCAGGCCCTGGACCGGCTGCGGGACGCCCTCACCCCCGACCGGGCCCACCGGTGACCGCCGACGGGCCGGCCACCGCACCGGCACCCCACGGCACCGGACGGGACCGGGCCGACCGCCCGCCGCACCCCGAGGACACCGGGTACCGCAAGACCCTCAAGCCCCGCCACCTGACCATGATGGCGCTCGGCAGCACCCTGGGCACCGGCCTGTTCCTCGGCGCCGGCGGCCGGCTGGCCTCCGCCGGCCCCGCGCTGTTCCTCGCCTACGCCCTGGCCGGCGGCTTCGCCTGGTGCGTCGTCCGCGCCTTGGCCGAACTCATCCTGCACCGCCCCACCTCCGGCTCCTTCGTCTCCTACGCCCGGGAGTTCCTCGGCGAGAAGGGCGCCTACACCGCCGGCTGGCTGTACTTCCTCAACTGGTCCACCGGCGGCGTCGCGGACATCACCGCCGCCGCCCTCTACAGCCGCTACTGGAGCCGCTTCACCACCGTCCCGCAATGGGTGCTGGCCCTCCTCGCCCTCGCCGTGGTGCTCGCCCTCAACCTCTTCTCCGTGCGGGTCTTCGGCGAGCTGGAATTCTGGTTCGCCTTCGTCAAGGTCGCCGCGCTCACCGCCTTCATGGCCCTCGGCCTGGTCCTCCTGGCGACCCGCCACCCGGTGGGCGGACAGCCGCCCGGCCTCGGCGTCCTCACCGGCCACGGCGGCCTCTTCCCGCACGGCCCGCTGCCCGTCGTCCTGGTCCTGCAAGGCGTCGTCTTCGCCTACGCGGGCATCGAACTCGTCGGCGTCACCGCGGGGGAGACCGCCGCCCCGCGTGCCGTCGTACCGCGCGCCGTCACCGCCCTCACCTGGCGCATCGCCCTCTTCTACGCCGGCTCGGTGCTGCTGCTCGCCCTGCTCCTGCCCTGGGACCGCTACGACGGCGCACAGAGCCCGTTCGTGACCGTCCTGACCCGGATCGGCGTCCCGATGGCCGGCGACGCGATGAACCTCGTGGTGCTGACCGCCGCGCTCTCCAGCCTCAACTCCGGCCTCTACTCCACCGGACGGATCCTGCGCTCGATGGCCCTGGCCGGCTCGGCACCGCGCTTCACCGCCACGATGAGCCGCCACGGGGTGCCCTACGGCGGCATCCTGCTCACCTCGGGTGTGTGCGCGGCCGGCGTCGGCCTCAACTACCTCGTTCCGGAGCGGGCGTTCGAGATCGTCCTCAACCTCTCCGCCCTGACCGCCCTGGGCATGTGGAGCGCCATCGTCATCTGCCACCTGGCGTTCCTCCGCCGGGCCGGGGACGGACGGGTCACCCGGCCCTCGTTCCGGCTGCCGCTGGCGCCGGTCACCGACTACGCCACCCTCGCCTTCCTCCTCGGCATCGCCGTGCTGATGTGGCAGGACCCCGGCACCGGCCGCGCGACCGTCCTGGCCGCCCCCGTCCTCGCCGCCGCGCTCACCGCCGGCTGGTTCGCCGTCCGCCGGCGCGTCACCGCCCCCGGCGCGGCCCCACCCCCCGGCCGGCAACGAAGGGACACCCCGTGACCAGGCCCTCCGGCACCACCGCCGCCGGCACCGGCGACCGGCCACCCCACGACGGCCCCGCCGCCCCCGCCCCGCCCAGCCGCCGCCGCGCCCTGGCCGCAGCCGCCATCGGCAACGTCGTGGAGTGGTACGACTGGCACCTCTACACCTTCCTCGCCGGCTACCTCACCGCCGACGTCTTCCCCGCCGCGGCCGGCACCTCCCTGGTGCCGCTGCTGTCGCTGTTCGCCGTCTTCGCGGTCGGCTTCTTCATGCGCCCGGTCGGCGGCCTGCTGCTCGGCGCCGTCGCCGACCGCCACGGCCGCCGCACCGCCCTGACCGCCACCCTCCTCATGATGGGCGGCAGCAGCCTGGCCATGGCGCTCACCCCCGCCTACGCCACCGCCGGCCTCCTGGGGCCCGTCGTGCTCACCCTCGCCCGCCTCCTCCAAGGGCTCTCGGCCGGCGGCGAGTTCACCGCCAGCACCACCTTCCTCGTCGAATCCGCGGGGCCCGGCCGGCGCGGCCTGTTCGCCAGCTTCCACTACCTGGCCGCCACCGCCGGCCAGCTCCTGGCCTCCGGAACCGCCGCCCTCCTGGTGGCCTGCCTGGACGACCGCGCGATGCACGCCTGGGGCTGGCGCCTGCCGTTCCTGCTGGGCGCCCTGCTCAGCCTCGTCGGCCTGTGGATCCGCCGCGGCGTCGCCGAACCCCGCAGCGCACGGCAGCGGCAGGAACGCCCCAAGGTGTTCGACGCCCTCCGCACCCACCCCAGGGAATCCCTGCTGATCTGCGGCATCACCATCGGCGGCACCGTCGCCTTCTACACCTGGACCTCCTACCTCCCCACCTACGCACACCTCAACGCCGGAACCGACCAGGGCACCGCCCTGCTCGCCGGCACCCTCGCCCTGCTGCTGTTCGCCCTCGTCCAGCCACTGGCCGGCCTGCTCTCGGACCGGATCGGCCGCCGCCCCCTGCTGCTCGGGTTCGCGGCCGGCTCCGCCCTGCTCTGCGTACCGCTGCTCAACCTGCTGACCGGCTCGTTCCTCTCCCTCCTCCTCGTCCAGTGCGCCGGCCTGCTGCTGCTCACCGGCTACACCGCCATCGCCGCCGCGGTCAACGCCGAGGTCTTCCCCGCCCGGGTCCGCGCCGCGGGCATCGGCTTCCCCTACTCCCTCACCGTGGCGCTCTTCGGCGGCACCGCCCCCTACGTCGGCACCCTCTTCGCCCAACTGCACCTCCCCGACGCCTTCCCCTGGTACGTCGCGGCCCTCTGCCTGCTGTCCGCACCGGTCTTCCTGCGCCTGCCCGAGACCGCGCACCGGCCCCTGGAACGGTGACCGGCCATGACCTCACGACACGTGGTTCTGCAACGCCAGCAGATATCCGGCCTGAAACCGGCTCTCGGCATCGAGCGCGGCCATGATCTCGGCCACATGGCGGCGGCAGGTCCGCACCGACATCCCCAGCCGCCGCGCGACCGCCGCGTCCGTCATGCCCTCCGACAGCAGCCGCACGATGGCCTCCTTCAGGTCATCGGTGATCTCCGCCTGGGTCTCCGCGTCGACCACCAGCGGATCGGCGGCCAGCCACAGCCGCTCGTACGACTCCACCATGAACGCCACCACATGCGGATCCCGCACCAGCGCCGCCGCGTTGGGATTGTCCGGCACCGGGATCAGCGCCGCCTGCCGGTCGAAGACCAGCAGCCGCATGAACTGGTCGTCCAGCGTCCGCACCTGCGCCCCCAGCCGGGTCACCTGCTCCACGTACGAGGACGTGCCCCGGCTGTACCGGGCGGTGTGCTGGTAGAGGATGCGCATCTCCACGCCCTTGCGGAGCGTCGCGATGTCCCGCGGCGCCGCCTCCTGGAGGACGTCCTCCCGGCGCCCGCCACCGGGCTGCGCCGTCAGGATCTCCGTGGTGCTCTGCTCGACCAGCTCGGCGATCACCGCCCGCACCTCGTCGAGGCTCTCCAGCAACTCGACCTGGTGCCCGCCGCGCCGCGCCGACCGGCCGGCCTCGAACAGCGGCAGGAACGCCATCAGCCGCCGCCGCTGCTCCTCTATCTGGAGCCGCCGGGCCCGGATCTCCCGCTCCAGGGGACCCAGCAGCCGGCTCACCGTCACGTCGGGGGAGACCGGCACCAGCTCCTGATCGGGACCCGTGCGCAGCAGCCCCCAGGCCGTCAACTGGTCGACGGCCGCCCCGAACTCCGCCGGGGACAGGCCGAGCAGCCCCGCGGCCGCCGCACCGTCCAGCTCCCCGCCCAAGGGGCGGGCCACCACGTACTCGTAGACCCGCTCCAGCGTCTCCTGGCTGGGCGGGCACTGCTCCACCGGGCCGGCGGGCTCCGGGGCCGGACCTGGTGGCGGCCCGGCATGCCGCCACCCGAGCTGGGTCGGGGGAATCATGACCATTTCTGATGCACCTCCTGGCACAGCGCTGCCGCATGACGCCGCGACGCGGTGGCCGACTTCGGGGAGCGAATCCGATGAGGGGATCCCGACCACGACCTTGGGGGCGGGGAGGCGGCCGTGGGCCCACGACCTCGGGGGCACGGCGCAGCCACGGCAGGAGCGCCGTCGCGCACGGTTCCTCCGGGAACCATGGTGGCGCCCCAAGACACGGATAAGGGGTGGCTTTTGGACGATTCTGGCACGCGCGCACCGCGGCGCACAGCAGGGCTCAGAGCCGTGCCAGCTCCGCGGTGAGCAGATCCAGCCCCATCGGCCCCAGCCCCAGCGCGTCCCGGTGGAACGCCTTCGGATCGAACGCCGCCCCCTTGGCGCGCCGCTGCGCCTCCCGGGCCCGCAACCACACCCGCTCACCCACCTTGTAGGCCAGCGCCTGGCCCGGCAGCCCCAGATACCGGTCGATCTCGAAGTCCAGGTACGCGGCGCCCTCGGGCACCCGTCCGCCCAGGAACTCCCGGCCCAGCTCCCGCGTCCAGCGCTCCCCCTCGTGGAAGCCGGTGCCGCGCGGGATCTCCAGCTCCAGATGCAGGCCGATGTCCAGGACCACCCGGGCGGCGCGCAGCTGCTGCCCGGACGCCAGCGCCCCGAGCCGGTGCGCCGGATGCCGGAAGCCGCCGAGTTCGGCCATCAGCTGCTCCGCGTACAGGCCCCAGCCCTCGGCATGCCCCACGTGCAGCTCCGACGCCACCCGCTGGAACCGGGTGAGCGCGGGGTTCAGCACCGTGCCGCCCAGCTGGAGATGGTGGCCCGGGACCCCCTCGTGGTACATCGTCGCCGGCACCGTCCAGGTGGGTATCACCGCGTCCGGGCCGGGCACCGTCCACCAGACCTGGCCCGGCCGGGACAGGTCCTCGGCCGGCGCCAGGTAGGAGATCCCGCCCGCGCCGGTCGGCGGGATCCGGCACTCGATCCGGCGCAGCGCGGGCGGGATGTCGAAGTGCACCCCGGCCAGCTCGTCCAGGGCCCGCTCGGCCAGCTCCTGGAGGTGGCGGCGGAACGCCTCGGCGCCGCGCACCTGATGGGCGGGGTCGGCGTCCAGGGCGGCGAACACCGCGGGCAGCGGCTCACCCGGCAGGATCTCCCCGCCCAGCTCCGCCATCTCCCGCTCGATCCGGGCCAGTTCCGCCCAGCCCCAGGCATAGGTCTCCTCCAGGTCCAGCACACTGCCCAGGTGCTTGCGGACCTCCAGGGCGTACCGGTCCCGGCCGACGGCGTCCCGCTCCGGCGCGTACGGCAGCAGCTCGCCGGTCAGGAAAGCGGCGAACCCGGTGAGTGCCGCCCCGGCGGCCCGCGCCGCCCGCTCCGCGTCCGGCCGCAGCCGGTCGTCGGGGCAGCGGGCGGCCAGCTCGGCGAAGTACCCGGCGGTCGGCGCGCACTGCCCGGCGGTGCCGGCGACCTGCCGGCGCGCGGCCACCCGCCCCTCCCGGCGGGCGGCGCCCAGGCTCTCCCGGTGGCCCGCCAGCGCCGCCGGAATACCGCGCAGCCGGGCGGTCACGTCCGGCCAGACGGTCCGCTCGCCCTGGTCGAGGAGTTCGACGGCCTGGCGCAGGCGCTGGAGCGGCCCGTCCACGACATTGACGTCGGCGTCCGGGATCCGGGCGTCGGCCAGGGCCAGCTCCACCTCCAGCCGCTCCCGCAGCACCCGCGCCGCGATCCGGTCCCGCTCGCCGGCCACGGGGAGGGCGGTGAGCGCGGACAGGGTGCGGCGGGCCAGACCGGTCCTGGCCGCCCAGCCGGCGGGGCCGTAGTCGGTCAGCGCCGACTCCTGCCCGGCGATGCCCATCATCGCGGCCTGACACGGGTCCAGGCGGGCGAATTCCCCGGTATAGGACGCTGCGAGATCATCCAGAGCGGTCATGGAGGTACGGTAACCGCCCGTCGACCTGCTGTGATCACCTTGCGGCCGATCGCACCGTCCTTTTACTTTCCCTATTCCTCCGGCCCGCTTTCCTGTGACATACGCCACCTTGTGACCGCCGAGTGCGGCCCCATAGCCTGGGAAAGCCCTTATGTTTCCCGGCATTTGACCGCGCGTAAGGTATTCAACGGCCCGGCGGCGGAGTCGCGGCCGACGTCCTTTGCGACGGGTTTCCCCGCGTGCACCGGATGCCCTCGATATGGCCGGAACGCACAGGGTCCCGGCCCCCGGCACCACCCCGCTGGCCAGGCACTTGACCCGGCCGGACACCCTTTGCCCGGACAACCCCCGCGCCCCCGCAGCGCGCTGTTCCTTTCCTGCCCCTTCAGCACCTGGAGCAATAACGGATGACGATTCAACCCCGCCTCGTGGTCACCGGCCGTCGTCCCGACGACACTTCCGTGGTGCTCAGTGACGGACCCGTCGAACCGATTACCGTCGGCGCCATTCCCGGCTCGGAGTTCTATCTGCTGTGGGGCACCGAGGACGGCCACGCCACCGTCGGGAATAAGCCAACCGAGCCAAAGATCCTGCCTTTCTTCGCCGGTACCGGCGGTACCCGATTCCTGCTGGCGCGCTATGCCCCCGAGTCCCGCACCCCCGAACCCGCCGGCGACCCCGCCCTCCTCGCCGCCGAGGTGGCCGAAAAACTCCCCGGCCTCACCGACGTCCTCGAACCCGACGGCGCCGGCATGCACACCACCGACACCCTCGACTACGCCATCTGCCTGGAGGGCGAGCTGCACCTCGAACTCGACGACGGCGCCGAGGTCCGGCTCACCCCCGGCACCTGCGTCGTCCAGCAGGGGACCCGCCACAACTGGCACAACCGCGGCGACAAACCCGCGCTGATGTGCTTCATCGGGATCGGTGCCGCACGCGAAGCCTGAGGAACGACCGGTGAAGACCTACCTCACGGTGCTCCGCATCGCCGACTACCGGAAGCTGTGGCTCGGCGCGGTGGCCAGCCTGATCGGCGACGGCGCCAGCTGGATCGCGATGTCCTGGCTCGCGGTGACCACCGGCGGCGCCGGCAGCCTGACCATTCTGGGCGCCTGCTACTTCGCCCCGGTCATCATCGGCGGCCTGCTCGCCGGAAAGCTCGTCGACCGCTTCTCCCGGCGCCTGCTGCTGGTCACCGACAGCCTCGTCCGCGGCGCGGTGATGCTCTGCATCCCGCTGCTCGCCGCCCTCGGCCACCTCGCCCTGTGGCACCTGTACGCCGTGGCCGCCGTCTACGGGCTGTTCAAGATCCTCCCCATCGGGATCATCCCCACCGTCATCCCCGACCTCGTCCCGGCCCGCCACCTCAGCACCGGCATCGCCCTCGAAGCGGTCGCCACCGGTGCCGCCGGCCTCCTCGGCCCGATGGTCGGCGGCGCCCTGGTGCCGCTCATCGGCGCCAACTGGGTACTGGCCGTGGACGCCGCCAGCTACGTCGCCTTCGCCCTGGCGGTCCTCGGCATGAAGGCCCGGCTGGGCCGGCCCGCGCCCTCCCCGGACGGTGCCGCCGCGGCCCGCCGCACCAGCTGGGCGCCCGTCGTCGGCTTCCTCCGCCGCGACCGGGTGATGCTGGTCATCACCGTCACCTTCACCCTCTTCAACATCTCCCTGGGCATGCTCACCGTCGCCCAGCCCTGGCTGGCGCACGAACGGCTCCCCGGCGGCGCCACCATGCTCGGCGCCCTGGCGGGCGTCCTGGCCGGCGCACAGCTCACCGGCTCGGTCATCGCCGGCGCCCTCCGGCCCGCCGCCCGCCCCATGCTCCGCATCGGTACCCTGCAACTCCTCGCGGCCGGGGGCCTGTTGCTGCTGCTGGGCGCCCACCCCGTGCTCGTCCTCGTCGGCCAGGTGGTCTACGGCCTGCCCGACGCCATGGTGACCGTCTCCTCGCAGACCGTGCGGTACGCGCACACCCCCGAGGAACTGCGCGGCCGCACCATGACCCTGATGCGCACCCTCATGCTCAGCGCCCTCCCGATCGGCTCGGTCCTCGCCGGCCCGCTGCTCGACTCCGGCAACTACACCGCGATGGTCCTGGTCATGACCCTGCTCGCCGCCGTACCCGGCGTGCTCAGCCTCCTCGCCGCCCGCCACGACCCACCCACCGACCCGCCCGGCACAGCCGCACCCGCCCACCCCCACCTCGTCCAGGAATGACCCCCACAGACGAAGGACGCTCCGTATGACCCGGCCCGACCCGATGCCCCTGCTGCTCCTCGTCACCAACGGGCTGCGCGCGTACCGCGCCTACCTGTTGCGCTCGATCGCCACCCGCTACCGCGTCCACCTGATCAACAACGCCGAACCCACCTGGGAACGCCGGTACCTGGACGGCTTCACCGCGGTCCCCGACACCGGCGCCGACGCCGTCCTCGCCGCCGCCCGGCGGATCGCCGCCCGGCAGCCGGTGGACGGGGTGCTGAGCTGGCACGAGGAGCACATCGTGCAGGCCGCCCTGGTCGCCGAGGAGCTCGGCCTGCCCGGCACCCGGCCGGACGCGGTCCGCCGCTGCCGCGACAAGTTCGCCACCCGCACCGCCCTGGCCGCGGCCCGGCTGCCCCAGCCCGCGTTCGTGGTGGTCTCCGACCTGGACGAGGCGGCCGCCGCGGCCGAACGCCTCGGCTACCCGGTCGTCATCAAACCGCGGGCCGCCGGCGGCAGCCAGGGCGTGGTCCTGGTGCGGGACGCCGCCCAGCTCGCCGACCAGTTCACCGCCACCCGCGACGTTCCGGTCCCGCACACCCCGGTCTTCGACCAGGGTGTCCTGGTCGAGGAGTTCGTCGCCGGCCCCGAGGTCAGCGTGGACGCGGTGGTCCGCGACGGACGGGTGACCCCGCTGTTCCTGGGCCGCAAGGAAGTGGGCTTCGCCCCGTACTTCGAGGAGACCGGGCACCTGGTCGACGGCGGCGAACCCCTCCTCGCCGACCCGGACTTCACCGCGATGCTCCAGGCGGTGCACACCGCACTGGGCTACACCGACGGCTGGACGCACACCGAACTCAAACTCACCCCGCAGGGCCCCAAGGTCATCGAGGTCAACGGCCGGCTGGGCGGCGACCTCATCCCCTACCTCGGGATGCGCGCCACCGGCATCGACCCCGGCCTGGCCGCCGCGGCCGTCGCCTGCGGCCGGGAACCGGCGACCGCCGCCGCACACCGGTCGGTGGCCGGCGTCCGTTTCTTCTACCCGCCGCACAACGACGCGGTGATCGGGTCGGTGGGCTTCGACCGGACCGGACTGCCCGGCGCCATCGACCTGCTGGTGCCCCTGGTCGCCCCCGGCGACGTGGTCTCCCCGCCCCGCAAGGGCCTGATCGACGGCCGGGTCGCCCTCGCCACCGCGGTGGCCGGCACCCCGCAGGACCTCCGCGCCGCCCTGGACCGGGCCCAGGCCGCCCTGCGGCTGCGGATCGACGGCCACGCCGGGGCACCGGCCCCCGCCTGACCGCCGGCCATCCCGCCCCGCACTCCCCGCCAACTGTCGCCGTACGCCCCGGATTTTGGCGGATAAGGCACGGCGCCCCGTACACTGCCGCAACCGCACCGGCGGCTCAGGAGTCCTACCGGACATGAAGCCACGCATACCCTTCCGGCTCCGCAGAACCGCCACCGGCGCCCTCGGCCGGCGAGCGGGCGCGGCACTCGCCGTGACGTCCCTGACCCTCCCGCTGACCGTCGCCCTCGGCGGCACCGCGGAAGCCGCCGGCTCCGCGGGCTGCTACGGGCTCCGCGGTCCCTACCAGCGGCAGGCCGAACAGTTCCTCGGCCTCCGCGCCGACGGCCGCCAGTCGACCGCCGACTGCCGCGCCATCCGCGCCTTCCAGACCAGCCACGGCATCACCCCCAACTACGGGTACGCCGGCCCGGTCACCTGGAACGTGATGCAACTGGTCGCCAAGCAGCGGGCGGCCGGGCGGAATCCCAACAGCGCCCACAAGTGCCCCACCAACAAGGGGCGGATCGCCTGCGTCGACCTGACCCGCCAGCTCAGCTGGATCCAGGACGGCGGACGGCTGGTCTACGGGCCGGTGCCCGTACGCACCGGCCGCAAGGGCGGCGCCACCCGCACCGGTCTGAAGCGGATCTACTGGCGGCACCTGAACCACGTGTCGACCATCTACCACACGCCCATGCCGTACAGCCAGTTCTTCGACGGCGGGGAGGCGTTCCACGCCATCAGCGGCAGCGTGTGGTCCGCCCCCGGCTCGCACGGCTGCGTCAACATGCGGCCCAACGACGCCAAGAAGTACTGGTCGCTGCTCCGCACCGGCGACGACGTGTACGTCTACGGCCGCAAGGCCGGCACCTGACCGGACCGTCCCGGTGCGGGCGGGCCGATGCCGGCCCGCCCGCACCGTGCCGTGCGCGGCCTCAGCGGGCCAGCAGGGTGTAGAGCGCCATCGGCGTCACATAGCCCGGCCACCGGCCGTCGGCGAAGAGGTGGACCCCGGCGTCCTGGTAGCACTGGTCGACGAGCTGGGAGCAGATCATGTGCCGGGTGCTGGCCACATAGCGGCGCAGCCCCGGCACGGGCAGACGGAAGCGGTGGGTGGCGATCGCCAGATAGTCGAGGAAGCTGTAGGGCACGCCCACGTAGCGGTCGGACGCCGCGCAGATCCGCTCGCGCTGCTGCTCGGTGAGCCCCTTCGGGCACACGTAGAGCACATCGGAGCCGTGGTACGCGCTGAGCGAGCGGATGCGGGCGCCGCCCGGCTCGGCCTCCAGCAGCCGGTCGCCGGGCAGGACGAGGAAGGCGTGTTCGTAGTCGGCGAAGCCGTCTCCGTTGATCCACTGGCCGAAGCGGATCAGCCGGCCGGTGACACCGGATATCTGGGTGAGACCGATGTCACCGGGCAGGGGATGGGTGTGCTTCATGAGCGGCTCCAGGGCGCGTAGAAGCGGATTCCCCCTGGTGATACCCGCTCTCCGGCCGCCCGCACCGCGCCCGCGGGGCCCGCCTGCACCCCCCGGCGCGCACCGCCGTGGCCCCCGGGACAGCGGTGGTTGATGGTGCGTCAGCTGACGGAACGGGTACGTCTCCGGCGACCCGGACCACGCCCCGTCGGCGACCCGACGCCGCGGCCCGGACGCGAACGGCACCGACGGCGAAGGAGCGCGAGACCACCATGGCCCCCGGCACCACCGACACCCCGGCGACCCCGGCCCCCACCGCATCCGACCGCACCCCCCTGGCCGGCACCGTCGCACTGGTCACCGGCGCCTCCAGCGGCATCGGCGCCGCCACCGCCTGGGCCCTGGCCCGCGCGGGCTGCGCACTCGCCCTGGTCGCCCGGCGCGCCGACCGGCTGCGCGACCTCACCGCGGCCCTCACCGAGCAGGCCGGCGGCCCGGCGGCCGCGTTCACCGCCGACCTCGGCGACCCGGACCAGCCCCGCCAGGCGGTCGCCCGGACCGTGGAGCGCTTCGGCCGCCTGGACGTCCTGGTGAACAGCGCCGGGTACGCCGCCCGCGGCGCGGTGGACGAAGCCGACCCCGCTGACTGGGACCGGATGATCGACCTCAACCTCAAGGCGGTGCTGCGGATGTCCCACGCCGCCCTCCCGCACCTCCTGCGCGCCGCGCGGACGGGCCCGCGCGGCGTCGCCGACCTGGTGACCGTCAGCTCCGTCGCCGGCCGGGTACCCCGCAAGAACAACGGCGTCTACTCGGCCACCAAGCACGCCGTGGGCACCTTCAGCGAGGCGCTGCGCCAGGAGGTCACCGGCCGCGGCGTCCGCGTCGGCCTGGTCGAACCGGGCCTGACCGTCACCGAGATGACCGCCGGCGGCCGGATCACCTCCTCCGACGGCATGCCGGAGGACGCCTGGCTGCACGCCGAGGACATCGCCCGCAGCATCGCCTTCATGGTCACCCAGCCGGCCCGGGTCGCCCTCAACGAGATCATGGTCCGGCCCACCGCCCAGGAGCGCTGACCGTGCGCCTGCTCCTGACCTCCGACACCCACGTCCCGCGGCGCGCCAAGGTACTCCCGGCGCAGCTGCTCGACGCCCTCGCGGCCGCCGACGCCGTGGTGCACGCCGGCGACTGGACCGACACCGCCACCCTCGACCTGTTCCAGGCCCGCGCCCGCCGCCTGATCGGCGTGTACGGCAACAACGACGGCCCCGACCTGCGCGCCAGACTGCCCGAGGTGGCCCACGCCGAACTGGACGGGCTGCGGTTCGGCGTGGTCCACGAGACCGGCCCGGCCGCGGGCCGGGAACGCCGCTGCGCCGACCGCTTCCCGGAACTCGACGTGCTGGTCTTCGGGCACAGCCACATCCCCTGGGACAGCACGGCCGGCAACGGGCTGCGGCTGCTGAACCCCGGTTCGCCCACCGACCGCCGCCGGCAGCCGCACTGCACCTACATGACCGCGCAGATCACCGGCGGCCGGCTCACCGGCGTGACGCTGCACCGCCTGCCGCCCCGCCGGTGAGCGCCGTTCACCGGCCCAGCAGCCCCCGCACATAGGCCGCCTGGCCGGCGTGCTGGAGGCCGTCCGCCAGCACGCTGACCAGGCGGACGCCCAGGGTGACCGGGGGCGACCAGTTCCGGTCGACGACCTGCCCGAGGTCCTTCACGGCGACGGTGCGCAGATAGCGCACCGTGCTCTCGTGCACCGCCGCGTGATAGCCGGTCAGCAGCTCGGCGGTCAACCCGCGGACCCGCGCCACGTCCTTGCGGCTGTGCCCGTAGCCGGTGTCCTCCTCGGGGAACGGCAGCCCGAACGCCTCGTACCACTCGTCCGCGCTCCAGATCTGCTCGGTGCCGGCCACCCCGGCGACGTGGTCGTCCTGCACCCGCGTCAGGTGCCAGACCAGCCAGGCGAGGGAGTTGGCGCGGGCGTCGGGGCGGGTGGCGAGTTCCTCGGTCCCGAGCCCGTCGACCGCCTCCTCCACGGCCTCCCGGACGCGGCCGAAGGCGTCGACGAGCAGATCGGTGCTGGCGGACATGGCGGCTCCGTAGGGGTGGGGGAGGGGCGGCCCGGCGGCCGGGCCCTCCATCGTCGCAAGCCCGGCCGGGCGCCGCCGCCCGGCGCACCCCGGGCGGCCGGCCGGTCCGCCGCATGGCCGAAGCCCGCGCCGGATGACGCCGCGTCAGCGGGCGGACCGCACCGCGAGGGTGTCGAGCAGGGCCTGCGCCGGCCGCAGGGCCCGGTCCCCGGCGCCGACCACGCCGAGGATGCGGGGGAGCGGCTCCACCACGCGCACCAGGCGGCCGGCCCGGAGGTAGGGGTTCGGATCGCGCAGCGCGGCCTCCAGCGCGGGCCGGGTCCAGTACGTCCGGGCCAGGCCGAGCGCCCAGCGGTGCTCGTCCTCGTAGGGCAGCCACCGGCCGGCGGCGTACGCGTCCGCCAGGTCATGCGCCTGGCGGGCCATCACCTGCCAGCTGAAGTCCTCCTCGATCAGCTCGCGGCGCCGGCGGCCGGGACGGTCCTCGCTGCACGGCGTGCAGAGCCGCACCTGCCGCTGCGGACCCAGCGGCGGCCGGACGGTGAGCACGGGCGCGCCGGCCGCGGGGCGGCGGTCATGGCACAGGTCGCAGGTGGCCGCGCCGGCGCTCGGAAGGTGTGGATAACAGGTCACGAAGGGCTCAACGACGCAGACGGGACCGGGTGGCGTGGCACGCGAGCGAGAGGCTCCGGCAACGATGCGGCGTTGTGCTGCGGCATGCCAACAACCCTACCCGGCCCAGGAGTTGGCCAACAGTTTCCCACGGAACGGTCACAATTGGGCATGTACACGTCTTGTTCATCCCAGGGGTCTACCCGCATAGAACGCGGGGTGGTGCCATGACGTCACCCGCCCGGCAGACCGCCGGGCCCGACCCCGGAGCCCCCATGCGATCGATACGCCGAATCGCCTCCGCGACCACCGCACTCGCCCTCGCCACCGCCGGCCTGGTCCTCACCACCGGCAGCGCCCACGCCGCGACCTGCTCCCAGTCCCGGCTCCCCCTCCCGGACCGCGCCTGCACACCCGGCGCCTTCAACCCGGACGTCACCCAGGCCACCATCGGCTCGACCATCTGCGTCCCCGGCTGGACCAAGACCGTCCGCCCGCCGGTCTCCTACACCACCCCGCTGAAGATCAAGCAGATCGGCGCCTACGGCTACACCGACACCGCCACCGCCGACTACGAAGAGGACCACCTCGTCCCCCTCGAACTCGGCGGCGCACCCCGCGACCCCAAGAACCTCTGGCCCGAGCCCCGCTACGGCCAGCAGCCCGCCGCCAGCAAGGACTCCGTCGAGAACAAGCTCAAGACCGCCGTCTGCGACGGCACCGTCACCCTCGACGCCGCCCGCAACGCCATCGCCACCG
The DNA here is from genome assembly GCF_023155275.1 of Streptomyces rhizoryzae. Classification (GTDB taxonomy): domain Bacteria; phylum Actinomycetota; class Actinomycetes; order Streptomycetales; family Streptomycetaceae; genus Streptomyces; species Streptomyces rhizoryzae. The sequence goes on from NZ_JALMUV010000020.1 coordinate 113,642, forward strand.
ACTGGACCACCGCCCTGGCCAAGGTCGGCCTCGGCTGACCCACCGCGCACACCGGCCGCCGCCCCGGACACCCGCGCGGCCCCACCGCCGGTGACCGGCGGCGGGCCACCCACCCGGTGGCCCGCCGCCCCGCCCGCCGCTCACCGCCGCGTCGCCACCACCAGCCGGCACCGCGGACTCCCGTCCGCCCGCCACCCCAGCTCCGGCAGCGCCCGCAACTCCACCCCCAGGCCCGCCCCCGCCAGCTCCGCCCGCACGTCGGACAGCCGGAAGCCCCGGTAATACATCACGAACCGCGGCCGCCACAGCGCATTGCGGACCCGCATCACGCCATCGAAACCCAGCAGCCCCCAATACCGCGCCGACCCCGGCCGGGCCGGCGCCACCACCGGGAACACGAACCGCCCGCCGGGCCGCAGCACCGACGCCACCTGCGCGAACAGACCCGGCCGGGCCCGCGGCAGAAAGTGCCCGAACGCCCCGAAACTCACCACCACATCGAAGACCGGCCCGAACGGCAACGCCCGGGCATCCGCCCGCACCCACGCCGGCCGCGGCCCGCCCACCCCGCCGGAACCCCCCTCCGGCCCGGCCGCCGCCCGCAGCCGCTCCCGCCCCACCGCGAGCATCCCCGCACTGATATCGACACCGATCACCCGCTCCCGGCACACCCGCCGCAGCACCTCCACCCCGGCCCCCGTACCGCAGCACAGATCCAGCCCGCTGCCGAACGGCCCCAGCCCCCGCAACTCCCGCAACACCGGCCCCAGCACCGTCTCCGGCGTCCGGAACGGCGTCCGGTCGAACTTCGGGGCGAGCAGGTCGTACCCCCGCTCCACCGACGACAGCGCCTGCACGGCCAGTTCACGCAACGTAGGACCCTCGGGAGCGAACATCGCGCCAGCATAGGCGCCCGCCCACCGGCCCCCGCGGGACACCCGCCCGGCCCCTACGACCGCGCGATATAGGCGTGGATCGCCGGATCGCTGACCTTCGTGTACACCCCCGGATGCCCCGGCGACGCACACCCCGTCCCCCACGACGCGATCCCCGCCAGCCGGCCGCCCACCACCAGCGGACCCCCGCTGTCCCCCTGGCACGCGTCCTTCCGGCCCGCCTCGTAGCCGTAACACGTCATCCGCGGCGTGATCGAGGACGGCCCGTACGCCCCCTTGCAGTACGCGTCGCTGAGCTTGGGCACCGCCACCTGCCGCAACCGCACCGGGAGGTCACCCCCGTCCCGTGTCGCGCCCCACCCCGTCACCGTCGCCGGCGTTCCCTCCGCGGGCTCCCGCCCCGGCTCCACCAGCCCGATCGCCCGCACCCCGGGCCCGAAATCCAGTGGCGACGCCAGCACCAGCACCGCCACGTCGTAATCGATCGTCGCCGCGTCGAACCGCGGATGCCGCAGCACCCGCGCCACCCGCACCACCTGGCCCCCCGACCCGCGGACACTGCTGCCCGCCTGCACGCTCAGCGCGCCCGGCGGCGCCTCGGCGGTGCAGTGCGCCGCGGTCACCACCGCGTCCGCCCGGATGATCGAAGCCCCGCAGATGTGCCCGCCGGCACTGCGCAGCGACACCTGCCACGGCACCTCCCGCACATCCGCGTCCGTACCCCCCACGATCCGGGTCGCGGGCACCGTCCCGCCCGCCGCCGGCGCGACCGCGGGCCCCAGCACCGCACCGCACACCGCGGCCGCCGCCGCCCCGCACCGCAGCCATGACCGAGCCATTCCGCCTCCCGCCTTCCGGACCGGCCAGCACCCTCCTCCGGGATCCTCCGCGACCGACGGTACGCACGGGCCGGAGAGCGGGGGCATTCCATCGAATTGGTGGTCTTCCACGGCACGGCGTTTGAGCCCGCACCCCCCGCAGCGGGCCCGCACCCGGGCCGGCCCCCCTCCACCCGCACCTGAGACACGACCCCGGGACCCCCTCGCACACCACGGCGAGCGGCCCCGAAGTGCGTACGCTGAACAGGCCGCTATCGATGGCCGGAACTTTTCGGCGTACGACAGGAGCACACGATGGCCGCCCCCGCCCCTGCCGGTGCCTCCCCCCGGACCACCCTGCGGAACCGGCTGCGCACCTGGATGCTCCAGGGCCTCGCCGACCTGGGCAAACGCCCACCCGGCCAGGGCGCCACCCCCGAACCCGCCCACCACGGACAGCGCTGGTGGCGCGTGATGTGCCTGACCGGAGTCGACTACTTCTCCACCCTCGGCTACCAGCCCGGCATCGCCGCCCTCGCCGCCGGACTGCTCTCGCCCGTCGCCACCCTCGTCCTCGTCGCCGTCACCCTCGCCGGCGCGCTCCCCGTCTACCGCCGCGTCGCCAAGGAGAGCCCGCACGGCCAGGGCTCCATCGCCATGCTCGAACGCCTGCTGTCCTTCTGGAAGGGCAAGCTGTTCGTCCTCACCCTGCTCGGCTTCGCCGCCACCGACTTCCTCATCACCATCACCCTGTCAGCAGCCGACGCCGCCACCCACCTCGTCGAGAACCCCCACGTCAGCGCCGCCCTGCACGGCCGCCAGATGCTCATCACACTGATCCTGATCGCCCTGCTCGGCGCGGTCTTCCTCAAAGGCTTCCTGGAAGCCGTCGGCGTCGCCGTCGTCCTCGTCGGCGGCTACCTCGCCCTGAACGCCGTGGTCGCCGTCACCGGCGTCTGGCACGTCCTCACCGCCGGCCACGTCGTCACCGACTGGACCAGCGCCCTGACCGTCCAGCACGGCAGCATTCCGGCCATGATCGCCGTCGCCCTGCTCGTCTTCCCCAAACTCGCCCTCGGCCTCTCCGGCTTCGAAACCGGCGTGGCCGTCATGCCGCACATCGAAGGCGACCCCGACGACACCGAGGAACGCCCCACCGGCCGGATCCGCGGCGCCCGCAAGCTGCTGACCACCGCCGCCGCCATCATGAGCGTCTTCCTCATCATCACCAGCTTCGTCACCACCCTCCTCATCCCCGCCCCCGCCTTCCAGCCCGGCGGCGCCGCCAACGGCCGCGCCCTGGCCTACCTCGCCCACGCCTACCTCGGCTCCGCCTTCGGCACCGTCTACGACATCTCCACCATCCTCATCCTGTGGTTCGCCGGCGCCTCCGCCATGGCCGGCCTGCTCAACCTCATGCCGCAATACCTCCCCCGCTACGGCATGGCACCCCACTGGGCCCGCGCCGTCCGCCCCATGGTCCTGGTCTTCACCGCCGTCGCCTTCCTCGTCACCTGGATCTTCGACGCCAACGTCGACGCCCAGGGCAGCGCCTACGCCACCGGCGTCCTCGTCCTCATCAGCTCGGCCGCCATCGCCGTCACCATCGCCGCCCGCCGCGCCCGGCAACGCGCCTGGACCATCGGATTCGCCATCATCTCCGTGGTCTTCCTCTACACCACCGTCGCCAACATCATCGAACGCCCCGACGGAGTGAAGATCGGCGCCTGCTTCATCGCCGGCATCATCCTGCTCTCCTTCACCTCACGCCTGGCCCGCGCCTTCGAACTCCGCGTCACCGACGTCATCCTCGACGACACCGCCCAGCGCTTCGTCCGCGACATCGCCCAGCGCCGCATCCGCTTCATCGCCAAGGAACCGGAACAACGCGGCCTCGCCGAATACCGCGACAAGGCCCAGCAGATCCGCGCCGACAACGACATCCCGCCCGAGGACGACCTGGTATTCGTCGAAGTCACCATCCGCGACCCCTCCGAATTCGAAAGCGCGCTGCACGTCCACGGCCACGTCATGCACGACCGCTACCGCGTCCTGTGCCTGGACGGCTCCACCGTCCCCAACTCCCTGGCCGCCCTGCTCCTGCACGTCCGCGACACCACCGGCAACCGGCCGCACATCTACTTCGAATGGACCGAAGGAAGCCCCTTCGCGCAATTCCTCCGCTTCTTCCTCTTCGGCCAGGGCGAAGTCGCCCCGGTCACCCGCGAAGTGCTCCGCGAGGCCGAACCCGACCGCAGCCGCCGCCCCCGCGTCCACGTCGGCTGACCCCGCCCCCGGCCCCGCCCCGGGCCCACACCCAGATGGGCCCCGCACCCACCGGCGGCACTCAGCCCAGCCCCGGAATCCCCGAGATCACCAGATCGATCAGCTTGATCCCGACGAACGGCGCCACCAGCCCACCCAACCCGAAGAACGCCAGATTCCGCCGCAGCAGATCATGCGCCGACGACGGCCGGTACCGCACCCCGCGCAACGCCAGCGGAATCAACGCCACGATCACCAGCGCATTGAAAATGATCGCCGAAGTGATCGCCGACGTCGGACTGTGCAACCCCATCACATTCAGCTCCGACAACCCCGGATACACCCCCGCGAACATCGCCGGGATGATCGCAAAATACTTCGCCACATCATTCGTGATCGAAAAGGTCGTCAACGCCCCCCGTGTGATGAGCAATTGCTTCCCCACCTCCACGATCTCGATCAGCTTCGTCGGATCCGAATCCAGGTCCACCATGTTCCCCGCCTCCTTCGCCGCGGACGTACCGGAGTTCATCGCCACCCCGACATCCGCCTGCGCCAAGGCCGGCGCGTCATTCGTCCCGTCACCCGTCATCGCCACCAGCCGCCCACCCGACTGCTCCCGCACGATCAGCGCCAGCTTCTCCTCCGGCGTCGCCTCCGCCAGGAAATCGTCCACCCCCGCCTCCCGCGCGATCGCCCGCGCCGTCAGCGGATTGTCACCCGTGACCATCACCGTCCGGATGCCCATCCGCCGCAACTCCCCGAACCGTTCCGCGATCCCGTCCTTCACCACGTCCGTCAACCGCACCACCCCCAGCACCCGCGGCCCGCCCCGGTCATCCACCGCCACCAGCAGCGGCGTCCCCCCGGACGCACTGATCGCATCACTGAACATCCGCGCCTCCGCCGGCACTTCACCACCGCGCGCCACCACCCACTCCACGATCTGCGCGGCCGCCCCCTTGCGGATCACCACCTCACCCCGGTACGCCGACGCACCCGCACCCGCACCCGCCGCGCCACCCCCGGACCCCGACCCCGGCCCCGGCCCGGCACCGCCCGCCCAACACAGATCCACCCCGCTCATCCGCGTCCGCGCACTGAACGCCACATACCGCACGAATGCCAGCTCCCCCTCCTCCGGCGCACACAGCCCGTACTTCCGCCGCGCCAGCGCCACCACCGAACGCCCCTCCGGTGTCCTATCCGCCAACGACGCCAACTGCGCCGCATCCGCCAGCTCCAACTCCGCACACCCCGGCAGCGGAACGAACGCCACCGCCTCCCGGTGCCCCCACGTGATCGTCCCCGTCTTGTCCAGCAGCAGCGTGTTGATGTCCCCCGCGGCCTCCACCGCACGCCCCGACATCGCCAGCACGTTCCGCTGCACCAGCCGGTCCATCCCGGCGATCCCGATCGCCGACAGCAGCGCCCCGATCGTCGTCGGGATCAGCGTCACCAGCAGCGCCACCAGTACCGCCGTCTGCTGCGCCGCCCCCGCGTACGACGCCATCGGCTGCACCGTGACCACCACCAGGATGAACACCACCGTCAACGCCGCCAGCAGGATGTGCAACGCGATCTCGTTCGGCGTCCGCTGCCGCGCCGCGCCCTCCACCAGCGCGATCATGCGGTCCAGGAACGCATGCCCGGACCGGGACGTCACCCGCACCACGATCCGGTCCGACAGCACCACCGTCCCGCCCGTCACCCCCGAACGATCACCTCCGGCCTCCCGCAGCACCGGCGCCGACTCACCTGTCACCGCCGACTCATCGACACTGGCGACCCCTTCGACCACCTCACCGTCTGCCGGAACCGCCTCACCCGCCGCGACCACGACGAAGTCGAACGGCCGCAGATCCGACGCCGGGACCGTCTCCGTCACGGCGCTGTCCAGATGCGTGCCGACCCGCCAGTTGTCCCGCAGCCGCCGCGCCATGAGATCCGTACGGGTCCGGCGCAGCGACGCCGCCTGCGCCCGGCCGCGCCCCTCGGCCACCGCCTCCGCCAGCTGCGCGAACACCACCGTCAGCCACAACCAGCCACTGATCACCCAGCTGAACACCGAGGGGTGCAGCACCGCCGACAGCGTCGTCAGTACGGACCCGCAGGCCACCACGAACAGCACCGGATTGCGGGCCAGCGCCCGCGGGTGCAACTTCCGCAGGGCCTCCGGCAGGGCCGTCACCAGCACTCGCGGATCGAACAGCCCGGCCGGCGCCCGCCGTCGCCGCCGGTGTCCACCCCGCCCCGGCGCCCCGGGACCGGACAACCCGGCCGCACCGGGAGCCTCAGCCGTCGACGGAGTGGTGGGCGCGGGGGACGGTGCAGCAGGCATGCGCAATCTTTCTGAAGAATGAAAATTCCGGCCGGACGGAATTTTCTGGGTGAATGGGAGGATTGTTGGGGTGTGGGACTGTGGGGGGTGGGATTGTTGGGGTGGGGGGTTGTTGGAGGGTGAAAGGTTGCCGGGGGGTGTTGGAGCCGTCGGGGAAATTTTGGAAAGGTGGGGAATTGTTGGGGGGAAGGGGGTGTATTCGGAGTGATGGAAAATGGCTGGTGTGATGCGAGGATTTAAGGAGGGGGTGAAATTCTTCGGTGTGACGAAAGGGGTTTCGGAGGGGTGAGCGGGTTAGAGGGAACGGCGGGTTGCGGGGGAACGAAGGGCTTCGTAGGGGCCACAGGATTCGTGGGGATGAAAAGCTTCGGAGGGGCTACAGGATTTTTCGGAGGGATGAAGGTTTTCGGGGGGTCGCAGGTTTTGGAGGACCACAGGCTTCGGAGGAACGAAAGGCGAGCGGCTGGCCAGGCTGGAACCGGCCACGACCGGGCGCCGGGGCGGCCGCGGTCGCGCCATCACCGCCGCCGTCGCACCGGTGGCCGAGCCAGAATCTAGGCCCTTGCCGCCCGGCCCATCCGGGAGCCAGCGGGGAATTTGCGGCTCTCTTACGGGGCGCGGGGGCGGG
>NZ_JALMUV010000021.1 GCF_023155275.1 Streptomyces rhizoryzae
ACTCTATCAGATCCTTTCGGTTCCGATTTTCGCCGGTGCGATCCGGCCTTTCGGCTTTCTCGCGGTTCCAACCTTACCAGATCCGTTTCCGTCTCTGGCCCCCTGCTGGAGCGGGGTCCGGCCGTTTCGCTTTCGCTTTCCGGCCTTTCCGACTTTATCAGATCTTCTTTCGTGTCGGACCGCGTAGCGGCCGAGGCGAATTCCGTTCTGAATTACCCGTCGGAAGGGTTTTGCCTTTCGGCTTTTTTGACTTTATCAGAAGACGTTCGATCTGAATGAACGAGCGGGCTTCTGTAAGAGGTCGGTGCGCTCCGCCACTGTGAAGGTGGGGCCGGAGCGGACGTAGACGCTAACCGTCGCGGTTGAACCTGTCCAGTCCGTCGCAACCGTTTGAATCTACCTCACCCAGCAAGCCGTGTCAACGGATCGCTGGGATGGAGAGAGATTAGCAGGTCAGCGGGGTGGGACGCACCTCAGGCGGCGGTCGGGAGGAGCGCGTCGCGGTCGGCGGCGTCGACGTCGCCGGTCTCGCCGGCCCGGACCGCGCGGCCCCCGAGGACGTAGACGTAGGTCAGGAAGGCCAGCTCGGCGAGGACGCCGATGCCGATGCGGGCCCAGGTGGGGAGGCCGGAGGGGGTGACGAAGCCTTCGAGGATGCCGGAGACGAAGAGCACGGCGGCCAGGCCGAGGGCGACGCCGAGGGCGGCGCGACCCTCCTCGGCGAGGGTGGCGCGGCGGGTGCGCGGGCCCGGGTCGATGACGGTCCAGCCGAGGCGGAGGCCGATGCCGGCGGCGACGAAGACCGCGGTCAGTTCCAGGAGGCCGTGCGGGAGGATCAGGCCGAGGAAGGTGTCGAGGCGGCCCGCGGAGGCCATCAGGCCCAGGCCGGCGGCCAGGTTGAGCATGTTCTGGAAGAGGACCCACAGGACGGGGAGGCCGAGGAAGGCGCCGAAGACCAGGCAGAGGGCCACGGCCTGGGCGTTGTTCGTCCATACCTGGGCGGCGAAGGCCGCGGCGGGGTGGCTGGAGTAGTAGGTCTCGTACTCGCCGCCGGGGCGGGTCATCTCGCGGAGCTCCTGGGGGGCGCCGAGGGTGGCCTGGACCTCGGGGTGGGCCGCTATCCACCAGCCCAGGAGGGCGGCGACGGCGACGGAGAGCACCGCGGTGGGGATCCACCAGTGGCGCAGGCGGTAGACCGCGGCGGGGAACCCGGTGGTGAAGAAGCGGGCGGCGTCGCGCCAGGAGGACCTGCGGGCGCCGGTGACCTTGCTGCGGGCGCGGGCCACGAGGGAGGTCAGGCGGCCCGTCAGGGCGGGGTCGGGGGCGCTGGAGAGGAGGAGGGAGAGGTGCGTGGTGGTGCGTTGGTAGAGGGTGACGAGCTCGTCGGCCTCGGTGCCGGTCAGTCGGCGCTTGCGGTTCACCAGGGCTTCCAGGCGGTCCCAGTCGGCGCCGTGGGCCGTGACGAAGACATCGAGGTCCATAACGGGGGTCGCTCCTCGCAGCGCGGTGGGTGGGTGCCGGGTCAGCTTGGCAGACTGACCGGGCGCGGGGTCGTGGTCCTCAGGGGTGGCCCACCGGTAACGGTGGCCGGAGGGCGGGCTCCGGGAACCGAGGCGTGAGGGAGTGGGCGGATGAGTCAGCTGGTGACGGGTGAAGCGGTGGTCCTGGGGCTGCGGCCGGCCCGGCTGGCGAGCCGGGGGCTGGCGGTGGTGGTGGACCTCGCGGTGGCCTGGGCGGCGTACCTCGCGGTGACGCTGGGGATGGTGACCGCCTTGTCCTCGATGGACGAGGCGGTGCTGGCGGCGGTGACGGTGGCGACGTTCGTGCTGGTGCAGGTGGGGATTCCGATCGCGGTGGAGACGCTGAGCCACGGGCGGTCGCTGGGGAAGCTGATCTGCGGGCTGCGGGTGGTGCGGGAGGACGGCGGGCCGATCCGGTTCCGGCATGCGCTGGTGCGGGGCGCCATGGGGGCGATCGAGATCGTGATGACCATGGGGGTGGTGGCGTCGATCGCGTCCCTGGTGTCGGCGCGGGGGCGGCGCCTGGGGGACGTGTTCGCCGGGACCCTGGTGATCCGGGAGCGGGTGCCGGAGGCGGAGGCCGGCGGGGTGCTGCTGCCGGCGCCGCCCGCATGGCTGACCGGTGAGGTGGGCGGGCTGGATCTGTCCCGGGTCCCGGACGGGTGGTGGCTGGCCGTGCGGCAGTACCTGGGGCGGCTCGGGGAGCTGGACCCGTCGGCGGGTGCGGCGATGGCCGGGCGGCTCACCGCCGATCTGCGGGGTTACACGGGGGCGCAGGTGCCCGCCGGGGTGGACCCGACCCTTTATCTGGACTCGGTGGTGCGGGAGCGGCAGGGGCGGGAGTCCCGGCGGGCCTTCGGGGGTGTGCAGGCGGGCGGCGGTGCGGCGGGGCCGGCGGGGGCGGTCGCCGGGGGGACGGTGGCTTCGGGGGCGGTGGTCGCGGGGGCGCCGGTTTCCGGGGTGGCTGTGCCGGGTGGGGGTGCAGGGGGCGGGGTGGCCGGTGTCGGTGCCGGTCCCGGTACGGGTGTCCCGGTGGGTGGGCAGGCCGGTGGGGCGTGGGCGGCGCCTGGGGGCACGGGGTCGGCAGGTGCTGCGGGGGTGCCGCGTGGTGGTGCGGTGTCGGGTGCGGGGGTGTCGCCGGGTGCGGAAGTGGGTCTGGGGGCGGGAGTGGCGCCGGGGGTGCGTGAGGGCAGTGGTCCGGCGGGTGGAGAGGTACCGCGTGGGGGGAGCGGGTTCGCGCCGCCGGCGTAATGGGATGGCGGACGCCGGGGCCGGGGCTTGGAGCCAGCGCCCGGCGTCGCGGAGGCGCGGAGGCGCGGAGGCGCGGAGGCGCGAGGGTGGCGGGGCTGCGGCGTGGGGGGACAGGTCCGGGGGCGACCCGGTTCCGCGCCTGACGGGCGGCGTCCAGCCATCGCGTTCCGGAGGTCGGCCGCATCGCGCCGGGGTCAGCGCCTCGGGCCCGGACTCGTGGACGCACGGTCCCGGGCCCCGGCCCTGGAGGTGGGCTTTTAAAGGACGCCGGGCTCAGGATCTCCGACCCGTTCCCAGGAGCCCGACCGCCGGCCTCGTCCCCAGGGCTCCGGTCCCAGCACACCGGACCCCGGGGACCCGGCCTCAGCGCGCCGGGCCCCGGCACGCCGGTGCTCAACCCCCTCTCAGCACCCCGTTCTCCGTCCGCCGGGTTCCGTGTTTCCCGCCTCGTTCTCCTCCGTGCGGCCTCCGGCGTGCGGCGTGCGGCGTTCCTGTGGCGCGGCGTCGGCGGGGCGAGGGCGGCCGTGGCGGTGGGGGCAGGTGTGGCGGTGGGGGCGGGTGTGGCGGTGGGGGCGGGTGTTCGTCAGGTGAACGTCGACGGGGGTGTGTCGAGGGATTCGAGTTCGATGCCGGGGGCGGACAGGACGACGTCGCCGGCGAGGTGGACGGTGTGCTGTTCGCCGGTTTCGAGGTCGGTGACCTGGTATTCGTCGGCGATGAGCGGGGCGCTGTCAGTGGCGTGTGGTGTGCTGGAACGCAGGGCCCAGGACTGGTCGAGGGTGCGGGGTGCGAGGACGGGGGGTGTGAAGGCGACGAGCCGGACGCGGGTGGCGCCGGCGCCGAGGGCGGGGCGCAGCAGGCGGGCGGTGGCGACGAGGAAGGCCGGGGAGGCGCCGGTGAAGGCGTGCGCGGGGGCGTTCCCCTCGGTGGCGTGGGTGCCGGTGGGGTCGGTGCGGACCCAGGTGACGCCGTCCAGGGCGGCGCCGCGGACCTGCCAGGCGCGGGCGTGCAGTTCGAGGCGGAGCGGGCGGCCGAGGTCGTCGAGGGTGAGGTCGACGGAGCCGGTGTGCTCGCCGGCGGTGTCGAGGGTCTGGGAGACGTAGCGCCAGCCGGAGGGGCCGGGGGCGCAGTGGAAGTGTTCCTCGCCGAGGGGGGTGTGGTCGTGCGGGTCGTACAGGGAGTAGTGGCCGCGGGGCATGGGGGTGCAGTCCTTGGGACAGGGGGGTGGGGCGGTGCGCCGGTGGCGCGGGGTTTTCCGGGGACTCTACGGGTCAGGCCCCCGCCGAGGGGGCGGGGGCCTGGTGCCGGCGGCTGCCGAGGGTGCCGGGGGCCGGCCCGGGGGCGGGCCGGCGGCGGCTCAGTAGCGGTAGTGGTCGGACTTGTACGGGCCCTCGACCTCGACGCCGATGTAGGCGGCCTGCTCCGGGCGCAGGGTGGTGAGCTTGACGCCCAGCGCGTCCAGGTGGAGGCGGGCGACCTTCTCGTCCAGGTGCTTGGGCAGGACGTAGACGTCGGTCGGGTACTGCTCGGGCTTGGTGAACAGCTCGATCTGGGCCAGGGTCTGGTCCGCGAAGGAGTTGGACATCACGAACGAGGGGTGGCCGGTGGCGTTGCCGAGGTTGAGCAGGCGGCCCTCGGAGAGCACGATGATGGCCTTGCCGTCGGGGAAGGTCCAGGTGTGGACCTGCGGCTTGACCTCGTCCTTGACGATGCCGGGGATCTTCGCCAGGCCGGCCATGTCGATCTCGTTGTCGAAGTGGCCGATGTTGCCCACGATGGCCTGGTGCTTCATCTTGGCCATGTCGGCGGCCATGATGATGTCCTTGTTGCCGGTCGTGGTGACGAAGATGTCGGCGGTCTCGACGACGTCTTCGAGGGTGGCGACCTGATAGCCGTCCATCGCGGCCTGGAGGGCGCAGATCGGGTCGATCTCGGTGACGATGACGCGGGCGCCCTGGCCGCGCAGGGACTCCGCGCAGCCCTTGCCGACGTCGCCGTAGCCGCAGACGACCGCGACCTTGCCGCCGATGAGGACGTCGGTGGCGCGGTTGATGCCGTCGACGAGGGAGTGCCGGCAGCCGTACTTGTTGTCGAACTTCGACTTGGTCACCGCGTCGTTGACGTTGATCGCCGGGAAGAGCAGGACGCCGTCGCGCTGCATCTCGTAGAGGCGGTGGACGCCGGTGGTGGTCTCCTCGGTCACTCCGCGGATCTCGGACGCGAGCTTGGTCCACTTCTGCGGGTTCTCGGCGAGGGTGCGGTTGAGGAGCTCCAGGATGGCGCGGTGCTCGTCGTTCTCGGCGGTCTCGACCGCGGGGGCCTGGCCGGCCTTCTCGTACTCGACGCCCTTGTGGACGAGGAGGGTCGCGTCGCCGCCGTCGTCGAGGATCATGTTCGGGCCGCCGGTGGGGGCGTCCGGCCAGGTCAGGGCCTGCTCGGTGCACCACCAGTACTCGTCGAGGGTCTCGCCCTTCCAGGCGAAGACCGGGACGCCCCGGGGGTTGTCGGGGGTGCCGTCCGGGCCGACGGCGATGGCCGCGGCGGCGTGGTCCTGGGTGGAGAAGATGTTGCAGGAGGCCCAGCGGACCTGCGCGCCCAGGGCGACCAGGGTCTCGATCAGGACGGCGGTCTGCACGGTCATGTGCAGGGAGCCGGTGATCCGGGCGCCGCTGAGGGGCTGCTGGTCGGCGTACTCCTTGCGGATCGCCATCAGGCCGGGCATCTCGTGCTCGGCGAGGGTGATCTCCTTGCGGCCGAAGGCGGCGAGGGAAAGGTCGGCGACCTTGAAGTCCTGGCCGGTGGCTGCTGTCGTCATACGTGCTGCTCCTCGGATGTCGAGGTCGGTCGGGCAATTCGGGCAGTCTGCGGCGCGGGTCGGGGTCCCCGGTGGTGTCCGGGCGCACCGAGCCTACGTGGGGGCCGGTACACCTCTCCCCTTGCCGCAGCGCAGTCCGTCGGAGGCCCTCTCTCCCTCGGCCGGTCCGCGGTGCGGGCCGCCCGACCGCCATCAGCAGCGACGTCTGGCACTGGGATCGAATTTACACCGATCGGGTCCGTGACCCCAGACCGTGTGGACGTTGGCCGGTTCTGTGCGGTGGGCGGCCGGGCGGGGTCAGCCGGCGGCGGGCGGGGCGGCCGCGGCGGCGCGCTCGTCGTAGATGTCGGGTTCGAGGTAGATGACGCGGGCGATCGGGACGGCTTCGCGGATGCGGGCCTCGGCGGCGTCGATGGCGCGGGCGATCTCGGTGGCGGTGTCGTCGTGCTGGACGGCGATCTTGGCGGCGACGAGGAGTTCCTCGGGGCCGAGGTGGAGGGTGCGCATGTGGATGACGCGGGTGACGACGTCGCCGTCGACGAGCGCGGCGCGGATCCGGGCGACCTGGTCGGGGCCGGCGGCCTCGCCGAGCAGCAGGGACTTGGTCTCGGCGGCGAGGACGAGGGCGATCAGGACGAGCAGGGCGCCGATGCACATGGTGCCGATGCCGTCCCAGACGCTGTTGCCGGTGGCGAGGGTGAGGCCGACGCCGCCGAGGGCGAGGACGAGGCCGATCAGGGCGCCGAAGTCCTCCAGGAGGACGACGGGCAGCTCGGGGGCCTTGGCGCGGCGGATGAACTGCGCCCAGCTCTGCTGCCCGCGCAGTGCGTTGGACTCCTTGACGGCGGTGCGGAAGGAGAAGCCCTCGGCGACGACGGCGAAGACCAGGACGCCGACCGGCCAGTACCAGGCTTCCAGCGGCACGGGGTGCTGGATCTTCTCCCAGCCCTCGTAGAGCGCGAAGACGCCGCCGACGGTGAACAGGACGATGGAGACGAGGAAGCCGTAGATGTAGCGCTCGCGGCCGTAGCCGAAGGGGTGTTCCTCGGTGGCGGCGCGCTGGGCGCGCTTGCCGCCGAGGAGGAGCAGGCCCTGGTTGCCGGAGTCGGCGAGGGAGTGGACGCCTTCGGCGAGCATCGAGGAGGAGCCGCTGAAGGCGAAGGCGACGAACTTGGCCGCGGCGATCGCCAGGTTGGCGCCGAGCGCCGCCACGATCGCCTTGGTACCGCCGGATGCGCTCATGGGTGCGCCATGTCCCTTCCGTAGACCGGGCTTTACCGCCCCTTTAATGCCGTGCGGCGGTCATTGTTGCAGCCCGGTCCGCGGGCGCGGCGGCGAGGTTCGTCCCCGGGGGGGGCCGGGGGCGGTGGGTCAGACGGCGACGGTGGCGCGGAAGAGGGTGCCGTCGCCGGCGGCGGTGAGGTGTTCGCCGGCGGGGGCGAAGACGGCGCCGCCGGGGGTGAGGGCGGCCTCCCGGGTGGTGCCGCGATCGCTGGTCAGGCGGACGGCGCCGGCGGTGCACAGGAGGATCTGCGGGGGGCCGGCGGGCAGCGGGTGGGGGGCGCTGCCGGGGGCGAGGACGAAGCGGGAGAGCCGGAATTCGCCGGCGGGGGTGTCGTAGACCTCCTCGCCGCCGGTGTCCTCGGGGCGCAGCACGGCGGCGTCGCGGGGGGCGAAGCGGACCACGCGCAGGAGTTCGGGGACGTCGACGTGCTTGGGGGTCAGGCCGCAGCGCAGGACGTTGTCGGAGTTGGCCATCAGCTCGACGCCGAGGCCGCTGAGGTAGGCGTGCGGGATGCCGGCGCCGAGGAAGAGCGCTTCGCCGGGCTGGAGGCGGACGTGGTTGAGGAGCGTCGCGGCGAGGATGCCGGGGTCGCCGGGGTGGTGGTGGCCGAGGGTGGCGCAGGCGGCGTAGGCGGCGGCGTACGGGCCGCCCTTGGGGGCGAGCCGCTCGGCGGCGGCGGCGGTGCGGTCGGCGGTGTCGGCGAGGGCGCGGGGTTCGGCGCCGAGGACGGCGCTGAGGACCTCGCGCAGGGCGGCCTCGGCGGGCTCGGCGCGCAGGATGTCGGCATAGGGCTTGAGGTCGCCGATGCCGAGGTCCTCCAGGAGGTCGGCGGTCTCGGCGGGGTGGCGGAAGCCGCAGAGGCCCTCGAAGGGGGTGAGGGCGCAGATGAGTTCGGGCTTGTGGTTGCGGTCCTTGTAGTTGCGGTGCGGGGCGTCGAGGGGGATGCCGCGGGCCTCCTCGGCGGCGTAGCCGGCCTCGGCCCGGGTGCGGTCGGGGTGGACCTGGAGGGAGAGGGGGGCGCCGGCGGCGAGGAGTTTGAACAGGAACGGCAGGCGGGGGCCGAAGGCGCGGACGGTGTCGGGGCCCAGTTCGGCCTCGGGGTCGGCGGCGATGACGTCGGCGAGGGAGACCGGGCCGTGGCCGCGGTCGAGGCGGGAGGGGGCGCCGGGGTGGGCGCCGAACCACATCTCGGCCTGGGGTTCGCCGGTGGGCGGGACGCCGAGGAGGTCGGGCAGGGCGGTGGTGGAGCCCCAGGCGTAGGGGCGCACGGTGTTGACGAGGCGGTCCATGGGGGGCTGCTTCCTGACGGTGCGGGGCGGTCCGGCGGGGCGCCGCCGGGCGGCGCCCCGCCATGATCACTCGGTGCCGGCGAGCGCCAGGTAAACGGCGCCGAAATCGGCGATGGCGAGGAGTTCCGCGGCGCGTTCCAGGTCGCTGCCGGTGCCTGGTTCCAGTGCGCTGAGGGGGGTGTCGCGTTCGTCGGCGAGCTGCTGGGCGGCGCGGGTGGCGGACAGGGCGTCCGGGGCGCGTTCGCGGAGCAGGACGATCCTGGCGTGCAGGGCGGGGGGCTGCTCGACGCGGTCGCGGAAGAAGTCGTCGGGGTCGGCGCCGGCGGCGAGCGCGCCGGCCAGCAGGGTGCGGTGGGTCAGCAGCGCCTCGGGGAGCTCGGCGGCGAGCGCGGGGCGGCCCGCCAGGCCGGCGAGTTCGGTGGCGAAGTGGCGGCCGACGGCGCCGGCGAGCGGGCCCTCGGTCCAGATCAGCGGGAGCGCGTCGGCGAGGTCGGCGGCGAGGGTCTTGCCGGGGTTGGTGTACGTGGGGATGGCCGGGCCGCAGCGTTCGGCGACCTGGTCGAGGCGGTCGGCGAGGGAGCCGAGGGCGTCCGGCGGGGCGCTGATCAGGCCGATCCGGTCGGCGAGCGCGAGCAGCGGGATGAGCACGGACCACAGGGTGCCGGGGGCGGCGGGCGGGGCGCCCTCGAGGTCGAACTCGGCGTCGTAGGCGGTGGTGGCGAGCGGCACGGCCAGGCCGCGGGCCTGGATGATGGCGTCGGCGAGGGGGCCGCCGGCGGGGGTGACGGCGACGACGGCGCAGCCGCGGCGGTACGCCTGCTCGACGAGTTCGGCCAGGCCGGGGTCGGCGGCGTCGGGGCCGGCGAGCAGGAGCAGGTCGAGCGGGCCGGCCCAGCCGGGGAGGGTCCAGCGCAGCGCGCCGGGGACGGGGGCGACGCCGGTGGGCTGGAGGAGGCTGACCGGGCAGCTGCCGCCGCTGAGGGCGCGCAGCAGGTCGGCGACGCCGGCGGCGGCCGGGCCGGGGCCGGCGACCAGGACGGCGCGGGGCCGGCCGTCGGGGGTCAGTTCGGCGATGCCGGCCTCGGCCGCGCTGCGGACGGCGGTGCGGACCCGGGCGCCGGATTCGGCGACGGCGCGCAGCAGGCCGAAGCGGTCGGCGCCGGCCAGCGCCTCGGGAGCGTCGAGCAGGGACTCGTCGAGCATGGTGGCGCGGCCTCCGTTCGCCGGCGGGCTGGTACCGGGTCAGGCGGTGGGGGTGCCCTTGGGGGTGGCTTCGTCGACGAGGAGGACGGGGATGCCGTCCCGGACCGGGTAGGCCAGCTCGCAGTCGGCGGAGGTGCAGACCAGCTCGGCCGGGTCCGCCGCGGTGCGGTCCGTGAGCGGGGCGTGGCAGGCCGGGCAGGCGAGGATCTCCAGCAGGCTGGCTTCGACGGGCATCGGGCGCTCCTTCGGCGTGGTTGCGGCGTGGCCAGCGTACCGCCGGTGCGGGGGGCGGGGCCTGCCCGGAGGGGGTGTGGCCCGGTGGGGCGCCGCCGGGCCACACGCCTCCACCGGGCCGTTGCCGGGCGGTCAGCCGCGGATGATCCCCAGGGCCTCGTCGCGGACCCGGTCGACGGTGGTGCGGTCGCGGGCCTCGGCGTTGAGGCGGAGCAGCGGTTCGGTGTTGGAGGGGCGGACGTTGAACCACCAGTCGGGGGCGGTGACGGTGAGGCCGTCGAGCTCGTCGAGGGTGATGCCGTCGCGGCCCTGGTAGGCGGCCTTGACGGCGGCGAGGCGGGCGGTCTGGTCGTCGACGGTGCTGTTGATCTCGCCGGAGGCGGCGTACCGGTCGTAGGCGGCGACGAGCTGGGACAGCGGGCGGTCCTGTTCGCCGAGGGCGGCCAGGACGTGGAGGGCGGCGAGCATGCCGGTGTCGGCGTTCCAGAAGTCGCGGAAGTAGTAGTGCGCGGAGTGCTCGCCGCCGAAGACGGCGCCGGTGCGGGCCATTTCGGCCTTGATGAAGGAGTGGCCGACGCGGGTGCGGACGGGGGTGCCGCCGTGCTCCTTGACGACCTCGGGGACGGACCAGGAGGTGATGCAGTTGTGGATGACCGTGCCGCCGGGGTGCTTGGCCAGTTCGCGGGCGGCGACCAGGGCGGTGATCGCGGACGGGGAGACCGGGTCGCCGTGCTCGTCGACGACGAAGCAGCGGTCGGCGTCGCCGTCGAAGGCCAGGCCGAGGTCGGCGCCGACGGCGCGGACGCGGGCCGTCAGGTCGGTGATGTTCTTCGGGTCGAGGGGGTTGGCCTCGTGGTTGGGGAACGAGCCGTCGAGCTCGAAGTAGAGGGCGTCGAGGTCGAGCGGCAGGCCCTCGAAGACGGTGGGGACGGTGTGGCCGCCCATGCCGTTGCCGGCGTCGACGACGACCTTCAGGGGGCGGATGGCGGTGAGGTCCACCAGGGACCGCAGGTGGGCGGCGTAGTCGGCGAGGACGTCGCGGTGGGTGACCGTGCCGGGCCGGGCGGCCGGTTCCGGGGCGCCCTCGGTGCTCCAGCGCTCCACCAGGGCGCGGATGTCGGCCAGGCCGGTGTCCTGGCCCACGGGGGCGGCGCCCGCCCGGCACATCTTGATGCCGTTGTAGCGGGCCGGGTTGTGCGAGGCGGTGAACATCGCGCCGGGCAGGTTGAGTGCGCCGCTGGCGTAGTACAGCTGGTCGGTGGAGCACAGGCCGATCTCGGTGACGTCGGCGCCGCGGGCGGCCGCGCCGCGTCCGAAGGCGGCGGCCAGGCCGGGGGACGAGGGCCGCATGTCGTGCCCGATGACGATCGCGTCGGCGCCGGTGACCTCGACGAAGGCCGCGCCGAAGAGTTCGGCCAGGGTCTCGTCCCACTGGTCGGGGACCACACCGCGCACGTCGTACGCCTTCACGATCTGCGACAGATCAGTCACAGCCAAGCCCTCCTGGAGTCGCGTCGGAGTCACAAACCTACCCGCAGGTTCGGTGCGGGGGCCGTGAACAAGCCGGGTACGGCGGCGGGCGGGCCGGTGGCGGTCCGGGAGGACTGAGCGCGGGCCGGTCAGGAGTCGGGTGAGCGCAGGACCCGGAGGTGGCCGCGGCGGGCGACCTCCATGGGGTGGCCGTCGCGTCCGGTGGGGGCCGGGGTGTCGGTGCCGCCGGCGGCGCGCTCCTGGGGGCGGGCGGCCTCGCGGACGGCGTTGGCGAGGGCTTCGAGGTCGTCGCCGCTGGGCCGGGCGGGGCCGGAGTCGATGGCGAGGCGGACGACTTCCCACCCGCGGGGGGCGGTCAGGCGCTCGGAGTGCTCGGCGCACAGGTCGTAGCAGTGCGGCTCGGCGTAGGTGGCGAGCGGTCCGAGCACGGCGGTCGAATCCGCGTAGACGTACGTCAGCGTTGCGACGGCGGGGCGGCCGCACGCAGTGCGCGAACAGCGACGTACAGGGCTCACGACGTTGGACGGTACCGCACTCTTGAGCGGGCCGCGACGACTCCGCCCCGGCTCACCCAACCGTGTCGTCCCGCTTCGTCCGATGCGTCTGACCTGCACCCCGCGACCGGGGCCGGAGCCGCGGGGCGGTGCGGCGGGCGGCACCTCCGGACGAGGTGGGGCAATTCATGTCAGGACGCAGGGGCGGGGCGGTCGGAGGCGGGGCCGCAAACGATCCGAAGGGGGTCCGGTCCGGTCACCCGGCGACAAGTGGCGAGTTGTCGCACAACGCGGTGCGGGCCGTCCCCGGAGGGCTACGCTCGATCTGATGGACAGTCCCGTACCTCCCCGCCCGGCGGCGCCGCGGCCCCGCCACCGCGACCGGCACGGCCGCGGTATGCGCGGCCCGATCGCCCCGCCCCAGGTGCCGCTGTCGGTGTCCCGCGCCGACGCGTTCGCGGATCTCGTCTACGACTCCCGGGACCGGCTGGAGCGGCGCTGGCCGCAGCTGGCGCAGGTCGACTTCCTGGTGCTGGAGGTGCCGGGCTTCGGGCCGGACGGGGATCCGGACCCGCTGGCGGACGAGGAGGGCGTGCCGCTGGGCCGGGCGCTGCCGGCCGAGGGCGGATATCGCGACCGGATCGTGATCTACCGCCGGCCGGTGGAGATCCGCAGCAAGGGCCGCGACGAGCGGGCGCTGCTGGTGCACGAGGTCGTCGTCGAGCAGGTCGCCGACCTGCTGGGGCTGGCACCGGAGTCGGTGGACCCGCGCTACGGGCAGGAGTGAGCCGGAGCGCGGGTCCGGGGCGGGCCGGGCGCCGGGTCAGCGGGTGAGCAGCGACAGGTCCTGGCCGGCGGACGGGACGAGCACCGAGCCGCGGTCGTCGGGCAGCGGCTGGATGGTGAAGGCCGGCACCCCGCCCTGGGGCAGCGCCAGCATCCGCGAGGCGTGGACCGGGCCGCCGCCGGGCTTGGGGGCGACGGTCAGCGCGTAGGCGCCCTTGAGGCCGGCGGGCCGCGGCGGGGTGACCGCCAGGGTGGTGCCGCCCTTGACCGTGTACGTCCGGGAGGCCGGGGTGCCGCCCCCGGAGCCGGCCGAGGCGGTGACCGTCACCGTGGCGTCCTTGCCCTTCTCGGGGG
Organism: Streptomyces rhizoryzae; assembly: GCF_023155275.1. Classification (GTDB taxonomy): domain Bacteria; phylum Actinomycetota; class Actinomycetes; order Streptomycetales; family Streptomycetaceae; genus Streptomyces; species Streptomyces rhizoryzae. The sequence goes on from NZ_JALMUV010000021.1 coordinate 12,723, forward strand.
CCACCAGGAAGAGGGTGCTGCCCTTGTCCCGGTTGTCGGCGGCGGTGCCGCGCGCCTCCAGGGGGCGGGTCGCCGGGATGAAGGCCATCTCCTGGTCGGCGCCCTTGCCGCGGGTGACCCGCACGGCGGCGGTGACCGGTGCGGCGGACCCGTCGTCGCCCGGCGTGAGGACCAGCGAACCGGCCTCGCCCCGGGTGAGGCCCTTCAGGTCGGCGGTGACCGCCATCCCGCTCTTGACGTGCAGGGACTCCAGGCCGGCCGGGGTGATCAGACCGGTCTTGGTGGCCAGCTGGACCTTGAGGTCGGCGTCGGAGTCGCCGGGGGCCACCACGACCAGCTGGACGTCGGTGGCGTCGGCCGGGATGCCGGGGAGGACGGCGGACGGTGCCGGGTCGGCGGCCGGTGGCAGCCAGTCGCCGCCCTGCGTGCCGTCGGCGGCCTGCACGGCGGCCCCGATCCGGCCGGAGCGGGCGGTGACGTGCAGCGCCGCACCGTCGACGGGGGTGCCGGTGAGGGTGGACAGCAGCACCGGGACCGTGGTGTGCGGCGGGACGGTGATGTCCTCGCCGCCGCCGCCCGACAGCGGGCCGTCCTTGCCGCGCAGCTCCAGGTCGACGACGGCCGGCACCGGGTCGGGGTTGGTCAGGTGGACGTAGTCGGTGCGGCCGGAGGCGGTGCTCACCCCGGGGAACCAGAACTGGGTGTCCGGGGCGGTGCAGCTCAGCCCCTGGAGCCCGCGGCCGGAGCCGGCCGCGATCGCGGTGGTCTGCTGGACCGTCCAGCCGGGCGCCAGCAGCCCGTCGGCGTTGCCGGTCAGCGCCGGGGCGTCGGCGCTGTCGGTGGACGCGGTGACCGGCTTCCCGGCCTGCGTCAGGGGCACCACCGGCTTGGTGTCGGGCGGCGGGACGGTCCGCGGCCCGCCGGCGTCCGCACCCCCGGCGGGGCCCTTGGTGTCCTTGGCGCCCTTGCCGTCCTTGGCGTTCCGGCCGCCCTTGCCGGCGGGGTTGCCGCCGCTGTCGGCGACGGTGCCGGCCGGCTGGAGCTGGGCGGTGCCCTTCTTGGTGTCCGCGCCGGCCGCGGCGCCCGGCGGCGCGAACGCGGTGTAGGTGGTGTCGGCCACCTCGGAGGAGCTGGGCGCCGGGCAGACCAGCGTGGACCGCTGGACGGGCAGCCGGGTGCCGCCCGCGGGCGCCGCGGCCGGGGCGCCGCCCGGGGCCGCGACCGCGGCGACCCCGGTGACGGCGGCCAGTGCGGCCGCCGCGGCGGTCAGGGACAAGATGGTGCGCTTCACTGCTGCTCGCTCCCGTCACGGCGCGGCTCGGGGAAGGCGCCGGGATACGTCGTGCCGTCGTAGGGCTGCTGGTAGGGCGCGGACTGCTCCGGCGCGGTGCCGGGGTAGGGCTGCTGGGCGCCGTAGCCGTACGGGTCGTAGGCGCCCGCCTGGTAGGGGTCGGCCGGATAGCCGCCGGGCGGGTAGCCCTCGGCCGGATAGCCGTCGGCCGGGTACCCCTCTGCCGGATAGCCGGCGGCCTGGTACGGGGCGGCCTGGTACGGGTCGCCGGCCGGGGCGTGGCCGTACGGGTCCGCCGGGGCCTGGGCCGGGGCGGCCTGCCAGTCCTCGTAGGAGGGCTGCGCGGGGACCGCGGCGTACGGGTCGGCGGGCGGCGCGGGGTCCGGGACGGGGGCCGGCTCCGGGGCGGCCGGGGGCTCCTGGCCCGTGCCGGCGGTCGTGGCGCCCGCCGGGGACGCGGCCGCGGCGGCCTCGGCGCGGTCCCGCAGCCGGCGGGCCCGGCGGCCCTCCCCCGCGGGCTGCGGAGCGGCGGCCGCGGCGGCCTCCTCGGGCAGGTCGTCGTCGATCTCCCGGCGGCGGCCCGGCAGCGCCATCACCACCAGGACGAGGGCGAGCAGGCCCTGCGTCCACAGCCACAGGGTGTGGCCGAGGGGGGCGTCGTGGGTGAGGTCGAGCCGGCCGCCGCCGGTCGGCAGCTGGAAGCCCTGGGCCCAGCCGTCGACCGTGACGGGCTTGAGCGGCGTGCCGTCGAGGGTGGCGTGCCAGCCGTCGTCGGCGGCGTCGGCGATCCGCAGGACCCGGCCGGCGGGCCCGGCGGGCACCTTCGCGGTGTGCGCCTCGACCGGGCCGGCCGGGACCGGGACGGGCGCGGCGGCGTCGCCGCTGCCGGTGCCCTCCTCGGTCGTTCCGGACACGATCGCGATCCGGGACACCCGCTGGTCGACCCGCCACAGGGCGCTGCCGTCGTCCTGGCTGAGCCGGGTCAGGCCCGGGGTGGCGTCCAGGACGCGGCCCATCTCGCGTGGGGCGCCCTTGCGGACCAGGACGTAGCGGACCGCGTAGCCGCCGAGCCGGTCGGTCTGGTCGGCGCCGGACCCGGCGACGAGGTGCGCGACGACGGCGTCGAGCCGGGCGTCCGGGCCCGCCTCGGCGGCCAGGTCGGCGTCGCCGAGCCGGGCCCCGGAGCCGCGGACGAGGGAGTAGGAGACCGTGCCGGGCGTACCGTCCAGGACGAGGGTGCGGGCCTGGTCGGAGGTCGAGGACTCCTCGGCGACGAACGCCGGGACCTGCGTGGGGTCGCGCCGCTCGACCGGCCCGGCCGCCCCGGTGACCATCCAGCTGACCGCGGCGTACAGGGGGGCGACCAGGCAGGCCGCGGCGATCAGCACGGCGGCCGGCTGCTTCCAGCCGAAGCCGAGCGCGGCCATCCGGGTGCGGATGCCCTCGGCGCCGACCGCGGCCGCGCACAGCAGCGCCAGCCCGTAGACGAGCATGGCCGGGCCGGTCCAGCCGGACGCGTTGCCGAGCGCGGCGCACAGCAGCCCGGTCAGGGCGACCGCCCAGGCGGTGCGGGTCGCGGTCCGCCGCTCGTCGCGCAGCATGGCGCCGAGCGCGGCCAGGACGACGCCCAGCAGCAGGACGCCGCCGACCGCCTTGGGTCCGCCGGGGCTGAGCCCGACCAGGTCCAGGACGGACGCGGACCCGGCGCCGTAGTCCAGCCCGGCCTCCCGGAAGAACCGCGAGGGGTGCGCGAGCAGCGCCAGCGACCAGGGCGCCAGCACCACCAGCGGCACCACCGCCACGGCCAGGAACCGCAGCGCGTACGCCACGATCAGGCCGCGGCTGCCGTCGAGGAACCGCAGGACCAGCAGCGCCACGCCGAGCACCACCGCGATCGGCCAGACGATCGGGGTGAAGGCGGTGGTGACGGTGACCAGCAGCGCGTAGGCCCAGGCGGCGCGCCAGCCGGGGCGGGTGCCGGGGGCCAGCCGCAGGCCGCTCGCGGCGACCGCGGCACGGGCCATCAGCGGCAGCAGCACGGCCAGCACGGCGGTGCCCAGCCGGCCGCCGGCCAGCGCGCCGGTCGCGGCGGGCAGGAACGCGTAGGCGACGCTGCCCCAGGCGCGCAGCAGCCGGGAGGCGACCAGCGGGCGGGACGCGAAGTAGGCGGTCAGGCCGGCCAGCGGGACCGAGCAGACCAGCAGCAGGGTCAGGGTGAAGCCGGTGCTGCCGAGGAAGACCGTGGAGAGCACGGCCAGTACGGCGAGGTAGGGCGGGGCGGACGCGGTGTCGCCGACGCCGACCGGGTGCCAGCCCTGGACGTAGGACGACCACAGGGCGCCCAGGCCGTCCGGGGCGGGCAGCAGCGCGCCGCCGGCCAGCGAACCGCCGCCGAGCAGCCCGCGGCAGGCGACCAGCGAGACGACCAGCAGTACCAGGAAGAGCACCGGGGCGGGGCGGCGGGCGATCCGCTTGAGCCGGGCGAACTGCTCGATCTCCAGGAAGTCGGCGTCGTCGCCGCCGGGCCCGGACTCGACGGCGCCGTGCCGGCCGGAGGACGCCACGTCGGGGGCGGCCCGGCCGGCGAGGTTGCCGGCGATCTGCTCGACGGTGGCCCGGACGGTGGCGCCGGGCGGCGGGAACAGCGGCCGCAGTTCACCCGCGTCCACCGGTGGTTTCCCGCGCCGCTTGCGGGCGGCGAGGATCTTGCCGGGCCGCAGCAGGGTGCCGAACAGCCCGGCGAGTTCGTCCAGCGCCTGCCCGGGGACCTTCCCGACCAGGTAGGCGACGACCCGCAGCAGGGTGCCGATCAGCAGCCGCACCAGGGTGTACGGGACCAGCGCGCCGCGGGTGTTGGCGAGCAGGGTGTAGACCGCGCCCGCCTTGTCGACGCGGTGCGGGCTGGCCACCGAGCGGCCGACGCAGTCGATGGGGCGGCGCTCCCGGGCGGCGGCCTCGGCGTGCCGGAGCACCGCGTCGGGGGCGACCAGGACCTGGTGGCCGGCGGCCTGGGCGCGCCAGCACAGGTCGACGTCGTCGCGCATCAGCGGCAGCCGGCGGTCGAAGCCGCCCAGCTGCTCGTAGACGTCGCGGCGGATGAGCATGCCGGCGGTGGAGACGGACAGCACGGGGCGGACCTGGTCGTGCTGGCCCTGGTCCTGTTCGCGGCGGTCCAGCCCGGTCCAACGGCGGCCGCTGCGGGCGATGCTGACGCCGGCTTCGAGCAGCTGCCGGCGGTCGTACCAGCTGCGGAGCTTGGGGCCCACGATGGCGGTGGACGGGCTGGCGTCGGCGACCCGCAGCAGGGCGGCGAGGGCGTCGGGGGCGGGCGCGCAGTCGTCGTGCAGCAGCCACAGCCACTGGACCGGCTCCCCGTGCGGGAGTTCCGGCATGTCGTACGCCTCGTCCTGCCAGGTGCGGCTGACCGGGTCCCAGCCGCTGGGGCGGCGCAGGTAGGGCAGGTCGTCCGGGCCGAGGACGGGAGCGGTGCGCACGGCCTCGTCGACGGCGGTGCCGAAGCCGGAGCGGCGGGCGAGGTGCAGGACGCGGTCGTCGCCGATCGCCTCGGCGAGCAGCTGGGCGGAGTCGTCCGCGCTGCCGGTGTCGGCGCCGATGACGTTCTGCACCGGGCGTTCCTGGCCGAGCAGGCCGGCCAGTGCGTCGGGCAGCCAGCGGCCGCCGTCGTGGGAGACGAGCACGGCGGTGACGACGTGTCGCGGGAACTCTGGTGTGGCGGCTGCGTACGGGGCGGCCTGGGCCGCCGGCTGGCTGTGCACGGACATCGAGGTACGGGCCCTCCGGACCCGGGGGTCCGGGGCCCGCGGCGAAGTCGCTCAAGGCCCCCGCCCCCGGAAGACACTGCGACGGACTACGAGGGACACGCGCACCCCGCGCCGGCGGCGTTGGCGTGTCTCGGACGGGGCCCCACACTAATGCTTCGCGCGCGGCCGCCGACCGGGTCCGTACACAGCAGACCGCCTCCGGCGGGCGGGGCGCCGGAGGCGGTGGGTTCGCTATAGGGGGATATGGGGAGTTGGGGTGGTGCGGCGGCGTGGTCGGCGCGGCCGCGCGGAGCGGGTACGGGGGGCCGGCGGGTCACGGTCAGACGGCGGCCTTCTTGAGCCGGCGCCGCTCGCGTTCCGACAGTCCGCCCCAGATACCGAAGCGTTCGTCGTTGGCGAGGGCGTATTCGAGGCACTCGGACCGGACTTCGCAGGCGAGGCAGACCTTCTTCGCCTCGCGGGTGGAGCCACCCTTCTCCGGGAAGAAGGACTCGGGGTCGGTCTGGGCGCACAGTGCGCGCTCCTGCCAGCCGAGCTCCTCGTCCGCCTCCTCGACCAGCAATTCCTGGAACAGCTCGGTCATGTGCGCCCCTCGTCTGTCTTTACGTCCCCGTGATCAAGCCGTGATCGAATTCGGCTGAACGACACGAGTGAAATTACAAGTGTGCTGATCCGGGCCAGTCAAGCCGAGATCTGCTATTGGGCCTCTTATTCACTCTGCGGAACCAAGCGCGTGCGGAAAGTGTTCAAATCATGCAAAACCAGGACACTTCCTCGGGCGGTTGACCCGCACTCCCGATCCCACCGACCAAGACGCCGCGGAACGGGTTCCGCGTTGCACCCCGCCCCCCGAAGCGGGCGAGATCACAGCCGGATCACAGGTCCGCAACGGCAGCCGTGGGGCGGTTGGTGACCGCTTGTCCCCGCCCCGGGGTGCATAAACCTTTCTCCGGACGGTGTAACCGGATGAGGTGAACCCCGTCCCACACCTCCCTCCCCGTTTGACAGCGCGCCGCCGCCCCGTGTCTCCTTGACCGCATGCCAGCGACCCCCGCGCACCGACTGACCCGTTCCTACGGGTCGCGCTGCGCCGTGCAGGCCCGCTGTCGCTGTTCCAGCTGTCGCAGCCACTGAGCTCCAGCCCCCCGCGCCCGCGCCATCCCGCGGCGCACCCCTCCCCGCGCGCACCGCGCCGCGCCTCCCACGAGGAACGGCCCGCGCCGTGCCGCACCCCCTTTCCAGCCACCGCTGGCCGGGACCCCCGCGCGCCGCCCAGCACTTCCGCCGAGGAATCCGCCCATGAACAGCGACGTCCAGATCGCCGGCGACCCGCTCGCCCTCCCCCACCTCCTGCCGCCCGTCCCCGCCCACCCCGCGACCGTCGCCGGCTTCGTCGGCCTGGCCCGCGCGATCGCCGCCGACCGCGCGTCCTGGGCCCCGCTGGTCCGCTACGACGCCACCACCCGCTGGTACCACCGGCTGCGCACCGTCCCCGGGAGCACCGGCCCCGGCCGCGCCGCCCAGGTCCCCGTCGGCTACGAGGTGTGGCTGCTGAGCTGGCTCCCCGGCCAGGGCAGCGGACGGCACGACCACGGCCCGTCCTCGGGTGTACTGACCGTGCTGGAGGGCGAGTTGACCGAGCACGGCCCCGGCGGGACGCGGGCCCTGCCGGCCGGCGGCCGGGAGCGGGTCTTCGCCCCCGGCTACGTCCACGAGGTCGTCAACGACGCCCTGGTGCCGGCCGTCAGCCTGCACGTGTACTTCCCCGGCCTGACCGAGATGCCGATGCGCCCCCGCCCGCGGCACCGGCCGGCCGCGGGCACCCCCGCCGCACCGCGCACCGCCCTGGGCGCGGCCCCGGCCCCCGGGACCGCGGCGCCCTGACGACCGGGCGTTCCCGCCTCGCCCCCGTCCCGCGCCCGCCACCCGTCCGGCTGCGACACTTACCCGCATGCGCATTGTGGTTCTGGCCGGCGGTATCGGCGGCGCCCGCTTCCTGCGGGGACTGAAGGCAGCGGCTCCGGACGCGGAGATCACCGTCATCGGCAACACCGGCGACGACATCCACCTGTTCGGGCTGAAGGTGTGTCCGGACCTCGACACCGTGATGTACACGCTCGGCGGCGGCATCAACGAGGACCAGGGCTGGGGGCGGGCCGCCGAGACGTTCCGGGTCAAGGAGGAACTGGCCGCGTACGGCGTCGGACCGGAGTGGTTCGGGCTGGGCGACCGGGACTTCGCCACCCACATCGTGCGGACCCAGATGCTCGGCGCCGGCTATCCGCTCAGCGCCGTCACCGAGGCGCTGTGCGACCGCTGGCAGCCCGGCGTGCGGCTGCTGCCGATGTCCGACGACCGGGTCGAGACCCACGTCGCCATCGAGGACGGGACCGGCGAGCGCAAGGCGGTGCACTTCCAGGAGTACTGGGTGCGGCTGCGGGCCTCGGTACCGGCGCTCGCCGTGGTGCCGGTCGGCGCCGAACAGGCCAAGCCCGCCCCCGGCGTCCTGGAGGCCCTCGCGGCCGCCGACGTGATCCTCTTCCCGCCGTCCAACCCGGTCGTCAGCGTCGGCACGATCCTGTCCGTACCCGGCATCCGGGAGGCCGTCGCCGAGGCCGCCGCCCCGGTCGTCGGCCTCTCCCCCATCGTCGGCGACGCCCCGGTGCGCGGTATGGCCGACAAGGTGCTGGAGGCGGTCGGCGTGGAGTCCACCGCGGCGGCGGTGGCCAAGCACTACGGCGCCGGCCTGCTGGACGGCTGGCTGGTGGACGAGGTCGACGCGGCCGCCGTCCCCGAGGTCGAGGCCGCCGGCATCCCCTGCCGCGCCGTCCCCCTGATGATGACGGACCTGGACGCCACCGCCGCCATGGCCCGCACGGCCCTCGCCCTGGCGGCGGAGGTACGGGGGTGACGGGGGTGCCGGGAGCCTCGGGCCGGGCGGGGGTGCCGGAAGTGGCGAGTGTGGCTGCTGCCGTGGTGGGTGCTGCTGAGGTAAGGGATGCGGCTGCTGCGGTGGTGAGTGGTGCCGGAGTGACGGGTGGAGCTGGGGTGGCTGGGGTGACCGGGGGCGGGGCGGACGCCGGGGCGGCGGAGGTGCCCGGGTATCGGGTGTGGGCCGTGCCCGGGATCCCGGAGGTGCAGCCGGGCGACGACCTCGTCAAGCTGATCGCGGCCGCGGTGTCCGGCGGAACGGCACCCCAACTGGCCGACGGGGACGTCCTGTTGGTCACCTCGAAGATCGTGAGCAAGGCGGAGGGCCGGATCGTCGAGGCCGCCGACCGCGAGGCGGCGATCGACGCCGAGACGGTCCGGCTGGTGGCCCGCCGCGGCACCCTGCGGATCGTCGAGAACCGCCAGGGGCTGGTGATGGCCGCGGCCGGCGTGGACGCGTCCAACACCCCGTCCGGCACGATCCTGCTGCTGCCCGAGGACCCGGACGCCTCGGCCCGCGCGCTGCGGACCGGGCTGCGCGAGGCGCTCGGCGTGAACGTCGGCGTGGTCATCAGCGACACCTTCGGGCGGCCGTGGCGCAGCGGCCTGACCGACGTCGCCATCGGGGCGGCCGGGGTGCGGGTCCTGGACGACCTGCGCGGCGGCACCGACGCGTACGGCAACCCGCTGGTCGCCACGGTGGTCGCCACCGCGGACGAACTGGCCGCCGCCGGCGACCTGGTGAAGGGCAAGGCCACCGGCCTCCCGGTCGCGGTCGTCCGCGGCCTGCCGCACGTCGTACTGGGGCACGCGGCGGGGCCCGGTGCGGCGCCGGACACGGACACGACGGACACGGACACGACGCGGACGGGCGGCGGCGCCTCGGCCGATCCGGGTACCGGCAGCGGGGCGGAGGGCGAGCCGCATGGCGGCGCCCCTGGGGCCACGGGCGAGCCGTACGGCGGTATCCCTGGAGCCGAGGCCAGGCCGTACGGCGGGGCGCCCGGGGCCGAGGGCGAACCGGGCGGTGGCGGCGGGGCCGCGGGCCGCGCCGGGGGCGTCGCGGACGCCGGCCGCGAGGACGGGAGCGACCCGGGGGCGCGGGCGCTGGTGCGGAACGCCGCGGACGACATGTTCCGGCTGGGCACCTCCGAGGCGATCCGGGAGGCGGTGACGCTGCGGCGCACGGTCCGGGAGTTCACCGACGACCCGGTGGACCCGGGCGCGGTACGGCGCGCGGTGGCCGCGGCGGTGACCGCGCCGGCCCCGCACCACACCACACCGTGGCGGTTCGTCCTCCTGGAGTCCGCGGAGGCCCGCACCCGCCTGCTGGACGCGATGCGGGACGCCTGGATCGCCGATCTGCGCGCCGACGGCAGGTCGGAGGAGGCCATCGCCCGGCGCGTCCGCCGCGGCGACGTGCTCCGCAACGCGCCCTACCTCGCCGTGCCGTGCATGGTCCTGGACGGCGCGCACAGCTACCCGGACGCGCGGCGCAGCGCCGCCGAGCGCGAGATGTTCGTCGTGGCCCACGGCGCGGGCATCCAGAACTTCCTGGTCGCCCTGGCCGGCGAACGGCTGGGCTCGGCGTGGATCTCCTCGACGATGTTCTGCCGCGACGTGGTCCGGGCGGCCCTGGACCTCCCGGCGGACTGGGAACCCATGGGCGCCGTCGCCATCGGCCGCCCGGCCACTCCCCCGACCACCCGCCCGCCCCGCCCACCCGAGGCGTTCGTCACGGTGCGCTGAGAACGGCGCCGGGAGCCGGGCCAGTAGCTGCGGGCCGGGGACGGGGAGGGGCGGTCGGCCGCGAGCAGGTAGCCGGGGCGCGGGCCGGAGCCGAAGGCCCCGCGCCACCCATCCCGCGTCGCGCAACCCGCCCCGGGTCGTGCCTCCCGCCTCCCGCCTCCCGCCTCCCGCGTCACAGCCTGGCGATGTCGCCCACCGGGAAGCGCGGGGCGCGGCGGGGCGGGACGAGGCCGGAGAGCAGGATCATCCTCGCCGCCCGGTGCCGCTGGCCCTCGTAGGGCGCGAGCAGTTCGAGCATCTCCTCGTCGGTGGCGCCCCGGCGGCCGGTGAGCGCATAGCCGATGATCTTCGGCAGGTGCAGGTCGCCGACGGTGATCGCGTCGGGCGCGCCCAGCACGCGTTGGAGCGTCTCGGCCGCCGTCCAGGGGCCGATGCCCGGTATCGCGGTCAGCCGGCGGGTGGCCTCGGCGAGGTCCATCCGCGCGGCCTCCTCCATACGGGCCGCCACCCGCACCGCGCGCAGGATCGCCGACGACCGCTTGGCGTCGACGCCCGCCCGGTGCCACTCCCAGGACGGGATCAGCGCCCAGCCGCGCGGGTCGGGCATCACCCGCAGCCGGTCCCACGGGCCGGGCGCGGGGGTGCCGTGCCGCTGGAGCAGCAGCCGCCAGGCGCGGTACGCCTCGTCGCTGGTGACCTTCTGCTCCAGCACCGAGGGGATCAGTGACTCCAGGACCAGGCCGGTGCGGGCGAGGCGGACGCCGGGGTGGCGGCGGCGCGCCTCGTGCACGACGCGGTGCCGGGCGGTCAGCGCTTCGGGCTCGTCGGACTCACCGAGCAGCTCCGGCAGGTGCTCCAGCAGCCACTCCGCGCCGGGGCCCCATGCCGTCGCGATCACGCAGCCCTCGGCGGGGCGGGCCACCAGGCGCAGGGTGCCGGGGCCGGCGGGCGTACGGCTGGCGCGCCAGATCTCGTCGCCGCGGACCGCGTACGCCGGGTCGCCGGGGCCCCGGGACAGCACCCCGAGGGTGCGGTGCAGGTCGTACGGGCCGGGCGGGACCCAGGTGCGGGCGGGCATGCGGCCAGGTTAGGCGATCCGGGCGGCGGGCCCGCCGGGCTGTGGACGGCGGCCGGGCTGTGGACAACGGAAAGGCTGAGGTCAGCGGCCCTGGAGGCGGGCGGCGGTTTCGCGGAGGGCGGGGAGGTCGGCGTAGAGGCGGGCGCCGGGGCATTCGGTCTTGTAGCCGTCGCGGTGGCCGGAGATGACGTGCTGCCGGACGACCTTGCCCTTGGGGTAGAGGTTGCCGCCCGTGGAGGTCATCGGGGTGCGGCCGCGCGGGTCGGCGCCGTACAGGCCGAGTTTCCAGGCCGTGAGCCGGCCGAGGGCCTCGATGGCGGGGGCCGGCGGCGCGAGCTTGCCGAACGAGCCGAGCAGGGCGATGCCGGTGCTGTCGTTGTTGAAGCCGAGGGTGTGGGCGCCGAGCACGGGTTTGGCGACGCCGCCGGCCCGGCCCTCGTAGATCGTGCCGCACTTGTCGATGAGGAAGTTGTAGCCGATGTCGCGCCAGTGGCTGCTCTTGACGTGGTAGCGGTACAGGCCGCGGATGACCGAAGGGGCCTGGGCGCAGGTGTAGTTGTTGCCGGTGGCGCTGTGGTGGACGAAGGCCGCGCGGACGGTGCGGGTGTAGACGAAGCGGGCCTCGCGGAGTTTCTCGTCGGCCCCCCAGCCGGCGCGGGTGACGATGCGGGGCCGGGCGCCGATGTGGACCGGGTCGGCGGGGATGCGCCCGCCGGCCGCCGGGATGTCGGTGCGGGCGGCGGTGGCCTGGTCGGCGGCGGGGATCTCGGTGGCGCCGAGCGGCACCAGCGCGGCGTTCGCGGCGGAACTGGCGGTGGCTTCGGGGGTGGCGGGCGGGCCGCCGCGGACGACGGGGGTGTCCGGGCCGGGGTCGACGAGTTCCAGGCGCAGGCCGTGCGGGAGGGCGGCGGTGGCGCGGTGGGCGTCGGGGAGGGTGAGGCGGAGCTGGACCGCGTCGCTGACGCCGACCCACAGGGGCGCGGTGCTGCCGCGGGCGGGGGTGCCGCCGCCTTCACCGGCGCCCGGGTCGGGGGCGTCGTCGGTGTCGGTCTGGAGCTCCTGCCAGGCGGACCAGGCGCCGCTGTCGCGGGCGCGGGTGCGGACCTGCGCGCGGCCGTGCAGGGGGGCGGTGGCGTCGTCCCAGACGACGCCGACGAGGGAGAACGGCTGGACGCTGCGGGCCGTGAGAGTGCGGACTGTGGGGCCGGAGGGGCTGAAGGGTCCGAAGGGTCCGAAGGGGACAGTCTGGGGGGAGGTCGCTGTCCGGGCGGCGGTGGCGCCTGGGTGGGTGGCCGAGGCTGCGTAACGGGCAGCGGACGGGGCGTCAGGGGCTACGGGGCTCACAGGGTTCCCCTGGCCCGCCGGACTTCCCTGACTCGCCGAGCCTCTCTGACTCGCCGGGCGTCCTTGGCTCGACTGCCTTCCCTGACTCGCCGGGCTTCCCTGGCCCGCAGGGCTCCCCTGGCTCACCGGGCTTACCTGACTCACCGGGCCTACCGGGCTTCCGGGCTTTCTCGCGTACCCCTGGTGTCCCGGGTGCCCTGGGTGTCCCGGGTGCCCCAGCTGCCCCAGCTGCCCCAGGTGCCCCGGCTGCCCCACGGGCCGCGGGCCTTGCGCGCCTCCCGGGCCGCCGGGCTCTCCTCCGGTGCCCGCGGTCCCGCCGGTACCCGCCGTCCCCGCCAGGAGGTCGTCCAAGGGCAGGGACTGGGTGGCGCCCGGCAGTTCGCCGGTGCGTACGGGGGCGGACGCGGTGACCGGGCCCGGGGCCGGTACGCGCCGGCCGGCCCCGCCCCCGGCCCCGTCCGAGGGGAGGCGAGCGCCCAGGGGGAGGCCCGGCCCCGGGAGAACGCGAGGGCCCGGTTCCGTACGGGCGGGGTGCCCGGCGGCCGGTGCCGTGACTGACGGGGGCTCAGCGGCCGTCCCCGAGGGACCTCCGGCCGCCGGTCCCGGGGCGTGTGCCGTCGCCGAGTTGGGGGGCAGGAGGACGGCGGCCGTGCAGGCGGCGCCGAGGCAGGTCGTGAGGAAGGGGCGCATGGGAAATCCTGGGCACGGCGCGGGGCAACGCGCCATCGCTGGTCTGACGGGTCATCGGCCGATCCGGTGGCCGGTCCGCGGCGTACCGGACTGACCGTCAGCGGGCGCCGCGCGTACCCTGGCGGCGATGAACGCCATCGATCGCACCCCCGCCGACCTGCTCGGTTCCGCGCTCGCCGCGGACCCGGCCCGCCCGCTGGTGACCTTCTACGACGATGCCACCGGTGAACGGGTGGAACTGTCCGTCGCGACCTTCGCCAATTGGGTGGCGAAGACCGCCAACTACCTCCAGGGTGATCTGGCCGCCGAGCCGGGTGACCGGCTGGCGCTGCTGCTGCCGGCCCACTGGCAGACCGCCGTGTGGCTGCTGGCGTGTGCGTCGGTGGGCGTGGTGGCGGACGTCGGGGGTGATCCGGCGGCGGCCGATCTGGTCGTCAGCGGGCCGGACACGCTCGATGCGGCGCGGGCGTGTTCCGGGGAGCGGGTGGCGCTGGCGCTGCGTCCGCTGGGCGGCCGGTTCCCGCAGCCGCCGGCGGGTTTCGCGGACTACGCGGTGGAGGTTCCGGGGCAGGGTGACCGGTTCGCGCCGTTCGTACCGGTGGATCCGGGGGCGCCGGCGCTGGTGGCCGGTGCGGTGGAGCTGACCGGGGCGGAGATCGGGGCGCGGGCGCTGGCGGATGCGGCGGCGGCCGGGATGCCCGAGGCGCCGCGGGTGCTGTCGGGGCTGCCGTACGACACGTGGCGGGGGCTGTCGTTCGGGCTGTACGCGCCGCTGGCGGCGGGTGGCTCGGTGGTGCTGTGCCGGCACGTGGAGCGGCTGGACGAGGCGGCGCTGGCGGATCGCACGGCGGCCGAGAAGGTGACGTTCACCGCGCCGCAAGCCTGAGCCGCGTCCCGCAAACCTGAGCCGCGGACCTGAGCCGCGTCCCGTGAACGCGGTCCGCAGACGCGGGCCGCGGGCACGTGCCGCGGACGCGCCCCCACCGTCCCTCGCCGGCCGGAAGACGGCACCCGCCCCACCCCGGACACCGGCCGAACCAGCCCCTCGCCGCCCGTCGGCAAGCCCCCCTCCCGCACGCCTCCCCCTCCGCCCCCTTCCGCCTCTTCCGCCCTTCCCTCCCCCGTCCGGCGGAGGGGGATCGGTGTCGGGCGGGCCGGGTGGGGCGGGTGGGGCCATGCTCGATGTATGCAGGCCCGGTGGGTGCGGGGGCCGGCGGGGCGCCGTCCGGTGGTGCCCGGCGCGGGGCCGCCGACTCCGTGAGGAGGGACGCAGGTGACCGAGAGCCCCGAGACCCCGCCCGGCCGCGGCCGTTCCCGGAAGCCGGCGCGGTTCCAGGGGTGGCCGGAGCGGCCGGTGGGACTGCTGGGGACGGACCGGCCGGGGGCGCCGCGGACGCCGCCGCCGTGGCACCGGCGGTGGCTGCGGGCCGGGGTGCTGGCGCTGGCGGTGGCGGTGCTGGCGTCGGGGGCGCTGGGGTGGGCGATCTGGACGCGGCTGAACGGGAACATCCGGTCGGACAGCGCGACCGAGCGGGAGCTGGAGAAGTACGAGTCGGAGCGGCCGCCGGCGGGCCCGCCGAACGCGCAGAACATCCTGCTGATCGGTTCGGACAACCGGGCCGGGGCGAACCGGGAGTACGGGGCGGACAACGGCACGCAGCGGTCGGACACCACGATCCTGCTGCATCTGGCGGCGGACCGGCGCAGCGCGACGGCGGTGAGCATCCCGCGGGATCTGATGGTGCTGGTGCCGCACTGCAAGCGGGCGGACGGGACGGAGTCGGCGCCGCAGAAGGTGCAGTTCAACTGGGCGTTCGCGTTCGGGGGTGCGGCGTGTGCGATCCGTACGGTGGAGCGGATGACGCGGATCCGGATCGACCACCACATCATCGTGGACTTCACCGGGTTCAAGAACATGGTGGACGCGGTGCACGGGGTGCAGGTGTGTCTGGCGCGGCCGATGCGGGACGAGGAGGCGCATCTGTCGCTGCCGGCGGGGCGGCAGACGCTGGACGGGGAGGCGGCCCTGGGGTACGTGCGGGCGCGCAAGTCGGTGGGGGACGGCAGCGACACCCAGCGGATGGCCCGGCAGCAGCAGTTCCTGGGGGCGCTGGTGAAGAAAGTGCAGAGCAATGGGGTGCTGCTGAATCCGATGCGGCTGTATCCGGTGATGGATGCGGCGACGAGTTCGCTGACGACCGATGCGGGTCTGGCGTCGCTCCGGGGTTTGTACGAATTGGTCCGCAGTATGCGGGGCATTCCCACCGCGCATGTGCAGTTCCTGACCGTGCCGCGTACCGAGTACCGCTACGACCCGAATCGGGATGAGCTGGTGGAGCCGGATGCGGAGCGGCTCTTCGGGCGGTTGCGGAAGGATCTTCCGGTGGCGGTGGCGGCGCGGCGGGCGGGGGACGGGAAGGGCGGCGGGGCGGGGCGCGGGGGGCGGCCGGCGCCGGCGGGAAGTGCGGTGCCGGTCTTTCCGGGGAGTACCGCGGACCGCGCGGCCTGCGAATAAAAACGCCGCAAAGGGTTCCGGGGAACGGCGAAGAAAATGGGCGGATTGCCCAGTTGTAGGGAAGTGGAATTTGTCACGGGCGTCGCTCGACGCTGAACTGGGCGGATAGTGTGAGCGATCCGGTCCGCCCGACCAGCTGGCCGCTGACCGCCGAGCAAGCAACCGAAACCACCTGACACAGGATCGACCGACCGTGCGCCTGGAGGGGATGGCGCCGCGTGGTACCGACGGAGGACTCAAGGCACCGTGGACGCGCAAGGCCGTGGGCAGGCGGACGACAACAACGTCGACCCCGCCGATCAGTGGGTGTTCGACCCGAACACCGGCAACTACGAGCTGCGGGCCGCCCCGTCGGGCCGGCCCCCGGCCCGGCCCGACGACCGGCCGGCGCCCGGGAGACGCGGTGCCGCGGGGGGCGCGGGCGACGGTGACACCGATACCCGTCCGCTGCCGGTGCAGCGGGGCCGCCGGAAGGGCGGCGACGAGGGTGACGGTGCCGCGGCGGGCGGCCGGGCGGCGCGCCGGGCCGCGGCGCGCGGCGGGTCCGGTGCGGCGGCGCGGGGTGCGGCGAGCCGCCGCAAGCCCAAGGCGCGGGCGTCGGGGAAGCGGAAGGCGCTGTACTGGACGGCGGGGGCGGTGGGTTTCGTGCTCGTCGCCGGCTGCGGGACGGCGTTCGTGATCTACCAGCAGCTGGACGGCAACATCAAGAAGGTCGATGTCGGCGAGGAGAACGCGGCGGTCACCGACGGCCCGGTGAATCTCCTGGTCATCGGCACCGATGCGCGGACCGGCAAGGGCGACAGCGGGTACGGCGACTCGGGCAGTGTCGGGCACGCGGACACCACGATCCTGATGCACATCTCCAAGGACCGGTCGAACGCGACGGCGCTGAGCATCCCGCGGGACCTGATCACCGACATCCCGGACTGCCCGACGAAGCAGCCGGACGGGTCGACGAAGGTGATCCCCGGTCAGCACCGGGTGCGGTTCAACACGAGTCTGGGGCAGGAGGGCCGGGATCCGGGCTGCACCTGGCGGACGGTGGAGAAGCTGACCGGGCTGAAGGTCAACCACTTCATGATGGCGGACTTCAACGCGGTGAAGGACCTGTCGAACGCGGTGGACGGCGTGGAGGTGTGCGCCGGGAAGGACATCAACGACCCGAAGTCGCACCTGCGGCTGTCGGCGGGCCGGCACGTGGTCAAGGGCGAGCAGGCGCTGGCGTTCGTGCGGACCCGGCATTCGGTGGGGACGGGCAGTGATCTGAGCCGGATCCAGTTGCAGCAGCAGTTCGTGGGGTCGCTGATCCGGAAGCTGAAGTCGAGTGCGTTCAGCAGTCCGGGGAAGCTGCTGGACGTCGCGCAGGCGGCGACGAAGGCGCTGACGGTGGACACCGGGATCGGGACCGCGTCGAAGCTGCTGGACTTCGGGACCGACCTGAAGCGGGTCGACCTCAACAAGATCACGTTTGCTACGGTTCCGGTGCTGGACAACCCGCAGGACAAGGCGACCGTGGTCCTGGACACGGCGAAGGCCGAGCCGCTGTTCCGGATGGTGCAGCAGGACCACGCGCTGGCGAAGGGTGCCGCCAAGGGGAAGGGCAAGGGTGCGGCGCCGGTGAAGAAGGCGCCGGCGGGGCTGGTGCGGGTCGATGTGACCAATGGCGGCGGGCCGTTCGGCGCGGCGCAGGAGACCGTGGACTGGTTGCAGAACTCCAAGGGGGCGCGGCTGTCGACCAATGCCGGCAACGCGCCGGAGAAGCTGTCGGCGACGCGGTTGGAGTACGCCCCGAACCAGGCGGACCAGGCGGCGACGCTGGCGGAGTGGATGGGGCTGCCGAAGAGCGCGCTGAAGCAGTCGGCGCAGGACGCCGGTCCGCGGGTGCCGATGAAGCTGGTGCTCGGCAAGGACTTCACCGCGCCGGGGACGCCGATCGAGGCGCCGACCGAAACCCCGGCGGGGGTCCAGCACGTCAATGCGGATGACAAGAACATCTGCGCGAAGTAGTCCGGCCGCCCACCGTGCCGGGGCCACCGAGCGCACCGGAACGGACAACGGGGAGAGTGCCGAATGCCGCAGAGCGGTGTGCGCGGGGAGGGGCAGCGGCGGGGGCGCCGGGCGAAACCGGAGCCGCTGGGCTGGGCGGACAGCGGCTTCCGCGACCAGGGCCTGCCGCCGGACGCGCCCGGCTGGGCCCCGGACGGGCCGGGCCCCGGCGCGTCCACCGGTCCGGCCGACGAGGCCGGCGGGGCGTCCGGCGGGTCGTCCGGCGGCGGTGCCTCCGAGGGCGGCCCGGAGGGGGCGGCCGCCGGGGAGCGGCCGCGCCGGAAGGGCCGGCGGGTGCTGCGCTGGACGGCGCTGGGGCTGGGTCTGCTGCTGGTGGCCGGGGCCGGCGGCGGGTTCCTCTACTACCAGCACCTGAACGCCAACCTCCGCAAGGAGGCCCTGGACCTGGGCCCGGGCGGGCTGAAGAAGCCGGAGCCGAACGCGTTCGGGCAGACCCCGTTGAACATCCTGCTGCTGGGGTCGGACGGCCGGAACAGCGAGAAGAACATCGAGCTGGGCGGGGCGCGCCAGGACGCCGACCGGAAGCCGCTGGCGGATGTGCAGATGCTGCTGCACGTCAGCGCGGACCGCAGCAACATGTCGGTGATCTCCATTCCGCGGGACACCCGGGTGCTGATACCGCAGTGCACCGATCCCAAGGACGGGCGGGTCTACGCGGAGACCACCGCGCCCATCAACGAGTCGCTCCAGCACGGCGGTCCGGGCTGCACCGTCGCCACCTGGAAGGCGCTGACCGGCATCTACATCGACCACTTCATGATGGTCGACTTCGCCGGGGTGGTGAACATGGCCGATGCGGTCGGCGGGGTCCCGGTCTGCGTGGACCGGAACGTGTACTCGCACGACAGCAAGGGCCACGGCAGCGGTCTGCGGCTGACCAAGGGCACCCATCCGGTCAAGGGCGTCCAGGCGCTCCAGTGGCTGCGCACCCGTTACGGCTTCGAGGACAACACCGACATCGGCCGGGCCAAGGCCCAGCACATGTATCTGAACTCGATGATCCGGCAGTTGAAGCAGGGCACCAAGCTGACCGATCCGGTGCAGCTGCGGGACCTGGCGGAGGCGGCGACCAGCGCGCTGACCGTCGACGAGGACCTGGGGTCGGTCAAGCGCCTCTACGATCTGGGCGGCGATCTCCAACGGGTGCCGACCAAGCGCGTCACGATGGTGACCATGCCGTGGCAGTACGGGCCCGGTGAGCGGTACGTGGTGCCGAAGCCGGGGGAGGCGGAGGCCACGTTCGCGATGCTGCGGAACGACGTGGCGCTGGACGGGGAGGACGCCAAGGCGGGGAAGAAGAAGCCGGCGCCGGACCCGGAGCCGTCGACGCCGAAGGCGAAGCTGGGCGTGATCGTGCAGAACGGGACGGGGAGCGCGGACCGCGGCCCGGTGCGGGGCCGGGCGGGGCAGGTGTACGGGCGGCTGGTGGAGCTCGGGTACACCGGCGCGAGCCAGGATTCCCGGCTGGTCAGCCAGGCGGACACCACCCTGCTCTACCGGGACGCGGCGCAGCGGGGTGACGCGCTGGCGCTGGGCAAGGCGCTGGGGCTGCCGCGGGGGGCGGTGCGCCAGTCGTCGGCGGCGTCCGGGCTGCGGCTGGTGGTGGGCAACGACTGGCGGAGCGGTGCGGATTACGCGGCGGCCGGCGGGGCGGGCGGTTCCGGTGGGGCGCCGGCGGACAAGGCTCCCAAGAGCGCGGATCCGCTGAACGCGGAGAAGGACTCGGGGGCGTGCATGACGGTCAATCCGCAGTACTCGTTCTGAGTCGGCCGGCGGCGGGGTGCGCGCCCGGGGCGCGCACCCCGGGCGGTCAGTCGGTGGCCGGGGCGGCGGCGCGGACGGCGGGCCGGCGGCTGGCGATGACCTTCCTCGCCAGGGCGCGCGGGCTGGTGAGGAAGCCGAAGCCCCAGGACATGTGCATGGTGGCCAGGGCGAGCGGGATCTGGGCGCGGGCCTTGAGCGGGAGGCCCTTGCCGGCCGGCAGGGAGCCGACGGTGATCGCGGCGAGGTAGCCGGCCGGGACGACCAGGCCCCAGGGGGTGACGGCGGCGCCGACGACCAGGCCGGCGGCGATCGCGCAGACCGCGGTCGGCGGGGCGAGGTAGCGGAGGTTGATCGATCCGGAGTGGTAGCGGGCGACGACGTGCCGCCACTTGCCGTAGTCCTTGTACTGCTTGGCCAGGGCCCGGACGCTGGGGCGCGGCCGGTACTGGACCCGGAGTTCGGGGGAGAACCAGATCTGGCCGCCGGCCTCGCGGATGCGGAAGTTCAGTTCCCAGTCCTGGGCGCGGATGAACTCCTCGTTGTAGCCGCCCTGCTGTTCCAGGACCTCGCGGCGGAAGACGCCGAGGTAGACGGTTTCGGCGGGGCCGGCGGCGCCGCCGGTGTGGAAGGCGGCGTTGCCCACGCCGATCCGGGAGGTCATGGCGGCGGCCACCGCGTCCTCCCAGGCGTTCTCGCCCTCGGCGTGCATGATGCCGCCGACGTTGGCGGCGCCGGTCTCGTCGAGGAGGCGGACGGCGGTGGCGATGTAGTTCGGCGAGAGCATGCCGTGGCCGTCGACGCGGACGACGACGGGGTGCCGGGACGCCTTGATGGCGGCGTTCAGGGCGGCGGGGGTGCGGCCGGTGGGGTTGGGCACGGTGTGCACGCGGGGGTCCTCGCGGACCAGTTCCGCGGCGATCTCGTCGGTGCGGTCCGTGGAGGGGCCGAGGGCGATGACCACCTCCATCTCGCCGGCGTACTCCTGCTCCAGGATGTGCCGGACCGCGTTGCGCAGGTGACGTTCCTCGTTGAGCACCGGCATGATCACGGAGACGGCCGGGAGCTGCTGCTGGGGCATGGTTCCTCGGGGGTACGGCCCGCCGGCACGCCGCCGTGGGGGCGGCTGCGCCCGCCGGGAGACTGCGGATTTCCGCCTCACGGTACCGCGAACGGGGGACGGGGTCGGACGGCAACCGGGTGGCCGCACACCATCTGCCCGGTGTGTGGCGTTTTGCAGCAGATCGTATCGGCTTACGGTGACCCGGTCCGCTCCGTACCGCACCGTTCCACGCCCGCGCGGGCCGCCCGTGCGGGTCCGCTCCCCGTCCCCGTCCACCGCGGAGGTGGCCCGTGACCGCGCCGTCCCCCTCCTCCCGCACCGTGCCGGGCCGGCGTCCCCGGCGGTCCCGGCGGCGTCCGCGCCGGCGCCCCCAGGGGCGGCGCTGGGGGCTGCGGATCAGCGCGGCGGCGGCCGTGCTGCTGCTGTCGGCGGGCGGGGTGGGGCACGCCATGGTCACCGGCGTGGAGACCGGGATCGGGCGGGTGGACGCGTTCCAGGGGATCAGCGACCGGCCGGGCGGCGGCGCGGGCCTGACGTTCCTGGTGGTCGGCACCGACGGCCGGGACAAGCTCACCGACGAGGAGAAGCGGAAGTTCCACCTCGGCGGTGCGCCCTGCCACTGCACCGACACCCTGATGCTGGTGCACCTGTCCGCCGACCGGAGCCGCGCCAGCGTCGTCAGCCTGCCCCGCGACTCCTACGCCGAGGTGCCCGCCCACCAGGACGCCGACGGCCGGCGCCACCCCCGGCACGCGCTGAAGCTGAACGCCGCCTACGCCGAGGGCGGCCCCAACCTGACCGTGCGGACCGTCGAGCACATGACGGGCGTGCACATCGACCACTACCTGGAGGTCGACTTCACCAGCTTCATGCGGACCGTGGACGCGGTCGGCGGGGTGGAGATCTGCACCGTGCGGCCGCTGCGGGACCGCTACTCGGGGCTGGACCTGCCGGCCGGGACGTCCCGGCTGGGCGGCGGCCAGGCGCTCCAGTACGTCCGCTCGCGGCACGTCGACGCCTCCGCGGACCTGGGCCGGATGCAGCGCCAGCAACGCTTCCTGGCGGCGCTGGTGGACCGGATCACCTCGACCGGGGTGCTGATCAACCCGGTGCGGCTCCAGGAGGTCGCGGACGCGGTGCTGCGGTCGGTGCGGGCCGACGCCGGCTTCGGGGCGGCGGATCTGACGGATCTGGCGCAGGCGATGCGCGGTTTCGGGCCGGCGTCGTCGGAGTTCGCGTCGGTGCCGCTGCGCGGCGCGGCGGAGAACGTGCCGGGGCTGGGCTCGACGGTGCGCTGGGACCCGGTGGCGGCGCCGCAGCTGTTCCGGGCGCTGCGCGAGGACCGGCCGTTCGCGGCCCGCCCGGACCGCACCGGGCCGGCCGCCGCGGTGGTGGACGTGCCGCCCGGCCGCGTCCGGGTGCGGGTGGACAACGGCACCGGGCGGCCCGGGCTGGCCACGCGGGTCACCCGGGAGCTGCACGCCGCGGGTTTCGCCACCACCGGCGTGCCCGGGGACGCCGCCCAGGGCCCGGTGGCACGCACGGTGGTCTCCTACGACCCGCGCTGGGACCGTTCGGCGCGCTCGCTGGCCGCGGCGCTGCCCGGCGCGCAGCTGCGGCCGGCGCCGGGGCAGGGCCCGGAGATGCGGGTGACCGCGGGGGCGGACTTCCGGGCGGTGCGGCCGGTGCGGGCCGAGGAGCCGACGCCGGCGCCCGGCACCCTGGCGGCGATCACCGGTGACCAGGCGGTGTGCCGATGACCGTGCCCGCTCCCCGCCGGATGGCCCCGGGGCCGTCGCCGGCCGGTCCGGACCGGCGCCGCCGGGCGGCCCGGGTGGCCGCGGCGGGGGCCGTGCTGGGGCTGCTGCTGGCCGCGGCGGCGGCCGCGCCGGCCGCCCCGGACGCGCCGACCGGCTGCGGCGACCTGCTGCACGGCCGGCTGTGCCTGCGCGGCCCGGTCGGCGCCACGGGCGTCTACACGGCCGTCTACCGGCGGGACGACCCGGCGCGCGGCGAGCTGACCGTCCGGCTGGGCTACCAGCGGAAGAACGCGCGGATCACGGCGTTCCCCGGCTGGTTCGGCACCGGGCGGACGCGGGGCGGCGCGGTGCGGCTGAGCGGCCGGGTGGAGATGCTGCCCGACGAGTGCATCCGGGGTGTCATGGAGCACGTCCGGACGGTGTTCGTGACCAAGTGGAGCTGCGGCTGACGCCGGGCCGCCCGGTGTCCGGAAAAGGCGGAGGCGAACCATGTGGCAGGTCGTCCTGGCCGTCACCCCGGCCACGGTGGCGCTGTTCCTGGCCGCGGTGCTGGGGCTGGCGCTGGGCCTGGCGGTGTGGTCGGTGCGGGCCGCCCGCCGGCGGACCCCGCGGACCGCGGCCCGGGTGCTGCTGGCGGGCTGGCTGGTGCTGATGCTGGTGGTGACGCTGGCGCCGGTGCAGCCGGTGGGGTCGGCCGACGCGACGTTCTGGTGGCGGCCCGGGGAGGGCCTGTTCGAGCTGGGCGCCCGGCTGGAGCCGGGGCAGGTGGCGCTGCTGGTGCGGCGGCAGGTCGCGGGGGCGGCGCTGTTCGTGCCGGTGCCGGTCCTGCTGCGGTTCGCCGCGCCGCGCTGGTCGGCGGCCGGCGCGTTCCTGCTGGGGGTGGGGCTGAGCGCCGCCATCGAGGCCGGGCAGCTGCTGATGCGGGCGGGCCGGGTCGCGGACATCGACGACGTGCTGTGTGCGGCGGCCGGGACGGTGACCGGGGCAGCGCTGGCGCTGGCGGCGAAGCTGGCGGTGGCGGTGGTCCACCGGCGGGCGCTGCCGCGGCGTGCGGTGCGGGCCGCGCCGGCGCCGGCGCCCGAGGAGGCGTGAGGCCCCGCCGGGCGGCCGGGGGCGGGCGGGGCGTCAGGCGTCGAGGCCCTCGGCGGCGCGGCGCTCGCGGAGTTCCTTGATGGCGCGGCGGCGGGCCAGCCGGTGCGTGCGGCGGATCTGGGCCTCCTGGTAGCGCCGCTTGTCGCGCTCGGTCTCGGGGATGACCGGGGGGACCGGGCGGGGCTTGCCGTGCTCGTCGACGGCGGCGAAGACGAGGTAGGCGGAGCCGACCTGCTGGGCGGGGGTGGATTCGTTCCAGCGCTCGGCCAGGACCCGGACGCCGACCTCCATGGAGGACCGGCCGGTCCAGTTGACCTGGGCCTTGACGTGGACGAGGTCGCCGACCCGGACCGGTTCCAGGAAGGCCATCTCGTCCATGGACGCCGTCACCGCGGGGCCGCCGGAGTGCCGGCCGGCGACCGCGCCCGCCGCGTCGTCGACCAGTTTCATGATCACTCCGCCGTGCACGGTGCCGAGGAGGTTGGTGTCGGCCGCGGTCATGATGTGGGAGAGCGTGGTGCGGGAGACGGAGGTGGGCTTGCCCGCGAGGGCGTCCTCCGGGGTGTTGGTGACGAGGTCGGTCATGCAGACCAGCGTAAGCCGGTGCCGTACGGGACCGTACGGCACCGGGGCGGGTGCGGCCGCGGGGGTGTGACGGGGGTCTCGGCGGGGGCGTGAGTTCCGTCTCGTCGGCCCCGCCGGAAAGCATCCGGAATGAAGGTTTCCGGAAGCCCCGTCGGAATCGTCGGCCCCTTCGCGGTATGGGGCGTTACCGCTCCCCCGCTTTGCATCAGCTCTGCAACAGCCCCGCCCCGATCCCGCACCCGCCCTATGGAGCGGTGCCCCGCGGCGTGCACACTTCCCCCTATGAATGAGTGGCCCCAAGGACGGTCCGGCGACCCCGGCGGCAACCGGTACGGACGCGGCAGCGGCAGCGCCGAGCCCGAGGGTGCGCGCGCCATGCCCCACGTACGGCGCGACGCGGCCCCCGGCTACCGGCGGAACGAGCCGCCGCTGCCGCCCTCGCTCTCCCCGCGCGGCGGCGCGGGCGTCCCGCCGCAGGCGTCCCGGGGCCACGGCGACCGCGGCGGCTACGACGGCTACAACACCGGGCAGGTCTACGGCGCGGGCGGCGGCCGCGGCGACGGCGGCGGCCCCGCCCGGCCGCGCCCGAACTGGGGCCGCCGCATCAAGTGGACGGCGCTCACCCTGCTCGTGGTGGTGCTCGCCACGTCCATCGGCACCTACTTCTGGGCCGACGGCAAGCTGCGCCGGGAGATCGACCTGAGCAAGGTCATCGACCGCCCCGCGACCGGCGACGGCACCAACTACCTCATCGTCGGCACGGACAGCCGCGAGGGCATGACCGACGACATGAAGCAGAAGCTGCACACCGGCGGCCCCACCGACGGCGGGCGCACCGACTCGATGCTGATCCTGCACGACGGCAGCAACGGCCCCACGCTGATATCCCTGCCGCGCGACTCCAACGTCGAGGTGCCCTCGTACGTGGGCTCGACCTCCGGCAAGAAGTACCCGGCGACCGGCCGGCACACCAAGCTGAACGCCACCTACGCCGAGGACGGCCCGGCCCTGCTGGTCCGCACCGTGGAGTACAACACCCACCTGCACATCGACCACTACGTGGAGATCGGCTTCGCCGGCTTCGCCAACATCGTCGACGCGCTGGGCGGGGTGGAGATGGACATCCCCAAGGGCTTCAAGGACAAGGACTCCGGCGCCGACTTCAAGGCCGGCACCCAGACCCTCACCGGCGCGCAGGCCCTCGCCTTCGTCCGGACCCGGCACGCCTTCGCCAGCCAGGACCTGGAGCGCACCAAGAACCAGCAGAAGTTCCTGGCCGCCATCGCCCACCAGGCCGCCACGCCGGGCACCGTCCTCAACCCCTTCAAGCTCTACCCGACGCTGGGCGCCGGCCTGGACACGCTGAAGGTCGACAAGGACATGAGCCTGTGGGACCTGGGCCAGATGTTCTTCGCGATGAAGGGCGTCACCAGCGGCGACGGCAAGTCGATGAACATGCCGATCTCCGGCACCGTCGGCGGCAACCTCGTCTGGGACCAGGCCAAGCTCAAGCAGCTCGTCCAGCAGCTCAACAACGACGAGCCGGTCACCGTCTCCGGCAACTGACCGACACCGGCCGCCGACGCAACGGGGCCCCGACCGCACCGAGCGGCCGGGGCCCCGTCCCCTTGCGGCGGACCGCCCTACGGCAGGTTCCGCGCCATCACGATGCGCTGGACCTGATTCGTGCCTTCATAAATCTGGGTGCTTACGGCATGCAGCGCCCTGACCTGCATATATACCCCTCAATTGGGGTGCCCCCCAGCATTCCCCATGATCATCATGAGGGGACCCCTACGCCTTGATCTCATCCATGAGCATCCGGAGCGTCAGCGAGTGCTTCTCGGCCGGTAGGGCATCCATCGCGGCCTGCGCGTAGCGAACGCCTCCCGTGCGGTCGCCGGACCTGGCCAGCATCAGACCCCGGTGAAGCTCAAGGTGAGTGGCGAACCTGGGGAGCGACGCCGGAAGCTCCTTGCGCGATTGCTCCTGAGCCTCCACAGCCCCCTTCTCGTCACCGAGGCGGGCCAGCAACAGGGACCGGAATACGTGCAGCCGCCACCACGGGACGGCATAGTCCGAGGTCTGCTCGTACGACCCGGCCGAATCGAAGATCCGGCGCCCTCGCGCGTCCAGTTCCAGGGCCGTTGCACGGTCGCCCCGGAGAGCAGCGGCGTGCGCCTTGCCGTAGATCGCATTCAGCAGCCCCAGGGACGGTCGATCGGTGACGGCCATGGCCTGATCGGCGAGCACGTCAGCCACAGGCAGAGAGGCACCCTCGTACCCCAGGGCGATAGCCGCCCGGCCTCGAACCCACACCCGCGCCGCCTCATCCCCCGACTCGTCAGCAGCCTTGGCCGCCATCCGGTACCAGTGGACAGCCTTGGACCCATCTGATCCCGGAAACGTCTTGGCATACAGGGTCATGAGCCGGGAGGCCACAGACCACAAACGAGGGGTGTCGAGCTGCTGCTGCACCACAACCAGCTCGCCGGACACGCGGCGTTGGATGTCGGCCGCCCCCATGGACATGTAATCCGTGCCGTAGGTACTTAGCTTGCCCTCCCAGTCTTCCGCAGATGGGCCACCACGAAGCCGGGCGGCGAACCCTACGGACAACAGGTCTGAGGCCACCATGGGGGCTATGGCCGCACCCGCAAGATCGGTGAGGAAGGTACGCCGTTCCAACTCGTTCTCCAGGACAGCTAGGGGTACGTCCAAGACCGCCGACAGAGCCCGGAGGGAGAACGCTCCTGGCTCATGCTTGGAACACTCCCAGCCGCTCACATACTCCCGACTGAGGGTCGTTCCGAACTGGTTGTTGATTTCTGACGCTAAGCGCCCCTGCGACCAGCCGCGCGCCGAACGTAGCTCACGGATCAGTTCCCCGATGCCCATGAGCCCATCTTGCTCCTACGAATGCCACTGGGCATCCAACATCCCTGATGATGGGGCGGTTTGCCACTACGAGTCACACTAGGCCGCCCATTCGGGATCCCCGATGCTCAAGAAACCGAGCAACGGAGCGAGGGCAAACCATGATTGAGGCCACACCAGAGACCCGCACCCCCACCGAGGCCGTACAGGAGGCGGTGACCGATCTGAGGAAGGCCGCGAAGGAGGCGGGAGTGCCGTTCCCCAGCCTGCGGCTCGACCCGAAGCCCTTGGGTGAGGACGGAGCGCTTACCCACCTGATCGACACCGGCCGCATCAACATCGGCACCGCCCGGAAGCTGACGAAGATTCTCAGGGCGGCGCGGTGAGGAGCGAGAAGAAGGAAAAAGGCAGCACCGCGGACCTGTCCAAGAAGCTCAAGGACGCCAACAGCCGGAGCCAGAACGGCGGGGGCAAGCGGTGAGCAGAGGCCGCCACACTCCCCCGAGGATCACGCCGTTACGTGGACTGCGGTGTCCTGTGACGGTTGGTTCCGGGGCGGAATCCTGGCCGTCATGGTGTGGGGCAGCTGCATCGCCTTCCTGATCACGGCGGCTACCGGACAGTTCACCTAGGGGCGCCAGGGCGTTCCCGTTCCCCGCCGGTGAATCAGGCTCGGCGGGACACGGAGGGAACGCCGCCAGACGGCGTGCCATAGGCCCCAATGCTGCGCATTCTCGGGCGTGTTGGAGAACTAGGCTCCTCAGCTACATCCACCGTCAGAAACGAGCACACCATGGGTACCACCGAGTTCGAGGCCAGGGCGTTGAACATCGACGTCGAAGCCATCGCCGCGACGATCAAGCAGCGTGGCGGCGTACACATCGCGGACCGGTTGATGCGCCGGTACGTGTATGACGTAGTCCCCGGCGAGCAGGGACGCTGGATCAGACTGCGGGACACCGGCTCCGAGGTCACTCTCTGCGTCAAGCACATCACCTCCGACGCAATCGACGGCACGCACGAAGAGGAAGTGGCCGTCTCCAGCTTCGAGGACACGAACACGCTGCTGAACCTCATGGGTTTTACCGCGAAGGCGTACCAGGAGAACCGTCGGACCTCATACGTCCTCGACGGCGTACGGCTTGAGATCGACTCCTGGCCACTGATTCCTCCGTACCTGGAGATCGAGGGCGACAGCGTCGAGGACGTGACCGCCACGGCCAAGATTCTCGGCCTGGACCCGGCCGGGCTCACCGGCGTGAACACCGTCGGCATCTACACCCAGTACGGCATCGACCTTGAGCAGATCAAAGACCTGCGATTCCCGGACTAGACCCACCCCTGTGGGAGGAACGCTGTGTACCAGGAAGACTTAGCCAGCCTGCCAGTATCCGTGGTGCCGGACCGCACGATTCGAGTGAAGATCATTGACGCCTGTGGGTTGGCCTGCGGGTTCTGTCACAACGAGGGAACACCGGTCGCCACCGATAACACCGGGCGCCGGCCGAATGAGTTCACCGGGGCGCCCGGCAAGACCGGCCGTGTCTCCCTCTACCTGCGCACCAACGGGGCTGACTTCCTCCCCGCGAGGATCGAGCCTGACGCCGACTTCGCCTTGGCCCTGGCGGCCATGCGCGGGGCGATAGAGACCAGTGAGGTTCACTTCACGGGTGGGGAGCCCACGCTGCACCCGAAGCTTCCTGACCTCGTCGCCAGGGCTCGTCAACTGGGGCTGACCGTTGGGTTCACCTCTAACGGCGAGAACGGCGCCGCCGTGCTGGAGGACTGTGCAAAGGCAGGGCTCGACCGCGTCAATCTCTCCGTGTTCGGTACTACTGCGGATGAACTCGCCGCAGTCCAGGCCCCGCGCTTCGGTTCGGTGAAGCTCGCGGAGCGGAAGATCACGGCACTTCATGCCTCCATCGACTCGGCGCTGAAGAGTGGCGTGAAGGTCTCGGCCAACCTGGTCGTTCCGGACAGCAGCCACGCGTCCAGGGTTCTGCGGGTCATCGAGGAGTACGGCCGCAATGTCGTGGTCCGGATGCTGGTCAGCCTCGAAGATGACGGTGCCTCCCTCGCAGCGATGAGGGAGGTTCTGAACACCCTGGGAGCAGTCCCCGTACGTCACATCTTCACGGCAGGCACCTCGGATCAACGCACCCGCTACCGGCTGCCCGACGGCCGAACGCTCTACGCCAAGTCGATTCGGCCGGTACGACTGCCCGAGACCTGCGAGGGATGCCGTTTCAACAACGGCACCGATTGTGAAGAGGGGTACTACGGAATCCGCTTGTACCGCGCGCAGAACGGTCCGTTCATGGTCGGAGTGTGCATCCAACGAATGGACCTGTGCGTCACTCTCGGCGAGTTCGTCATGAGCAAGATGCGGGACGAAGTGCGCTACCTGCGCGATCAAGAGTTGCTGCGCTTGCGCATTGAGCACAGATCTCAGATGCAGGAAGCGGCGTAGGCACCACTCGACCTGTGGAATCAAGCAATGAAAGCCCCCGCAACGCGGGGGCTTTCATTCTGAGGATGCGGGCCCACGGTGCGGCCTGCTCACCGACCGGAAAGGCCAGCACGGCAGTGGCGAGGGCATGGGTAGCACGCTCGAAAGACGACCCGAAGAAGTGGATGACTTTCTGGTACGACCCGGACGGGAAACAGAGGCAGAAGAGCTTCAACACCAAGAAGCGGGCCGACGGCCAGCGCAAGCGCAAGGAACAGGAACTCGACGCCGGGACCTGCCTGGACGACCGGTTGGGCAAGCAGCCCGTGACGGCCGTGTGGGAGGAGTGGACGAATCAAAGGAAGCTGGAGAACAGCACCAAGAAGCAGTACCGGTCCATCCAGAAGACGACCCGGACGTGCTGCGCGAGCACTACCACGACATCTTTGAAGGAGCCGAGCAGCGCAGGCGGGCGGCCATCGCAACGATGCTGACGCCCGGCGCGGACGACCCCACAGAAGGACAGGCGGAAGCCGCCTGAACGAGCCCATGCGAACGGCCCCCGGCACAAGCGCCGGAGGCCGTTCTGTTTGTGCAGGTGGTAGGCGGTTTCCCGCCCAGCGGCAGCCCAGGATTTCCCCAGCATGACGCCCATGATCGGCCCGAATCGGACCCGAACGGACCGGAAGCCGATCACAGCCCGCGAGCCATCGAAAGTGGCCGCTGACCTGCGGAAACCCTACTGCGGCAGGTTCCGCGCCATCACGATCCGCTGCACCTGGTTGGTGCCCTCGTAGATCTGGGTGATCTTGGCGTCCCGCATCATCCGCTCCAGCGGGTAGTCGCGGGTGTAGCCGTAGCCGCCGAGCAGCTGGACGGCGTCGGTGGTGATCTCCATGGCGGCGTCGGAGGCGTAGCACTTGGCGGCCGCGCCGAAGAAGGTGAGGTCCTCCTCCTTGCCGCCGGCCGAGATCCGCTCGGAGCGGGCCGCCGCGGCGTAGGTCAGCTGGCGGGCCGCCTCCAGCTTCATCGCCATGTCGGCGAGCATGAACTGCACGCCCTGGAAGTCGCCGATCGGCTTGCCGAACTGCTTGCGCTCGCGGACGTAGCCCTTGGCGTAGTCCAGCGCGCCCTGGGCGATGCCGAGCGCCTGCGCGGCGATGGTGATGCGGGTGTGGTCCAGGGTCTTCATCGCGGTGGCGAAGCCGGTGCCCTCCGCGCCGATCATGCGGTCGGCGGGGATCCGGACGTTGTCGAGGTAGACCTCGCGGGTCGGGGAGCCCTTGATGCCGAGCTTCTTCTCCGGCGCGCCGAAGGAGACGCCCTCGTCGCCCTTCTCGACGACGAACGCCGATATGCCCTTGGAGCGCTTCTCCGGGTCGGTGACGGCCATGACGGTGTAGTACTCCGACACCCCGGCGTTGGTGATCCACCGCTTGACGCCGTTGAGGACGTAGTGGTCGCCGTCCCGGACCGCCTTGGTCTTCATCCCCGCCGCGTCCGAACCGGCGTCCGGCTCGCTCAGGCAGTACGAGAACATCGCGTCGCCCTTGGCGAGCGGCGCCAGGTACTTCGCCTTCAGCTCCTCGCTGCCGGAGAGGATCACCGGCAGCGAGCCGAGCTTGTTGACCGCCGGGATCAGGGAGGAGGAGGCGCAGACGCGGGCCACCTCCTCGATCACGATGACCGTGGCCAGCGCGTCCGCCCCGGCGCCGCCGTAGGACTCCGGTACGTGGACCGCGTGCAGGTCGTTGGCGACCAGCGCGTCCAGCGCCTCCTGGGGGAAGCGGGCCTCCTCGTCCACCGCGGCGGCGAACGGCGCGATCTTCGCCTCGGCGAGCGAGCGCACCGACTCGCGGAGCATGTCGTGCTCCTCGGACGGCCGGTACAGATCGAAATCAGCGGCCGCGTTCTTTCCCACTCGCGCCAAGGTGTCTCACTCCCCTGTGAGGTGTGGCAGCGCTAACTACCGTTAAGTAACCCTTACTGGCAAGGGATTCTAGGGCCGATGGCGGACCGCGGATAGGTGAGGTTCCCGACAGTCCCCCCAAGGGGTGTCCGCGGACGGGAGGGGCGCGTTCCGTGCCCGACTATGCTCGGTCAGCACCGTTTTCCCGGAGAACGTCTGGAGCCCCGCATGGCCCTCAAGATCACCGTGATCGGCACCGGCTACCTCGGTGCCACCCACGCCGCCGCGATGGCGGAGCTGGGTTTCGAGGTGCTGGGCCTGGACGTCGCGCCGGAGAAGATCGAGATGCTCCGGCGGGGCGAGGTCCCGATGTACGAGCCCGGTCTGGAGGAGCTGCTGCGCCGCCACGTCGCCGGGATCGAGGGCTCCAGCGGGCGGCTGCGGTTCACCACCTCCTACGCCGAGGCCGGCGCGTTCGGCGACATCCACTTCATCTGCGTGAACACCCCGCAGAAGCACGGCGAGTACGCCTGCGACATGTCCTACGTCGAGGCCGCCTTCGACTCCCTCGCCCCGCACCTGGCCCGGCCTGCGCTGGTGGTCGGCAAGTCCACGGTGCCGGTGGGCAGCGCGGCCCGGCTCGCCGGGCGGCTGGCCGCCGCCGCACCGGCCGGCGCCGACGTCGAGCTGGCCTGGAACCCGGAGTTCCTGCGCGAGGGCTACGCCGTCAAGGACACCCTGCACCCCGACCGGATCGTGGTCGGCACCGCCGGGCCCGAGCACCTGCCCGAGGGCAGCGGCGGGCGGGCCGAGGCGCTGCTGCGCGAGGTGTACGCCACGCCGATCGCCGAGGGCTCGCCGTTCGTCGTCATGGACTTCCCCACCGCCGAGCTGGTCAAGACCTCCGCCAACTCCTTCCTCGCCACCAAGATCTCGTTCATCAACGCCATGGCCGAGGTCTGCGAGGCGGCCGGCGGCGACGTGGTCAAGCTCGCCGAGGCGATCGGCTACGACGAGCGGATCGGCAGCAAGTTCCTGCGGGCCGGCATCGGCTTCGGCGGCGGCTGCCTGCCCAAGGACATCCGCGCCTTCATGGCCCGGGCCGGCGAACTGGGCGCCGACCAGGCCCTGACCTTCCTCCGCGAGGTCGACTCGATCAACATGCGGCGCCGCGCCCACATGGTCGAGATGGCCCGCGAGGCGGTCGGCGGCAGCTTCCTCGGCAAGCGGGTCGCGGTCCTCGGCGCGACCTTCAAGCCGGACTCCGACGACGTCCGCGACTCCCCCGCACTCAACGTCGCCGGCCAGATCCACCTCCAGGGCGGCCAGGTCACCGTCTACGACCCCAAGGGCATGGCCAACGCCGCGCGGGTCTTCCCGACCCTGGGTTACGCCGAGAACGCGCTGGAGGCGGTGCGCGGTGCGCACGTCGTCCTGCACCTGACCGAGTGGCGCGAGTTCCGCGAGCTGGACCCGGCGGCGCTGGCCGAGGTGGCCGGCGAGCGGAGCGTCCTGGACGGGCGCAACGCGCTCGATCCGGAACTGTGGCGCAAGGCGGGGTGGACGTACCGGGCGCTGGGGCGGCCCTCCGCGTAGGGGTTCGCCGCCCGCGTGGTCGGCTTTCCCCCCGTGCGGGGTCTTTCGTGTGCGCCTGCGGCGCGTTGCTTTTCCGCTGCGCGGGGCTATCGGGTGCCCCTCCCGTTGTGGGTAGGGATGCGGTGGGTGGGGGTACGCGTGGGAGGGATGGTGCGGGTGGGACTGGGGCCCGTGCCGGTTCGTGCCGTGCAACGGAGGTAATGCCATGAGCTCGATCAGCCTCGGAGTCGTCGCCGTGGACTGTCCCGACCCGCGGGCGCTGGCCCGGTTCTACGCCGAGATGCTCGGCTGGGAGGTCGTCGACGACGGCCGGGCCGACTGGGTGGAGGTCACCGGCCCCGGCGGGCGGACGCTCGCCTTCCAGCAGGTCGAGGACTACCGCCCGCCGCAGTGGCCGGGCCAGGAGACGCCGCAGCAGCTGCACCTCGACTTCGACGTCCCGCGCGAGAGCCTCGACGAGGCCGAGCGGAAGGTCGTCGCGCTGGGTGCCCGGCCCGTCCAGCACGACGAGGGGAAGCGGGACTTCCGGGTCTATCTGGACCCGGCCGGGCACCCGTTCTGCCTGTGCTTCCCCAAGGAGCGCTGAGCCCTCAGCCGGCCGGCTCCGCGAGCACGGCGTTCGAGGGGCCGCGGCGGGCCTGCTCGTCGCGGGCCACGTCCTCCGCCGCGCGGAGCACCCGGACCGCGTTCTGCCAGGTCAGCTTGGCCAGGTCGGCGTGGGACCACTTGCGGTCGAGGAGCTCGGCGATCAGCACCGGGTAGCTGGCGACGTCGGACAGGTCCGCGGGCGTGAAGGCGGTGCCGTCGAAGTCGCCGCCGATGCCGAGGTGGTCGATACCGGCCACCTCGCGCATGTGGTCGAGGTGGTCGGCGACGGTGGCGGCGGTGGCGACCGGCCGCGGGTTCGCCGCCTCGAACGCGCGCTGGACCGCCATGCCCCGCTCGGTGGTGTCGAGGTGGTGCAGGCCGTGGGCGCGCATGTTCGCGTCGGCGCGCAGCGTCCACTCGCCCGCCGCGGGCAGCACGAACTTCGGGACGAAGGTGGCCATCGCGACCCCGCCGTTGGCGGGCAGGCGTTCCAGCACGTCGTCGGGGATGTTGCGCGGGTGGTCGCAGACCGCGCGGGCCGAGGAGTGCGAGAAGACCACCGGCGCGGTGGTGACGCGCAGCGCGTCCCGCATGGTGTCCGGGGAGACGTGCGAGAGGTCGACGAGCATCCCCAGGCGGTTCATCTCGCGCACGACCTCCTCCCCGAAGGGCGCGAGGCCGTGATGGCGGGGCTCGTCGGTCGCCGAGTCCGCCCAGTCGTTGTTGTCGTTGTGGGTGAGCGTCAGGTAGCGGACGCCCAGGGCGTGGAAGGCCCGCAGGGTGGCCAGCGAGTTGTTGATCGAGTGGCCGCCCTCGGCGCCCATGAGGGAGGCGATGCGGCCCTCGGCGCGGGCGGCCTCCATGTCGTCGGCGGTGGCCGCCAGGCGCAGGTCGGCCGCGTACCGGGCGGCCAACTGCCGTACCGCGTCGATCTGTTCCAGGGTCGCGCTGACGGCGTGGTCGCCGCTGTAGTCGGAGCGTACGTACACCGACCAGAACTGCGCGCCGACGCCGCCGGCGCGCAGCCGGGGGATGTCGGTGTGCAGGTGGGCGCTCTGGTCGGTGGCGACGTCGCGCCGGTCGAGGTCGTAGCGGACCTGCTCGCGCAGGGCCCAGGGGAGGTCGTTGTGGCCGTCGACGACCGGCCAGGCGGCGAGGAGTTCCCGGGCGGCGTCCGCGGCGGCGGTCACTTGCCGCCCCCGAAGCCGAAGCCGGCCGCGCCGGCGACCTTGTTGCGCAGCCGCTTGCCCTTCTCGGTGGCCTGGTCGTTCAGCTCCTGCTGGAACTCCCGCATGCGGGTGAGGAGTTCGGGGTCGTGCGCGGCGAGCATCCGGGCGGCGAGCAGGCCGGCGTTGCGGGCGCCGCCGACCGAGACGGTGGCGACCGGGACGCCGGCGGGCATCTGGACGATGGACAGCAGGGAGTCCATCCCGTCGAGGTACTTCAGGGGGACGGGGACGCCGATGACCGGCAGGGGGGTGACGGAGGCGAGCATGCCCGGCAGGTGGGCGGCTCCCCCGGCGCCGGCGATGATCGCCTTCAGGCCGCGGCCGGCCGCCTGCTCGCCGTACGCGATCATCTCGTGCGGCATGCGGTGGGCCGAGACCACGTCGACCTCGTAGCCGATCTCGAACTCGTCCAGGGCCTGGGCGGCGGCCTCCATGACGGGCCAGTCGGAGTCGGAGCCCATGACGATGCCGACCAGGGGGGAGCTCGCAGTCATTCGGTGATCGTTCCTCGCAGGTAGCCGGCGGCGTGCGCGGCGCGCTCACGCACATCCGCCAGGTCGTCGCCGTAGGTGTTGACGTGCCCGACCTTGCGGCCCGGCTTCACGTCCTTGCCGTACATGTGAATCTTCAACTGCGGGTCCCGGGCCATGCAATGGAGGTACGCGCTGTACATGTCGGGGTAGTCGCCGCCGAGCACGTTGGCCATCACCGTCCAGCGGGCGCGCGGGCGGGGGTCGCCGAGCGGGAGGTCGAGGACGGCGCGGACGTGATTGGCGAACTGCGAGGTGATCGCCCCGTCCTGGGTCCAGTGGCCGGAGTTGTGCGGGCGCATGGCGAGTTCGTTGACGAGGACGGCGGGGGCGCCGCCGGCGTCGCGGACCTCGAACAGCTCGACGGCGAGGTGGCCGACGACGCCCAGTTCGTCGGCGATGCGCAGGGCGAGCTGCTGGGCGTGGGTGGACAGCGCGTCGGAGATGCCGGGGGCCGGGGCGATCACCGTGTCGCAGACGCCGTCGACCTGGACGGACTCCACGACCGGGTAGGCGACGGCCTGGCCGTGCGGGGAGCGGACGACGTTGGCGGCCAGCTCGCGGACGAAGGGGACCTTCTCCTCGGCCAGGACGGGCACCCCGGCGCGGAACGGCTCGGCCGCCTCTTCGGAGGATCGTACGACCCAGACGCCCTTGCCGTCGTAGCCGCCGCGGACGGTCTTCAGGACCACCGGCACGTCGCCCGGCCACTGCCCCTCGTCGAGGCGCCCGGCGCCGCTCCCGCCGATCTCGGCGGCGAACCGCGCCACGTCGGCGGGGTCGGAGACGATGCGGTGGCGGGGGCAGGGCACGCCGATGGCGTCCAGCCTGGCCCGCATCACCCCCTTGTCCTGGGCGTGCCGCAGCGCCTCGGGGCCGGGCCGGATGACGACGCCGTCCGCCTCCAGGGCGTGCAGGTGCTCCGTGGGCACGTGCTCGTGGTCGAAGGTGACCACGTCGCAGCCGCGGGCGAAGGCGCGCAGGGTGTCCAGGTCGCGGTAGTCGCCGATGACGACCTCGCTGACCACCTGGGCCGCCGAGTCCTGCGGAGTGTCGCTGAGGAGCTTGAACTTGATGCCGAGGGGGATACCCGCCTCGTGGGTCATACGGGCGAGCTGACCGCCGCCGACCATGCCGACTACCGGGAACGTCACGCCCCCAGGGTAGCCGCACGGCGGTCGTGCACCCGACCCCGGCTTGGAGGTTCCTCCGAGAGCGGGCGTTCGACGGAGTCCTCCGAAGGTCCAGATCCGCGGTGAGGTTCCGTACCGGGCGGTGTGCGATCCGGCCGGTGCGGCGATGAGGGGGAGGCCGCATGGAGAGCGGCGGCATAACGAGGCACTCCCGGGCGCTGGTGACCGCCCTCGCCGTCACCGCCCTGCTGATCGCCCTGTACTCGGTGGTCAGCCGGCTGTCCGGGCCGGAGGTCTACGGACCGGCGGACACCGAGATCGCGGTCTCCGCCGGGGACCGCTTCACCGTCGAGGTCCCCGACGACCCCGGCGACGGCTTCCACTGGATCATCGCCGCGCCGCGGCCCGATCCGGCCGTTCTGCGCCCGGACGGCGAGCGGGCCCCGGACGGCAGCCCCGGCGGGGCGCCGCCGGCCGCCGGCACCCGGTGGCTGGACTTCCGGGCCGGCCGTCCCGGCCGTGCCGACCTGCGGCTGCTGCGCTGCCGGCGGTGCGCGACGGGCGCGGCCTACGAGCCGGGCGCGCGGGCCCTCAACTTCCGTGTCACGGTGGGATGACCGGCCGGTCCGCACCGCCCGCCGTAGGCGGTGGCGCACGGCCGCCGCCCGCGCACGGCGCTTCGGCGGCCGTGGTTAGCATGGGGGCCCACCGGGCCGCCGGCCCGCCCAACCGCCCACGACGGGGAGCTGAACGATCACATGAGTGAACGGAGCGCACTGCGGTCGCGGCTGGAGGCGCTCACCCGGGAGATCGTGAAGTTCGGCGCCGTCGGCGGCGCCGGGGTCGTGGTCAACTTCGCGGTCTTCAACCTCGTCCGGCACCTGACCGAGCTGCCCGTCGTCCGGGCCAGCATCGTGGCGACGGTGGTGGCCACCGGCACCAACTACATCGGCTACCGCTACTTCGCGTACCGCGACCGCGACAAGCACGGCCGCACCCGCGAGCTGACCCTCTTCCTGCTGTTCAGCATCGCCGGCCTGATCATCGAGAACGGCATCCTCTACGCGGCGACCTACGGCCTGGGCTGGGACAGCCCACTCCAGAGCAACGTCTTCAAGTTCCTGGGCATCGGCATCGCCACGCTGTTCCGCTTCTGGTCGTACCGCACCTGGGTCTTCCGGGCGCTGCCGGCCCGGGAGGCGGTGGAGACCGCCGAGGCGTTCCTGGCGGACGGCTCGCGGCTGCCGAGCGGCGCCACCCGGAAGTAGCGCCGCGACGGGCCGCGGCTCACTCCTCGGTGGGCTCGCCCTCCCGCGCCAGGAACAGCGCGAAGACCGGCGGGTGCTGCTGGAGCAGCTCCAGGCGGCCGCCGTCCGCCTCGGCGAGGTCCCGGGCGACGGCGAGGCCGAGGCCGGTGGAGTTGCGGCCGGAGACGGTCCGCTCGAAGACCCGGGAGCCGAGGTCCGGCGGGACGCCGGGGCCGGCGTCGGTGACCTCCACGACGGCTTGGTTGCCGGTGACGCGGGTGCGCAGCGCGACCGTGCCGGCACCGTGCATCAGGGAGTTCTCGATCAGGGTGGCCAGGACCTGGGCGACCGCGCCGGGCGTACCGACGGCGCGCAGCCCCTTCTTGCCGGAGCGGACGATGGCCCGCCCGGCGCTGCGGTAGGCCGGCCGCCACTCCTCGATCTGCTGCTTGACGACCTCGTCGAGGTCGAAGGCGACCGCGGAGCCGGTGCGCGGGTCCCGGGAGTTGGTGAGCAGCCGCTGCACCACGTCCGTCAGCCGCTCCACCTGGGCCAGCGCGATGGTGGCCTCCTCCTTGACGGTGTCCGGGTCGTCGGTGAGGGTGATCTCCTCCAGGCGCATGGACAGCGCGGTCAGCGGGGTGCGCAGCTGGTGGGAGGCGTCGGCGGCGAGCCGGCGCTCGGCGGTGAGCATCCGCGCGATCCGCTCGGCGCTGGCGTCGAGGACGTCGGCGACCCGGTCCAGCTCCTGGACGCCGTAGCGGCGGTGGCGGGGCCGGGGGTCGCCGGAGCCGAGCCGTTCGGCGGTCTCGGCGAGGTCGGTGAGCGGGGCGGTGAGGCGGCGGGCCTGCCGGACGGCGAGCACCACGGCCGCCAGGATGGCCAGCAGGGCGACGGCCAGGATCACCAGCAGGGTGCGGCCGATCTCGGCGCTGACCGTGGAGCGGGACTCCTGGACGGTGACCGACTCGCCGCGGTCCCCCTGCACCCGGGACTCGATCACGTCGCCGGCCGGCCGCTTGCCGATCTCGATCCGGGGCTTGCCGGGGACCTTGATCACGGCGTAGCGGTGGGCGGTGATCTGCTCGGAGAGGATGTCCGGGGTGATCTTCTCGCCGCTGCCCAGCCTGCTCTCCACTATCCCGACCAGCCGGACCGCCTCGGACGCCACGCTCTCCTGCGCCCCGGCCTGGATCGTGCGGGTCTCGACGATCACCAGGGAGACGCCGAAGACGGCGATGACGACGAGCACCACGGCGAGCGTGGAGTTGATCAGGCGGCGGCGCACGGGCCCCTAGCTCTTTTCGAAGCGGAAGCCGACGCCGCGGACGGTGGCGATGTAGCGCGGGTTGGCGGCGTCGTCCCCGAGCTTCTTGCGCAGCCACGAGATGTGCATGTCCAGCGTCTTGGTGGACGACCACCAGGTGGTGTCCCAGACCTCGCGCATCAGCTGGTCGCGGGTGACGACCCGGCCGGCGTCCCGCACCAGGACCCGCAGCAGGTCGAACTCCTTCGCGGTGAGCTGGAGTTCCTCGTCGCCCATCCAGGCGCGGTGCGACTCGACGTCGATCCGGACGCCGTGCGTGGCGGGCGGCTGCTGGGGCTCGGCGGTGGAGCCGCGGCGCAGCAGGGCCCGGACCCGGGCGAGCAGCTCGGCGAGGCGGAACGGCTTGGTGACGTAGTCGTCGGCGCCGGCGTCCAGGCCCACGACGGTGTCCACCTCGTCGGCGCGGGCGGTCAGCACCAGGATGGGGAAGGAGTGGCCTTCGTTGCGCAGCCGGCGGCAGACCTCCAGTCCGTCCATCCCGGGCAGGCCCAGATCCAGCACCACGAGGTCGATATTGCCCTGGAGACCGGCATCGAGCGCCGTCGGGCCGTCCTCACGCACCTCGACGTCGTAACCCTCGCGGCGCAGGGCGCGGGCGAGCGGCTCCGAGATGGACGCGTCATCCTCGGCGAGCAGTACACGGGTCATGCGCCGATGGTAGTCCGATGTACCGACAGCGAGGGGCGGACCAGCACGGATGGGCGACAGCGGGCCGCTTCGCGCGCCCCGCTCGCGCGCCCGGGACGCGGGCGCGCGGGTGCGGACGTGGTCGCACGGACCGGACCGAGTGGTTCCGCACGTGAGTGTGAGCGTTCTCTCACCACTCCCAACGGCGCGCCGAGCGGACGTATGGTGGCCGGAACGTCCAACGCACAACCACTGGGACCCATGGCGCGGAACCGCCGTCATGGCCCTTGTTGTGTGCGGGGCCGGCACACCCGGTCCCTTGCACAGTGAAAGACCTGTCGACCGGGTCCGCCGGCCGCGCCGTCGCGGCACGGGGGCGTGGATCCCGGTGTTCGGCCTCCCGTCGGCCTCCCTGTGGGGGGACCGAACCTCCCGGACGTGAGGGCGGGCAGGGCGGCGCCGGTGCCGGTCATCCCCCACCCGGGCGCTTACCGAGTCCCTCGGACGCGTCCCGAGAAGCAAGGAACCACCATGGCGTCCAGCCTGACGAAGGACGCGGCCCAGCAGGGAACCCCTGTCAACGGCGGCAAAACCTTCTTCGGCCACCCCCGCGGCCTGGCCACTCTCTTCATGACCGAGATGTGGGAGCGCTTCAGCTTCTACGGCATGCGCGCCCTGCTCGTCCTGTACCTGATCTCCGGTGGTCCGGACGCCAAGATCGGCTCCCAGGGCGGCGGACTGGCCATGACGGCGGCGTCCGCCACGGCGATCTACGCGGTCTACATGGCGCTGGTGTACCTGCTCGCCATGCCCGGCGGCTGGTTCGGCGACCGGGTCTGGGGCCCCCGCAAGACGGTCATCGTCGGTTCGTGCGTGGTCATCGCCGGCCACATCGTCCTGGCGGTCCCCGGCCAGACCTTCTTCATCGGCCTGGCGATGGTGGCGTGCGGCTCCGGCCTGCTGAAGTCCAACATCTCCACGATGGTGGGCCACCTCTACGACGGCCCGCAGGACCCGCGCCGGGACGGCGGTTTCACCGTCTTCTACATGAGCATCAACCTCGGCTCGATGGCCGCCCCGATCATCGTCGGCGGCATCGGCCAGGGCGTGAACTGGCACCTGGGCTTCGCCACCGCCGCCCTCGGCATGGCGCTGGGCTTGATCCAGTTCCTGATCGGCACCCGGCACCTGAACCCCAAGAGCAGCCAGGTCCCGACCCCGCTGCCGGCCGCGGAGCGCAACGGCTGGCTGCGCAAGGGCCTGATCTGGGCCGCCGTCGCCGCGGTCTTCTACGGCATCGTGGCGGGCACCGGCCACTTCACGCTCAACTGGGCGCTGGTCCCGCTGGCGATCATCGGCATCTGCGTCCCGTGCTTCGTGCTGCTGCGCATCAAGCGGGACAAGGACCTGACCTCGGCCGAGCAGGCCAAGGTCAGCGGCTACCTGTGGTTCTTCGTCGCCGCCGCGCTCTTCTGGATGATCTTCGACCAGGCCGGTTCGACGCTGAGCGTCTTCGCCGAGAAGAACACCGCGGAGTCGGTCCTCGGCCTGAGCTTCCCCTCGTCGTGGATGCAGTCGGTCAACCCGGTGTGGGTGCTGGCCCTGGCCCCGGTCTTCGCCTCGATGTGGCTGGCGCTGGCCCGCCGCAACCGCGAGCCCAGCACGCCGGTGAAGTTCGCCATGGCGATGGTGCTGATCGGCGCCTCGTACTTCTTCTTCCTGGTGCCGATCGCGATGTCCTCCGACGGCAGCAAGGTCAGCCCGATGTGGCTGATCACCGTCTACGGCCTCCAGACGATGGGCGAGCTGTGCCTGTCCCCGGTCGGCCTGTCGGTGACCACCAAGCTGGCGCCGCAGAAGTACGCCAGCCAGATGATGGGTGTCTGGTTCCTCGCGGTCACCGCGGGCGACAGCGTCATCTCGCTGGTGTCCATCGCCGGCGCGGACCTCAGCGGGGTGGGGGTGCTGGTCACCGAGGCGGCCCTCGCCGCCCTGGCCGGTGTCGCGGTCTTCCTCTACCGCAAGAAGATCAGCCCGCTCATGGGCGACGTGCACTAGCCTCCGGCCCGGCGGACGGGGCCCGGCGCGCTGCGGCGCGCCGGGCCCCGTCGGCTTTCCCGGGTGCGGTGCCGGGGCCGGGGTCAGCGGCGCAGCCGGCGCGGGGTGAAGGTGAAGGCCGCGGTGCCGAGCAGCACCAGGGTGCCGGCGAGCACCCCGAGGGCGGTCAGCGCGCCGTGGTCGGCCGCGCCGGTCGCGGCCAGCCCGCCGCCGCTGCCGCCGGTCGCCCCGGAGGCGCCGGACGTGCCGCTGCCGGTCGTCCCGGAGGTGCCCGAACTGCCCGAGGTGCCACCGCCCGAGGACGTACCGCCGGTGGTGCCGCCGGGCTGGGCCGCGGTGTCCAGGGTGAGCGAGGCGCCGGGGTCCTTCTCGGGGGTGCAGGTGGTGGTCGTACCGAGCGCGTTGACGGTGAGCACCCCCGGGGTGAGCGTGGCCCGGCCGGTGGCGCCGGGCTTGTAGGTGCCCTTGAGGTCGGGGATCGTGATCGGCTGGCCGGCCTTGATGGGCTGGTCGTTGGCCGGGCCCACGACCTTGACCGCGCCCTTGTCGGCGCCGCCCACCTTCACGTCCATCGACGGGGTGACCGACCCCTTGGGGATGTCGGCGGGGCTGTCCATGACGGACTTGGCGAAGTGCACCGTCAGGTCGTAGCCGCCGCCCTTCTTCACCCCGTTGATCTGGACCGGCGAGGTGGCCTTCTTGTCCCCGATGGGCGTCTTGCAGGCGTACGGGACCTGCACCTCCTGGCCCTTGTAGGCGGTGCCGTCGGGGTCGCCGCCGGAGCCGCCGGTGGACGAGCCGCCCACCGCACCGGAGGAGCCGGACGTGCCGGCCGTGCCGGACGTGCCGCCGGTGGTCGTCCCGCCGGTCGTCCCGGACGAGCCGCCGGAGGAGCCGGTGCCCCCGGTGGAGCCCGTGCCGCCCGTGGAGCCGGTGCCGCCGGTGGAGCCGGTGCCGCCGGTGGTCGTCCCGCCGCCGTCCGTCACCTTGATGGTGACCGCGGGCGGCACCGTCTCCTTGGGCGTGCACTTGGTGTCCGTGGAGATCGGCTTGTTGACGTTGATGGTGTACGCCCCGGGGGTCACGGTGACGTCCCCGGGGGCGGTGAGCTTCAGCGTGCCCGTCATGGCGGACAGCTTCATCGGGCTGTTCTTCGGTATCGGCGGGTTCTGCCGCGGGCCCTGCACGGTCAGGTTCCCGCTCTGCGCCCCGCCGATCGTGAGCGTGCCGGTCGGCCGGACGGTGTCCTTGGCCAGGTCGAGGATGTCGGGGTTCGGGGAGGCCGCCTGGACGGTCGTGACGACCACCTGGACCGCGTCGCCGACCTTGGCGGTGGCGGGCGCGGTCACCTCCACCTTGGTGGTGCCCTCGACGGGCGGCAGCCCCGAGATCGGCGGCGGCTGGCACTCGGTCCGGTACGCCACCGCGGCCGCCTGGGCGGTGCCGGCGGCGGTGACCACACCCGCCCCGGCGAGGGCCAGCGCGGCCGCCGCGGCCACGCCCGTTCTGCTGCGCCGCCCGGTCGGCCTCGCCGGCCTGGTCGGCCTCATCAACGTCATCACGCGGAACCTTTCGACGGGGGTCGTGTGGTTGCTGTGGTGGACGGTGCGGTGTCCGGGGTGAACCACGGCAGCGCGGCGGTGCCCTCGGGCGGTCTCCCCGGGGCGCCGCGACCGGTGTCGTGGCCGTTCTGGTGGCCGGTGTCGCGGCCGGTCCGGTGGCTGGTGGTGCGGTTCGTGTCACGGCTGGCGGGGGTGGCGTGCCCGGCCCCGGTACCGGTACCGGGGCCGGCGGGGAGCCCCGTGCCGTTGCCGGGGTCGCCGGTACGGCGTCGTGCGGGGCGCCGGAGGCGCGGGCCGGTGGCGCTGCGGGGGCGCGCGGCGGGCGCGGTCCCCGCGGGGTCCGGGCGGTGCGGGCGGACCCGGTCGACGACCGCCATGCCGATCCGGAACACCGCCGCCGGGACGACCAGGCACAGCAGCACCCAGAAGAGCGTCACGCCCCACGGCCGGCCGACCTGCCACGGCTGCTCGACCAGCAGCCGGCCGCCGTACGTGAGCGAGACCAGGTAGCCGCCGTGCGCCCCGGCCGCCAGCTCCACCGGGAGCCGGACCTCGGCCCGCCGCCCGGCGGGAACGGTGCCGCGCCACTGCTGGTCCTCCCACTTCGGCGGGTAGACGCCGTGCGAGGTGCCGACCCGGAAGACCGGATCCTTGGCGGGTGCGGAGCCGAGATTGCCGACCGTGACGGCCAGTTCGCGCTGCGGCGGGGCGCCGAACCAGGTCAGCAGGCCGCTGCTGCCGGTCAGCCGGGGCCGGTCCAGCACGGCCAGCCGGCCGCCACCGGTGTCCCGGGGCAGCGGCGCCACCGGGTGCCCGGCGACCTGGAACGGGGCGTCCGCGGCGGCCGCCGCACCGGTCACCGCCGCCACGTGCACCA
The DNA here is from genome assembly GCF_023155275.1 of Streptomyces rhizoryzae. Taxonomy (GTDB): domain Bacteria; phylum Actinomycetota; class Actinomycetes; order Streptomycetales; family Streptomycetaceae; genus Streptomyces; species Streptomyces rhizoryzae. The sequence goes on from NZ_JALMUV010000021.1 coordinate 56,440, forward strand.
CGCAGGGGCACGGTGTGGGCGGTTCGGCGACCGGGAGGGCGCGGCGGAAGGCGCCGCGGTCGTCGGTGGTGACGGTCCGGCCGTCGCCGTTGGCGCAGGTGTTGGTGCCGCCGATCATGTTCTGCCCGCAGATGAGCAGCGTGAGCAGGGCGTGCGGACGCCAGCCGCGGCCGGTGACGGTCACAGTGCCGCCGACGCCGGCCTCCTTCTGTGAGACCGAGGCGGACGGCGGGCCGGCGGCGGGCACGGCGCGGGCCACCGCGGCGGGCAGGACGGGCAGGGACAGCAGCCCGAGCAGCGCCAGGAGGGCCGCCGCGGACGCGCCCCGCCACCCCCGCCGCAAGCCGTACCGCGACCGCGTCCCCCCGCCGCCCACCCCGCCCCGGCCGCTGCTGTTCGCCCGGCCGGTCCGGCCAGTCCCTCCGTTACGCCTGGTGCGGCCAGTGCGACCGGTGTGGCCAGCGCGACCGGTGCGACCGGTGTGGCCGGTGCGGCCAGTCCTGCCGCCTCCCTCGGTCCTCCGGCCGGACGAGGCCGCCGCGGTGCTGCGCCGCACCCTGCCGCCCCCGCCGTCCCCCTCGTGACGGCCGTGGCCGCCCCTCCCCTCGTCCCCACCGCTCCCGCCGTTCACCCGCGCACCCCTGATCCCGTCCTCGGTCCCGTCTGCGCTTCGCTCCCCGGCCGCGGCCCTGGCCCCGGCCCGGCGGCCACCGTGGCGCCCGCCGCCGGTCCTCTCGCGAGGTCCGGGCCCGCGCCGGGCGCGGGGCCTGCGCCGCCTCCCCCACCCGGCGCGCCACCCGCCCCGCCCGTACGTCCGCCACGCCCCGCGCGCCCGGCCCCACCCATACGTCCACCGCGCCCCACACGCCCCGCACCCCGCAAAGACCCCCCGCCGTCCGTACGGCGGCGGCGTCGGGCAGCGGTCCAGGCGCAGCCGGCCGCGATCAGGGTGAGGAGGGTGGCCGCGGGGGCCCAGGGGACGGCGGTGTAGCGGGTGGTGGCGGTGTCGCGGGCGCCGCCGGGGGCGGTGGCGGTGAGGGTGACGTCCACCGCGTCCAGGACGGGCGGATCGGGCCAGGTCTCGGTGCGGTCGGCGCGGCCGCCGGGCGGCAGGACGGCCGGCAGGGCACGGGCCGTCCGGAGCGGCAGCGGCCCGAAGAGGCCGTCGGCACGGACCGCGAGCCGCGGCCGGAGTGCGGTGGTCCCGCGGTTGACCAGGGTGTAGCGGATCACCGCGGCGCCGCCCTGCCGGCGCACCGCCAGGTGCTCGACGGTCAGCGCGGACAGCGCGGCTCCGGTCACCCGCACCCGCACCGGGATCCGGGCGCGCGCGCCGGACCCGCCGCCGGTGACGGTGAGGGTGCCGGTGCGGCTGCCGGGGGCGGCGTCCCGCGGCACCGTCACGGTGAACGGGACGCCGGCCCGGGTCCGCGGCGGAACGGTCACCTCCGCCGTGCCGAAGGCGAGCCACGCCCCCGTAGCGCCCTCGCCGGCCGGCCGTACGGTGACCGGCCGGGCCGTCGGGTTGCGGACCGCCAGCCGGTCGGTGAGGACGGTGCCGGGGGTGCCCTCCAGGTAGAACGCGGTCCGGGCGGTGCCGTCCGGGGCGGCGGACCAGGCCGGTGCGGGGGCGGCCGGGCGGGCCGCGGCCGCCGCCGGGCCCAGGAGGGCGGTGGCGGCCGCGAGGACCGCGCCGGCGGCCGCGGTACGGGGACGGAACGGCATCGGCGGCTCCTCCCGGTGCGTGTCAGGCCCGCTGGTGACGACGGGTCAGCCAGAGCACGCCGGCCGCGCCGGTCAGCAGGACCGTGCCGCCCAGGGTGCCCAGCGCGAGGGCGGAGTCCGCCGGTCCGGTCTGCGGCAGCTGCCCGCCGCCGGACGCGCCGCCCGCCGCGGAGCCCCCACCGCCGCTCCCGCCGCTCCCGCCGGTGCTGCCGCTGCCGCCGCTCCCCTTGACGTCCAGGGTCAGCGACGGCCCCGGGTGGTTGCTCGGGGTGCAGGTGGTGGTGGTGCCCAGCGCCTTGATGGTGAGCGTGGAGGCGGTGAAGGTGACCTTGCCGCTCGCCTTCGGGGTGTACGTGCCGCTCAAGTCACTGATCTTGATCGGGGTGTTGGCGGGTATCGCCTGGTCGTTGGGCGGGCCGGTGACCGCCACCGTGCCGCTCTCCGCGCCGCCCAGCTGGATGACCGCGCTGGGGCTCATCGCGCCCTTGCCCAGTTCGACGGGGCTGGAGGAGACGCCCTTCTGGAAGGACATCACCAGCTTGTAGGAGCTGCCGCTGGGCGTCCCCTTGATGTCGATGGGCGAGACCGCCCCCTTGTTGCCGATCGGCGTCCTGCACTGGTAGTTGACGTCGACGACCTCGGCGTGTGCGGCGGGCGCGGCGAACAGCACCGCGGTACCGGCCGCCGTCGCCGCGGCCGCGGCCAGTCCGGCCGTGCGCCGCGGCCGCCTGCCGTGCTGGATGTGGAAGCGGGCCACCTCGACTTCCCCTCTCCCGGTCGGCGCGCCGCCGCTGGTTACTGACGGCACATCAGATTGGGCGGCCAAGGTACGCCCGGGAGGTTGCCGAGGGAAGGCACCGCACAGCCCCGATACGGGAGGGCCCCGGATATGGCCGAGCGCGGACCCGTGGGCCCGCGCTCGCGACACCGTTCCGCCCGCCGCCCCTTCAGGACGGCGCGGCCAGTTCCGCCCACACGGTCTTGCCGGCGCCGTCGGCGTTGCGGACCACGCCCCAGTCCAGGCAGAGCCGCTGCACGATGAACATGCCGTGGCCGCCGGGGCGTCCGGGGCGGTGCGGGCTGCGCGGCGCCGGGGAGCCCGCGCCGCGGTCGCTGACCTCCAGGCGGAGCACCTTGGCCACGCAGCGCAGCCGGAGCTCCTCGGGGCCCTCGGCGTGCAGGCAGGCATTGGTGACCAGCTCGGAGACGACGAGCAGCACGTCCTCGGCCGCGGCCCGCTGGTCACCGGAGGCGGCCGGCAGCCAGCCCCAGTCCTGGAGCGCCTCGCGGGCGAAGTCCCGGGCCCTGGCCACGGTGCCCCGGGTGCCCGCCAGGCGCAGCCGGCGGATCTGACCTGCCGGTACGGCGGCGGAAGCCCCGGCGCCGCCCGGCTCCGGGCCGAGATCGCCCGGCGGGTACGGCCGGGTGGTGCTCATCAGCGCTTCACCTCACCGATTCGCCTGTTCACGGACAACAGTTAACTGATTGATTCAACGGATCCAGGTGTCTCCTGCCCGAGCGGACCATGAGAACACCCACTTGTTGGTACGGGAGCTGTGATACCCGCTACCCGCCCGGAATGCATCCTTCCGGACGGCCGTGCGGCTCAGTCCGCCAGGGCCGCGTCGAGCGTGTCGTGCACGGTGAAAACGGCCTCCGCACCGGTGATCTCGAACACCCTGGCCACCACCGGCTGCATCCCGGCCAGGTGGACGCCGCCCCCCGCGGCCTCCGCCTTCAGGCGGGCACCCAGCAGGACGTTCAGGCCGGTGGAGTCCATGAACTCAAGGCGTGAGCAGTCCACCACGAGACGTGCGTAACCGTCATCCACGCAGCCCTCCAGCGATTCCCGCAACAGATCCGCGGTGTGGTGGTCCAGCTCACCGGCGACGGTCACGACCGCGCTGGTGCCGTGCTGGCGGATCTCGACGTGAAGCCGGCCCCGGCTTGCACTGCCGACCGTCCCGCGGTCCATGCGAGCGCACCCCTCTTGCTGCCTAGACGACTGTTTTGGTGACGACATTGCTTACGACTGCGCGTGTCGAACCCTACGCCTTCCTGGCGCCCACCGGTAGCCGAAGAAAGGGCATAGCCGAGTAATTCGGACAACAGGCACTTGCCTTCTTGCGCCGAAGACAGGTAGGCGTAGAAGGACACATTCGACACGGCCGGCTTTGGAGGCGCCGCACACCGCAGCTTCACGCAGAGGCTTCGGCAGCCATATGCCGAGAACGATGGAGGAGACACATGTCACCCCGGCTCGACGAATTGCGCACGGACGACCACCGCAGCACCGCCTCGTCGACACCCCTGCCCGCTTCCACCGGGCTTATCCCTTCCCCGTCGCACGCCCCGGACGCGGAGTCCCCGAGCGTGCCCGATATCGACGGCCTGCCCGAAATCCCACCCTTTGCGGAAGTGGGTCCGGTAGATGCCAGGGCGCTGTCGAAAACCCTCTTCGAGCGCCTGGAATCGCTGGAAGAAGGCACCCACGAATTCGCCTACGTCCGCAACACCCTGGTCGAACTGAACCTCGCGCTGGTGAAGTTCGCGGCCTCCCGGTTCCGCTCCCGCAGCGAGCCCATGGAGGACATCGTCCAGGTCGGCACCATCGGGCTCATCAAGGCGATCGACCGGTTCGAGCTCGGCCGCGGTGTCGAGTTCCCGACCTTCGCGATGCCGACCATCGTCGGCGAGATCAAGCGCTTCTTCCGCGACACCAGCTGGTCGGTGCGGGTCCCGCGGCGGCTCCAGGAACTCCGCCTGGACCTGGCCAAGGCCGGTGACGAGCTGGCCCAGCAGCTCGACCGCGCGCCCACCGTCGGCGAGCTGGCCGAACGCCTCGGCCTCACCAAGGACGAGGTCGTCGAGGGCATGGCCGCGAGCAACGCCTACACGGCGAGCTCGCTGGACGCCCAGCCGGAGGAGGACGACAGCGAGGGCGCGCTGGCCGACCGGATCGGCTACGAGGACCACGGCCTCGAAGGCATCGAGTACGTCGAGTCGCTCAAGCCGCTGATCGCCGAACTCCCGCAGCGGGACCGGAAGATCCTCTCCCTGCGGTTCGTCGCCAACATGACCCAGTCCGAGATCGGCGAGGAGCTGGGCATCTCCCAGATGCACGTCTCCCGGCTGCTCTCCCGCACCCTGACCCGGCTCCGCAAGGGCCTGATGGTCGAGGAGTGACCCGCGGTCGCGGCCGGCCCTGAGCGGCCGGCAGGCGCCCGCGCATACGAGGGCCCGCCCCGGCAGTGTCCGGGACGGGCCCTCGGTGCGTCCGCGGCGCGCGCGGTCCGGCCGGGCCTACCGGCGGACCCCGTTGTGCCAGACGTCCGTCACCAGCGGCACGCCCGGCCGGTAGGCGAGGTGGACGTGCGAGGGGGCGTCCAGCAGCAGCAGGTCGGCGCGGGCGCCGGGGGTGATCCGGCCGACGTCGTCGCGGCGCAGCGCCCGGGCGCCGCCCGCGGTCGCCGACCACACCGCCTCGTCGGGCGTCATCCCCATGTCGCGGACGGCCAGCGCGATGCAGAACGGCATGGAACTGGTGAAGGACGAGCCGGGGTTGCAGTCCGTGGAGAGCGCCACGGTGGCGCCGGCGTCGAGCAGCGGGCGGGCGTCGGGCCACGTGGCGCGGGTGGAGAACTCCGCGCCCGGGAGCAGCGTGGCGACGGTGTCCGACTGGGCCAGCGCGTCGATGTCGGCGTAGCTGAGGTGGGTGCAGTGGTCGGCGGAGGCGGCGCCCAGTTCGACGGCGAGCTGGACGCCGGGGCCGGGGCCGAGCTGGTTGGCGTGCACCCGGGGCAGCAGCCCCTTGGCCATGCCGGCGGTCAGGACGGCGCGCGCCTGGTCGCCGTCGAAGGCGCCGCGCTCGCAGAAGACGTCCACCCAGCGGGCGTGCGGCGCGCAGGCGTCCAGCATCGGGCCGGTGACCAGCTCGACGTAGCCGGCCGGGTCGTCGGCGTAGTCCGGGGACACGATGTGCGCGCCGAGGAAGGTGACCTCGTCGGTGTGCGCGGCGGCGATCCGCACCGCGCGGGCCTCGTCCTCGACGGTCAGGCCGTAGCCGGACTTGACCTCCTGGGTGGTGGTGCCCTGGCGGAGGCCCTCGGCGAGGTAGCGGGCGACGTTGGCGTGCAGGGCCTCGTCGGCGGCGGCGCGGGTGGCGGCGACGGTGGTGCGGATGCCGCCCGCGGAGTACGGGCGGCCGGACATCCGGGCGTTGAACTCCTCGGTACGGTCGCCGGCGAAGACCAGGTGGGAGTGGGAGTCGACGAAGCCGGGCAGGCCCGCGCGGCCGGCCGCGTCGACGGCGTTGTCAGTGGCGGGTGCTTTGCTGGAGGGACCGACCCAGGCGATGCGGTCGCCGTCGATGACGACCGCGGCGTCCTGGATCAGACCGAGGGGGCCTTCACCGAGGGAGGGGTCGTTGGTGACGAGCTGGGCGATGTGGGTGATGGCGGTGGTCGGCGCGGAGGTCGTCGTCATCGCGGGGGTGCTCTCCTTCGTCCGCGGGCGCGGGGGCCCGGGCGTCGGGTGGGTGGGGGTCAGCCGCGCAGGGCGGCGATGGCGCCGGCGAGGGCGCTGGGCACGTCGGGCACGCCGGTGTGCACACCGTCGCGGACGATCCGCCGCCCGGCCACGATGGTGTGCCGCACATCGGCCGCCGTGGCGGCGAATACGGCCGTCTCGGCTCCCAGGCGGGGCAGCGGTCCGGCGGTGCGTACGGAGTCCAGCCGGATCGTGGTGAGGTCGGCGAGCGCGCCGGGCGCGAGCGTGCCGGCGTCGTCCCAGCCCAGGGCGGCGTGCCCGTCGGCGGTGGCGGCGCGCAGCAGGGCGGCGGCGGTCCAGTGGCCGCGGGTGCGGGTGCGCAGCCGCTCGTTCAGCTCCATGGCGCGGGCCTCTTCGAGCAGGTCGATGACGGCGTGGCTGTCGCTGCCCAGGGAGAGCGGGCTGCCGTGCTCCTGGAGCGCGGCGGCCGGCCCGATGCCGTCGGCCAGGTCCCGCTCGGTGGTCGGGCACATGCACACGCCGGTGGTGCTGGAGCCGAGCAGGGCGATGTCCCGGTCGGTGAGGTGGGTGGCGTGCACGGCCGTGGTGCGCGGGCCCAGCACGCCGTGCTCGGCGAGCAGTTCGGTGGGGGTGCGGCCGTGCGCGGCCCGGCAGGCGTCGTTCTCGGCGGTCTGCTCGGAGAGGTGGACGTGCAGCGGTGCCCGCCGCTGCCGGGCCCACTCGGCGACGGTGCCCAGCTCCCCGGCCGGGACGGCGCGTACGGAGTGCACGGCGGCGCCGATCCGGGCGTGGCCGGCGTCCTTGAGTGCGTCGGCGCGCTCCGCCCAGGCGTCCGCGGTGCCGTCGGAGAAGCGCAGCTGGTGCTGGTTGGGCGGGTCGCCGAAGCCGGCGGAGAGGTAGGCGGTGTCGAGCAGGGTGATCCGGATGCCGGCCTCGGCGGCGGCCGCGATCAGCGCCTGCCCCATCGCGTTGGGGTCGGCGTAGCGGGTGCCGCCGGGCGCGTGGTGGAGGTAGTGGAACTCCCCGACGCAGGTGATGCCGGCCAGCGCCATCTCGGCATAGGCCGCGCGGGCCAGCGCGAAGTAGCTCTCGGGCGTGAGCCGGTCCGCGACCCCGTACATGACCTCCCGCCAGGTCCAGAACGTTCCGGAACCGACCTGGACGGTGCCGCGCAGGGCACGGTGGAAGGCGTGGCTGTGGGCGTTGGCCAGGCCCGGGAGCGTCAGGCCGGCCAGCGCCTCCGCGCCCGGCGGGGGCGCGGGGACGCCGGTGCGGACGGCGGTGATCCGGCCGTCCGCGACGTCCACGGCGACGCCCGGTTCGACGTGGCTGCCGAGCCAGGCGTGTTCGAGCCAGTAGGTGACCGGTGCCGTCGGCGGTGTCATCGGCACACCAGCCCCTCCAGTACGTCGGCGAGTGCGGTGACCCCGGCGGCGCAGTCGTCCTCGGTGGCGGCCTCGGCGGGCGAGTGCGAGACGCCGGTGGGGTTGCGGACGAACAGCATCGCGGTGGGGACGGTCGCGGACAAAATACCCGCGTCGTGTCCGGCGCCGGTGCCCAGGACCGGCACCGGGCGTTCACGGCCCTTGCCGAGGATCGCGCTCAGCTCGTCGCGCAGCGCGTGCCCGAATTCCACGACGGGGGTGAAGGACTCCCGGACGACGTCGAGGGCGACGCCGTCGCGGGCGGCCCGCTCGGCGGCGGCCCGCTCGATCCCGTCGACCACGGTGTCCAGGGTGTCCTGGCCGGCGGCGCGGGCGTCGAGCCAGCCGCGGACGAGGGAGGGGATGGCGTTGACGCCGTTCGGCTCGACGCTGACCTTCCCGAAGGTGGCCAGGGCGCCGGCCAGCCGGGCCTGCTCGCGGGCGGCGAGCACGGTCGCGGCGTAGGAGAGCATCGGGTCGCGGCGGTCCTCCAGACGGGTGGTGCCGGCGTGGTTGGCCTCGCCGCGGAAGTCGAACCGCCAGCGGCCGTGCGGCCAGATGGCGGAGGCGATGCCGACCGGGTCCCCGGACAGGTCCAGCGCGCGGCCCTGCTCGACGTGGAGTTCGACGAACGCGCCGATGGCGGCGAGCCGTTCGGGGTCCGGGCCGATCGCGTCCGGGTCGTGGCCGGCGCGCTCCATGGCCTGCGGGAGGGTGACGCCGTCGCCGTCGCGCAGCCGGTGCGCGGCCTGCGCGGTCAGCGCCCCGGCGGACAGCCGGGAGCCGACGCAGGCGAGCCCGAAGCGGGCGCCCTCCTCGTCGCCGAAGTTGACCAGGGCCAGCGGCTTGCCGAACTCCACCCCGCGCCGCCGCAGTTCGTCCAGCGCGGCGAAGGAGGAGACCACGCCCAGCGGGCCGTCGAAGGCGCCGCCGTCCGGGACGGAGTCCAGGTGGGAGCCGGTGACGACGGCGTCGCCGGGGGCCACGTCCCGGTAGGTGGTGGCGCCGAGCCAGGCCCACTGGTTGCCGTTGCGGTCCAGTTCGTAGGCGAGTCCGCGGGCCTCGGCCTGGGCGCGGAACCACGCGCGGCAGTCGGCGTCCGCGCCGGTCCAGGCGAAGCGGCGGTAGCCGCCGGAGGAGGAGTCGCGGCCGAGCGGCCGCAACTCCTGCCACATCTCGTGGAACGAGGAGGTCACGCGCCGCCCTCGCCCTCGCGCATCGGGATCCGGACGCCGCGTTCGGCGGCGACCTCGTCGGCGCGCTCGTAGCCGGCGTCGACGTGCCGGATGACGCCCATGCCGGGGTCGTTGGTGAGCACCCGGCGGATCTTCTCGCCGGCCAGCGGGGTGCCGTCGGCGACGGTGACCTGCCCGGCGTGGATCGAGCGGCCCATGCCGACACCGCCGCCGTGGTGCAGGGAGACCCAGGAGGCACCGGAGGCGACGTTGACCATGGCGTTGAGCAGCGGCCAGTCGGCGATCGCGTCGGAGCCGTCCTTCATGGCCTCGGTCTCGCGGTACGGGGAGGCGACCGAGCCGCAGTCGAGGTGGTCGCGGCCGATGGCCAGCGGCGCCCGGAGGGTGCCGTCGGCGACCATCTCGTTGAACCGCTCGCCGGCCTTGTCGCGCTCGCCGTAGCCGAGCCAGCAGATCCGGGCGGGCAGGCCCTGGAAGTGGACGCGCTCCCCGGCCATCTTGATCCAGCGGGCCAGCGACGCGTTCTCGGGGAAGAGGTCCAGGATCGCCTTGTCGGTGGCCGCGATGTCCTTCGGGTCGCCGGAGAGCGCGGCCCAGCGGAACGGGCCCTTGCCCTCGGCGAAGAGCGGCCGGATGTAGGCGGGGACGAAGCCGGGGAAGGCGAACGCCCGCCCGTAGCCGGCGAGCTGGGCCTCGCCGCGGATCGAGTTGCCGTAGTCGAAGACCTCCGCGCCGGCGTCCTGGAAGCCGACCATGGCCTCGACGTGCCGGGCCATCGATTCCCGGGCGCGGGCGGTGAAGCCGGCCGGGTCCTTGGCCGCGTACTCCTTCATGTCGGCGAAGTCGACGCCGGTGGGCAGGTAGGACAGCGGGTCGTGGGCGCTGGTCTGGTCGGTGACGATGTCGATCGGGGCGCCGTCGGCGAGCATCTGCGGGAGGAGGTCAGCGGCGTTGCCGAGGAGGCCGATGGAGAGCGGCTTGCGCTGGTCGCGGGCCTCGACGGCCAGCTGGAGGGCGTGCTGGAGGCTGTCGGCCCGGACGTCCAGGTAGCGGTGCTCGATGCGGCGCTCGATGGCGCGCGGGTCGCAGTCGATGCAGATCGCGACGCCGTCGTTCATGGTGACGGCGAGCGGCTGGGCGCCGCCCATGCCGCCCAGGCCCGCGGTGAGGGTGATGGTGCCGGCCAGCGAGCCGCCGAACTTCTTGGCGGCGACCGCGGCGAACGTCTCGTAGGTGCCCTGGAGGATGCCCTGGGTGCCGATGTAGATCCACGAACCGGCCGTCATCTGGCCGTACATGGTCAGGCCGAGCGCCTCCAGGCGGCGGAACTCCTCCCAGTTCGCCCAGTCGCCGACGAGGTTGGAGTTGGCGATCAGGACGCGCGGGGCCCACTCGTGGGTCTGCATCACGCCGACCGGCCGGCCGGACTGGACGAGCATCGTCTCGTCCTGCTTCAGCGTGGTCAGGGTGCGCACCATCGCGTCGAAGGAGCGCCAGTCGCGCGCCGCCTTGCCGGTGCCGCCGTAGACGACGAGCTCGTCCGGGTGCTCGGCGACCTCGGGGTCGAGGTTGTTCTGGAGCATGCGGAGTGCGGCTTCCTGCTGCCATCCGCGCGCGCTCAGCTCCGTACCGCGCGGTGCCCGCACGGGTCGCGGTCCCGACATGGGCCTGCCTCCCTGACCTTGTATGGATTGACCTATTCATAGTCTTGCGTGCCTGAATATGACTAGTCAACAGGATGGCCGGGCGCGGTGGCGGGTTTTCGCCGGTCGCAGATTTCGACTTGCCCGCCGGGAAAGTCGGTGTTAACTTTCCCAGTAGGAAAGTTGGAGCGGGGGCGCCGCCGGCGGCCGCCGCCCGTCCGGATCGCGCACCGTCCGCGCCCTCCGGACCGTCCGGAACGTCTACGGGGAGGCGAAGGACATGACCACACCGGTGGATGCCGAGCGGGCCTGGCAGGATCTCCAGCGGATCCGCGTCCCGCAGGAGCGGGTCTACGACGAGGTCGAGCGGTGCGCCCGGGGCGACCAGCGGGCGACGTACATCACCGGCGCCCTCATGTGGCTCTTCCTCGCCTCCGACGGGCTGCACCTCCCCCGCTGGGGCTCGTTCCTGCTCCTCGCCGCCTACCTCGGCGGCCTGACCGCCCTGGCGGTGGTCTACAGCCGCCGGAGCCGGGTGCGGCTGCACCGCTCGCGGTACACCTGGCGCACCTCCGCCAGCCTCCTGGCGGGCGCGGCCTTCGGCGGCGGCACGATCATCCTCACCCGCTACCTGACCGAGTGGCTGGCCCTGCCCTACGGCAGCCTGATCCAGGCCACCGTCTCGACCGCCGCCTTCCTGCTCTTCGTCGGCCCCGCCAACCGCTGGGCGGTCAGCCCGCTCCGCAGCCGCGCCCTGGGCGACCCGCCGCTGAGAACCGTCCCCGAGGAGGCCGGCCGATGAGCACCCCATCAGGCTTCGACGAACTGATCCACCCCGCCACCCGGCTGTCCGTCGTGGCCATGCTCGCCGCCACGGAATGGGCCGACTTCGCCTTCATCCGCGACGGGCTCTCGCTCAGCGACTCCGCGCTCTCCAAGCAGCTGCACACGCTGGAGGAGGCCGGATACCTGGAGATCCGCAAGGAGGGCGGCGGGCGGAAGCGGCGCACCAAGGTGCGGCTGACGGCCCGCGGCCGCACCGCCTTCGACGGCCATGTCGCCGCGCTCCGCGCCATCGTCGAGGGCGCGGGCCCGGCGGCGGCCCAGGCGGCACCGCAGCAGCCGGCCGAAGCCGGCCGATGACCACCACCGCACACCTCGGGGGACCGCAACGATGACCAGCACACCCAGCAGTCCGGCCGGCGCCGAGCCGGTCGTGGAGACCCGCGGCCTGCGCATGGCGTACGGCGGCACCGACGTCCTGCACGGCGTCGACCTCGACATCCGACGCGGCGAGATCTTCGCCCTGCTCGGGCCGAACGGCGCCGGCAAGACCACCACCGTCGAGATCCTGGAGGGCTTCCGGCAGCGCTCCGCCGGCGAGGTCCGGGTCCTCGGGGCGGATCCGGCTCGGGCCGGCGACGCCTGGCGGGCCCGCGTCGGGCTGGTCCTCCAGTCCTGGCGCGACCACCGCCGGTGGCAGGTCGCCGAGCTGCTGACGCACTTCGCCGCGTACTACCCCGACCCGCGGGACCCGGACGAGCTGCTGGCGGTGGTCGGCCTGACCGGCCAGGCGCGGCAGCGCGTCGACCGGCTCTCCGGCGGCCAGCGCCGGCGCCTCGACGTCGCACTCGGCATCGTCGGCCGCCCCGAACTGCTCTTCCTGGACGAGCCCACCACCGGCTTCGACCCCGAGGCCCGCCGCGACTTCCACGACATGGTGGAGCACCTGGCCGCCGAGGAGGGCGTCACGATCCTGCTGACGACCCACGACCTGGCCGAGGCCGAGCGGCTCGCCGACCGGATAGCGATGCTGGTCGACGGCCGGATACGGGCCTGCGGCACCCCGGCCGAACTCGCCCGGCGGGCCGCCGCGCAGGCCGAGGTCCGCTGGACCGCACCCGGCGGCGAGCGGCACCGCGAGCGCACCGGGGACCCCTCCCGCCTGGTCTGGGAGCTCCACCAGGCCACCGGCGGCCCGATCGCCGACCTGGAGGTGCGCCGCCCGACGCTGGAGGACACCTACCTCCACATGCTCCACGGGCGACCCGCCACCGACGGGGCGGACGGCTCCGGCCGCCCGCTCGGCACCGACGCCGCCGACGAGGCCGGGGCCGCGGCCGGGGCTGACGCCGGGACCGGCCCTGACACCGGCTCCGGCTCCGGCGCGGAGCGGGCCCGGGCGGAACGGGCCCCCGCGGCATGAGCCGGGGCGGCTCCCGCGCGGGCGGGACGGGGACGACAAGCAGCAGCACCGACACCACGGGGGAACGGACATGACGACAACAGGCACGGCGGCAGCAACCGCCGGAGCGACAGCGGAAGCAGCCGGTGAGCCGGGCGGCACGGCCCCGGACCGCACGCCCCCGGACCGCACCGCCCCCGGCCGCCGCGGCGGGCCCGGCGGGCTGCGCCCCTGGCGGGCCGGACTCCGCCGCGGCGTGATCGAACTCCGCCATCTGGTGCAGAACCGCAAGGAGTTGACCGGTCACCTCAGCAACATCGTCGTCGGTCTGCTGGTCACCTCCTTCATCCACGACGACGTGCCGGGCACGCACATCCCGATGGCCCATCTGACGCTCGCCGGGTTCGCCGGGTACCTCCTCTTCCAGATCGGGCTGCTGAACCTCCCGCAGATCCTGGTCACCGAGCGGGAGGAGGGCACCCTGCTGCGGCTGCGCGCCACCCCCGGCGGCATACCGGCGTACCTCATCGCCAAGTCGCTGCTGATCGTGGTCATGGCGCTGGGCACCCTCGCGCTCCTGCTGGGCGCCGGCGCCGTCCTGGTGGACGGACCGCTGCCGCACAGCGCCGGCGGCTGGCTGACCCTGCTGTGGGTCGCCGCCCTCGGCCTGCTGGCGGTCGTCCCGCTGGGCGCGGCGCTCGGGGCGGTCCTGCCCAACCCCCGGGAGGCCCTGGCGCTGATCATGCTGCCGTCGATGGCCCTGCTGATCACCTCCGGCGCGATGTTCCCGCTGTCCCGGATGCCGGTGCTGGTCCAGGACATCGCCTCGGTCTTCCCGCTGCGCTGGATAGCCCAGGGGCTGCGCTCGGCCCTGCTGCCGGACGCCGCCCGGGCCGCCGAAACGGCCGGCTCCTGGCAGCTCCCCACCGTCGCCCTGGTCCTGGCCGCCTGGGCCGTCCTCGGCTTCCTCCTGGCCATCCCCCTCCTCCGCCGCGCCACCCGCCGGGAATCCGGCTCCCGCCTGTCCGCCCGCCAGACCCGGGCCCGGGCGAACGGGGCTCCGGCGCTGTAGCGGCAGGGGACGGCGGCAAGCAGGCGAGGCCCCCGCCCCGGACCCTGGCGGCACCCTCCGGTCGTCCACCTGGAGGGCCTGACGGGCGGGGCGGGTGGCGTCCGGTGCGCACTCCGCAGTGCGCACTCCGGGTACGTGCTCCCGGGGCGAGCGAAAGGGGGCGTGCCCCCGGCCGTGCGCAGCCGGTCCGAGGGTGGGGGCGGGGGCGTGTGCTCCGTCCACCCAGCGACCGCCTCCCCACGGCCACCGCCCCGCCGCCGGCCCCGGCCCACCGCGCCCCCGGCTCCACAGCCACCTCCCTCCCTTCCCCTCCCCTGCCGGCCGACCCTGGGCAACCCGGCCATCCGGGGGCAGACCCGGATCGGTGCGGGCCAAGGCCGCGCGGACGTGGCGCGGCGGGGTGGCCGGGTGATGAAGTGGGGGGCATGACCTTCACGGACCGAGACCGTGCCGTTCAGGCAGCCATCGCTCAGGGGCTGGTCGGCTCCGGGCAGCCCGTGGCAGGGCTGCTCGACGTCGCCGGTATCCGCCGGTCCGCGGCCGAACTCCGTGCCGCCTTCGCGGAGTTCACGGCGCCGGGGACGCCCGTACTGCACGCGTTCGCCGTCAAGGCCGCCTCGCTCGTCCCCGTGCTGCGGCTGCTGGCGCAGGAAGGCATCGGCTGCGAGGTGGCCAGCCCCGGCGAGCTGGCCGTGGCGCGGGCCGCCGGGGTCCCGGCCCGGCACACCGTCCTGGACTCCCCCGCCAAGACCCTCTCCGAACTCCGCGAGGCGCTCGCCCTCGGCATCGCCGTCAACGTCGACAACCACGAGGAACTCACCCGCATCGACCGGATGATGGCCTCCGCCCCCTCCACCGCCCCCATAGGGCTGCGGGTCAATCCGCAGATCGGCGGCGGCAGCATCGGCGCGATGAGCACCGCCACCGACACCTCCAAGTTCGGGATCCCGCTGCGCGACTCCGGGGCCCGCGACTGGGTCGTCCGGGCCTTCCTCGACCGCCCGTGGCTGACCCGGCTGCACGCCCACGTCGGCTCCCAGGGCATGCCGCTGGAACGGATGGCCGAGGGCGTCCGGGCGCTCTACGACCTCGCCGAGGAGATCAACGAGCAGGCCGGCGGCCGCCGGATCACCACCCTGGACATCGGCGGCGGCCTGCCGGTCAACTTCTCCTCCGACACCGTCAGCCCGACGTACCGCGAGTACGCGGCGCTGCTGCACTCGACCGTCCCCGGCCTGTTCTCCGGGCGGTACGGGCTGGTCACCGAGTTCGGCCGGTCGCTGCTGGCCAAGCACGGGACGGTGCTGGCCCGCGTCGAGTACGCGAAGTGGGCCGGCGGCCGCCCGATCGCGGTCACCCACGCCGGTGCCCAGGTCGCCACCCGCACGGTGTTCGCGCCCGCGTCCTGGCCGATCCGGGTGGCGGCGTACGACGCGGACGGCCGCCCGAAGACCGGGGCGCCGGTCCCGCAGGACATCGCCGGCCCCTGCTGCTTCGCCGGTGACCTGGTCGCCGAGAACCGTCCGCTGCCGCTGCTGGAGGCCGGCGACCACACCGCCCTCCTGGACACCGGCGCGTACTACTTCTCCACCCACTTCGCCTACAACTCGCTGCCCCGGCCGGGCGTGTACGGCTATGCGGCGGGTCCGGACGGCGGGGTGCGGTTCGCGACCGTGCGCCCGCCGCAGACCCTGGAGGAGCTCACCGCCGAGAGCGGCGCCGCCCACGCCAACGACCTCCGCAACCTCGCCCTGGCCTGAGCGGCACGGACGACGCGGACGAGCCCGGACGAGCGCAGACGGCCGGGACGGGCACCGACGGCACGGACGGGCACAGATGACCCGGACGGCACGGACGGCGCGAACGGTGCGGTCGGTGCACACCGCCCGCACACCGGCCCCCCACCGGCCCACCCCCAAGGGCGGGCCGCGGCCCCTACGCCTCCCCGGGCCGACCGCTCAACACCCCGGGCCCCCAGCGCCCCGCAGGGCCACCTCGTCCGCCCTGGCCGCCCCCGGGCCGGCCGGGTCGGCCGCCCGGCCGCCCGACCACCTCGCCGCCCGACCCACGGCCCCGGCGCCCCGGACACCCGCCCCACCCGACCACCCCGTCGCCCCCACCCCCTCACTCCACGAACAACCCCCGTTCCGCCGCCTTGGTGTCGAATTCCTCCAGGCGGGCCTGGGCGTCGGGGAGGCCGTCGCACATGGCCTCCAGCAGGACCCGGCCCAGGAGCATCGGGGCGCACGCGGTGTCGAAGGCCAGACCGGTGCCGACCGGGGCCGGGAGCAGCAGGTCGGTGTGGTGCGCCACCGGGGCGAACGCGCTGTCGGCGACGGTGACGACGGTGAGCCCGGCGGCGCGCGCGGCGGCCAGGGCGTCGATCACCTCGCGGGGGTGGCGGGGCAGCGCGAAGCAGAGCAGCACGGTGGCCCCGGCGCGTACCGCGGCGTCGATGCGGTCGGTGAGCATGGTGCCGCCCTCGTCCAACAGCCGGACGTCCGGGTGGACCTTCCGTGCGAAGTATGCGAAACCGGCGGCCTGTGCGGTGGCCGCGCGCAGGCCGAGGACCGGCAGCGGCCGGGAGCGGGCGAGGAGCCGCCCGGCCTCGGTCACCGGCCCGGTGTCGGCGAGCGCGTCGGCCAGGTGCCGGAGGTTGTCGATCTCGGCCTGGACGGCCTGCTGGTACTCGTTGAGCGCACCGGCGCCGCCCGGCTTCCCGGCAGGGGCGACGTCCCGGAGGTGGCGGCGCAGCGCCGGGTAGCCGTCGAAGCCGAGCGCCACCGCGAAGCGGGTGACCGAGGGCTGGCTGACCCCGGCGAGTTCGGCCAGTTCGACGCTGGAGAGGAACGGCGCGTCGGCGGCCCGCCGCACCATGCAGTGGGCGATCCGGCGCTGGGTCGGCGTGAGCCGGTGCCCCTCGAAGAGCCGCTGGAGGCGGGCCGCGCTGCTGGCGGCCGGGCCGTTGCCGCTGCGACCCGCCGCCGCCCGGCCGGCCGCACCGGCCCCCCGCGGCCGCGTGCCGCCCGCGCGGACGCCGCCGTCCACCTCGCCGCCCACGCCGTTGTCCCCGTCCCCGCTCATCGCCTCTTCCTCCCGGCCCGCTCCGGGCCTTGTCGTGTGTCGCCCGACTGTACGGAATTCCCGCCCGCGCCGGTCGCGGCCGCGGGCCGGAAGCGCCCCCGCCCGCCCGGCCGGCCCGCCCTCGTGCCCTCCCGGACCCGGCCCGCCGCCCTCGTCGCGGCCCTCCCTCCGCTCCCCCGCGCCGCCCGTCGTCCGTCCCACCGGCCCCGTCCGCCAATCCGGCCCCACCTATTGACCTTCCATTCATTCACACCCATCCTGCATGAATCCATACACGCAGCACACCCGGAGACCGCGCCGGACCGCGCCCGAACCCCCCTCGGCCGCACTCGGACGGCACCCCGGACGTTGCCCCCGGCACGGTGGAAGAGGCGGCCCCATGGCAGGAGTGATCGAACAGCGCTCGATCGACGTCGTCCCCGACGACGAGCGGCACGGCAGCGCGGTCAGCCAGTTCACCCTCTGGCTCGGCGCGAACCTCCAGGTCACCGCCGTGGTCACCGGCGCACTGGCCGTCGTCTTCGGGGCCAACGCCTGGTGGGCGCTGATCGGCCTGCTGGTCGGCAACCTCGCCGGCGGCGCCGTGATGGCACTGCACTCCGCCCAGGGCCCGCGGCTCGGGCTGCCGCAGATGATCACCTCGCGGGCGCAGTTCGGGGTGCGCGGCGCGGTGGTGCCGCTGGCGCTGGTCATCGTGATGTACATCGGGTTCTTCGCCAGCGGCAGCGTGCTCGCCGGGCAGGCGGTGGGCGAGCTGACGCACCTCGGCGACACGGCCGGGATCGTGCTGTTCGCCGCGGTCACCGCGGTCGCCGCGGCCGTCGGCTACCGGCTGATCCACCTCCTCGGCAAGATCGCCGGTCTGGTCTGCGCGCTGGCCTTCGTCTACCTCGGCATCCGGCTGCTCCAGCGCGCCGACCTCGCCGCGCTGCTGCACGACCGCGGTTTCGCGCTGCCGGTCTTCCTGCTCGCGGTCTCGCTCTCGGCGTCCTGGCAGCTGGCCTTCGGCCCGTACGTGGCGGACTACTCCCGCTACCTGCCGCGCCACACCTCGACCCGCGCCACGTTCTGGTGGACCCTCGGCGGATCGGTGCTGGGCGCGCAGTGGTCGATGACGTTCGGGGCGCTGGCGGCCGCCGCGGCGCCGGCCGCGTTCGTGGGCCACGAGGTCGGCTACCTCGTCGGGCTGGGCGGGACGGGGCTGATCGCCTCGTTCCTCTACTTCGTCATCGCCCTCGGCAAGCTCACCATCAACATCCTCAACACCTACGGCGGCTTCATGTCGCTGGTCACCAGCGTCAGCGGCTTCCGCGGGCAGCGCACCCTGAGCGCACGCGGCCGGGCGGCGTACATCGCCGGGATCATGGTGGCCGGGACCGCCGTCGCCCTGCTGGGCAAGGACTCCTTCCTCACCTCCTTCAAGGACTTCCTGCTCTTCCTGCTGACGTTCTTCACGCCCTGGTCGGCGATCAACCTCGTCGACTACTACCTGGTCTCCAAGGAGCGGTACGACATCCCGGCGCTCACCGACCCCGCCGGCCGGTACGGCGCCTGGAACGTCCGCGCACTGACGGTGTACGTCGTCGGCGTCCTGGCCCAACTCCCCTTCCTGGCCACGCACTTCTACACCGGCCCGCTGGTCGGCCCGCTCGGCGGCGCCGACGTCTCCTGGCTGGTCGGCCTGGCGGTGCCCGCCGTCCTGTACTGGCTCGCCGCCCGCCGCGACCCCGCGCGCCGCGTGGACCCGGAGCCCCACCAGGAGCAGCAGCTGCCCGCCGGACTGGGGGGCTAGCCCCACTGCGCCGGGCCGCCGCCCGTCCGTACGCTCGGCGCATGGCGACACACGACCCCGATCTGCGGAAAGAACTCGACGCCACGCTCCAGACCCGCAAGGAGCTGGGGCCGGAGTACGAGGCCGAGCTGGTGGAGTCCTTCCTGGAGAAACTCGACCGGGACGTCGAGCGGCGGGTGCGCCGGCAGGTGGCCGAGCAGCAGGTGCAGGTGGCGCGCGGGCAGCGGCCGCCGCGCGCCGGGAGCGGCTCGGAGAGCTTCTGGGAGCGGTTCGCCGTCGCGGTGGTCTCGCTGGTGCTGGCCATCCCGCTGACCGCGATCGCCGTGGTCAACGCGGGGCTGGTCGGCCTGGTGGTGTGCTGGGCCGGCATCGTCGGCGTCAACGCCGTCCACAGCCTGGGGGTGCGGGCCCTGCTGCGGACCCGCGCGGACCGGCCCGCGGAGGACTGGGACTGACCCGGCCCCGGACGGGGCAGGAAGCGGCGTTCCCGCAGGAGGCGGCCCTTCCTGCGCCGGAGCGGCGCTTCGGCCGGACGAAGCGCCTCGGCGGGAGGAAGCCCTCCCGCCGAGGAAGCGTTTCGGCGGGGACCGCCGCACCCCGGCCGGAGCCGGGGGCGGGACGACGGCGGTCCCCGCCCGGGACGCGATCCGGGTCAGGGCCGGCCCTCGCATCCTGGCGACCGGTCAGGTCCGGGAGCCGCTCCGGAGGTCCGCATCGCCTGACATCACTGTGCCTGAGAAGTGTTAAGCCCGTGCTGCGCGCACGTGACGCATACGTACCCCTTGCGTCGACGGGCCGTTTCCTGACGGACGCTTGACACCGCGGCGCACCGCGACCGCGCCGGGCGCGCACGCCCGGCGCGGTGCGGCGGCTACTTCCCGGCGCCGCGCGCGAGGTACGCCAGCAGGTCCTGCCGGCTCACCACGCCCTTGGGCTTGCCCTCGACCAGGACGATCGCCGCGTCGGCGGTCTCCAGCACCGCCATCAGGTCCGAGACCGGCTCGCCCGAGCCGACCTGCGGCAGCGGCGGGCACATGTGCTTCTCCAGCGGGTCGGAGAGCGAGGCCCGCTGGGTGAACAGCGCGTCCAGCAGCTCCCGTTCGACGACCGAGCCGACGACCTCGGCGGCCATCACGTCCGGGTGCCCGGCGCCCGGCTTGACGATCGGCATCTGCGAGACGCCGTACTCCCGCAGCACCTCGATCGCCTCGCCGACGGTCTCCTCCGGGTGCATGTGGACGAGCGAGGGCAGCGCGCCCGCCTTGTGCTGGAGCACCTCGCCGACCCGCGCCGCGGTGCCGCTCTCCTCCAGGAAGCCGTAGTCGGCCATCCACTCGTCGTTGAAGATCTTGGAGAGGTAGCCGCGGCCGCTGTCCGGCAGCAGGATGACCATCACGTCGTCCGGCCCGAGCCGCTCGGCGACCCGCAGACCGGCCACCACGGCCATCCCGCAGGAGCCGCCGACCAGCAGTCCCTCCTCCTTGGCCAGCCGCCGGGTCATCTGGAAGGCGTCCTTGTCGGAGACCGCCACGATCTCGTCGGCGACCGTGCGGTCGTAGGCGGTCGGCCAGAAGTCCTCACCGACGCCCTCGATCAGGTACGGCCGGCCGGAGCCCCCGCTGTAGACCGAGCCCTCGGGGTCGGCGCCGACGACCGTGACCCGGCCCTCGCTGACGTCCTTCAGGTAGCGGCCGGTGCCGCTGATCGTGCCGCCGGTGCCGACGCCCGCCACGAAGTGGGTGATCCGCCCGTCGGTCTGCTCCCACAGCTCGGGACCGGTGGTCTCGTAGTGCGAGCGCGGGTTGTTGGGGTTGCTGTACTGGTCCGGCTTCCAGGCGCCGGGCGTCTCGCGCACCAGCCGGTCTGAGACGTTGTAGTACGAGTCGGGGTGCTCGGGGTCCACCGCGGTGGGGCAGACCACGACCTCCGCGCCATAGGCCCGCAGTACGTTGATCTTGTCCGTCGACACCTTGTCGGGGCAGACGAAGATGCACTTGTAGCCCTTCTGCTGGGCCACGATGGCGAGGCCGACGCCGGTGTTGCCGGACGTCGGCTCCACGATCGTCCCGCCCGGCTGCAACTCGCCGGACTCCTCGGCGGCCTCGATCATCCGCAGCGCGATCCGGTCCTTGACCGATCCGCCCGGGTTGAAGTACTCGACCTTCACCAGGACGGTTGCCTGGATCCCCTGAGTGACGCTGTTGAGCCGGACGAGCGGGGTGTTGCCGACGAGCTCAATCATCGAATCGTAAAACTGCACGGTGGTCTCCGCGGTCGGGGGCACGCTCTCCTGCGCCCGTGCCGCCAGCCTATTGCCCGGCCGGACCGGGGGCCCGCGGGTTCGGGTGGACGGCTCCATCGGGGGCCCGGTGCGTTGCGGTGCGGCCCGGAACGGGCATCTCACCGGTGAAGGAGCGTGTGCCCTTTCACGAGCGCGTCCGGCCCCGGTGCCGCGGCGCGCCCGCGCTGCACGGGGAGGTACCGGCCGATGGCGATGACGAGGTCCAGGGCGAGGGTGGCGCGGCGGATCGCGACCGCGGCGGCGTTCGGCGGCGGCGGGGCCGGGCTGCTGGGCGTGGCCGCCGTCGGGCTGCTGCTGACCGAGGTGCGGCTGGCCCGCCGGACGGTCGGCGGCTCCAGCGACATCCCGCCGTGCGCCGACGGCCGCTACGGCGCCGCCTTCGGCCACCGCACCGACCGGCCCCCGCTGCGACTGGGCTTCCTCGGCGACTCCACGGCGGCCGGCCAGGGCGTCCACCGGCCCTCCCAGACGCCCGGCGCGCTGCTCGCCAGCGGTCTGGCCGCGCTCGCCGAGCTCCCCGTCGACCTGCGCAACGTCGCGCTGCCCGGCGCCCGCTCCGACGACCTGCCGCGCCAGGTCGAGCTGATCCTGGCGGACGGCGAGGCGGTCCCGGACGTCTGCGTCATCATGATCGGCGCCAACGACGTGACCCGCCGGCTGCCGCCCGCGGAGTCGGTGCGGCAGCTGTCCGCGGCGGTGCGGACGCTGCGCGCGGCCGGCTGCCAGGTCGTCGTCGGCACCTGCCCCGACCTGGGCACCATCGAGCCGGTCTACCAGCCGCTGCGGTGGGTGGCCCGCCGGCTGTCCCGCCAGCTGGCCGCCGCGCAGACCATCGGCGTGGTCGAGAACGGCGGCCGGACGGTCTCGCTCGGCGCGCTGCTGGGGCCGGAGTTCGAGGCCCGTCCCCGGGAGCTGTTCGGCCCGGACAACTACCACCCGTCGGCCGAGGGCTACGCCACCGCCGCGATGGCGGTGTTCCCCACGGTGTGCGCGGCGCTCGGGCTGTGGCCGGAGGAGGAGCGGCCGGAGCCCGCCCGGCGCGAGGACATCCTCCCCGTCGAGCAGGCCGCCGCCCGGGCCGCCTCCGAGGGCGGTACGGAGGTCACCGCCTCCCGCGCGCCGTGGGCCCTGCTCAAGCACCGGCGGCGGCGCCGGCTGCCGGCGCCGGAGGACGGCGACCGGGACGGCTCGCCGGTGACGGGGTGAGGGGGCGCCGCGGGGCCGGGGCCGCCAGGCGGCGGGCCCGCCCCGGACCGCCGGCCGGGGAATACCCGCCCGCCCCGCCCCGTTCCCATAAGCGCTCGCTTAGAAAAGAGGCCCGCATCACAGCGCACACCGCGTGACCTCTCGCCGTACGTGCAGGTAACTTCCCAGACGGTCCGCCCTGTTCGCCGCCCGCCCGGGCGCCGCCGCGCGACGAGGCGCCGGACACCGCACCTACTCACCCCTTGGAGCCGTGATGCCCGAAGCCGTGATCGTCTCAGCCGCCCGCTCCCCGATCGGCCGCGCGTTCAAGGGCTCCCTGAAGGACCTGCGCCCCGACGACCTCACCGCGACGATCATCCAGGCCGCGCTCGCCAAGGTGCCCGAGCTGGACCCGGCCGAGATCGACGACCTGATGCTGGGCTGCGGTCTGCCCGGCGGCGAGCAGGGGCACAACCTCGGCCGGATCGTGGCCGTCCAGATGGGGATGGACCACCTCCCGGGCTGCACCGTCACCCGCTACTGCTCCTCCTCGCTCCAGACCAGCCGGATGGCGCTGCACGCCATCAAGGCCGGCGAGGGCGACGTCTTCATCTCGGCGGGCGTGGAGATGGTCTCGCGCAGCGTCAAGGGCACCTCCGACGGCATGCCCGATACCCACAACCCGCTCTTCGCGGACGCCGAGGCGCGCACCGCGGCCCGCGCCGAGCAGGAGGGCGCGGACTGGCAGGACCCGCGCGCCGACGGCCTGCTGCCCGACCCGTACATCGCGATGGGCCAGACCGCGGAGAACCTCGCCCGCTTCAAGGGCATCACCCGCCAGGAGATGGACGAGTTCGGCGTCCGGTCCCAGAACCTCGCCGAGCAGGCGATCAAGGACGGCTTCTGGGAGCGGGAGATCACCCCGGTCACGCTGCCCGACGGCACGGTCGTGGCCAAGGACGACGGCCCGCGCGCCGGCGTCACGCTGGAGGGCGTGCAGGGCCTGAAGCCGGTGTTCCGCCCGGACGGCCTGGTCACCGCGGGCAACTGCTGCCCGCTCAACGACGGCGCCGCGGCGCTGGTGATCATGTCCGACACCAAGGCGCGGGAGCTGGGCCTGACCCCGCTGGCCCGGATCGTCTCCACCGGCGTCTCCGGCCTCTCCCCCGAGATCATGGGCTACGGCCCGGTGGAGGCCAGCAAGCAGGCCCTCCGGCGCGCCGGCCTGTCGGTCTCCGACATCGACCTGGTGGAGATCAACGAGGCGTTCGCCGCGCAGGTCATCCCCTCCTACCGCGACCTCGGCATCGACCTGGACCGGCTGAACGTCAACGGCGGCGCGATCGCCGTCGGCCACCCCTTCGGCATGACCGGCGCCCGGATCACCACCACCCTGATCAACTCCCTCCAGTGGCACGACAAGCAGTTCGGCCTGGAGACCATGTGCGTGGGCGGCGGCCAGGGCATGGCGATGGTGATCGAGCGGCTGAGCTGAGCTGGAGCGGAGGGTGGGGGCCGGGCGCGAGGAACGAGTGCCCGGCACCCGCCCGCAGCGGAAGCGAAGCTCAGCGCGAGCAAGGGCACGCGCGGCTGAGCTGAGCCGTAGCGGACGGTCGCGGACGGCCGCGCCTTCGGTGGGGTGCGCGGAAACGGGGCAACTCCCGTTCTCCGCGCACCCTTCGCGTTCATACGGGCACCGCCGGCGACGGCGGGTGACGCACGCCACTCGGTGACAAGATCGCGACCCAATCGCCCGCAGGATTGTGACCAACATCCCGGGGAAGCAGCGTCCTTGCAGCTCAGCCGGGGGCCACCCGACCGCAGGAGCCCCCAAGGGCACCCCATTTCGGGACATAGCCCCCCGCTAACGGTCGCCGACCCGGGTCCGGCTGTTGTAGGAAGTCGGAGAACAATCTGCTATCGGGAGTACGCCGGTGACCGGTCCGCGACAGTGTGTGCGTATGCCCGGAAGTGAGCGAACACCGAAAGGTGCGCGCCTCGCGAGTGCGAGGCTCAAGCGAAGCGAGGTTTCGGCATGACTGTCACCACCCTCGTCCTGCTGCTGGCAGCGGCGGTCGCCGTGGTGCTGGGCGTCGCCGCCCTGAGCACCGCCCGCGCCCTGCGCCGCCAGATCTCCGCGCTGCACGCCGAACTCGTCGCCGCCCGCGCGGACGCCGCCGCCCGCGCCGAGGCGGCGAGCCTGGCCGCCGCGGCGGTCCCGGCGGCCCGCGGGGTGCCGGCCGGCGAGACCCCGCTCGCGGACATACGTGCCGCCGTCGCGGACGCGCTGGCCGAGGAGCGGGAGCGGGAACTGGCCGAGGCGCGCGCCTTCTGGGCCGCGCAGGAGGCCCGGGACGCCGCGGACGCCCCGTCGCTGTCCGGCCCGCTGGCCGGCCTGGGCGACGAGGTCCCGCTCGACGGCCGCGAGGGGCGCCGGGAGGCGGCCGAGCGGCTGGAGCTGGACCGGTTCGACGGCCACCCGTTCGTTCCGCGCCAGGCGGACCTGGCCGGCCTGGAGTCGCTGCTCGGTCCGGACGCCCTGGAGCCGCTGCCGGCGCTGGAGGCCCTGGAGTCGGTGGAGGCGCTGGAGTCCGTCGAGGCCCTGGAGGCGCTGGACACGCCGGAGTTCGAACCGGCCGAGCCCACGGAGCCCGCCGAGTCCGCGGAGCTGGCCGCGGCCCGCCGCCGCCACCCCTCGCACCCGGACTTCTCGCCGATCCCGGCCGTCGCCGACCACGAGCGGACCGTGGCGCGCCTGGCGGAGCTGGCCCGCGAGGCCACCCCGCTCGCCGACGTCCGCCCCGGCCCGCTGGGCACCCTGGACGTGTACGTCTTCGCCGACGGCACCACGCTCTGCCTGACGCCCGGGCACCGCGAGACCGCCGAGAGCGTGGCCGGGGCGCTGCGCGACGGCCACACCCCGGTCCTGCTGGGCGGTTCGGGGATCTCCGGCGCGTACGCCCTGACGTTCTCCTGGGGCGAGCGCCGCGAGGAGAGCGTCTACATCCTCGCCGACCGGGTGATCGCCTCGCTCTGAGCGGTCTCCCGCACCCGGCGCACGGCCTGGGCCAGCTGCTCGGCGGGGGCCGCTTTCACGTCAGCCCCGGCGTCGTCCGGGACGGCCGCGGCGGCGGCCCGCAGCGCTTCGGCGAGGTCGTGTCCGGCCACCGCCAGCTGGTCGCCGGCGGCGAACATCCCGGCGTCGGGGAACTCCCTGGGCGGCTCCCCGGGGCGCTCGATCAGCTGCGCACGGGTGGCCAACTCCCGGGCCAGCGCGAGCCCTTCGGCCGCGGCGCCGCGCCGCAGGGCGCTCTGCGGCAGCGCCCGGAGGCGGTCGGCGAGGGCGTCCACGGCGGTCTGCAAAGGCGTCACGTCAAGCACGCCGCGAGCCTATGCGCAACGCACGCGTGGTTGCCAACGCCGGAAGCCTCGGGCACGGTGAGCGGAAGAACCAGCATCGACCGCGTCCGGAGGCGCCGATGTCTCAGTCCATCTCCGAAGAAACCCACCGGAACCTGCTCTCCCGGATCCCGCAGTGCACGGGCCGGGAAATCGCCGAATGGCTCCGCACCGTCGACGAAGGCCCCGCCCTCATCCGCTTCGACGAGAAGGTCAGCTGGCTGCGCGGCGCGCACAACCTCTCCTACGGCCACGCCAAGGCGATCGTCCATGAACACGATCTCCGGCGCGCGGCCCGCAAGTTCTGACCCGGGCACGGGCCGCGCCCGGAAACGCGCGAGGGGCCCGCGGGCAGTCGCCCGCGGGCCCCTCGTGTGCCGTACGGCGGATCAGTCGCGCAGGATCGAGATCAGCCGCAGCATCTCCCAGTAGATCCACACCAGCGTCAGGGTCAGGCCGAACGCGGCCAGCCAGGACTCCTCGCGGGGCGCGCCGTAGGCGACGCCGTCCTCGACCTGCTTGAAGTCCATGGCGAGGAACGCCGCGCCGAGCACGATGCCGACCACGCCGAAGAGGATGCCCAGACCGCCGCTGCGGAAGCCGAGGCCGTCACCCCCGCCGAACACCATGAACAGCACGTTGACCAGCGACAGCAGCACGAAGCCCAGCGCCGCGATCAGCACGAAGCGGGTGAACCGCTCGGTGACCCGGATGATCCGGGTCTTGTAGGCGATCAGGACGGCCACGAACACCGCCATCGTGCCCAGCACCGCCTGCATCGGGGCGCCGTTCATCTTCGGCAGGCCGTTGAGGTAGCCGCTGAGCGCGCCCAGGAAGACGCCCTCCAGCGCGGCGTAGCCCAGGATGAGCGCCGGGACCGGCTTGCGCAGGAAGGACTGGATGAAGCCGAGCACGGTCGCGGCCAGGCCGGCGCCGATGGCGAAGGCGAGCTGCCCGGTGAGGAAGAGCCAGCCGACGGTGGCGCCGACGACGACCGTCCCGAGCGTCAGGCCGGTGCGCGTGACGACGTCGTCCATCGTCATCGGGCGGGTCTGCGGGGTGTACTGCGGTGCGTACTGGGGCGTCTGGGTGGCGTACGGGTTGCTTCCGGCGTACGGGTTCGCTCCGGCGTAGGGGTTGGCTGCGGGGCCCCCGGCCTGCGGCGGCGCATCGAAGCCCGCGTAGCCGGTGCCGCGGCTGAAGCCCCGCCGCGAGAAGACCGGGTTGCTGCTCCTCATCTCACTCCTCCATGGCCGCCCTGCGCGGCCTTGTCGCAAGCGTAATGGCTTGGCAAAGACACGTCTCTCGTCCTTGGGCAGGATCTTCCCCTGATACCCGGACGACACGTCCTCCGCATGGAGGACGTACGGCGCGGCCCGGAGGTGCCCGCGGGGGCGGACCGGGTGCCGGCCGCGATGCCTTCGTCACAGCTGCCGCTGTGTCATGTGCCACTCCCCGGGCCGGGGCACCGGCCGGAACGGGCCGTCAGATCGTCCGGACAAAATCCGGGTAATCGATCTTTTCCCGTCGCCGTCGAACGCGCTTTTCCCCGCTCCGTCAACTGCGGGACCCCGGGGTCACCGGCATGATCCGAATCCGATAAAAGTCTGGTGCCCGCGCCCGGACGCAACCGATTGACCAGAGCCGTCGTCATACCTGCTGGCCGACACCTGCCCTTCGCCGGACGGCACCCGTCACCGGTGGTAGCCGCCCGGGTGCGGGGGGTCGTAATCCCCCACTCTAGATGGGGTTATTCTGGCCGGAAACAGCAGCGAAAGAGGGTTGAGGTGCCTGTGCCTGACGTCTCAGTAGTCGTCATTGTCTACAACGACGCCGACCGGTTGCCGACCGCGGTCCAGTCCGTGCTGGATCAGACACTCCGGGACGTCGAGGTGGTGATCGTCGACGATTGCAGCACCGACCGTTCTTTCGAGGTCGCGCAGGAGCTGGCGGCCACCCATCCCGAGCGGGTCAGGGCCTTCCAGCTGCCGGAGAACAGCGGCGCCGGCGGAGAACCGCGGAACCTCGGCATTCAGCACACCCGGGGACAGTACGTCATGTTCCTGGACAGCGATGACGTCCTGGAGCACAACGCCTGCCGCAATTTGCTGGAGGCCGCCGAGGAAACCCGCGCGGACATCGTCTCCGGTCTGTGCGTCCGGGTCCACAAGGACACCCGGAACCAGAAGCGCGACGAGTGGTACGCCTGGCTGTATTCCACGACGCGGACCCTGGAGTCCGTCACGGAATTGCCGGACCTTTTCGTGTGGGACACCCTCTCCACCAACAAGTGCTACCGGCGTGAATTCCTCATCGAGAACGATCTCCGCTTCCCCAAGGGGATGTTCTACGAGGACCTGATGTTTATCGCCGACGCCTATCTGGCGGCGGAGCGCATCACCCTGATCCCCAATCAGGTCTACTTCTGGAACGTCTTCGAGAAGGCCGCCGTGAAGTCGGTGACGAACCGGCGCCACGAAATGACGAACTACACCCACCGGCTGGAGATCCACCGGCGGATCGACGCGCTGCTGGCCGAGCGCGGGCTCACCGAGATGAAGCTCGCCAAGGACGTCAAATTCCTCAAGCACGACCTGGTGCTCCACCTGCGGGACCTCCCCTTCCGGGACGAGGCGTACCGCCAGGAGTTCGCCGAGCTCTCCCGGGAGTACCTCGCGGGCATCGCCCCGGAGGCGTACGAGCGGGTGCTGCCCATTCAGGCGATCTGCGCCTACCTGCTCCAGAAGGGCGACTGGGAGAACCTCATCCCGGCCGTCGACACCCTGATCAACCGGGACAAGCTCTCCTCCCGGCTGGCCGAGCACGAGGGCCGGATCTACTGGTGCGACGGGCACCTCGACGACCCGTTCGGCCGCCGGGTGCTGGACGTGACCGACCTCGGCTACCACGAGAAGCCGGTCAACCAGCTGTTCCTGCGCAACCAGCTCACCCGCTTCGCCGAGTCCGGCAGCACGGTCACCCTGGCCGGGCGGATCATCAACCCCCTTGGGGCGATCCCCGAGGGCGCCAAGCTCTCCGGCGAGCTGGAGTTCAGCGCCCGCCGCCGCAGCCTGCAGTCCTTCACCTTCCCGGTGCGGACGCTGCGCCACGAGGGCGACGCCGTGGTGTGGGAGACCGCCGCCGACCTCACCGCGGGCCTGCGCCCGCTGGGCATCGTCGACACCATCTGGGACGTCCGGCTGCGACTGAAGGCCGACGGCGCGGTCACCACCTCCCGGCTCACCGTCGCCGACACCGAGCTGGCCGGCGGCCCGCTGCCGGTGCGGCCGCGGCTGACCCGGATGGTCGCCGACCACGTCGAGCCGCACGTCTCCGCCAAGGGGCACCTGGCGTTCCGGCTGATCAGCGAGAGCGCCGGCGCCGAGCGGGTCCAGGACCTCATCGCCAAGGGCGTGCAGGGCAAGCCGGGCACGCTGGCCAAGGCCGGCTACCGCAAGGCCAAGGCGCTGCGCAAGACGCTCACCTCGGGGGACACCAAGCTCAAGGCGTACCACGAGGTCTTCAGCCGGCTGCCGATCAAGAAGCGCACGGTGGTCTTCGAGAGCCACCTCGGCAAGCAGTACAGCGACAGCCCGCGCGCGATCTACGAGGAGATGCGCCGGCAGGGCCTCCAGTTCGAGGCGATCTGGTCCTACGCCGGGTCCCCCAAGGACTTCCCCAAGGACGCCACCCTGGTCAAGCGCTGGTCGCTGCCCTACCTGAAGGCGCTCGCGCAGGCCGAGTTCTGGGTGGACAACCAGAGCTACCCGCTGAAGCTGTCCAAGCGCCCCGAGACCACCTACATCCAGACCTGGCACGGTTCGGCGCTGAAGAACATGGGCTTCGACCAGCCCTCGCTCAAGGCGCAGACCCGCCAGCAGCAGGCCGAGCAGCAGCGCTCCCTGGACCGCTTCGACCGCTTCCTGTGCCGGACCGAGCACGACGCCCGCACGCTGGCCAAGGCGTTCCGCCTGAAGGAGAAGACGCTGCTGCGGGTGGGCTACCCGCGCAACGACGCGCTGGTGCGGGCGCGGCTGCGGGAGGCCGAGACCGGCCACCGGGAGCGCGGTCCGCTCGCGGCGGAGCTGGGCATTCCGGACGACCGGAAGGTGCTGCTGTACGCGCCGACGTTCCGGAAGGCGGGCGGCCGGCACGGCCGGTTCGCGCTGCCCTTCGACGTGGAGCGGTTCGCCGACGAGTTCGGTGACCGCTACGTCCTCCTGGTCCGCTCGCACTACCTCAACCACGTGGTGCTGCCGCCGACCGTGCGCGGCCGGGTCATCGACGTCTCGGCGCGCCACGACATCACCCCGATCCTGGAGCTGGCCGACGGCCTGGTGACGGACTATTCGTCGGTGATGTTCGACTACGCGCTGCTGGACCGGCCGCTGATGTTCTTCACCTACGACTACGACGAATACGTCCACGAGGGCCGCGGAACGTACTTCGATCTGCTGGAACACGCACCGGGTCCGGTCGTGCGCACCGAGGAGGATTTCTTCGAGGCGATGGCGTCTTTCGAGTCGCAGCAGGCGGAATACGCCAAGGACCGCAAGGAATTCGTGGCCAAGTTCGGGGAATACGACCGGGGCGACGCCGCACAGAGCATCGTCGACCAGTTCTTTGCGCAGTGGAGCCGTTGATGACCAAGTCGAACGCAGCCGGGCCGCGGGACATCTTCTTCGTCTCCAACAGCGTCAACGAGCTGGGCGGCATCACCAGTTGGTCGCACCAGATGGCGCGCCTGTTCGCGGAGCGGGGCCACCGGGTGCACGTCATCGGGATCGTGCCGCCGCCCGAGGGCCGGGTCCACGAACTGGGCCCCGACCTGCCCTACGAGACCACCACGCTCTACGACGTCCACCCGCCGAGCGTCCGCCCGGTGCGCGGTCTGAAGGACCGGCTGAACGTCGTCGAGCAGCGCCGCCGGGCCGCCCGCGAGGCCGGGATGCACGAGCAGGCGGCGAAGCTGACCGCGCTGTTCCGGGCCGCGCGGCCGGGCGGCGTGGTGATCGTCACGCAGGTGTGGGCGATGGAGTGGGTGGCGCTGGCCGACACGGCCGGGCTGCCGGTCATCGGGATGAGCCACGAGTCGTTCGAGACCTGCCGCAAGTCGTCCCGGTTCGCCCGTGTCAAGCGCTTTTACCAGGACGTCGACCGGATGCTGCCGCTCACCCGGGAGGACGCCGACAAGTGGATCCGGCAGCGGATGGACAACGTCGGCTTCATGCCCAACCCGCTGCCCTTCTTCCCCGACGTCCCCTCGGACCGCTCGCGCAAGGTGGTGGCCAGCATCGGCCGGCTCCACGAGGAGAAGGGCGTGGACCTGCTCCTGGAGGCGTGGGCGCGCATCGCGCCGCAGCACCCGGACTGGACGCTGCGGATCTACGGCTCCGGCGAGGAGGCCGAGGCGCTGCGCAAGCAGGCGGCCGAGCTGGGGGTGGCCGATTCGGTCGAGTGGATGGGGCGGACCGGCGATGTGGCCGGTGCACTGCGGGAGAGCGCGGTCTTCGCGCTGAGCTCGCGCGGTGAGGGCTTCCCGCTGGCCCCGATGGAGGCGATGGCCACCGCGGTGCCGTGTGTGGCGTTCGACGTGGCGCCGGGCGTCCGCGAGATCATCACGGACGGCACCGACGGCCTGCTGGCCCCGCCCGGCAACGTCACCGAATTCGCCCGCCACCTCGACACGCTGATGTCGGACAAGGAGCTGCGGGACCGGATGGGCGAGGCCGCCCGGGAGAACATCCAGCGGTTCTCCACCGACGAGATCGTGGCCCGCTGGGAGGCGCTGTTCGCGCTCGTGGAGCGCTGAGCGGACGGACCGGCAATACGCGGCGGGGCCGCCGGGAAAACCCGGCGGCCCCGCCGCGGAATATGTTGAATATTCAAGGTATATACGGGTCCTTGTCCCGCTGCCCGCGGGAAGTGCCCGGAGCCGGACTTGAACCGGCACGGCCCGTAGGCCAGCGAGGTTTAAGCTCGCCGTGTCTGCATTCCACCATCCGGGCTTGGGGTCCCCCATGCCGCCTCATAGAAGGCAGCACGAGCGTAGCCCGCAGCGCACGACGCAGATCGGCCGCTCATCCCGAGGTTGTCTTATTTTATTGGCAACTGAGGGACCATCAGCGCCCGGCAGGGCCCCCGGCACATGCCTGATGCCCATGTTCGCGGTGGACCACCGGGGCGGAATTGGTGTCTGAATTGACGGAAACTCGACGCCTGCGCGACGGGGCTCCGACGCCCCTCCCGGCCCCCTGCGCACCCCCCGGCGGCCGCCCCGGAAGGGCCTTTGGCCTCAGGGGTGCCCCTCCTACCCAGGGATGACAGGGCCCGGCGGGCTAATCCCTGGGAGTGGTTCCAGGACGGTCACACGGGTTGACGTCCAAAACGGAGAGCTGCCGGACGATGGAGACGAAGTTCCCGCCCGACCCGCCGCTTCGCCGGCACCGGGCGGCCGTCCCTCACCCCGACAGGAGCCCCTTCCCGTGAGCACCACCCACTTCGGCGCCCCCTCCGCCGCCCGCAGCACCGCGGTGGCCGCCCGCGCCACGGATCTCACCAAGGTCTACGGACACGGCGAGACCCAGGTGGTCGCGCTGGACGCGGTGTCCGTCGAGTTCCGGCAGGGCCACTTCACCGCGATCATGGGCCCCTCCGGGTCCGGCAAGTCCACGCTGATGCACTGCATGGCCGGGCTGGACACGATCTCCGGCGGCTCCGCCCGGATCGGCGAGACCGAGCTGACCGGGCTCAAGGACAAGAAGCTCACCCAGCTGCGCCGCGACAAGATCGGTTTCGTCTTCCAGGCGTTCAACCTCCTCCCGACGCTGACCGCGCTGGAGAACATCACCCTCCCCATGGACATCGCCGGCCGGAAGCCGGACCGCGCCTGGCTGGACCGGGTGGTGACGACCGTCGGCCTGTCCGGCCGGCTCAAGCACCGGCCGAGCCAGCTCTCCGGCGGCCAGCAGCAGCGCGTGGCGGTGGCCCGCGCCCTGGCCTCCCGGCCGGAGATCATCTTCGCCGACGAGCCCACCGGCAACCTCGACTCCCGCTCCGGCGCCGAAGTCCTCGGCTTCCTGCGCAACTCCGTACGTGAGCTGGGCCAGACGGTGGTGATGGTGACCCACGACCCGGTCGCGGCGTCCTACGCGGACCGCGTGATATTCCTCGCCGACGGCCGGATCGTCGACGACATGCCCGACCCCACCGCCGAGGGCGTGCTGGAGCGCATGCGGCGCTTCCCCGGAGGACGCCCCCAGGCCCCCGGCGCCGACGCCGAGGACCGCGTCGGCTGACCGGCAGCAGCCGCCTCCCCCACCCCGGACCACTCCTCCAGGACTGACCCACCCATGTTCCGTACCGCCTTGCGCAATGTGCTCGCGCACAAGGCCCGGCTGCTGATGACCGTCCTCGCCGTGATGCTCGGCGTGGCCTTCGTCTCCGGCACCCTGGTCTTCACCTCGACCCTCTCCGACGCCCTCCAGACCAGCTCCCGCAAGGGCTTCGACAACGTCGACGTCGCCATCCAGCAGTCGCGCGGCCCGGCCGACCCGGGCACCGCACCGGGCGCCGCCCGCTCCGTGCTCGACCAGAAGCTGCTGGACACCGCCGCCCGGCTGCCCGGCGCCGCCTCGGCCACCGGCAGCGTCTCCGGCTTCACCGCCATCGCCGACAAGCACGGCACGATGATCGGCGACGGCTTCTCCACCCGCGGCGCCAACTACTCCCCCGGCCCCGGCGGCACCGACGCCCGCTACCCGATGCGCAGCGGCACGGCGCCCCAGGGCCCGCGCGAGTTCGCCCTGGACGCCCGCACCGCCGACCGCGGCGGCTACAAGGTCGGCGACACCGTCCGGATATCCGTCGACGGCCCGGTCCGGGAGCAGAAGCTCACCGGCATCTTCACCACCGACGACGGCGCGGTCTCGGCCGGCGGCAGCCTCGCGCTGTTCGACACCGCCACCGCCCAGAAGCTGTTCACGGCGCCCGGCCAGTTCGACGAGATCGACCTCAAGGCCGCGCCCGGCACGTCCCAGACGGCGCTGAAGGCCGCGGTGGAGAAGGTGCTGCCGCACGGCGCCGAGGCCACCACCGGCCGGCAGCTCGCCGACAACCAGGCCAAGATGATCGCGCAGAGCATGGACGGCATGAAGACCGGCCTGCTGGCCTTCGCCGGTATCGCGCTGTTCGTCGGCATCTTCATCATCGCCAACACCTTCACCATGCTGGTCGCCCAGCGCACCAAGGAACTGGCGCTGCTCCGCGCCGTCGGCGCCAGCCGCCGCCAGGTCACCCGCTCGGTGCTGACCGAGGCGCTGGTGGTCGGCGCGGTGGCCGCGGTGACGGGCCTGGCGGCCGGTATCGGCGTCGGGGCCGGGCTGCGCGCGCTGATGGGCGCCACCGGTGCCCGGGTGCCCGACGGCCCGCTGGTGGTCTCGCCCACCACGATCCTGATCTCCCTGCTGGTCGGCATCGTCGTCACGGTCCTGGCCGCCTGGCTGCCCGGCCGCCGGGCCGCGAAGATCCCGCCGGTCGCCGCGATGAACAGCGTGCACGCCACCGCCACCACCAAGTCGCTGGTGGTCCGCAACACCCTCGGCGCGCTCTTCGCCGGCGCCGGTACGGCCGCCGTCCTGGTCGCCACCGGGATGTCGGACGGCAAGGTCACCATGGGGGCCGGCGCCGGACTGCTGCTGATCGGCGTCTTCGTGCTGACGCCGCTGCTGTCCCGGCCGCTGATCGCACTGGCCGCCCCGGTGCTGCGCCTCTTCGGGATCTCCGGCGTCCTCGCCCGGCAGAACGCGGTCCGCAACCCGCGCCGGACGGCCGCCACCGCCTCCGCGCTGATGATCGGGCTGACCCTGATCACCGGCCTGACGGTGATCGCCGGCAGTGTGCAGCACGGCATCGACAAGATGGCCACCTCCGCCCTGAAGGCCGACTACGTGGTCTCCATGGCGAGCGGCACCCCGCTCTCCCCGGACGTGGCGAAGAAGCTCGCCGCCTCCGCCGAGGTCACCGCGTCCAGCCCGCTGCGCAACTCCCCGGCCCGCGTCGGCACCGCCACCGAGTACCTCACCGGCGTCAACGGCCCCGACTTCGCCAAGCTCACCAGCCTGGACTTCACCCAGGGCGCGCTCGGCACGCTCGGCGGCGGCCGCGCGGTGGTGGACGACGCGCTGGCCAAGGCGAAGGGCTGGCACCCCGGCTCGCGGTTCCCGGTGACGTTCGAGGACGGCAAGCAGGGCACGCTCACCGTCAGCGGGGTCTACCGCGGCAACCAGGTCATCCGCGGCATCCTCCTGGACAACGGCACCCTCGCCCCGCACCAGAAGCACGCCACCGACATGCAGGTGATGGTCAAGACGGTGCACGGGGCCACCCCCGAGGCCAAGGACGCCCTGGTCGACGCGCTGGGCAAGAACCCCGCGATCACCATCGCCGACAAGAAGGACGTCTCCGACGCCATCGCCCAGATGTTCACGCTGATGCTGAACATGGTCTACGGGCTGCTGGCCATGGCGGTCATCGTCGCGGTGCTCGGCGTCATCAACACCCTGGCGATGTCGGTCTTCGAGCGGTCCCAGGAGATCGGGATGCTGCGCGCCATCGGCCTGGACCGCCGCGGCATCAAGCGGATGGTGCGCCTGGAGTCGCTGGTGATCTCGCTCTTCGGCGGGGTGCTGGGCATCGGCCTGGGTGTCTTCTTCGGCTGGGCGGCCGGCGAGCTGATCAGCGGCTCGCTGCCGACGTACGAACTGGTCCTGCCCTGGGGCCGGATGGCGGTCTTCCTCGCGGTGGCCGCGCTGGTGGGCGTGCTGGCCGCGCTGTGGCCGGCCCGCCGGGCCGCGAAGCTCAACATGCTCCAGGCCATCAAGAGCGAGTAGCCCGGAGCGGCCGGCCGGCCCGAGCACCCTGGGCAGGCCGAGGGCCCCGGTCCCGCACCGCGCGGGACCGGGGCCCTTTGCCGTCGTGCCCGGCCCGGTCCGTGCGGACCGGCGGGCGGCGCCGCTCAGCCCCGCCAGTCGCGGGCCCGCAGCGGCAGCCCGGAGGTGCCGGAGTCCGGGGTGCGGACGGCCAGCACCTGGTTGACCCCTATGCGGTTGCGCTCGAAGGACAGCGCCGAGGCGGCCATGTAGAGCCGCCAGACCCGGGCCCGCCCCGGCGAGGTGAGGCGCACCGCCTCCGTCCAGTGCTGCTCCAGATTGGCCACCCACTGACGCAGCGTCAGCGCGTAGTGCTCCCGGATCGCCTCCACGTCCCGCACCTCGAAACCGGCCTCCTCCAGCTGGGCGACCGTCCGCCCCACCGGCGCCAGTTCCCCGTCGGGGAAGACGTAGCGGTCGATGAACTCGTCGACGTGGTACGCCTCCTCGTCCACCAGCGGCCGCCGGGCGATCTGGTGGTTCAGCAGCCGCCCCCCGGGCCGCAGCAGGCCGTACAGCAGGCCGGCGTACTCGGCGTAGCGGGCCCGGCCGACGTGCTCGGCCATCCCGATGGAGGAGATCGCGTCGAACGGCCCGTCGCCGACCTCGCGGTAGTCCTGCACCCGGATCTCGATCCGGTCGGTGAGCCCGGCCTCGGCGACCCGCTTGCGGGCGTAGGTCGCCTGCTCCTCGGAGAGCGTGATACCGACCGCCCGGACGCCGTACTCGCGGGCCGCGTGCAGCACCATCGAACCCCAGCCGCAACCCACGTCCAGCAGCCGCCGGCCCTCGGACAGGCCGAGCTTGCGGCAGATCAGGTCGAGCTTGTCGCGCTGCGCCTCCTCCAGGGTGGGCGCGCCGCCGGCCGCCTGGCCGGCGGGCTTCCAGTACGCGCAGGAGTAGACCATCGACGGGCCGAGCACCAGCTCGTAGAAGGCGTTGCCGACGTCGTAGTGGTGGCTGATGGCCTGCCGGTCGCGGAGCAGGGAGTGCAGCGCGCCGCGGCGCGGGCGGGCCTCCTCGGCGGGCGGCGCGGGCGGCAGCGGCAGCCCGGCCAGCGACAGGAGTTCCTTCCCGGCCGCGCGGATCTCGGGCCGGGCCAGGGCGCGCAGCGCGGCGGTGCGGGCCGGCTTCCCGGCGGCCTCGCCGCGCTCCCAGATCGTCCCGGCGAGCAGGTCCAGCGCCTCGTAGAGGTCCCCGTCGACGTCGAGGTCGCCGGCCACCCAGGCCCGGGCCAGGCCCAGTTCGCCCGGTTTGAACAGCAGCCGGCGCAGCGCGCGGCGGTTGCGGAAGACCAGCACCGGGGCGCCCGGCGGACCGGACTCGCTCGCGTCCCAGGCGCGGATCCGCACCGGAAGCGGGGCTCCCAGCACCTCCTCGGCGAGCTTGGTGAGCCGTCCAGCGGCACCGGCCATGTCGCACACCTCCGTCGTGACGAGTCGGGGCAAAGAAGTTTCACCCACCACGTAAACGCCAAGTGGGCGCGCGGATAGTCCCGTTCGTCAGCAAGAGAACAACACGGCGCCGGGTTTCGGCCACACCCGGGCACGCCGAAGGGCGCCCGCCCCACGGATGGCGGACGCCCTTCGGGCTGGTCGGAGTACCCGACCGGGAAATCAGGAAGCCTTGGCCTTCGGCTTGCCTCCGTCGGCCGCGGCGGCCGGGGCGGGGGCGGGCTTGGCGGCCTCGTAGAACTCCTCGCGGGGGTTCTCCATGGCGCCGAGCGAGACCACCTCGCGCTTGAGGAAGGTCGCCAGCGTCCAGTCGGCGAAGACCCGGATCTTGCGGTTGAACGTCGGCATCGCCATGCCGTGGTACGCGCGGTGCATGTACCAGGCGAGACGGCCCTTGAGCTTGATCTTCATCTTGCCCATGACGATCATCGCGACGCCCTTGTGCAGGCCCAGGCCCGCGACCGCGCCCTTGTTGGCGTGGCTGTACTCCTTCTGCGGGAAGCCCCGCATACCGGAGACCACGTTGTCGCCGAGGACCTTGGCCTGCCGCAGCGCGTGCTGCGCGTTCGGCGGGCACCAGGCGTTCTCGTTGCCGTTCCGGCGGCCGACCATGTCCGGGACCTGGGCGTTGTCGCCCGCGGCCCAGATGTAGTCGGTGCCCTGCACCTGGAGGGTGGCGGCGGTGTCGATGTGGCCCCGCGGGCCGAGCGGCAGGCCGAAGCGGGACAGCGCCGGGTTCGGCTTGACGCCGGCGGTCCACACGATGGTGTTCGAGAGCACCTCGAGGCCGTTGTTGAGGATCACGTGGCCGTCGACGCAGGAGTCCATACCGGTCTTGAGGTAGACCTCGACGCCGCGGGACTCCAGGTGCTCCTTGCCGTAGGCACCGAGCTTGGGACCGACCTCGGGCAGGATCTTGTCCGCGACGTCGACCAGCAGGAAGCGCATGTCCTCGCGCTTGACGTTCTTGTAGTACTTCGCGGCGTCGCGGGCCATGTCCTCGACCTCACCGACGGTCTCCGCACCGGCGAAGCCGCCGCCGACGAAGACGAAGGTCAGCGCCTTGCGGCGGACCTCCTCGTCGGTCGTGGAGTCGGCCTTGTCCAGCTGCTCCAGGACGTGGTTGCGCAGGCCGATGGCCTCCTCGATGCCCTTCATGCCGATGCCGTTCTCGGCCAGGCCGGGGATCGGGAAGGTGCGGGAGACCGCGCCCATGGCGACGACGAGGTAGTCGAAGGGCAGCTCGTACGCATCGCCCACGAGCGGGGCGATGGTGGCGACCTTGCGGTCCTGGTCGATGGTCGTCACCCGCCCGGTGAGGACCTCCGCCTTGGGCAGCACGCGCCGCAGCGGGACCACGACATGACGGGGGGAGATGCTGCCGGCCGCAGCTTCAGGGAGGAAGGGCTGGTACGTCATGTACGAGCGCGGGTCGACGACCGTGACGGTCGCCTCGCCGTACCGCATCTTCTTGAGGATGCGGCGCGCCGCGTACAGGCCTACGTACCCACCGCCTACAACGAGGATCCTGGGACGCTCCGTGGTGCTCATGCAATCGAGTATCCACCCCCACATGGGGGGTCGCTCGTGAGCCCCTTCACAAGAATGTCGGGGGCATCTGCTACACTCCGCCGCCCCCGTGACGGACGCCATAGTGCGTTCGGGGAACCACGGTATAACGCGACACGTTGGACACCCCCGTTGATCAGGGCTTGTCCCGCTCCGAGGGGCCGTACCACGGCCTTCGGAGACCCTGTCGCACCCCGCCGAAGACCCACCGTAGACCCCGCAAATCCCGGGCAGATGAGTCCTAGGACCTTCGAATGAGGGACGGATGGCCCCGTAGTTCGCCCGAGAGGCGGGTTTTTCATGTGAAGGATTTCACGAACTTTCTTTCCGGCGGCCCTCCGGGGCGGCGTCCGGAGGCCCTCGACAGCACCCGCGCGGGGCGCCGCGCGCCCAAGGGCCCGGCCCGCGGGGGTGGTTCACCGGCCCTCCCGGGCCCGGGCCGGCGAGGGGCACCGAGCGCTCCGAAGACGCTGCGTGACGTACGCCTTGCGGTTCACCGCAGCGGCCCAGCGACAGCTTCGCGCCATCGATCGGCCTGCTGCCATGCGCATCCTCGCCGCACTGACCGCGCTCGGCGACGATCCGTACCGCGAGGACGCCGACATCAAGAAACTCTCCGGCCCGTCGGGCCTCTGCCGACTCCGGGTCGGCACCTACCGGATCGCCTACCGGGTCGAGGACGCCGAGCTCATCGTTCTCGTCGTCAGGGTCGGCGACCGGCACGACGTCTACCGCAGCATCTGAGTGCGAACGGCCCGGAGCCCAAGGGATCCGGGCGGTCCGCACAGCGGCGGGGTCACGCCTCGTCGAGTGCGGCGTGCCAGGCGATGCCGTCCAGGATGTCGTGCTCGCTGACCACGACCTCCGCGGCGCCGACCCGCTCCATGATCGCCAGCAGTACCAGGGAGCCGGCGGCGATGACGTCGACCCGGCCGGGGTGCATGACCGGGATCGCGGCGCGCTCGGCGTGGGTGGAGTGCAGCAGCCGCCCGGTGATCTCCCGGACGGTGTCCAGGGAGATCCGGGAGTGGTGGATGGCCGCGGAGTCGTAGTGGTCCAGGCCGAGCGCGATGGCGGCGACGGTGGTCACCGAACCGGCCAGGCCGACCAGGGTGGCCGCCTCGGTCAGCGGCACGGCCTCCTCGGCGCGGTCCAGCGCCGCGGCGATGTCGGCCTTGATCGCGGCGATCTGCTCCGCGGTGGGCGGGTCGGAGAGCGCGCCGTCGCGCAGCAGGTGGCGCTCGGTCATCCGCACGCAGCCGACGTCCACCGAGCGGGCCGCGCGGACCGTCCGGTCACCCAGCACGAACTCGGTCGAACCGCCGCCGATGTCCACGACGAGGTAGGGGAGTTCGATGTGCGGGTGGCCGGTCAGCTCCTTGGTGGCGCCGGTGAAGGAGAACTCCGCCTCCTGGTCCCCGGTGATCACCTCGGGCTCCACGCCCAGGATGCCGACGACCCCGCGGACGAAGTCGTCGCGGTTCTCGGCGTCCCGGGAGGCGGAGGTGGCCACGAACCGCACCCGCTCGGCGCCCAGCTCCGCGATCACCGCGGCGTACTCGCGGCAGGCCGCGAAGGTGCGCTCCAGGGCCTCCGGCGCCAGCCGTCCGGTGCGGTCCACGCCCTGGCCCAGCCGGACGATCTGCATCCGGCGGTCGAGTTCCTTCAGCTCACCGGTGGCCGGGTCCACGTCCGCGACCAGCAGGCGGATGGAGTTGGTGCCGCAGTCGACGGCGGCGACGCGCTTCATGCGGACTCCCCCTCGGCGGTCGCGTCGCCGGCCGCGGCGCACGGGTTCACGCACGGGCCCTTCCGCCACCACTCGGGCAGCATGGCCAGTGCCTCGTCACCGAGCGGGTTGACGCCCGGACCGGCGGCCAGGGAGTGGCCGACCAGGACGTGCAGGCACTTGACCCGGTCGGGCATCCCGCCGGCGCTGGGGAAGCCCTCCAGCACCTCGATGGCGTCCCGGCGGCGGATGTAGTCCTCGTGGGCGGCGCGGTAGGCCGCGGCGAGCTCCGGGTCGTTCGCCAGCCGCTCGGTCATCTCCTTCATCACGCCGTTGGCCTCCAGCGTGCCGATCGCGGAGGCGGCGCGCGGGCAGGTCAGGTAGTAGAGCGTGGGGAAGGGGGTGCCGTCCTCCAGGCGCGGGGCGGTCTCGACGACGTCCGGCTGGCCGCAGGGGCAGCGGTGGGCGATCGCGCGCAGGCCGCGCGGCGGCCGGCCGAGCTGCTCCTTGAAGGCGGCGATGTCCGCGGCGGTGGGCTCGGTGGGCTCGGTCTGGGGCGGGGGCGTGTCCATGTGCGCTTTCGGTGAGGGCCGGATGGTCGGTGGCGGGCGGCCGGAGGCGGTCCCGCCCGTACAGTCTCGCCGGTGGGGACGGCCGGGGGCTACCGCTTGCCGGCGGCGACCGCGGTGCCGGTGGCGTCGGCCGTGTCCACGGCGTCCCAGAGCTTGTCGTACCAGGGGCGCGGGGCGGCCTGCGCGCCCCTGGGGGCGGCGCGGACGCCGGAGCCGTCCTGGACGGTGTACCCGGTCTCGCCCGGCATGACGTAGTGCAGGTGGCGGCGGGCCTGCTGGCGGACGTAGGCCGGGTCCTGCCAGCGGGCCTTCTCGTCGCGCAGGCGGTCGAGCGCGGCGGCGGCGTCCTGGGCCTTGCGGCGCTGGTCGGCGATGTCGGAGCGCTGGGAGATGTACTGCCGGGTGGGGTACGCCAGGGCGACCACCAGGGAGCACAGCACCAGCGCCAGCAGGGCGGCGCGGCCGGTGAGGCGGTTGCGGCGGGGCCGCCGCCCGGCGCGCTGCACCCGGGCGGCCGCCTGCTCGCCGAGCGCCTTGAGCCGGGTCGCGGTGGAGAACCGGTCCGCGGGCACGTCGCCTCGCCTCCCCTTCAGCTTCGTCCTGACGTCGTCCCACCAGGTCCGCCGTCAGCCGTCGTGCACCGGCATGGCGGACGTCCCCGGCAACGGTACGGGACCGGCGCCGGGGACGCTTCGCTTCTCGGGTCCGACCCGGCCGTCAGCCCTTGAAACGGGGGAAGGCGGAGCGGCCGGCGTACACCGCGGCGTCGTCGAGGATCTCCTCGATGCGCAGCAGCTGGTTGTACTTGGCGACGCGCTCGGAGCGGGCCGGGGCGCCGGTCTTGATCTGGCCGCAGTTGGTGGCGACGGCGAGGTCGGCGATGGTGACGTCCTCGGTCTCACCGGAGCGGTGCGACATCATGCACTTGAAGCCGTTGCGCTGGGCCAGCTCGACGGCGTCCAGGGTCTCGGTCAGCGAACCGATCTGGTTGACCTTCACCAGGAGGGCGTTGGCGCTGCCCTCCTCGATGCCGCGGGCCAGGCGCTCGGGGTTGGTGACGAAGAGGTCGTCGCCGACCAGCTGGACCTTGCTGCCGAGCTTGTCGGTGATGACCTTCCAGCCGGCCCAGTCGTCCTCGAACAGCGGGTCCTCGATGGAGACCAGCGGGTAGGCGCCCACCAGCTCCTCGTAGTACTCCGTCATCTCGGCGGCGCTGCGCTCCTTGCCCTCGAAGAGGTACTTGCCGTCCTTGTAGAACTCGGAGGCGGCGACGTCCAGGGCGAGCGCGATGTCCTGGCCGGGGGCGTAGCCGGCCTGCTTGATGGCCTCCAGGATGAGGTCCAGCGCCTCGCGGTTGGAGCCGAGGTTCGGGGCGAAGCCGCCCTCGTCGCCGAGGCCGGTGGACAGGCCGCGCTCCTTGAGGACCTTCTTGAGGGTGTGGTAGACCTCCGCGCCCCAGCGCAGCGCCTCGGAGAAGGACTCCGCGCCGATCGGGGCGATCATGAACTCCTGGATGTCCACGTTGGAGTCGGCGTGCGAGCCGCCGTTCAGGATGTTCATCATCGGCACGGGCAGGACGTGCGCGTTCGGGCCGCCCAGGTAGCGGAACAGCGGCAGGTCGCTGGCCTCGGAGGCGGCGTGCGCGACGGCCAGGGAGACGCCGAGGATGGCGTTGGCGCCCAGCGAGCCCTTGTTGTCGGTGGCGTCCAGGTCGAACATCGCCTGGTCGATCAGCCGCTGCTCGGTGGCGTCGTAGCCGACCAGCTCCGGGCCGATCTGCTCGATGACGGCCAGGACGGCCTTCTCCACGCCCTTGCCGAGGTAGCGGTTGGGGTCGCCGTCGCGCAGCTCGATGGCCTCGAAGGCGCCGGTCGAGGCACCGGACGGGACGGCGGCACGGCCGGTGCTGCCGTCGTCGAGGCCGACCTCGACCTCGACCGTGGGATTACCTCGCGAGTCGAGAATTTCGCGGGCTACGACGACGTCGATGGACGGCACGTTGTCTCCTTCATGGGTGTCTGGAGTTCTCGGCATGAGCCTAACGGCCCGGGGCGGATCCGCTCGCCCGTGGCCCGCTCCGTGGGACGAAAAAACCCCAACAAGCAGGCCAAAGGCCCAGTTCACGGGAGGTTTCCGCGCATTGTTCGCTGAGCGGTGAACGCCGCCCCGCCCCGCGGCCGGCGGGCCCGGGGGAAACGGAAGAAGCCCCGCCGCGGCGCGCTCGGGGGTACGCGCCGGGGCGGGGCAGCTCTCTCGGGCGGCTCAGATGCTGAGCTTCTGGCCCGGGAAGATCAGGTTGGGGTTGCCGCCGATGACGGACTTGTTGGCGGCG
The DNA here is from genome assembly GCF_023155275.1 of Streptomyces rhizoryzae. Taxonomy (GTDB): domain Bacteria; phylum Actinomycetota; class Actinomycetes; order Streptomycetales; family Streptomycetaceae; genus Streptomyces; species Streptomyces rhizoryzae. Next base: position 99,541 of record NZ_JALMUV010000021.1, read on the forward strand.
TAGACCGCCTTCCAGGTGGTGCCGTGCGCCTTGGCGATCTTGGCGAGGGTGTCGCCGGCCTTGACGGTGTAGTGCTGGCCGGAGCGGTGCGAGCGCTCCGGGGCCGGGGCCTGCTCGCGCACCGGGGCGGACTTCTTCTTCTTGGTGCCCTCGGTGTACTTGCGGGCGTCCGAGCCACCCTGGCTCTTCTTCACGGTGGCGCCGGAGGGGTCGACGTTGGCGGCCGGGCCGCCGGCGGTCAGGTTGCCGGCACCGGCGCAGGACCAGGCGCCCGGGCCCTGGATGGCGAGGAGCTTCTCGGCGGCGGCGATCTGCTGGGCCTTGGTGGCCAGGTCGGCGCGCGGGGCGTACTTCAGGCCGCCGGCCGCGGCCCAGCTGGAGTTCGAGAACTGCAGGCCACCGTAGTAGCCGTTGCCGGTGTTGATCGACCAGTTCCCGCCGGACTCGCACTGGGCGACCTTGTCCCAGGTGGCGACGGACGCGGCGGAGGCGGAGGTGGCGCCCAGCAGCGGAGCGGCGACGGCGGCGCCGGCGACACCGGCCAGGGTGGCCACGCGGACGGCCTTGGAGCTGCGGCGGTGCTTGCCCTTGTTCAGCATCGTGCGTTCGTTTCCTCACCGACGCCTGCGAGGTGAGCTGTCGGGTTCGGGCCGTGTGAGCTGCCCGGCCGCGTGTGCGGTGCACACGTGGCTTCACCCCAAGCCGGTTGACCCGTTCTCACGGGCGGGGCCGGCGCAAACCTTGGGTCCCCCGCTCCTGCCTTCGGCGCTTGCGCGTCATCCGCCTCCGACCGCCGGCAGGACTCGGCGTGCGATCGGAGGGCCCGCTTTGGCGAGCGGTCCTGACCGTAAGCAGTAACCCTGTTGGTGTTCAAACCCCATCTTCTGAACCCAGTTGACCGTTTTTGATCATCGGGCGGGCCATTTCCGCAGGTAGACACCGAAATGGAAACGGGGGACGGGCCTCGGCCCACCCCCCGCAACGAGAGCCATATCTCACTTTTACGAAACGCCGCGAAATCCGGCGAACTGCCGGTAACTACCGCTGTGTCCGCCCGAGATCGAGCAGCTGACCGGGCTGGATGAGGTCCGCGTCGGCCCCGATGACGTCCTGGTTGCGGTGGTAGAGGGCGGGCCAGCCGCCCGGCAGGTCGTGCGCGCCGGCGATCGCTGACAGGTTGTCACCCGGGCGGACCCGGTAGCGGCCGCTGTCCTCCGGGGGCGTACGGGGCGCCTCGCCGCCGCGGGAGGCGTGCCGGCCGGCGTCCCGGTCCTCCCCGGCGTCCGCGCCGCCGTCCGGCGCGCCGCGGTGCCGTCCGCCGGCGGCGGGCGGCGTGCCGGTGTCGCCGGGGCCGCCGGGTGCGGCGGAGCCGGACGGGTCCGGGGCGGCCGGGCCGGACGGGTCGCCGGCGGGCGAGCCCGGAGCGGACGGGGCGGGGGCGGACGGGGAGGGGGAGTCCGCGGGGGCCGGGGTGGCCGGGGGCGGGCCCGCCGCGTCGCCGCCGGGGGTGGACGCGCCGGGCGCCGGGGTGGCCGGGTCCGCGGTGTCCTGGCCGCCCGCGCCGCCGTCGTCCGCCGCACCGCCGCTCCGGCCGGTGCCGCCCGGCGTCCCGGCCGTACCGGAGGGGCCGCCGGACGGACCGGAGCCGCCGGAGCCGGTCCCGGTGCCGCCGTCGGACGGGGGCGGGGTGGGGCGGGGGGTGCTGCCCGGGTCGACGCCGGGGGCGCGGCGGTCGCCGGTGAGGCCGGCGGTCACCGCGCAGCCGTGGAAGGCGTCCGGGCCGCGGTGGTCGAGGATCGCCTGGGCCACGGCTATCTGCTGGGCGCGGCTGGCGAGGTCGGGCCGGGCGGCGTAGGCGGAGCCGCCGTAGTCGTCCCACATCTCCTGGGTGAGCCGGAGGCCGCCGTAGAAGCCGTTGCCGGCCGAGCTCCACACCCCGCCGCTCTCGCACTGCGCGACGCGGTCCCAGGTCGCCGCGTCGGCGGCGTGCGCGCCGCTCGCGGTCAGCAGCGGCAGGGCCAGGCCCGCGCCGGTCACTCCTGCCGTGACAAAGATGGCCGGTGCTTGACGGGGGCGACGGTGCCGGCCGTTCCCGGAACGCATGCGGTTGCCTTTCGCGCGGCGGTTGAGTTGTCGGACCGCCGCCGGGCGGGGCCGGAGCCGGCCCCGCGTCCGACCGCGATCGGTGGAAAGGTAACCGGGGTCACGGGCAGTCACAAGCCGGTGTAGCAGAGATCACGCAATGATTACGTGTCTGACGGGCCGTCAGTCACAGTGGGGAACCGCTCCGGACGGCTCCGGCGTGAACTCCACCGGCAGCGACCGCAGTCCGCGCATGATGAGCCCGCCGCGCCAGCGCAATTCCTCACTTTCCACCGCAAGCCGCAGGTCCGGCAGCCGGGACAGCAGCGTCGCCAGCGCGGTCTGGCCTTCGAGCCGGGCCAGGGGCGCGCCGAGGCAGTAGTGGATGCCGTGACCGTAGCCGAGGTGCGGGTTGTCACGGCGGGTGAGGTCGAGGACGTCCGGCTCGGCGAACCGGGCCGGGTCGCGGTCGGCGGCGGCCAGCACCACCAGGACCGGGTCCCCCGCCGCGATCCGCTGCCCGCCCAGCACCAGGTCCCGGGTCGCGTACCGCCAGGTGGCCAGCTCCACCGGCCCGTCGTAGCGGAGCAGCTCCTCCACCGCGGTGCCGAGCAGCTCGGAGTCGCCGGCCGCCAGCGACTTCTCCAGCAGTTCGCGCTGGTCGGGGTGGCGGAGCAGGGCGTGGACGCCGTTGCCGATCAAGTTCACGGTCGTTTCGAAACCCGCGAACAGGAGCACGAAGCACATCGCGGCGGCCTCGTTCTCCGTGAGGTGCTCGCCGTGGTCGGAGGCCCGGATCAGCCCGGAGATCAGGTCGTCGCCGAGGTCCGCGCGCTTGCGGTGGATCAGCTCGGCCAGATATGCCCGTATCTTCTTCACCGACCGGGCGACGCCGCCGCGCGGCGCGGGGCCGTGGCCCGGCTTCGTGTGGCGCAGCATCATGCCCGCCCAGTCCCGGAAGTCGTCCTGGTCCTCCGGCGGGACGCCGAGCAGATCGCAGATCGCGTAGATCGGCAGCGGGAACGCGAACTCGTGGATGAGGTCGGCCTCACCGCGGGCGGCGAAGCCGTCGATCAGGTGGTCGGTCAGCTCCTGTACGCGCGGCGCGAACGCGGCGACCCGGCGCGGGGTGAACGCCTTGGAGACCAGGCGGCGCAGCCGGGTGTGGTCCGGCGGGTCGATGTTCAGCAGGTGCGTCATGAGGTTGGCGCTGCGCTCGCCCGGAATGCCGGTCTTGCCCTTGCCATGGGCGGCCTCGGAGTGGTGCACCGGGTTCTTCGACAGCCGGGCGTCGGCGAGCGCCTGCCGGGCGTCCGCGTAGCGCGTCACCAGCCACGCCTCGACACCGCTGGGCAGCCGGGTGCGGTGCACCGGCGCGTGCGCCCGCAGCCAGGCGTACGCCGGGTACGGGTCGGCGGCGAACTGCCAGGAGAAGAGCGCGGGGACCGGGCCGGCGGCGGGCCCGCCGGGAGCCGGGGCCACCGGGCAGGCGGGCGCGGGGCCCGCCGGGCGGGGATCGGACGTCGGGGACTTCTGCTGCACGTATCGACCGTAACCGGTGCCGCATCCGCCCCACCGCGCCCGCCCACCCCACGACCGGGCCCCCGCCCCGGCCGCCCCCCGTTACGCCGTCCCTCTCCCCTCCCTACGTCACCCCGGCTCCACCCCCAGCCCCGCCAGGAACGCCGCCGCGGCCGGCGAGGGCCCCTGCGCGCTCCACACCACCCGCTCGGTCCGCTCCGGCGCCGGCCGCACCCGGACGATCCGCAGCCCGCCCAGCCGCCGGGCGAACACCTCCGGCACCATCCCGATCCCGAGCCCGGCCCGGACCAGCTCGGCCAGGAACTCCACGGTCGTCACCTCGAACGCCACCTCGGCCGTCAGCCCCGCCGCCCGGAACACCTCCTCGCGCTGCCGCCGCGCCGCCGACCCCTCCGCGTAGTCCACGAAGGTCTCCCGCGCCACCCGCGCCAGCGTCGTCCACTCCCGCCCGGCCAGCGGGTGCTCCGGCGGCACCACCGCGACCAGCTCCCCGCGCGCCAGCACCCGCTCCCGGACGCCGGCCGTGCGCGCCCCCGGCACCAGCCCGACGAACGCCACGTCCAGCGTGCCCTGGCGCACCCGCTCGATCAGCGGATCGCTCATGTCCATCCGCAGGCCGACCCGCACCTTCGGGTACGCGGCGCGGAACGCCCCCAGTGCGCGGGCGAGGTCCACCGCCCCCACCGTGGAGATCGCCCCGACCGCCAGCCGGCCGCGCACCTCGCCGGTGGCCGCCTCCACCTCCGCCCGGGCCCGCTCGGCCGCCGCGAGCGCCTGCCGGGCGACCGGAACGAACGCCTCCCCGGCGGCGGTCAGCCGCACGCTGCGGCTCGTCCGGTCGAAGAGCCGGGCCCCCAGCTCCTTCTCCAGCCGCGCGATCTGGTGGCTGAGCGCGGACTGCACCACATGGCAGCGCTCCGCGGCCCGGGTGAACCCACCGGTCTCGGCGACCGCGACGACGTACCGCATCTGCTGGAGCTCCATACGCGCGATCGTAGGCGCGCCCCGCCCGGCCCCCCTCTCCCCGGCCGGCCCGCCCATCCATCGCGTTCCACGATCGATGCGATGAAAACTATGCGTTGGACCGATTGCCGCTCCGCCCCGGACCCTGGTCCCCATGACCCCCGCGCCCGCCCCGTCCACCCCCTCCGCCCCGCAGCCACCCGCGCCGGAATCGCCCGCACCGGATTCCCCCGCACCGCAGCCGCCCGCCTCGCGGCTGGGCCGCGGCACCCTCCTGCTGATGTCCACCGCCGCCGGCCTCGCGGTCGCCGGCAACTACTTCGCCCAGCCCCTGCTGGACGTCATCAGCCGCGACCTGCACCTCTCCGCGGCCACCGCCGCCCTGGTCGTCACCGTCGCCCAGACCGGTTACGGTCTCGGCCTGCTGTTCCTCGTCCCCCTCGGCGACCTGCTCGAACGCCGCCGGCTGACGGTCACCCTCTGCGTGCTGACCGCGGTCTTCCTGACCGTGACGGCGAGTGCCCCGAACGGCGCCCTGCTGCTGCTCGGCACCGCCCTGACCGGCCTGACCTCCGTCGCCGCCCAGGTCGTCACCCCGTTCGCGGCGACCCTGGCCGCACCCGCGGCCCGCGGCCGGACCGTCGGCACCGTCATGACCGGCCTGCTCCTGGGCATCCTGCTCGCCCGCACCGCCGCCGGCCTGCTGACCGAACTCGGCGGCTGGCGCACCGTCTACTGGGCCGACGCCGCCCTGATGCTGCTGATCGCCGTCCTGCTGCGGCTCCGCCTCCCGGCCCTGCGCACCACGGCCGGGCTGCGCTACCCCGCCCTGCTGCGCTCCACCCTCGCGCTCTTCGCCGACGAGCCGGTGCTGCGGTGGCGGGCCGCGCTCGGCGCGCTGACCTTCGCCGGCTTCAGCGTCCTGTGGACGGCCATGGCGTTCCTGCTGTCCGGCCCCGCCTACGGCTGGCAGGAGTCGGCGATCGGACTGCTGGGGCTGGTCGGCGCGGCCGGTTCGCTGGCCGCGTCGGTGGCCGGGCGGCTGGCCGACCGGGGCCTGGCCCACCGCGTCACCGGCGTCAGCGCGTTCCTGCTGCTGGCGTCCTGGGGCCTGCTGGCGGCCGGCGGCACGGGCGGCGCCTGGTCGCTGGCGGCCCTGCTGGCCGGCGTGATCCTCCTGGACCTCGCCGCCCACGCCGTCCACGTCAGCAACCAGAACCTCGTCTACGCCGTCCGCCCCGAGGCCCGCAACCGCCTCAACTCCGCCTACATGACCGCCTACTTCACCGGCGGCGCGGCCGGTTCCGCCCTGACGTCAGCGGTCTGGGGCCTCGCCGCCTGGCCCGGCGTGTGCGCCCTGGGCGCGGGGCTGGCGGCGGGGGTGGCGGGGGTGTGGCTGGCGGAGCGGGCGATACGGCGTCGCACGGCGCGCGCGGCCGGTGCCACCCGGACACCGGCCTGACCGCCCGCACTCATCCGACGGCCGGTCACCCCTCGGGCAGCGGCACCCCGGCCACCACGGACTTGCCGCACGGGTGCCGCGGCACCACCGCCCAGGCGGCCGACACGGCGTCCACCAGGACCAGCCCACGGCCACCGCACCCGGCACCCGGGCGGGCCGCCCTCCTGACCGGGTGTCCGTCTCCCGGGTCGGAGACCGCCAGCCAGTAGTGCCCGTCAGCGGACCAGAGGAACACCTCGACCAGCCGCCCGTCGCCGTCCTCGTCACCCGCGATCCCGTGCCGCACGGCATTCGTCACGAGCTCCGACGTCAACAGCACGAGGTCTTCCGTGAGTTCGGGCGCGCTGTCGGCGGGAAGCGCCCCCGCCACGGCCCACCGGGCACGGCTGACGGACGTGGCGGTGGCGGGGAAGGTCCAGCGGGAGGGAACGGCGGGAATCCGGGGTCGGGCCAGGGACGGCGCGGACGGCGACGGGAACGGGATCACAGGCATGACGGAACCCCTCACGGGCGTCGGGCAGTTGGGCGCGTGCAGCTGCGGCACGCGGTGCTACGCGCTCCCGCTCGCACCGGTGGCCTGCCTCCCCGGGCGCGACCGCACGCACCCCAGGGCAGGCGGGCACGGTCACGCGGTGCACTTCCGGCGATTGCGGTGTGTGGCTTGCGCGTTACCCAACGCTAGCGAGGCTTCCGACAAGGCGCCACTACTGTCGTGACAATTGCCACCATCGAGTTGGACGGGCGGCGAACCGCCACGGCACACTGGCCCCGTTCCGACCCGGAGAGGACGGTATGGCGACGCGACGCACCCCCACCGAGCGCCAGAAGCGCCTGGGAGCTGAACTGCGCAAACTCAGGCTGGCCGCAGAAGCGAGTACGGACTACGCAGCCGGCCTGCTGGGCCTGGACCGCACGAAGATCTCCAACATGGAGTCCGGCATCCGCGTCATCACCCCTGAACGCGTACGCACATTGGCCTGCAACTACGCCTGCTCGGACACCGCTTACGTCGAAGCGCTGGCGGCGATGGCGGACAAGCAGGAACGCGGCTGGTGGGAGGAGCACCGGGGCACACTTCCGCAAGGACTCCACGACATCGCGGAGCTGGAGTGGCATGCAAAGCGACTGCTCACGGCCCAGACCGTGCACGTCCCTGGCCTGCTGCACACCGAGGATTACGCACGTGCCGTGTTCGGCGCGGTCCTGCCGCCGCTGTCGCGGTTGGAGATCGAGCTTCGCGTGCACCACAGGATGGAGCGGCAGCGCATCCTCGACGAGGACATCGCCCGTCCCTATGTGGGCTACGTGCATGAAGCGGCGCTGCGCATGCGCTTCGGGGGCCGCAAGGTCACGCAAGCACAGCTCGACCATCTCTGTGCCGCCTCGGAGCACGAGCACATCACCTTGCAGGTGATCCCCGTCGAGTGCGGCGTATTCCCCGGCGCAGGCCATGCGCTGCTCTATGCCGAAGGTCCGGTGCCCCAGCTCGATACCGTCCAGCTGGACTCCGCGCACGGGCCGGAGTTCACCCACGCCGAGGCCCAGCTCGCCAAGTACCGAGCGCACCTCGACTGGATGGCGGAGAACGCCCTGAGTCCTGAGAAATCACGGGACTTCATCCACACCATCGCGCGCCAACTCTAGGAGACCGCATGCCTGACATCGCTTGGGAAGAGCCCTTCTGCGGCGAAGGCAACAACTGCTTCCGCCTCGGCACCGACGCCGACGGGAACGCCTACATCACCGTCAACGGCGACGAGGACCACTACCTCACCGACTCCATGGACGCCCTGCGCACCCTCATCCGCGACATCAAGGCGGGCAAGGCGGATCACTTGCTCTGAGCCGCGGGGTGCCCCAGGGCCGCCGCCCTGGCGTGCCAGAGCGCGGCCTCGGGCTCGTCGCCGGACTCCTTGTGGAGTGCGGCGAGGCGGAACGCGGCGTAGGCGTCGCCCTGTTCGTAGCCCTTGACGTACCAGGGGCGGGCCTCGTCGGGGCGGCCGCGGAGTTCGAGGAAGCGGCCGAGGGCGGCGGCCATCAGCGGGTCGCCGTCGCCGGCCATCACCGTCAGGTCGTCCTCGGGGTCGTGGATCCGCGCGCTCGGGCCGAAGCTGAACCTCAGCATCTCGGTGGCCCGCTTGTCGCCGCCCTCCTCCGCGGCGCGGCGCAGCCAGACCTCGGCCTCGTCCAGGTCGTTGAAGAGCATCAGCAGGCGGCCGTAGCTGCGCGCCACCGGGGCGTAGCCGACCTTCATGGCGTCCTCGTACGCGCCGAGGGCGTCGTCGTCCTCGCCGGCGCCCATCTTCAGGTCGCCGAGCAGCTGGGACGCTTCCGGGTCGCCGGCCTGCGCGCCCGCCGTGAACCAGTGCTCGGCCCGGGCCCGCAGCAGCTTGCCCAGCAAGGTGGCCGCCGCCGCGTCCCCGGCCTCGGCGGCGGTCTCCAGGAACGGTTCGGCGGCCTTGCCGTCGCCCCGATCGGCGAGGATGCGGCCGAGCCGCGCGGCCGACCGCGGCTCCCCGGCGTCCGCGGCCCGGCGGAACCACAGCTCGGCCTCCGTCTGCTCCCCCAGCGACTCGGCGAGCAGGCCGAGGCGGTGGAGGGCGGAGGGGTCCCCGGCGTCGGCGGCCTGCTCGAAGGCGGTGCGGGCCCTCGTCGCGATCTTCGCGTAGGCGTACGCGGGGTCCGTACGGGCCGCCTCAAGGGCGCAGTCCCACACCGGGCCGGGGACGGCGGGGCGGTCGTCGTGCCGGGCCGCCGCGGCCACCAGGGACGGAGCGGCCCGCCAGGTGTCCCCCACCCCGCGGTCCAGGAGCCCCAGCAGGCCGTGGCGGCGCTCGGTGGCCCAGGCGCGGGCGTCCTCGGCGGACTCCCGCTCCAGGCCGGTCACGTCCGCGTAGTGCTCGTGGGCCGTCAGGAGCAGGTCCATGGGGAAGTGACCGGTCAGGCCGCAGCGGGCGAGGTCCAGGGCGGCGCGGACCAGGGCGTGGCCGCGGGGGTGGCGGTCGGCGCGGCGGGCGCGCCACCACTCCTCGTGGAGCAGGGGCGAGAGGGCGAGGTGGGCGGCCGCGCCCTCGGGGCCGGCGGACAGCGTGGCGTCCAACAGGCGCGGGTCCCCGGTGCGGGCGGCCTCCTGTGCGAGCCGGTCCCGCTCGCCGGGGCTCCACTCCCGGGCCAGCTCGACGGTGTGCGCCAGGTCGAGGACCCGGCCGCGGGGCGCGACGCGGCAGTCGTCGTAGGCGTCCTCGCGCATCGTGGCCAGCACCACGACGTGGAGGGCGGCCAGCTGGGCGAGCAGGCGCGGCTCCAGCCCGCCGTCGCCGAGGTGTTCGTCGAGGTCGTCGAGCCAGATGACGTGGCGCTCCGGGCGGCCGTGCAGCAGGGCGGGCAGGCCGCGCAGGTCGGTGCCACGGGCGGGCGCGCACACCCGGCGGCCGGCCGGGCCCCGGACCAGCGCCGCCAGCGCCGTGCGGGTCTTCCCGGTGAAGGGCTCGCCGAGCACCAGCACCAGCCCGCCCTCCGCCCGGGCCCGCGCCAGGGCCGCGTCGAGAGCGGCATCGCGGTCGCGGACCACGTAGGGCGGGAGGTCCGGGTGCCCGGCGAGGCGCTGGGCGGGGCGCACGCCGAAGGCGATCGGGTCCAGGTCGGCCGCCGTGGGCCAGCCGGCGGGCTCGGGGAGCCCGCCGGGGGACGCGGTCGTGTGGAAGGTGAGCCCGCTGATGCTGCCCGCCTGGACGACGGGCCCGTGGGCCGTACCGCCGGCGAGGGTGTTGCGCGTGGTGGTGGCGGCGGGCTCGTGCAGCAGCTCCGCCGCGAGCTCGCGCGCCCGCCGCCTCAGCTCCTCGTCCACCGGGCCCCTCCCCCTCAACTCCCGCTGTCCTTACGGTACTAAGCGGCCTCCCCCTCGGCGGCCAGCACCGCGTCGCGGTAGGCGCGGGCCGCGGCGCGCAGCGCGGCCTCCGGGTCGACGCCCTCCGCCTCGGCGCGGACGGCCAGGGCGAGGAGTTCGTAGCCGATACCGGGGCCGGCGGGCAGCGGCACCGCCAGGCCCGCGGTGCGGGCGCGGGAGGCGAGCTTGGCGGCGAGCGCCAGGCCCGGCTGGGCCAGCGGCACGCCCTCGGTGACGGAGCTGCGCTGCTTCTCCTCGGCCTTGGTGCGCAGCCAGTGGGCCTTGACGTCCTCGGGGGTCTCGGCGGCCTCGTCACCGAAGACGTGCGGGTGGCGGTGGAGCAGCTTCTCCACGATCGTGCCGGCCACGTCGTCCACGGAGAACGGCTCGTCCGGGTCGTCCTGGGCGATCCGGGCGTGGAAGACGACCTGGAGGAGGACGTCGCCCAGCTCCTCGCGCAGCGCCGCGCGGTCGCCCTCCTCGATGGCCTCGACCAGCTCGTACGCCTCCTCCAGGCCGTACTTGGCGAGGTCGCGGTGGGTGCGGATGCTGCTCCAGGGGCACGCGGCGCGGATCCGGTCCATGACCTGGACGAGATCCAGCAGCCGGGCGCCGGGGAGGTCGTAGGAGCCGGGCAGCAGCTCCAGGTCGGGCATCGGCTCGCGGCCGGAGCCGGCCAGCCGGGCCAGGCCGTCGGTGAGCGCGCTCTCGCCGTCGGCGGAGGTGACGACGACGGCGGTGCGGCCGCCGGGGACGCAGTAGTCGACCAGCTCGCGGGCGGTGGGGGCGGCGGTCTCCACCGCGATGCCGGCCTCGCGGAGATAGGGCAGCTGGGGGTGGTGCGGATCGGCGGCGAGCACGCGGTCGGCGGTGCGCAGGACCTGCCACGCGGGCCAGGACAGCAGGCCGGGGGCGACCCGGTGGCTGGTGGTGAGCAGGACCAGGCGGCCGGTGCCGGCGCCCCCGGGGCGGGGCGCGGCGCCGGGGCCGGTGGTGTCAGGGGCGTCTGCGGCGTCAGCGTTCACGTAATCGAACGTAACGCACGCCACTGACAGTGCCGGACCCGGCGGCCGGTGCCGGTCAGACCTGCCGCTGGCGCTGGGGGGACGGGACGATCCAGGGCTCCTTGGTCTCGCCGAGGATCACCTGCCGGTCGTCCCAGGTGCCGTAGCGGGGGTTGACATCGATGCCCATGGAGCCGGAGGTCCGGGCCAGGGCGGCGGCGAGCGCGCGCTGGCCCTCGGGCTGCCGGCGGTCGGCCTTCAGGTGCCGGGCGAGGCCGTCGAGCAGCAGTTGGTTGCGGACGGTGGCGTCGACGCGGTCGGGGGCGATGCCCTGCTGGAGCCACATCAGCTTCAGCCGGGCGGCGCCGCCGGCCTGCTCCTCGGCGGACGCCCGCCACTTCTGGACGTCGGCGCGGGTGACCGTCACCCCGGCGTCCCGGGCGGCGCGGGCCAGCACCTCGTCGAAGATCATGCCGTTGAGGGTGGAGAGGCTGAGCCGGCCGGTGTTGGCGATCATCTGGTTGCCCTGCGGGGTGCCGGCCTGGGCGGCGCGGACGTCCTTCACCCGGGCCTGGAGCTGGGCGACGGTGATCCGCTTGCCGTCCACGATGGCGGCGGCACCGGGGTGCGCCTGCGTGCCGCAGGCGGTGAGCAGCGGGGTCGCCGCCAGCAGCGCGGCGGCGGCGGAAACGGCGAGCGCGGTCCTACGGCGGAACACATGGCCTCCCGGCAGGTCGTGCGGCACAGCGACGACCTGATGAGCTCGTTGGCTGATAGCTGGTGAGTTGCCTGGTACCTGGTGCGTTGCCTGGTCCCCTGGTGACGACCGGGGTGATCGAGCTTAGGGAGTCGGCGGGGCCCGGGCCACTGCTTCGGCCAACGAGCCGTGCCGGGGACGGTTGCGGGCGGCCGTCAGCCCTGGATCTGCCCCAGCCAGTACAGCGTCCGGCGGATCTCGGTCGGGAAGGCGTGGTGCGGGCCGTGCAGGCGCTCGGCGTCGTGGAGGAGCCGGGAGAGAGTCTCCTTGGCGGCGCCGTGCTCCCCCTGGGCCAGCAGCAGGTGGCCGATGGAGCGGCGGATCTCCAGGGGGCGGACGGGGTCGTCGGCGTAGTGCTCGAAATACGGGAGGAGGGACCGGTACTCCTCCAGGGCCTGGGCGACCTCGCCGAGCTGCTCCAGGCACTGGGCGGCGTCGTAGTGGAACTGGAGGGCCTGGCGGGTGGCGCCGGCGCCGGACTCCTTGGCGTACTCCTGGGCGAGGGTGCGGAGTTCGGGCAGGGCGCGGCGGTACTGGCCGTCGTCCATGAGGGTGGCGGCGTACTGCTTGCGGAGGGTGCGGACCACCGGGGAGTGCGGGCCGTGGCGTTCGGCGGCGGCCGGGAGGATGCCGCCGAGGATGTCCACGGCGTGGGTGATGCGGCCCTGGTCGAGGAGGCGTTTGACCTCGTCGACGGCGGCCGCGACGTCCGGTCCGGCGGGCGCGGGGGCGGGGCGGGCCCCGGGGGCGGCCAGCCCCCCGGCGGGGGCCGGTGCGGAGTCCGCCAGGGCGCTCCAGGGGAGGTCGCCGGCCAGGGAGGCGCGGGGGTCCGGGACGGGCCGGGCGGGGGCCGCGGCCTGGTCGGGCCCGGGGACGCGCGGGACGGCCGGCACCGCCGGGGCGGGCGCGGCGGGCGGCGCGCCCGCCGCGCGGGACGGCCAGGGGGCGTGCGGCCGGCGGAACGGGCGGGTGGGGTCCATCGGGGCCAGCGGCGGGTGCGCGCCCGGGGCGGAGGCGGGCAGCAGGGGGGCGAGGGCCGCGTAGACCTGCTGGGCGTCGGCGGGGCGGGCCTCGGGGTCCTTGCGGAGCAGGTGCAGGACCAGCTCCTCCAGCGCCTCGGGGACGTCGGGGCGGAGCCGGCGCACCGGGACAGGCTCCTCGTGGAGGTGGCGGTGGAGGACGCCGAGGGCGGTGGAGCCGGCGAACGGGACCGAGCCGCTGAGGAGTTCGTGCAGGAGCACCCCGAGGGCGTAGAGGTCGGTGTACGGGCCGACGGCGCCGCCCATGGCCTGTTCGGGCGCCATGTAGGCGGGGCTGCCGATGGGCGAGCCGGTGTGGGTGAGGCGGGTGGTGTCGGTGTCCAGGGCGGAGGCGATGCCCAGGTCGAGGACGACCAGGGTGCCGTCGGGCCGGATCATGACGTTGCGGGGCTTGAGGTCCCGGTGGACGATCGGCACCGCGTGGACGGCGGCGAGCACCGCGCACAGCTGGGCGGCGACCGAGACCGCCCAGGGCCAGGGGTAGGGGTCGTGCTCGGCGAGGTGGTCGGAGAGGTCGGCGCCCTCGACGTACTGCATGACGAGGTAGAGGTCCTCGCCGTCGCTGCCGGCGTCGTGGACGGTGACGAGCCCGGGGTGGTCGACCTGCGCGGTGACCCGGCACTCGCGGACGAAGCGGCGGCGCATCTCCTCGCCGTCCGGGGTGCCGGCGACCCGGTCCGGGCGCAGCAGCTTGACGCCGACCCGGCGGTCCAGGCGGCGGTCGTAGCCGATCCAGACCTGGCCCATGCCGCCCTGGCCGAGCAGTACGGAGAGTTCGTACCGGTCGGCGATGACCCGGCCGTTCACCGTCCCTCCTCCTTGCGGAGGTAGTCGCTCAGCTCGTCGAGTTCGGCGCGGACCCGGTCGATGCGCTGGGGCTGCGGGCGGTGCTCGGGCGGCGGGGCCGGGGGGCCGTAGGGGCCGGGGGGCGGCGGGGGCGGCGCGGTGTACGGGCCGGCCGCGGGCGGGCGGCCCGGGTGGCCGGGGAGGGCGAAGGGCTGGGTCTCCTGGGCGTGCAGCGGGGGGTGCGGGTGGACGGGCGGCGGGGCGTACGGCGCCAGGGGGGTGCCGGGCAGCGGCGGCGCCGCCGGGTACGGGGCCGGGCCGGGGTAGGCCGGCGGGAAGGGGGCGGCGGAGGCGCGGGCCCGTTCGGCGCGCAGGTCGGCGACGAGGTAGTAGGCGACCACCCCGGCTATCTGGAGCAGCAGGGCGCCGACGCCCGCGTTGGTGCGCCAGTCGTCCTCCGGGAAGCTGGTGATCAGCATGCCGGTGCCGATGAACAGGGCCAGGTGGCCGGCGAACAGCCACCAGCCCAGCGGTCGGCGCAGCACGATCGCGGCCCGGAGCATCGCGGCCCACGCCAGGAAGCCCAGGCTGAGCACCGTGGCGGCCACGAAGACCACCCGCAGCGCGAGGACCGTCCCGCGCGCCGGGGGACGGTACGGCGGCGGGGCCGGGACTGGGCCGTGCATCACTGCTCCTGACGGATCGTTCGTGGCCGGGGGCCGGGCCGCGTCGCCGCGGCGCGGCCTCGTGCGCCACGCGGGTCCGCCGGTGCGCGCACGTGCCTGCGAGCGTATATACGACGCCGGACCCGCGTGCAGGGTTGTACGAAGAGCGCCGGGGAATGTGCCGGGCCGCGGCCGCCTGTCCCGGGGGCGGGGCTCAGTCCGGCTCGACCGTGCCGTCCGTCAGGCCGTCGTGGAGCCCCTGGACCAGCTGCCCGCCCAGCCGGGCGGCCAGCCGCAGCGCGTCCTCGAAGGCGGCCAGGTCGGCGAACCGGCGGCCGTAGCGGCGCTGTTCGGCGAGCGGCAGCCGGGGCAGCTGGAGGCGGCGGGCGTCGAGCCGGGTGGCGGTGGAGGCGTAGCTGCTGGCCTGGCGGTTGTTGGCGGTGCCGCGCAGGAAGCCGGCCAGGAACCACGGGTCGAGGGCGGCGGCGTCCGGGCGCAGCAGGGTGAGGTTGCGGCCCAGGGCGGCGCCGGCGGTGGCCGCGTCGACGACCCGGGCGATGGCGTCGCCGCCGAGGACCGGCACCACCACGTCGCCCTCCGCCACCAGGACCGGTTCCTCGGGGGCCCCGTCGGCGGGGGGCTCGGGGAGGGTGCCGGAGGGGGCGAGGCCGGCGATGACGTCCTGGTCGGTGAGGACCGCGGGGGCGGTGCCGGGGGCCGCGGTGCCGGTGCCGCCGGTGCGCAGGACCAGGGCGCCGGAGCGGACGAGTTCGCCGACGGTGGTCAGCGGCCAGCGGGCGGCGGGCGGCGCGGCGGCGGGGGCGGCCGGGCGGGGGGCCAGTTCGGTGGTGCGGGCCAGGGTGGCGGTGAGGCGGTCGTGGACCTCGGCGAGTTCGGCGGGGCCGCCGGCCGCGGCGGGCGGCGGCAGGTGCCGGGCGGGCGCCAGGTCGACGTCGTCGCCGAGCAGGTCGATGGCGGCCAGCGAGCGGCGGACGCCGGGGATCTCCTCGATGCCGCCCGCGCGGTCGAACTCCCGCCAGGCGTCGACGGCGGTGGCCCGGACGGCCGGCCAGTCGGGCTTGTCGCGCCCGGTGCCGCCGCCGGCCGGCGGGGCGGTGTCCACCACGAGCAGCTGCGGGACCGGCGGGGTGGGGCCGCCGGGCTTGCGCAGCACCCACAGGTGCAGCGGGATGCCGTGCGGCGGGGCGGCACCGGCGGGCAGCGCGATCACCGCGCGCAGCGCGCCGCGGCGCAGCAGGTCGGCGCGGATCCGGCGGCCGGAGCGGCGGGACGCGGCGGCGGGCGGCATGAGGAGGACGGCGGTGCCGCCGGGCCGCAGCCGGGCCAGCGCGTGCTGGACCCAGGCCAGCTCGGATTCGGTGCGGGCCGGGAAGCCGTACTCCCACCGGGGGTCGTAGGCCAGTTCGTCGTGGCCCCAGTTGCGTTCGTTGAACGGCGGGTGGACGAGGACGGCGTCGGCGGCCAGCTGCGGGAAGGCGTCGGCACGCAGGGTGTCGGCGGCGCGGACGCGGACCTCGGCGGCGGGTGCCTCCAGGGCGAGCCGGAGGGCGGTGAGCGCGGCGAGGTCGGGGTCGGCGTCCTGGCCGTGGAGGGCGGGCGGGGCGGCGTCCGCGGCGTCCCCGGCCTGCTTCGACCGGGGGGCGCGCGCCGCGTCCCCGGCGTGGGCGCGGGCCGCGGCGAGCAGGGCGCCGGCGCCGCAGGCCGGGTC
This sequence comes from Streptomyces rhizoryzae, assembly GCF_023155275.1. GTDB lineage: Bacteria > Actinomycetota > Actinomycetes > Streptomycetales > Streptomycetaceae > Streptomyces > Streptomyces rhizoryzae. Next base: position 115,457 of record NZ_JALMUV010000021.1, read on the forward strand.
CAGGACGGTGCCCAACGGGCCGTCAGGCGCGGCGAGTTCGGCCATCAGGGCGGCCGGTCCCGGCGGGGTGAGGGTGTACTGGCGGGGGTTGGCGTCCAGGTGGCGGCCGAGCAGGAAGCCGTACGCCTCGGCGGCGCCCTCGGCGGCGGCGAGGTCGCCGGCCGCACGAACCAGGGCGGCGGAGCGGGCGAGGGCCTGGCGGGTCAGACCGCGGACCGGGTGGTCGGGCCCGAGCCGGGCGCTGAGGACGGATTCCAGCATCGCGGGCAGCACACCGGTGAGTTCGGTGTCGTCGGCGGCGGCGCGGAGCTGGCGCCAGGCGGCCGGCCGGTCGTGGACGAGGAGCAGGACGGCGCCGGCCTGGCGGAGCGCGGCGGCGGCGCCCGCGGGGTGGCCGACGAGCTGCTGCCAGACCCGTTCGCGGGCCGGGACCTCGGCGAGTTTTCCCTGGTCGCGGAGCCATCGTTCGACGTCGCGGAGGGCGAAGGCGGGGCTGGTCTCGGTGCCGCCGACGGGTTTGGGGAAGTCGGCGTGGCGGCGCCGCCAGTTGCTGACCGCGGCCCGGCCGACGCCGGCGAGCCGCGCGATCCCCGCGGCGGTCACCTCGGTGGGGCGGCCGTCCGCCCCGCTGTCCCCCCGCACGCTGTCGTCCGTCGCCTTCTGCGGCACCTGACCGACTCCTGTTCCTGATGACCCCGTGACCTCTGCGTGACCTCTGTGTCCCCGAGCATACCCATGCACTGCAAACGACCCGCTTCACGGCGTGAATCATCTCAGCCCGTGAACTCTTGTTGACTCGGTTCACAGCCCATGCTGTTATTGACCCACCGAATCGACGGAACGACGTCCAGCGCCCGGAAGGGGCCCCTTCGCATGTCCCAGCAGATGCAGTACCAGCCCGTCCCGGAGGGGGCGCCCGGCATGCCGGCCCCCCAGGCGGCCCGCAACGGCCTCGGCGTCGCCGCCCTGGTCCTCGGCATCATCGGCTTCCTCAGCGGCATCCCGATGGTCCTGTTCTGGCTCGCCGGACCGCTCGGCCTCCTGGCGCTGATCTTCGGCCTGGTCGGCGCGAGCCGGGTCAAGAAGGGCCAGGCCACCAACAAGGGCGTGGCGATCACCGGCACCATCCTGGGCGCCTTGGCCCTGATCCTGGCGATCGTCGGCATCATCGTCAGCGCACTCGCCGTGAAGAGTGCCGTCGACGAGATCAACAAGCAGGTCAAGGGCGCCCAGGCGCAGCCCAAGGACGGCAGCAAGGCCGGCGACACCAAGCCCTACGGGCCGGGCGACATCGCCACCTACCCGGACAAGGGCATCGAGGTCAGCGTCGCCAAGCCCGCCCCGTACGCGGTCGGCGAGATCGCCTCCGGCCACAAGGACGGCAACAAGGCGTACAAGGTCGCCGTGCAGATCAAGAACAAGGGCAAGTCCGCCTTCGACCCGGCGCTGACCCAGATCAAGGCCAGGACCGGCGCCGAGGGCCGCGAGGCGGAGCAGATCATCGACGGCAAGATCGGCATCGGCTTCGACGGCACCATCGCCCCGGGCGCCACCGCCACCGTGGACGTCGCCTTCGACGCCCCGCCCACCGCCAAGGACCTCGACGTCGAGGTCACCCCGGACGTCGACATGGAGGGCGTCCACTGGAAGCTGCCCACCAGCTGACCCCGGCCGGCACCGACCGGCCCCACGACCGCACCGGCCCCGGCCCGGTCCGCACCCCGCGGACCGGGCCGGGGCCGTGCCACGCGGCTACTTCGCCGCGAAGCGCTCCGGCGCCTGGGTCGGCGTCCCGCCGCCCGGCAGCGCCTGCCGCGGACAGGAGTTCAGCACCTTCGCCATCGCGGCCTTCTCCTCCCGCGTCACCCACAGCCCGTACTTCTTCTTCACCGCCACCTGGCGCGCCACGTAGGTGCAGCGGTAACCGGTGTACGGGGGCAGCCAGTCCGCCGCGTCCCCGTCGCGCTTGCGGCGGTTGGCGGAGGCGTCCACCGCGATGAGGTTCAGCGGGTCGTTGGCCAGCGCCACCCGCTTGCGGCCCGCCCACTGCCGCGCGCCCGTCCGCCAGGCGTCCGACAGCGCCACCACGTGGTCGATGTCGACGGTGCTGCGGCCGCGCCGGTAGTCCAGCGCCTTCCCGGTGTACGGGTCCTTCGGCAGCGTCCCGGAGACCACCACGCACTTCTTGGCGTCCCGGAACGCGGTACCGCGCAGGTCCCGCTTGAGGATGTCGTCCCGGGTGCCGCAGCCGTTGCCGTCGGTGTCCGCCCAGGCCGAACCGAACCGGTCGCGTGCGTAACCGTCGCTCGTCCCCGCGCCCTTGACGGCCACTGAATCCAGCGCGCGCAGGGCGCTGCCCGGCGCCCCCGGCCCGCCGGCGCCGTCCGCGGTGGCCGACGGGCCCGCCCCGCTGCCGCCGCCGTGCCCGGCCTTCGGGCCGGAGCAGCCGGTGACGGCGAGCAGCGCGGCCAGCGCGGCGGCGGCCGCGGCACGCGGAAGGAGGGGGCGGGAGGGGAACGGGGGCCGTATCACGGTCGGGCATCCAATCGCGGGGCGTGGCAACAGCGTTGCGGGACAGGTGGACGGGGCGCGGACCGGCCTGTGGACAACGGACCGGACACCCCCCGGTTCGGATATCTTTTCGGAAATCGAGAGTGAGGACGCCCATGGACACGGCCGCAGCAACGGCGGCGGACGGCCGCACCACCGGGCCCTCCCCCGGTGGTGCCGGCCCCGGCCCGGCAGGTGCGCCGTCCCGCCTCGCCGCGCTGCGCGCCCCGCGCCTCGACCCGTACTGGACCGCCGGGTTCTTCTTCCTCGCGTACGCGGTGCTCTCCTTCTGGCGCTACCGCACGATGTCCGTGATCTCCTGGGACCTGGGCATCTTCGAGCAGGCGGTCCGCGGCTACGCCCACCTCCGGGCGCCGGTCGTCGACCTCAAGGGGCCGGGCACCAACATCCTCGGCGACCACTTCAGCCCCGTCCTGGTGCTGCTCGCCCCCTTCTACCGGCTGTTCCCCTCACCGCTGACCCTGCTCACCGCGCAGTCCGCGCTGTTCGCGCTGTCCGCGATACCCGTCACCCGCGCCGCCGCCCGCCATCTGGGCCGCCGGCGCGGGCTGGCCCTCGGCGCCGCCTACGGCCTGTCCTGGGGCATCCAGCGCGCCGCCGACTTCGACTTCCACGAAATAGCCTTCGCGGTACCGCTGATCGCCTTCGCCCTCGAAGCGGCCCTGCGCGGCCGCTGGAACGCCGCCGTCGGCTGGGCCGCGCCCCTGGTCCTGGTCAAGGAGGACCTCGGCGTCACCGCCGCCGCCATCGGCGCGCTCTCCCTGATCCGCACCCGCCGCCCCGGACCGCTGCCGCTCGCGCTGGTCGCCTTCGGCATCACCGCCACCGCCGTCACCCTCGGCGTGCTCATCCCCGCCGCCAACGGCTCCGGCTCCTACGACTACTGGAGCAAACTGGGCGCCCACGGCGGCACCGCCCCCGCCATCCCCCTCACCGTCGCACTGCGCACCCTGCTGTGGGTGCTGCTGCCCACCACCGGCCTGCTCGCGCTGCGTTCACCGCTCCTGCTCGTCGCCGCGCCCACCCTCGGCTGGCGCTTCCTCTCCCACGACCCGCACTACTGGGGCACCGACTGGCACTACAACGCCGTCCTGATGCCGGTGGTCTTCCTCGCCCTGGTCGACGCCCTGCCGCGGGCCCTCGCCTCGCCCCGCCCCTGGCTGCGCTCGTACGCCCACCACCTGCCCGCCGCCGTCCTGGCCGCCGCGCTCGCCCTGACCACCACCCTGCCGATGGCCCGCCTGGCCGAGTCCGCCACCTACCGCACCCCGCCCTCCGTACGCGCCGCCGAACGGCTCCTGGACCGCATCCCCGACGGCGCGACCGTGGAATCCGACGTCCGCCCGCTCAGCCGCCTCACCGGCCGCACCCGGGTCTTCTGGACCGGCGACACGGGTGGGAGGGCGCCGGATTACATCGCCGCGCAGACCTCCGCCGACCACGGCCCGCAGCAGGTCCTGGCGGACGCGGGGGCGCGCCATCCGCGCGCCACGTATGTCTTGGTGGGCGCGGCGGGCGACGTCGCCGTGCTCCGACGAACGGGCCCCGCCCTTTCGGGGTTTCCCCGCCCGTAGCCCTTCGGGGTTCCCCCGTACGTAGCCCTTCGGGGCTCCCCCGTACGTGGTCGGCTGTCCCGCCGTGGGGGTGTCTGTCTTTCCGCCTTCGGCGGAGGGGGGTGTTCGGGGTGGGGCCCCGGTGTGTTCGTGGTGCCGGGGGTGGGGGCTGGGGG
>NZ_JALMUV010000022.1 GCF_023155275.1 Streptomyces rhizoryzae
GGGTGGGGCGGGGGCGGGGGCGGGGGGAGGTACGAGGCCCTGACTGGGGAGGGCCGGGGCAGAGCCCTTGGGGTCGCCGCTGCCGTGTCGGTGGCCGGGGTGGGGATTCGCGGGGCTACCCGGGCTGCGAGGGCTGCCGGGCCGGGGCTCTTGCCCATGCTCGACATCCCACCCATGCCCGGCATCCCCTCCATGCCCGGCATCCCTCCGCTGTCGCCGGTGCCAGGGCGTTCGTCGGCGCCCGTGCCGGGGCGGGGGCGGTCGGCGGGATGGAGGCCGGGGGCGACCGGGCCTGCCGCGCGGCCGACCGCGTACGAGAGGGCGAACAGCACGGCCAGGAGCGCGACGAAGCCGAGGACCGGGCGGGACGGCTTCAGTCGCCGGAGCGGGAGGAGGTGGGTCGAGGCACGGGGGCGCGCTGCGCGTTCGGGGGGAGAAGCGGAGATCGCGGGCGTGGTCATCGCGTCATCGTGGCAGGTGGGGAAGGGGGTGAAGGACCGATCAGGGGCCGTGGGGCGCGTGAGGTTTGTCCCGTCCGGCCGGCGGAACTGGGCGCGGTCTCGGACCGACTAACTGGGTTTGCTCGGGCGCCGGTTACCCTTCGGGCATTGTCGGCTCGATGGCCTGCCGTGCCGCAGTGTCGACACTTCCGTCCGCGCCAAGCACCGTTGGCGCTTCCGCGTCCGGCGCCGCCAGGCACCGCCGGTCGTTTGCCGGACCACTGTCGGCGGTGGTTCTCCGTCCCGCGCTGTCGGCGGAGGGAAATTTCTCGCGGCCCGGCGGGAACTGGCGGCATGGTTCGCCCGACCTCTCAGAGACCGTGCTGGACCGGTGCGGTGTGCCGAGGAGAGGAATGGCCGATGCCACGGGACCTGGCGGGGGCGCGCGAGGAGCGGTGGGGGCTGGTGGCCGTCGCCGGGATCTGTTCGTTCCTGGCCATGTTCGACATGAGCGTGGTGACGGTGGCGGCGCCCGGCATCGCTTCCGGTTTCGGCGTCCCGGTGTCCGTCGCGCAATGGGCGGTGCTGGGCTACCAGTTGCCGGTGGTCGCCCTGCTGTTGCCGGCCGGGCGGTGGCTCGACCGGGCCCCGCTGCGGCCGGTGGTGCTCGGGGCGCTGGCCGGTTTCGGGCTGTGTGGAGCGGTCGCGGCCGCTGCCCCGGCCGCGGCCGCGCTGATCGCCGCGCGGCTGTTCCAAGGGGTCTGCGGTGCGGCGCTGTTCGTGCTGATGCCGCTGCTGGCGGTCCGTTCGGTGCGCCCGGAGCACCGAGGGCGGGCGATGAGCGTACCGGCCACGCTGGGGCCGCTCGGGGCCGTCACCGGGCCGGCGTTGGGCGGTGTGCTGCTGGACCAGTGGGGGTGGCGTGCGGTCCTGCTGGTGAAGCTGCCGCTGTGTGCACTCGCCTGGTGGCTGGCCCGGCGCGGGCTCCCTCCCGGCGGTCGGCTGACCGGCGGTCGGCTGACCGCGCCCGGACGGGCGGAGGTCCGGGATGCCGCGCTGGTCGGTACGGCGGTGGCGGCACTGCTGCTGGGCCTGACGTTCGCGGCCGGCGGCTGGGCTGACGGGGTCGTCGGCCCGGTGCTGTGCGGGATCGCGCTGATACCGGGGGCGTTGTGGGCGCGGGGCGCGGGCGGGCGGCGGGTCCGTGCGGCGTTGCGGACGGCGCGGACGGGCGCGGCCCATGGTGCTGTGTTCGCGCTCGCCGCCGCGTTCGCCGCGGTGCATTTGCTGCTGGCGGTCCATCTCCAGCGTGTGGAGGGCGTTTCGGCGTCGGCCACCGGGTTGGCACTGCTCGCCTTCCCTGCCGCGATGGCGGTCGCCGGGCCGGTCGGCGGTCGGCTCGCCGACCGCTTCGGGGCCCGGCCGATAGCGGTGACCGGCGCGGCGCTGGTCGTGCTGGGCTTCGGTCTGCTCGCCATCGCCGGCTCCTGGCCGCCGGTGCAAGTGAGTTGGCGGCTGGCGGTGGCGGGCCTCGGCATGGGCCTGTACGGCGGGCCCGTCCAGCTGATGGTGCTCAACGCGGCGGGGCCGGAGCGGATGGCCACCGCCGGTTCGACCGTGCAGCTCGCCCGGAGTGCCGGGTTCACGTTGGGCCCGGCGGTGGCCACCACCGTGGGAAGCCTGGTCGGCCTGCGCATGGGGCAGGGGTTGGCGGCCGGGGCGGCGCTGCTGGCGGTGCTCCTGCTCCTGGGCCGGCGGCGGCAGCCAGGAGAACGGCAACCGGGAAGGGCACGGCCACCGGCATCGGCACCCCAACCGGCAGGGACACGGCCACCGGCAGGGACACGGCCGCCGGCGTGGTCATGGGCGCGGCCACGGGCACGGGCACGGGCGCGGCGTGTGGAGGTGCCCACGGCGGGGGCGCCGAAGCCGCGGCCCTCAGTTCCGGAGCCGACGCCGTGGGCGAAGCCGGGGGTGTGCGCCCCTCTGCCGGCGTCGCCGCCGCCCCCGGTGACGGCATCGGAGGCTACGGGGGACGTCCCTCCCCCTTCGTCCACGGAGGGTACTCGTCCGGCAGCGCCGCCACCGTCGTCACCACCCGCGACACCGCCGCGCCCGCCACGGGTCGTGCCCTGAAGGGGGGTGGGGCGGCGGTGCTGAGTGAGGCGTTGGGTGAGGCGTGGGCGGCCGGTTGAGTGGTGCGGTGGGGAGCGGCCCGGGTGGCGTCGGGCCCGTTGGGCGACCCATCGAGGGGCCCGTCATCCGACACCCGTCCCCCATCGCCCGACGCCCGTCCCCTCGGTGGGCTCGTCGCCTCCGCCCCGCCGATGCTCTCGGCGCCCGTTTCTCCGCGCGACGCCCGCCCTGTGCCATGGCGACGGCCTGGCCTGGCGGAGCGGCCGGGCCGCCTCCCGCCCTTCCACCGACGCCCCCGAACTCCCTTCCCCCACCACCCCGTTCGGCTACGCATGGCGCCTCCCGAAACTCCACAGCTTAGAGCCCTCACCCCCTCACCCCCTCACTTCCTCCCCTCACCCCTTCCTCACCCCCGAAAGGCAGGCAGCAGATGTGCGGTATCACCGGATGGATCTCGTTCGGCGAGGATCCGGGGCTGCGGCCCCGTGTCATCGAGCGGATGACCGCCGCGCTCGCTCCACGCGGGCCGGACGCCTCGGGCATCTGGTGCGGTCCGCACGCGGCGATCGGGCACCGGCGGCTGACCGTGCTCGATCCGGACGGCGGGGCGCAGCCCATGACGGCGCGCCGCGGTGGCGGGCCGGGCCGCAGACCGGAGCCCTCGGAGGGCTGGTCCCCCGGCCGTCTCCAGACCGCCTCCGAAGGCCCCGGCCACGCCGCCCCACACAGCCCCGCACCCGGCGGCGCACCCGGCCGGGGCCCCCTCCCCGCCCCCACCGACACCGTGCTCACCTACAGCGGCGAGGTCTACAACCACCATCAGCTGCGGGCCGAACTCCGCTCCCGGGGCCACGAGTTCGGGACCCGTAGCGACACCGAGGTGGTGCTGCGGGCCTACCAGGAGTGGGGTGCCGGGCTCGCCGGGCGGCTGGAGGGCATGTACGCGTTCGCCGTGTGGGACGCGGAGGCCCGGCGGCTGCTGCTCGTACGGGACCGGATGGGCGTCAAGCCGCTGTACTACGCGCGGACGCGCGAGGGCGGTCTGGTCTTCGGTTCGGAGCCCAAGGCACTGTTCGCGCACCCGGACTGCGCGCCGCGGGTGGACGCGCAGGGGCTCCGGGAGGCGTACGGCCTGGTGTTCGGGACGGGGGCGACGCTGTGGGCGGGCGTCCGGGAGGTGCCGCCGGGCGGGCTGCTGGTGTTCGACCGCGACGGGCTGACCGAACGGCACTACTGGAAGCTGACGGCTCGTCCGCACGAGGACCACGATGTCGCGGCGGCCACCGAAGAGGTGCGCCACCGTCTGGAGCGCGCGGTCCGCTCCCAGGTGGAGGCGGATGTGCCGCTGTGCAGTCTGCTGTCCGGCGGCCTCGATTCGACGGTCGTCACGGCGCTGCTCGCGGATGAACTCCGGGCCCGCGAGGGGGACGGGGCGCGGCTGCGTTCCTACGCGGTCGACTACAGCGATCAGGCCGAGCGCTTCACCGGTGATGTGTTGCGTACCGGGCATGATGCGCCGTACGCCGTGGAGGCGGGCGCGTACATCGGCACGGAGCACCGGACCGTCGTGCTGGATCCGCGGGCGCTGCTGGATCCCGGGCACCGGGCGGCCGTGGTCGCCGCGCGGGACTCGCCGATCGGCGTCGGTGACATGGACACCTCGCTCTTTCTGCTGTTCGGCCGGATCAAGGAGCAGGCGACGGTGGCGGTGTCGGGGGAGGCCGCGGACGAGGTGTTCGGGGGCTACCCGTGGTTCCACAACCCGGCGGCGCTGGCCGCACCGACCTTCCCCTGGCTGCTGGTGACCAGCGACGAGGCGGCCGTACCGCTCCATCCGGACCTGGCCGGCACGCTGCGGATCGGCGAGTTCCAGCGTGACACGTACCGCGCCGCGCTGGCCGCCGTACCGCGTCTGGACGGTGAGGGTCCGGCGCGGCGCCGGCAGCGGGAGATGCAGCACCTGTCGCTGACCCGCTGGCTGCGGCAGCTGCTGCACCGCAAGGACCGGCTGAGCATGGCGCGGGGCCTGGAGGTGCGGGTGCCGTACTGCGACCACCGGCTGGTCGAGTACGCCTTCAACGCGCCGTGGGAGGTGCAGTGCCACGACGGGCGGGAGAAGAGCCTGCTGCGGGCCGCGGGCGCCCGGCTCGCCCCGCACTCGGTGCTGTGGCGGGCCAAGAACCACTATCCGGCCACCCATCACCCGGATTACAACCGCGGGTTGCAGAAGCTCGCGCGGGAGGCGCTGGGGGCGGCCGGCGGGCGGGTGCGGGACCTGGTCGACGAGCGGGTCATCGGGTCCGTCCTGCGGACCGAGCCGGAGCGGCTGGAGTGGGGCCACCGGCTGCGCCTGGAACGGGTCGTGGACCTGGCGCTGTGGCTCGAACAGTACCGGCCGGAGATCACGGTGTGAGCCGGCCCGCACCCCCGGGCCCTCAGGCCCCTCTGACCCCTGATCCGTGATCCCTGGCCCGTGCTCCCTGGACCCCGATCCCTGACCTCTGGCCCCGGACCCCTGACCCCTGACTCCTGACCGCTGACACCGAGACCCTGCCCCCGGAACCCCCCTGCCCTCTGCACCACTGGCACCGGCCCAAGAGGAGACGACGTGAACCACCTCACCTCACCGCACACCCCCGACGCGTCACCCCACACGCCCGACCGGCCCTGCTCTCAGGCGCCGGCCGGCCCGGAAGGCAGCACGTGCCCGAGAGACGCCGGGCGCCTCAGAGAGGCCGGTGACCCGGTGGAGCTGTACGGCGCGGACTACAAGCGCGACCCCTACCCCCTCTATGACGAACTGCGGGAGCGCGGTCCCGTTCACCGCGTCCGCTTCCCCAGTGGTGTGCTCGCCTGGCTCGTGACGGGCTACGACGCGGCGCAGCAGGCGCTGACCGACCCGCGCCTGGGCAAGCACCACTCGCGCGGCAACGCGGCCTGGCGGGCCCGGGCGTCGATCATGCCCGAACCGCAGCACTCCCAGCTCCAGGTCCATCTGCTGCACCAGGATCCGCCCCGGCACACCGCGATGCGCCGGATGATCACCGAGGCGTTCGCGCCGCAGCGCGTCGAGGCGCTCCGCCCCCGCTTCCAGGAGATGGCCGACGCGCTGGTGGACCGGTTCCCGGGGGCGGGGCGGACCGGGGATGCCGACGGGTCCGGCAGCGCGGGGCCGTCCGGGGGCGTCGGGCGGGCCGACCTGGTGGCGGACTTCGCCGCCCGCTTCCCGTTCCGGGTGCTGGCCGAAGTGATCGGGCTGCCCGAGGAGTTCGCGGTGCGCTTCGACCGCGACTGGGGGAAGGTGGTGCAGCCGGTGGGGCCCGCGGACCCGGGCCGTCCGGCGTACGAGGCGCGGCTGCGCGGGCTCCAGCAGTACATCGCCGATCTGGTCGTCCACAAACGCCGGGTAGCGGATGAGGGCCCGGGTGAGGGCCCGGGTGAGGACCTGCTGGCCCGGTTGGTGGCCGCCCGGGACGCGGGCGAGCTGTCGCCGGCGGAGCTGGACTCGATGATCTTCCAGCTGCTGGTGGCCGGGCAGGAACCGGTCACCAACCAGATCACCACGGCGGTGCTCGCCTTGCTGCGCCACCCCGAGCGGCTCGCCGAGCTGGCCGCCCGTCCCGGGCTGCTGCCGCGCGCGGTGGAGGAACTGCTGCGCCACGACGCCGCGTTCGAGCTGACGACCTGGCGGTTCTTCGCCGAGGACAGTGAGCTGGTGGGGACCCGGATCCCGGCCGGGGACTCGGTGATCGTCTCGCTGTGTGCCGCCAACCGCGACCCGCGGCGGTTCGCCGACGCCGACGCGCTCGACTTCGACCGCTCCCCCAATCCGCACCTCGCGTTCGGCCAGGGCATCCACTTCTGCCCGGGGGCGGCGCTGGCCCGTGTCGAGTTGCAGGTCGCGCTGGGCACCCTGGTGCGGCGGCTGCCCGGCCTCCGCCTGGCCGTCCCGGAGGACGCGCTCCAGTGGATCCCGGCGGTGCTGGCCCGGGGGGTCAACCACGTGCCGGTGGCGTACGGGGCGGACGCCACGGCTCGCTCCCGTTGCCCCATGGCCCCGGTCGCGGATCAGGGCACGGGCCCGGACCCGGTCTCGGCCCCGGGCCCGGCCTCGGTCCCGTCCCCCACCCCGACTACCTCGCCCGAAACCTCCACCCCTCCCCCACCGAACTCACCACCCGCACCCAACGCACCCACCACCACCGCCACGCCCACCACCGCCACGCCCACCACCCCCGACGCACCCACCACCCCCACCACCTCCCCCCGCATACCGGGCGCGGCATGCTGACCCCGCCCGCCGCCACGGGAAGCCGCCCCGGACACCGCGTCCCCGCCCCGCCCCCCGAGGGGGCGGACGTCCCCCTCGGGCCCGCGACGCGCGCCCTGTGCGAGGCGATCCTCCGGGTCCTCCTGCCCTACCGGCGGACCCTGGACGACACCACCCGCAGGGACCGCCCCGATGCGTTCCCCCACCAGGTGCGGCAGGTGGCGCGCTGGGTCGGGGCGGGTGAGCCGGTCCGGTTCACCCTGCCGGGTTTCCCCTGCAAATCCCCCAATCCGGCGAAGGTGCTGGGCCCCCTCCCCGACGAGGGCGAACGGCTCTCGCTGCACTTCCTGCACGGGCTGTGCACCCGGATCGCGGACGTGTACCCGCCGGGCGCCCGGGTGGTCATCTGCTCGGACGGCCATGTCTTCAGCGACCTGATCCGGGTGCCGGACGCCGCCATCGACGCGTACGGGGACGGGTTGCGGGCGCTGATCCGGCAGGAGCGGCTCGGGGACCGGCTGACGGTCTTCGACCTCCGCGCGGCGTACGGGGAGAGGTCGTACGAGGAGAAGCGGGCCGCGGTGGAGGCGGAGTACGCGCCGGCGCTGGAGGTGCTGCGGGCGGAGACCCGGGCGGATGCGTCGGCCCGGCGGCTGTACCAGGGCATCACCCGGTTCCTGTTCGAGGACACCGACACCGGCGCGTACACCGGGACCCGCTCGGCGCTCCAGCGCGAGTGCCGGTCCCGCGCGTACGGCGTGATCCGGCGGAGCCGGGCGTGGGGCGAACTGGTCGGCGTGTACCACCCCGGGGCGGTCCGGCTGTCCATCCATCCGCAGCCCAGGGGTTCGGCGAAGTTCGGCATCCGGCTGCTGGAGACCCCGGACGTGTGGATGACGCCGTGGCACGCCTGCGTACTGGAACGCGCGGGCGGCCGACGGGAGTTGATGCGCCGGGCGGACGCCGAACGGCTCGGCCGGCTGGTGGTGCGCCACGGCAGGCCGAGCCACTTCACCACCCTCGGGGGGTGAGGGTCACCGGGGCGGGGAGGGGCCGGGACGGACCGCCACCCACCCCGCCCCGGCCCCCGGACGGGCACGCCCCTCGGACCGTCCCGGGACACGCCTGCCCCAGGCACGTCCCTCGGACCGTCCCGGGACACGCCTGCCTCAGGCACGTCCCTCGCACGGCCCCCGGACACCCGCCCTCAGGTGCGTCCCCCAGGCAGGCGCAGGCGCCCCCGGTGGTCGAAGGCGATCAGCGGGTCGCCGGTGAGGGGGTGTTCGGTGACCGCGGCGCGGACGCCGAAGACCTCCGCCAGCAGTTCCGGCGTCAGCACCGTGCGGGGCGGGCCGGAGGCGACCAGGTGGCCGGCGTGCAGGACGTGCAGCCGGTCGCAGAGCGAGGCCGCCGCGTTGAGGTCGTGCAGCGAGATCAGCGTGGTGCGGGCCCGGTCGCGGAGCAGGGCGAGCAGCTCGACCTGGTGGCGGACGTCGAGGTGGTTGGTGGGTTCGTCCAGTACCAGCACGTCCGGGTCCTGGGCGAACGCCCGGGCCAGCAGGACGCGTTGCCGCTCCCCTCCGGACAGGGCGGAGAACCGGCGGCCCGCCGCGCCCCTCATGCCGACCGCGGCCAGGGCCCGGGCCACCGTCTCCCGGTCGGCGCGGTCCTCGCCCGCGAAGGCCCGCTTGTACGGGGTGCGGCCCATCGCCACCACCTCGCGGACGGTCAGTTCGAAGGCGGCGGTGCGTTCCTGCGGCAGGGCCGCGATGTGGCGGGCGGTGCGCGCCAGGGGCAGGGTGCGCAGGTCGGTTCCGTCCAGCAGGACCCGGCCGGCGGTGGGCCGCAGATGGCGGTAGACGGTCCGCAGGACGGTGGACTTGCCGCTCCCGTTGGGGCCGACGAGACCGACGATCTCCCCGGCCGCCGCCATCAGGTGGACGCCGGAGACCACCTCGCGCCCGGAGTAGCCGACCCGCAGGTCCTCGATGGCGATCCTCATCGTGCGGCCCCCAGTCGCCGGTCCAGGATGAACAGCAGCGCCGGTGCGCCGATCATGGCCGTGACGACCCCTACGGGAAGTTCCTGACCGTCCATGGCGGTCCGGCAGACAACGTCGACGACGACCAGGAGCAGCGCCCCGGTGAGTGCCGCCACCGGCAGCAGCCGGCGGTGGTCGCCGCCCAGCACCAGGCGGCACAGGTGCGGCACCATGAGGCCGACGAAGGCGATCGCGCCGGAGACCGCGACCAGGACGCCGGTGAGCAGGCTGGTCACCACGAACAGTTCGCGGCGCAGCCGGGTGACGTCCACGCCGAGCCCGGCGGCCGTCTCGTCGCCCATCAGCAGCGCGTTCATGGCGCGGGCCCGGGCCTGGAGCACCAGCAGACCCGCGGCCACCGCGAGCACCGGCAGCCACAGCGTTGCCCAGGTGGCGCCGCTCAGGCTGCCCATGAGCCAGAAGAGCACCCCGCGGGTCTGCTGTTCGTCGCCGGCCTGGAGGACGAGGTAGCTGGTGAAGCCGGAGAGGAACTGGCCGATGCCGACCCCGGCGAGGACCAGCCGCAGGGGCGAGAAGCCGCCGCCGCGGCGGGCCATGCACCACACCAGGGCGAAGGCGAGCAGCGCCCCGGCGAAGGCCGCCGCCGACAGGCCGAGTCCGAGCGCCCCGCCGGCGCCCGCGCCCAGCACGATCGCGGCGACCGCGCCGAGCGAGGCGCCGTTGGAGATGCCCAGGAGGTAGGGGTCGGCGAGCGGGTTGCGGACCAGGGCCTGGGTCGCGGTGCCCACCAGGCCCAGTCCGGCGCCGACCGCGGCCGCCAGCAGGGCTCTGGGGACGCGGAGTTGCCAGACGATGAGGTCGTCGGTCCCGGGCCGGGGCGGCGCCCCGCCGAGCCGGTCCAGGACCACCGACCAGACGTGGCCGGGCGCGATGTCGGTGGCGCCCAGCGCGACCGCGGCGGTCAGGGCCGCCAGCAGCGCGGCGGCGAGCACGAGGGCCGGCGGCCCGGCGCGGACGGCACGCGGACGGCGCCCGGCGGCCGCGGATGCGTCATCGGCCGCAGCTGCGGGGGCGTCCGACGACGTGGAATCGGCCACAGACACCGGGTCAGCCGCAGACGCGGAAACGGCCGCGGCTGCGGAACCGGCCAGGACCGCAGACCCACCCGGAACACCGGTCCCACCCGGGACGCCAGCCTCATCCGCCTCACCGGCCCCACTCGGACCCCCCTCCCCCGCCGGCACACCCCGGCCAACCCCCGTCCCCGCACCCGTCCCCACATCCGCCCCCGCATCCGCATACTCGTCCGCATCCGCATCCGCCCCCCGCACTACCGCGCCCCCTTGAAGCGCGCCGGGTAGAGGGCGTGGGCGATCTCCGCGACGGTGTCGGCGGTGCGGGTGCCGGCGATGGTGGTGCGTTCCGAACCGATCCGCAGGAACTTTCCGTTGCGCACCGCCGCCAGCCCCTTGGTGGCGGGGAAGGTCCGCAGGAACGCGGCGGCCTGGTCGTAGGCCCTGGCGTTGGCCGCCGCGTCGCCGCGGTCGCGGATGCCCAGCTGGATCCAGTCGGGGTTGCGGGCCACCACGTCCTCCCACGAGACGGGTTCGAAGTCGCCGTCGCAGTCGCCGAAGACGTTGCGGGCGCCGGCCTGGGTGAGTACGGCGTTGGCGACCTGCCGGTTGCAGACGGCCATCGGCTGCTTGGTCCCGGCGTCGAAGTCGAAGAAGAAGTAGCCCGGCCGCTGCCCGGCCGGGACGTCCCCGATCGCCTTGCGGACGGCCCCGACCTTGGCCCGCATGTCCGCGACGAGTTCCCGGGCGCGCGGCGCGGTGCCGGTGACGGCGCCCAGCCGGATGAGGTCCCCCTCGACGGCGGACAGGTCCCGCTGCGGGGTCTTGGCCGTCGGGGCGCAGGCGGTGGAGGCCAGGTAGACGTGGCGGATGCCCGCGGCCTTGAACTCCTCGTCGGTGGGGGCGTCGCCCGCGCCGCCCATCGAGCCCATGGCGGCGAAGGTGTCGAGGTAGAGGTCCGCGCCCGAGCCGAGCAGCTTCTCCTTGGGGATGACGGCCGTGCCGAGCACCGGGATCTCGGCGGCGCGCGCGCCCAGCTCTCCGGGGAGCGTGCCCTTGCCGGGCGGGAAGCCGGTGCCGATGACGCGGTCGCCGGCGCCCAGCCGGAGCAGCATCTCCAGTGCCGCCGCGTTGCTGGTCACGATCCTGCGCGGCGGTGCCGTGAACGTGGTCTCCGTGCCCTTGCAGTCGGCGACCCGTACGGGGAAGCCGTCGCGGCCCGGGGGCCCGCCGTCCGCACCCGTGCCGCGCTCACCGCTGCTTCCTCCGCACGCCGTGGCGGTCAGCGCGACGGCCATCGCGAGTCCGCACCACTTCACTGGGCGCATGGGTCTTCTCCCCTACCGCTGGGACGTTCCGGCCGGTCCGCCGGCCGCGGGCCACCCTCGTGGCCCGGCACAGGTAGTCGTGCGGATTCCGCTTGTGGTTCCCGCGGCCGGGCGGTCCGTGGTCACCGGATCGCGGCGCCGTCCGGCGGCCCCGCTTCCGGGCCGCACACCAAACTTTCACGAACATCTCTGTTCGCGGAACGTCCGGCGGCGCTACGTTGGCGTCGCACCGGCACGAACTCCCGTTTCTGCCAAGCCAATTGGAGACGAGGTGCACATGCGAAAGGCCCGATCGGCCCTGGCGTTACTGGTCGCGCTGCCCGTCCTCGGCGTGAGCGCGCCGCCGGCCCTCGCAGCCGCGCCGCAGCCGCCGACCCGGGCCGGCTGCCCGCAGACCATGCTCTTCGAGGTGGGCGGCCACCTCGATCGCGACGCCGGGATCTACGACGCCGCCAACGCCCGGCTCCCGGCGGGCGTGTCGTTCACGAAGATCCACTACTCGGCGTCCATCGCCCCGTACCCCGGCGACACCAAGACGCTGGACGACTCCGTGGCCGAGGGCATCGCGACCCTCGACAAGGCGGTGCGGGACTTCCACCGGGCCTGTGCCGCCAGCCACCTGACGCTCGCCGGCTACTCGCAGGGCGCGCTCGTGGCCGGCGACGAGCTGGCCGCCCTGTCCGCGGGCGACGCCGTCCCGCACGACCGGATCAGCGGTGTGCTCTACGGCGATCCGCGGCGCCCCGGTACGCACGGCGGCCCGGGCGGCATCGAGACGAACCTGCCGACGGTCCTGCCGGGCATGACCATGAAGGGCCCGCGCGGCTTCGGCGACCTGACCGTCAAGGAGATCTGCAACACCAACGACGGCATCTGCTACTCCGAGAACGTGCTCGCCAACCTGGCCTGCTTCGCCAACGGCGTGGTCGGTTACTTCAGCGGCGACCACGGCTACGCCATCGACCCGTACGCCGTCCGGGGCGGCGGCGAGCAGCTCAACCGGCAGCCGCCGAAGCTCCCGGTCTGCGGTCCGGGGCTGCCGCTGCCCGGCACGAAGGCGGCCGGCTGAGGTCCGGGGGCCGGCCGGCGGCGGGGGCCGGCCGGTCAGCCCAGGAGCCGTACCGCGAGGCGGACGAGCGGATCCTCCAGCGCCCGCAGGCCCGCCAGGTCGTCCGCGACCAGGCGCACCGTCACCAGGTGCGCGGCGGCGGCGACCACGGCCTCGCAGGCGAAGCGCCGCTCCTCGGCGCCGTCGCCGGACCCGGACCCGGACCCGGACCCGGACCCGGCCGGGAAGATCTCCGCGATGCCGTCCGCGAACCATCCCTGCCAGCGCATCCGCCGGGCCATCGCCTCGGAGCCCGCGGCATACACCTCGACGAGGAACAGCCGGGCGAACGCGGAGTGTTCGGCGAGGGCGTGGAGGTAGCGGCGGAGCAGGCGACGGAAGGTCTCCTCCGGGCCGGCCGGTCCCGGGGAGCCGTCCGGTGGCTGCCGGGCCGCCGCCAGCAGTGCGGCGAGCTGGTCGGTGGCGGCGTCCAGGGCCTGGACGAAGCAGTCCTCCTTGGAGCGGAACTGCTGGTAGAAGGTCTCGCGCGAGACCCCCGCCCGCCGGATGATGTCGGCGACGGACGTCCCCGCGTAGCCCTTGGCCCGCATCGCGTCCGCGGTGGCGGTCAGCATCCGCAGCCGCTGGGAGGCCACGACCTCTTCCCGGCTGAGGCGGTGCCGCCCGCTGGGCAGCGGCCCGGACCGGGCGGCTCCGGGCTGGGTCCCGGTCACTGTTCCCTCCCCACTCACCGGCGGCAGCCGCCGGCCGCGGCCTGCTGCCGGTCACGACATCGCTCCACTTACGGCATACCGGTGGCCGGTACGGGCCCGGTGCGGGATCGTTGCGCTGCACAGGGTCCGGCAGTTGACCGGGGATCGGGCACCAGGAAACCGACGTTCCATTACTAGCAGCCGCGGGGGGCGGAGATGTACGGGGGAGCACCGGGCACGGGCGGGGAGCGCGGGGACGGGCAGCAGGAGCCGTGGAGCGGGGCCGCGCCGGCGCCGTACGACCCGTGGGCGGCGCCCGCGGCGGGCCCGCAGGCGCCGCCCGCGCCGCCGGCGCCGAAGAGCTGGTGGCGGCGGCCGCCGTGGCTGCTGGCCGCGGGGGCCTGCGTCCTGGTCCTCGCACTCGTCACCGGGACGCTGCTGTGGCGTGCGGCCGGGCCCGAGGAGGACCCCGAGGGCGACCGCGCCCCGTTCTACCTCGCGCTCTACAACCTCGCCGGGGAGCCGATGGCGCACTACACCGGCTCCGCCCCCGGCGGAACGGCGTGGGACGTGACCGTCACCGACGGGGGTGAGGCGCGCGGCCGACTCACCGTGGACGGGCGGCAGTTCGGCGTCCTGCGGGTCGGCGGCAAGACCTACGCCAAGCCGCCGAAGGACCTGCTGACCGACCTCCCGGGCGGCGTGGCGGCGTCGGCGCTGGAGGGCAAGTGGGTCACCGGGGACAGCCGGCTGGCCCGCCACCTCGCGGACGTCCCCGGGTCGCCCGCCGAGCTGGCGTCCCGGCTGTGGACCGGGCTCGACCGGATCAGGACCTTCCCGCAGACACCGGCCGCCCCGGTGCGGCCCGGCGGGCCGATGGCCCGGTCCGTGGTGACGCCGGAGGGGCGGCTGTACGTCTCGGCGGCCGCGCCCTACCGGGTGCTGCGCCTGGAGCCCTTCGGCACCGCGGGCGGCACCGCGCCCGGGGGCGGCACGGCCGGGAGCGGCTCCCCGGTGCGGACGGCGGCCGCCGCACTGCGCCCGGCCGGTGGCGCGGCCGCCGCGCTCCCGGTGGCCGCCGGGACGGGGAGCGGCGGGACGGACCTCACACCGATGTCCGCGGACCAGGTCGGCAGGGCGTACGACGACCTGATCGGCCAGACCCGGACGCTGGGCGGCGCCGTCGACCTCGGGATCCGCTTCTCCTTCAACCAGACCGGCAATCTGAGCTGCGCGCAGTCCTGCACGGTCACCGAGAACGTGGTCACCTCCACCACCGCCGCCCCCGGCGCGCGGCTGTCCGGGACGGTCAACGCGTCCATGACGGCGCAGGTGACCGTCAACGGCGAGTCCGGCGGCGGGTGTTCGGCGACGGCGACCCTGCCGGTCAACGGCGGCGGCACGATGCGCTGCGTCGCCGCGGGGACGGCGCCGATCGTCCAGCGCATCAAGGCGCAGAAGCAGCGGGAGGCGGAGGCCCAGGCCCGGGCGACCCGCCGGCCGGTCCGGATCCCCTACACGATCAGCTTCCGGGCCCAGGTGCAGATCATGGCCATGGCCTTCGCCCTGGCCGAGATCGAACAGCGGGTCAAGGAGCAGCAGGCCGACCGGCGGAGGGCCGTCGAGACCGCGAAGGAGAACGCCGGCCCCTCGCCGGACTGCGCCCGGGACAGCTTCGTGGCCGGGACGCCGGTGCTCACGGCCGGTTCCGGTGCCGCGCCCATCGAACGCCTCCGGGCCGGCGACGGGATCCGCAACGCCGCCCCGGGCAGCGGCGCCCTCCAGCGGCACGGCGTCGCCTCGGTCATCGTCACCGACACCGACCGCGACTTCGTCCGGCTCACCATCGCCGGCCCGCACGGCACCGGCACGATCCGCGCCACCGCGCACCACCTGTTCTACGACGCCGCGGCCGGCAGCTGGCGGCAGGCCGGCGCCCTGCGGCCCGGCGACCGGCTCCAGACGACCGGGCGGGGCACCGCGACCGTCCGGGAGGTGCGCCCGTACCGCGCGGCCGCCCGCACCTACAACCTCAGCGTCGAGGGTGTGCACACCTATTTCGTCCTGGCCGGCGACACCCCGGTCCTGGTGCACAACTGCGCGATGAAGCGCGACGCCAAGAGCCTGAAGGGCGTGCGCGTCCCCCGGCAGTACGAGGGGCTGGACACCGCGCACGTGCGCAGCAACCACTTCCCCGGCGGGGCGGGGGTGACGTCGCGGAAGGACCTCTGGCCGGCGAAGATGACCGACGCTCAGCTGGCGGCGATCGCCCGGCAGGCGCTGGGGAACAACCCGCGGGTGATCGGGTACGACCCGGGGACGGGGATGATCCAGGCGGTGGCGACGGTGCAGGGCAAGATGGTGCAGTTCCAGATCCCGCGCGGTGGTGGCGCCATGCGGTCGATCTACCCGCTCGTCCCCTGGAGTGACTGACATGGCCGCGCTGACCATGACCCTGGCCGGTCCTGAGGTGGCCGCGGGTGAGCCGCGGCAGCTGTCGGGCCGGATCTGGTTCACCCTGGCGGGCACGGACTTCCCCGAGGCGGGCTGGAGCGACGCCCCCCTGCCGGTGCTCGGCTCGCTGTGCGAGGCCGTGGCACGCGCCGGGCGGGGCGAGCCCGGCGAGGTGTACTTCTGCGAGGGGCCGTACTACGTGCGGCTGGTGCCGGCGCCGGCGGGCGGTCCGGACCGGGTCGAGGCCCTGGGGGTCTGCGACCGGGCGGGGCTGGTCTCCGGCACCGGGGAGGGCGCCGTCGAGGCCCGCAGCGGCGGGGTTCCGCTGGCCGCGGTCCGGGCGGAGTGCGCGCGGCTGCTCGGCGAGCTGGCGGACTGGGCGCGGCGGCACGGCCATCCGGACGTGGCCGGGCAGGCGGCCGGGTTGGCGTCCGCGGTGACCGGGCCGGCGGAGGGGGGCCGGTAGGCGGCCGGGGCAGCGCGGCGGGGTGCGGGCGGGCCGGGGCTCAGACGTCGTCGCCGCCGGCTTCCTCGCCGCTGCCCTGGGGGCCGTAGAGGTCGAGGAGGCGGGTGCGGGTGAGGTGCAGGCGTTCGGCGACGGTTTCGGCGACGTAGCGGTAGACGGCGCGGCCCAGGACGGGGTCGTCCTCGCAGAGGGCGCGGACGAGGCCGGCGTCGAACTCCAGGGCCTCCACCGGGCCGACGGTCCGGGCGCCGAGGTGCCAGATGTGCGGCGGGAAGAGCCAGGACCAGCCCAGGACCTCGTCGCGGCCGAGGGTTTCCACGACGACCGCGCGGCGGCCGGGGACGTGCTGGTCCAGGGTGACCTGGCCGGAGCGGATGATCCAGAAGCGGTCGGCCCGGCGGCCTTCCTCGAAGACCCGGGTGGCGCGGGGCAGCGTCACCTCGCGGGCCAGTTCGGCCAGCCGGCGGCGCCGGTCGGGGGGCAGCGCGTCGAACAGGTGCTTGACCGTGGCCATCTCGTCCTCCATCCGGCAGTGCGCGGTGGTCCGTACCTTATGCGGCACAAGGGACGAGGGGCGCAAGGGCCGGTCCGGCCGGGCGGGCTCAGACCCTCTGCCGGCGTACCAGGTCGTGCAGCCGGCCGCCGGTGTCGGCGAGGAGTTCGGCCGGGGTGCCCTGTTCCACGATCCGGCCCTCGGCCATCACGAGGACCCGGTCGGCGTCCAGCACCGTGGACAGGCGGTGCGCGATGACCACCCGGCTGGCGCTGAGCGCGCGGGTGCTGTCGATGACGATCCGCTGGGTCTCGTTGTCCAGGGCGCTGGTGGCCTCGTCGAAGAAGAGGATGCGGGGGCGGCGGACCAGCGCCTGGGCGATCATCAGGCGCTGGCGCTGGCCCCCGGAGATCGCCCCGCCGCCGGCGATCATGGTGTGCAGCCCCATCGGCATCCGCTTGATGTCCTCGGCCAGTCCGGCCATCTCGGCGGCCGCCCAGACCTCTTCCTGGGTGAACTCCGCGGCGCCGCAGATGCACTCCAGGAGGGAGCCGGTGAGCGGCTGGGCGTTCTGGAGCACCACCCCGCACTGGCGGCGGACGGCGGCCTGGTCGAGGGCGGCGAGGTCCTGGCCGTCGTAGAGGACGCTGCCGGAGGTCGGCCGGTCGAAGCCGATGAGCAGGCGGAGCAGGGTGGACTTGCCGCAGCCGCTGGGGCCGACCACGGCCACGAACTCACCGGGCCGGACCTGGAGGGTGACGTCGTCGAGGACGAGCGGGCCGTCCTCGCTGTAGCGGAAGGAGAGTTTGCGGGCCTCGATGGCGCCGGTGAGGACGCCGGGCTGGGAGCTGCCGCCGCGCACCTCGGGCGCCTCCTCCAGCACCGGCTTGATCTGTTCGAACATCGGCAGGGCCGCGGCGGCCGTGACGAAGGCGCCGGTGATCTGGGTGACCGAGGTGAGCAGCATGGTCACCGAGGTGTTGAAGGTCAGGAAGGAGCCGGCGGACATGCTGCCGCGGGCCGGGCCGGCCAGCAGCATGAACAGCGCGAGGGAGCAGAGCGGGAGGTAGACCGCGTTGAGGACGGTGGTGAGATTCTTGATCCGGCCGGCCTTCTGCTGGAGTTCGCGAGAGCGGGCGAACTCCCGGGCCCAGGCCGCGTAGGCGAAGGACTCGGCGGCCGCGACGCGCAGTTTCGGCAGTCCGCGCAGGGTCTGGAACGCCTGGTTGTTGAGCTTGTTGCCGAGCGTCACCAGCCGGCGCTGCCAGCGCAGTTCCCACAGGCCCATGATGAGGAAGACCGCGCCGATGACGAGCAGCATGGCCAGGGCGGCCAGCGCCAGCGGCACGCTGTAGACGAGCAGCAGGACGAGGTTGACCGCGCCGACCGTGGCGGCCTGGACGGCGACCGGTCCGACGCCGGCCAGTACGCGGCGGATGGCGCTGATGCCCATGGCGGCGCCGGCCAGTTCGCCGGTGGAGCGGGCGGCGAAGAACGTGGTGGGCAGGCGCAGCAGCCGGTCCCAGACGGCGGGCTGGAGGGTGCTCTCGATGCGGCCCTCGATGCGCAGCACGGTCAGGTTCTGGAGCAGGGTGAACGCGGCGGCGACCACCCCGGAGATGATCACGGCCAGGGAGACCTGCACGATCGGGCCGCGGGCGGCGGCCGGGACGTAGACGCCGAGGACCTTGCCGGTGGCGATCGGGACGAGTGCGCCCAGGGCGACCGTGACCAGGCCGCTCAGGGCGAGGTTGCGCAGGTCGGTGCGGGTGCCGCGGAGGCTGAAGCGCATCAGCCGCCAGAGGTTCGGCGGGCGTTCCGGCAGCGGCCGGTAGAACATCACGGCCTGTGGTTCGAATTCCCCGGCGTTGTCCTTGCCGATCCGGATCCGCAGCCCGGAGACCGGGTTGACCGCCTCGTAGCGGCCGCGGCGCCAGAGCAGGGCCACCGGGGCGCCGGACTTGGCGCGGTGGCCGACCAGGGGGCCGGCGTCGGTGCGCCACCAGGGGCCGTCGAGGCGGACCGCGCGGGTGCGGATCCGGGAGGCCAGGGCGATCCGTTCGACCGGGCTGACCCGGTCGCCGGCGGCGCCCTTGGGGGGTTCGGTGAGGGTGATGCCGGCGGCCGCGGCGACCTTGCGGCAGACCGCAAAGGTGAGGTCGTCGCCGGCCCGGTCGCGGCCGGCCGCGGTGCGCTGGCCGCGGTCCTTGCCGATGGCGGCCAGCAGGGCCCGGTCGGCGCGTTCCCGGACGGCCTCGCCGGCCTTGATGCCGGCCGCCGCGCGGTCCTCGTGGGCGCGTTCGAGCTGCTCGATCCAGCGGTCGACGGCGGACAGCAGCCGGTACTGCTGGTTGACCATCCGCTGCCACAGGGCCGGGTCGATGAGCAGGTCGGCGGCGGCCTCGGCGCTGTAGGAGGCGCCGTAGCGGACGGTGCCGGGCGGTACCGGCATCCACAGGACGTCGTCGTCGGCCACCGCCTCGTCGGCGGGCCGGCCGTCCAGCGGCGCCTCGAACAGCACGCCCAGGCCGCGGGCGGTGCCGAGGGCGAAGGCGTGCTCCAGCGGGCCGGGCGCGGCGGTGCCGTAGGGGTCGTCGTGGCCGGGGGCGGGCGGGGGGAGTTCGCGCAGCGGGATGCGGCGCAGTCCGCAGTCGGGCGAGGGGCGGCCGACGAGGGTGTGCTGGGGGCCCTGGACGGGGCCGAGCAGCAGGGTGCCGGCTTCGAGGCGGCCGAGGAAGTGCCAGTGGCCTTCCTGGGCGGCGTCCACCGCGAAGAGGTCGAGGGTGCCGCCGGTGACGAGCCAGACGACGTGCGGGCCTTCGAGGGGGAGGTTGCGGTGCCCGGTGGGGTCGGCGGGGGCGCCGAGGCCGCCCAGGGCGTGGGTGACCGGGTCGCCGGGGGGCGGGGCGGGCGCGGCCGGTCCGGTGGCTCCGGTGGCTCCGGCGTCCGGGGACGGGTGTACGGATGCCACGTCAGTGCTCCTTGACCAGCTCGGCGTAGGCGCCCCCGGCGGCGACCAGGTCCGCGTGCCGGCCGCGTTCGACGACCGTGCCGTGGTCCAGGACCACGATCTCGTCGCTGTCGCGGACGGTGCTCAGCCGGTGGGCGATGATGACGCAGGCGCAGCCGCGGCGGCGCAGGTTGTCCATGATGGCGGCCTCGGTCTCGGCGTCCAGGGCGCTGGTGACCTCGTCCAGGACGAGGATGCTGGGGCGCCGGACGAGGGCCCGGGCGATCTCCAGGCGCTGCCGCTGGCCGCCGGAGAAGTTGCGGCCGTCCTGCTCGACGCGGCTGTGGATGCCGTCGGGGCGGCGGGCGATGACGTCGTCGTAGAGGGCGGCGTCCTGGAGGGCGGCGATCACCGCGTCGTCCGGTATGGAGGGGTCCCACAGGGCGACGTTGTCCCGGACGGTGCCCTCGAAGAGGAAGATGTCCTGGTCGACGAAGGAGACCGAGGCGGCGAGCACGCTGCGCGGGATGTCGGCGAGCGGCCGGCCGTCGATCCGGATGGTGCCTTCCCAGGGCGTGTAGAGGCCGGAGAGGAGGCGGGAGACGGTGGACTTGCCGCTGCCGGAGCCGCCGACCAGGGCCACTTGGCGGCCGGGGCCGACGGCCAGGGAGAAGCCGGTGAGCAGGGGCTTGTCGAGCGGGCTGTAGCCGAACGTGACGTGGTCGAGGGTGACGTGGCCCTTGAGGCGGCGGGTGCCGGCGTCCGCGTCCGGGCGGGAGTAGTGGGTGTCGGCGGGGAAGCTCTCGACGTCCTTGAGGCGGGCGACGTCGGCGGCGAAGTCCTGGATCCGGCCGGCGACGCCGTTGAGCCGGGTGATCGGGGCGGTGAAGCGGGTGACCAGGGCCTGGAAGGCGACCAGCAGGCCGATGGAGAGGTGGCCCTCGACGGCGCGCAGCCCGCCGATCCAGAGGATCAGGGCGCTGTTGAGGGTGGCGAGGGTGGGCGCGACGACGGCGAGCCAGGCGGTGGGGATGCCCAGGCGCTGCTGCTCCTCCAGGGTGGTGGCGTGCTGGCCGGCCCAGCGGCGGAAGTAGCCGTTCTCGCCGCCGGTGGCCTTCATGGTCTCGATGAGCGTCAGGCCGGTGTAGGAGGTGTTGGTGAGGCGGGCGGTGTCGGCGCGCAGTTTCTGGGTGTGGGTGGCGCGCAGCCGGACGACGATGCGCATGGCGACGACGTTGAGCAGGGCGATCAGCACGCCGATGACGGTGAGTTGGGGGTCGTAGGTCCACAGCAGCACCGCGTAGAGGACGACGACGACGCCGTCGACGGCGGCCGCGGCCAGGTCGCGGGCGAGGGTTTCGGCGACCGCGTCGTTGGACTGGAGGCGCTGGACGAGGTCGGCGGGTGAGCGCTGGGCGAAGAAGGTGACCGGCAGGCGCAGCAGGTGGCGCAGGAAGCGGGCGCTGCTGAGGGTCGAGGAGATGATCCGGCCGCGCAGCAGGTTGGCCTGCTGGAGGCCGGTGAGGACGGCGGTGAGGGCGACCATCGCGGTCATCGCGGCGAACAGCGGCCCCAGCAGCGAGGTCTGGTTGCCGATCAGGAACATGTCGATGTAGGTGCGGCTGAGCGCGGGCAGCGCGGCGCCGACGCCGACCAGCAGCAGGCTGGCGAGCAGCGCGGCCAGCAGGGTGCCGGTGGTGCCGCGGAGCCGGGCGGGCAGGGCGGCCAGGACGCTGGGCCGGCGTCCGCCCCGGCTGAAGGCTTCGGTGGGTTCGAAGACCAGGACGACGCCGGTGAAGCTGGTGTCGAAGTCCTCCATGGGCACGAACCGGCGGCCCTTGTCGGGGTCGTTGAGGTGGACGCCGCGGCGGCCGAGGCGGCGGCCCATGCCGTCGTAGACGACGTAGTGGTTGAACTCCCAGAAGAGGATGGCCGGGGCCTGGACCTCGGCGAGCGCGGCCGGTTCCATCTGCATGCCCTTGGCCGCCAGGCCGTAACTGCGGGCGGCCTTGAGGAGGTTGCTGGCGCGGGAGCCGTCGCGGGAGACGCCGCAGGCGATCCGGAGTTCCTCCAGCGGGACGTGCCGCCCGTGGTGGGCGAGGACCATCGCCAGGGAGGCGGCGCCGCACTCGACCGCTTCCATCTGGAGGACGGTGGGGGTCCGGACGGCCTTCTTCGCCTTGGGGGCGGGGACCGGCGTCCTCCGTCGGCGGGCGGGCGGTGCGCCGTCGGGGCGGTGGCGGCCGCGGCCGGCGGGCGGGAGGTGCTGCGGGGGCGCGGCGGAGGTGTCGGGGGCGGTCACGAGAGCAGCCAATCGATCGGGTGCTGCGCGGCCAGGCGGACGGTGGCGGTGGCCTGGGTCATGGAGTCCAGGGCGAACGGCGGGCCGTTGGAGGTGGACCAGGCGTAGCCGGAGGCGGTGGGCGCGGGGTCGAGCCGGACCAGTACGGCGACGGGCCGGCCGGCCCGGGAGAACTGCTCGCCGAGTTGGGCGCTGCCGAGGAACGCGGAGATCCGCTGCCGGGACTGGGCGGCGCGGCCGATGGCCGCGACGTGGCCGCGCAGCACGCCGAACCGCTGGGTGGGGGCGGAGGCGACGGTGAGGTCGACGGCGGCGCCGGGCGGGATGGTGGCGGCGCTGTCGGCGGGGACGTAGAGGGTGGCGGTCAGCGGGTCGCGGCGGCCGGTGGTCCGCTCGACGGAGGCGAGGTCGGTGCCGGTGGTGACGACCGAGCCGATGGTGGCGTCCAGTGCGGTGAGCCGGCCGTCGGCGAGCGCGCGCACGACGGTGGTGGTGCCCTGGGCGGTGCGTATCCTCACCAGGGGCGCGTTGGCGGCGACCTGCTTGCCCTCGTCGGCGAGGACCGCGGTCACCTGGCCGGCGACCGGGCTCTGGAGGACGTAGCTGCCGTGGCCGTGGGTGAGGATGCCGGGGGCGGTGAGGGTCGAGGTGACCGTGCCGGTGACCGCCCAGACGGTCGCGGCGACCATGACGAGGACGGTGACGGCGAGCACCAGCCAGCCCTGGGGGCGGGCGAAGCGCACCGGGAGGTCGAGTTCCTCGGGCGATTGCAGCTTGGATAGGGCCTGTTGGCGGAACTGCACGGGGACTCGTCCTCAACTGCACGGGCTGGTACGGGGACACGGCGGAACGCCGCCGGCGCGGGTGTCCGGCGGTGGGTCCCGACGAGGGTACCGGCGGCGGACAGCCGGGTGCCCCGGGGTCCGGTGAAGGAACCGGACACTCCGGGGCACTCGGTGCGGCAGGCCGGCAGGGAGGGGGCGCCGGCTGCCGCTGCGACCGCTCGGTACCGGCGGTGCCGCGCGGCGGCACCGGACCGGTCCGGGTCAGAGACCGGCGGTGAGGTTGCCCGCGACGCCCTGGACGTTCAGGCCGGTGGTCTGCTGGACCAGGCCGGTGGCGGTGTTGAGGACGCCCGAGACCGGGGCGACGGAGTCAACGGTGGTGGTGACGGTGCTGAGCACGCCGCCCACGAGGCCACCGGACACGTTGTCCAGGTCGGCGTCGGAGATTTCCTGGGTCTGCACCTGGGCGTTGTTCATGATGGTTCCTTTCGGATCAATATCAAGAAAAAGCTGCGGTGGGCCGTCCGGTGGGTGACCCGGCCGCGGCCACGGTAGTCGGGCCCCCGATATCGGCAACCCCGGCGACTCCCGCGGTGCGATGGATCAAAGCATGCGGGCGGGTTGCCCTGCTAATCGGATCGGCGTCGATCCGGACGCCGCCGCGCCCCGGAATTACCGGACGTGTACATGCGTCCATCACATGGTCGAAGGTTCTTCACACCTCCCCCGGTTTCCTTTTCGTCGGACCGTCGTTACGGCACCAGCGGAATGGGACATTCCGGCACCAAGTCGCTGCTCAGCGGGGTGCGACCGGAGTGCCAAACCCCACCCCGCGAGGCGGCTGCGCATGCGGTGTGCAGATTTCCTGAAGGCCGCGGGGCTTTCGGTTGCGGGCGGTCGGCCGGCGGACCGGGAAGTCCGGTTCGCGTTTCCGCTGCACAGCCGCGATGTTGCGGACGTTTTAACCGCACATGATTTCCCATGGCGTCCCGTGCGGTAATGACCGGAATTCTCACCACCCGCCCACCGCTATTCCACTGGAAACGGATTCACCGGGCAGAGAACGGACATATTCGCATAACTGCGGTAAGGGCGGTGGCCGGGGCGGCCGGGGTGGCAGCCGGCCGCCGTCCGGTGCACGGTGGTCAGGTGGATCCCGTGGCGGCGCTGGACCGGATCGCGTTCCTGCTGGAGCGGCAGGGGGCGGTGACGTACCGGGTGCAGGCGTTCCGCACGGCCGCGGCGGTGCTCGCCGGACTGCCGGCCGACGAACTGCGCGAGCGGGCCGGGAACGGCACGCTGGGCCGCCTCAAGGGGCTGGGCCCGAAAACCGTCCGGGTCGCCGAGGAGGCGCTGGCCGGGGACCGCCCCGCCTATCTGGCGCGGCTGGAGGAGGAGGCCGCCGCCCCGCTGGTCGGGGACGGGCGCGGCCAGGCCCTGCGGCGGGCGGTGCGCGGCGACTGCCATACGCACTCGGACTGGTCGGACGGCGGCAGCCCGGTGGAGGCGATGGCGCTGGCCGCCCGCGACCTCGGCCACGCCTGGTGCGCGCTGACCGACCACTCCCCCCGGCTCACCATCGCCCGCGGGCTGACCGCCGAGCGGCTGCGCCGGCAGCTGGAGCTGGTCGCGGAGGTCAACGCCCGGCTGGCGCCGTTCCGGCTGCTGACCGGCATCGAGTGCGACATCCTCGACGACGGCGCGCTCGACCAGGAACCGGAGCTGCTGGACGAGCTGGACGTGGTGGTCGCCTCGGTGCACTCCGCACTGCGGATGGACAAGGGGCCGATGACCCGGCGGATGGTGGCCGCGGCGAGCAATCCGCTGGTGGACGTGCTCGGCCACTGCACCGGGCGGCTGGTCGCCGGGCGGGGCCGCCCGGAGTCGGCGTTCGACGCCGCCGAGGTGTTCGCGGCCTGCGCCGAGCACCGCACCGCGGTCGAGATCAACTCCCGGCCGGACCGCCTCGACCCGCCGCGCCGGCTGCTCGGCCAGGCACTGGCGGCCGGCACCCTCTTCGCGATCGACAGCGACGCACACGCGCCCGGCCAGCTGGACTGGCTGGACTACGGCTGCGCCCGGGCGGAGGAGTGCGGCGTCCCGGCGGAGCGGATCATCACCACCTGGACGGCGCGCCAGCTGGCGACCTGGACGCGGACCGGGCGCACCCCCCGCCCGGCCGGCCGCGCAACCGTCACCGGCTGACGGGCCGCCGGCCGGGCGGGCGGCTCACCCCTGGGCGGCCGCCGCCGTACGCAGTGCGGCCAGCACCGGGCGGAACAGCGGGTGGTCCTCCGACCCGCGCCGGACCGCCGCGAAGACCCGGCGGGTGGGCGCCGCCCCGTCCACCGGCCGGACCACCACCCCGCCCAGATCCATCCCGCGCAGCGCCGAGCGCGGCACCAGCGCCACCCCCGCGCCCGCCGAGGCCAGCGCCACCACCGCCCGGAAGTCGTCCGAGGAGTGCGTCAGCCGGGGCCGGAACCCGGCGTGCTCGCAGGCCAGCACCACCACGTCGTGGCAGGGGTTGCCGGAGTAGGGACCGATCCAGTCGTCCTTGGCGAGCCCGGCCAGCGGCACCGCCGCCGCCCCGGCCAGCGGGTGGCGCGGCGGCAGCACCGCGTCGAACGGCTCGGCGTAGAGCGGGACGCGGGTCAGCCTGGGGTCGTCCGCGTCCGGTGCGCCGCGGTACTCGACCGCGACCGCCACGTCGACCTGCCGGTCCAGGACCATCGGCAGGCTCGCGTCGCCCTCGGCGTCCTGGACCCGGACGCGGATCCCGGGCGCGGAGCGGGCGAGTTCGGCCAGGGCCGGGGCGAGCACCAGCCCGATGCCGGTCGCGAAGGCGGCGACGGTCACCGTGCCCGCCTCGCCCTGGTCATAGGCGGCCAGCTCCGCCTCGGCGCGCTCCAGCTGGGCCAGCACCGCGTGGGTGTGGCCGAGCAGGATGTCGCCGGCCGGCGTCAGCCGGACCCCGCGGGCGCCGCGCTCGACGAGCCGGTGGCCGGTCTCCTGCTCCAGCGCGGCGAGCTGCTGGGAGACGGCCGAGGGCGTGAGGTAGAGGGCGGCGGCCGCGGCGGTCACCGTGCGGTGGTCGGCCAGCGCACGGAGGATGTGCAGCCGGCGTGCTTCGATCATGGTTCCAGTTTCGCAGGGTCCGCCCGCTTCCTCCCCGGGGGTGCCCGGTCAGCCGGCCAGCGCGGCCCGGGCCGCCACGAAGGCGTCCACCGCACGGTGCACGTCCTCGGTGGAGTGCGCGGCGGACAGCTGGACGCGGATCCGCGCCTGCCCCTGGGGCACGACCGGGTACGAGAAGCCGATGACGTACACCCCGCGCTCCAGCAGCAGTTCGGCCATCCGGCCCGCCTCGGCGGCGTCGCCGATCATCACCGGTGCGATGGGGTGCTCGCCGGGCAGGATCGCGAAGCCCTCCTCCGTCATCCGGGAGCGGAACAGCGCGGTGTTGGCGTGCAGCCGCTCGCGCAGCTCGCCGGCGGACTCCAGCAGGTCCAGGACTTTCAGCGAGGCGGCGGCGATCACCGGGGCGAGGGAGTTGGAGAAGAGGTAGGGGCGGGAGCGCTGGCGGAGCAGCGCGACGATCTCGGCGCGGGCCGCGACATAGCCGCCGGAGGCGCCGCCGAGTGCCTTGCCGAGCGTGCCGGTGAGGATGTCCACGCGGTCCATCACCCCGCACAGCTCCGGGGTGCCCCGGCCGCCGGGGCCGACGAAGCCGACCGCGTGCGAGTCGTCGACCATGACCAGCGCGCCGTAGCGGTCGGCCAGGTCGCAGATCTCGCGGAGCGGCGCGAGGTAGCCGTCCATGGAGAACACCCCGTCGGTGACGATCAGGGTGCGCCGGGCGCCGGCGGCCTCCTTCAACTGGCGCTCCAGGTCGGCCAGGTCGCGGTTGGCGTAGCGGAACCGGCGGGCCTTGCTCAGCCGGATGCCGTCGATGATGGAGGCGTGGTTGAGGGCGTCGGAGATGACCGCGTCCTCCGGGCCGAGCAGGGTCTCGAAGACACCGCCGTTGGCGTCGAAGCAGGAGGAGTAGAGGATGGTGTCCTCCTGGCCGAGGAATCCGGAGATCCGGCGCTCCAGTTCCTTGTGGACCTCCTGGGTGCCGCAGATGAAGCGGACCGAGGCCAGGCCGTAGCCCCAGCGGTCCAGCGCCTCGTGGGCGGCGGCGACGACCTCGGGGTGGTCGGCCAGGCCCAGGTAGTTGTTGGCGCAGAAGTTGAGGACCTCGCCGGGGCGGCCTCCGGCGGTGACCGCGACGGTCGCGGACTGCGGGGTGCCGATGACCCGCTCGGGCTTGTGCAGTCCGGCCTCGCGGATGCCGTCGAGGGTGGCGCGCAGGTCGTCGCGTACGGCGTCGAGCATCAGGGGTGTCTCCTAGGGGCGGGGCGGTGGGGTGGCGGGGGTCAGGCGGTCCAGTCGAGGATGACCTTGCCGCCCTGGCCGGCGGCCGCGTCGGCGAAGGCTGCGTCGAACTCCCGGTACGGGTAGCGGCCGGTGATCACGGGCGCGAGGTCGAGGCCGCCTTCCAGCAGGACGGACATCGCGTACCAGGTCTCGAACATCTCCCGGCCGTAGATGCCCTTGATCGTGATCATGGAGGTGACGATCCGGGACCAGTCGACCGGGAACTCCTCGGCGGGCAGGCCCAGGACGGCGATCCGGCCGCCGTGCGTCATGTTGCCGATCATGTCGCGCAGCGCCTCGGGGCGGCCGGACATCTCCAGGCCGATGTCGAAGCCCTCGCGCAGGCCCAGTTCGCGCTGGCCGGCCTCGATGGAGGTGCGGGCGACGTTGAGGGCGAGGCTGACGCCGACCTTGCGGGCGAGCTCCAGGCGCTGCTCGCTGACGTCGGTGATCATCACGTTGCGGGCGCCGGCGTGCCGGGCGACCGCCGCCGCCATGATCCCGATCGGCCCGGCGCCGGTGATCAGCACGTCCTCGCCGACCAGCGGGAAGGACAGCGCGGTGTGCACCGCGTTGCCGAACGGGTCGAAGACCGCGGCGATGTCGAGGTCGACCGGGACCCGGTGCACCCAGACGTTGCCGGCCGGCAGCGCGACGTACTCGGCGAACGCGCCGTCCCGGCCGACGCCCAGGCCGACCGTGGCCCGGCACAGGTGGCGGCGGCCGGCCAGGCAGTTGCGGCAGCTGCCGCAGACCAGGTGGCCCTCGCCGCTGACCAGGTCGCCGGCGCTGATGCCGACCACGTCCCGGCCGGTCTCGACGACCTCGCCGACGAATTCGTGACCGACCGTCAGCGGCGCGCTGACCGCCTGCTGCGCCCAGCCGTCCCAGGCGCGGATGTGCAGATCGGTGCCGCAGATCCCGGTGCGCAGCACCTTGATCAGCACATCGCCGGGGCCGGTCACCGGCTCCGGCACGTCCGTCAGCCAGAGTCCCGGCTCCGCCTTCTGCTTGACCAGTGCCTTCACCGCAACGGCTCCCGTGGTGCGTCGAGTGCTGTGACGTACCGGCGGCCGGATGCGGCCCGCCGGTCTCCGGCCAGCAATCTTCCGTACGGCGGGCCCGCGGTCCATCGAGGTTTTCTTAACCGCGCCCTCAGCTCCCCTTTACGCCCCGGGACGCGCGGGCGCGCGGGGCCGGGCGCCGGACGGGAAAGCGGCAGCGGCAGCGGCTCCGGCGGCAGTGCCGCCGGCTGCCGCTGGGCAGGAGGCCGCCGGGTACCGCTGGTCAGGACACCGTTCCGTGCCGACGCATCGGCAGCACCGGCCGTCGGTGCGCGGCCGGGGCCCGGTCCGTTCCGCTCAGGACGGCGGGCCCGGCGCGGTGACGGTGAACAGCCCGCCGTCCGGATCCCGCACCAGGGCCTGGCTACCCTTGCCGTCCTGGGTCGCGGTGACCGGCGTGACGGTCCCCCCGGCGTCCACCGCGGCCTCGGTCACCGCGGCGATGTCCCGCACCCGGAAGTGCACGTGCCACTGCGGCCGCACCCGCGGATCCGGCGCGGCCTCCACCCCGCCGCCGCGCAGCGCCGCCACCACGTGCGTCCCGTCGTGCACGATCACCTGGTCGTGCTCGTACGTCACCTCGCAGCCACCGGGCCGTTCCGACGCCCAGTCGAAGATCCCGGCGTAGAAGATGGCCGCGGCGAACGCGTCCCGGGTGCGCAGTTCCAGGATCGCCGGGGCGCTGCCGGCCCCCACCGACCAGGACGCGGTCCGCCCCTCCCAGAAGCCGAAGGTGGCGCCGTCCGGGTCCGCGGCCAGCGCGGCCCGTCCGGGGCCCAGTTTCAGCGGGCCGACCGCGACGGTGGCGCCGCGCTCCCGGATCCGGGCGGCGGTGTCGTCGGCGTCCGCCACCGCGAAGTACGCCATCCAGGCCACCGGCACCTGGAAGCTGGGTGCCAGCGCGCCGATCCCGGCGACCGGTTCGCCGTCCATCAGCGCGACCGAGAACTCCTCGCCCAGGCTGGCCTGCCGGAACCGCCAGCCCAGCACGGCCCCGTAGAACTTCTGCGCGGACGGCAGGTCGCGGGCCATCAGGCTCACCCAGCAGGGCGCGCCGAGCGCGGGAGCGGGGCGTGGGGACGGCATGGGCATCTGCCTCCTGTTGCTCGGACCGGTCGGGCGGGTGAGCGTGGATCGGCCCGCGCGGGTCGGCGTGGACGCGGCCGGGTCCTCGGCGCCCCCTCCACTGTGCCAGCGACCGCGCGCGCCCGCACGCGCCGCCGGTCCCCCGCTCGGGGCAGGGCCGGTTGTGCCGCCGGTGACCGGGTTCGATGCTGGAGGTACCGATCCGGGCTGGGCTGGGCTGATGCCATGAACGCATGGAACGCGGCGAAGAGCGCCGACTTCCGTGGTCCCCTCGACGTCACCAGGGCGGCCACCGCGGTGCTGGACGCCCGGGGCCTGGTGATCGGCTGGAGCGCGGCGGCCCGGCGGCTGCTGGGGTACGCCGCGGGGGACATCGTCGGGCGGCCGGTCGGCACGTTCCTGCCCGGCGCGGACGGCGAGCGTTCCGCGGACGGCGGGCCGCCGGCGGGCGACCCGGCCACCATCGAGACCCGGACGGCCCGGCACGCGGACGGGCGCACGTTCCCGGTGGCGATCACGATGTGCCCGCTCGCCGACGCGCTGCCCGGCACCGGGGCGGCCCCGGCCCGGGTGCTGGTCGCCACGGCCCTGGGCGAGCTGCGGCACTGGGAGTCCCGGCAGGCGATGCTGCACGGGCTGGCCACCCAGTCGCCGGTCGGCCTGGCCATCTACGACAACCAGTTGCGGCTGAGCTGGTTCAACGCCTCGTACGGGCGGGAGATCGGGCTGCCGCTGCCGGAGCTGATCGGCAAGCGGGCGGACGAGCTGTATCCGGGCACGTTCGTGACGGAGGGCTACCCCCGGTCCCTGGACGCGGTGCTGGGCCACGTGCTGGCGACCGGCGAGCCCTTCGTCGACCTGCACTTCCTGGGCGAACAGCCCACCGACCCCGGTACCGAGCACATCTGGTCCTGCTCGTACTACCGGCTCCAGGACCCGGACGGGCGGGTGCTGGGGGTGTGCGAGGACTCCTTCGACATCACCGACCGCTACCGGACGCAGCGCCGGCTGAACCTCCTGGTGGAGGCCGGCCGGCGGGTCGGCACCACGCTCGACCTCGTCGCCACCGCCCGGGAGGTGACCGAGGTCGCGGTGCCGGACTTCGCGGACACGGTGACCGTCGACCTGCTGCGGCCGGTGCTGGAGGGCGGCGACCCCGGCCCCGGGGAGGGCGCGGTGCCGGAGCTGGTGCGGGTCGCCACCCGGACCGCCGACGGGGCACCGGACCGGCCGCCGCACCCGCCGTACCCGGTGGCGTACCGGCCGGGCACGCTCCAGTACCGGAGCCTGTCGTCGGGCGGGATGATCCGGGCGGAGCGGGCGATGGTGGTGCCGCTGCGGGCCGGCGGTACGCCGCTGGGGCTGGTCACCTTCGAGCGCGGGAACGATCCGGCGGCCTTCGACAGCGGGGAGATCGACCTGGCCGACGAGCTGGTGCTGCGGACCGCGGTGTCGATGGACAACGCCCGCCGGTTCGCCCGGGAGCACGCCGCGGCCCTCACCCTCCAGCGCAATCTGCTGCCCCAGCACCTTCCGCCGCAGTCGGCGCTGGACATGGCCTACCGCTACCTGCCCAGCGACGACCGGGCCGGGGTGGGCGGCGACTGGTTCGACGTGATCGGGCTGTCCTCGACGCGGGTCGGGCTGGTGGTCGGCGATGTCGTCGGGCACGGCCTCCAGGCGGCGGCCACCATGGGCCGGCTGCGGACCACCGTACGGGCCCTGGCCCGGCTGGACCTGGCCCCCGACGAACTGCTGAGCCGGCTCGACGACCTGGTGGGGCAGACCCCGGAGGAGCGGGCGGCGGGCTCCGCCGCCGAGGCCGCGCCGGACGACGTCGCGGCCGGGGTGACCTGCCTGTACGCGGTCTACGACCCGGTCTCGCGGCGTTGCACGATGGCCCGGGCCGGGCATCCGCCGCCCGCGATCGTGGACCCGTGGGGCGGGGTGACGTTCCCGGACCTGCCGGCCGGTCCGCCGCTGGGGCTGGGCGGGCTGCCGTTCGAGTCGTGGGAGACCGTGCTGCCGGCCGGCAGTCTGCTGGCCCTGTTCACCGACGGGCTGCTCCGCGACCGGGACCGCGATGTGGACACCGGCCTGGCCGTCCTGGCCGGGGTGCTGCGGGAGAACCGCCGGCCGCTGGAGGAGCTGTGCGACCGGGCGATGACGGAGCTGCTGCCGCACGGGGCGGCGCCCGACGACGCCGCGCTGCTGCTGGTGCGGACCCGGGAGCTGGACACCCGGCAGATCGCCGCCTGGGAGCTGCCGGCCGAACCGGCCGCGGTGGCCACCGCCCGGGAGCTGGCCACCGGGCAGCTGGCCGCATGGGGCCTGGCCGAGCTGGCGTACGCCGCCGAGCTGGTGGTCAGCGAACTGGTCACCAACGCCGTCCGGCACGCCTCGGGGCCGGTGCACCTGCGGCTGCTGCGGGACCTGGCGCTGGTGACGGAGGTGTCGGACACCGGGCACACCTCGCCGCACCTGCGGCACAGCGCCTCGGACGACGAGGGCGGGCGCGGGCTGTTCATCGTCGCGCAGCTGGTGGAGCGCTGGGGGACGCGCTACACGCCGTCCGGGAAGACGATCTGGACGGAGCAGGAGTTCCCGCCCGACTACCCGGGGGCGCCGCGGCCGGTGGGCTGAGCGGGCGGCGCGGTGTACGCCGTGCGGGTCGCCGGGGCCGGTCCCATGATGGAACCAGCGAGGACCCGGCACTCGGCGGGCGCGGACAGAGGAGGTCCTGTGACGACCAATGGCGCAAAGACCCCGGCCGAGCGGCGGCCGGCGGAGCTGTACACGGGCAGCGAACGGCCCTTCGATCCGGAAGACCTGGTCAAGGCGTCCGGGCGGGAACCCACGCCGGAGAGCCTGGCGTGGGCCAAGCGCCTGATCGAGGAGAAGGGGCGCGCCGCGATCGAGCGGTACCTGCCGTAGCGGGGGCACGCCGGCGCACGCCGGTGCGGTCCGGGTGCGTGGGCGCCCGGACCGCACCGCGCCGTCGCGGCGCCCGCCCCGCACGGCGCCGCCCCGCACGGCGCCCACTAGCCTCTCCGTACATGACAATCGAACGGTTCGATCCGCCCCGGCGCGCCGGGGAGCGCGAGACCCTGCGGGCCTACCTCGACTTCCACCGGGCCACCCTGGCGCTGAAGGCGGAGGGCCTCACCGACGAGCAGCTGCGGCGGCGCTCGATGCCGCCGTCCACGCTGTCGCTGCTCGGCCTGGTCCGGCACCTGGCCGAGGTGGAGCGGGCGTGGTTCCGCCGCACGGTGGCCGGCGAGGACCTGCCGCTGGTCTGGTCCGACGCGGGCGACTTCCAGGCCGCGTTCGACAACGGCGCGGGGACCGGCGCCTCGGCCTTCGCCACCTGGCAGGCGGAGGTGGCGCACGCCCGCCGCATCGAGCGGGCGGCCGCTTCCCTGGACGACACCGTCGACGCACCGCGCTGGGGCGAGCGGGTCTCGCTCCGGGTGGTGATGCTGCACGTGATCCTGGAGTACGCGCGGCACAACGGCCACGCCGACCTGCTCCGCGAGGGGATCGACGGCGCCGTCGGTCCGTGAGTCCCTTCCCGGGCCCGCGCGGGCCCGGGAAGGGGGCGCCTCACTGGTACAGCACGATCGAGTTGACCGGTGTGAGGTCGGTCCACCAGCCGTTCTGCGGGGCCATGTCGTGGTGGCAGGTGCCGGTGCCGTTGTAGCCCGAGCACAGCTTGGCGTGCGCGCCGCCGTATTGGTTGTTGAGCACCCAGTGGAAGCCGTACTGCCCGCTGAGGTTGTGGGCGCCGTAGCTCCAGAAGGTCAGGCTCGGTGTGGCGGCCGGGTTCTGGCCCTCCGGGTAGACGCAGACCGCGCCGTCCGGGCACCCGGCCCAGGGACTGGCGGGTGCGGCGGTGGCGGTGCCGACCGTGAGCACGGCGGCCGCGGCGGTGCCGGCCACCAGCGCGGCGGCCCGGCGGAGCTTCGTTCGCATGAGGTCCCCTCCCCTGATTCGCCGGCCGGACTCGGCCGCCCGGCCGGCACCTCAGCATCGGGGAGCGGGCCCGCCTCCCCCCAGTGCGGAATCAGACATTATTCCGCCAAGTCCGGGCTTCTCCCCTGACATCCGATGCCGCCCGGCCTGCCCTGGTTGACACCCCCGGGGACCAGCGGTGTACGGAAACGCCCGCCCGCCCGGCCGCGCGCCGGCACCGGCGCGGGCGGCCGCGGCATCCGGCCACCGGACCGCGGCCGGGGTCGCGTCCCTGCGCGGACACACGGACCTCGCCCCTGCCCCGCCTGGCCGAAATGCGGCGCGGCGGCCGCGCCCCGCCCGCCCACGCGAACAACGAAAAGCCCCACGAAGCTTCCAGCCGCCTGCTTCTGACGACCAGTCAGCAAACTGCTACCGCTCGGCCCACTGCTGCGCCGTCATCCGCCGGATGACGTCGATGCCGTTCCCGCCGGGGGCCGCGGGGCCGGTATCGGGGGACGGACGGCGCTCGGCCTCGGTGAAGCCGAGGCGGCGGGCGACGGCGCCGCCGGCGGTGTTGGCGGCGTCGTGGTGGATCTCCACCCGGTCCGGGCCGGCCAGGTGGAACGCCTGGTCCACGAGGCCGGCGGCGGTCATGGTCGCCAGTCCCCGGCCCGTCCACCCGGGGTGCAGCCAGTAGCCGGCCTCCAGGCCGCCGGGGCCGATCCGGCGCATGAGCCCGCAACTGCCGATCACCGACCCGGCGGTGGTGACGGCGTAGGAACGGGGGCACCACCGGATGACGCCGGCTGCGGGCGGCGCCCCGCCCGGCCGGGTGGTGCGCCGGGGCCGGGCGGGGTGCGGGCGGTCAGCCGAGTTCGAGGCTGGTCACTCCGAAGGTGCGGTCCGGGTCCGCGGGCGGGACCGGGCCGGTGTACATCCGGACGGTGTGCGAACGCGGGGTCAGGCCCCGGGCGGTGGCGAGGGTGCGGGCCGCCGCCTGGGGCTCGGGGATGTCCAGGCTGACCTCGTCGGCCGGGTCGAGCTGGGCGGTGAGGGCGTCGAAGAGGGCCTCGGCGGTCCCGGGGGTGTCGGCGAAGAGCGGGCCGATGCGGTAGCCGGAGTGCGCCGGGCGGATCACGCCGTAGCCGGTGACCTCACCGTCGCGCAGGTGGACGCGGGCGGTGTGGCCGGGCGCGGTCAGCCAGCGGGCGACGAACTCCCGCCGGTCCGCCGGGAAGCAGCGGCGGTCGTAGGCGGCGATCGCGTCGAGGTGCGCCGCGGTGACCGGGTGGGTGTCCGGGGCGGGCGGGCGGCCGGGGGTCGGGCGGCCGGTGTAGCGGAGCGTGTCGTGGGCGGGCAGGAAGCCCGCGCGCCGGTAGGTGGCCTCCTGCGCCGGGACGGCGTCCAGGCCGATGGTGCGCGCGCCGGCGTGCGGCACGGCGGCGCGCCAGGTGGCCAGGCCCAGACCCTGGCCGCGCAGACCGGGCGCGACGAGGTAGAAGCCCAGGAAGGCGTAGTCGGCGGAGTAGTTGACGACGGAGACGGCCGAGACGGTGCGGTCGCCGAGGCGGCCCGCGAAGAAGCCGGCGGGGTCGGTGGCGTGGAAGCTGGTGATGTCGCCGTCGCCGGGGTTCCAGCCTTCGTCGGCGGTCCAGCCGACGATTTCGTGCCAGTGGTCCAACGGGGCCGCGCTGACCTTCAGTTGGCCCGCCGTGGCGGTGGTGGGGGTCGGTCGCATGGGGGTGGGGCGTCCTTTCCGGTGGGCGGGGGTCAGATCAGGTCCATCGCGGCGACCTCGTCGGGGCTGCCGTAGCTGACCGGCCCCTGGAAGCGGCGGCGGGCGGTGGCGAACCACCAGACCGTGGCGATCACCAGGACCACCGCCAGGGCGATCGGTGCGTAGTTGAAGGACTCCGGGGTGACCGGGTACTGCTGCGGCAGCATGAACAGGACGTTGCTCACGACGATCCACAGCACCGCGACCGCGGCGACCGGCTTGCCGTAGCGGCCGAGGTTCCACGGTCCGGCCCGGAAGTCGTCCAGCCGCAGCCGGAGGAAGATCGGCACACCGTAGGAGAGGAAGAGGCCGACGACGTTGACGCTGACGACGGCGGTGAAGGCGGTGTGCGACCACCAGCCGGGCACGACCAGCACGAACGAGCAGGCGGCGGCCAGCCAGACGGCCTTGACGGGGGTGCGGGTGCGGTCGGAGACCGAGTGCCACCAGCGGGAGCCGGGCATCGCGCCGTCGCGGGAGAAGGCGAAGATCTGCCGGGTGTTGCTGGTCATGTTGGCCAGTCCGCAGAAGAGC
Organism: Streptomyces rhizoryzae; assembly: GCF_023155275.1. Lineage (GTDB taxonomy): Bacteria > Actinomycetota > Actinomycetes > Streptomycetales > Streptomycetaceae > Streptomyces > Streptomyces rhizoryzae. The sequence goes on from NZ_JALMUV010000022.1 coordinate 35,298, forward strand.
ATGGCGCCGATGACGATCAGCAGCAGGAACTTCGCGGTGGGCACCCCGAGTGCGTCGATGAGGATCCGCACCGGCGGCGCGTCGGCCTTCGCGGTGGCGCCGTAGTCGCGGACCGCGTAGACCAGGGCGAGCATGAGGACCAGTCCGGCGAGTGCGGAGCAGCCGATCGCCCGCATGATCCCGCGCGGGGCGTTGACCGTCGCCTTGACCGTTTCCTCGGACATGTGGAATGAGCCGTCGAATCCGGTGAACGTCCAGCTGGTCACGAGCAGGCCGAGCATTCCTGCGTAAAGGGCGCTGGTGAAGCCGGTGTTGTTGGCGAAGTGCGTGGCGAACGACGGGGGTTGGTGGTGTGCCGGAATCAGGGTGAGCGCGGCGACGATGACCACCAGGCCGACCAGCAGCCACCACACGGAAATCCGGTTGAGCACCGCGACCAGCCGGACGGTGTAGGTGTTCGCCAGCGCTTGCACCAGCAAAATGGCCGCGGTGATGCCGACGGTCTGCGGCGCGGTGGGGTGGTAGGCGGGCCATTGCATGGCGAGGAACGCCTGGATGAAGGTGGCGGCCGCGAAGTTGGTGGCCGCGGTGCCGCCGACCTGGCCCACGAAGTTCAACCAGCCGGTGTACCACGACCAGGCGCCCTGGTGGCGCTTGGCGAGCTTGCCGGCGGAGAAGTAGAGGGCGCCGCTGGTCGGGTACGCGGAGGCGATCTCGCCCATCGCGGCGCCGACGAACAGCACCATGAGGGAGACCGCGATCCAGCCGAATATCAGGATGCGCGGGCCGCCGGCATTCAGCCCGAAACCGAAGGACGAGAAAATACCGGAAATGATGTTGATGATGGTGAAGGAAATAGCGAAATTGTCGAAGGCGCGGAACCGCCGGGTGAGTTTCCGCGGATAGCCCATCGCATGGAGAGTCGCATCATCATCGAGGGCGTCCGGACCGGGGCCCTCGGAGTTTTCCGACCGGGTCTTCGCGCGAGTGGGGGACGACGTACGCTCGGACACTGCCACAACCTTTCTGTGGGTGGGGGTCAACGGCGGCGGCGGTATCGCGGCCGGGGTCACGGATCGTGCGGCACGGGGAGGCCGCAGGCCCTGCGGGCCTTCGTGAGCTGCTCCTCGGGGTCACCGAAGGCGCTCCACGGCATCCGCGAGGCGTAAGGGCCCATGGCCGTGAGGACCTCGCGGGCCTCGAATTCCTGCCGGGCCATGAACAGTGCGTGGGCGAGGTAGGCGAGGTCGACGACCGGGGTGAAGCGGTAGGCCGCCACGGTCGGGAACCAGGAGCGGTACACACCGGTCGCGGCGGTGACCCACTGGGGCTGCTCCCAGGTGCGGTCGGCCAGCGGCGCACCGGGGTTGTAGTCGTCCACCAGGGCCACCAGGGGGAGCAGCCGGAGCGGTGAGGCGGCCGGGGCACGCTGGCTCAGGAAGGCGGCGACGTCCCAGCTGGCGCTGGCGGAACCGCCGTGGCGGGTGAAGAAGAAGGCCAGGAAGCGGTGGTGCGCCTCGCGGTGCCAGGGGGCGGTCCGCAGGATGTGCGCGAAGAGGTACCAGGGCCCCGTGGGCGCGGTCAGCAGCCCCTGGGGGGCGGGGTCCGCGGGACGGTCGAGGCGGGACAGGGCGAGCTGGGCGACCCAGGGGGTGGGGTCCTCGGGCGCCAGCTTCGCGGCCCGTTCGCAGGCCGTGCGGGCTATCCGCTCCAGGGCGCCGGCCCGCCGGTCGCCGGCGTCGGCCATGCGCAGCGCCCGCAGCATCGCGACCCTGGCCCACAGCAGGGCGGCCTCCGGGCCTGGTTCCTCGTCGAGCCAGCGTTCGGCCAGATCGGTGCCGCCCGCTTCCGAGGCGAGGACCAGGGAGCGGTGCGCGCGCAGTTCGAAATCCCCGCGGGTCTGCGCCAGCACCTCGTGGGCGCTGCGGTAGCGCCCGGCCCGGACGTCCATACAGGCGCGCGCCAGCGCCCGGTCATCGGCTGCTGGACTCCATACGTACTGTCCCTCGAAAGAGCCGGCCGGCATGTTCCCCTCCCGGTGCACGCGGGTGCCGTGCGGCGCCCGCGCATTCCGTCCATGCCGAATTCGGCTGGACCGCCGCCGCTGGTCAGTCGGCAGCGGGCCACACCCTACTCATTTCCTCCGCTTTTCGAAAACAGTCGTCTGGAATATCTGGTTCCGCACCTTTTCACCGGAACGCGGGGGAAAGCCGAACGACCGGGACAGGACATTTCAATGGCATATTCAGCCCTTCTCGCGCGCACCGGCGGGCCGGCGGCCCCCTCCCGGCCGCGGCCGGCACCCGCGCCGTACGGCCGGCCGTCCCCGCCGCCGAAGCCCGCGGGGACCCCGTCCGCAGCCGGGCCACGGACGTCGATTCCCGGCCAGTTGGCGTACGCCGGGCCCCGGCCGCGGCCGGCCGGCATCCCCTCCGCCACCGCGGGGACGCGCACGGACCGGCCGGGCTGCGACCGGAGCACCGGAGGCCGGTCGAACTCGCTTGCGCCTGGCGCGACTTCGGGGGGACGGCCGGCGGCGGCACCGGTCCCCCGGGCGCGGCACGGGAACCCGCGGCACCCGTAAAGAATGCATAAGAAAACGGATGCCGTTTCCCCCCGCCGCACGGCACCGGACCGAGCGGCCCGCGGGCGCCCCACCTGCCCCGGAACACGGCAAACATGAAATCGGCTCAAGAGCAACCGTAATTAGCGGAAGCTACTATCCGGAAGCGCGCGATCACATGTAGCGTTCGTTCCGACCGGTGACGTGACGGTTGTTCACGTCACGGTTGCGTCGGACCTGGGCGCGACCGCCCTCCCGCACAGGGGTGGGAGGGCGATTGCCCCGCCGGCCGCACCCGCACCACCCATGCCGGTGCACCGGTCCGGCTCCGCACCGGTCTGCGCAGCGAATGCGGCGCGGTGAACAGCGCGCCGCACGTCGAGCACCGCCATGTCTGTCCGAACACGCCTGCTTTGCAAGAGGAATGGGCCCAGATCATGTTTATGAACGCGTCGACGACCCCCCTTGCGTTGCGACCGGAGGCCGATTTCGGCCGGCCGGCCCTGGCCGGCCCCGGCGAAGGACCACCCCTGGCGGTCGACCGGCTCCCCGACGGCAAGTGGCAACTCACCCTGCACGATCTGGAGCCGGTCTCGGTGCGCCGGCTGACCTCCGACAAGGTGCACATCATCCTCGCCCCGCCGCACGCGGCCGCGCCGCCCGTGCCCGCCGCGGCCACCGCCGCCCCGCACGCCCCGGCCGGTCCCCCGCCGCCGGCCGGGGAGAGCGCGCCGGCCCCGATCCAGATCGACACCGCGGCCCGCACCGTCACCGTCGACGGCCGCCAGATCGACGTCCCCCGGCTGGAGTTCGACCTGCTCGCCCACCTGGTGCTCAACCCCCGGCGGGCGTTCACCCGGCAGCAGCTGATGGCCGCGGTGTGGCCGGACTGCCGCTCCAGCGCCCGTACGGTCGACGTGCACATCGCCCGGCTGCGCCGGCGGCTGGGGCCGGGCCTGCGGAATTCCATCAGCACGGTCTTCGGCGTCGGGTACAAGTACCTCCCGACGCCGTGAAACGCACCCCGTAGCGGGGCTGGAGAAACGGTCCGGCAGCAGGCACGCCGACAGCAGGCCGCCGGACCGTCCTTCAGCTCCGTCTCACGGGGCCCTTCGGGTTGAGGTGGTCCGGGGTGCCGGCCGGCGGCTCCTTGCGGACGAAGGCCCGGCGCAGCGCGTGGTACGGCGCGGCCGGGTCGAAGAACGTGCGCCGCATACGGGCGAGTTCGTCCGCCCGGTAGGCGGCGAGCGGCCGGTGGGCCTCGTCGCCGTCCCGGCGGGCCTTCTTGGCGGCGATCCGGGCCTGGATCCCGGGCGAGGCGGCGAGCCGGCGGGCCAGTTCACCGGTGCGGCCGCCGAACTCCCCCGCGGCGCAGTCGATGACCCGGTCGACCAGCCCCAGCCGCTGCGCGCTCGCCGCGGTGACCGGCAGCGCGCGGTCCATCAGGTGCGCGGCGGTCTCCGCGCCGACCCGGCGGGGCAGGGTGTACGTCCAGTATTCCGAGCCGTGGAGCCCCATGAGCCGGTAGTGCGGGTTGAGCACGGCGGCCGAGCGGCACCAGACCTCGTCGGCGGCCAGCGCCAGCATCGCGCCGCCGGCCGCCGCGTTCCCGCCGAGCGCGGCGACCACCAGCCGGTCGGTGGTGGTGAGCACCTCGTGCACCAGGTCGTCGATGGCGTTGATGTTGGCCCAGGACTCCGCGGCGGGGTCGGCGGCGGCCTCGATGACGTTGAGGTGGATGCCGTTGGAGAAGAAGTCCCGCTGTCCGCCGAGGACCAGGACCGAGGTGGGCCGGGTGCGGGCGTGGCGGAAGGCGGCGAGCAGCCGCCGGCACTGGTCGGTGCTCATCGCGCCGCCGGGGAAGGAGAAGCGGAGGAATCCGGCCGGTCCGTCCTCGTGGTAGCGGATGTCCGCCCAGGTGCGGGGGGCGTCGCCGGGCTCCAGGGGGGCGGGCAGTTCGGGCAGGGCGGGGAGCCGGTCGCCCAGGGCGAGGGTGGCGGGGAGCTTGACGGGGGTGGGGCCGCCGGGGGTGCGCGCCGCGCGGAGTTCGGGGATCCACACGGCGCCGTCCGCGGTGGCCCGGCAGATCGCGCCGTGGCGGGTGGCCAGGAGCGCGCCGGGGCGGCCGGTGAGGGTGTCCTCGGGGTGGCCGCCGTGCAGGAACCACGTGCCGCCCAGGAGTCGGTCCCGTACGCCGGGGCGGGAGTCGGCGGCGCGGAGGCTGCGCAGCACGGAGTCGGTCGTGGCGGTGGCCCAGTCGATGCGGCGGTCGTCCTGGCGCAGCGGCGGCCGGGGGCGGCCCAGGAGCCGGGCGGCGGGCAGGGTGTGCTGCGGCTCGGGGCGGTAGGTGCCGGAGGCGAAGCGGTCCACGGCGGTGAGCACCGCCTCGATGGCGGCGTCGGCGATCTCGTTGCGGTACAGGTCGCTCTTGCCGATCTCCGGGACGGGGCACTCGGCGGTCGCCCAGATGTCGCCGGCGTCCATCTCGTCGTTCGCCTGGAGGACGGTGACGCCCCAGCGGTCGGCGCCCGTGTGGAGCGCCCAGTCCACCGAGGAGGGGCCGCGGTCGCCGAGCGGGCCGGGGTGGACGATCAGGCAGGGCCGGGCGGACCAGACCTCGCGGGGGACGGCGGTGGTGAGCATCGGCGCCAGGATCAGGTCGGGCGCGTGCCGGGGCACCAGCGCGGCCAGCGGGGCGTCGCGGGTGACCAGTTCGACGCCGAGCTGGTGTCCGCGGTCGGAGAGTTCGGCGTGGACGCGCTGGGTGAGGCTGTTGAACGCGCCGGCGATGAGCAGGATGCGCACAGCGGACTCCCTGGGGTACTGGAACCGATGGACGAGGGGTGATCGTCACCTGTGTGCGGTCGCCGGGCGGCGGACCCGCTGGTGAGGTCACCCGATCGCGGCCGGCGGGGCGGCCGGGCGGCGGACTCCACCCTCATCCGCCCGGTGCCGCGGCGGCTGCCTGATACGCCGTCAGGAAGTTCCGGTCCAGGGCATTCCGGCGGGATCCCGCCAAAGTTGGCGCGCCGGACCGCGTTACCGGCGGCCGGACATTGCCATTCATTGACAGTCGCTTGGCGAGCCTTTTACCTTCGGTGGAGTCGGCATCGGCGCAGCTCAGCCGCGCCTGTCCGGGTGCCGCGCCCCTTCACCCCACTTCGGAGGTCCCCGTGGAGCAGCTCATCAAGAAGATGGCCCAGGACGACGTCTGGCGCAGCTGGGTGGCCGCCAACTCCGCCGGGCAGGACCCGCGGACGGCCAAGAGCGGCTGCATCAGCGCCGCCCCGAAGTCCGGCTGCATCAGCGCCGCGCCCAAGGCCGGCTGCATCTCCTGACGTCCGGCCCCTGACGCCGGAGGGCCGGCGGCGCCGCACCCCGCCGCCGGCCCTCCGGTACGGCACACCCCGCGCCCGGACGGCGCCGCCCGTCCGCGCCCACACCCCGAGGGATTCCATGGAAGGTCAGCCGACCGCCGAGATCATCGAGCAGATCCGCGACATCCCGCTCTACCGCGAGTCGCTGGCGAAGGGCCACTTCCCGGTGCTCGACAAGCCGGATCTCGCCCGCGGCTTCCCGGACAACTGGATGACGCCCCGGCTGGCCGCCGCACTGGAGTCCGGCGAGGCCGAGTTCGTGCTGTCCACCGGCACCAACCACGCCCGGATGCAGCTCATCCGGCCCCCGTACTTCCTGCTGCGCTCCTACTACCGGCTGTGGAGCGAGCACCCGGACATCGCGGCCACCTGGGAGGCCGGGTGCCGCCGGGTCTCCCTGACGACCGTACTGGCCACCGAGCACGTCGCCCGGGTCAACGCCGCCCGGCGCGGCACTCCGCCCGCGCCCGTGCCGGGGCCCGACGAGCGCCGGCTCGACGACCGCACCAGCTACCTCAACCTCCGGCTGGACCCCGCCCTGTGGGACCGCGACGACATCGTCCGGATGCTCGCCGAGATCCGCGCCGCCCAGGAGGCCCACCCGCAGGGCTGGTACCACCTCGACTGCTCCGGCTACCACCTCGCCCACCTGGTGCGCCGGGTCGGCCAGGAGGGGCTGTGGGACGACTTCCCGCCACCCGCCAGCATCATCCACGCCTACGAGTACACGCCGGTGAACGTACGCCGCTTCCTGCACCAGCACTTCGCCTGCCCGATCATCGACCTCTTCGGCAGCACCGAACTGGGCTATCTCTACTCCAGCGACCGCCGCGGCACCTACCGGCCCCATCTGGACGGGATGAGCGTGGAACTCCACCCCGTCGCCCCGGGCAGCACCCTCTACCACCTCATCGTCTCCAGCGTCCGCAACCCGTACATGCCACTGATCCGCTACCGCTCGGGCGACTGCGTCCGCACCACCGACGGCTCCCCCGACCCGGCCGGGATCGCCCAGTTCGCCGGGCGCCACAAGGAGTTGCTGGACACCCGGCACGGCCCGGTGGCCCAGGGCGACCTCGACCGGTGCGTCAGCGCGGCCACCCCGCACGTCTTCGTCCAGCAGCTGCGGCCGGCCGGCCCCACCGAGGCGATCCTGGCGTACACCACCTTCAGCGGCGCGCCGCTGGGACGGGCGGAGACCACCGCCCTGGAAGCGGCCGTCTCCGACCTCACCGGCCGGCACTGCCGCGCCGATCACCGCCCCCACATCCCCATCGGCCGGTCCGGGAAGTACTCCTGGCTCGCGGGAGGAACGGCATGACCACCCGACGGACCGCGCCGGCCCCCGCGGACCGGCCGATATCGGCCGGCGCCCTCCGGGAGCTGCTCGGCGCCCGCCTGCACACCGAAGTGGTCCGCCACGCCGCCGAACGGACCGGCGTGCCGGAGGAGTTCGCGGCCCGCCAGGTCACCGAGTGCCTGCGCTACCTCTACCTCGTCTCCCGCCACCGCGACCGGCTCAGCGGGCTGTTCCTCCCCGTCGAGCAGGACATCGACGAGATCTGGCACTACCTCATCCTCCAGACCCGCGCCTACCGCGCCCTGTGCGCCCGGCTCCCGGGCGGCTTCTTCATCGAGCACCGCAGCATCGGCTACGAGGAATACCAGCGGGAGCCGGGCCGGGAGCAGGCCATCGAAGAGGCGCTGCGCTGGATCCCGCTGTACTGCCGGGAGTTCGGCCCGTTCGACGAGGGCGCGCTGCCGCACTGGACCATCGTGCGCTTCCTGCACCAGCGGATGGGCATGTCGCTGGCGGAGATCGCGGCGCTGGGGCCGCCGGCCGCATGAGCGTCACCGCACCGCGGCGGCTGCTGGCCGTCCTGGTCTTCTCCCAGGTCCTCAGCGGCGCGGGCCTGGCGGCCGGGATCACGGTCGGCGCGCTGCTCGCCGAGGACCTGCTCGGCTCCACCGGCCTGGCCGGGGTGCCCAGCGCCCTCTTCACCGCCGGCTCGGCGCTGGGTGCCGTGGCCATCGGCCGGCTCTCCCGGCGCCGCGGCCGCCGTCCGGGGCTCGCCCTGGGGTACGCCGCCGGGGCGCTCGGCAGCCTGGGCGTGGTGGCCGCCGCCGCGCTGGGCAGTGTCCCGCTGCTCCTCCCGTCCCTGCTGGTCTACGGGGCCGGTACCGCGACGAACCTGATGGCGCGGTACGCGGGCGCCGACCTCGTCCCGCCGGAGCGGCGCGGGCGGGCGGTGAGCACCGTGCTGTTCGCGACCACGCTCGGCGCGGTGGCCGGCCCCAACCTCGTGACGGCGACGGGCGGGCTCGCGGCGGCCTGGGGCCTGCCCCGGCTCACCGGGCCGTTCCTGCTGGCCACCGCGGCGTTCGGGGCGGCGGCCGCCGTCCTGGGGTGCCTGCTGCGGCCGGACCCGCTGCGGCCCGGGGCCGGCGGGCCGCCGCCGCACGGCACCGCGGCCGGCTCCGGCGCGCGGCCTGTGCACCGTCGCCAACTGGGCGCCGGGACCGCGGTGATGGTCCTCACCCAGCTGGTGATGATCGCGCTGATGACCATGACCCCGGTGCACCTGCGGGCCCACGGGCACGGCACCCAGGTGGCCGGAGTGGTGATCGCGCTGCACGTCGGCGCGATGTTCCTGCCGTCGCCGCTGACCGGGCTGCTGGTCGACCGGGCCGGGCCGCACGCGGTGGCCGCGGCCTCCGGGGTGGTGCTGGCGGCGGCGGGGCTGCTCGCCACCACCGCCCCGTCGCACGCGGTGCCGGCGCTCGCGGCGGCGCTCGCACTGCTCGGCCTGGGCTGGAACTTCGGGCTGGTCAGCGGCACCACCCTGGTCACCGGCGCACTGCCGCCGGAGCGCCGCGCCGCCGCGCAGGGGCTGGTGGACACCGGCATCGCGCTGGCCGGTGCGGTGGGCGGGACGGTGTCGGGGCCGGTGCTGGCGGCGGCCGGATTCCCGGTGCTGGCGCTGGTCTGCGGGGCGCTCGCGGCGGCCGTGGTCCCGGTGGCCCTGCTCGCCGCACGGGGTGGCGGCGACGCCCGTTATCCCTGAGAAAGCCCGCAACATGGCGTCATTTCTCGTTTTCATACTGGAAACCTGGATGCTGGACTATGAGAGCGCGGCCCCAGGGGACGCGGCCGGCGCCGAGCGCCCGCGGCCGGGACCGCGTCGCCCCACCCCGACCGTGCGACGGTGCGGCCCGCCGGGCGTGTCCCGGGCGGCGGGCCGGCCCTTTCTGCCGCGTTGCTGCCGAATTCCTGCCGAACGACGGAACGGCCCCGGAGGACCCGGGGCGAAGCGGAGGACGACCATGCGCAAGGACACCGGCATACCGGGGCGCCGCCCCCGGATACCGGCCCTGGGCCGGCTGCCGCTGACCGTGCTCGCCGTCGTCCTGGCGTTCCTGCTCGGCGCGGCGGCGCCCACGGCCGCGGTCAAGCCGGTCCGCGCCGCCGCCTCCGCCGCCACCGGTGCCGCCGGGGCGCCCGCCGCCACCGCCGGCTCGGAGGAGGAGAAGCACTCCAAGCGCGAGACCGAACGCAGCCGTCCCCGGCGCGTGGCCCCGGCCGCGGAGGCGGTGCCGCCCACCGGGCGGCCGCGGCCCGCGGCACCGGGCGCGGCGGCCGACGGCCTCGCCGCGGGGCGGATTCCGGCCGCCTACGGGATGCCCCCGGCCGCCGGGCCCGCCGAACTCCCCGTTCTCCACTGCGTGTTCCGCTGCTGACCGGCCCCGTGGCCCGCGGCCCCGCGCCGCACCACCCGAGCGCCGGACGTTCCCGCCACCCCTCGGTGGCCCACCTTCAGCAGGAGACCTCCTCGTGGAGACCTTCATCCAGCATGCCCGCGGCCTGACGGCCCGTATTGCCCAGCGCAGGGAAGAACAGGAGAGCTACGGCCGGCTCGCGGCCGGCCAGTCGCCCCTCGCCCTGTTCATCACCTGCTCCGACTCCCGCGTCGTCCCGTCCCTGATCACCGGGGCCCGGCCCGGCGACCTCTTCGAACTCCGCACGGCCGGCAACGCCGTGCCCGTCCACCGGGACGGCATGGCCAGCGCCGAGGCCGCCACCATCGAGTACGCCATGCGGGTCCTGCGGGTCGGCGACATCGTCGTCTGCGGCCACTCGCACTGCGGCGCGGTCGGCGCCCGGGCCCGCGGCGAGGACCTGACCGGGGCGCCCGCCGTGCGCGACTGGCTGGCGCTCCAGCTCTCCGACGAACTGCCCGGCGACGACGGGCCGGCCGTCACCGCGGCGGTGCAGCACCACGTGTGCCGGCAACTGGACCGGCTCCGCGGCTACCCGTGCGTCCGGGAACGGCTGGCGGCCGGCGAGGTCCGGCTGCACGGCTGGTTCTACGAGGTGCACACCGGCGCGGTGTCCGTGCACCGGCCGGCCGCCGACGCGTTCCTCCCTCTGTGAAGGCGGGCTGTCCGACATGAAGCGATTCCCTTTCCTCCGGGCGGACTTCACCGCCTCCCTCGTGGTCTTCCTGGTCGCCGTCCCGCTGTGTGTCGGGGTGGCGGTGGCCTCCGGTGTACCGGCCGAACTGGGCCTGGTCACCGGTATCGTCGGCGGGCTGGTCACCGGGCTGCTGCCCGGCAGCAGCCTCCAGGTCAGCGGCCCGGCCGCCGGGCTGACGGTACTGGTCTTCGAGGCCGTCAAGGCGTACGGCCTGGGGGCGCTCGGCGCGCTGGTGCTGACCGCGGGCCTGCTGCAACTGGCCATGGGCGCCCTGAAGCTGGGGCGCTGGTTCCGGGCGATCTCGGTCGCCGTGGTGCAGGGCATGCTGGCCGGCATCGGCCTGGTCCTGATCGCCGGGCAGCTCTACGCGCTGGCGGACGCCAAGGCGCCGGGCAGCGGGCTGGCGAACCTCGGGTCGCTGCCGCGGCTGGTGCTGGACACCGCGCGGTCCGGCACCGCGCTCGCCGCGTTCGCGGTCGGCGCCGGCACCATCGCCGTCCTGGTGCTGTGGCCCCGGTGGCGGCGCGCCGCACGGGTCCTGCCGGCGCCGCTGGCGGCCGTCGCGCTGGCCACCACCGCGGTCTGGGCGCTCGACCTGCCGGTGGCCCGGGTCCGGGTCAGCGGGCTGCTGGACGCGATCCAGCCGCCCGGGCTGGCCGACATCGGCCGGCTGACCGAACTGGGCGTGCTGGGCACGGTGCTGGCGTTCACCCTGATCGCGTCGGCTGAGTCGCTGTTCAGCGCGGCGGCGGTGGACCGGCTGCACGACGGGCCGCGGACCGACTACGACAAGGAGCTGATGGCCCAGGGTGCCGGGAACACGGTGTGCGGGGTGCTCGGCGCGCTGCCGATGACCGCGGTGATCGTGCGCAGTGCCGCCAATGTCCAGGCGGGCGCGCGGACGAAGGCGTCCCGGGTGCTGCACGGGGTGTGGCTGCTGCTGTTCGCGGCGGCCTTCCCGGCGGCGCTGGGCGTGGTGCCGGTCGCCGCGCTGGCCGGGGTGCTGGTGCACGCGGGCTGGAAGCTGATCCCGCTGCGGGAGCTGGGGCCGCTGTGGCGGACGCACCGCGGTGAGGCGGTGGTGCTGTGCGTCACCGCGCTGGCCATCGTGACGGTGAACATGTTCGAGGGCGTGCTGATCGGCCTGCTGCTGGCGGTGGCCAAGACCGCCTGGGAGACCTCGCAGGCCCATCTGGAGGTGCACGTGCCCAGCGTCCCCGGGCCGGTGCGGGTCCGGGCGGTCGGCAACGCCACGTTCCTGCGGCTGCCCAAGCTGCTGGACCAGTTGGAGGCGCTGCCCGCCGACCGGGACGTGGAACTGGACCTGAGCGGCCTGCGCCACGTCGACCACGCCTGCGAGGCGGCGCTGGCGAACTGGGCCGAGCAGCACCGCCGCGGCCGGAGCCGGGCGGTGGAACTGGTCTCCTGAGCCGCGGCCCGGGCCACCGCCGCCACCGTCGCGGGGCGGGGCGGGGCGGCCCGGGCGGCGGGCCCGGCGAACCGGTGCGGCGGAGCCGGAATGATTCCGGCGGCCGGGTCGTTGAACGGATACGAAGAGTGACGACGGATGGCCGGGAGCGAGGAAAGGACGGACGCCATGCCACTGCGGGGAGAGTACGAGCCGAGCCCGACCCAGTGGGTCCGCGAGCAGGTCGCGCTGTACGAGGGATCCGGCGGCACGGAGGGCACCACCCTGCGCGGGCTGCCGGTGATCGTGCTGACCACGCGCGGTGCGCGGACCGGCAAGCTCCGCAAGAGCCCGCTGATGCGGGTCGAGCACGAGGGGAGCTACGCCGCGGTGGCCTCGGTGGGCGGTGCGCCCAGCAATCCGGTCTGGTATCACAACCTGCGCGCCGATCCGCGGGCGGAGCTCCAGGACGGCCCGGTCCGGCAGGACATGACGGCCCGTGAGGTCACTGGCGAGGAGAAGGCGCGGTGGTGGGCGCGGGCGGTCGACGCGTTTCCCGACTACGCCGCGTACCAGGAGCGGACGGACCGCGAGATACCGGTCTTCGTGCTGGAGCCGGCGGCCGCCCCGCACTGAGGCGGCGCCGACGTCCGGTCCGCGGGCTCAGAGCGGCACCAGGGTGACCTCGGTGGCCTTGACACCGGTCCAGACGGGGACGCCGTCGGTCAGGCCGAGTTCCAGGGCCGCCGCCGGCGTGATCTCGGCGACGAGATCGGGGGTCTCGGGCGAGGTGACCAGGACCCGCAGCCGGCTGCCGGCGGCGGTGATCTCCCGTACGGTGCCGGGCCAGGCGTTGCGCGCACTGCCCGCGGGCCGGTCGAGGTGCAGCGAGACCGCCTCGGGCGCGATGATCGCCAACGCCCGCGTGCCGAGGGGCAGTTGGTCGGCGGCGATCAGTCGGCCGCCGTCGGCGAGCACCAGCCCGTCGCCGTCCGCCGTGCCCGGCCAGGCGTTGCGGCCGAGCATCCGGGCCACCCACGGTGAGCGCGGGTGGCGGGTGACCTCGGCCGGCGGGGCGTCCTGCACCGCCCGGCCGTCGTCGAGGACGAGCACCCGGTCGGCCAGCGACACCGCTTCGACCGGGTCGTGGGTGACGATCAGGCACACTCCGCCGAAGCCCGCCAGGTGGGTGCGCAGGGTGTGCCGGACGTGGGCGCGGGTGGTCTGGTCGAGGGCGGCCAGCGGTTCGTCGAGCAGCAGCAGCCGGGGCCGGGCGGCCAGCGCCCGGGCCAGGGCGACGCGCTGCGCCTGGCCGCCGGAGAGCTGGGCGGGCCGGCGGTGGGCGAGGTGCCCGACGCCGAGCCGGTCCAGCCACTGCTGGGCGGCGCGCCGGGCCGCGGCGCGCGGGACGCCCTGGGCGCGCAGTCCGTAGGCGGTGTTGGCCAGCGCCGTCAGGTGCGGGAAGAGCGCCCCGTCCTGGGGCACCCAGGCGACGCCCCGGCGGTGCGGGGGCAGCGCGGTGGCGTCGGTCTCCCCCAGGCGCAAGGCGGCGCGGGCCCTCGGGGTGAGACCGAGCAGTGCGCGCAGCAGGGTGGTCTTCCCCGCGCCGTTGGGACCCACGACGGCGATGGTCGTGCCCGGCCCGGCCCGCAGACCGAGTTCGGTGAATCCGGTGACATCCGCGCACAACGGCCACCGCGCCCCGCCCCCCGCGGTCTCCCCCACCACACCGGAACCACCGGCCGCCGGACCGACAACAACGCCCGCCTCCCCCGCCGGGGGCTCCCCGGAGACGGCCCCCTTACCCACGGCGGACCGGTCGCCCGCGGTGAGCTGTCCGCCGTGGGTGAGCTGTTCACCGTCGGCGGGCAGGTCGCTCCTCAGCCGCCCACCAACGGCATCCGCCTGACCTGGCGCAGCGGGCCTCCGAGCGGTGGACACGTCGTCGGCGGAGGCGTCATCGGCGGTAGGCGCCTCATCGGCAGCGCGGGCCCCACCGGCGGCAAGCAGTTCACCGGCAGTGGGCAACTCACCCCCCACGAGCCCCCCAACAGCAACCGACCCACCAGCGGCAGCCGACCGGGCGGCCGGGGCGGGCCCCCCGGCGGCAGCCGACTCGCCCACCGCAGCGGGCCCCCCGGCGGCGGGGGACACCTCGCCGCCCGCGGACACGCCACCGCCAGCAGGCAGTTGATCGCCGACAGGCAGTTCACCGCCGACAGGCGGTTCACCAGCGGCAGGGGCCCCGGCGGCGGGGACCTCGGCGGCGGCGGAAAGCCCGCCGGTGGCGTCCGTCTTTCCAGCAAGGGGCTCGCCAGCGGCGAGCGGCTCCCCGGCGGCGGTCGCCTCACCAGCCGTGGCCAACCGCCCGGCGCCGGAAGCCCCGTTGGTGGGCGGCGCGTCCTCGCCGGCCGCCCGGTCCGCCGGTCGTCCGGCCCGGCCCGGCCGACCGCTGAGGACCCGCCAACCGGCCCGGTCCGGGCGGCCGGGCCCGCCGGACCGGCCCGGGCGGCGGGGGCCGTCCGCGGGGCCGCCCAGCCACCGCCCGCGCAGGCCGACCAGGACGGCCATGGCGATGACCAGGAGCAGCAGGGAGACCGAGGTGGCGGCCTCCGGGGAGTCCTGGAGGAGCAGGTAGACCTGGAGCGGAAGGGTCTGGGTGGTGCCGGGCAGATTGCCGGCGAAGGTGATCGTCGCGCCGAATTCGCCGAGCGCGCGGGCCCAGGTCAGCGCGGCGCCGGCGGCCAGGCCGGGGGCGACCATGGGCAGGGTGACGGTGGCGAAGACCCGGAAGGGCGAGGCGCCGAGGGAGGCCGCGGTCTCCTCGTAGCTGGGGCGGAGGCCGGCCAGCGTGCCCTCCAGGCTGATGACCAGGAAGGGCATCGCCACGAAGGTGGCCGCGACCACCGCACCGGAGGTGTGGAACGGCAGCACGATGCCGAAGGTGTTCTCCAGCCACGGGCCGAGCAGGCCGCGGCGGCCGAAGCCGAGCAGCAGGGCGACACCGCCGACGGTCGGCGGCAGCACCATCGGCAGCAGCACCAGCGAGCGCACCAGCGCCTTGCCGGGGAAGTCGACCCGGGCCAGCAGCCAGGCCAGCGGAACGCCGAGCAGCAGCGACAGGCCCAGCGCCCAGCAGGACACCAGCAGCGACAGCCGGAGCGCCTGGAGCACTCCGGGGCTGGTCAGGTGGGTGCCGAGCGCGGACCAGTCGGTGCGGGCGAGGATGCCGAGCAGCGGCATCAGCAGGAACGCGACGGCCAGCAGCGCGGGGACGGCCAGTGCGGCGGGGGTGCGGGCACCGGGCGTGCGGTGCCGGCCGGGGCGGGCCGGGGCGGGGGTGCTGGTGCGGCTCATCGGGAGTCCTGGGATCGGGGCGGGGTGCGGGGCCGGGCGGGCCGGGGACGGTGGCGGGGTGCGGGGCTGTCCGCTCCCCGAGCCGGACAGTCCCGCACCCCGCTGCGGTCACGGCTTCTGGAAGCCCGCGTCCTGGAGCAGCTTCTGCGCCTCCGGGGTGCTCAGCCACTTCACGAACGCGGCGGCCGCGGCGGAGTGCTGGGAGGACTTCAGCGTGGCCGCCGGGTAGGAGGCGACCGCGTTCTGGGCGTCGGGGATGTCGATGGCGTCGACCTTGGTGGGCGCGGTGGCGGCGTCCGTCTTGTAGACGAGGCCGGCGTCCGCCTCGCCCAGTTCGACCTTGCTCAGCACCGCACGGACGTTGGGCTCCTGCGAGACCGGCTTGACGGTGAGCTGCTGGGCGTCCAGGACCTTCTTGCTGTAGCGGCCGACCGGCACCTCGGGGGCGGCCAGCACTACCTTGAGCTTGCTGTCGGCGAGGTCCTTCAGCGCGCCGATCTTCTTGGGGTTGCCCTTGCCGGTGGCGATGACCAGGCGGTTCTTGGCGATGACGGTGGGCGTGCCGGTGTCCGCCTGGAGGCCGTCCATGGTCTTGGTGTCGGCGGTGACCAGGGCGTCGGCGGGGGCGCCCTGCTTGACCTGGGCGGCGAGTTCCTGGGAGCCGGCGAAGGAGAAGGTGACCTTGGTGCCCGGGTGCTCCTTCTCGTAGAGTGCGCCGGCCTTCTTGAAGACGTCGGTGAGCGAGGAGGCGGCGAGCACCGTGAGGTCGGCCGCGTCGGCGGAGGCGCCGCCGTCCTTCTTCTTGGCGCCGTCGCCGCTGTCACCGCTGCCGCCGGAGCAGGCGGCGAGCGGGACGAGGAGCGCGGCGGTGACGAGCGCGGCGGCGGCGCGGCGGCGGGTGAGGAAGGGGGACATGGTGCGGGACTCCTTGGTACGCGGGCGAGCGGTCGCCGGGGCGGAGGGGGACACAGCCGCGCCGTGGACGGGCGACGCCGCTGGAGGGGCGGGTCCGGTGGGGACGTGGGGTCGGACCGCCGGGGTCGCGTGGGGGGAGCGGGTCAGGTGCGGTCGATGTGCACGCTGGTGGATTTCACCCGTGCGACGGCCTGCATCCCGACCTCCAGTCCGAGCTCTTCCACCGCTTCGCGGGTGAGCAGGGACACCAGGCGGTGCGGGCCGGCCTGGATCTCGACCTGGGCGGCGACGTCGCCGAGTGTGACGGCGGTGACGATGCCCGGGAAGGCGTTGCGGACGGAGGTGTAGGCGTCGTCCTCCTCGCCGCCGGCGGACTGGCCGACCTCGATCGAGAAGGCGGCGAGGTCCCGGCCGTCGATGAGGCGGCGGCCGCTCTCGTCGCGGTGGGTGGCGACCCGTCCGGCGTCCGCCCAGCGGCGGGCGGTGTCCGGGCTGACGCCCAGCAGACGTGCTGCCTGGCCGATTGTGTACGACTGCATGTGCCACAAGGTATGGGGCGACCCCTCGCATTTACAAGCCTTTTGGCTTTTCTCTCCAGCAGATGCGAGGGCGGTTGGAGGAAGTGCCAAGCGCTGGTTCCGGCCACCGCCCTCGGGGCCCAGGCGCCGGGGCCGCTACCCGAGGGGCGGTATCCGGCGAGGAGTCCGCGGCCCGACGCCCTTACAGTGCGAAGACCGGCCGGCGCCCCGGGCCCGACGGCCGGCCGTTCGCCGCCCGCCGGACGACCCCGGCCGCCCGCCCCGTCGCCTCCCCACCCGAGGAGTGGTCTCCATGAGCCTGAGCATCCGCAACCAGCTGCCCGGGACGGTGCTCGCCGTCACCTCGGGGGAGGTGATGTCGACGGTGGTGGTGCGGCTGGACGGCGGCCGGGAGCTCACCGCCGCGATCACCGTGGACGCCGTCAACGACCTGGGGCTGACGGCTGGTTCACCGGTGCGCGCCCTGGTGAAGTCCACCGAGGTGGCGCTGGCCACCGGCCCGGTCGACGGGCTGAGCATCCGCAACCGGCTCCCGGGGACGGTGGTGGACGTGGCCACCGGCGGCGCGATGGCCGGGGTCCGGGTGGCGGTGGCCGGCGGCGAGCTGACCGCCGCGATCACCAAGGACGCGGCGGCCGACCTGGGCCTCTCCGCGGGCACCGAGGTGACCGCGCTGATCAAGTCCACCGAGGTCGCGCTGGCCGCCGCCGACTGAGCCGCAGGGCGGGTCGCCGGACCGCGGGCACCGGCGGGCGTCCGCGACGTCCCGTCCGCCGTCCGGCACTCCCCCAGCTGCCGCGCGGAGGTGCACCCGGGCACGCACTCCCGCCACACCGGCCACCGCCCCGCCCGCCGGGCGGACGGCGGGACTGTGCGGGCGCCCCTAGCGGCTGCCCCCGGGCGGCGGGCAGGTGCCCACCCAGATCCCGGTGATGGCGCTGATGTAGCGGGCGCCGCAGCGGTCGGAGGGCACCACCAGCTGACTGCCGTCGGTGTCCAGCGGCCGGCCGTCCATGGCGGTGGCCAGCAGGATCGGGGCATCGCCGAAGTCGGCGTCGATCTCCGCCCAGGACAGCACGGCGTGGTGCCCGTCCCCGCCGGAGACGGAGAGCAGGTAGCGGGAGCGGTCCTTGCGCCGCCGGACGTCGAAGGCCGGGCCGGCCTCGTCGAGCACCTCCCGGAGCAGCGGGCCGTCGAAGGTGTGGTGCTGCGGGCCGTTGGTGGCGCAGTCGAAGACCACCGGGGCGTGCCGCTGCGGCCAGCGCCGCCGCAGGTCGGCGACGGTCAGCGCGAGGGGGCGGCGCAGCTGGCCGCTGATCAGGAAGCGCGGGGGCGCGGCGGAGGTGTCCGGGGACGTCCCGCGGACGGCGGTCGGGCGGAGCGGCGGGCTGAGTGGGCTCATGGGTGTCTCCCGGAGACGATGCGCGCGGCGGCTGCCTCCCTGTGATGCCCCGGCGCCGTATGGCTCAATCACATATGCCACCCGACTGCGGAGATTTCCCTCGCGTAAGTGAGGTAAAAGGGGTCAAGAGGGTAGCGGGTCCGGGTCCGTACCCCGCGCGGTCCCGGACCCGCCGGCCTCATACCGACCCCTCCCGCGACGGGTGCGCCCGGGCCGGCCGGCCGTCTTCGGCACCCGCGGCGCGGTGCTCCTCCAGGGCCAGCCACACCGTGTCGCGCAGGAACGGCACCTCGGTGAAGCGGATCCCGGTGGCGTCCCGCAGGGCGTTGCCGAAGGCGGGGGCGACCGGGTTGAACGGGCTCTCGCTCATCGACTTGGCGCCCAGCGGGCCGATGGCGTCCGAGGTCTCCATGAAGTGCACCTCGGTGCGCGGGACGTCGGCGTGGGCGGGCAGCCGGTAGCGGCGGAAGGCGGGGGTGAGCACCTTGCCGCCGGCGTCGATCAGGATCTGTTCGAAGAGGGTGGCGCCGAGCGCCTGGGCCACCCCGCCCTCGACCTGGCCGCGGCACTGCATCGGGTTCATGACCTTGCCCGCGTCGGCGGCGTGGACGCTGCGCAGGATCCGGATCTCGCCGGTGCCGGGGTCGACGGCGATCCGGAACCACTGGGCGTTGAAGGCCACCGAGCGCGGCGAGCCGCCCCAGTGCCCGTCCGCGGCCAGCTCCACGCCGTGTTCGCGGGCGGCCTCGTGCAGTTCCTTGAGGGACACCGTCCGCCCGGCGCACTCCACCGCGTCGGCCAGCAGACGGCACTGGCTCCGCGGGGTGCGGGCGTATTCGGCGGCGAACGACAGGATCCGCTCGGCCAGTCCGTCGGCGGCCCGCATCACGGCCTTGCCGGCGACGACGGTGCCGGCCGAGCCGAAGGCGCCGGTGTCGTGGCGGACCACGTCGGTGTCGGACTGCCGGATGGCGATCCGGTCGACGGTGGTGCCCAGCGCCCCGGCGGTGATCTGCTGGTGGACGGTGGTGGTGCCGTTGCCGAACTCCGCGGTGCCGACGGCGATGTCGTAGCGGCCGTCCTCCAGCAGGGTCACCGTGGCGTCGGCGTAGTGGCCGCCGGGCGGGCCGGTGGCGATCATCGACATCGCGGTGCCCTGGCCGACCAGCCAGCCCTCGGGGGCGTCCGCGGCGCTGCGGTCCTCGGCGATGGCGTCGCGGACGGCCTTCAGGCACCGGTCCAGGCCGTAGCTGGCGATGTGCAGGTCCTCCTCCTCCCCGCCGGGGCTGAGCATGGGCTCGCCGGGGCCGATGATGTTGCGTTCCCGGAAGACCAGCGGATCGATGCCCAGGCGGCGGGCCAGTTCGTCCATCACCGACTCGACGGCGAAGGTCACCTGGCCCAGGCCGTAACCGCGGAAGGCGCCGGCCGGGACGCAATTGGTGTAGACGGAGTAGGCGTTGACCTTCTTGTGCGGGGCGCGGTAGACGGCCATCGACTCGCCGACGCTGTGGAACATCACGGCCGGGCCGTGGTTGCCGTACGCGCCGGTGTTGGCGACGACCCTCAGCTGGAGGGCGGTCAGGGTGCCGTCCCGGGTGGCGCCGGCCTTGACGCCGATGCTGAACGGGTGCCGGGTGGTGGCGCCGAAGAACTGCTCGGCGCGGGTGAACTCCAGCTTCACCGGCCGGTGCAGCCGCATCGCGGCGAGCACCACGATGTCCTCGGTCAGCATCTCCTGCTTGCCGCCGAAGCCGCCGCCGACCCGGCCGGCGACCACCCGGACCCCGTCCTCCGGCAGGTCGTGGAGGGCGCACAGCGCGCGCCGGGTCAGGAACGGGACCTGGGTGCTGGAGCGGACCACGATCCGCTCGCCGTCGCCGTCCTCCTTCTCCTCGAAGTAGGCCAGGGCGCCGTGGGTCTCCAGGCTGGCGTGCTGGACGCGCTGGGTGCGGAAGGTCTCCTCGTAGACCAGGTCGGCCTCGGCGAAGCCCTGCTCGACGCTGCCGATCTCGCCGTGCACCTCGCCGACGACGTTGTCCTGCGGGCGGGCGATGCGGGAGGTGGCGGGGTCCTTGGGGTGCAGCACCGGGGCGCCGGGCCGCATCGCCTCCTCGGCGTCGAGGACGTACGGCAGCACCTCGTACTCCACGGCGATCCGGCGGCAGCCCTCCTCGGCGGCGCCCTCGCTGTCGGCGACCACGGCCGCCACCCGCTGGCCGGCGAAGCGCACCACGTCGTCCAGCACCCGGGTGTCGTCGGGGTCCTCGGTGGGGTGCTCGTGGCGGGCGGAGGAGAACAGCCGCTCGGGGGCGTCGTGGTGGGTGAGGACGAGGCGGACGCCGGGCACCCGCAGCGCTTCGGAGGTGTCGAGGGAGACGATCCGGGCGTGCGGGTGGGGGGAGCGCAGCAGCTTCATGTGCAGCAGGCCGGGGACGTCGATGTCGAAGGTGTAGCGGGCGGTGCCGGTGACCACCTGGGGGCCGGCCGGGGCGCCGAGGCTGCGGCCGACGGATTCGCCGGGCCGGGGCTCCTCGACATGGGTGACGCCGCGGATCGCGTCCTCGATGGCGCGGTAGCCGGTGCAGCGGCAGAGGTTGCCCTTCAACGCCCTTGGCAGGTCGGAGAGTTGGCCCTCGCCGAGCGTTGCGGTGGTCATCAGGAAGCCGGCGGTGCAGAAGCCGCACTGGAAGCCCTGGGCGGCGAGGAACTTCTTCTGGACGGGGTGGAGTTCCCCGTCCGGTTCGGCCAGGCCCTCGACGGTGGTGACCCGGCGGCCGTCGGCGCGGACGGCCGGGTAGAGGCAGCTGTGCACCGGCTCGCCGTCGACGTGGACGGTGCAGGCGCCGCAGTCGCCGGCGTCGCAGCCCTTCTTCACCCCGAACCAGCCGCGCTCGCGCAGGTAGGTGCGCAGGCACTGGCCGGGCCGCGGTGCGGCGTCGAAGTCCCGGCCGTTGACGTGGAGGGCGTAGCTCATCGGGTGGCCTCCTTCGGGGACGGCGGGCGGGTGGTGAGTTCGGTGCGGATCTCCTCGGCGAGGCGGAGCGCCATGTGCCGCCGCCAGGCGGGGAGGCCGTGGATGTCGTCGAACCACTCGTGGTCGGCGACGGCCCCGTCGAGCGCGCTGCGCAGGGTGTCGGCGCCGGGCGGCAGGGGGAACCACAGGCGGAACGGGCGGACGGTGGCGGCGGTGACGGTGACGGCCAGGGAGCCGTCCAGCGGATCGAGGGCGCCGATGACCAGGGCGCCGGACCGGCCGAGTCCGTAGAGGGAGACCTGGCGGAAGGCGGTGCGGCAGGTCAGCGCGCGGGCGGACAGGGTGACCGAGCGCAGCAGTTCGCCCTCGCCGAGGTCCTTGCGGCCGGCGCCGGTGATGAAGTCGGTGACCTTGACCCGGCGCCGGGAGCCGTCCTGGGCCTGGAGCAGGCAGCTGCCGTCGAGGGCGGCGATGAGCGAGATCATCGGGCCGGCGGGCAGCCCGTTGCAGAGGTTGCCGCCGACGGTGGCCATGTTCCAGATCTTGAACGAGGCCAGGAAGGCGCGGCAGCACTGCTCGAAGAGCGGTGCGGCCGGGGCGGAGTGGTCGGCCGCGAAGCGGGAGAGCTGGGCGATGGTGCAGGTGGCGGCGATCTCCAGGGAGCCGTCCGGCAGCCGGGTGACCGGTTCCCAGCCCATCCGGCCGAGGTCCACCAGGCGGCGCAGGTGCGGCTGGGGTTCGGAGAAGAGGTAGGTGCCGCCGCCCAGGTAGGCGTCGCCGGTCTGCCAGGGGACGCGCTGCCGGGCGTCGCGCACCTCCAGCACGGTGTTCAGGTCCATGCCGCCGAGTGAAGCAACCGGGCGGCACCGGGCACGACTGGTCCGCAGCATGGAAAACGCACCAAGGCCCGGGCCCGGGACTGGATGATCAACCAAGAGGGATATCCGGGGGAACGGCTGGCATTTACGATGCCAGGACCCACATTCGCCTGGTGAATGTGAGATGCCGGGCCGTCCGCTCGGCAGCCGTCCAAGGAGCCACCACATGCACGTCCACGACCTCCTCCAGCTCGATGCGCTCGACCTGACCCTCCTGTGGGGCGAGGACCCCCTGCTCGGCCGAGAGGTCAGCGGGGTCACCGCCACCGACCTGGAGGACCCGGCGCGGTTCCTCCAGCCGGGGGAGCTGGTGCTGAGCGGGCTGGTGTGGTGGGCCCCGGACGACGGCCGGGAGAAGGTGGACCGCTTCGTGGCGGCGCTGGCGGACGCCGGGGCGGCCGCCCTGCTGGCCGGCGAGGAGACCCACGGCGCCATCCCGGAGGTACTGGTCGAGTCCTGCCGGGCGCACCGCGTCGCGCTGCTCGCGGTCCCCGCGCACACCTCCTTCCGGGCCATCACCGAGGCGGTGTACCTGCGCCGCTGGGGGGATCTCAGCCGCCGCCCCACCGGCCACTTCGCGCTGCCGGAGAACGTCCGCGCCGAACTGACCGCCCTGCTGGCCGCGGACGCCGGGCCGGACGCCCTGCTGGACCGGGCGTTCGCGCACCTGGGCGGCCCGGCCTGCGCGCTGCTGACCGCCGCCGGCCGGATGGTGGCCCGCACGCCCGGCACCCCACACCTGACGCCCCGTCAGGCCAGGGCGGCACTCGCCGCGGGCACCGGCAGCACCCTGCGGATCGAGGGCGAGCCCGGACCGTACGACGCGTGGTTCCTGCACCTGCGCGGTGCCGACGACGCCCCGCCGCGGGTGCTGCACGAGATCGCCGAGGTCGTCGCGCAGTACCGGCATCTGCACGAGGCGCGGGAGCGGGCGGCGCGGCGGGCGGCGGACGAGCTGCTGGCGCTGGCCGCCGCGGGCCCCGCCGAGGGGCCGGCGCTGGACGCGGCGCTGCACGCCTGCGGGCTGCCCGCGCAGGGGCCGTTTCGGGTGGTGGTGGCGACGCTGGACGGCGGCGAGCCCGGAGCGGCGGTGCGGGCGCTGGCCGAGGGGCTGCGGCACTCCCCCGGCACGCCCTTCGCGGCCGGGCTGCTGCCGGGCGGGGAGGCGGCCGCGGTGGTCGCCGCCGGGTCCGGCGGGGAGACGGCCGCGCCGCTGGCCGCCGTCTGGCCGGCGCTGCACGCGTGCCGTCCGCAGGCGCCGCTGCACGCCGGGGTGAGCGGTCCGGCGGCCACCGCGCAGGGCCTGGAACCGGCGCTGGACCAGGCGCGGTACGCCCTGGCCGCGGCCCGTTCGGCGACGCCGGAGGGCGCCGGGGTGACCTCCGTGGACGACCTGAGCACGCTGGGCGCGCTGCTGTCCGGGGTGCCGGCGGAGGTGCGGGCGGCGTTCAGCAGCCGGGTGCTCGGGCCGCTGGCGCGGGGCGGCAGCGCCTCGCACCGGATGCTGCTGGAGACCCTGGAGATCTTCCTCGCCCAGCACGGTTCCTGGGCCCGGACCGCCGAGGCCCTGCACCTGCACGTCAACACCGTGCACTACCGCATCCAGCGGATAGAGACCCTCACCGGCCGCGATCTGTCCCGGCTCGACCACAAGCTCGATCTGCACGCGGCGCTGCTCTGCCGCTGACGGCGCCGGCCCCGCCCGGGCCGCCGGTGCGGGGCGGGCGTCAGCCGCGTTCGTCGGGCCGGTCGACGTGCACGTGGGTGGACTTGATCCGGGCGGTGGCCTCCACGCCGACCTCGATGCCCAGTTCGTCGACGGCCTCCCGGCTGACCACCGCCACCACCCGGTGCGGTCCGGACTGGATCTCGACCTGGGCGATGACGTCGTCGAGGGTGACGGCGGTGACGATCCCGGCGAAGGCGTTGCGGACCGAGGTGCGGGCCTCCCCCGGCACCGGGTGCAGGCCCGCGGCCCGCTCCTTGGCGAACGCGGCCAGACCCACCCCGTCGATCGCGCGGTTGCCGGCGCCGTCCCGGTCCATCCGCAACTGCCCGCCGTCGGCCCAGCGACGGACGGTCTCCGAACTCACACCCAGCAGCCGGGCTGCCTGGCCAATGCTGTACGAGGGCACGTGCGCACTCTAGGGCCTGACCCGCGGGTCGGTTCCGGAGCCCCTCCGCGCGGCCCGACCGGGTGAACGCCACCGATCGGAGCAGCCCCCGCGCGCACCGGCCGCACCGGGCCCGCACCGGGCCCGTACCGGACGTACGGGGACCGGTCACGCTCCACGGCGCCGACCAACTCCGGCCCACATACGGCAACTTGGCGCGGGTGGGGCCGGAGGGCGGGGCAACGGCGCCCCGACGGGGCGCCGGCGACGGTCACTCACCATCGGTTTAGTCCGGATTGCGGCGGTTTGTGCCGAATGTAAGCCTGGTACCCCATTCGTCGAAGGAGTTGATCGCATGATTACGGATCGCACAGCGCCGGTCGAGACGGCTGCCCTCGCCGCCGAGGTCGAGGGTCTGCTCACCCCCGCCGAGCCCGACGGTGTCTACCGCGATACCCGCGAGTGCGGGGGCGGGCTGCTGCTGCTCGGCCTGCTGCTGATCTCGCCCCCCACCCCTCGCCCGAAGACCGGCCTTCGCTGAGGGGATTCGCGTTGGCTGAACAGACGCAGGGAGCAGTCCCGCTCAGCGCTGTGATCGCCGATGCCGCAACCGGGGTCGCCCTCGCCCTCCAGGGTGGGGGCGACCCCTATGCCCTCTCCCGGATCCTGCGCCAGGGCGACCCGCTCGCCGCGGCCGCGGTCCGGGTGCTGGGCGCCGACGCGCTGGCGCCGTACGCGCTGGAGCACCGGGCGGTGCCGGCGGGCGCGGACGACGAAGCGGTGGTGCGGCAGACGCTGGCGGCCTACCCCCCGGGCGCGGACGCCTCCGCGGTGTCGGCCTGGAGCTACCGGGGCCTGGTGGAGGCCACCCACGCCTACCTCCCCTCCGGGGCGCAGCCCTGGCCGCGGCCGCCCGAGGCCGCTGCCGAGTGGACCGGCACCGACCCCTGGCCCCGGCTCGCGCACCGGGTCTCCCAGCTCGCGGCGCTGGCCCTGCCGGACCTGGCCGGCGAGCTGGCGGAGCAACTGGGCGCGCGCACCGACGACCTGGCCCGCGGCTTCGTCCGGGCGGTGCGCCGCCGGGACTGGCTCCAGGCCGCCGGGGTGGGCCGCTGGCTGGCCCGGCTCCCCGGGGTACCGGCCACCCTGGGGCTGGACGCCGGGCTGGCGTTCGTCCGCCAGATGGGCGGCGGGGACCCCCGGGTGGCGCTGCACGTGGTGGCCGCCCAGCGGTTCTTCGGGCGGGGCTGGTGAGCGCCGGCCGGGGCGACCCGGAGCTGCTGGACCGGCTGGTCGGGGGCAGCCTCGGCTGGCTGGAAAAGCGGCGGGACCACTTCCGCCTCCCCCCGGACGCCACCACCGACGCCGACCCCAACCTCACCCTCAAACCCCTCGGCGAACTGGCCGAACTCACCCAGTTCATCGGCTCCGCGCACCCGCTGCCCGAGGTGCGGGCCACCGCGGCGGCGCTGTTCGCGTTCGCCTGGCGGGAGGCGCGCGAGGGCGAACTGTTCGCCGAGCTGATCCGCGGCGAGCCGTACGCCACCTACCCGGTGGAGATCTACGGCGCGTTCGCGCAGGCCGGGCTGCGGCACCCGGCCGTCGAGGAGCTGGTGCTGACCACCACCGGCCTGCGCGGCTGGCGGGTGGCCCGCGAGGACCACACCCGCACGCTGGGGGTGCTCAACGCCGAGCGGCGGATCGGGCTGGCCCAGCACGCCGACTTCGACGCCGCGTTCGCGCGGACCGGGCTCGGGCTGCGGCCCGAGCCCTGGGCGCTGGACCGCAGGGCGGCGTACGGGCTGACCCACGACGTCTTCCACCTCACCGACTGGGGCCGCAATCCGCGCCGGCTGTCCCCCGAGGCGGCCGGCTACCTGCGGCTGTGGCTGCCCTCCTGGCTGGAGAACTGGCTGGAGGAGCAACTGTGGGACCTGGTCGGGGAGTTGCTGGCGGTCGCCGCCTGCCTGCCCGGCGCCCCGTACGACGCGGCGGCCTGGCAGCGGCTGGCCGCGGCGCAGGCCGCCGACGGCGGCGTACCGGAGACCGGTGCGGTGCCGCGGCCCGCCGACCCGGCCGAGGACTTCCTGGCCTGCTACCACTCCACCCTGGTGACCGCGTTCGCCGGCACCCTCGCCCGTATCGCCTCGGACGAGGCGGGGGCCGGGACCGGCCCGGTGCCGGCCGGCGACGCGGCGGTGGCCGGGCGGACCCCCTGCGAAAGCGAGGCTGCGCTGTGACCGTGACGGCTGCGTCCCTGGCCTCCCCGGCCTCCCCGGCACTGCTGCACCGGGTCGGCGACCGGGCCCTGAGCTGGCTCGACGCACACCGCGACCACTTCCGGCTGACGGCGGAGGACCGGGCCACCGGCAGCGCGCTGATCGAACGGCTCAAGCCGATCGGCGAGCTGGCGATCAACATGCAGGTGCTGTTCCGGGAGGGCGTGGCCGGCTCCCGGCAGCGCACCCGGGCCGGTGCGCTGCTGGACTTCGCCTGGCGGGAGCTGCTGGACGGCGGCAATGTGCTGGCCGCCCTCCAGCAGGACGAACCGCTCTCCCCCGTGCCGCTGGAGGTCTACGCCCCGTTCCACGAGCTGGGCCGCCGCCACCCGGGCCTGGAGGCGCTGCTGTCGGTGTGCCGGCGGACCGGCACCTGGACGGCGCTGGAGATGGTGCCCAACCGGCGGCTCGGCGTGCTCAACGCCGAACGCAAGATCGGGCTGGCGCCCAGCGCCGACTTCGGGCAGGCGGTGGCCCGCACCTGGCTGGGCCGGCTGCCCGAGCCCTGGACGGTGCAGCTGCACATCGCCTACGACGTCACCCACACCGTCTTCCACCTCACCAACTGGGGCGAGGACCCCGGCCGCATCCCGCCGGAGATCGCCGACTACCTCACCCGCTACCTGCCGGCCTGGCTGGATGACTGGGCGGACCTGGAGCACTGGGACCTGCTCGGCGAACTCCTCGTCGTGGACGCCTGCCTGCCCCGCCCCACCCTGGACGCCCGGCTGTGGGAGCGGTACGCCGCCGCGCAGGCCGAGTCCGGCGCGATGCCGATCCAGCGCGCGATGCCCGAGGGCACCGCGGACGCGGTCTTCGACCAGGTCCACCACCCCACCCTGGTGGCGGCGTTCGCCTCCGCGATGGCCACGTCCCGCGCGCTGACCACCGACGCCGGCTGATGCGGACGGCACCCGGCGGACCGGCGCTCGCGGACCGGCTGGCGGACGCGCTCACCAGGATCGACGCGCCGGACGCGGTCCTCGCCGTCACCCGGCAGGGCCACCGGACCGTGGTCACCGGCGGCAGCGCGCTGGCACCGCCCACCCCCCGCCGGGAGCTGCGCTACGAACTGGGCTCGCTGTCCAAGACGTTCACCGTGCTGCTGCTGGCGGACCTCGCGGTGAACGGGGTGCTCTCCCTGGACGACCCGCTCACCGCCCGGCTGCCCCGGCTGCCGCTGCGCCACCCGCGCTCCGGCCGGATCACCCTGCGCCACCTGGCCACCCACACCTCCGGGCTGCCGCGGATCCCCACCGACCTGCTGGCCGGCGCGCTGGTGCGCCCGTACGACAACGGCTACGCCGGCTATGACACCGGGCGGCTGCTGGACACCTTCGCCCGGACCCGGCCGCGGCACCGCCCCGGGACCCGCTGGCACTACTCCAACTTCGGGCTGGCGCTGCTCGGCCCGGCGATGAGCCACACCACCGGCACGCCCTTCCCGCGGCTGCTCGCCGACCGGGTGCTGACCCCGCTCGGCCTGACCGGCACCACCCTGGCGCCCGGGGCGACCGGCACCGACGCGGTCGGCCACCGGACCAACGGCACCACCCCGGTGCGCAGCGCCGACATGGGGGCGTTCGCCGCGGCCGGGGCGGTCCGCGCCACCCCGGACGACCTGCTCGGCTACGTCGAGGCGCACCTGCACCCGGAGGGCAGCCCGCTGGCCGCCGCGCTGCGCGAGGTGCGGGTCCCGCTGCTGCGGCGCGGCTGGCGGCACCGCAACACCCACACCCTGACGTGGTACCAGCACCCGGCGGCGCGCGGGCCGCTGCTCTTCCACGTCGGGGCGACGTTCGGGCAGCAGGCGTTCGTCGGCTACCACCCGGCGTCCGGGACCGGGCTGGTGGCGCTGGCCACCCGCCGCGGCCGGCACTGCGGGATGGTGACCACCGCCTACGAGCTGCTGTACCGGCTGGCCGGCGAGGACTGAGCCGGGCCGGGCGCCGGCCGCCTCACAGCTCTCCGGCCAGGATGCGGGCGAGCAGCGGCCCGGGGTCCTGCTCGGCGGCCCGGTCGAAGGCCGCGGTGTACGCCCGGTCGCCGATCGCCGCCCGGGCCCGCCGCTCGCACTCCTCGCGGACCGCGCGGAGTTCGGGGGTGCCGCGCTGCGGGTGGCCGACCGTGCGCCAGATGGCCTGCCCGCCGCCGTAGACCTGGGCGGCGGCCGCGCCCCGGCCCTGGGCGGCGACCGCGGCGGCGAGCAGGTCCAGGCCGAGCGCGATGCCGAAGTTGTCGCCGATCCGCCGCTTGGCGGCGAGCATCGCACGGGCGTGTTCCGCGGACTCCTCGGCCCTCCCCTGGAAGAGGGACACCAGGGCGAGCTGGTAGTCGGTGTAGGAGCGGGACCAGTACTCGCCGCGCCGCACGCAGCCCAGCCGCAGCGCGGTGGCGTTGTCCCGGGCCTCCTCGAAGCGGCCCAGGGCGGTGAGCGCGAAGAGCCGGACGAGGTGGCAGCGGAGCCGGGCGGCGGAGCCGAAGGGGTCGTCCGGCGGTGGGCCGAGCACCTGGCCGGCGACGGTGTGGGCGGTCAGCGGGCGGCCGGCCATGAGGTGGGTGAGGCCGATGAGGTAGCCGGCGGCGAGTACCGCGTCCTGGTCGCCGGCCTCCCGGGCGGCCCGCGCGCACTGCCGGCCCAGGGACTCGGCGGTGTGCAGTTCGCCCTGGAGGAGGATCGCCACGCCGAGCGCCCACAGCGCCCGGGTGCGGGCCGGGCCGGGGCCCTCGTGGGCGGCCAGGGCGCGGTCGAGGTAGTCCCGGGCCTCGTGCAGGTGGCCGCAGCAGGTCCAGAAGAAGCCGATGGCCGCGGCGAGTTCCTGGGCGCGGGCCGGGTCGGTGCCCAGCAGGTGGTCCAGCGCGGTGCACAGGTCGACGTACGCCTCGGCGACCCGGCCGTACCAGGTGACCTGCTCCGGACCGAGCCAGCCCAGCTCGGCGCGGCGGCCGAAGCCGACGAAGTGGTCGGCGTGCCGGTCGGCGACCACGGCCGTCTCGTCGAGTTCGGCCAGCCACATCCGGCCGTACTCGCGCAGGGTGTCCAGCATCCGGAAGCGGGTGCCCTCGCGGGCGACGACGGATTTGGCGGCCAGGCCGGCCAGCGCGGTGCGCACGCCGTCGGCGGAGAGCGGGCCGCCGGCGCAGACCGCGGCCGCCGACCCGGGGTCGAAGGTGCCGCGGAAGACCGAGAGCCGGGCCCACAGCAGCCGCTCCAGCGGTGCGCACAGCTCGTGGCTCCAGCCGATGGCGGTGCGCAGGGTGCGGTGGCGCGGGGTCCAGGGCAGGCCGGTGCCGTCGAGGGCGTCGAGGCGGGAGCCGAGCCGTTCGGCGACCTGGGCGAGCGGGCGGTGGGCCAGCTGGGCGCCGGCCAGCTCCAGGGCGAGCGGGATGCCTTCCAGGCGGCGGCAGATGAGGTCGGCGGCGGCGGCGTTGGCCGGTTCGGTGAGCCGGAGGCCGGGGGCGGCGGCGCCGGCCCGGTCGGTGAACAGCGCCAGCGCGTCGTTGTCGCCGGTGCACGGCAGCGGCCCGATCTCGGTGACCCGCTCGCCGGGGACCTCCAGCGGCTGCCGGCTGGTGACCAGGACGGTGACGCCGGGCGCGGCGGCCAGCAGTGCGCCGACCAGCTCCCGGCAGGCCGCGACGAGGTGTTCGCAGGAGTCCAGCACCAGCAGCAGCCGTTTGCCGGCGAGCCATTCGCAGAGCGCGGCCACGGGGGTGCGGGCGGAGTGGTCGGCGAGTCCGGCGGCGTCGCAGACCGTGGCGACCAGCAGCTGGTCGCCCTGCAACGGCCACAGCGGGGCCCAGCGGACCCCGTCGGGGAAGCGGGCGGCGGCGGCCTGCGCGGCCCGTACCGCGATCCGGGTCTTGCCCACCCCGCCGGGGCCGGTCAGGGTGATCAGCCGGTGCCGGTCCAACTCGGCGTCCAGCTGCCGGAGTTCGGACCGGCGGCCGATGAAGCTCGTCGACTCCTCGGGAATGTTGCTCGCCACCGGCCCAGTTTGCCCCACGCCGGAGGGCGCCGGAGTCCGCCGCGGGCACCGCCGGTCAGGGGGTGACGATGGAGAAGTTGGGGTCCGGGGTGCTGAGCAGGCCGAGGAGTTCGCGGAGGGCCGCACCGGGCTCACCCTCCTGAGTGACGGCGGTCGGGACGCGGCCGGCCAGCACCTCGCGGAGCTGGGGTTTGGTGAGGGTGAGGGTCAGGTCCGGCCGGCTGTCGGCGGTGGGGGCGCCGCGGGTGCTGAGGTGGGTGAGCGCCCCGTGCGAGAGGGTCAGGTGCCAGGTGCGGTCCTCGTCGGCGAAGTAGAGGTCGAGGGTGAGGTGCTTGTGCCAGGCACGGGGCCCGTCGACGCGGATGGCGAGCGAGTCCAGCAGCTGGTCAACGGAGCGGGCCCGGACCACGTCGGGGGCGGGGGCGTCCGGGCCGGTGGTGTCGGCGCGGGCGGCGGCCGGGGTACCGCGCAGTTCCATGGCGGCGGTGAGGTAGTAGTTGCGCCAGGTGCCGTTCTCGCAGCCGTGGCCGAGCCGTTCGTAGACCGCGGCCAGCTGACGGCGGGCGCGCGGGTCGCCGGGGGCGGCGAAGACCGCGTGGTTGAGGAGGGTGGCGGCGAACCGCAGGTCCCCGGCGGCGGCGTAGCGCTTGCCGGCGTCCACCGTGGCCGCCAGGCCGCCCAGGGCCTCCACGTAGCGGCGGGCCTCTTCGGCGGGCGGGTGCTCCCACAGGTGGGCCGGGTTGCCGTCGAACCATCCGAGGTAGCGCTGGTAGATCGCCTTGACGTTGTGGCTCAGCGAACCGTAGTAGCCGTGGTGCGCCCACAGGCGGGCCAGGCCCGGCGGCAGCCGCAGTTCCTCGGCGATCTCGGGGCCGGTGCGGCCCTCGTTGAGCAGCCGCAGGGTCTGGTCGTGGAGGTAGGCGTACAGGTCGCGCTGGTTGGCCAGCAGGCGGCGGATCCGGGCGTTGCCCCAGGTGGGCCAGTGGTGGGAGGCGAACGCGACCTCGGTGCCGTCGCCGAAGAGGGCGAGCGCCTCGTTGAGGTAGTGGGCCCAGCGGCGGGTGTCGCGGACCACCGCGCCGCGCAGGGTGAGGACGCTGTGCATGGTGTGCACGGCGTTCTCGGCGGTGCACAGGGCCCGGTGGGTGGGGGCGGCGAAGTTCATCGCGGCGGGGGCGTCGGCGCCGGGGGTGAGCTGGAAGACCAGGCGGACCCCGTCGACGATCTCCTCCTGGCCGGTGCGGGTGATGTCGACGGTCGGCGGGACGAAACTGCGGGTGCCGGTGGACGGCAGGGTGCCCAGGCCGCAGCCGATCTGGCCCTCCGGGCCGGCGGGCAGCTGCGTGCCGTACATGTAGACGGCGCGCCGGGCCATCGCCGGGCCGGTGTAGAGCTGCTCGCCGACCACGCTCTCCCGGAAGCCGGCGGGCGCCAGCACCGGTACGGGGTGGTGGCCGGCGGGCAGGACGCCGCGGGCGCCGCCGAAGTGGTCGGGGTGGGCGTGGGTGTAGATCAGGCCGGTGACCGGCCGGTCGCCGCGGTGCGTGCGGTAGAGCTCCAGCCCGGCGGCGGCGGTCTCGGTGGACAGCAGCGGGTCGATGACGAGGACCCCGTGGTCGCCCTCGACGAGCGTCATGTTGGCCAGGTCCAGGCCGCGGGCCTGGTAGATGCCGTCGGTGACCTCGTACAGGCCGTGGCGGCTGACCAGGCGGCCCTGGCGCCACAGGCTGGGGTGGGCGGTGTCCGGGCAGTTGCCGGCCAGGAAGGCGTGGCGGTCGGCGTCCCAGACCACCCGGCCGTCCGGCGCGGTGATCCGGGGCGGGTCGAGGGCGGCGATGAAGCCGCGGTCGGCGTCGGCGAAGTCCTCGTGGTCGTCGGCGGGCCGGGCGTCCTCCGCGGGCACAGCGGTCACGGCGTGCCACCTCTCCGGGACGGCGGGCCATCACGGGCGGGAGGCCCACACGTTCGATTTAACCGAAGATGCCCGGCTGCCGCACGTGTGGGCCGCGCGCCGCGCGCCGGTGCGCCGGCGGGAGCCGCCCGGTGGTGCGGGCCTGCCCGCGGGGGTGCGGCGGCTGGGGCTGGTGCGGCGGGCGGTGCCGCTGCGACCGGTCGTACGGCGCGGACGCTCCCGCTCCGGTGATGTCCGGTCAACGGCGTTACGCACGGGGCGCGGCAGGGCACAACAACGCCTGTGTGACGTCGCGCAGCACACCGGGGCCCGTGCGTGGTCGGGTGCCCCGAGTCCGGCCGGTCTGCCCGGCCCCGCCCCATCCGCCCCTGCCCCGTACGGCGCCGCCGGCAGCACCTCCCGGGAGAGGAGGGACGCCCCCTGTCCCCCGACGACGACCTCCGGCTCCGCGGCCTCGCGGAGCACTTCCCGCCCGACCCCGCCCCCTGTCCGCCTTGTCCGCCGGTGCGCATACCGGCGGCCCCGGCCGCGCCGTTCCGGCGGCTCGCGGTCCGGCTGGTCCTGGCCACCGCGCTCGTGGCGCTGGCCGCCGGGGTGGTCCTGCCGCACGGGCTGGTCCTGGCCGGCGGGCTGGTGCTGGCCGGGGTCGCCGGCCACCTGGTCGGGCCGGCCCGGCCCGGCGCCCGCGACCGCCGCCGGTAGCCTCCCGGGCCTCGTGCCGGGCCCCCGGACGTGCCCGGCCCGCTTGCCGTCGCTGTGAGGACTCCGAAGGGCAAGCGGGCCGGTGGTCTTCCCCGCGCTCCGCGGGAGCGCGCTCACGTGACGCGGCGGCTCCTCGATGCCACGGCGACGCAGAGCGCGCCCAGCAGGAACGTCAGGGCGCCGATGACGACGTTGTTCCAGATGACTCCCGCGTCGGGACCGCGCCCGACGACCCAGGGCGACACGATCAGCCAGACGCCGATCGCGCACATCGCGCCGCTCAGCCCGTACATCCGCTCCGGGGTGACGGTGAAGCCGATCGCCAGCAGGGCGATGGCGATGCCGACGATGAGGTTGTGGGTCATCAGCGCGGGCTGCGAGGCCGTGAAGTGCACGACCCACGCCGAAACCGCGCAGTACAGACCGACCAGGAAGACCGGTCCGTCGACGAGCACCACATCCCGCCCGCCGAGCATCCGCTCGTAGCGCTCCCTCATCTCGGTGACGTCAGGGTGACCAGCGAGATCTCCCCTGTGGTGTGAGACATCGGCCATCCGACTCGCCTCCTTCGCTCACCAGCCGGGCCGCATCGCGTGGCATCGGGCCGCGCACCTTTATTTTGCGCTTATACGGCCTTTATGTGTAGATGCTGGGCCAGGCGAATTTCACGAACGAGACGAACCGGGCAGATCCGGAGCGAACCGGGCACGGCCGAGGGGCAGACCGGCTCAGCGGCGGTCCGGCAGCGCCAGCAGATCGGCGTGGTGCACCGCGACGCCCAGCTCCCCCGCCGCGCACGCCTCCAGCCGGCGCCGCAGGTACCGGTCCGCCGCGCGCCCCAGCCGCGGGCGCCGGGCCCGCGCGGCAGCCACCCAGCCGCGCAGCCACCGCTCGGTCAGCGCGCACTCCGGACTGCCCAGCCGCCAGGGGCTGGGCCGGGTCGCCACCCGTGCCCCGTACCGGGCGAACGCCTCGGCGGCCGCCTCGACCGCGTCCGGGCCCAGCAGCCGGCGGCCGCCCTCGGTCCGGCGCTGGTACGCGGAGAACGCGTCGGCGATCTCCGCGTCGAAGGGGTCGGCGGGGGTGAGGTCCACCCGGCCGGTGACCGACAGCGTCAGCAGCGCCGGGCAGCCGGCGCCCGCGCAGGCCGCGGCCACCTTCTCCAGCTCCGTGCGGGTCAGCAGGTCGAGCAGCGCGGAGGCGGTCACCAGGGACGTGCCGGCCAGGGCGGCCGGGGTCAGACCGGCCAGGTCGCCGTAGCGCGTACCGGCGGTGACGGGGCGTCCGTCGGCCGCGGTGGACGGCATTCCGCGCCCGGCCCGGGCGAGCAGCACCGCGTCGTGGTCCTGGAGGACCCAGTGCTGCGGGCCCGGCAGCCGGACCGCGAGCCAGCGCCCCATCGCGCCCGTACCGCAGCCCAGGTCGTGGATCACCAGGCCGCCGCCGCCGAGGAGTTCCGGCCCCGGGGCCGCGGCGAGCCACGCACGCAGCGGGCCGAGGAGTTCGGGGGCGCGGGCCGCGGCGTCCGCCCGCTCCCGCAGTTCCAGCCACCGGGGGCAGAACCGCGGTCTGCCGATCGTTCCCCGCAGGGGCTCCGCGGTGCGCTGCGCGCCCGTGCCGGCGCTCCGGCCGGAGTGTGCGACGTCGTCTCCCACCCCTCAAGGATGGCACGGCCGGCGGGCTCCGGGATCACTGTTCGGTGCGGTCCGCCACCGCCCGACCAGGCGTGTCCGTCTCACAGTGCACGTTCGTAACTCGCCCACGCCACCGGGGAGTCGTGCAGGGTGACGGTGATCCCGGCCAGGCCGCGGGCGCCCGCGCCGAGGTGGCCGGCGCCGACCCGGTCGGCCAGCCGGTCGGCGATGACCTTGGCCAGCGCCTCGGCGGAGGTGTTGGTGCCGGCGAAGGCCGGTTCGTGTTCGAGGTTGCGGTAGTTGAGCTCGGCGATCACGGCGCCCAGCTCCTGGGCCGCCAGGGCCAGGTCGACGACCACGTTGTCATCGTCGAGCGCGGGCCGGCGGAAGGTGGCGTCCACGATGAACGTCGCGCCGTGCAGGCGCTGCGCGGCCCCGGAGCCCGTGCCGCGGAAGCTGTGCGCGACCATCAGGTGGTCGCGGACGGTGATGCTGAACACGGGGGTTCCTCCCAGGATGTGCGGACGGCTTCGGTCACGGGCGGGGTGTGGAGGGGCGGCACGGCGGGCGGCGGATGCGCGGACGCGGTACCGGGGCGCGGCGGCGGGCGGTGCGCGGGCCGGCTGCGCGCCGCGGCGGGGGGCGCCGGTCCGGCAGGCCCGGGGGCGGCACGGCATCCTCCTGGACGGTACGGCCCGGCGTCCGGACGCCGGGGAGCGCATGCCGGGGATCTTGGCGACCCGGTCACGATACGCGGGGTCCCCGGGCTCCGCCACAGATTCGGTGCGGCCTACCGGCCGGGCAACGACGGGGCGGTGCGGGGCCGTTCGCGGCGGGCGGCGCGGGCCGGGCGGGTCAGGTGCCCGCGTGCCGTCCCAGGTAGACGACGAGGGCCAGGAAGACCAGGACGAGGTGGGTCACGGCGATGTAGAGCAGCACCCGTATCCACAGGCTGCGGCGGGCCGCCTCGTGGGCCGCGGCGCGGTGGGTCACCAGGACGGTGGCGGGCAGCCGGGCCAGCCGGGTGCCGGGGCGGACGGCGGTGACGCGGGCCCGGCGGACCCCGCAGCGGGGCGACGTCCGGTGCCGGGCGGCGGCCTCCGGGCAGGCGCGGCCGTGCCCGCGGGCCGGGCGCAGCGGGCCGCGCCCGGCATGGCGGCGGCCCCGGCAGGCCCGGGCGGAGCGGTGGGGTATGCAGGTGCGGGAGCGGACCGCGCGCCACGGCGGCGGCCCCTTGCGTCGCGGTGCGCCGGACACGGCGGTCACCCGGCTCCGGTGGCGCCGGACGCGGCGGCCGCCCGGCGCGGTGCCGCGCCGCTCATTCCGGCGCCCCGCCCCGGGAGGCATCGTCCCCGCTGCCGCGGTCGGGGTCCACGCCGACGGCCCGCGCGATCCGCAGCGCGTCGTCCAGTTCGTCCTCCGCGACGGCCAGCGCGTACGCGTCGTCGGCGGCCCGCGCCGCCTCGACCGCGGCCCGCGCCGCGCGCACCCGTTCCCGTACCGACTCGGCGAAACCGCCCACGCATGCCCTCCGCGTTCAGGCCGACCGGCCATCGCGTTCATCCGTTGAACAGGGGAATTCCTCAACTGTAGACGACGGGCCCGCGGACGTGAACGGGTGGGCGTGCCCGGGCGGGTCAGCCGGCCTCCCCCGCCGCCGCGAGCCGCTCCCGGGCCTCGGCGAGGTCCTCCTCGGTCGGGGCGTCGTCCTGGCTGAGGCTGCGCCGCCAGTAGCCGGTGAAGTCGATCCGGTGCGTGTCCAGGCCGCGGTCGGTGAGCAGGTGGCGGCGCAGTGCGCGGACCGCGCCGGCCTCGCCGGCCAGCCAGGCGAAGGCCGGGGTTGCGGGGAGGCGGGCCGCGCGGACGGCGGTCACCAGCGGGCCGCCGGGTCCGGCCGGCGCGCGGTCGCGGTGCACCCAGTGGACGGTCAGGCCGGCCCGGGTGGCCAGCGGCTGCTCCTCCTCGGCCGCGGCGACCTCGACGTACGCGACCGCGCGGGCGGTGGCGGGCAGCGCCTCGGCCAGGGAGGCCAGGGCCGGCAGCGCGGTCTCGTCACCGGCGAACAGCAGCAGACCCGGGGTGTCGAGCGGCAGCGGGCGGGCGTAGGCCGCGGCCGGGCCGTAGCGGGCGAGGGTGTCGCCGACGGCGGCGGTGGCCGCCCAGCGGGTCGCCGGTCCGGCCGCCCCGGACTGCCCGGCCAGGGCGTCCCCGTGCAGGACGAAGTCGACGGTGAGCCGGTGCCGGACGGGGTCGTGGGCGCGCACCGTGTAGCTGCGCATCCAGGGCCGTTCGTCCTCGGGGAGGGCCAGGAACGCCTGGTACCAGCGCATCCCGTCGTCGTCCGCGGGCGCCTCGGGGAGCCGGGGGGCGGACTGGCCCGGCCGCGGGAAGAGGAGTTTGAGCTGCTGGTCGGGCCAGGTGGGGAAGGTGTCGAGGCCGTCCCCGGCGAAGGTGACCCGCACCGTGCGCGGGGTGATCCGGCGGACGCCGGTGACGTGGAGGAGGGCGACGGGCGGCGGGGTGGACATGGGGGCTCCTCGGGGTGTGGGGCGTACGGGGCGGGAGGGCGGCTGGGCGGCGTACGGGGCCCGGCCGGGGTGCGCGCGGGGGTGGCGGACCGTCAGGGTGGCGGCGGTCCCGACCCGTTCGCGGGGCGTGCCGGTGAGGGCGACCGGGCCGCGCCGGGGTCCGGGCCGACGGTCCCCGGCCGCCTGGACCCGGCGGCCACGGCACCGGAGACGAGAGGGGTTTTCCCGGCTTCGGAATTTCCGGTGAGGACCACCGGCCGGCGTCCGGGAAGAGCGGCGCAGCCCCCGTCGGGAGCGTTCTCCCGGGCGCCCGGCACCTTGCCCCCCTCGTGGCCGTCCGCCCTGGTCCGCTGCCCCGCGCCCGTCCCCGACCCGCCACCCCATTCGGACTCCATGACCCTCTCCCCTGATAACCTTACGCCATAAAGAGTTCGCGCGGAGACAATAACTTTACACCCTAAGGAGAAGCAAGTTGGTGGTATTCGCGGGCCAGGGCGACCCCCGCCGTTCGCTGTCCCTGCTGTGGCGCGCCCCGGAGGGCACCGAGGAGCGCCCGCCCCGGCCGGCGCGCGGCCCCAAGCCCGCGCTGAGCGTCGCGGCGATCGTGGACGCCGGTATCGCGGTGGCCGACGCCGAGGGCATGGCGGCACTGTCCATGCGCACGGTCGGCGAGCGGCTGGGCCGTACGGCGATGGCGCTCTACACCTACGTCCCCGGCAAGACCGAGCTGGTGGACCTGATGTACGACCGCGCGCTGGGTGAACTCCCCACCGGCTACGACCCGGCGGACGGCTGGCGGACCGCGGTGGTGTCCTGGGCCGCCGACACCTGGGAGTTCTGCCTGCGCCACCCCTGGGTGCTCCAGGTCTCCCAGGCCCGTCCGGTGCTGGGCCCGAACGAGTACACCTCGATGGAGACCCTGCTGCGGGTGCTGGACGCCACCGGGCTGGAGCCGGCCGCGCTGCGCCGGATCGTCGGCCTGCTCGTCCACTTCGTCCGCGGCGCCGCGCGGACCGCCGCCGAGTCCCGGCAGGCGGCCGCCGCCACCGGCGTGGGCGACGAGGAGTGGTGGCAGGCCCGCGCCGGGCTGCTGGCCGAGGTGGTCCCGGACTTCGCCGAGCGCTTCCCGCTGCTGGTCCGCCTGGAGACCGAGGGCGCCACCCCGCCGCCCGGGGACGGCGAGGACGCGCACGGCTCCTATCTGGAGCGCGAGGCCCGGCGGACCTTCGAAGCCGGATTGGCGGTCATCCTGGACGGCGTCGAGGCGGCCATCGCCCGGCAGGCGGCCGGGCCGTGCGCGCGGGGGCCGTTGGAGTGATGAAGCGGGCCGGAGCGCCCCGGACCGGTGTCGTCGGGGGGGCGGTGGCGTTGAGCATCCGTGACCGTCCCCCGCCTCCGCCCGTGGTTCCTGCCCGCCAGCCTGGCGGCCCTGCTGGCGGAGGCCGCGCCGGACGCCCCGGCTGACGTCCCGTCGGATCCCGGGCCCGGTACGGCGGCTGATCCCGGGTCGGACGCCGGGGCGCCGCCGGCCGCCGCGGACCGGCCGCCCGGTCCGGCCGCGGAACGCTGACGTCCGCACGCACCGCGATCAACGGGCTACCCCATGTGGCGAGCCCCGGTGATCGCCCATAGCTTCGCCTCATGGCGCTACGACAGGTGATGTGCGGGGCACGGCGGATGACTTCCCCGGTCTGCGCGGCGGTGGTACTGGCCGGCGTTCTGGGCGCGGCGCCGCCGTCCCGGGCCGCACCGGACCGGGACGGCGGAGTGCTGCTGGTCCGGCCCGGCGAATCGGTTCAGCAGGCGGTGGACGCGGCCCGGCCGGGCGACACGGTGATCCTGGCGCCCGGGGTCTTCCGCGAGAGCGTCCTGATCAACAAGTCGCATCTGATGCTGCGCGGCAGCGGCGCGCGCACCGTGCTGGCACCGCCCGCCACCCGGGCGGAGAACGCCTGCGGGCAGCGCGGCGACGGGATCTGCGTCACCGCCGGGCCCGGCGGCCCGCTCACCGACGTCCACCTGCGGTCGCTGACCGTGGAGGGGTTCCGGCGGAACGGCGTCTGGGCCTCGGGCACCGAGGGACTGACGGTGCGCCGCGTCCGCGCGCGGCACAACGGGCAGTGGGGCATCGGGCTGGAGAAGTCGGTGCACAGCTCGGTGCGCGACAACGACGCCACCGACAACGGCGACGCCGGGATCTTCGTGGCGAACATGGTCGAGGAGGAGGGCGGGGCGCTCGACACCCGGGGCACCCTGCTGCTGCGCAACCGCCTCGCCGGGAACCGCATCGGCCTCACCGCCCGGCGCGTACGGAACCTCCTGATCGGCCACAACACCGCGACCGGGAACTGCGCCGGGGTGTTCGTGGTCGGCGACGAGGGCCACCCCCGGGCCGGGGCGCTGACGGTGCGGGACAACGAGGTCTCCCGGAACAACAAGTCCTGTCCCAAGACCAATCGGCTGCCGTTCCTCCAGGGCATCGGCGTGGTCCTCACCGGCACCGAGGACTCCCTCGTGCAGCACAACCTCGTCCGCGACAACATCGGCACCTCGCCGCTGTCCGGCGGGATCGTGCTCTTCCGCAGCTTCGTCAAGGCCACCGACGACCGCAATCTCATCCGCGACAACGTCGTGCTGCGCAACGCCCCGGCGGATCTGGTCAACGCCGACCCCGACGGCCGGGGCAACGTCTTCATCCGCAACACCTGCCGGACCTCCACGCCGCCCGGCCTGTGCGGCTGACCGCGCCCCGCGACAGCCCGGACCGGAACGCAGGCCCGCACGCAAAGCCGGAACACAGCCGGAACCGCAAGCCAGAACGCAAGCCAGAACGCAACGGGAGAATAGAGGCGGAATGACCACCGTGAGCCCCACCCCCCAGCCGGCCATGCGGCTGCGTGAACTCATCTTCGGCGCCGCGTGCGCCGCGGCGGTCCGGGCGGCCGCCCGGCTCCGGCTGGCGGACGCGCTGGGCGAGCAGCCCACCACCGTCGAGGAGCTGGCCGCCTCGGTGGGCACCGAACCGCGGCCGCTGCACCGGCTGCTGCGGGCGCTGTCCTGCTACGGGATCTTCGAGGAGACCGAGGACGGCAAGGTCTCGCACACCGAGATGTCCAAGCTGCTGCGGGAGGACGCGCCGAACAGCCTGCGCTACATCTCGCTGTGGTGCACCGAGCCGTGGACCTGGGAGGCGTGGCCGCGGCTGGAGGACGCGGTGCGCTCCGGCCGCAGCGTCTTCGACGACCTGTACGG
Source organism: Streptomyces rhizoryzae (assembly GCF_023155275.1). GTDB lineage: Bacteria > Actinomycetota > Actinomycetes > Streptomycetales > Streptomycetaceae > Streptomyces > Streptomyces rhizoryzae. The sequence continues at coordinate 75,598 of NZ_JALMUV010000022.1, forward strand.
CAAGGGCTTCTTCGACTACCTCCACGAGGACGCCCCGGAGTCCGCCCGGGTCTTCGACCGGGCGATGACCACCTCCAGCAAGCAGTCGGCCCGTGACATCGCCGAACTCCTCGACCTCACCGGCGTCTCGTCGGTGGCCGACATCGGCGGCGGGCAGGGCCACGTGCTGGCCCGGCTGCTGGAGAAGTACCCGTCACTGCGGGGCACCCTGCTGGACCTGCCGTCGGTGGTGGCCGCGCCCGACCCGCGGCTGCGCAAGGACGGCCCGCTCGCCGGACGGGCCCGGATCGTGGCCGGCGACTGCCGGGAGGACATCCCGGTCCGAGCCGACCTCTACATCATCAAGAACATCCTGGAGTGGGACGACGACAGCACCCGCCGCACCTTGCGGAACGTCGTCGGGGCCGCCCGGCCCGGCGCCCGGGTGGTGGTGATCGAGAACCTCGTCGACGACAGCCCGTCGATGAAGTTCACCACCGCCATGGACCTCCTGCTGCTGATGAACGTCGGCGGCGCCAAGCACACCAAGGAGAGCCTGGTCCGCCGGATCTCCGACGCCGGGCTGATGGTGCACGACATCCGCGTGGTCAACCCGTACCTGCACGCCTTCGAGTGCACCGTCCCCGCCGGGTGAGCGGGCGCGGATGAACCGGACCGGCCCGGCGGCGGCCTCCCCGCAGGACATGACGGGGAGGCCGGTCACCGGGCGCCGGGCCGGATCAGCCGGCGCCGTCCCGCTCCCAGCGGTAGAACTCCTGGGCCATGGCGTCCTTGGGACTGCGCCAGGTCTCCGGGTCGTACGCGCTGACGTAGGACGTCAGCCGCCGGCTGATGGCCTGGAACTCGGGGTGCTGGTGCACCTTGGCGATCTCCGGGCCGGGCGGGACGTCGGACTCGATGAGGTGCAGGTAGACGTCACCGAACTGGAACAGGGTCCGCCGGTTGACGCCCACCAGGTGAGGCAGTTCGGTCCGGTCCGACTCCGCGAAGACCTTCGCGATGTCGGGGGCCGAGCCGGGCTTCATCCGGGCGACGATCAGAGCGTGGTGCATCGGGGAGGTTCCCTTCGTTGCCGGCCGGGCGGTCAGCCGGCCGGGGCGGCGGCGCGCAGCTCGCGGTCGCGCTGCTCGATCCGGTCCCGGATGAGCTCCATCTGGATCCGGGAGTTGCGGTTGATGTGCTCGGTCATGCCCTTGTCGTCGACCGGGGCCTCGGGCTTCATCGCGAAGTCCTGGGTCCAGTGCATCGACGTGCCGCCGGGGATCTCCTTGTACTTCCAGAAGATGTCCATGAACTTGAACGGGCCGGTCTCGACCCGGCGGGCGCGGACGGTCAGCGCGCCGCGGTCCGGGGTGCGCTCGGAGATCCAGCTCCACACCTGGCCGTTCTCGTCCGGGTGCATGGTCAGCCGGAAGGTGGTGGTGTCGCCCTCCCGGGACAGCACCTCCACCGAGGCGTACTCGCTGAAGAGGTTGGGCCAGTTCTCCAGGTCGTTGGTCATGTCCCAGACGAGGGAGAGCGGGGCGGCGATGGTGATCTCGTTCTCGGTGTGGCCGGGCATGTCAGGCTCCTGTCGTGGTGACGGTGTCGGATGCGGCGCGGGCCGTGCCCCGGCCCGGGCCGCTGCTGTCGCTGTTGCCGTTGACGAGGTCGAGGAAGTCGCGGGGGGTCTTGGCGCGCTCGGCGTCGGTGGGCAGCGGCCGCCCGAAGCGGTTCTCCAGCTCGCCCACGATGCCGAGCAGGCCCAGCGAGTCCAGGCCGTACTCGGCGAAGGTGGTGTCGGGCCGGTCCGCCATCTCCGCGGGGTCGACGGTGAGGCCGGCGGCGGACTTCATCAGCGCGGCCAGTTCGTCCAGGGTCAGTCGGTCGGTCATGGGAATCTCCTCTCAGGAGGGGGACTTGTCGCACCGGCGCAGCACCATCGCCGCGTTGGAGCCCATCAGCCCCCGGCTCAGCACCAGCGCGGTCCGCAGCTCGGCGGCCCGGGACCTGCCGGTCACCACGTCGAGGTCCACGCTGACGTCGATGACGTTGGGGGTCGGCGGCACGACGGAGCTCTCCATGGCGAGCACCGCGGCCGCGATGTCCAGGACGGGGGCGCCGCAGTACGCCCGGCCGATGCCGGTCTTGGGCGCGGTCACCGGGATCCGGCCGGCGCGCCCGCCCAGGGCGTCGGTGAGGGCCAGCGCCTCGGCCCGGTCGGCCGCGGCCACCCCGAGGGCGTCCGCGAAGACCACGTCGATCTCCTCGGGCGCGCACCCGGCGTCCGCCAGCGCGCCCTCGATCGCGTGGGCCAGCCCCTGCCGGGACTCCTCCCACAGGGCGGCGCCGGTGAAGGTGGCGGCGTGCCCGGCCAGCACGGCCCGGGGCCGGGCACCCCGCTCCTCGGCGGCCGACCGCTCCTCGACGACCAGCATCGCGCCGCCCTCGGCGGGTACGAAGCCGCACGCCGCGTCGGTGAACGGGCGGTAGGCGCGGGCCGGGTCGGCGCAGCGGCTGAGGTCCTCGTAGCCGAGCTGGCAGACCACCGAGTACGGGGCCAGCGGGGCCTCGGCGGCGCCCACCACCACGGCGTCGGTGCCGCGGCGGATGGTGCGGGCGGCGTGCGCCAGGGCGTCCAGACCGCCCGCCTCGTCACTGGCCACCACCCCGCACGGCCCCTTGAAGCCGCCGCGGATGGAGATCTGGCCGGTGCTGGCCGCGTAGAACCACGCGATGGACTGGTACGGGCCGACGTAGCGCGAGCCCTGGCCCCACAGCCGTTGCAGCTCCCGCTGGCCGAACTCGCCGCCGCCGGAGCCGGCCGCGGTCACCACCCCCACCGCGAACGGTGAGCGGTTGTAGTCGGCCCGGCCCAGCAGGGCGTCGTCCAGCGCGAGGTTGGCCGCGGCCATCGCGAAGTGCGTGAACCGGTCGGTCTGGACGAGGAAGCGCTCCTCGATCAGCTCGCCCGGATCGAAGTCGCGGACCTCGCCGGCGACCTTCAGGGGCAGGTCACCGCAGCCTTCGCGGGTGACCGCGTCCAGGACGCTGATGCCCTCCTTGGTCGCCTTCCAGAACGCTTCGGTGTTGGCCCCGTTGGGGGCGATCACACCGATGCCGGTGACGACGGAATGTCGGTGCTCGTGCGGGGAGTTCATGTCGTCCTCCCACCCGGCCTGGTCATGACCACGGCTGACTGGAAACCGCCGAATCCGCTGCCCACGGACAGCACCGACCGCAGCGGCAGTTCCCGCGCGGTCTTCGGCACGTAGTCGAGGTCGCACTCCGGGTCCGGGTTCTCGTAGTTGGCGGTCGGCGGGACCACCTGGTGGGTCAGCGCCAGGACGCAGGCGACGATCTCGATCGCGCCGATCGCGCCCAGCGAGTGCCCCACCATCGACTTGATCGAGCTCATCGGCACCTTGAAGGCGTGCGCGCCCAGCGACTTCTTGACCGCGGCGGTCTCGTGGCGGTCGTTCTGCTGGGTGCCCGAGCCGTGCGCGTTGACGTAGTCGACCTGGGTGCTGTCGAGCCGCGCGTGGGCCAGTGAGCGGTTGATCGCCTCGGCCATCTCCAGTCCTTCCTGGGTCAGGCCGGTCATGTGGTAGGCGTTGCCGAAGGTGGCGTAGCCGCGGATCTCGCAGTGCACGGTGGCACCGCGGGCCCGGGCGTGCTCCAGCTCCTCCAGGACCAGGACGGCACCGCCCTCGCCCATGACGAACCCGTCGCGCCGGGCGTCGAAGGGCCGCGAGGCGTGGGCGGGGTCGTCGTTGTTGGCGGAGGTCGCCTTGATGGCGTCGAAGCAGGCGACGGTGATCGGCGAGATCGGCGAGTCGGAGGCGCCCGCCACGCAGACGTCGACCCGGCCCTCCTCGATGGAGTGGAAGGCGTAGCCGATCGCGTCCAGGCCGGAGGTGCAGCCGGTCGAGACGGTCTGCACCGGGCCGTGCGCGCCGATCCGCTCCGCCACCGCGGACGCCAGCGAACTGGGCGAGAACGCCCGGTGCAGATGCGGCCCGGCGGGCCGCGGGTCCACGTCCCAGCGGCGGCCGGACTCGCTGACCGCCACGTAGTCGTGCTCCAGGCGCGTGGTGCCGCCGACCGCGGTTCCCAGGGACACCCCGACCCGCCAGGGGTCCTCCCGGTCCATGTCCAGCCCGGCCTCGCGCAGCGCCTCCGCCGCGGCGACCAGGGCGAACTGGATGTACCGGTCCTGCTGTGCCACCTGCTCCCCGGTCAGGCCGTGCGCGGCCGGATCGAAGTCGCATTCGGCGGCGATCCGGGACCGGAAGCCGGCCGGGTCGAAGAGGGTGATGCCACGGGTGGCCGTCCGCCCGCTGGAGAGCAGGTCCCAGAACGCGGGGACCCCCACACCGCCCGGGGCGACGATGCCGACGCCGGTGACCGCCACGCGGCGGGTCATGACACCGGCTCCGCGCGTTCGGGCGGCGCGGCCGGTGTGCCCTCCTCGGTGCCCTCGGTGTCGACGTGGCCGAGCTCGGGGCGCGGGGCCAGCGGGCCGAGGTGGAAGACCATCCGGGCCTCGGTGCTCCCGACGTTGCGGAACCGGTGCCGCATGTACGGCGGGATCATCAGGCCCTGGTCCGGGCGGAGCGGGAGGGTCTCGCCGTCCAGATCGACCTCCAGGTCGCCCTGGACGACGTAGACGAACTCCTCGGAGTAGGGGTGGTAGTGCTCACCGATGCGCTCGCCGGGCTGGACGAGTGCCATGCCCATGAAGCCGCTCGTGGATCCCACCGCGCTGGGTGTCAGCATGGCGCGCAGGTCACCTCCGCGCCGGCGGTTGGGCTGGGTCTCGCTGAGGTCCACGATGCGTGGGCGGTGCGTGGTCATGGCTGATTCCTCCAGGGCGTGGTGCCGGTGGATGGGGGGTGGGAGGGACGGCCGGTCCGGCCGGGGGCCGCCCGGCGGCGGGCGGCCGGCGCGGTCAGGCGCCCGGGGCCCGGCGGTCGGTGATGAGGTCCATGTCGGCGCGGGACAGGAAGCGGGCCAGCTCGCGGTCGGTGGTCAGACCGCCGGCCACGTCGCTGTCGAGCAGCCGCCGCAGCACGGCGAGCTTGCGGGGGCCGCGGGCGCCCAGGGAGACCAGCGGGTCCTGGTCGATGGGGACCTTGAGGTCGATGAGGCGGACGACGATGTCGTCGCGCTGGAAGATCGTGCTGCCGTAGACCGGGCACGCCGGGTCGTCGGCGGCCTCCTCGTCCTGCCGGGCCAGCATCTTGGCCAGCGTCATCCCGAAACCGGGCTTGGCCGGGTAGAACAGCGCGTGCCGGGCGACGTCCTCGGGCTCCCGGCCGCCGGCCGCGACGTGGTGCACCGCGGGCAGCGCGGCGCGGGTGAAGAACACCCGGGCCGAGTTGGGGTCGTTGAGGTCCCGGTCCTGCTCCAGGTAGGGGTTGATGGCCTCCTCGACGGCCCGGACCTCGGGCTGCCGGGAGACGTGCCGCAGCGCGGCGACCAGGTCGCCCTGCACCTCGATGGCCCGCACGACGCGGTTGCCGTACATGAACAGGGAGGTGCGGCGCAGCTGGGTGGTGTCGTCCACCCGGGCGGCCGGGGAGGTGTAGCCGGAGAGGATGTCGGCGACCATCGGCTCGCTGCCCGGCTTCACGGTGAAGGTGAGGGCGTGCCGGACCACGCCGTCCCCGACGCGGGGGTTCGCCTGGAGCCGGCCCTTGGGGGGCTCGGGGGCCAGGGCGGCGACGTTGGAGGTCTCGCGCAGGACGCTGAAGCGCAGGGAGCGGGTGTCACGTACACAGCTGTGCAGCGGCTGCACCATCTTGACGTGCTCCTCGCTGTTGACCCAGGCGAGGAACGGCGGGGCGCTCTCCCACTCGCTGGTGATCAGCCACTGGGAGGGGTTCTCGATGGACTGGCACAGCTGGTCGGTGATGTGCCCGGGGACCGAGGCCACCTGGTTCCGCAGCTGCTCGTAGGCTTCGAGGAAGCGCTGCTGGGCGCCTTCCTGGAGGTCCAGCAGCAGTACGACCCGGAGCCTGGAGCCGTCGAAGGCGGACTGCGATATTCGTTCCGACAGCGTTGTCATCGTCTACGCATCTCCTCCGGGGCGCGAGGCCCCTGTGGTGCGTCGTCAGTTCCGGCGCGGTCCGGGTTTCCGGTGCCTGTCCGGACTCCCGGTGCGATCCGGGCGACTGAGCCGGATGGGGGGACAGCCGGCCCGGCGTGTCGCGGGGGGCGGTCCGGATTCGATCGTGGCCAAGACCCACGGTCGGCGCGAGATCTGTGAGCCATGCAGGTGAACCGTGATCGAAGGTGCCGCGGGCCGGGCATGCGTTGCTCCATCTCCCGTACGCGCCGCTGGAGCTGGAGCCACGACATGAATCCCAAGGCCGAAGACCGCGTGCCGGTCCTCATCGTCGGCGGGTCCCTGGTGGGCCTGTCCGCCTCGCTGTTCCTGGGACGCCTGGGCGTCCCGCACCTCCTGGTCGAGAAGCACGCGGACACCTCGCGGCACCCCCGCGGACGGGGGAACAACGTCCGCACGATGGAGCTGTACCGGGTCGCCGGTGCCGAACGGCGGATCCGCGAGGCGGCCTCGGTGCTCGCCGACAACCACGGGATCCTCCAGGCCCGTTCGCTGACCGGCGACGACGCGGAGTGGCTGTTCCGGGAGATCGACCCGGGCGGCGGGCTGGCGCGGTTCAGCCCCAGCGGCTGGTGCCTGTGCAGCCAGAACGACCTGGAGCCGGTGCTGGTGCGGTGCGCCCGCGAACTCGGCGGCGACCTGCGGTTCGGCACCGAGCTGGAGTCGTTCGAGCAGGACGGCGACGGGGTGACCGCGGTGGTGCGGAACCGGGAGTCCGGGGAGCGCGGGACCGTCCGCGCCGACTACCTCATCGCCGCGGACGGTCCGCGCAGCCCGGTGCGGGAGCGGCTGGGCATCGGCCAGACGGGCCCCGGCGATCTCTTCCACAACGTCAGCATCACCTTCCGGGCGCCGGAGCTGGCCGACGCGGTCGGCGACCGCCGCTTCATCGCCTGCTACCTGACCAACCCGGAGGCCGACGGGGCGCTGCTGCCGGTCGACAACCGCGTGGAGTGGGTCTTCCACGCCCCCTGGCACCCCGACCGCGGCGAGACCCTGGAGGACTTCACCGACGAGCGGTGCATCGACCACATCCGGCGGGCAACGGGCTTGCCCGGCATGGCCGTTGAGATCACCGGCAAGGCGCCGTGGCACGCCGCGGAGCGGGTCGCCGAACGGTACTCCGCCGGGCGGGTCTTCCTGGCCGGCGACTCCGCCCACGAGATGTCGCCCACGGGGGCGTTCGGTTCCAACACCGGCATCCAGGACGCGCACAACCTCGCCTGGAAACTGGCCGCCGTCCTGGACGGGGCCGCGGACCCGGCGCTGCTGGACAGCTACGAGGAGGAGCGCCGCCCGGTGGCCGAGGCGACCAGCGCCCGCGCCTCGGCCCGGTCCGCCGAGCACAGCCACCCCGGCTACGTCCCGGCGCCCGGTGCCGGCGGCCGGCAGCGCGGGGTGCTGACCGTCGCCCTGGGCTACTGCTACCCGCGCGGCGCGGTCCTCGGCACCGACCCGGACCTGCCGGTGGTGCCCGAGCAGATGCGGCTGACCGGCGAGCCGGGCACCCGCGCCCCGCACCTGTGGCTGCGCGCGGAGGACGGCCGCCGCTCCACCCTGGACCTGTACGAGCGGTCGTTCGTCCTGCTGACCGGCACCGAGGAGGGCAAGTCCTGGCGGGCCGCGGCGGAGGCGGCGGCCGCCCACTGGTCGGCGCGGCTGGACCACTACCGCCTCGGCACCGGCGCGGACGCGGACCTGGTGCCCGAGGAGGGCGCCGACTGGGCGGAGGCGCACGGGACCGGGCCCGAGGGCGCGGTGCTGGTGCGGCCGGACGGTTTCGTGGCCTGGCGCGCGGAGGGCCGGGTGGCCGATCCGGAGGGCGCGCTGCGGGAGGTGCTGGGCGGTCTGCTGCGCCGCGCCTGACAGCGGCGGCCACCGGGTTCCGGGGCCGGCCGGGCGGAGTGCCGCCCGGCCGGCCCTGGAACGTATCTTCTGACCTTCACCGCCGCAGGGGGCATCTGGCGCCCGCACCGGCCCGGTCGGCGGCCCTGGGGCGGCGTTCTGGTGTTGAGTCCGGGCATGGACGCCAAGAAGACCCCGGGCCACGCCTTCCAGCGCATCTCGCTGCCGCACCAGCCGCCCCGGCTGCCGCCGCCCGTCGCGCGCCGCCGCATCGAGGAGGACACGCCGATCTTCGACCAGCTGCTCAAGGAGTGGCGGGCCGGGGCGCTGCGGCCGACGGTCACCTGGCCGGTCGACGAGCCCGGGAAGAGCAGACCGGGCGCGGTTGTTGGGGCCGATGACGGCCGTTCGCGGCCACGTACCCGTACCGAGGAGCCCGAGCATGAGTCTGTACGACATTCCGCTGCGCACCCTGACCGGTGAGCCCGCCTCCCTCGCCGACCACCGCGGCAAGGCCCTGCTGGTGGTCAACGTGGCGTCCAAGTGCGGGCTGACCCCGCAGTACGCCGGTCTGGAGCGGCTCCAGCAGCGGTACGCCGGCCGCGGGTTCAGCGTGCTGGGCTTCCCCAGCAACCAGTTCGCGGGCCAGGAGCCGGGCACGGCCGAGGAGATCGCCGCGTTCTGCTCGGCGACGTACGGCGTGAGCTTCCCGCTCTTCGAGAAGACCGACGTCAACGGCGAGCGGCAGCACCCGCTGTACGCCGAGCTGACCACGGTGCCGGACGCCGAGGGCACGGCCGGCGAGGTGCAGTGGAACTTCGAGAAATTCCTGCTGGGGCCCGACGGCGCGGTGGTCGGCCGGTTCCGGCCGCGTACCGAGCCGGAGGCCGCGGAGCTGATCGCGGCGATCGAGGCGGCGCTGCCGGCCTGACCCGCGGCGCCCCGGCGCGGATCGGGCCGGCGGGCGCCGCCGGCCCGGTCGGGCGGCAGCCGGGGGCCGCGGCCGGGCACGCGGCCGGGTGGTCAGCGGGCACGGTGGGGTGACGGGACCGGAATCCCTTGACCTGAAGATTGGTTTAGGTTCTAGGTTCTTTCGTGTCGCCGGCCCCTCACGGCGATCCCGTGATGACGACCCGGCACTCAGGAGGCCGCGATGGACATGGAAGTCACCGCCTGGCACGCGCTGCACAGTTCGATGACCGCCCAGCAGGGGAAGCGGCGCTTCTCCCGGGGCACACTGCGGCGGATAGCGGCCTTCGCCCGGCCGCACCGCCGGATGCTGGTGTGGTTCCTGCTGCTGAGCACCGTCACCGCGCTGCTCGCGGTGGCCACCCCGCTGCTCGCCGGGCGGGTGGTGGACGCGATCGTGGGCGGCCGCGCGGTCGCGCCGGTGCTGTGGCTGTCCGGGCTGATCGCCGCGATCGCGCTGGCCGAGGCGGGGCTGGGGCTGGTGACCCGCTGGCTGTCGGCGAGCATCGGCGAGGGGCTCATCCTCGACCTGCGCACCACCGTCTACGACCACGTGCAGCGGATGCCGATCGCCTTCTTCACCCGCACCCGCACCGGCGCCCTGGTCAGCCGGCTCAACAACGACGTGATCGGCGCCCAGCGGGCGTTCAGCGACACCCTGTCCGGGGTGGTCAGCAACATCGTCACACTGCTGCTCACGCTCGGTGTGATGCTCAGCCTGTCCTGGCAGATCACGCTGATCGCGCTGGTGCTGCTGCCGCTGTTCGTCCTGCCCGCCCGGATGGTGGGGCGGCGGCTGGCGGCGCTGCGGCGGGAGGGTGCGGACCACAACGCCGCGATGGGCACCCAGATGACCGAGCGGTTCTCGGCCCCCGGCGCCACCCTCGTCAAGCTGATGGGGCGGCCGTCCCGGGAGTCCGCGGAGTTCGCCGCCCGGGCCCGCCGGGTGCGCGACATCGGCGTCCGCTCGGCGATGGTGCAGACGTACTTCGTCACCGCGCTCACCCTGGTCTCCGCGCTGGCGCTGGCCGTGGTCTACGGGCTGGGCGGGTTCCTGGCGCTGCGCCACCAGCTGGAGGCCGGCGCGATCGTCTCCCTGGCCCTGCTGCTGACCCGGCTCTACGCCCCGCTGACCGCGCTGTCCGGTGCCCACATCGAGGTGATGAGCGCGCTGGTCAGCTTCGAGCGGGTCTTCGAGGTGCTGGATCTGGAACCGCTGATCACCGAGCAGCCGGACGCCCGGCCGGTCCCCGAGGGCCCGGTGACGGTGGAGTTCGACGACGTCCGCTTCGGTTATCCGGCCGCCGACAAGGTCTCGCTGGCCTCCCTGGAAGAGGTCGCCACCCTCGACACCCGGGGCGGTGAGGAGGTCCTGCACGGCATCTCGTTCCGCGCCGAGCCGGGCCAGATGGTCGCCCTGGTCGGTTCCTCGGGCGCCGGCAAGTCCACCATCGCCCAGCTGCTGCCGCGGCTGTACGACGCGGACGCCGGCGCGGTGCGGCTGTCCGGCGTGGACGTCCGCGAGCTGACCGCCGCCTCGCTGCGGGACACCCTGGGCATGGTCACCCAGGACGGCCACCTCTTCCACGACTCCATTCGGGAGAACCTCCTGCTGGCCCGCCCCGAGGCCGGGGACGACGAGCTGTGGGACGCACTGCGCCGGGCCCGGCTGGACGCGCTGATCGCCTCGCTGCCGGACGGGCTGGACACCGTCGTCGGCGAACGGGGCTACCGCCTCTCCGGCGGCGAGCGGCAGCGGCTGACCATCGCCCGGCTGCTGCTGGCCCACCCCCGGGTGGTGATCCTGGACGAGGCCACCGCCCACCTGGACAACACCTCGGAGGCGGCCGTCCAGGAAGCGCTCACCGAGGCGCTGGAAGGCCGGACCGCGCTGGTGATCGCACACCGGCTGTCGACCGTGCGGGCGGCCGACCTGATCCTCGTCCTCGAAGGCGGGCGGATCGTCGAGCGGGGCACGCACGAGACGCTGCTGGCGGCCGGCGGCCGGTACGCCGAGCTGTACCGCACGCAGTTCGCCGCCGCCCCGTCCGGTGCCGCGGACGCGGCGGACCCCGCGGCCGCCGAACCGACCCTGGTGAACTGAACCGCGCCCCTCGGCCGGCAGCACCGCTGCGGGTGCACGAGAAGTGGCGGGAGCCGGGCACGCCTGACCACCCTTGAGCGTGGCAAGAGATACCAGCGGGACAGGCCCGCACTCCGCGGCGCCGGCTCGACGGCAGGGAGCCCGCATGGACATACCGCTCGGCCACCGGACCCGGTGGACCGATTCCGCCTGGGCCCGCGGGCCGGCGGCCGCGCTCGCCGGCGCGCTGCCCGCCCTGGCCTTCCCCGCACCGTCCTGGTGGTGGCTGGCGTACGCCGCGCTGGTGCCGTGGCTGCTGCTGGTGCGGACGGCGGCCACCCCGCGCCGGGCGGCGCTGTACGGCTGGCTGGGCGGCGCCGGGTTCATGCTCGCGGTGCACCACTGGCTGCTGCCGAGCCTGCACGTCTTCATCCTGGTGCTGGCGCTGCTGCTGGGGGCGCTCTGGGCGCCGTGGGGAATGCTGGTGCGGGCGCTGCTGGGCGGGACGCCCGGTCCGGGGCGGGCCGCCGCCGCGCTGGTGCTGGTGCCGTCCGGCTGGCTGATGGTCGAACTGGTCCGGTCCTGGGAGTACTTGGGCGGTCCGTGGGGGCTGCTGGGGGCCAGCCAGTGGCCGGTGCCGCCCGCGCTGCGGCTGGCGTCGCTGGGCGGGGTGTGGCTGCTGAGCCTGCTGATCGTCGCGGTGAACACCGCGCTGGCCGGGCTGCTGGCCGTGCCCACCGCCCGCCGCCCCGCCGTCGCCGGGCTGCTGGTGTGCGCGCTGGCCGGTACCGCGGCCTGGCTGTGGGCACCGCTCCCCCGGCCCGCCGGATCGGTGCGGATCGCGGTCGTCCAGCCGGGCCCCGGCGGTACCCCGAGCGCCCGGCTGGCCCGCAGCGAGGCGCTGACGGCCGGCCTGGCGGGCCGCGGGGTGCGGCTGGTGGTCTGGGGCGAGAGCAGTCTCACCCAGGACCCGGCGGACCATCCGGCGCTCGCCGCCAGGATGGCCGCGCTGTCCCGGCGGACCGGCGCCGACCTGCTGGTCAACACCGACGCCCCGCGCTCCGACGGGTCGGGCATCTCCAAGAGCGCGGTGCTGATCGGCCCGCAGGGGCCGACCGGCCAGCGCTACGCCAAGATGCGGCTGGTGCCGTTCGGCGAGTACATACCGGCCCGGTCCGTCCTGGGCTGGGCGACGAAGGTGGGCAAGGCCGCCGCCAGCGACCGGCGGCGCGGCACCCGCCAGGTGGTGCTGCCGGTCCCCGCCGCGGGCGGGCTGCGGATCGGGCCGCTGGTGTGCTTCGAGACCGCGTTCCCGGACATGAGCCGCCATCTGGCCGGCGACGGCGCGCGGCTGCTGGTCGCCCAGTCCTCGACCGCGACGTTCCAGGACAGCTGGGCGCCCGCGCAGCACGCCTCGCTGGCCGCGCTGCGCGCCGCCGAGACCTGGCGCCCGATGGTGCACGCCACGCTCACCGGGATCAGCGCGGTCTACGGCCCGCGCGGCGAACCGGTCGGGCAGCGGCTGGGCACCGACCGCAGCGCGGCCGCCCTCTACGACGTGCCGCTGGCCCGCGGCACCAGCCCGTACACCCGGTGGGGCGACTGGGCGGTGTACGGGGCGGTCGCCGCGCTGGTCGCAGCCGGGTCGGTGGCGGCGGGGCGGGCCGTCACCTCGCGGCCTGCGCGAGGGCGTCGGTGACCACCCGTTCGCACAGCTCGTGGGTGCGCAGCGCGTCCCGCGCCGACGGCCGCCGCCCGGCCCGGACGTCGTCCAGGAAGGCCAGGACGACCTGCTCGATGCCGCGCTGGCGGGCCACCGGCTCCCAGTCGCCGCGGCGGCGGATGCGGGGGCCGCCGTCGTGGTCGATGACCTCGGCGAGGTTGACGACCTGGCGCCGGGCGTCCTGGCCGGAGACGTCCAGCAGCTCCTCCACGGAGCCGCTGCGGCGGTTCATGGTGCCCAGGGCGGTGAAGCCGTCGCCGGCCAGCTGGAGGACGACGTGGTCCATCAGCCCGTCCCGGACCCGGGCCCGCACGGCCACGTGCTCGATCTCGCCCGGCGCGAGGAACCGCAGGGTGTCCACGACGTGGATGAAGTCGTCCAGCACCATCGTGCGCGGGTCCTCGGGCAGCCCGGTGCGGTTCTTCTGCATCAGGATCAGCTCGCGCGGGTGCTCCCGGCACGCGGCGTACCCGGGCGCGTACCGGCGGTTGAAGCCGACGGCCAGGCCCACTCCGCGGTGCTCGGCGAGGTCGACGATGCGCTGGGTGTCGGCGAGTTCGTAGGCGATCGGCTTGTCCACGTAGGTGGGCACCCCGGCCTCGACGAGCCGGGTGACGATCTCCGGGTGGGCGACGGTGGCGGCATGCACGAAGGCGGCGTCCGGGCGGGCGGCGAGCAGCGCGTCCAGGTCGGCGTGGAGCTGCCGGGCGGGCAGCCGGCAGCTGGCCCCGGCCGCCCGCAGCCGCTCCGGGTCGCGGGTCTGGAGGTGCAGCTCGATCCCCGGGAGCGCGCCCAGGACGGGCAGGTACGCCTTCCGCGCGATGTCTCCGAGTCCGATGCAGCCGATCTTCACCCGACGCCTCCCCTGGCTCCGCGGTCCCGGCGCCCGCGTTCCGGGGCACCGTGACCGCAGCCTACGGGGCGCGGCGCGGCCGGCGGCCGGGGAGGGCGGGCGGGGGACGGCCTGCGGGCCGGGCACCGGGCGTCCGGGATGGGTGGACGGCCGGGCCGCGCGGGTGCCCGCTAGCGGAACGGCCCCGCCGCCCCCTCGATCCGGAGTTCCAGGCGCTCGATGGCGTCGGTGAGGCGGCGGCGGTACTCGCCGTCGGCGAGGGCGCGGATCGAGGCGCGGGCCCGCCGGAGCTGGGCGCGGGCATCGGCCGGGCGGTCGAGTCCGGCGTAGTCGGCGGCGAGGTCGAGGTGGAGGGCGGGGAAGAAGGCCCGCAGCGCGGCGAGCGGCTGGCGGGCGCCGGGACCGCCGGCGGGCGGCGCGGCGGCCGGACCGCCGCCCGGGGCGCCGGAGCGCGCGGGCCGGTCCGTGACGAAGCGCTCCGCCGCCTCCAGAGCGCGCAGGTCCCAGTACAGCTCGTCGCGCGGATCGTCCTGGGTGTCGGCCATGTAGTGCGCGAGGGCGCAGCGGTGGAAGGCGTCCCCGCGCGGGCCGATCTCCTGCCACAGCGCGGCGAGGCGGTTGCGGGCCTCCTCGCGGTCCCCCGCGCGGTGCAGCATGATCGCCTGGCCGATCCGGGTCAGCACCCCGTCCTCGTGCTCCGCCTGCCGGACCTGCTCCGCCACCGCGCACTCCCCGTTCTCACCGACACCACACTGGCTCCTCCCGACGCTAACCGCCGGGGGGACGCCGCGCGCGGTGTGCGCGGCGCGCCGGGCACGGCCGGTCAGCCCAGGTCGGGGATGCGCCAGTCGATCGGGGTGTGGCCCTGGGCGGCGATCGCCTCGTTTATCCGGGTGAAGGGGCGGGAGCCGAAGAACTTCTTCGCGGACAGCGGGGAGGGGTGCGCACCCTGGACCACCGCGTGCCGCTCGGTGTCGATCAGCGGCAGCTTCTTCTTGGCGTAGTTGCCCCAGAGGACGAAGACGGCCGGGTCGGGGCGCTCGGCGACCGCGCGGATCACCGCGTCGGTGACCTTCTCCCAGCCCTTGCCCTTGTGGGAGTTGGCCTCGCCGCCGCGGACGGTGAGCACGGCGTTGAGCAGCAGGACGCCCTGCTGCGCCCACGGCATGAGGTAGCCGTTGTCGGGGACCGGGTGGCCCAGCTCCTCCTTCATCTCCTTGTAGATGTTGCGCAGCGACGGCGGGGTCTTGACGCCGGGCTGGACCGAGAAGCACAGGCCGTGGCCCTGGCCGGGGCCGTGGTACGGGTCCTGGCCGAGGATGAGGACCTTGACCTGCTCGTACGGCGTGGCCTCCAGCGCCGCGAAGACCTGCTCCCGGGGCGGGTAGACCGGACCGGCGGCCCGCTCCTGCTCGACGAAGTCGATCAGCTCCGTGAAGTACGGCTTCGCCAGCTCCTCGCCCAGGACCCCGCGCCAGGACTCGGGCAGCATGTCGGTGACCACGTCAACAACCTCCGGTGTGCGTTGCGTTCTCCTCAAGAACCTACCGGCGACCACTGACAGTCCCCGCCACGGGCCGTCCCCGGCCCCCGCCGGAGCGCTCCCGGCCCGCGCACCGCGCCCGTACGCGGCCGCCCCGCCCCTCACGCGGTGTCGCCCCGCCCCCTCACGCGGTGTCCAGCCGCGCCCGCTGGTACGGGTCCAGGACGACGTCCAGCGCGGCCAGGCACTCGTCGAGCTGGGCCACGGAGCTGACCCCGAGCACCGGCACCACCGGCACCTCGCCCCCCATCATCCAGGCCAGCACCACCTGGTTCGCGGTCGCCCCGCACTCCGCGGCGACCTCCGCCAGCACCCGCATCCGGATCACCGAGCCCGGGTGGTCGTAGCGCTCGGGGAGCGGCCGGTCCGGACGGGCGTAGCCGCCCGCCATCAGGGGCGAGTGGCCGAGCAGGGTCAGCTCGGGGTGCGCGGCCGCGTAGTCGAGCAGTTCCTCGTCGGCGTCCCGCTGGAGGCCGGCCGGCGGCTCCGGGCGCGGCCGCAGGTAGGTGTGCCGCTGCTGGACGGCGCGGAAGCCGGGCAGGCCGAGGCAGGCGGCGGTCTGCCGGGCCTCGGCCAGCCGCCAGGTCGCGTGGTTGCTCAGCCCGAGCGCCCCCACCCGGCCGTCCCGGACGAAGCCGGCCAGCGTCCCGACGGTCTCCGCGAGCGGCACGGTGCGGTCCTCGGCGTGCGCGGAGTACAGGTCCACCCGCTCCGTGCCCAGCCGCCGCAGACTGCCCTCCAGGGCGGTGCGCAGGGCGCGGGCGCCCAGGCCCTCGGCGTTCGCCGGCCAGTGGGGGCCGCGGGCCGGATCGGGCCGGGCGCCGCCCTTGGTGGCGACCACCGTGCGGTCCGCGGCGCGGCGGCTGCGCAGCCAGCGCCCGACCACCCGCTCGCTCTCCCCGCCGGTCGCGCCGGGCACCCAGCAGGCGAAGTTGTCGGCGGTGTCGAGGAAGGTGCCGCCGGCCTCGGCGAAGCGGTCCAGGACGGCGCATGCGGTCCGCTCGTCCACGGTGGTGCCGAACGTCATCGTGCCCAGGCAGACGGCGCTGATCCGCGGCCCGTCGCCGCCGAGCGTCCGGTAGTGCATGGCTTCTCCCCTGGCAGGTCCGCGGACGCGGAACGGTGCCGGCCCCCGGCGGGACCGGCACCGCGGACTCTGCCTCTTGAAGCGCACACGAAGGCAAATCCGGGGGCCGCCGGAACCGGCCGCCCCCGGTGCCGTCACACCCCGGCTTTGAGGAACAGCCCCCCGTCCACGACGAGCGTCTGCCCGGTCACCCAGCCGGCCGCGTCGGACAGCAGGAACGCCGCGGCCCCGCCGATGTCCTCCGGGACGCCCAGCCGCGCCATCGGGTAACCGGCCGCCGCCTCCGCCTCGCGGTTCTCGTAGAGCGCGGCGGCGAACTTGGTCTTGACGACCGCGGGCGCGATGGAGTTCACCCGCACCACCGGCGCGAACTCGTGCGCCAGCTGGAGCGAGAGGTTGACCATCGCGGCCTTGCTCATCCCGTAGGCGCCGATGAACGGCGAGGGGGCGACCCCGGCGATCGAGGCGATGTTGACGATCGCGCCGCCGTTGTCCTTCTGCCAGGCGTGCCAGACCTTCTGCGCGAAGCCCAGCGCGGAGACGACGTTGGTCTCGAAGACCTTGCGCGCCACGTTGAGGTCGAGGTCGGCCATCGGTCCGAACACCGGGTTGGTCCCGGCGTTGTTGACGAGGTAGTCGATCCGCCCGAAGGTCTCCATCGCCCGCTCGACGGTGGCGGCCTGCTGCGCCTCGTCGTGGGCCTTGCCGGCGACGGTGAGCACCCGGTCGGGGCCCAGTGCCGCGGCGGCCTCCTTGAGGGCGTCCTCGTTGCGGCCGGTGATGACGACCCGGTCGCCGCGGGCGATCAGCGCCTCGGCGATGCCGTAGCCGATCCCGCGGCTGGCGCCGGTGATCAGCGCCACCTTGCCGGAGAGCGCCGGCCGGCCGCCGTCCTGCCCGGCTGCGCCGCGGTCCGTCCCGTCCTGCTCGGTCATGTCCCGTTCTCCTGCTCGTCGGTTCCTGCGGTGCACGTGCCCGCGGCGGGCCCCGGCGGAGTGCCGGGGCCGGTGGCCGGTCCTCCGGCGGTCAGCAGAGCGGGCCGCCGGCCACGTACAGGACCTGGCCGGAGACGAAGCCGGCCGCCTCGCCGGTGAAGAAGGCGATGGCGTTGGCGATGTCGTCGGGGTTGCCGACGCGCTGGACCGGGATCTGGGTGGCGGCCGCCGCCTTGAAGTCCTCGAACTCCATCCCGACCCGGGCGGCGGTGGCGGCGGTCATGTCGGTGGCGATGAAGCCCGGCGCGACGGCGTTCGCGGTGATGCCGAACTTGCCGAGCTCGATGGCGAGGGTCTTGGTGAAGCCCTGCAAACCGGCCTTGGCGGCCGCGTAGTTGACCTGGCCGCGGTTGCCCAGCGCCGAGCTGGAGGAGAGGTTGACGATGCGCCCGAACGCGGCGTCCACCATGTGCTTCTGACAGGCCCGGGACATCAGGAACGCGCCGCGCAGGTGCACGTTCATGACCGTGTCCCAGTCACTGTCGCTCATCTTGAACAGCAGGTTGTCGCGGAGCACCCCGGCGTTGTTGACGAGCACGGTCGGCGCGCCCAGTTCGCGCGCGACCCGCTCGACCGCGGCCGCCACCTGGTCGCTGTCGGAGACGTCGCAGCCGATCGCGACGGCCTTGCCGCCGGCCGCGGTGATCTTCTCGACGGTGTCCTTGCAGGCCGTCTCGTCGAGGTCGAGTACGGCGACGGCGCGGCCCTCGGCGGCCAGGCGGACGGCGGTGGCCGCGCCGATGCCGCGAGCGGCACCGGTCACGATGGCGACACGCTGCTCGGTGGTGGACATGCGGGTTCTCCTCACCCTCGATCGTCGAAACCTCGGACCCACGTCTGGCGGCCGCTCCCGATCCAGGTGAGCAACCGCTTAGTAGCCTCAGCAGCCCAGACGCTAGAAGCCCAGCCACCCCCTGTCAACGCCCCACCACACCCCGGCACGCCACTCTCCCGCTCCTCCAACGGGACGGCAGCGGAACGGGAAGGGGGCGGGCCCCGCAGAACCCGCCCCGACCGCTACCGCGCACACCGACGCCCCAGCCGCCCCCTCGGAGCACACCCTCCTGGGGCCGACCCCGCCCCGCGCCCCTCCCCTCCCGCTCAGCGGACCAGCAGCTCCAGCAGCCGCTCCGCCTCAACCGTCGGGTCGGCGGTCAGCCCCGTGTGGACCGGGCCCGGCTGGACGATGGTGCTGCGCGGCGCGATCAGCCACCGGAACCGCTGCCCCGGGTCCTCCCCCGCCGCCTGGCCGGCGCTCGCACCGCCCTCGCAGATGCCCTCCACGGCGCGCAGGGCCGCCCGCACGCCCGCCACGTCCACCGCGGGGTCCAGCGCCAGCAGCCGCGCCTCGTCCAGATACGTCCGGGCCTCCACGAACCGCCGCGCGCGGCAGTAGACCACCACGCCCGCATTGATCATCTCGCCGCGCTCGACCCGCGGTACGACCTTCAGGAGCGCGTACTCGAAGACGTCGCGCCCGTTGTGCAGTCCGCTCACTTCACGGCCCTCCGCGGCAGCTTGGCGGCCAGCCACGCCGGCGCCTGGGAAGGCTTGTCCTTCGTCGGCTCCCCCAGGATGACCTGGTCGCTGATGGTCCGCGCCCGCGCCAGCAGCGTCCGCACGTACGCCTGGCGCAGCGCGTCCGGCGAGTCGAAACCGGGCTCGTCGGCCAGCCACGCGTCCGGCACCAGGGCCGCGACCTCCGCCAGCAGCTCCTCGGTGATCCGCGGCGCGAGCTCCTCCGCCGCGGCCGCGACATCCGGTCCGAACGTCGCCAGCGCGTGGTCGGAGGCGTTGTACGGCCGGGCCGCGGACTTCTCCGCGGTGGGCCAGTTGTGGTGCCAGATCATCGCCGCGCCGTGGTCGATCAGCCACAACTCCCCGTGCCAGACCAGCAGGTTGGGGTTGCGCCAGGACCGGTCCACGTTGTTGATCAACGCGTCGAACCACACCACCCGGCCCGCCTCCCGGGCACCCACCTCGAAGGCGAGCGGGTCGAACCCCAGCGACCCCGGCAGGTAGTCCATCCCGAGGTTGAGACCGCCGCTGGCCTTGAGCAGCTCCTGCACCTCCTGGTCCGGCTCGCTCAGCCCGATGACCGGATCCAGCTGCATCCGCACCAGCTCCGGCACCCGCAACCCGAGCCGGCGCCCCAGCTCCCCGCAGATCACCTCCGCGACCAGCGTCTTCCGGCCCTGCCCCGCACCGGTGAACTTCATGATGTACGTCCCGAGATCGTCCCCCTCGACGATCCCCGGCAGCGACCCACCCTCACGCAACGGCGTGACATAGCGGGTCGCAATCACCTCTCTCAACACTTTCCCAGCCTCCACGGGCCACTTTCCTTAGTTTCGCAGGTCGGGCAGAAATCGGTGTTCCCCGGGGAATCCCCTGTTCATTCCCCCGGGGGAATCCGGGGAGAGCCTGCCGGCACTCAGCCTCGCCCCACGCCCCCCAGAAGCCCGTCAAGGGCGCTTCAGCCCTTGCTCCCGGGCTTCCGGCATGAAGTGAGCATAGTAACCGAGAGTGATCGCCGGAGAGGAGTGTCCGAGCCACTGGGCGACGGTCACCGCAGACTCTCCTGCCTCCAGCAAGACGGAGGCATAGCCAAGACGGAGGCATAGCTGGGACGCAGCACGTGGAAGCCGTCCTTCGGCGCCGCCTCCCACTGCCACCGCTTCGCCCCCTCGGCACGCGGCGGAATGATGCCGGCCTCGGGCTCCCCCCAGGGAAGCTCCACCTCCACCGGAGGGAACTCCTCGAAGTGACGCTTCCACTCGTCAGCAACCGACGAAGGCATGTCGACGACGCGGGTCTTCGAAGTTGAGCGGAGTCTGACTGCAAGCGGCCTGCCGCATCGTCACGGGCGGTGAGGCTTGGGCGAGTTGGGTCTGGGGCCCCTGGATGCAGGAAGCCCGTGGTCGTGGGCGATCATGACTGTTCTCTACGCAGCTTGATCACCTGGACACACGAGCTCGGACAACAATACGACGTTGCTGCTCGACCTCGACGGCCTGGCCGTTGCGAAGGTCGAGCGGCTCACGGACGGCACCCGGCGGGTGCACCTGACCACCGCGGACGAGGCCGCGCGGGCCTGCCCCTCCTGCGGGGTGTTCGCCGTACGCGTCAAGGGCTTCGTGCAGACCCGGCCACGGGATCTGCCCTACGGCGAGCGGAAGCTGGAGTTGGTGTGGCGCAAGCGCCGCTGGTACTGCACCGAGCCGACCTGCCCGCGCCGGACCTTCACCGAGCGGGTGCGCCAGGTCCCGGCCGGGGCCCGGATCACCACCCGGCTGCGGTGGCGGCCGGGCGGCGGGTGCGCGACGCGGGTTCCACGGTCGTCCAGGCGGCCCGGGACCTGTGCCTGTCCTGGCCCACGGTGATGGACGCCGTCCGCGCCGCCGGAAAGGAAGTCACCGCAGCGGCACCGAAGCCCGTCGAGGTGCTCGGCATCGACGAGACCCGCCGGGGCCGCATGCAGTGGCGCCAGAACGCGGAGACCGGCCGGTGGGAACCCGTGGCAGACCGGCTGGCACACCGGCTTCGTGGACGCCTTCGGCACCCAGGGCCTGCTCGGGCAGGTCGAGGGCCGCGCTCCCTCGGACGTGCTGGCCTGGCTCGCCACCACCCCGCTGGAATGGCGCCGGCAGATCCGCTGCGTCGCGATCGACATGTCCCCCGGCTACCGAGCCGCGATCCGCACCGGGCTGCCCCACGCCACGATCGTGGTCGATCACTTCCACGTGGTCCAGCTCGCCGACAAGATGCTCAACACCGTCCGCAGGCGGATCACCGCCACCCTGCGGGGCCGGCGTGGACGGGCCTGCGACCCAGAGTGGAAGGCCAGGCGCCGACTGCTGCGCAACCGCGAGGACCTCACCGACGCCCGGTTCAGCACGATGTGGAACGCGCTGCTCGACGCCGGGACCGTCGGGATGACGCTGCTGACCGCCTGGATCGCCAAGGAGGAGCTGCGGGATCTGCTCGCCTGCACCGACGCCGGCCACCACCACGTCGGCCACCTGCGGTGGAAGTTCCTGACCTGGTGCGCCGACTCCGAGATCCCCTAAGTCCGCCAACTGGCCACCACAGTGGACCGCTGGTGGCCGGAGATCGCCGCGTTCATCGCCACCGGTCACAGCAATGCCAAGAGCGAAGGGATCAAACGCGTGATCAAGCTCGTCGCCCGCGCCGCCCACGGCTTCCGCAATTCCACCAACCAACGCCTACGCACACGCTGCGTCACTACCCGCCGAGCCCGCGGGCACCTCCACCCCGCCTAAATTCGAAGACCCCCTTTGACAGGGCCCCTTGAATTCCCCAGTTGTATTTGGCTTCCCCTGCCGATTCAGCAGCCAGCTCTGGTGCCGTGAAGGCGAGAGCCATGCCTGGCGAGGGCCAACACCGCGGCGGTGCAGGAGAAGCCGATCAGTGCGCCGAGGGTGTTGTTGGTGAGGTCATTGATGTCGGCGGTGCGTCCTGATCGGGTCAGGTACTGGGTGACCTCGATGGCGAGGGAGCCGAGGAACCCGAAGAGAGCGGCCTGGTACCAGCGCACCGGGAGCAGAGCGAGCAGGAGGCCGCCGGGGGCAAACATGAGCACGTTCAGCACGGCGTCCTTGATGTCTGCCGCGTTGGTCAGGTCCAGTGGCTTCAGATTGAGGGCCTGGCCGCCGCCGGAGGGGGTTCCGAAGGTGCCGTAGACGACGCCGGCTGCCCAGAACCACAGCAGCCCGAGCGCGACCCGCTGCGACATCTGCCGAGGAGTTCTGCGCCAGGTGGTGACCATATAGAGGGCTACACCACCCAGAACGCCGATGAGGAAAGCGACCAGGAAGAACATGGCGGGATGCTAGCAGCCGGTCATAAGAAATCTGTTTACCCGACGAAGGGGCGGCCGAAGCCTTCCTTGATGTCGCTTTGGACGGGCTGCCGTGCGGGGAATCAGAGCGAGCGTGTCCGTCCCCGCCCAAGCAGAGGTGGGGAGATTCGCGGCTCTGGTCGACATTGCGTGAGGGCCGTGATCGCAGCAGGACGCGGGTGCGGAGGAGCTGGATCGTACCGGGGCCGCACATCTGTCGTTTGATCGCCTTACACGGTTGATGTGGCCTTCGACTGCGCCGGAGTCGGCAAGCTCCAGCGCTGCACCACACGACGACGCGCCTGCGCGGAGTTCTTTCTCCAGCTCGCCACCGCCGTCATCACCGTCCGCAGCTCATCCGTCGGGCCTGGTACACCCATCACTGGGACACCCGTCCCCGCTCGCCCCGTATCCAATGACCTCCTGGGGCTGGGCACAGCGGAAACCGCTGTCTCGTCACCGGGCCCACCGCGTCGTCTACGCGGGCAGGCGGACGTTGCTGGCGCGCACGGCCCACGGATCGCCGTCCGCGCTCAGTTTCCCGGTTTCCACCAGGGTCGCCACCCGCCAGAACAGGGGGAGGTCCGCAACATTGTTCTCGGACATCACGTCGCCGACCACGCGGTGGATGGGCTGCCACCCGGGCGAGGCCGCCTGTAGCAGCTGGGCATCGAAGTGTTGGGCGGGCGCCGAGGCCAGGCCAGCGGCGGTGACGACACGGAAGACCGCATCCTCTTCCCTCAGCCGCTGCCAGCGCTGCCTGCTGCTCGCGCGCCGCTCCTCGTTGCACGGCTGCGCGGTCTCCAGACGGGACTTCAGCTCGTTGGGGTCAAGGGCAGAAACCGCCGGCACCGGCGGGTATGCGACTTCGACGATGTCAAAGGGCCGCTCACCCAGCCGTTCGGCCACTGCCAGAAAGAAGGCTGACTCACTGGCCGAATGCGAGCCGAACCACACCACGATGCGGTCGTCGGCGGCATCCAACGCGTGCCAGAACTCTGCGCCGCCGTCATCGTCACCGACGTCGGGCCACCCCGTCATGGCCAGGAGTGTCTCCCACCACTGCCTCCGGCCCGCCGGATCAGCGGAAGCGATCGGTCCCCAGCTGAGGTCGTCCGGAAACGCCAGAACCCGGGCACCGGCATCTTCACCGAGTCGCAGAGCCACACGCAGCGACCCCGCCGCGGAAACACCAGGAACCACATGCAGTACGGACATGAAGGAAGTATCGCAGCAACACGAAACCGGCAGCCACCTTCATGATCAATGCGGAACGCCCGTCAAGCGCCAGAATCACCGTGCTCATTGGCCTACTGGCGGACGCTCTAATTCAGTGTGTCGTTACTGAGTTTGTAGGCGTGGTGTCGCGGGGGCTGACAGGTGGTGGTCGTCGCGGTACTTCATGTTCATGGGGTATCCGCAGGGTGGGGCCTGACTGCTGAACGGCGCGCGTTTCGCGAGTGTCTCCGCATGGAGGCGGCCGAGAGGTTCGCCGGTGGGCGGAGCAATGGTGTGATCGCCGACGAGTTACGGGTCGGCGTGCGGTCGGTGCCGCGATGGTGCCGTTCGTGGTGGGACGGCGGGCGGGCCGCCTTGCAGTCGAAGGGCTCTGCGAGCCGTCCGAAGCTGAGCGAGGCACTGTTCGCCGTGCGGGAGCAGGAGTTGGCCAAAGGGCCTGTTGCCCACGGCTGGCCGGACCAGATCTGGACTCTGGAGCGAATCAGAACGCTCATCGGCCGGTGGTTCCACACGACCCTCACCCTTTCAGGCATCGCCCAGATGCTTCGGCGGCACGGGTGGAGCCACCAGGTCCCCTCCCGGCGCGCGGCCGAACGCGAGGGGCAGGCGGTGGCCGGCTGGGTGAAGGAGACCTGGCCAACCGCAAGAAGACCGCGGCGGCGAGGGGGGCCTGGCTGGTCTTCGAAGACAAAGCCGGGTTCTCCATGACGCCGCCGACCTCCCGCACCTGGTCCAAACGCGGACACACACCTGTCGTCCGGGCGCGAGGGCGTTCTCAGCGTCGCTTCTCGGTCGTGGGGCCCGGTGGAGGGGGAGGTGATCTCGTTTCTCGGGGTGAGTGAGGGTGAGTCGGCCGAAGCCGTGGGAGATCAGTGACGAGCTGTGGGCGGTGATTGAACCGTTGTTGCCCGGGCACGAACGTCGCTACCGGTATCCGGGCCGGAAACGGATCGACGACCGCAGGACGCTGCACGGTGTGCTGTTCGTGCTCTACACAGGGATCCAGTGGGCGGGCCTGGGCCGCGTCCGCCGGGTCGCCGAATCCGCCATCGCCCACCTCCACGGCCCCGCCGCCTACGCATCCGCCGGGAAGCACGCGACGACATCCACGATGCCTTCCTCCCACTCGCCCACAGCATGACGCTCGCACGCAGACTCCCAGCTTCCTGAAAGGACTTCTTAGAGCTGGCTTGTGCAGAGTCAAGCGGTACAGGACAGACGGAACCAGACGCAGCAGGCCCGCGATCCGCGCAGGTCCCCATCGGCGCAGCACACGGACCTTGATGATCCGCCGCTCGGTGCGGGTCGGGGTCCGCCGTGGGCTGGCATGCGGGCGGCTGGACCGGTCGGCCATGCCCGCCTCGCCGTGCTGCCGGTAGCGGTCGGTCCATCGCCTGGCCGTGCTCACGGAGACCTGGAAGCGTTCCGCGGCCCGCCGCAGGGGCCAGTGGTCGTCCACGACGCAGCGAGCCAGCCGCGGTCGTCCGGTCTCGGCCAGAGGCGCATTACGGTGGGGCACGAGGGCCTTTCTGGTCGCCGGTGCAGATCTCGCAATCCACACCGAGTCAGAAGGCCCTCACCCATTTCAAGATCACACGTCAGTGATCGCTGTCACCAACCTCCGTGGACAGCACACCTAGTCAGCTCCGTGACCAGCAGTTACCGGCTCTCAGCCGATGACGACTTCCTCCTCGGAGATGATGCGTCCAAAGGCGTTCACGTCGATGAAGTTCTCGTGATCTGGGTCGACATTCTTCAGGAAGTTCTCGCAGAAGTAGAACGCGTTGAGGTCGTCCATCGTGTCGAACCACGCCTCAACCACCGAGTCATAGTCCGGCTCGGGATAGTTCGGGGCGGGGACGGGATAAGACACCACGAATCGGCGGATGTACTGCTCCGCCTCCGGGATGGACATGAGCAGCGGCCGGTGAATGTTCCGCTGATAGTGGGTGAACTCGTCATGAGTCATACCCTCGCGACGCTTCAATGCGATGACCATTTTGATCATGACGCCTATCTCTTTCTGGTTGATAAGGTGCAATTCGTCGGCCCGATATCACGGGCCGCGGGATGCTGTGCGCGCCGGGACCGGTTGGATGCGCGCCACCGTTAACAGCAGGCCCACGCCGGCGGGCATGGAGGTGTGGGTGATCCGTGCGTTGTTCGTGGCAGCAAGCCTGCGCTCGGCCGCGGAGCCGATCCAGGCACCAGCGGTGCCTGGATCGGCTCCGCGGCCGGACGCACACTGGAGGTATGGACAGACGAGAGCTGGCTGGCTTCCTGCGCAGCAGGCGCGAGCGCATCGCGCCCGCCGACGTGGGCCTGCCCGCCGGGCCGCGCCGCCGCACACCGGGGCTGCGCCGCGAAGAGGTGGCGCATCTGGCGTTCATCTCAACCGAGTACTACACGCGGCTGGAGCAGGCCCGCGGCCCGCGTCCGTCGCGCGAGGTACTCGCTGGCCTAGCCCGAGCTCTGCGCCTGTCGGACGCCGAGCGCGACCACCTGCACCACCTCGCCGGCGCGCCGCCCGGCCCGCCGGCCGGGCCCTCACGTGAAGTGCCGCGGAGCATCCTCGACCTGCTACGGCGGCTGCCGCACACCGCGGCGATCGTGCTCTCCGCGACCTACGAGGTGATCGCCTGGAACGACCTGGCCGCCGCCCTCCTAGAGGACTTCTCCCCTCTGCCCCGGCACGAGCGCAACCTCGTGCGCCGTGCCTACCTCGCACCGCCATCGCGGGAGCGGCTGCTGTACGACCCGTTCGACGCGGAGGCGTTCGCCCGCGCGGCAGCCCGGCGTCTGCGGGCCACCGCCGCCCGCTACCCCGACGACCCCGAGGTGGCCCAGCTGGTTGGTGCCCTCCTCTCCGGCAGTGCGGAGTTCGCCCGGTTGTGGGCCGCCCACGACGTGCACCCCGAGCCCACCCTGCGCAAGACCGTCAACCACCCACTGATCGGCCCCATTGCCCTCACCTGTGACCTCCTCGACATCACCGACCAGGACCAACAGCTCGTGCTCTATACGGTCGAGCCGGGTTCTCCCGCAGAGGAGGCGCTACGGCTACTTTCCGTGATTGGCACGCAGCGTATGGACGTGCCCGGTTGAGGAGTCCGGCCTCGCGACTGGTTGGACTGGTGAGCTCGCGTGTGCAGGGGTCGCGTGGCGTCGCCGACCGCTCCGCGTCCCGCAGGGTCGGGGTGTCCTCGTGGAAGGCGTCGGCGGGCAGCTGGGAGAGCACCCGGGCCATCGCCGCCTCCACCTGTTCGCGCAGATACGCCTCGTGGTCGTTGACGGCGAGCAGCGCCCGCGCGGTGTCCTTGATCCGCCACACCACCAGGACGACGACCTGGAGCTGGATGCCCTCCGCATCCACGGCGGCCATCGGTTCGCTGCGCCAGTGCCGCAGCCGGACGTCCACCCGGCGGCGCAGCACGGGCCCGCGCCCCGTGCTGCGGCCGGGAAGCCGCGCCGTCCCATCGGGTTGATCCAGACAAGTCCGGTGCGCCGCACGCTGCCCCGGTACTGTCCGAACAGACTGAGCACCCAGGCACTGCCGGCCCGTCCCCGGGCGATCCCGCCGACCGCGAGCAGGGCCACGGCTCCGCCGCCTCCGACCAGCGCCCACTCCCACAGCCGCACGGGGCCGTGGTCCGGGGCGAGCGGCAGGCCCACGGCGCGTACCGCCCGGGCGGGGAGGAGGCCGTGCCACCAGAGCACGGCCGCGCAGCAGGCCAGAACCAGGACGGCGAGGAGGGGGGCCGCCCAGCCGGAGAACGAGCGCCCGCGCCGTTCCACCAGACCGGGGTCGGCGGAGGGGACGCGGCGCTGCGCGGGGTTCTCGCCGGCGCGGTGGGGGCGGGGGCGGGGAGGGGGCGCGGCCGCCGGGCGCTTCTTCGGGCGGCGGGCGGCCGGAGCGATTCCGGCGTCGGCGGGGGCCGGTGGCGGAGCGGACGGAGCGGGACGGGCCTGAGCCAGGGCGGACGGGGCCACGGCCGATGATCTTGCGCCTTCCACGAGATCCTCACAGATCACCGCGCGCGCCGGACCCGCTGAAGGTCCGCAACCGCCGGGACTTCCGGCCCCTCGGGCCGCCGCGGCCGGCGGCGCACGGCAACGGGCGGCGGCAGGCCCCGGTGGGGTCCGCCGCCGCCCGTGACGGCGGTTGGTGGGTGGGTTCAGCTGTCGGCGTGGGCCGGCCACAGGTCGGGGCCGAAGACCTCGTAGCGGATGCGGCGGGCGGGCACGCCGGCGCAGCGGGCGCTGAGCGGGCCCGTCGCGGGGTGACGGGACGATGCCCCGTCCTTGCCTCACCGTCCTCAGCCGCGAAAGCCGACAGGACCGAACACCTCTATCACGCCACATCCCGAACAGCCCGATATGCCCAGCGGTTTGGCGGGAGAAAAAGAACTACGCCGTACCCCTTTCCAACAGACTTCCACAAGTTCTAACGTAAGCACCCATCAGTGACAGGTGCACGTCCCCACCCCCTCTCACGAAGACGGAGGACGCGAACCATGCGCGTTCAGTTACACACCACCCGCCGGCGGAACCAACCGAGAATCGTCGGGGCGCTGTCCGCCGCGCTGCTGTGTACGGCCGGGGTGACCGCCCTTCCCGCCTCGGCGAGCACGCCCCCCGTCCCGGGCGCCGGCGGACCCGTTCACACCAGCGCCACCGCGGACGCCGGCCGCGCACCCCGGCTCCCCAACGGGCTCGCCAAGACGCCCCCGATGGGCTTCAACAACTGGAACTCCACGCACTGCCGGGCGGACTTCAACGAGGACATGGTCAAAGGCATCGCCGATCTGTTCCTGTCCAAGGGACTCAAGGGCGCCGGCTACCGGTACGTCAATCTCGACGACTGCTGGGCGAGGCCCGCGCGCGACGAAAACGGCAAGCTCGTACCGGATCCGCAGCGCTTCCCGCACGGCATCAAGGCGGTCGCCGACTATGTGCACTCCAAGGGCCTGAAATTCGGCATCTACACCAGCGCCGGCACCAAGACCTGCGACCGGGAAGGATTCCCCGGCGGCCTCGGCCATGAGCGGTCCGACGCCCAGCAGTTCGCCGACTGGGGCGTGGACTACCTCAAGTACGACAACTGCAACAACCAGGGCGTGGACGCCCAGCAGCGGTACCGCACCATGAGGGACGCCCTGAAGGCCACCGGGCGGCCAATCGTCTACAGCATCTGCGAATGGGGCGAGAACAAACCCTGGGAGTGGGCGTCGGCGGTAGGACATCTGTGGCGTACCACCGGGGACATCAGCGACTCCTGGTCGAGCATGCTCGCTATCGCCAAGCAGAACCTGCCGCTGGCGCAGTACGCCGGCCCCGGACACTGGAACGACCCGGACATGCTGGAGGTCGGCAACGGCGGGATGACCGACACCGAGTACCGCAGTCACTTCTCCCTGTGGTCGATGATGTCCGCGCCGCTGCTGATCGGTACGGATCTGCGCAAGGCCACCCCGGAAACCTTCCAGATCCTGACCAACAACGACGTCATCGCGCTCGACCAGGACCCCCTGGGCAAGCAGGCCACCGTTCTCAAGTCCGAGGCCGGCCGCTGGATTCTGGTCAAGCAACTGGCCGACGGCTCCCGGGCGGTGGCGCTGTTCAACGAGACCGACGAGCCGCAGCAGATCTCCACCACCGCCCAGGACGCGGGCCTCCCGCAGGCCGGCAACTACCGGCTGCGCGACCTGTGGCAGCACCACAACACGCACACCACCGGCACCATATCCGCGACCGTGCCCGCTCATGGCACCGCTGTCTACCGGGTCACCGCCCTCAAGGGCGGCCGCTGAGTCAGACCGAAGTGCCGGGCGGGTGTGCGGGCCTGCCCGGCACCGGGTTGGGGGGAACCATGCTCAGCTGTCCGCGCGGAGGTCGAGAGCGGTCGTACGGTCGTCCGCGCGGCCGGTGCCGATCAGAGCAGGGCGGCGGCCGTGACGTGGTCGCTGCCGGCCGGCAGCGGGGCGAGGTTGCGGGCCTCCACGATGCGGGCGTGCCGATGGCGTGAGGTCAGGATGCGGGGGCGCGAGGCAGCAGCTCCTCAGGGAGGGTGAACGGACCTCGATAGCGTCCGTGATGACGAGGACGCCGGCCACTGCCGCACCGGTATCGCCGGGGCGGGAGGTCTCTCTGTCCGTCGGTAGAGGCGGGGTCGTCCGTAAGGCGCAGGGGATCTCCGTACGAAGCCGTCGATAATCGACGCCATGACGTCCAGTGCACCACCAGCTGTCGAAAAACGCCCGGCCCGCAGTCCCTTCGCGGGGCCCGATGAGCGGGGACGGCAGCTGTGGCGGGCGGGGGGCGAGGCAGTTCTGGCAGCGGCGGTGGTGCTGCTCACCTACCTGGGCGAGTCGGAGATCGAGGCCAGGCTGGCGGGCCGGGTCCCGGCCCTGGCGGCCATCGGCATCGCGCTGGTGCTGGTGCGGCGCCGCTTTCCGGTGGTCGGTGTGGTCGGGCTCGCGGCGCTGATGGCGGTGGCGCCTGCGGCGGCGTTGTTGACCGCGGTGGCGGCCTATACCGCGGCCCGGCAGTGGGAGACGACGCAGCGGCGGGTGGGGCTGCTGCTCGGGGCGGCCGGAGTGGCGATGGTGACGGGTGCGGCATCCGCGCCCGCGCTGGACGTGGGCAACTGGGTGTTCGGCCTGGCGCTGGGTGCGGTGCTCGCGGTGACCACGGTCGTGGTGCCTGGGCTGGTGGGCACTGCTGCGGGGCAGCAGGACCGGCTGTTGGGGGCGTTGCGGGAGCGTGCGGCGGCCGCGGAGGAGGCGCGGCTTCTGGCGGACAGCGAGGCGCGGGTGCGCGAGCGGACGCGGATCGCCGCGGAGATGCACGATCTGGTCGGGCACCGGCTGAGCGTGGTTTCGCTGTACTCGGACGGGCTGGAGATGGTGCTGCGCAAGGAGGCGCCCGGGCTGCGGGACGAGGCCGCTGTGGTGGGCCGTGCCGCCCGCGAGGCGATGCGGGAGCTGCGGGAGGTGCTGGGAGTGCTGGGCCCGGTGGGGCAGACCACTGGCGGTGAGGCGCTGACGGACGCGACGGGTACGCGCGCAGACATCGAGGCGCTGGTCGAGGAGTCTCGCGGCGCCGGCATCCCTCTTGAGCTGGACTGGGACGGACCTGATCTCGATGCGCGGCCGGCCAGGGTGCGGCGGGCGGTGCACCGGGTGGTGCGCGAGGCGCTGACCAATGTCCACCGGTACGCGGCCGGAGCCCATGTGACCGTTTCCGTCCGCCACGCCGGCGAGCGGGTGGAAGTGCAGGTACGGAATGGTGTGCCGCCGGTGCCGCCCGTCGCCGTGACGGGGCTGGGCACCGGGCGTGGACTGATCGGGCTGCGGGAGCGGGTGGCGCTGCTCGGTGGTTGTCTGGAGGCTGGGCGGACGCCTGGTGGCGGCTTCACCGTGACCGCCGGCATCCCTGCCGAGCCCGGACCCGGCGCGGAGTCGCCGGAGGCCGCGCCGTACGAGGAGGTGCCGGGCGCTGCGGTCGAGGAGTCCGGCCGCGGGCTCTCCGCCTTCCATCGGCGCCTCGGCGGTGCCGTCGTCGGGCTGGTCGGCCTGGTGGGGGTGAGCGTGATGATGCTGTTCGGGGTGGCGCTGGTGGACCGTTCACGGTACGACCTCGCGTATCAGAGCCCCGAAAAGCCCCGGTTGGGGATGGAACGGGAGCAGGTGGAGCGTGCCGTGGGCCCGGACAATGTCGTGGTGCGGGCGGCTGCTGCCGGGCGGGAGCCGCCCCGGCCGCGTTCGGCTACGCACTGCCTGTATCCGTACGCGGGCGGGCAGGGCGAGGACGGGAAGCTGGATATCGTCCGCTACTGCTTCCGGGCCGACACTCTGATCGCGATCGACCGATTCACCGTTCCGACAGTGACCGAACCGCCGCATGGGAGAAGGACACATGACTGACCAGGCCAACTCTGCGAGGGCTGGGGCTGGGGCTGGGGCTGGTTCCACGATCCGGGTGCTGCTCGCCGATGACGAGGAGATGATCCGGCACGGCATCCGGCTGATCCTCCGGCACACGGACGGCATCGACGTGGTGGGCGAGGCGGTCAACGGCGCGGAGGCCGTCGAGCTCGCCGCCGAGTGCCGGCCCGATGTGGTGCTCCTCGACATCCGTATGCCCGTCCTCGATGGGCTGGCAGCCATCGAACCGCTGATCGCGCTCGCCCCCAAGCCGCAGGTCGTCATGCTCACCACCTTCGGCGACGAGGAGAACGTCACCCGGGCCCTTCGGGCGGGTGCCACCGGATTCCTGCTCAAGGACGAAGGGGCACAGGAGCTGATCCGCGCGGTGCGGGCTGCGGCCGCGGGGGATGCCGTGCTCTCGCCGGGGGTCACCGGGGCCGTCATCCGGAGGATGCTGAGCGGCGGCGGGACCACTGCCCCGGAAAGCAGGGTGGCGGGGCTGACCAGCCGGGAACGGGAGGTACTGATCATGCTGGGGGAAGGCAGCTCGAACCCGGAGATCGGCAGGCGGCTCGGCATCGGCGTGGGGACGGTCAAGAGCCACGTCCGGTCGATCCTGGAGAAGACGGGCTGTGGCAGCCGGGTACAGGCGGGGCTGCTGGCACACCAGGCCGGGCTCATGGGCTGAAGCGCCCGGCTGGGGTCGCCTGCTCTGTCTCCGGGTAGGACTGCGACTCCACCTGTTGGCAGAGGGGACGTGGTCCGTAAGGGCGACGCGGCAGCAGCCGATCTGCCCTGTTGGCAGTCGGCGTATTCGCTACCTGAGGGCGACGGATCCGGGGGTGGGCCGCGGCCACGATGGTCGGGAGCTTCAACAACCCTTCCAGGAGCACCTGTGCCGCTGCATGTCACTGCCCCGACCCGCCTCCGCGCCCCCTCCATTGCCGCCCGCGCGACGGATCTGACCAAGGTCTACGGCGCGGGCGAGACCCGCGTCGTCGCCCTTGACTCGGTGACGGTGGAGTTCGGGCGCGGCCGGTTCACCGCGATCATGGGCCCGTCCGGCTCGGGCAAATCGACGCTGATGCACTGCATGGCGGGGCTCGACACCATCTCCGGCGGGTCTGCTCGGATTGGTGACACCGAGCTGTCCGGACTGACCGACCGTCAACTCACGAAGCTCCGCCGGGAGAAGATCGGCTTCGTCTTCCAGTCGTTCAACCTGCTGCCCACGCTCAACGCCCTGGAGAACATCACACTGCCGCTGGATATCGCCGGCCGTAAGCCCGACCAGGAGTGGCTGGAGCTGATCGTGGGGACGGTCGGCCTGGCCGGGCGATTGCGGCACCGCCCCTCGCAGCTGTCCGGTGGCCAGCAGCAGAGGGTCGCCGTGGCCCGCGCGCTGGCCGGGCGTCCAGAGATCGTCTTCGCGGACGAGCCGACGGGCAACCTCGACTCCCGCTCCGGCGCGGAGGTCCTGGGCTTTCTGCGGGACTCCGTAAGGGAGTTGGGGCGGACGGTGGTGATGGTCACCCACGATCCGGTGGCCGCCTCCTACGCGGACCGGGTGGTCTTCCTCGCCGACGGAAGCGTCACCGACGAGCTGTCCGCCCCCACGCCCGAGGCCGTACTGGACCGTATGCGGCTCTTCGACGCCAAGGGACGGACGAGCTGACGCATCTCTGCCTCCCTCCGGACCCCCGCTCCCCCGCTCCCCCGCACACTTCCAGGACTGACACACACCACCATGCTGCGTACCGCCCTGCGCAACGTCCTTGCGCACAAAGCCCGTTTGATCATGACCGCGCTCGCGGTCCTGCTGGGCGTCGCCTTCGTCTCGGGCACTCTCGTCTTCGCCGACACCACCGCGAACGCCTTCCGCAACGCCTCGGCCCGGAGCCTCCAGGGCGTGGCCGTCTCCGTGCGGGCGGATCAGGCCAGCACCGCTCCCGATAGTGCGGGCGGCGTGGCCGGTAAGACCACCGGCGCCCTCGACACCGCCCTGGTGCGGAAGATCAGCCGACTGCCAGGCGTCGACGCGGTGCGCCCCACCGTCCACGGTCAGGCCACCCTGGCCGGTAGGGACGGTCGCCCGGTCAACGCCGACGCCACCGGGCAGAACCTGGCCACCAACTACCTGCCGGGCAAGGACGGCAAGGACAGCCATTTCCCGATGAAGGAAGGGCGCGGCCCCGCCTCCGAGGACGAGCTGGCGCTGGACTCCAAGACCGCCGCGAAGGCCGGCTACCGCATCGGCGACACCGTCCGTCTCGCCACCGACGGCCCCACCCTGTCCAAGAAGCTGGTCGGCATCGTCGCCCTTGACGACCCCTGGGGCGCCGCCGGCGGCACCCTCGTCCTCTTCGACACCCGGACCGCGCAGAAACTGTTCCACCACCCCGGACAGTTCGACGAGATCACGGTCGCGGCCCGTACGGGGACCGACGAGTCCTCGCTGACCGCCCAGGTGCAGGCGCTGCTCCCCAAGGAAGGGGCCCGGGCCACCAGCGGGGCCGAACTGGCCGCCGAGCAGTCCGCCCAGATCGCCGAGAGCACGGGATACCTCACCAAGACACTGCTGGTCTTCGCCGGTATCGCGCTGTTCGTCGGCGTGTTCCTCATCGCCAACACCTTCACCATGCTGATCGCCCAGCGCAGCCGGGAGATCGCGCTGCTGCGGGCGATCGGCGCCTCACGCCGCCAGGTAATCCGCTCCGTCCTCATCGAGGCCGCCCTCCTCGGACTCGTGGCCTCGGCCGGCGGATTCGCGCTCGGCCTGGGCATCGCGACCGCGATGCGCCCGCTGCTCAACACGACCGGTGCCGAACTGCCCGAGGGACCGCTGGTCATCACACCCTCGGCCCCGCTGGCCTCGCTCGCAGTCGGCGTCGCCATCACCGTTCTGGCGGCCTGGCTGCCGTCCCGCAAAGCCGCGAAGATCGCCCCCGTGGCGGCGCTCACCAGTGTCGACCTGGCCCCACCTGCCCGCGCCCTGAGAGTCCGCAACGTGCTCGGCACCCTGCTCGCCGGGGCCGGGGTACTCGTGATGCTCCACGTCTCCACGCTCAAGGGCACCAAGGAGTCGAACCTGTTGGCCGCGATGCTCGGCGGCGTGCTGACCCTCGGCGGCGTGATCGTCCTGGCGCCGCTGCTCTCCCGGCCGCTGATCACGCTCGCCGGCAAGGTCACCACCCGCTTCTTCGGTGTCAGCGGCAAGCTGGCCAAGGAGAACGCGCTGCGCAACCCACGCCGCACCGCCGCCACGGCATCCGCCCTGATGATCGGGCTCGCCCTGATCACCGGTCTGACGGTCGGCGCCCACTCCGCCCAGCACGCCGTGGCCAAGGAAGCCACCGCGGGCCTGACCGCCGACTACAAGGTCAACTACAGCTCCGCCCGCGGGCTCGACGCGGACTCTGTCGACAAGGTCGCCCGGGTACCCGGGGTCGCCGCGGCCGCCCCCATCACCATGGCGCAACTCAACACCCGCGGCCGGTCCGCCGTCATCACCGGCACCGACCCGAAGGCGTTCGGCAAGGTGGCACGGCTCGACTTCCGCGCCGGCTCCCTGCACGACATCGGCCCCGGCAGGATCGCCGTCTCCGACGAGTTCGCACGGCGAGCCGGGCTTCAGATCGGCGCCACGCTCGACGCCGAGCTGGGCGGCGGCATGGCCGGCAGCAAGGCCGCGAAGCGAAAGCTGACGGTCGTCGGCATCTACGCCAAGGCCCCCACCGTCGACCAGGCCCTGGGCACGCGCGCCGACGTGCTCCCGTACTCCGTGACCAAACAGTTCGACAACCTGTTGATCAAGGCCGACCGCGGCAGGACCGGCGGCGTTGAGCGCGCGATCCGCGCCTCGCTCGACGACAGCCCGCTGCTCCAGGTGCGCTCCCAGGAGCAACTCGTCAAGGACAACAACGAGAAGGTCAACACGGTCCTCAGCATGACCTATGGGCTGCTCGGCATGGCCGTCGTCATCGCGGTCCTCGGCGTCGTCAATACCCTGGCCATGTCGGTCTTCGACCGTACCCGCGAGATCGGGATGCTGCGCGCCATCGGGCTCGACCGCTCCGGCATCCGGCAGATGGTCCGGTTGGAGTCGGTGGTCATCGCACTGTTCGGCGCGGTCCTCGGGATCGGCACGGGCATCTTCCTGGCCTGGGCCGCAGGCGGACTGACGAGGACCTCGATGCGCGAATACGAGACGGTCCTGCCGTGGGACAGGCTCGGCACCTTCCTGGTACTGGCGCTGATGACCGGCGTCCTGGCCGCCATCTGGCCCGCCCGTCGAGCCGCCCGCCTGAACATGCTGCGCTCCATTCAGCCGAGTTGAGTCAGGTGGACCCCACGCCGGCCGGGCCCCCTCGGATGCCCGCGGTAGAGGGCGCGGGCACGTGTCAAGTCGGCAGGCCCGTCCTGGCCGAGGTTGAGGAAGTAGTTCACCTGCCATGCCTGGGTGCTGCGGGCCTGCCGGCTGGTCGTGGTCACCCACGGCGGATAGACCCGGAATCCGCGCTTTCCGCCAGAGCCGTTTTCGGAGACGATGTTGCGCTCGCACAAGACCCCGCGCGGGAAGACGAACTGTCCGAAGCCAGCGTCGTCGCGGCTGCTGATGACGAAGAGGTCCACCCCGTCGCCGGCGTCGAAAGGCCGGATCGGTCCTTCCTTGGACCGCTGCCACACGGTGACGAACTGGCCGACCTTCGTCGGGGTGGTCTTGGCCACGCGGAACCGAACCGAGCGGCCATCGAGCGTGAACGCGCAAGCCGCGTACTCCGCACTCTCCGGTTCGGGCACCGGCAGCGAGCAGGCGAAACCGCTCCGGTCGTACACCAACGTCTTCGCCGCCAGCAGGTCCCCGTGAAGCCCCGTCCACGGTTGATCGGTCACCATGCCGTCATCCTGCCATCACGCCCGTGCGCACCGCTGTGAACCTCCTGTCGTCAGCCGTGCAACCGGCGCCCCGGGATCCGCACCACATCCGCTGCACAAAACCCGCGGCCGGCCGGTGACCCCGACCGACGCGTCGGACCCGCTCCAGCAGCCGGCCCGGCCTGGCATGAGGGCGGGGCGCGGGTGCCGCCGGGCCGGCGTTTGCGTGCGGACCGTCGTCCCCCGTCAGGCGCTACCGAGCTTGATCGCCTCGATGAGGAGCAGGAGGGCGCGCAGGATCAGGTATCCGCGCCGGGCCATCATGGCGGCCGAGGGCTTCAACCGTCCACGGCGCACGAACGGCCCGCGCCCCCGGGCGGAACGTGCGTGACCGATCAACGGCTCGAAGGACTTCCCGTCCCGCCCCTGCGGCCGCCCGGCGCGGCCCCGCCCCAGCCGGGAACGCGGCGGCCTGCGGGTGTCCGGGCAGGTCAGCACCCACCCCTCGGGCCGCTGTTCCAGCTCGATGTCGTACGCCCGTACCGACTCGATATCGACCACATCGATCACCCGATGACCCGGCACATCGGCGCGCGGCAGCACCTCGCCCTCGCGCCGTTCGAAATGACGCAGGTCCACCCACCACCTCACCGTGGCCCCCTACCACCGGCCGATGGAGAAGCTGGTCAAGACGTACGACGCGATCCACAGCTTCCCGCTGGACATATCCGCACCACTCGGCCCAGAAGGCGCGGTCTACCGGAGGAAACCCGAGCGATCCTCCCCCGAGGGGCTCACACCCCTCTCTGCCACGCACACGACCACCTGCCGAGCCCCTGCCTCACGGTCCACCGTGGAGAAGGGACTCACGACGACCGCGCCGCGCCGGTGGGATGCCGAGATCCTGACCGCGGCGGCCGCGCCGGCCGTGTGCTGCGGCGAAATACTACGGCACCCGGCTCAGGCGGCCTCGCCGCAGGCGGTGGCCGATCCGGTCGGACGGCTGCGGGATGACCGCGCGGATTCCCCGGCGGCGCAGATGGCTGGGCATGGCCTGGGACGAGTACGCGCGATCGGCCGGAACGGCCAAGGGCCGGGTCCGGAGCCCGCGCCTGCACGCGGGCCGGCGCCACCCGGTCCCGGTACAGGTCTCAGACCGGTCTGACCTCAGACGTTCTCCGGGTGTCAATGAACTGAAACGTGCCCGATCCCTTGCACAATCCCCTCATGCAGCCCCTGCCGGTTCCCTGTCCCGCGCACCTCATCCCGGACGCCAGCGGCACCAACGCTTTCCACACCGCATACAGGCAAGCCATGGCGCATCACGCCGTGTTCGTCGCCATCGAATCGGACGGTCCGCGGTGGACCGTGAAGGCCGACACGCTCACCGCCGGCCCCGAATTCTCCCTCGACGACGCCGTGAACGACGCCGTCCGGGACGCGATCACCCGACTGGTCCGCATTCGAGAGGTCGGCTTGGACGCCTACACGGGTCCCGTCTACTTCATGATGCACGGCCTGAGCACTGAAGACCGCGCTCGCGAACTCGCCGCCGCGCTCCACGCCGCCTTGCACGGGGACCTGGAACCACTCCACCGGGCCGCCCCTCCCCCGCCCTGAACCGAACGTCACCCCGCTCCGCAACCTCCGCCCTCGCCCGGTCTTTCACAAAGGGCCGTACCGGCCGATCGGCGAGTGCGGCCAGCCCCAGGGCCGCGTGACGACCACCTCCCGGCCGCCGGCCTCCCGCCTCGCCCACCACTGGTCGACCGCCTTCAGCGCCCCCGAAGACGGCCGCCACGTCCTCACGGTCCCGCCCCCCACCAACGCGGCAACCGCCCGCAGCCGTAGGGCCTCCTGCGCCGACGGCGACAGATGCCGCGCGTCCCCGAGCAGATCGCTCACACACCGCCGGCGACCCAGAGCCCGAACCGTTTCGGATCAGTGCACCACGGTGACGTCCGCGTCCGGTCTTCCGGGACGCTGTTGCATGACCACGATCTCACGTTTGAGGATCTTGCCCGTGGGCCCCTTGGGCAGAGCGTCGGCGAACGTGACGATCCTTGGGTACTTGTAGGCGGCCACCTGCTGTTTGACGTAGTCACGCACCTGCTCGTCGCCGACCTGAACGAGGGCGAACGGATTCTCGATCTGGGCTCCGGCGGCGGCATCGACGTCCTGCTGTCCGCCCGGCGCGTCGGCCCCACCGGCAAGGCTTACGGCCTGGACATGACTCCTGGACATGACTGAGGAGATGCTCGCCCTCGCCCTCGCCCGTACGAAGAAAGCCGGCGCCACGAACGTCGAGTTCCTCAAGGGCACCATCGAGGCCATCCCCCTGCCCGCGAACACCATCGACGTCGTCATCTCCAACTGCGTGATCAACCTTTCCACCGACAAGCCCGCTGTCTTCGCCGAGATGTTCCGGGTCCTGGCGCCCGGCGGCCGGATCGGTGTCTCGGACGTCGTCGCCAACGACAGCCTCACACCTGAGCAGCGGGCCGAACGCGGCGACTACGTCGGTTGCATCGCCGGGTGCCTGCGGGCCCAGCGGGCGGTCGTGTCGTGGACCTCGGCCAGGTCCCCGCCGCTGCGGGTGAGCCGGTAGCGGGCCGGGGTGGCTTCTTCGCCGGCGTGGACCACACCGACGTCGCGGGCGGCATCGAGGGCGTGCCGCAGCTGGTGGCGGGCGAGGTCGTCAAACGTGCTGCCGAAACTGCCGCGGCTGACCGCGCCGTTGTCGTCGATCTCACCGATGAGCCGGTTCAGGCCCGGCGAGGACAGCCCGCGCGCTACGACGACGAAGTCGGAGAGAGCGGGCCCCCATGGTCGCCGCCGCGCTGTAGGGCGAAAACGTCGGGCAGTTCCGCCCGCGCTCCTTCACCGACGATGACCTCCCCGTCCTGGACGGCGGAGACGGCGGCCCGGGCCCGGGTGTGTGGTGCGGCGTTGGCTACGGGGGCAACGAACGCGGCGAAGCCGATCGCTTTGACGATGACAGCAGTGGTGCGGCGCATGACCGCTCCCGCTTCGAGGCGTGTTGAGCGCGTGACGGCCGCACGTGGGAAACTCAGCGCATGCGCTGTGCCGCTGATGTGGGTGCTGCTGCATCGATCCCCCTCCTCCTTGTTCGCAGGCGCCCTCGGGGGATTTGGTTGCCCGTCACCTGCCCGTGCGCAGCTGTGGTCAGCGAGCGATCTCGTCCAGCAGTGACGCCAGTTCGTTGGGCCGGGAGAACATCGGCCAGTGCCCGGTGGGCAGGTGGAACAGGTCCATTTCCGCCATCGGTGCGAAGACCGGGTTGCCGCCGTCGGCCAGCATGCGCACCTGCTCGGGAGTGAATGTTGAAGCGATGACAGAGCAGTGCGTGTCGGGCGGCAGCGTGTGCCGATCCAGGGGGCGAGTGGCGGTCGCGAACGGCTGTGGTGTGGCCAACTCGGCCAGGCGCGCGAGGTGTTCGCTGGTGAGTCCTGCCAGGTTGTCCGGGTCCGCTGCCGGGTCGAACGCCGGTACGGGGAGCTGCCAGCCGTCTCCCTGCTCTGCGACCCGCTTGCGCCACTCCTCCTGTGTCTGGGGCGTATTGAAGTCGATCAGAGCCATCCCGCCGGGCAACGGTCCGGCGTCCACATACACGATCCGGGCGATCCGCTCCGGAATCCGGTCTGCGGCACCGGTGACCGGCAGGTTTGCTCCGCTGTGCCCGACGAGCACTACATCCCGCAGATCGTTGTCGTCGATGAGAGCGACGATGTCCTCTACATGTGTGTAGACGTCCACATCGGGAGTGGCCTCGGCTGCCCGGTCGGCCAGGCCGGTCAGCGTGAGTGGGTGGACGTCGTGTCCCGCTGCCCTCAGAACCGGTGTCACTTCTTCCCATGCCCACGCTCCGAGCCAGAACCCGGGAACCAGAACGATCTTCGCCATGGCCACTCTCATTTCGCGCTTGCCCTGCGGGATTGGACGCCAAGCTAGCCCCGATGGCGGACACCGGCTGTCCAAAAGGCGGGTGGCGACGGCCTCTTTCTGAGCAGTGCGAAACGCGTCGGCCGTTGCGCCGCGGCGGCGGCGTGGCTGAGATGACGCCGGTTGCCCCTGTGCAGGCTCTACGACGTGTGCGCCGCCGCTTCGCTCAGCTTGCCGGGGCGCCACGGGCCATCGGGTTCTCGCCGAGCCGGACCGACAGCGGCCGGACCGCAGCAGCAACCCCGACGTCCCGCAGACGGTCCCACCATCCTTGGCTGCCGCTGCGCCGCCTGGCCGCCGACCGGCCGTTCCCGGCAAGTCGGGGCCGCACTGGCCCCGCCCGCGCTTTCGCGGTCAGGGCTGGCCGGCCCGCGTCCGTTCTCCCTGCTGCTGTCTCAGCCGGATGCGTGTGGGGGCTGCGGGCGGACGACAGCCAAGGGGCATGGGGAGAGCTGCAAGAGCTGGTGGCTGACCGAGCCCAGTGCCAAGCCGCGAAACCCTCCGCGGCCGCGCGATCCGACGACCAGCAGATCCGCTCGGTCGGACGCACGAGCCAGAGCCAGCGTCGGGTCCTCCTCCGGAAGATCCTCCACCACCTTCACGCCGGGGTGCTGCCGAGTTGGCTGGGCCAGCCACGCCTCCAACTCCTTGCGGTGCCTTGTGGCTGCTTCGTCCACCGCGCTGCGGGTCGTCAGGCCATGCAGCCCTGGACGAATCCACGCATGCACGGCCCGCAAGGGGACACCACGCAGGGCAGCCTGCTCGAAGGCGTATGCCAGAGCGGCCTGCGAGTGGGCTGAGCCATCGACCCCCACCACGATGCGATGGTGTCCGCTGGCGAGGTGATTGACGACCACCACGGGGCACACCGCGTGGCCCACGACCTGCAACGCCACCGAGCCCAGCAGCAGGCTCCCGAAACCGCCCGTGCCCTTGGCGCCGACTACCAGTGAGTGGGCGTGCTCCGACTCGGACAACAGCACAGCAGGCGGGGACCCGGAGGGTAGCGCGGACGTCACTTCCAGTTCCGGATGAGTGTCCTTGACGATCGTGGTGGCCTCGTCAACCACGCCCCTGTCCCGTTGCCCCACTTCCCGGTCATGTTCTTCCGTAGTGGTGGCGTATGTATGAGCCGGGGGCAGCACGTGCACGATGCGCAGGGGCCGACGCCGCAGTGCGGCCTCCTCGGCCGCCCATATCAGGGCCCGCACGCTGCGCCCGGAACCATCGACCCCGACGACGATCGGTTCGGCCATGGCTACTCCTTGCGTGGAACAACGACGCGCGACCGCGCCGGCCTGCTCGGGGTGAACGCTCTTGGCCGGTCAAGCCGGGCGACCACAAGGCGGCGGACACGGGGCGCCGCTCCGAATTCCGCCCGCTCACCAGGGTGAGCGGGCCGGGGCGTCGACGCATGGGCCCTTCGTCCCCGCTCGACAGGTCGATCCGGACCGAACGCCGGCCCTTGCGGCACCGGCCGCGGACACCGCCGGGCCTGGCTTGGTCGCGCATTCGGCAGGAGCGGCCCTCCGCGGTGACGCGCTGGGCCCGGTGTTCCGGCTGCCCGACCGACCGCTGGTGGGGTTCCGGGGAGGGCGAAGGTCGGCTCCAGTGTGCCGCGCTCCGAAGACCGGATCCGGTGACGTACACGTAGGCCTCACTGTTTACCTGGAGGAGTCTGTTCCAGGCGGCTTTCCCGGACACCGCTCCGTCGCTCCGCCTTGCTTCCGTCCTCGGAATGGCAGTGTCCCTGGCCGTGGCCGCTTGTGGCGGGGGCGGCGGTGGCGGCGCCAGCTCGCCTACCCCGGCGTCGAGCCCCCGGAAGCCGGTGCATCGGCCTCCGCCTCTGCCTCGGCCGGGGCGCACCATCAGGCGGATGTGCGCTTCGCCCAGGAGATGATCCCCCACCACCGGCAGGCGATCACCATGGCGAACACGGCGCCGCGGCACGATGCCTCTCCGGATGTGAGAGCGCTGGCAGAAAAGATCGAGAAGGAACAGACCTCGGAAGTCAGCACCATGTCGGACTGGTTGACCTCCTGGGGCGAGAAGGTGCCGCCGGAGCAGAGTGGCATGGGACCGGGCAGCCCGAGCGGCATTCCCGGCATGATGACCGCGCAGCAGATGGACGAGCTGAGGGGCACCAGGGGCACGAGCTTCGGCAAGAAGTTCCTGACCATGATGATCGAGCCCGGTCATCCAGTTCTCACCTGCGGTTCGTTACGTAAAGTGACATATTTCGTCACTCGATTGCCGCGGTGCGATGGCCCGGGGTGTCACTCGTTGGTGTGATGC
>NZ_JALMUV010000023.1 GCF_023155275.1 Streptomyces rhizoryzae
CCTCCACCTCCGCCCCCACCTCCGAGAACGGAACTCCCATGGCCACCACCTGGACCACCCGTCCCGAGACTCCCGAGGACGCCACCGCCATCCGTGCGGTCAACCTCGCCGCCTTCCCGGCCGCGGCCGAAGCCGACCTGGTAGACGCCCTGCGCGCCGACCCGGACGCCTGGATCGACGGCCTCTCCCTGGTCTCCGCGGCGCCGGACGGTACCGTCGCCGGGCACGCCCTGCTCACCCGCTGCCACATCGGCGGCCGGCCCGCCCTGGCCCTGGCCCCGTGCGCCGTGCTGCCGGACCATCAGCGCCAGGGCGCCGGGACGGCCGCCGTCCGCGCCGCACTCGACGCCGCCCGCGCCAAGGGCGAGAGCCTCGTGGTGGTCCTCGGCCATCCCGGCTACTACCCCCGGTTCGGCTTCGCCCCTGCCTCCCGCTTCGGCATCCGCGCCCCGTTCGACGTCCCCGACGAGGCGCTGATGGCCCTCACCCTGGACACCTCCCGTCCCGTACCGTCCGGCGTGATCCGCTACCCGGCGGCATTCGGCGTGTGACCGCCTCCGGGCCTCGCCACGCGGTG
This sequence comes from Streptomyces rhizoryzae, assembly GCF_023155275.1. GTDB lineage: Bacteria > Actinomycetota > Actinomycetes > Streptomycetales > Streptomycetaceae > Streptomyces > Streptomyces rhizoryzae. Next base: position 578 of record NZ_JALMUV010000023.1, read on the forward strand.
CCCCGGCGGGCCCCGGCGCATCCGGTGCGCGGCCGCAGGCGGCTTGCGCTCGCTGTAGCCGGCTTGCGGCGCATCCGGCTTGCGGCGGTCGTGCCCGGCTCGGTGCCGCGTCCGGGTTGCGGTGGCCGTACCCGGTTGGCTGCCGTGTCTGACTTACGGCCGTGCCCGGCTCCCGGTGGCCGTGCCGGCTCGCGCCCGCGCATGGCATGCGGTCGTGCCTGGCTGACGGACGTCCCCGGCTCGCTGCCGCGTCCGGGTCATGGCGCCCGCACCTGGCTCGCGCCCCCACCTCGCGGGCGGCCGTGCCCGGCTTGCGGACGTGCCCGGCCGCCGGGCGTCAGTCGGCGTCCCAGGTGACGGGGAGGCGTTGCACGCCATGGAGCGTCAGGTCCGTGCGCGGGGGCACCTCCTCCACAGGTATGGCCAGCCGCAGGGTCGGGAAGCGGGTCAGGAGCGCCGGGAAGGCGACCCGCATCTCGACCCGGGCCAGCTGCTGGCCCAGGCACTGGTGGATGCCGTGGCCGAAGGACAGATGGCCGGTCGCCTTGCGGCGCAGGTCCAGCCGGTCGGGTTCGGGGAAGCGCAGCGGATCGCGGTTGGCGGCCTGCACCGAGAGGGTGACCGACTCGCCGGCCCGGATCAGCTGCCCGGCGAGCTCGACGTCCTCCAGCGCCGTCCGGACGCCGGTGTGCGCGATGGACAAATACCGCATCAGCTCTTCCACCGCCTGGTCGGCGAGACCAGGGTCGGCGCGCAGCGCGTCGGCCTGCTCGGGGTGGGTGAGCAGGGCGAAGGTGCCGAGCGCGAGCATGTTCGAGGTGGTGTCCAGTCCCGCCCCCAACAGGAAGCTGCCTATGCCGGCCAGTTCCTCATCGGTGAGATCGCTGCCGGTCAGATCGCTCAGCAGATCGTCGGTGGGCCGCGCCCGCTTGGCGACGACCAGTTCCCGGACGTACTCCTGGAGCGCGGCCAGGGCGGCGTACTGGTCCTCCAGCGTCCCGTCCGTGCTGCTCGCCGCCAGCGCGTGGTGCTGGAAGCGATCGCGGTCGGCGTAGGGGACGCCGAGCAGTTCGCAGATCATCAGGGCGGGGACGGGGTGGGCGTACGCCGCCACCAGGTCCACCCCCGGGCCCCGGCGCGCCATGGCGTCCAGATGCTCGGCGGTGATCTCCCCGACGCGGGAGGTCAGTTCGCGCATCCGGCGGACCGTGAACTTGCCCGTGAGCAGTCGGCGGTAGCGGGTGTGCTCGGGCGGGTCGATGCCGGTGAGGTCTCCGACCGGGGCCGGCGGGATCGTGGCGCTCTCGGCGCCAGGGAGGGGGAAGGGGATGTGCATCAGCTCGTAGCGCGAACTGAAGCGCGCGTCGGCGGTCACCGCACGGACGACGGAGTAGCCGGTGGCGAGCCAGCCGAGGTGCCCGTCGGGGTAGCGCATCCGGCGGAGCGGCTGCTCCGCGCGCAGCGCCGCCAGCTCGGCGGGCGGACCGAACGGGCACCCGGCGGGTCGTGCGAACGGTAACCCGTCGAGCGGTGCGGGCGAGGGGGACTGTGCGGACGATGCGTGCGATGGTGTGTTCTCCATGGCGTCATGATGGCACACTTTTGGCGCCATGGCGAGTGTCGTGGTGGCGTCGGGTGGGTGAGGTGAAGGGTGGAGCGGCTTTCGGCCGGGCTGAGGGTCGACCGGCAGCGCGTCTGGCGCTGCGCGGTCATTGCGCCACCGTTCTTGTGGTGCCAGGTGGGGTTTTGCTGTGGCGTCCGGTGGCGCCCGGTGGCGCCCAGTGGCGCCTGGTGGTGCCATGGAGGGTTTGTGAGGTTCGGGCGCAGGCGTTCGGTCGCGTCCTGCCGTCAGCCCTCCGGATAGAAGACGAACAAGGTGCACCCCGTCGTCGTCTGCGGTACGTGCCAGGAGCCGGCGGGGGCGTGGAGGAACGAGCCGGCCGGATAGTCCCGTTCGCCGTCGTTGAAGACGCCCGAGACCACGAACACCTCCTCGGGGCCGGGTTCGTGGACGTCGATGCCCTCCCAGTGGCTGCCCGCGTCCATCTCCAGGACCTGGGCCGCGGCGCCGTTCTCCCCGGTCCACAGCGGTCGCAGCCGGATGCCGGGGAACAGTTCGCGGACCGGTGCGTCCGCCACGGCGGACCAGGCGTAACCAGGCGGATTCTGCGCCGGGTTCGGGTCGTTCGGGTCGTTCGGGTTGTCCGGAGTGTTTTGGTTGGCCGGTATGTGCTGGTGCGTTGTCATGGGGTCAGCTTTGCGGGGCGGCGGCGAGCAGCCGAGTGTCAGGAAAGACATCCTGCGGTACTTTTCTGCCATGAATGCCGTCCACCGTGTGGTCGCCCTCGTGCGCCCACCGCAGTCGACCTTCGAACTGGGCTGTGCGGCCGAGGTGTTCGGGATCGAGCGCGGGGGAGTGCCGGTCCGCTACGCCTTCGGGGTGTGCACGGAACGGCCCGGCCCGGTGGCCACCCTCGCCGGGTACGACATGCTCGTGGCGGACGGACTGGCCGCCCTCGACCGCGCCGACACCGTCGTCATCCCCGGGTGGCTGCCCCCGGAGGACCCGCCCTCACCCGCCGTCGTCCAGGCCCTGCGGCGCGCGCACGGGCGCGGCGCGCGGCTGGTCAGCATCTGCTCGGGCGCCTTCGCGCTGGCGCACACCGGGCTGCTGGACGGGCGGCGGGCCACCACCCACTGGGCGCGCGCCGGCCAGCTGGCCGAGCTCTTCCCGGCCGTCCGGGTGGACCCGGACGTGCTGTACGTGGACCACGGCGACCTGGCCACCAGCGCCGGTTCCGGGGCCGGTATCGACCTGTGCCTGCACCTGGTGCGCGCCGACCACGGCGCCGGTTACGCCGCTCAGGTCGCCCGCAGCATGGTCATGCCGCCGCACCGCGAGGGCGGGCAGCTCCAGTACACCGCCCCGCCGCACCCGGTCCAGATGGACGGTTCGCTGGCGCCGCTCCTGGAGTGGATGACCACCCGGCTCGGCGAACCGCTCACCGTCGAGGAACTGGCCGCCAGGGAAGGGTTGTCGGCCCGTACGCTGGCCCGCCGGTTCGCCGACCAGCTCGGCGAGAGCCCCGGGCAGTGGCTGCTCGCCCGGCGCATCGCCGCCTCCCGCGAGCTGCTGGAGTCCACCGACCTGCCCCTGGAGGCCATCGCCCGCCGCGTCGGCCTGTCCTCGGCCACCAACCTCCGCCGCCGCTTCCTGCGGGCCCTGGGGACGACACCGGGCGCCTACCGGAGGGCGTTCCGGGCCGCCGGGGAGTGAGCCGGGCCGCCGGGGGCGAGCCGGCGGGGACGGGGAGCGGCTGTGCGGCTGTGGTGTGATGGAGCGGTGGAGTCGGCGCGGGCCGTCGGACGGAGGCGGCGACGGCGACGGCGACGGAGTCGGGTGGGGACGGGCCTCGCCCAGGGACGCACGGGGCCGCCGGGTGGCGAGCCGGGGCAGGGCGCACGACGTGGCCTGGCTTGTGCGCCGTGTGGTGGGAACGACGGGAGGTTGAGGTTCCGGATGAGTGTGCGGTACTCGGGGGAGCGGGCCGTGGTCCGCTGCGACCAGTGCCCGGGGCGGCCGGTACTGCCCACCCACCGGGAGGAGACCGACCCCCGCCGCTGCGTCCGCTGCCAGGGCGAGCACCGCTGGCTGCCGCAGCCGCACCCCGAGGACCACCTGTGCCGGGTGTGCCGCCGGGAGTGCCCCGACTGCCAGGCGCTGACCCCCGACGGCGGGCGCTGCCGAGCCTGCCGGGGCCTGTGCCGGACCTGCTCGGCGCCGCTGCCGGACCGCGGTCCCGTCGCGGACGCGGTCGTGCACGTCGCTCCGGAACGCCGCAAGGACCACCGCCACCGGTGGGACCGGACCTACTTCGCGCGCACCTGGGACCGGGACCGGTGCGATGCCTGCCAGGAGGCGCCGACCGGGTCCGACCCGGTGCGCACGGTGCTGTCCGCGCTGCCGGACAAGGTGGTCCGGGCCTGCGGCGGCGCGGTGCCGCCCGCCGTCGTCGAGACCGTGCGCAGCGAGCTGTGGCACCGGACCGCCCGCCAGCTGGCCGCCCGGATCGAGCGCCGCTGGTGGTCCGGCTGGGCCGCGCGCCCGCTCAGCCGCCCGGAGACCGCAGACCGGGAGGGCTACCGCCCCGACGACGTCGCCCTGTGGCTGCTGGCCCCCACCCCGTGCGCCGGGGGCTGCGAGGACGGCTGGCGGCCCGCCGGGCGGACCGGTCCGGACGACGTGCCCTGCCCGGTGTGCCGGGGCGGCCGGGTCCCGACCGCGCGGCGCGCCGCGGAGGAGGACGAGGAGCGCGAGCCCGCCACGGCCGCGGACCGGACCACCGCCGAGGCCGTGGCGTACCGGCCGCCGATGCGCGAGTGCCCCGGCAAGGACGGGACCTGCGGCGTACCGGTCGCCGACCCCTACCCTCGGTGCCCGGCCTGCCTCGACTGGCCGTGGTGCGCCTGCCGGCGGCGCCGCTACGACCCGGACCGGGCCACCTGCTGCGCCGCCTGCGCCGCGCGGTGACGGGTTGACGGGGGCGGAGCGGAAAAGGGGGCGCCGGGCCGTCAGCGCGTGCGTCCCGCCTCCGTGTGGGCGAGCACCATCCGGAAGCGCGCGGTGCCGGCGAGCATCTTGCCGTACGCCTCGTTGACCTGCTCCAGCGGCATCGTCTCGACCATCGGGCGGATGCCCTGCCGGACGCTGAACGCCATGGTGTCCTCGATGTCCTGGGCGGTGCCCGACGGATGGCCGCGGACCACCCGGGCCCGCATCAGCAGCTGCGTCGGGCTGATACGCAGCGGCTCGGTGTCGGCGCCGATGACGACCAGTTCGCCGCGGTGGGCCAGTCCGTCCACGGTGGCCGTGATGGCGGCGGAGTTGGCGGCGGTGGCCAGCACCACCTTGGCGCCCCCGAGGGATTGCAGGGCCTCCGCGACGGGGGTGCCGGCGGTGCTGTCGACGTAGTGGTGGGCGCCCAGCTCCTTGGCGAAGTCCGCCTTGTCGGCGCCGCGTGCGATCGCCACCGTCTCGAAGCCCATCGCGGCCGCGAACCGCACGCCCAGGTGGCCCAGGCCGCCCAGGCCCAGCACCGCGACCAGGTCCCCCGGCCGGGCCGCGCTGCGCCGCAGCCCGTTGTACGTGGTCACGCCCGCGCAGGCCATCGGAGCCGCGTCCGCCGCGGACAGCCCGGTGGGGATCCGCGCCAGCGCGTCGGCCGGTGCGAGCACCTCCGCGCCGAAGCCGCCGTCGTACGCCCAGCCCGGCACCTTCAGCTCCTCGCAGACGATGAAGTCGCCCTGCCGGCAGGCCGCGCAGTGCCGGCAGCTGCCGCCGAACCAGCCCACCGCCACCCGGTCCCCGACCTGCCAGCGGCTGTCCGTGCCGTCCCCGACCTCCGCGATGCGCCCGGCGATCTCATGCCCGGTGACCAGCGGGAACTCGATGTCCGGCAGGGCGCCGTCGACGAACATGGCATCGCTGTGGCAGATCCCGCAGGCGTCCACGGCGATCCGGACCTGGTGCGGACCCGGCTGCGGCGTCGTCCGCTCGACGATCTCGAAGGGCGCCCCGGCGGCGCCGACCTGCGCGACTCGGTAGCTGCTCATCTGGCTCTCTCCCCTGTGCCGGCTCGTGCGCTGCCGGTGCAACGGCCTCCTCCCCCCAGGACAGCAGTTCCGGGCCGATCACGCGCGCCGAGGCGGGGGCGGGGCGGGCGCGCCGGCGCGCGGTGGGGCCGCACCCCCGGGGCGCCACCGGGGCGCGGGGCCGGGTCCGCCGCTCAGCGCAGGGCGGGGAACGCCTCGGCGATCACCGCGGCGAGCTCGGTGCGGTGGGCATCCAGGGCGGTGCGCGGGGCCGCCGGGTCGTTCCACGGGCAGACCACGACCTCCTCGACCACGCCGGGCGGGATCCCGTGCGAGTGGGGCAGCCGGGCCGGTGCGTCGTAGGGGCCGACCTCGGCCGCGGAGGGCTTGCTGGAGACCGCGAGGGTGTCGGCCCACCCGTGGTCGTGGCCCTCGAACTTGAGGATCTTGGTGCGGCCGGTGAAGCCCCGGGCGGCCCGGACCGCGCCCTGGACGGCCTCGGAGCCGGAGTTCGCGTACTGAACGAGATCGGCGCACGGCACCAACGCGCAGATCTTTTCGGCCAGTTCGACCTCGGGGACATTGCAGGTGCCGAACATGGTGCCGGTCGCCAGGACACCCGTCAGGGCCTCGGTGAGCAGCGGATGGGCGTGGCCGAGGATCGCGCTGCCGTACGAGAGGAGGAACCGTCAGCGCAGGTCCCCCGGCCGGATTCGATCGCCTTCACCGCCGCCGAGCACGCCGGCGCCGGGCTCACCCGCTCGCTCTCGCTCGACGGCCGCCGGTACGACATCGCCTGCGGCCAGATCGACGTCGGCAACATCACCCCGGTCGGCCGGGAGCAGCCCGCCGTCCGGCAGCCCGACGGGAGCACGCGGGTCGAGCCCACCATGGACGTGCGCCACGTCGTCGACATGGTGGTCGCGACGGCCGGTCTGCCGGTCGGGGTGAACGTCCAGTCGGTGCTGGTCATGCCGAGCGCCATGCCCTACGTCGGCCGGGGCTGGACCGGCCACGTAAGCGGGGATGCGTTCCTCCTCGGGGAGGAGGTGCCAGGCGGCCCAGGCGAGCATGCGGTGCAGGCCGTCGAGGTGGGTGATGCCGTCCTTGACCCGCAGACCCGCGTAGTCCTCCCCGGTGACCGCCCGGGAGCTGAGGAAGAGCGGGGTGGGCGGCGCGGTGCGCTGGTGCAGCAGTTTGGCCCAGCAGACCGGGTTGGTGCGGGCGTAGTCGTCCTGCTGGGCGCGGAGCCGGGCGGCGGCGTCGGCGACGGTCAGCCCGGTCGGCGGGACCAGCTCCCGGCCGCCGCCCTCGCCCAGGTGCCAGGGCAGCATCACACCGAGGACGTCCTGCCGGCTGAGCAGGACCCGGGCCCACCGGCCGAGCAGGCGCTCGGCGTTGCGGACGTGGCCCTCCGCCTCGTCGTTGGTGTTCCCCTCGTGGGCCCGCCGCAGCGGGTGATCGGCGCGGAAGTCCCGCAGGACGGACGCGAAGCTGACGGTTTCCAGGATTCTCATCGTGCCCACTCGGATCGGTCGCGGTATTCGGTGAAGTGATGTTCCGTGAGAAGTTCCGGCCACCGGCCGTGCGCCAGGCCCAGTTCCCTCGCCCGGCGCAGCATGGGGCGCCAGTACGGTTTCACCGGCGCCAGCGGATTCCGGGGGTGTGGCAGGCCGCTATGGAATGTTCCTTGAGGCCGCTGTCCACCCAGTGGTGGGTCTCCGCGATGAGGCGCTCCACCAGTGCGTCGGGAAGAAAAGCGGGAAGGACGAGGTGGCCCCGCTCGGAGAATCGGCCGATCGCGGATCCGTCCGGGGCCGTGGCCCCGGGTATCGCGTCCGCGGTGCTTTCTCGCTCGGTTCTCACCGGGTGCCCCTCCCGTGGAAAGCTTCCGTTGCGCGGAATTTCTTCCCCTTCACCGGATTGCGCGTCACCGGGACTTTCCACACCGGTAAGGCGGCGAAACGGCCGCCTTTACGGAACGCCCAATTCCGGGCTGGCTGGCGCGAAACAGCCGCTGCGGCGGTGGTTTCCCGCCAGCCGCACCAGCGCGGCGCGACCCCACCACCGCCGCACAGCCGCAGCCGTTACCCTGGCCGCCGCGCGCGAACCGGCCCGGCCGGGCGGGAGGCCGACCGGACCGCTCGCCGCACGGACCGGCACGTACCGAGAAGGAGCACGTTCACCATGCCCCTGAAGCGCCCGCACCAGCACCGCGACAGCAGCCGCCACCTCAACGTCAACCCGGTCTTCAGCCGGCAACCGGTCCACGTCCCCCGGTACGAGCTGCCGGCCGGCGGCATGGACCCGGACACCGCCTACCAGATCGTCCACGACGAACTGATGCTGGACGGCAACGCCCGGCTCAACCTCGCCACCTTCGTCAGCACCTGGGCCGAACCGCAGGCCCAGCGGCTGATGGCGGAGTGCGCCGAGAAGAACATGATCGACAAGGACGAGTACCCGCAGACCGCCGAGATCGAGGCGCGCTGCGTGCACATGCTCGCCGACCTCTGGAACGCCCCCGACCCCCACACCGCGGTGGGCTGTTCGACCACCGGGTCGAGCGAGGCGGCGATGCTCGCCGGCCTCGCCCTCAAGCGGCGCTGGCAGCACCGCCGGCGCGCCGAGGGCAAGTCCACCGACCGCCCCAACATGGTCATGGGCATCAACGTCCAGATCTGCTGGGAGAAGTTCGCCAACTACTTCGAGGTCGAACCGCGCTACGTTCCCATGGAGGGCGACCGCTTCACCCTCTCCCCGGAGGAGGCCGTCGCACTCTGCGACGAGAACACCATCGGCGTGGTAGCCGTCCTCGGCTCCACCTTCGACGGCGCCTACGAGCCGGTCGCCGAGATCTCCGCGGCCCTCGACGCCCTCCAGGAGCGCACCGGCATCGACGTACCGCTCCACGTGGACGGTGCCTCCGGCGCGATGATCGCCCCCTTCCTCGACCCCGAGCTGGTCTGGGACTTCCGGCTCCCGCGGGTCGCCTCCATCAACACCTCCGGCCACAAGTACGGCCTGGTCATGCCCGGTGTCGGCTGGGCGCTGTGGCGGGACGCCGAGGCCCTCCCCGACGACCTGGTCTTCCACGTCAACTACCTCGGCGGCGACATGCCCACCTTCGCGCTGAACTTCTCCCGCCCCGGCGCCCAGGTCATCGCCCAGTACTACAACTTCCTGCGGCTGGGCTTCGACGGCTACCGGGCCGTCCAGCGCACCAGCCGGGACGTCGCCACCCGCATCGCCGCCGAGATCGCCGGCCTGGGGCCGTTCGACCTGCTCACCGACGGCAGCCAGCTGCCGGTCTTCGCCTTCCGGGTCAAGGAGGAGATCACCAACTTCACGGTCTTCGACGTCTCCGCCGCCCTCCGCGAACGCGGCTGGCAGGTGCCCGCCTACACCTTCCCCGCCAACCGCACCGACCTCGCCGCCCTCCGCGTGGTCATCCGCAACGGCTTCGGCCACGACCTCGGCGACCTGTTCCTCGACGACCTCCGCCGCGTCCTCCCGCGCCTCCAGGCCCAGCAGCGCCCGCACCGCGACTCCGCCGACGACGGAGCGTTCGCCCACGGCGCGGAGACCAAGCAGTCCGCCCGCGCGGCCATCCCCGAGCAGGCCGTCCGCGGCTGACCCCGCAGGCGGCCGGGCCGGACAGCTGGGCCGCCCGACCCGGGCACCGGTGCCGGACGGCCCTGCCCAGGCCCGTCCGGCACCGGGCACGCTCGCAGGAAGGGGCTCCCCGGAAGGAGCTGACGGCCATGGCGACCATCGCCGAGGAGTACCAGCCGGTCCGGGTCGAGGCGGAGCTGGACGAGCCGCTGTCCCGCTGGCTGTGGGCGGTCAAATGGCTGCTCCTCGTGCCGCACCACGTCCTGCTCACCGCGCTGACCTTCGGCTTCCTGCTCGCCACCGTGCTGGCGTTCCCCGTGGTCCTGTGCACCGGCCGCTACCCCCGCCCGCTGTTCTTCTTCACCACCGGCGTGCTCCGCTGGGCCTGGCGGGTGGCCTACTACTCGTACGGGGCGCTGGCCACCGACCGCTATCCGCCGTTCAGCCTCGGCGCGGCGCCCGGCTACCCCGCCCGGCTCCTCATCGACCGGCCCGAGCGGCTGCCGCGCGGGGTGCTGCTGCCGGTGTCCCGGCTGCGCGCCCTCCCGCAGCTCGCGCTCCTGGTGCTGTTCTGCCTGGCGTTCCGGCTCGTGTGGTGGCTCGGCGGGCTCTCCGCCTTCCTCGCGCTGGTCGTCCTGGTGGTCGTGATCGTCACCTCGCCCGCCGCCGGACTGCTGCGCACCGGGCGCTACCCCCGGCGCCAGTTCGGCCCCGTCGTCGCCTTCGACCGCTGGCTCATCCAGGTCGTCGCCTACACGTTCTTCCTGACGGACGCCTGCCCGCCGCTCCGCCCGGAGGGCGCCGGCCGCCGGCGGCTGCGGAACCGCCTGCGCCACCGGCCACCCCGGCACCGCGCCCCGGCGGGCGCCGGACCGCTCAGCGCCCGCTGATCCGCGCCGCCACGCACGGGTCCTCGTTGCGGTAGCCGAGGCGGGTGTAGAGCCGCTCGGCCGGGGCGTTGTCGGCGAGCTGCCACAGCGTGCAGAAGCCGTACCGGCGCACCGCGTACCGGGTCAGCCACGACGTCAGCGCCGCCCCCAGGCCCTGGCCGCGCAGCGCCGCGTCGGTCGCCACCGACGCCATCAGCGGCGCCCCGCTGTCCCGCAGGCTGCTCAGCGCCCCGCAGGCCACCAGCTGCCCGTCCGCGCCGCGGATCCCCGCCCACAGACTCACGTCCGCCGAACCGGGCCCGGTCGAGTGCGCCGGGCTGTGCTCGGTGAGGAAGGCGAGCAGCTCGCCGTGGTGCGCCGCCTCCAGCGCCACCACCCGGTCCTCCGCCGGGTGGGCCGGCGGCTCGGCGAGCGTCCAGCGGAACACCCATTCCACCGGATCGGACACCACCAGATGGCGGCCGAGCAGCGTCTCGGTGCCCCGCGGTCCGGTGAACTCCCGCACCACGTCCGGGAGTTGGTGGGTGGCGCGGAGGACGAGACCGGCCGCCGCGGTCGGCTCGCCGACGCTCCAGACATGGCCGCGCGGTGCGTCCAGCCAGGCCACCGCGCCGTCGCCGGACCAGCTGATCCGGTCGGCCGGGCGCCGCCGCGCGGCTCCGAAGCGCAGCAGCGCCGAGCCGGCCTGCCGCTCCAGGCCCTGGGTGAACAGGTCCGCGGTCCGGGGGAGAAGAGTCGTCGCCTGCATCGCTCTCTGGGAAGGAATCGCTCACGGGGAGGGGAGGACGGACGGGCAGGTGGACGGCCCGGTTCCGCGCGCGGGGGCACGGTGGAACCGTCGTCCGGAGGATGGGGGTTGTCGGGGGATCCGGTGGTCGCCGCCGCACCCGCGGCGGGCCCGACCGGCCCGGCTGCCCACTGTCGCACACCGCCCCCGGCCCCGCGCAAATCCGCGCCGCAGCACCGCCGTCGCCAGCCGCTAGACCTCCGGCAACCAGGCCGTTTGCACCAGCTGGGCGTCCCGTCTGCGGGTGACGAACCGCGCCCGGCCCGGCGGCAGCCGCATCGGCCGGTGCGGACCGGCCAGCGGCCCCTCCGCGGGCTCGCCGGAGAACAGCAGCGCCTGCGCCCCCATCTCCAGGACGCGCTGCAACACCGGCTCGAAGAGCGCCCGGCCGGCCCCGGACGTACTGCGCGCCAGGACCAGCCGCAGCCCCAGATCCCGGGCGAACGGCAGGTACTCCACCAGCGGCAGGAGCGGATTGCCGGCGGCGGCCGTCACCAGGTCGTAGTCGTCGACGAGCACGAACACGTCCGGCTGGTCGTACCAGCTGCGGTTGCGCAGCTGCTCGGCGGTGACGTCCGGCCCCGGCATCCGCTCGCCGAGCACCTCCGTGAGCGAGCGGACGGACTCCGCGAGCTGCGGGCCGCTGGAGCAGTGGGCCACCAGATGGCCCTCCGGGACGGCCCCCAGCAGCGCCCGTCGGTAGTCGCCGACCAGCAGCACCGCCTCCTGTGGGGTGGACCGCTCGGTGATCTGCCGGGCCAGCAGCCGCAGCAGCGACGACTTGCCGGATTCCGCCTCGCCGTAGACCACCAGCAGCGGGTCCGTCTCGAAGTCGATCCGCAGCGGGCTGAGGGTCGCCTCGTCGATCGCGAACGGGACGGCGGCCCGGCGCTCGGCGGCCGGGGCCGGCAGATCGCCGGCCGGGAACACCGCCGGCAGCATCCGGACCGGCGGTGCCGCCGGTCCCGCCCAGTGCTCACGCACCGACGCGACCAGCGCACCCAGCGCGGGGCCGAGGTTGTCGCTCTCGCTGACGCCGTCGATCCGCGGCAGTGCGGTCAGGAAGTGCGTCCGGTCCGGCGACAGGCCCCGGCCCGGGCGGTCGGCCGGCACGTTGTGCGCCTGCCGGCGGTCGATCTCCGACTCGATCGGATCGCCCAGCCGCAGCTCGACGCGGTTGAGCAGCAGGTCGCGCAGCGCCGGGCGGACCTCGCCGTAGCGGTTGGCGCTGACCACCAGGTGCACGCCGAAGGCCAGACCGCGCCCGGCGATGTCCAGCAGGGCCGGCTCCAGGGGGTCGAAGTCCGCGCGGAACGAGGCGAGCCCGTCGATCACCAGGAAGACATCGCCCCACGGCTCCTCGGCGAACTCCCCGGCGGCCCGGCGCTGCCGGTAGGTGGCGATGGAGTCGAGCGCGTGGGCGCGGAAGAACTCCTCGCGGTGGTCCAGCAGCCCGCCGACCTCCGCGACCGTACGGCGCACCCGGTCGGGATCCAGGCGGGAGGCGACCCCGCCGACGTGCGGCAGCCCCGCGAGGTCGGCCAGTCCGCCCCCGCCGAGGTCCACCGCGTAGAACTGCACCTCGCGCGGGGTGTGGGTGAGCGCGAACGCGGCGATCAGCGTGCGCAGCGCGGTCGACTTGCCGCTCTGCGGGCCGCCCACGACCAGCCCGTGCCCGGCCGCGCCGGAGAAGTCCAGGGGCATCAGCTCCCGACGCTGCTCGAACGGCTTGTCGCACAGCGCCACCGGCACCGCCAGCCGGCCTGCCCAGGAGGACGGGGCCGCCTGGAGCCCGCGCTCGGAGGAGGCGGCCGGCAGCAGCTGGTCCAGGGTCGGCGGCTCGTCCAGCGGCGGCAGCCACACCTGGTGGGCCGGCGGCCCCTGGCCCGCCATCCGCCCGACGAGGACGTCCAGCACGGTGTCGGCCAGCGGGTCGTCGGCGGCGTCCCCGGCGCCCCGGCGCGCCGTCGGCGGGCGGTAGGGGGCCGAGACGTAGGCGCTCTTGAACCGGAGGACGGCGTCCCCGTCGTACCGGAGCAGGGCCGCGCCCGGGGTGCTCGGCAGGTGGTAGGCGTCCGGCACCCCCATCGCGGCGCGCGACTCGGCCGCGGAGAACGTCCGCAGCCCGATCCGGTAGGAGAGGTAGGTCTCCAGACCGCGGAGCCTGCCCTCCTCCAGGCGCTGCGAGGCGAGCAGCATGTGGACGCCCAGCGAGCGGCCGATCCGGCCGATCTGGATGAACATCTCGATGAAGTCCGGCTCGTACGACAGCAGTTCGCTGAACTCGTCGACGATGACGACCAGCGAGGGCAGCGGCTCCAGCGGCAGCCCGGTGGCCCGGGCCCGCTCGTACTCGTAAACGTTGGGGTAGTTGCCCGCGGCGCGCAGCACCTCCTGGCGGCGCTGGAGCTCGCCGCTGAGCGCGTCCCGCATCCGGCCGATCAGCGTGCGGTCGTCGGCGAGGTTGGTGATCACCGCCGCGACGTGCGGCAGCTCGGCCATCCCCGCGAACGTGGCGCCGCCCTTGAAGTCCGCGAGGACGAAGTTGAGCTGCTCGGAGGAGTGGGTGGCCGCCAGCGCCAGGACCAGGGTGCGCAGCAGCTCGGACTTGCCGGAGCCGGTCGCGCCCACGCACAGGCCGTGCGGGCCCATCCCGCCCAGCGCGGCCTCCTTGAGGTCCAGGAAGGCCGGCCGGCCGTCCTGGCCGATCCCGATCGGCACCCGCAGCCGGTCGCCGGGCGCGCGCCGGCCCCAGAACCGCGAGGCCGTGAACGCGCCGGGGTCCCCGATCTCCAGCAGGTCCGCGAAGGACAGCTCCTCCCACGGGGCGGCGGCGGCCGCGGCCGGTGCGTCGGTGGCGTGCGGCGCCCAGCCGCCGCGCACCCGCGCGCCCAGCTCGGCCGCGGCCGACGCCAGGTCGTGCACGGTGGCGGCACCGTCGGTCCGCGGCAGCGCGATGTGCACGTACCGCTTCTCGGCCCGGTCGCTGCAGAGCGCCACCCCGGGCGTGGCCGGTGTCAGCTGGGCGGCCAGCTCCGGGTGGACCAGCGACTCGTCGGGGGAGCTGAGGGCCAGCTCGAAGCGGGTCAGCATGACGTCCAGCAGCGGCCGGGGCAGGGCCGACCAGCGGGAGGTGCTGACCATCAGGTGGACGCCGTGCCGCAGGCCGGTGGCGGCGACACCGCGCAGCGCCACCGCGAGGTCCTGGAAGTTCTCGGCGAACTCCGGCCAGCCGTCGACGAGCAGGAAGAGGTCGGCCACCGGCTGGTCGGTGAGCCGGCCGCGGGCCCGCGCACCGCGGTACGCCTCGATGGAGTCGATCGCCGGCAGCCGCTGGAAGTCGTTCTCCCGGCGGGTGTTGAGTGCCACCGCCTGCGCGACCATCCGGTGGACCCCGTCCGGGTCCTGGCGCCGGGCCAGGCCGCGGACGTGCGGCAGGTGCTTGAGCCGGTGCAGTCCGCCGCCGCCGAAGTCGATGCAGTGGAACTCGACCTCGTGCGGGGTGTGGGTGAGCGCGAGGGAGGTCACCAGGGTCTGGAGCAGCAGGGTCTTGCCGCTGCGCGGCCCGCCGGCCACCGCCACGTGCCCGGCGCCGCCGGAGAGGTCCACGTAGTGGGTCTGGACCCGGCGGCCCTCGGTGCGGTGCGAGCGGCCCACCGGGGCGATCAGCCGGCCGTTCTCCCGCCACTCCACGGCCGCCAGACCGCGGTCGGGGGTCACCGCCAGCGGCGGCAGCAGCTGGTCGACCGTGGCCGGTGCGGACGGGCCGCCGGACTCGGTGAGGCCGTGGAAGGGCCGGTGCGCGTGCGGGGACGCCTTGGACAGCCGCAGCCGGGTGCCGCCCTGGATGTCGCTGCCGAAGAAGGTGGGCTTCTGCTCGTGGGTGCGCGCGACGGTGTCGGCCACGTACTGGTAGAGCTCCTGCGCGGTGACCCAGCCGTCCTCGTCGAGATCGGCGCGGCCGGTGCTCAGCCCCTCGATCACGGCGCGGGTGAAGACCGAACTCCACTCGGCCGGGCCGCCGCCCGGTATCTCGTCCTCCAGGGCCTCCTGGACGGAGTCGGCGGCGGTGATCACATAGCTGCCGCGGTGGTCCACGAACTGCCGCGGGATGTCGTCCGCGTCCGCGCCGCCCTTGGACTTGCCGAACGCGCCCGAGAAGCAGCAGTCCAGCAGCGCGATCTTCTGCCGGGCCCGGCTGTACTCCATCGACTCCTTGATGAACTCCGCGGAGACCGCGCTGGACCGCACCGTCTCCCGCACCGTCCGCACGGTCGCGAAGTGCAGCCGCCCCCGGCCGTCCTTCAGCCCGTGGCAGGAGAGGTAGACCAGGGCGAGATCCACCCCGCGGTCCTGGAAGAGCCGCTCGACGGCCGCCTCGATGACCTCCTTGGACTCGTCGACCAGCACCTGCACGGAGTCGAACTGGCCGATGTCCGGGTCCTCCAGGAGCGCCGCGAGCTTGCGGGCGTCCTGGACCGGTGAGCGGAGCTGGGGCAGGGAGTCGTCGAGATAGCGCTCGGTGGCGATCAGCAGGGCGCGGCGATCACCCACGGGGGCCTCCCGGGGTGCGCGGCGCCCGGCCGGGCCGTGCGCGGTCCGGCCGCCGCATCAGGAGTCTCCCGCGGGGCCCTCCAGCGCCGCGGGCCGCACCGCCGCCGGGCGCGGTGCGTCGCCCGCCGACGGGTCCGCGCCGGCGGCCACCGCCTGGATCCAGGCGTCCACCGCCGCGTCGGTGGTCCGCTTCGACGCCCCCTGGAGCTCCAGCCGGTGCTCGCCGCTCACCAGCACGGCCTTGCGGGCACCGGTGCGCCGGATCACGTCCTGTACGACGCGCGTCACCGACCGCAGGACGGCGACCGAGAAGCCGCCGCCGAGCACCAGCGTGCCGACCGACTCCAGCAGTCCGCTCTTGCCGCCGGCCGCACCGGCCTGCCGGGGCCGGGCGACCTCCGGCACCTCCAGCTGCCGCAGCTCGTCCGCCAACTGGCGGGTGAGTGCGTCCAGTTCCTCGTCGTCGGCGTCGTCGTGCACGACGACGGTGACGTCCCCCGTGATCGTCATGGCCCACCTTTCGCGTCCTCGCAGGATACTAGAGCCATCCCGGCCCGGAGCGGGCTGTGGAAATGTCTCAACACTGCTGCGGACGCGGGACAGTTGGGCGTCCGGGGCGGGCGGCGGCCGGCGGGCGGTCGCCGGCCCGGTGTCAGACGGTGCGCATGCCCGGCATCTCCGGGAAGTGCAGCGCGGTCTCGCCGGTCGGCGGCAGCAGGTGGGCCAGGCCCTCCGCGCACGCGGCGGCGGTCTCGGCCGCACGCGGCAGCATCACCCTCTCGTAGGCGCGCACCGCGTCCTCCAGGGACGCCTCGGTGACCAGCGCCCGGGCGAGTTCGAGGCCGTCCTGCATGGCGAGGTTGGCGCCGACGCCGAGCGGCGGCATCAGATGGGCGGCGTCGCCGAGCAGCGTCAGGCCGGGCACGGACTCCCAGGTGTGCGGTACGGGCAGCGCGTGCAGCGGACGGCTGATGTAACCGCCGTCCCCGCTCCGCACCAGCGCGAGCAGGCTCTCGTCCCAGTCCGCGTAGCGCGCCAGCAGATACTCCCGGACCGCTCCGGGATCGGTCAGGTCGAGACCGGCGTGCCAGTCCTCGGGGGCGCGGAAGGCGGCGTAGACCCGGATGCGGCCGTCGCCGTTCCGCTGGGCGAACAGCGCCTGGCCGCCCTCCTTGGCCATCAGGGAGCCCGGGCCCACGAGGCGGGCCAGGTCGGGGTGGCGGCGGTCGCAGTCCTCGACGTACGACTCGACGAAGGTGACGCCGGTGTACCAGGGCTGCACGCCGGTGACCGCGGCGCGGACCCGCGACCAGGCCCCGTCGGCCCCGATGACCAGGTCGAAGTCCTCGGTGCGGCCGTCGGCGAGGGTCACCCGGGAGGTGCCGCCGCCCAGCGGGGTGACGGTCTCCACGGCGGCACCCCAGCGCACGGTGCCCGCGGCGAGGGAGCCCAGCAGCAGGTCGCGGAGCCGGCCGCGGTCGATCTCCGGCCGGGGCTCCGCGCCGTCCTCGGGCACCAGGTGCTGCACCATCGCGCCGGTGCGGTCCAGCAGGCGGTACTCCTGTCCCTCGGGCCGGGCCAGCGCGCTGAACTGCTCGAAGAGTCCGCAGGCGCGCAGCGCCTCCTGGCCGCTTTCGGGGTGGATGTCGAGGCTGCCGCCCTGCGTGCGGGCGGTGGGCGAGGACTCGCGCTCCAGGACGGTGACGGGCAGCCCGTGCCGCTCCAGGACGCGGGCGCAGACCAGGCCGCCGAGGCCGCCCCCGGCGATCGCGATCCTGGGCGGCCGGCCGTCCCCGGGACCGGGCAGGTGGCCGGAGCGGTCGGCGGGCGGGTGTGCGGACGTGTTGGACATGAGGAATCACCCCGTGGGGAAGCAAAAAGCGGTCTGGGAAGGGCCGGACAACGGACGGCGCCGGAGCGGCGCGGCGGCCCGCACTCAGAGAAACACACCGCACCGTAAAAGTGCAACGGCTAAACTTTCTTAGCGGCTCAACCATGGCGGGTAGGATGGCCCCATGGACGAGACGATGGGGCGCCGCGCGCGCAAGAAGGCCCGCACCCGCCAGGCCCTGGCGGACGCGGCGCTGGAACTGTTCCTGGAGCGCGGCTACGACGCCGTCGGTGTCCGGGAGGTGGCCGAGGCGGCCGATGTGTCGGTGACCACGCTGTTCAAGCACTTCCCCAGCAAGGAGGCGCTGGTCTTCGACCTCGACGAGGACCTGGAGGCGGGGATGGTCGCCGCGGTCCGCGACCGGGCGCCCGACTGCTCCGTCCTGGACGCCCTGTGCGCGCACCTGGTGCGCACCCGGCTGTGCCTGCACAGCGGCGAACCGGACGTCCGCGCCTTCTACGCGATGGTCGAGGCGACCCCGGCGCTGCGGGAGTACCAGGACCGGATGTGGCTGCGGCACGAGACCGCGCTGGCCGCCGTGCTCGCCGAGGCCGCCGGCGCCCCGGAGGGCGACCTGCGGTCCGTGGCGCTGGCCCGCTTCGCCCTGGAGGCGCCGCAGCTGGTCCGCGGCGCCGAGGACCCCGAGGCCGCCATGCGCGAGATCTTCGGCCTGCTGGAACGGGGTTGGGACGGCGGCGGACAGGCGCCGCCGGACCGGCGGGCCTGACGCGCCCCCGGCGGCGTCATCCGTCCAGGAAGTCCAGCAGGTCCCGGTTGAAGCGCTCCTTGTCCCCGGGCACCAGCGCGATGCCGTGGGAGCCGCCCTCGTAGACCCTGAGGGTGGCGTCCGGGACGATCCGCGCCGTCTTCCGGCCGGTGGCGTCGAGCGGCACGATCTGGTCGTCGTCCCCGTGCACCACGAGCGTGGGGATGTCGAACGCCCTCAGGTCCTCGGTGAAGTCGGTCTCCGCGAACGCCGTCACGCAGTCCACGCCCGCCTTGGCGCTCTGGTGCATCGCCATGAACCAGAACGCGTCCTTGTTGCCCTGGGTGGCCCTGGTGCCCGGCCGGTTCGCGCCGAAGAACCCCTCGGCGGTGTCCCGCCAGAACTGCGACCGCTCGGCGCGGATGCCGTTCCTGAGCTGTTCGAAGACCTCCGGCGGTACGCCCTCGGGGTTGGTGTCCGTACGGAGCATCAGTGGCGGGATCGCCGAGAGCAGCACCGCACCGCGGAGCCGGGCGGTGCCGTGCCGCCCGATGTAGCGGGCGAGTTCGCCGCCGCCCATGGAGTGCGCGACCAGGGTCACCTCGCGCAGGTCGAGCGCGGTGATCAGGTCGGCCAGGTCGTCCGCGAAGGTGTCGAAGTCGTAGCCGTCCCATGGCTGTTCGGAGCGGCCGTGCCCGCGGCGGTCGTGGGCGATGCCGCGGTAGCCGTGGCCGGCCACGCACGCCATCTGGTCGTCCCAGGCATCCGCGTTCAGCGGCCAGCCGTGCAGGAAGACGACCGGGCGGCCGGTGCCCCAGTCCTTGTAGTGGAGCCGGACTCCGTCCCGCGTGGTCACGGTGGGCATGGCGCGGCCTCTCTTCCCTCACGGTCTGGTCCCAGAGCCATCCTGCGGCCCCGCGGACGCCCCGCAACGCGGGCCGGGCGACCGGGCGCACCGGGCCGCCGGACGGGTGAGGCGGCCCGCTCCGGCCGGCGCCGGGCGGGCCCGACCCCGAGGCCCGGTCCCGGAGCCCGTACGGGTCGGCCCCGATCCGCCCCTGACGCGGAGCGCCGCGGAAAGTCGTCCGCGGGGGCGAGGACCGGGCCGTCCGGCGGCCCGATCCTGGAAGCGTCCGGCCGGAGGCGCGCCGCTCCTCCGGCAGCCAACCCGCCCACGACGTAAGGATGACGACCATGAACGCCCGGAGCGCGCACCCCACCGCGGTTCCCGTCGAAGCGGTGCGGCACCCGCGCAGCGTCACCGCCCTGCGCGGCGTCCGGCTGCTGGTCGGCGGCTACCTCGCCCTCAGCGTGCTCACCCTCGTGGCGATCTACCTGCTCCGGGGTGACGCCGCCGCCGTGAACGACGCGGTGTGGGTGCGCGCCGGTATCGTCGCCGTCAGCGCCCTGCTGACCTTCGTCTTCGCCGTCCGGGCGGCCCGCGGCTCGCGGGGCGCCTACCGGCGGCTGCGGATCGTCGCCGCGGTGATGACGGCGGCCATCGCCGTGATCATCGCGGTCCCCGGGCCGTTCCCGCTGTGGCTGAAGATCGAGCAGGGGGTCTGCGGGCTCGCGCTGCTGGGCGTGCTGGTCCTCGCCAACGGCCGCCATCTGCGCGGGGTGTTCGCCGCGCGGTAGGCGCCGGCCGTCAGGCCGACATCACCCGCTGCGCCTTTATCGACTGGAGCAGGCCGACGGCGGCCCAGCCGGCGAACATCGACGAACCGCCGTAGCTGACGAACGGCAGCGGCAGCCCGGTGACCGGCATGATGCCGAGGTTCATCCCGATGTTCTCGAACGCCTGGAAGGCCAGCCAGCCGACGATCCCGGCGGCGACGACCGTGCCGTACAGGTCCGGGCACTGCCGCGCGATGCGGCAGGCCCGCCAGAGCACCACCCCGATGAGGACGATGATCAGGCCCGCGCCGAGGAAGCCCAGCTCCTCGCCGGCGACCGAGAAGACGAAGTCGGTCTGCTGCTCGGGCACGAACTGCCCGTTGGTCTGGGCGCCGTGGAAGAGTCCGGAGCCGGTCAGCCCGCCGGCGCCGATGGCGATCCGGGCCTGACTGGTGTTGTAGCCGACGCCCGCCGGATCGAGCTGGGGGTCGGCGAACGCCGCGAACCGGTTGATCTGGTACTGGTCCAGCAGGTGGAACTGCCAGACCGCCAGGCAGCCGGCCAGTCCGGCCCCCAGCAGGCCCAGGATCCACCGCTTCGGCGCCCCCGCCGCGGCCAGCATGCACAGCACGATCGCCGCGATCCCCAGGACCTGCCCCAGGTCGGGGGTGAGCAGGATCAGCACCGCCGGCAGGCCGCCCAGGGCCAGCGCCCGGACGATGCCCCGCCGGTCCGGCGCGGTCAGGTCGCCGGCGTCCACCCGGGTGGTGAGGGCCACCGCCATGGCGAGCACGATGGCGACCTTGACGAACTCGGCGGGCTGCACCGACATCCCGCCGCCGATCACGATCCACCGCCGGGAGCCGTTGATGGTCGCGCCGACCGGTGTCAGCACCAGCGCCACCAGCAGCACCGTCACCGCGTACAGGACGGCGACGGTGTCGCGCAGGCGCCGGTGCCCGTACCAGAGGGTCAGCGCGCCCAGCGCAAGGCCGATCCCGGTGTTGACGACGTGCCGCACCACGAAGAAGTACGGGTCGCCCTGGTTGAGTTCCATCCGGCCGCGGGTCGCGGAGAAGACCAGCAGTGCGCCGATCCCGGAGAGCGCGAAGGCCGCGCCGAGCAGTATCCAGTCGAGCCGGCGGACCAGCGACCCGCGCCCGAGCATCCGGCCCCAGGCCGATTTGGCGCGCGTGGTCCCGCGCACGGGGAAGCTGACCGCGGTCATCCTGGCCTCCTGTACGGACCGACCCGTGACGGTCGACGACAGCCCGACAGTACTCCCAAGACTTGCGCAACTGCTAAAGCATGCGGTGTGTCGGTGCGGGAGGCCGCCGGAACAGCGCCGTCCACAGGAACGGTTCGCCGAACCACTCCGACTCCGGCGGCTCGTCGCGCATCCGGCGCAGCTCCACCTCGGTCAGGCCGGCGAAGATGCCGCGCAGCGCCTCCGGGGTGTACGCCAGGCCCCCCTCCAGCCGGGACCGCCGGTAGAAGGCGGCGTCGGGCAGCTCGGACCCCATCTCCCCGGCCGCGAAACAGGTGAGGCCGAAGTGGCCGCCGGGGGCCAGCACCCGGTCGAGCAGGGCCAGGTAGCTGATCCGGCGGTGCGGCGGCAGGTGGTGGAAGCACCCCGAGTCGTAGACCAGGTCGTACGGGCCGCTCAGCGGACCGCCCGGGCCGGTGAGGCCCCCGAAGGCGTCCCCCCGGTGGAAGCGGACCCCGGTGGCCCCCGCCGCCCGCGCCCGGTCCCCGGCCCAGGCGACGGCGGCCGGGGAGAGGTCCACGGCGTCCACCGTGAAGCCCAGCGCGGCCAGGTGCAGGGCATTGCGGCCCGGACCGCAGCCCAGGTCCAGCGCCCGGCCGGCGGGCACCAGCCCGCGGGCCACGTACGAGACGAGGTTCTCGTCCGGTGCGGCCGCGAAGAACGGCACCGGCCGGCCGCGGTCGGCGTAGAAACCGTCCCACCAGCCGGCCGCCCCCGCCGTCCAGCGGTCCGCCTCCGGCGCGAACAGGCCGTCCAGCAGCCGGAGTACGTCCTCCACCGTCCGGATGTCCCGTTCCACCCGCACCCTGCCACCGGTCCGCTCCGGCTCCGTGGTCCCGTCCTCCGTGCGCATCCCGCCCCCTCGTCCGGTCTCCGGCGCCGCCGACCGGCGCCGCCGTCCCTGCGAGGGTAGGACGGAACGGGGCATCTGCCCAGGTCAGCAGTGCTGCGCCGATGCTCCCTCCGGCCGCCTGGCGCCCTGCCGGGGCGGCCGACGGCCGATCCCCCGCACCACCGCCGGAACCACCGGCGCACACCCCGCCCGGCCCCGCCACGGGGCTTCTCCCGGCCGAGCCGGGGCCGCTTTCCGTACCGGCCGGCCGGCGCTCAGCCCCCGGGCACCACTTCCACCGACCCGATGTACTCCTGCGTCTCCGCGGCCGGCAGCCGTACCGCCTGCGCCCAGAAGTAGATGACGAGGCTGAACGCCGCGATCAGCGCCATGTCCCACCACAGCGGAAGGGCGTCCGTCGCCCCGCAGTGCACCCGGGACGCCGGGCCGGTGCTGCAGAAACCGCCCTGCCAGGAGATCACGCCCATCCCGAGCAGGTAGACCGGCAGCCACTGCGCGCTCCGCCAGTCCAGGTGCGGCACCTTCGGGTTGAGGTGCAGCAGCGCCGAGGCGCCGAGCAGCAGGTAGCCCAGGACGATCGCCACGCCCAGCCGCCACAGCGTGTCCCACCCCGCCCAGTAGATGATGAAGTTGGCGACGATGAAGGCCACCGGCGCCCAGAACAGCCCGCCGGGCAGCCGGTACGGGCGCGGTCGGTGCGGATCCTGCTTCCGCAGGCAGCCGAAGGCGAGCGGGGCCCCGGCGTACATCAGCACGCTCGCCGAGGTCACGAACCCCACCAGCTTCTGCCAGGTGGGGAACGGCAGGAAGACGACCAGCCCGATGGCGAACGCGGTCAGCAGCCCGAGCCACGGCACCCCGCGCCGGGTGGTGCGCTCGAACGCCGCCGGCACATAGCCGTTCCGGGACAGCCCGTACGCCACCCGGGAAGTGGCGGTCACGTAGATCAGGCCCGTCCCGGACGGCGAGATCACCGCGTCGATGTAGAGGAGGGTCGCCAGCCAGCCGAGCCCGATGGTGCCGGCCAGACCGGCGAACGGGCCCGCCTTGCCGCTGAACGACAGGTCCGCCCACCCGCCGTGCGCGAACGCGCTGTGCGGCAGCGCCCCGATGAACACCACCTGGAGCGCCACGTACACCAGCACGCCGATGACGATCGAGCCGATGACCGCCCGCGGGATGTCCCGCGCCGGGTCGCGGCTCTCGCCCGCCAGCTGGTCCGCCTGCTCGAAGCCCAGCAGGGCGAAGATGATGCCGCTGGTGCTGATCGCGGAGAGCACGCCCTTGGCGCCGAACGGCGAGAAGCCCTGGTAGCCGAAGTTGCCGGGGTGGAAGACGGCGGCGCCCATCACCACGATGGTCAGGACCGGGACGGCCACCTTCCACCAGGTCGCCACGCTGTTGGTGTGCGCCAGCCACCGGATGCCGAAGAAGTTCACCACCACGAAGAACGCCATGAAGGCGACCGCCAGGCCGTAGCCGGCCGGGGTGAGGTGGTTCTTGCCGGTCTGCACCCAGGGGACGTGCACGCTCAGGTAGTTGAGGGACGCCAGTACCTCGATCGGCGCCACGGTCACCGCCTGGAGCCAGGAGAACCAGCCGAACGACGCGCCGGCCGCGCTGCCGAACGCGTAGTGCGGGAAGCGCGCCGTACCGCCCGCGACCGGGTACATCGCGCCCAGTTCGGCGTGCACGAAGGCCAGGATGACGATGGCGACGGCCCCGATGCCCCAGGAGACCAGCGCCGCCGTACCGGCCGCCTGCGCCGCGAACAGCGCGCCGAACAGCCATCCGGAACCGATGATGGACCCCTCGGAGGTCCAGATCAGCCCCACCAGCCCGATGTGCCGTTTCAGGCCGGGATTCCGGGGCGCTGCCGGGGCGGGCGGTCGGTACATCTCCATGGGGCGGGCCCTCGTTCGTTCGGCCGCGAGCGGTGCGACGGGTGTGGCGGGTGCGGGTGCGGGTGCGGGTGCGGGGGAGGGGCGGGGCGCCGCGCCCGGCGGAACATTCCGGGCAGGTGTCCCTTTTGTCGCACCACTCTAGGAAGCGGGGCCGGAGGGAGTGGGGGCGCCGCGCCGGACCGCCCGCCCGGCCCGCCCGGTCACTGCGGCCGCGACCGCGGGCTCGGGCCCGGGAGGCCCGCGGGGTGCGGGGACGGCGCGGGGGCGGGCGTGGTGGCCGGGGGGAAGGTGCCCGCGCCGCCGGGCGGGGCGACCTCCACCCCGGACTCGTCCAGACCGGCCGTCCACGCGATACCGGCGATGCTGAGCGCGAGCGCCAGACACAGGCCGATGGCCCCGTACGGGACGCGCCGCTGCCGCCCGCCCGCGCTGCCGCTCTCCCGCATACCCCGCCCGCCCTCCCGTGGACCGCCCGCCACTCGGCGTGCGCACCATCTTCCCGTGGCGCGACGGGAGTTGGCCATCACCCGTCGGGGTAGCGGCGGCGGCCCGGCCGGGTCAGGGCCGGACGGCGTGCAGGACGCGCAGGCCCCGCGGCCCGGTCCGGTCCTGCCGGACCTCCAGAGCCCGGCGTCCGCGCACCGCTCGGCCAGCCACGGCGCCGCGATGCGCAGCTTCGGACAGCTGCCGGCGCGCAGCTCCCAGACCGTCTCCGTCCGGGTGTGCAGCAGGTCGTGGACCTGCACGGTGTCCTCGTCGGTGTACTCCAGGAAGCAGGTCAGCCCCCGGTCGTCGGTGCTCCGGACGGGGAGGAAGCGGTCGGCGCCGCGGAGTTCCGGGGTGAGGTCGCGGTAGGTGGCGACGAAGTGGCCGCCGGGGCGCAGCGCGCGGGCCACCTCGTGCGGCAGGCGCGTGACGTCCGCCTCGGCGGGCAGGTGGGGCAGCGTGTCGCCCAGGCACGCGATGGCGCTCACCGATCCCGCGGGGGCCGCCTCGGGGAGGGCGTGGCGCAGGTCCCGGCGCAGCGGGCGGACCGCGTCCGGGGCGCCGCCGGCCCGGGTGTGCGCCGCGGTCAGCTCGGCCGGCAGCCGGTCGCTGGTGTCCACCGCGACGACGGGGGAGAAGTGGCCAGTTGGTCAGTTCCCGGGGCCCAGGACGACGCCGCGGCCCGCGTAGACCCGGTCCAGCTTCGCCCACGGGACGGGGGCGAACTCCTGGGAGTGGCCGGGCAGTCCGGAGGGATTGTGGACCACGACGTGGCCGGGGGTGACGCCGACGGCCAGGACCAGGTGGCCGCCCCGGTGCGGCGGGGCGGGGTCGGCGTCCCGGATGGACGGGTGGACGGAGAGCAGCACCAGCTGCCCCTCGTGCAGCAGGGCGGGCAGTTCGGTCCGGGGGAGGTCGGGCCGGGACCGGGCGGCCAGGCCCCAGCGGCGCTCCACGTAGGAGGCGAACGGGGCGTAGACCAGGCCGTGCAGCCCGTCGGCGTGGCGTACGTAGGCACCGGCCGCCAGGCACTCCGCGGCCAGCTCCATGGCGGTGGGTGCGGCGCCCCGCCAGTGGCCGAGCGCCATCCGCAGGCACGCCACCCCGCACAGGCGCCAGGACCACCAGGCGTACTCTTCGGGGTCGTCGGCGCCGTACTCGGGCCAGCGCGGGTCCTCGGCGGCCGGCAGGCTCCCGTCGAGGATCGCCGGTACGAGATCGGGCGAGGCCCACTGGGCGTGGTAGGGGACGGGGTGGATGACGGTGGAGGCGGCAGGGGCGGCGGGTGCGGCGGGGGAGTCGGAGGTCATGGGGGTGCAGGGTAACGGCGCCGCCGGGGACGTGCCCGCGCTCCTCGCGGAGATCGCGCGGTCCGGCGCACGGTTCGGCGCGACCGCCGACGGCCTCACCGACTCCGGGGTGCGCGCCCCCTCCCGGCTCCCCGGCTGGACCCGCGGCCACGTCCTGGCCCATGTGGCGCGCGGTCTCGACGCGTACACCTGGCTGCTGGGCCTGGCCCGTACGGGAGTTCAGCCCGGGCCCCGGGCCGGAGCGGCGGAGTCGGCCCGGGCGGTGGCCGAGGGGGCGGCGCGGCCGGCGGCGGAGCTGGCGGGGGACGTGCGGACGGCGCTGCGGCGGATGACCGCGCAGGCCCGCGCCCTGCCCGCCGGGGCGTGGTCCACCCGGGTCACCGCGCTGGCGGGGTGGGCGCACCCGGCGTGGTTCACGCTGTTCCGCTGCCTGCGGGAGCTGGAGACCCACCACGTCGACCTGGACGCCGGGTACGGAACGGCGGACCGGCCCGCCGGGTATGTGCTCCGGGCGCTGGAGAGCACCGTACCGACGCTGGCCGTACGGGAGTTCCCGCTGGCCCGGATCGAGGCGGTGGACCTCGGCCGGGCCTGGACCGTCACCCCGGGGGCCGGGCGGGTGGCGGCCGGACCCGGGCACGCCCTGCTGGGCTGGCTGACCGGCCGCGCGCCCGGCGCCCCGGTGGCGGCGGGTGGCCGCGGCCTGCCGGTGCCGCCCCCGTGGCCGCTGCCGCCGGTGCCCGGCTGGGGCGGCAGCGCCGCCGGGGTCAGCTGAGCGCGGGCGGTTCCCAGACCGACGCGTCGTGGGCGAAGTACACCCGGCGGGGGTCGAGGGCGGCGAGCCGGTCGAGCCAGCCGCGGTAGGCCGGGAGCGGCGGGGCGGCGCCGTCGCGGGCGGCCCGGCGGGCCAGGCCGTCGGCCGCGTAGGCGGAGGCGGTGTCGTGGGCCTGGCCGGCCAGCACGACCGTGCCGCCGTCGCCGCGCCGGACGACCAGCGACTGGTGGCCGTCGGTGTGGCCGGGCGTCGGGACGACCAGCACCCCCGGCCAGATCTCGGCCTCGCCGGACAGCTCCTCGTAGACCGCCCCGGGGAAGTCCACGAGGGCGTCGACGGTGTAGCCGCCGCGGCGCGCGGTGGCCAGCTCCACGTCCTGGACGACGACCGGGGTGCCGGCGAACAGCGGGTTGCCGCCGCAGTGGTCGAAGTGCAGATGGCAGTTGACGACGAGGGAGATGTCGCCCGGGGCGGCACCGGCGGCGGCCAGTGCGGCCGGCAGCGGGCGGCGCCGGGGCCGGTAGTGGGCCTCGGTCTCCGGGTCGGCGGCGCCGATGCCGGTGTCGAAGAGGAGCAGCCCCCGCTCGTGCTCCACCAGATAGCCGAGGGCCGGCTCCACCCGGGGCTCCGGGCCGCCGGTCTCGGCGGCGGGCCGGATGAAGTAACCGAGGTCGAGGCGGTGCACCACAGGAGGTGCTGAGGTCGTCTGCATGGCCCCATGGTCACCGGGCGGGCCGGGCGTCCGCAGCGGTTTCCGGCAGGGCCCGCGGCTTCCGCCCCCCGGCCCGCCGCCCGCCGTACGCCGCCACCGCGACCGTGCCCAGCGCGGCCGCCGGCCCGCCGGTGCGGTGCCGGTGGCCACGGCGATGCTCCGTTCTGCTCGGCGGGACCGGGTGCCCGGCGGGGGTGGTCAGCGGGCGCCGGGCGTCCGGCGGGTGGTGACGTTCATCCGGTTCCAGGTGTTCACGGTGAAGATCAGCGCGATCAGCTGGGCCAGCTCCTGCTCCCCGAAGTGCCGCGCGGCCTCGTCGTACACGGCGTCCGGCACGCCCTCCGGGAGCCGGGTGACCGCCTCGGCGAGGGCCAGCGCCGCGCGCTCCTTCGCGGTGTAGAGGCTGGACTCCTCCCAGGTGGCGAGCTGGTCCAGGCGCTCCGTGCGCTCGCCCGCCGCGCGGGCGTCACCGAGGTGGTAATCGACGCAGTACGCACACCCGTTGACCTGCGAGGCCCGGATCTGGACGAGTTCGAGGAGGAGCGGGTCCAGACCCTCGCGGGCCGCGGTGTCCAGGGCGAGTACGGCCCGGAAGACCTTGGGGGCGACGCGCGGGAAGTCCATCCGCTGCGGGATGCGCACCGGCCCGCCGCTCCCGGCCGACCCGGGGGAACCGGCCGCCCCCGCCGCCTCGTTCGCTTCAACTGCCTCAGGTGTCTTTATCGCTGTCATGCCAGGAACACTAGGCCGTGATTAGCCCCACGGTATGGTGCATTTCCATGACGGATCGTTGGGTCAATTCACCGGTCGGCGGCGAGCCGGCGCCGGGGGCCGACCTCCATCTGGAGCTGACCGGCCCCGGCTCCAAGCGCGACCGGCTGATGCGCGCCCTGCGCGAGGCCATCAGCAGCGGCCGGCTGACCCCCGGCACCCGGCTGCCCCCGTACCGCAGCCTCGCCAGGGACCTCGGGATCGCCCCCAACACCGCGGGGGCCGCCTACGGGGAACTGGTCGCCGAAGGCTGGCTGACCGCCCGTCAGGGCTCCGGTACCCGGGTCGCCCGGCGCGGCACCCCCCTCCCGCGGCAGCGCACCCACCGCACCACCCCGCCGCCCCGCCGTCCGGTCCACGACCTGCTGCCCACCTCCCCGGACGCGGCCGCCTTCCCCCGCACCGCCTGGCTGGCCGCCACCCGCCGCGCCCTGGCCACCGCCCCCAACGACGCCTTCGGTGTGGGCGATCCGCGCGGCCGGACCGAACTGCGCACCCAGCTCGCCGAGTACCTCGCCCGCGCCCGCGGCGTCCGCACCGCCCCCCACCGGATCATCATCGTCACCGGAGTCGCCCAGGCACTGTCCCTGCTCGCCACGGTGCTGCCCGGCCCCATCGCCGTCGAGTCCTACGGCCTGGACTTCCACCGCTCGCTGCTCGCCGCCGGCGGCCGCGCCCTCGTCCCGCTCCGGGTGGACGCGCACGGCGCCGACGTCGCCGCACTGCCCGGCACCGGCGCGGGCGCCGTCCTGCTCACCCCGGCCCACCAGTTCCCCACCGGCGGCCCGCTGCACGCCGAGCGCCGCGCCGCCGTCATCGACTGGGCGCGCACCACCGGCGGACTGGTCCTGGAGGACGACTACGACGGCGAGTTCCGCTACGACCGGGAACCGGTCGGCGCCCTCCAGGGCCTCGACCCCGACCGCGTGGTCTACCTCGGCTCCCTCAGCAAGAGCCTCTCGCCCGCCCTCCGCCTCGGCTGGATGGCGGTCCCCGACCACCTCGCCGACGCCCTGGGCGCCGCCAAGGGCACCCGCGAACTGTGGGTCGGCGCGATCGACCAGCTCACCTTCGCCGACTTCCTCGCCACCGGCTCCTACGACCGCCACCTGCGCCGCACCCGCCGGATCTACCGGCGCCGCCGCGACCAGCTGGTGGCCACCCTCGCCGCGCACGCCCCGCACGTCACCGTCTCCGGTATCGCCGCCGGGCTGCACGCCGTCCTCGACCTGCCGCCCGGCACCGAACCGCAGACCCTCCGCGCCGCCGCCCGCCTCGGCCTGGCCGTCAACGGCCTGTCCCCGTACCGCCACCCCGGCAGCCCCGTACCCGCCCGCGACGGGTTGGTCCTGGGCTACGGCACCCCGCCCGAGCACGCCTTCACCGGAGCGCTGGAGGCCCTGTGCCTGGCCCTGCCACCGGCGCCGGAAGAAGGGGACGGGACGGGAGCCCGCACACCACAAGAACCTGACGTCTCGTCAGCCGCGTAGCCGCTCCTTCACCCGGCGTCCCGCCACCCGTCCCTCACGTCCTCCCCACGCACAGCACGTCCAGTCGGTGGGCCGCGGGTGCGCTGATCGGCAGCTCCGGGCGCCACACCGCGAGGACCTGCGCGGACGGGGTGAACAGCGGGCCGGGCAGCGCACCGGGGGAGTGCCATTCCCAACGGTCGACGTGCTGTGGTTCCGCCACGTACGGCGTCCCCCGGTGGCGGGTGACCAGGGCCGCCATCGTGATGCGGTTCAGCCCGCGCAGCTCGTCGTGCAGCATCGCGAAGACCCGCACCTCGTCCGGCTCGGTGACCAGCCCGGTCTCCTCGCGCAGCTCCCGGGCCGCCGCGGCGCGCACGCTCTCCCCCGGATCGACCTTGCCGCCGGGCAGCTCCCACGTCCCCGCGCGGTGCCGGCCGAGCAGCACCCGGCCGTCCGCGTCCAGCACGAGGACGCCGACCCCGAACACGGCCTGGGGGTGCGGCGGCCGGTCCCCGCGCTGACGGCTCGTCACCTGCCCGCCGGTCGCCCCCGGCAGCGTGCCCGCCGCCGCGCCCGGTACCGCATCCGGCCGGATGCCGCCCGCCATGTCCGTCGCCTCGCCCATCTCCTGCGCCCTCTCCACTCCGTCTGACCTGTCCCGGCCGGCTCCGGGCCGGCACCGCTGTCCCCCACCTTCGCCCATACCCGGCGGCGACCCCCTCCCGCACATCGCACTCCGCCCGGGGCGGCCGGGCACCGGGCCTCGGCGGCTCCCGCGCCCGCCGTCCCCGCGTGCGTCCGGGCCGCGCCGTCCGGGCGGTTCAGGCCGCGTCCGGCCGGCAGACCTTCCGGTACCTCTGGCGCGACCCGCCCTCCGGGCCCGGCGGGGCGGCCTCGGCGGGGGTGAAGCCGAGGGCCTCGTAGAAGCGGCGCGCCCCGCTGGCGTCGGCCCCCGGGTGGTCGCTCCCGAAGGTCACCACCTCCAGGGTGCCCGGCCGGGTCACGAACCGCCGGACCGCGTCCGCCAGCAGCGCCCGGCCCACGCCCCGGCCCCGGCATCCCTCCGCCACCACCAGCCAGTTGACCCGGTGGCGGGCCGGTCCCGGCGAGCCGGCGGGGTGCGGCCCGAACAGCAGGCCGCCGAGGAGGTCAGGCGCCGCCGGGGGCGTGTCCGAGGCGGCGACCAGCGCCTCGGCGCGCTTGATGTGCCCCGCCACCGCGTCCCGGAAGCCGGGCTCCCCGACCATCGGCCCGAACCACTGCTCGACCTGCCCGGCGAGGCGGAGGAAGCCCGGCAAGTCCTGGTGCGCCGCACGTCTGATGATCACCGGGACAGTCTGGCAGGCGGCGGACGACGGCAGCGGGCAGACCGGCGAAAGCAGTCGGCAGCAGGGGAAACGCGGCTGGCGGACGGCAGTACACCGCACCGGCGGCGAACGGACGACGGCGGGCGGCGGGTGGGGGCGTTCGCGCCGGGACGCGCTCGCCACCCTCTTCGGCGCACACGCTCGGGCCGGGACCGGTAGGTTGCCCGTATGCCTTCCGTACTTGTGGTGGGTTACGACCCGCACGCGATACCCGGTGACGGCGGTCCGGCGCTCCGCGCCGCTCTCGACGCGGAGTTGGCCCGGTTCGGCGAGCACGGCATCGACGCGGCCATGACGCTGGTCGTGTTCGACGAAGCGGCCGAGGCCACCCTCGTCGAGTCGCTGGCCGGGCACCCGTGGGACGTCGTGGTCGTCGGTGGCGGGATCCGCAAGGCCGAACCCTTGCTTCCGCTGTTCGAGCTGCTCCTGAACCTGATCCGCCGCCATGCGCCGCAGGCCGCCATCGCGTTCAACACCAGCGGCGGGGACAGCGTCGAGGCGGCCCGACGCTGGTTGTGAACGCGCCGGGGCCGGGGCCGGGTCCGAGGCCGGCCATAGCCGCCCGTCGCCCATCGTGCGGGCGGAACGTCGGGAAGTGCCCTCCATGGAGTGAACGCAGGGATGCGGAATCGTTTCGTCGGGTGATGCTCCACGGGTGTTGATTCGCGCATGGTGGCGTCGCGCCGCCACGACAACAGCCCTGATCGCCGCCGCCGTTCTGCCCTTCGCCTCCACCACCGCCGCAGCCGCCCCCGCACCGGAGCCGGTGCCGGTGTCCGGGAGCGGGCCCGTCGGGACGGTGGACGACGCCGTTCCGCTGCGGCTCCCGGAGCCGCCGTCCGCCGAAGTCGCTCGTACCGAACTCGCCGGGCTGCACGTCGCGGCGCCGCATTCCATGAACGGCTACAGCCGCGCCAAGTTCCCGCACTGGATCAAGCAGCACGGCGAGTGCGACACCCGCGAGGTCGTCCTCGCCCGGGACGGGGACGGCGTCGAGCAGGACGAGAAATGCCGGGCCGTCTCCGGGACGTGGTTCAGCGAGTACGACGCCAAGGTGTTCCACGTCTCCGGTCAGCTCGACATCGACCACATCGTGCCGCTGGCCAACGCCTGGCGCTCCGGCGCCGATGAGTGGACCACGCCCGAGCGCCGGGCGTTCGCCAACGATCTGGAGCACTCCCAGCTCATCGCGGTCTCGGCCGCGAGCAACCGGCAGAAGGGCGACCAGTCCCCGGACCAGTGGTCCCCGCCCCGGCACGCCTACTGGTGCACCTACGCCCGGGCCTGGACCGACGTCAAGCACCTCTACCACCTGAACGTCACCGCACCCGAGAAGGCCAAGCTCTCCGAGATGCTGGACACCTGCGCCTCGTGACCACCCCGCACTCCGGCACGCGCACCGGCCGGGTCACCGCCGGCCCCGGTGGGGCGATGACGGTCGAGGTCGGTGTCATCACCGGCGAGCTGACCGTCATCACCACCGACCGGGGCGACGGCACGGCCGGTGTCAGCGTCCAGTACACCGGCGCGGAGGACCGCTACCTCCTCGAAGGCAGTCCGGCGCGCATCCCGCCGGGCGGCCTCGACGCGCTGCACCGGGCCGTGCTCGACGCGGTACGGGCCGGTGGCGCCGCCCGGGTACCCGGCCCGACCGGCTGAGTCCGGGAGATCGGCTGGGGCTGCGACGACCCGGCGAGCGCCGGCGACTACAGCAAGCTGCCGAAGCTGCTCAAGCAGCTCGACACCAAGACCCTCCCGGCCGACGCGCCGACGTGCGTCAAGGACCCGGCGGACGGCAGCGACGCCTGAGAAGTGGGTGAACGGCGTCCGGGGCTGACCCGGCCCGGAGCGCTCCGGTGAGCGGCGGGGGCGCGGCCGACCGGCCGCGCCCCCGGTGCGCCGCCCCACCGGCCCGCCCTCTTCGCAGCCGCGAAGCGCCCTCAGTCGGGCGCCGCCGCCGGTGCCCCCGCCGCCGCCGGCCGGGCCGCCTTCTCGTCGGCGTCCGCCAGCCAGAAGTACACCGGCGGCAGGGCGAGTTCGAGCACCGCCAGCGGAATCTGGAACCAGTGCGGCCAGTCGTGGACCAGCCCGGACAGTACCCGGCCGAGCCCGCCGAGCAGGAACACCGCGGTCAGCGCGCGCACCGCCGCCGCGGGGATCGGTGTCCGGCGGGCCGCCCAGATCCAGGCGAGCCCGTAGCCGAGGAAGATCGCGTTGTAGAAGCGCTCCCGGCTGTCCACGGTGGCGCCGGCCGCGCCCTCGCCCGGCACCGACACGATGCCGAGCGCGAAGTGGTAGGCGCCGATCGCGGCGCAGGCGGCGCCCATGGCCGGCGCCAGCCACCTGAGTGCCGTCGCCCTGCCGCTCACCGCACCGTCCTCGCCGTTCCGAAGCGGCGGACGTACCGCTTCTGCCAGGGGGTCTCCACCGCGTGCCGGTCGTAGTTCCGGCGGACGAAATCCACCGCCCGGTCGGCCGCCACGCCGTCCAGGACGGCCAGGCAGGCCAGTGCCGTACCGGTCCGGCCGCGGCCGCCGCCGCAGGCCAGCTCGACGCGTTCGGCCGCGGCGCGGTGCCACGCCTCGCGCAGCACGGTGCGCGCCTGCCCGGGCTCGCTCGGCAGCCGGAAGTCCGGCCAGCGCACCCACCGCGCCTCCCAGGCGACGTCGGGCGGCGGCTTGCCCAGGAGGTAGACCCCGTAGTGGGGTGCCGGGCCGTCGGGCAGCGGGTGGCGCAGACCGCGGCCCCGGACCAGGCGGCCGGAGGGCAGCCGCAGGACCCCGGGTGCGGTGGGGCGCCAGGTGTCGGTCATCCGTTCACCCTAGTGCGGCCGGTGGGGAGTTGGGCCGGAAGCCGGGGGTGCGGGGCGGCCGGTGGGCGGGCCGGGGAAGTGGACGGAGGCGGCGGCATGCGCGGGATTCGCAACTGGGAAGGCAACGGCAATCGCAATCGTGCCATTAACCGACGGTAGCGTTGGTGGTCGCTTCCGTGACGATGTACCGTCCCGGGACACGAGAGGGCCCTGGCGAGGCGTAGGAACCAAGTGCCAGGGCCGCTCATTCGCATCCCACTCGATCGTGGAGGGACAGCTGTCCCCCGACCGATCACTTCACCGGCACTCCGAGGAGGCCCAGTTGAAGCGGTACGAAGCTAACATCCCTCGCGGGGGCCCGGTTGAAACCGGGGCCCGCCGTGACTTGCCGGTCAACGACCGGGCGGACGCCCGGAGCGGGGCCCGGATGGGCTTCCGGTGCGACGTCCGGTTCGCCGCCCCGCCGGTCGCGTTCCTGGCGATCCCGTACCTGGGGAACGTCCTGGTGCAGGGCGCCGAGGGCCGCTGGGCGGCCGCCGCGGCGCTGGCCCTGCTGGCCGCGGTCTGTCGTCCCCGCCCCCGCCACCAGCGCCGACGCGCCGTCTGACGCCGCGTCGGGCGCGCCCGGCCGGGCCGTACCGGGCCCGGCCGGCAGAGGGCGCGGGGCCCGGGCCCGCCGCGGCGCCGGATTGCCGTCCGGCGCCGCCGCGGGCCACCCGGCACGGTGCCGGGGCCGCCCCCGCCGCCCCGCGGCCCGGAGGGCGCCGCCCCCGGCAACCGCAAATCGCCCATTTCTGCGGCGAGTTCACGGTGGCATATACCCCCGGAAGGATGACGACTGATGACTCCCAAGGACCCCGGCCCGGTACCCTGCCCCCGGCCCGGCTGCCCCAACGAGGTCGCGAGCGGGACCGGCCCCGGGCGGCGCCGGATGTACTGCAGCGAAGCCTGCGGCCGGGCCGTCCGCAAACTCCGCAGTTCGCAGCGGACCCCGGAGACCAAGGCCCACGACGAGGACGCGCTCCGGGTCGTCGATGACATGGCCGGCCGGCTGGACGTGCTGCGCACCCACATACGCGCCGGCGACGCGCTCGCCGGACTCCGCCAGGTCGTCGAGCTCAGCGGCGACCTGGAGTGCGCCACCCTCGCCGTGGTGCGGCAGGCCCGCGACCGCGGCCTCAAGGGGCCGGCCATCGCCGCCGCCCTGCACATCAGCGTGGACAAGCTCGGCCGGGACTACACCGAGGACCGCATCATCCGGAAGATGACCCAGCGGCAGGAGCGGCGGCCGGCGGGGCCCGCCCTCGCTCCGGGGGCGATGCCCCGGCCCGCTCCGCCGCTGCCGGCCGCCCGCCCCGAGCAGCCGGCCGGCCCGGGCCGGCCGGACCCCTTCCCGCGCGCCGCCCGCACGGACGGCGAACGGCGCCGGGCCGGTGCGGGCCGCACCGCCCCGCCGCGCCGCGGGCACCCGGAGGGTGCGGCCGACGCCGGCGGGGGCCGGGGCGGCCGCGGGGACGAGACCGGCGGCCGGGCCGGAACGGAGAGCGGACCACCGGGCCAGGACCCCGGCACCGCACTCGCCGCGGCGCTCTCCCACCTCCAGCGCGCCGGCCACAAGACGCTCCGCGGGCTGGCGGCCGAGGCCCGGGTGAGCGCCTCCTACATCTCCCGGATCCTCTCCGGTGAACGCAGCCCCTCCTGGAAGGTCACCCGGCGGATGGTGCACGCCTGCGGCGGCGACCCGGAGGCGGTCCGCCCGCTGTGGGACGCCGCCCACGGCCGCCGCCCGGCCCGGGCCGGGAGCCTGCACGCCGCCCTGCGCGGGCTGTACCTCTCGGCGGCCTGCCCGGCCCCCGAGCAGATCTGCCGCTCCAGCGGACACGCCCTGACCGAGCGGGAGTTCACCGGGCTGCTGCACGGCTCCCTGGTGCCGGACTGGGAGACCGTCGGTGCCGTCGTCGGGGTGCTGCACGGCCGCCCGGACGACATCCGTCCGCTCTGGGACCACGCCCGGCTCACCCAACTCGCCCGGGCCACCTGCGGGTTGGTGCCCGAGCGGCGGACCCCGCGCGCCGAGGCGTTCGGATGAGCCCGGCTCCCGCCCGTACGCCCGCCCGCAGGCCGGCCATCACCCTGCCGCCCGCCTTCGAGGCGTTCTGCGCCCTGTACTGCGAGCGCTACTTCGGCTACGCGCTGGCCCACCTGCCGGAGCCGGACGCCTCCCGGGTCCTGGGCGAGGCGATGGGCGAGGTCGCCGTCCACTGGGCCGACCTGGTCCGCCGGCCCAATCCGGCCGCCTGTGCCTGGGCGCTGGTCAGCGCCCGCATCCGGCAGCGCGGCGGTGGCCCGCGCCCCGGCGCCGGCGACCTGGCGGCCCGCCGCCGGCCGGAGGCGTTACGCCAACCCGCCCTGGAATACGACGCGTTCGTACTGCACGACGTGCTCGGCCACTCGGTGGCGGAGACCGCGGAGGTGATGGGCGAGGAGGCCAGCCGGGTCCGGTACGCGCTGGCCGCGGGGCGGCACCGGGCCCGGCCGGGGGCGGGGGGAACCGCGCTGCCGGGCCGGGCCGCCGGGACCGCCCGCAATACCCCGGCCGAGTGACCCGCGCTGTTCGAGTGGCCGTCGGCGCCCGGCGGGCAGACGCGCCACGGCCTGCGGCGCGCAGGGGAACGTCTGTCCAGGACCTGCCCCCGCGTCACCCGTTACGGGGGCGGGGGCGGGCCGTTTTGTAGGGCACCTGTACCCATTGCCCGCCTCGGCGGCGGAGCGCTGTGCGTGGTGGACCGTGTCGCGGTGCCGTTCGAACGGCACCGCGACGGCCGGTCCCGGTGCGGCGTGCGGTTGACACCGGCGGGCCGGCGCGGCCCGGGTGCGGCCGGACCGCCGCGGACGGCGGGCGACGACCGTGGAAGGGGAGCGAGTGCCATGAAACTCAGGCGTGTTGCGGGCGAGCGCCGGGCCCGGAAGGGGAAACCCGGGCCGGCGGCGGAGCCGGTGCCGGCCGGTGCGGAGGAGTTGCAGTACGTCGACCCGACCGGCAGCCGGGAGCGGGCCGGACGGCAGATCCGGCTGGTCGACATGGCCCGGCGGCTGCCGCGCCTGGTGCGGCGGTCGGTGGCGCTGGCCTGGCGGATCGACCCGTGGGCGGCCCTGGGGCTGCTGGTCTGCCAGGCCGCCTCGGGCGCGATGCAGGCGCTGGGCCTGCTCGCGGTGAGCGGGACGATCACCGCGCTGCTGTCCGGCGGGGACCTCTACGGCCGGCTGCTCGGGGCCTGGCCGTCGGTGGCCCTGCTGGCGGCCGCCGCCGGGGTGCGGGCGCTGCTCGGGATCGTGGTGGTGTGGCTGTCGTCCCGGCTGGGGCCGCAGATGTCCCGGGAGGCCGAACTCCGGCTGCTGCGGGCGGTCACCGAGGTGGAGCTGGCCGCGTACGACGCGCCGGGGTTCACCCACCGCAAGGAGGCGGCCGACCGGGGGGCGGAGATCGTCCAGGACCTGGTGGGGGAGGGGCAGGACCTGATCGCTTCGGCCGCCTCGCTGGTGGCCGGCGCGGGCGTGCTGACGGCGCTGCACCCGGCCCTGCTGCCGCTGCTGGCGCTGGCCAGCGTGCCGCAGGCGGTGGCCCAGATCGGCGCCGCCCGGGTGCGCTATCTGGCCCGGTTGCGGGCCGGCGGCGACTACCGGCTGCTGTCGGTCCTGCGCTGGCACGTCTGCGACCGGTACGCCGCCGACCAGATCCGGGCCGGCACGATGGCCGGCTTCCTGGCCGGGCGCTACCGGCAGATCACCGAGCGGATCAACCGCGCCGACCGGCAGGCGGCGAACACCGGGGCGCGGATGTCCGTCCTGGGCGCGGTCTGCGGCGGACTGGCCTCGGCGGTGGTCTGGGCCGCGGTGGTGTGGCTGCTGGCCACCGGCCGGATGAGCGTCGGGCACGCCGGTACCGCGGTCTTCGCGCTGCAAGCGGCCGGGACGGCGCTGCGCGGCCTGGTCGCCGGGGGCGCCCGGATCATGCGCACCGGCCTCTACATGGACGACTGGTCGCAGTTCCTGGAGGAGGCCGGCGGGTTCCGGATGCGGCGCGGCACCCTCGTCCCGGCGGCCCCGCGCGAGATCCGCGTGACGGACCTGGTCTTCCGGTACGAGGAGGCGGACCGGGACGCGCTGCGGGGCGTCTCGTTCACCCTGCGGCGCGGCGAGGTCGTCGCGCTGGTCGGCTACAACGGCAGCGGGAAGTCCACGCTGGCGAAGCTGCTGAGCGGGCTGTACCTGCCCACCACCGGGGAGGTCACCTGGGACGGCGTCCCCACCGGCGACCTCGATCCGCAGGCCATGTGGGCGCAGGTGGCCCTGGTGCCGCAGGACTACGCGCGCTGGCCGCTGACCGCCCGGGAGAACATCACCCTGGGCCGGCCCACCGAGGGCGGCGACGCCGACATCCGCGACGCCTGTGCGCGGTCCGGCGCCGACGAGGTGGTCGCCGAACTCCGGTCCGGACTCGACACGGTGCTGGCCCGCGACTGGCTCGGCGGCCAGGAACTGTCCGGCGGGCAGTGGCAGCGGATCGCCCTGACCCGGGCGTTCCACCGGCCGGCCGGGCTGCTGGTGCTGGACGAACCGACCTCCGCGCTCGACCCGCTCGGCGAGCACCGGATCTTCGCCGGTCTGCGGGAGGTCGCGGCCACCCGGGCGGTGGTCCTGATCACCCACCGGCTGACGAACGTGGCGGTGGCCGACCGCATCCTGGTCCTGGACAAGGGCCGGGTCGTCCAGCACGGCACGTTCTCCGAACTGGTCGCCCGCCCCGGCCTGTTCCGGGACCTGTGGGCCTACCAGCACACCCGGGAGGCGCACCGGCCGGACGCGGCGGATGCGGCGGGTCCGGCGGGAACGGCCGGTACCGAGCCGGTCCCCCCGGACCCCGGCGGCGCGGGCGCCGCAACCGGGCCCGTGGTGACCGGCGCCGCGGCGCTGCTGGTCAACGACCGCGGGCAGTACCTCCTGCACCTGCGCGACGCGCGCCGGGAGTGCGACGACCCCGGCACCTGGTCGCTGCCGGGCGGCCCCACCGCCCCGGGCGAGACCGGGCACGCGGCGCTCACCCGGGAACTGCGCGAGCGGGCCGGGCTGGCGGTGCCGGAGCTGGCGCCGTTCGCCCTGCTGCCGCGGACCGGGGCGGACGGCACCGGGCGGGGGTGCCTCCAGGTGTTCCTCGGGCGCTGGAACGGTGACGCGGCGGCGCTGCCGCTCACCGACGGGGTGCTGCTGCACTGGTTCGACGCCGGGACGCTGCCCCGGCTGACGCTGTCCGCGTGCGCGGCGGAGGCCCTGCGCCGGCACCAGGACGAGCTGTGCGGGGCCGCCAGCGGCTGAGCGGGAGGAGGCCGGGCCCGGACCGCACGGACGCGATCCGGGCCCCAACCCGGCCTGGCCGCCGGGGGGTTGGGGCGGTCCGTGACGATGGGGTGGCCGCGTACGGCCTTTGCAAGGTAGCGAACGCGAAACGGCACAGGAGCTGACTTTCGGTCAACCCGTGGCCGACAGGCCGTTGGACCCTTCCCCCGGGGTGCACGTTCCGTAATAGGTTACCCACCCGGCGCAGTCGGCGGGAGCCGCCCGCCGCGGAGATCCGTCCGTCCGGAGGAACCGATGCCACAGGGAACCATCGTGCTGTTCAACAAGAGCGACTGCGTGGGCATCATCGCCGATGAGCACGGGGCCAAGCTCCCCTTCTCGGGCATGGAGACGCAGACCACCGACGTCGGTCAGCAGGTCATCTTCGACGTGCACGGCGCCAAGGCCACCAACGTCGTGGCCATGCGCTGACGTTCCGGTGGCCGCGGGCGGCACCACCCCCAGGCCGCCCGCGGCCACCGTCCGCTCCCGCGGCACGGCCGTACGGGCCGGACAGGTCGTTGCTTCCGCACAGCCGGCGGGGTGCCCGGCGGGTGTTCCCGGAGCCGACCGGTCGTCCAGGTCCCGCCCGGTGGGTCTGCCGCCCGCATGGCCGTGGGAGCGAAGCCGTTCGAGAGGCCGCTCCGGGCGTGCGGACCGCTCAGTCGGGCAGCGCGACGGTGAGGTCCACCTCGATCAGCTGCCCGGTGAAGCCCAGTTGGGCGACCCCCAGGAGCGTACTGGCGGACGTGAAGGCCGGACCGAGGGGGGAAACGGTAAGCCGGTGCCAGGCGAGACCCAGGTCCTTCCTGTCGTCGCTCCGCACGTAGATCACCGAACGCACCACGTGCTGCGGCTGGGCATCCACCGCCGCGAGGGCGGCGAGTGCGTTCGCGACGACCTGATCGACCTGTGCGTCGAGGGATCCCGCGCCGACGAGAGAGCCGTCCTGGTCGAGGGGGCACTGCCCCGCCAGATAGGCCGTTCGGCCGGTCTCCACGACGGTGATGTGGTGGTAGCCCGGCGTGTTGTGCAACTGATCGGGGTTGATGCGGCTGATCTTCGCTGTCATGCCGCGAGTCTGGCCAACCTTCGCCGGATGCGCACCGCAATATGTCCCACCGCGCGGCCGTCCGACCCGGCGCGAGGGGGAAGGGCAAGCTCAGGCCACCGCCCCCTCCGTCCACGCCCGGTCCAGGATCGTGTCCACCGTCTCGGCGACGGTCTGCCGCGAGGTGTCCAGCCACAGGCCGAGGTCGCGGGGCGTCTCCGCCTGTAGCAGGGCGTCCAGGTCCGCCACGCTCCAGTCCGGGCCGTACGCGGTCTTGGACCGGCCGGCCTCGCGGGCGGCGACGGTCTCCTGGTCGGGCCGCAGGACCACCACGGCGAGCGGCCGGGTGGCCAGGTCGGTGGTCATCCGGACCAGGTGCTCGCCGAGCAGGATGTCCTGGACGATGACGGTGAACCCGGCGCGGGCGTACGCGTCGGCGCAGACGGCGGTCAGCCGGTGCCGCAGCCGGAGTTGGGCGACGGCCTCCGGGGCCGGGTCCGGGGTCATCCCGACCCGGCCGCGGACGATGTTCCGCCGGAAGCCGTCGCCGCGCAGGTGCACGGCCCGGGGCAGCCGCTCGGCGAGCGCCTGCGCCACGGTGGACTTGCCGGCGGCCTGGATGCCGGTGATCATCACAACTCCGGGTGTCAGCCAGGGGCCTTGCGGGGTGATGCCCCGGGGAGAGGGGGCAGCGTCGGGGTGCGCGGTCATGGCCCCGATTATGGTGCCGGTGCCGCACCGTT
The DNA here is from genome assembly GCF_023155275.1 of Streptomyces rhizoryzae. Lineage (GTDB taxonomy): Bacteria > Actinomycetota > Actinomycetes > Streptomycetales > Streptomycetaceae > Streptomyces > Streptomyces rhizoryzae. The sequence continues at coordinate 41,147 of NZ_JALMUV010000023.1, forward strand.
GCCCGTCGTTTTCCCGAGCGCCCGGCGCCCGCCGTCCCCGCCCGCACGGCCCCTGGCCGCGCCCGGCGCCCGCGGCCTCCGTATGCTCGCCGTACCGGTTCCGGCCGGCCGGAACCTGCGCGGAGAGGACGGCAGCTCATGGCGACCACGACCCCTTGCTACCGGGACCGCTGGATCAGCTGCACCCCGGACGCGGTGCGGATCCGCGGCTACTACTTCCCCTGGGGCACCAAGACCATCCCGTACACCGCGATCCGGGCGGTGCGGCGGGTGGAGATGGGGGCGCTGACCGGGCAGGGGCGGATCTGGGGCACCGGGCACCCGCGGTACTGGGCGAGCCTGGACCCGCGGCGGATGCGCAAGTCCACCGCGCTCGTCCTCGACCTGGGCCGCTACGTCCGGCCCTTCCTCACCCCGGACGATCCGGACGCGGTGGAGGCGGTGATCCGGGCGCGGGCCGGACTGGCGGCGGCCGAGGAGGGCCGGGGCCCGGGGCAGGTCGGCGGCATCCGCTGACACTCTGAACTCGCGTCCCGCGGGCGGCCCTTGGCCGTTGATCGTGGGTGGCGGCGGGGTGGTTGCCCGGGGTCAGGTGGCGGGGGAGGGGTGGGTGGTGCGGGCCAGTTCGCGGCGGTGACCCGGCCTCTGGTGGCGCGCACTCCGCGGACGCCGGTGCCGGTGAGCAGGGTGACGCCGTGGTCGGCGGGCAGCCCGGCGCACAACGCGGCCATATCCGGGCCGAGTTGGCGGGCGAGCGGGACGGGTGCGGCCTCGACGACGGTGACCCGGTGGCCGAGCGCCGCGCACGAGGAGGCGGCCTCGGCGCCGAGGAAGCCGCCGCCGATCACCACGACCCGGCCCGGGCCGCCGGTCAGCTCCGCGCGCAGCGCCCGGGCGTCGTCCAGCGTGCGCAGGGTGTACGAGCCGGCCGGTGCGGGGCCCGGGAGGCGGCGCGGGGCGGCGCCGGTGGCGAGCACGACGCCGTCGGTGGTGAGGGTGCGCCCGGTGTCCAGGCGGACGGTGCGGTGCCGGGGGTCGAGGGCCGTGGCGCGGGTGCCGAGCAGCCAGTCGGCGTCGAGCGCGGCCAGTTCCCCGGGGTCGGTGAGGGCGAGCCGGTCCTCGGCGGCCCCGGCGTCCTCGGCGGCCCCGGCGTCCTCGGGAGCCGGGGCGGTGAGGAACTCCTTGGACAGCGGCGGGCGGTCGTAGGGGAGGCGGGTCTCGTCGCCGACGACCGTGAGGCGGCCGTCGAACCCCTGCGCGCGCAGGGCCCGGGCGGCGTACAGCCCGGCCAGGGAGGCTCCGACGACGGTGACCGCCTTCATGCGGCGGTGCCTTCCCCGGCGGTGAGGTGGACGTAGACCGTGCCGTCCTGGACCGTCACGGGGTGAGTGCGGACGGGGCGGCGCGCGGGCAGGCAGGTCGGGGCGCCGGTGCGGAGATCGAATGAAGCGGCGTGCAGCGGGCATTCCACCAGACACCCCTCCAGCCAGCCGTCGGAGAGCGCGGCGTCCTGATGGGTGCAGGTGTCGTCGATGGCGTACAGCTCTCCGTCGGCGTTGAAGACCGCGATCGGAGGGGTGGTGTCGAGGCGCACGGCCTCGCCGGCGGGCAGATCAGCGAGCTGGCAGACGGGAATCACTGGGCCCCCACGGTTACTGTTGGGTACTCTTGAGTTTCGCAATCCGCACGACTGAGCGTTATGCGCAACAGAATCCAGCCGGGGGCCGGACGCGTCAAGCGGTCCCCGGGGACGACGGCCCGATCGGGCCGCTGGACGGTGGCAGCGAGCTGGGTGGTGACAACGGACCATGACGGATACCGCCAAGGCACAGGCGCCCGCGCGGAAACAGCCGGCGAACGGAGCGGACCGGAGGGTGCCCGGCACCGGCGGGAGACCGCCGAGAGGGGCCGCGAGCGCGGTGCAGTCGGTGGACCGGGCGGTCACCGTACTGGAGATCCTGGCCAGGCTCGGCGAGGCCGGGGTGACCGAGATCGCCGACGAGCTGGGGGTGCACAAGTCGACGGCGTTCCGGCTGCTGGGCGTGCTGGAGCACCGCGGGCTGGTCGCCCAGGAGCAGGAGCGCGGCAAGTACTACCTCGGCGCGGGGGTGTTGCGGCTGGCCGGGGCCGCGGCCGTACGGCTGGACATCTCCCAGGAGGGCGCGGCGGTCTGCCGGACGCTCGCCGACGAACTGGGCGAGACGGTCAACATCGCGGTGCTGGAGAGCGATGCCGCGGTCAACATCATGCAGGCCCGCGGCCCCGCGTCGGTCACCGCGCAGAACTGGCTCGGCCGCCGGACGCCGCTGCACGCCACCTCCAGCGGCAAGGCGCTGCTCGCCTACCAGCCGCGGCCGGTCCGGGAAGCCGTGCTGGCCCGCAAGCTGCCCCGGCTGACCGAACGGACCGTCACCTCGCCGGGCGAACTCCGCGACCAGCTCGCCGAGGTCGTCGAGCGGGGCTTCGCGGTCGCGGTGGAGGAACTGGAGCTGGGGCTGCGCGCGGTCGCCGCGCCGGTGCGGGCGCACGACGGCTCGGTGATCGGTGCGATCAGCGTGTCGGTGCCCGCGTACCGGCTGGACGAGGAGCGGCTGCCGGAGGTGGTCGAGCGCACCGTGGCCGCCGGGGAGGAGCTCTCCCGGCGGATGGGGTACGCCTGTTGAGGAGGGCGCGCCGGCCGGCCGGCGCGCGCGTCCGCGGCGGGTCCCGGGTCTCGGATCCGGCCCCGCCGCCGGGTGCGCGGGCCGTGCGCGGCCGTGCGCCCGCGGATGTCGCCGGTCGGTCACGGCGGCCGGCGCGCACCTCTTGACGCTGCCGAGGCGCCGTTCCCAGTATGTCCCTCATCGCGCAACCAGTCGTGCACTGCGCAACACTGAGGGGTAGGGCATGCCACACGAAGTCCATGCCGTCGTCGCGGCGAAGAAGGGCGCACCCGTCGGTCCGCAGCCGATCGTGGTCCCGGATCCCGGCCCCGGGGAAGTGCTCGTCGCCCTCCAGGCGTGCGGTGTCTGCCGCACCGATCTGCACTACCGCGAGGGCGCGGTGAGCGACGCGTTCCCCTTCCTGCTCGGCCACGAGGCGGCCGGGACCGTCGAGGCGGTCGGCGCGGACGTCACCGGCCTGGCCCCCGGCGACTACGTGGTCCTCGCCTGGCGCGCCCCCTGCGGCGACTGCCGCTCCTGCCGCCGCGGCCGCCCCTGGTACTGCTTCGACTCGCGCACCGCCACCCAGCCGATGACCCTCCTGGACGGCACCCCGCTCACCCCCGCCCTCGGCATCGGGGCGTTCGCCGAGAAGACGCTGGTCGCCGCCGGCCAGGCGGTCAAGGTCGATCCCTCGGCCCGGCCGGAGGCGGCCGGGCTGCTCGGCTGCGGGGTGATGGCCGGTTACGGCGCGGCCGTGCACACCGGGGCGGTCGGCAGCGGCGACACCGTCGCCGTCATCGGCTGCGGCGGGGTCGGCAGCGCCGCCGTCGCGGGCGCCGCGTTCGCCGGCGCCCGCCGGATCATCGCCGTCGACATCGACGAGCGCCCCCTCGACGGCGCCATCCGCTTCGGCGCCACCCACACCGTCAACTCCCGCCGCACCGACCCCGTCGCGGCCGTCCGGGAACTGACCGGCGGCCACGGCGCGGACGTCGTCATCGACGCGGTCGGCCGCCCCGAGACCTACCGCCAGGGCTTCTCCATGCGCGACCTCGCCGGCACCCTCGTCCAGGCCGGCGTCCCCGAACCGGGCACGACCGTCGAACTGGCGCTGACCGACCTCTTCTCCCGCGGCGGCGCCCTGAAGCCGTCCTGGTACGGCGACTGCCTGCCCAGCCGCGACTTCCCCGTCCTGATCGACCGCTACCTCAGCCGGCGACTCGACCTCGGCGGCTTCGTCTCCGAGACCATCGCGCTGGACGAGGTCGAGGCGGCCTTCGAGCGGATGCGCGGCGGCACGGTCCTGCGCTCGGTGGTGGTCCTGTGAACGCCCCGCTGCCCGACCCGCGCGAGGCCCGCGTGGTCATCATCGGCGCCGGCATCGTCGGCTGCTCGCTCGCCGACGAACTCACCGCCCGCGGCTGGCGCCGGGTCACCGTCCTCGACCAGGGCCCGCTGCCGGCCCCCGGCGGCTCCACCTCGCACGCCCCCGGCCTGGTCTTCCAGACCAACCCGTCCAAGACCCTGACCGAGTTCGCCGCGTACACCGTCCGGAAGTTCAGCGCCCTGCGGACCGACGGCGCGCCCTGCTTCCTGCCGGTCGGCGGCCTGGAGGTCGCCACCACCGAGGCCCGCTGGGCCGATCTGCACCGCAAGGCCGGCCTCGCCGCCTCCTGGGGCGTCCGCGGCCGGCTGCTCGACCCCCAGCAGTGCCGGAAACTCTGGCCGCTGCTCGACGAGACCCGGATCCTGGGCGGCTTCCACACCCCCGACGACGGGCTGGCCCGCGCGGTACCCGCCTGCCGCGCCCAGATGGCCCGGGCCGGCCGCCGCGGCGCCCGCTTCCTGGAGCGGCACACCGTCACCGGCATCGAGCGCGCCGGCGGCCGGGTCACCGGGGTCACCACCGACCGCGGCACCTTCCCCGCCGACCACGTCGTCTCGGCCGCGGGCTTCTGGGGGCCGGTGATCGGCGCCCTGGCCGGCGTGGACGTGCCGCTGCTGCCGCTGGCCCACCAGTACGCGACCACCGAGCCGCTGCCCGAACTCGCCGCCCCCCACAGCCCCGACGGTGGCCTCCTGCCCTCCCTGGAGGAGGGCAGCCCCGGCCACGAGGCCGCCCGCCCCGTCCTCCGCTTCCAGGACCGCGACCTCTACTTCCGCGAACACCTCGACGCCACCGGCGGCCGGCTCGGCATCGGCTCCTACGCCCACCGCCCGCTGCCCGTCGACCCGTTCACCGTCCCCGCCTACGACGACGCCCCCGCCATGCCGTCCTCGCTGCCCTTCACCCCCGAGGACTTCGCCCCCAGCTGGCGGGACAGCGCCGCACTGCTGCCGGCCCTCGGCCGCTCCAGGATCGCCGACGGCTTCAACGGCGTCTTCTCCTTCACCCCCGACGGCATGCCGGTCCTCGGCGAGTCCCGCACCCTGCGCGGCTTCTGGCTCGCCGAAGCGGTCTGGGTCACCCACTCCGCCGGCGTCGCCCGCGCCGTCGCCGAGTGGATGACCGACGGCCGCCCCCGCACCGACGTGCACGCCTGCGACCTCACCCGCTTCGAGGACGCCCAGCGCTCACCCGCGTACACCGAGCAGCGCGGCGCCCAGAACTTCATCGAGGTCTACGACGTCATCCACCCCCTCCAGCCCATGGAGCAGCCCCGCCCGCTGCGCACCAGCCCCTTCTACCCGCGCCAGCAGGAGCTCGGCGCGTACTTCCTGGAGGCCGGCGGCTGGGAACGCCCCCACTGGTACGAGGCCAACGCCCCGCTCGCCGAGGACATCCGGCTCCCCGAGCGGGACGCCTGGTCCGCCCGCCACTGGTCCCCGATCGCCGCCGCCGAGGCCGCCGCCACCCGCGAACGGGTCGCCCTCTACGACATGACTCCGCTGCGCCGCCTGGAGGTCACCGGCCCCGGCGCGCTGGACTTCCTCCAGCGCATGACGACCAATCAACTGCGCAAGAAGCCCGGTACGGTGACCTACACCCTGCTCCTGGACCAGGCCGGCGGGATCCGCTCCGACCTCACCGTGGCCCGGCTCGCCCCCGACCGCTTCCAGATCGGCGCCAACAGCCCCGCCGACCTCGACTGGCTGCTGCGGCACGCCCCCGAGGACGTCAGCGTCCGGGACACCACCTCCGGCACCTGCTGCATCGGCGTGTGGGGCCCGCTGGCCCGCGACCTCGTCCAGCCGCTGACCCGCGACGACTTCTCGCACGAGGGGTTCGGCTACTTCCGGGCCAAGCAGACGTACGTCGGCCACGTCCCGGTCACCGCCCTGCGCCTGAGCTACGTCGGCGAACTGGGCTGGGAGCTCTACACCACCGCCGACCTCGGGCTCCGCCTCTGGGACACGCTCTGGGAGGCCGGCCGGGAGCACGGCGCGGTCGCCGCCGGCCGCAGCGCCTTCACCAGCCTCCGCCTGGAGAAGGGCTACCGCTCCTGGGGCCTGGACATGACCACCGAACACCACCCCTACGAAGCCGGCCTCGGCTTCGCCGTCCGCCCCGGCAAGGGCGACTTCACCGGCCGCGCCGCCCTGCGCGGCCTCGACCCGGCGACCCTCGCCCGCAAGCTCACCTGCCTCACCCTCGACGACCCCGCCCATCAGGTCCTCGGCAGCGAACCGGTCCTCGTCGACGGCGCCCCGGCCGGTTACGTCACCTCCGCCGCCTACGGCTACACCGTCGGCCGCTGCATCGCCTACGCCTGGCTGCCGGCCGCCGCCGCGGTCCCCGGCACCGCCGTGCACATCGAGTACTTCGGCCACCCGCTCCCCGCCACCGTCGCCGAGGAACCCCTCCTGGACCCGGGGATGACCCGCATCCGCCGCTAGGGGGTCCGCAAAGTCCCGTCTGCCGGGGAGGCCCGGTCCGGACCCGCCGCACCCACCCGTACGACGAAGGAGCGCGAAGCATGGCCCCCACCTACGACGTCATCGTCCTCGGCCTCGGCGGGATGGGCAGCGCCGCCGCCCACCACCTCGCCGCCCGCGGCGCCCGGGTCCTGGGACTGGAGAAGTACGGGCCCGTCCACCACCGCGGCTCCAGCCACGGCGGCTCCCGCATCACCCGCCAGTCCTACTTCGAGGACCCCGCCTACGTCCCGCTGCTGCTGCGCGCGTACGAGCTCTACGACAAGCTGGAGCGCGACACCGGCCGCAGCATCGCCACGCTCTGCGGCGGCGTGATGATCGGTCGCCCGGACAGCCGCACCGTCCGCGGCAGCCTGGCCTCCGCCCGCCAGTGGGACCTCCCGCACGAGATGCTCGACGCCCGGGAGATCCGCCGCCGCTTCCCCACCCTCACCCCCGCCGACGACGAGGTCGCCCTCCACGAGGCGCGGGCCGGCCTGGTCCGCCCCGAGAACACCGTCGCCGCGCACGTCCAGCTCGCCGTCAAGGGCGGCGCCGACCTGCACTTCGAGGAGCCCGCCACCCGCTGGGAGGAGCTGCCCGGCGGCACCGGCGTCCGCGTCCACACCCACGAGAACACCTACACCGCGGGCCAGTTGGTGATCTGCCCCGGTGCCTGGGCGCCGCGGCTCCTCACCGATCTCGGCGTCCCGGTCAGCATCGAACGGCACGTGATGTTCTGGTTCGCCCCGGACGGCGGCACCACCCCCTACCTCGCCGACCGCCACCCGATCTACATCTGGGAGGACGACCGGGGCGTCCAGATCTACGGCTTCCCCGCCCTCGACGGCCCCCGCGGCGGTGCGAAGGTCGCCTTCTTCCGCAAGGGCACCGCCTGCACCCCCGACACCATCGACCGCACCGTCCACGACCACGAGGTGCGCGCCATGGCCGACCAGCTCGCCCCGCGCCTGCCCACCCTCCCCGGCCGCTTCCTGAAGGCCGCCACCTGCATGTACGCCAACACCCCCGACGAGCACTTCGTGATCACCCGCCACCCGGCGCACCCGGACACCACCACCGTCGCCTGCGGGTTCTCCGGCCACGGCTTCAAGTTCGTCCCCGTCGTCGGCGAGATCCTCGCCGACCTCGCGCTCACCGGCACCACCGCGCACCCCATCGACCTGTTCGACCCCCGCCGCCCCGCCGCCGCGGCCGTCCGAGGAGAGCAGCCATGACCACCACCCCCGCCGGGCACCCGCCGCCCGCCCCGGCCGGCACCGGCCTGATCCGCACCCTCCCCGGCCGCAGCTACACCGACCCGGACATCTTCCGGCGCGAACAGGAGCTGATCTTCGAACGGTTGTGGATCTGCGCGGTCCGCGGCGCCGATCTGCCCCGGCCCGGCGCCTTCCGCACCGTCCGCATCGGCCGGGAGAGCGTCCTGATCACCCGCAACCGCGGCGGCCGGCTCCGCGCCTTCCTCAACGTCTGCCGGCACCGCGGCGCCCAGCTGTGCACCGAGGAGTCCGGTGCGGTCCGCCGCGGCCTCCAGTGCCCGTACCACGCCTGGACCTACGACCTCGACGGCCGGCTGGTCGCCGCCCCCAACCTCCGGAGCGTGCCCGGCCTGGACCGCGCCGAACGCGGCCTGGTCACCGTCCCGTTGCGGGAATGGCTCGGTTACGCCTGGGTCTGCCTGGCGCCGGACCCGCCGTCCTTCGAGGACACCGTGGTCGGCGCGGCCGTCGAGCGGCTGGGCGACGCCGCCGCGCTGGACCGCTACCGCACCGAGACCCTGGCCGTCGGCCGCCGCATCGGCTACGACGTACGGGCCAACTGGAAGCTGATCGTCGAGAACTTCATGGAGTGCTACCACTGCGCCACCATCCACCCCGAACTCACCGATGTGCTCCCGGAGTTCGCGGAGGGCTTCGCGGCCCAGTACTACGTCGGCCACGGCGCCGCCTTCGCCGACGAGGCGGCGGGCTTCACCGTGGACGGCAGCGCCGGCTTCGGCCGGCTGCCCGGGATCGACGACAGCCAGGACCGCCGCTACTACGCGGTCACCATCCGCCCGCAGGTCTTCCTCAACCTCGTCCCCGACCACGTCATCGTGCACCGGATGTTCCCGCTCGCCGCCGACCGCACCCGGGTCGAGTGCGACTGGCTGTACCTCCCCGAGGTCGTCGCCTCGGGCGCCGACACCGCCAAGTCCGTCGAGCTCTTCCACCGCGTCAACACCCAGGACTTCGACGCCTGCGAACGCACCCAGCCGGCCATGGACTCCCGCGCCTACCGCGACGGCGGCGTCCTGGTCCCCAGCGAACACCACCTCGGCGCCTTCCACACCTGGGTCACCGCACAGCTGGCGGACGCCGAACCGGACGCCGAACCGGCCTGCGGAGCGGAACGGTGATCCGCGGCCCCGATGTGGGGCTCGGCCGGGGCCGCGGGCGCCGGTCTCAGCCGCCGTTGCGGTAGACCAGGAGGTAGCGCCAGAAGAGGAGCCGGCGGACCCGGCACCGGGGGAGTTCGGCCGCGGCGCGCTTCCTGATGGCGGCCAGCGGCATGACCGGGTCGGCGACCGGCGCGGGCGGGGGCCCCTCGCCGGCGCCGGTGAGCCGTTCCCGGACGAACGCCGCGCTCCGGTAGGCGGCGTTCACCGGCGCGGCCGCCAGGCCGACGAGGAAGTCCGCGGGTGTGGTCTCGCGGTAGCAGCCCAGGACCACCAGCACCCCGCCGTCGGTCAGTGCCTCGCGCAGCTTGCGCACCGTCTCGAACGGGACGTGGTGGAGGCTGGCCAGGCAGGAGATGTAGTCGTAGCTGCCGGGCGGCAGGGACACCCGCGCGATGTCCAGCTGCCGGAAGCGGGGTTCCGCGGCGGGTGCCGGCCGGTCGGCCGGGCGCCGTGCGGCGGCGATGACCTCGCCGTCGGTGTCGATCGCGTCCACCTCGATGCCCCGGGACGCCACCGCGCGGGCGAACGCCCCGGTGCCGCAGCCGACATCGAGGGCGCGCCGGCAGTCCGCCGGCAGCTCGCGCAGCAGCAGGGCGTGGTAGTGATCGTTGTGGTTGAACGGCACCGGCCCATCATGGCACCGGCGGCCCGGCCACGGGATCGGGCTACGGGGTCCGGTCCGGCCCGGCGGCCCGGCGCCAGGCGGCCTCGCGCAGCAGCCGCAGCCCGTTGAGGCCCACGATCACCGTGGAGCCCTCGTGGCCCAGGACGCCGAGCGGCAGCGGGAGTTGGCCGACCAGGTCCCACACCACCAGGCCGGAGATGCACACCGAGGCGATCACGAGGTTCTGCACGACCAGCCTGCGGGCGGCGCGGGAGAGGCGCACGACGGCCGGGACGGTGGCGAGTTCGTCCCGGACGATCACCGCGTCGGCGGTCTCCAGCGCCAGGTCGGAGCCGGCCCGGCCCATCGCCAGGCCGGTGTGCGCGGCGGCCAGTGCCGGGGCGTCGTTCACCCCGTCCCCGACGACCAGCACCCGCCGCCCGGCCGCCTCCTGCTCCCGGACGGCGGCGACCTTGTCCTGCGGGAGCAGCCCGGCCCGGACCTCGGTGATACCGGCCTCGGCGGCCAGCCGGGCGGCGGCGCGCGGGTTGTCACCGGTGAGCAGCGCGGGCGCCCGGCCGGTCAGGGCGCGCAGCGCGGCCACCGCCGGTGCCGCGTCCGGGCGCAGCCGGTCCGCGATGCCGAGGACGCCGACCGGGGCGCCGTCCCGCCGTACCACTACGGCGGTGTGGCCGGTCTCCTCCAACTCGGCGACCACGGCGTGCACGTCGGCGCATCGGGGCGCCGCGCCGGGGGTGTCCGCAGCGGGCTGCGCCGACCGGGACGCCGGCAGCAGGCGGGCCGGGGCGCCGACCTCGATCAGGGCGCCGCCGACGCGGGCCCGTACGCCGGTGCCGGGGGTGGCGGCGAAGTCCTCGGCGGCGGGCAGCGCGCCGTCGCGGGCCCGGGCGGCGCCGACGACGGCACGGGCCAGCGGGTGCTCACTGGGGTGCTCGGCGGCGGCCGCCAGGGTCAGCAGTGCGTCCTCGGAGAGCCCGGTGCCGGGCAGCGGCCGGACCGCGGTCACCCGGGGCGTGCCCTCGGTCAGCGTCCCGGTCTTGTCGAGCGCGGCCGCGTCCACCTGGCCGAGCCGCTCCATCACCACGGCCGACTTGACCAGTACGCCGTGCCGCCCGGCGTTGGCGATGGCCGACAGCAGCGGCGGCATGGTGGCCAGCACCACCGCGCACGGCGAGGCGACGATCATGAAGGTCATGGCCCGCAGCAGCGCCCCGGTCAGGTCCGCGCCCAGCAGCAGCGGCCCCCCGAACACCGCCAGCGTGACGGCCACCACGCCGACCGAGTACCGCTGTTCGACCTTCTCGATGAACAGCTGGGTGGGCGCCTTGGTCTCGGACGCCTCGGCGACCATGGCCACGATCCGGGCCAGCACGGAGTCCGCGGGGTCCCGTTCGACGGCGACCCGCAGCGCGCCCAGGCCGTTGAGGGTGCCGGCGAACACCTCGTCACCGGGCTCCTTGGCCACCGGCAGTGGTTCGCCGGTGATGGTGGCCTGGTCGACCTCGCCGGTCCCGGCCACCACCCGGCCGTCGGCACCGATCCGTTCACCGGGGCGGACCAGGATCGTGTCGCCGACCGACAGCGCGGCGGTGGCCACCGTCTCCTCACCGCCGTCCGCGGTCAGCCGGGTGGCGGTGGCGGGTGCGAGGTCGAGCAGGCCGCGCACCGAGTCCTGGGTGCGGGCGGTGGCCAGCGCCTCCAGGGCGCCGGAGGTGGCGAAGATGACGATCAGCAGCGCGCCGTCCATGACCTGCCCGATCGCCGCCGCCCCGAGGGCCGCCACGATCATCAGCAGGTCCACGTCGAGGGTGCGTTCCCGGAGCGCCTGGAGCCCGGCCCGGGCCGGCTCCCAGCCGCCCGCCGCGGACGCCACCGCGTACGGCGGGCCCCACGCCCAGGCCGGCGCACCGGTGAGCTGGAGCGCCAGCGCCACCAGGAAGGCGAGCGTGGCACAGGCCGCCCAGCGCGCCTCGGTCAGCGCGAACACCCGGGTGCGCCGCGCGGTGGCCCGGGGCGTGGCGGCGGCCGGGGGCGAGGGGCGCGCGGTGGTGGCAGCAGGCATGACGGAACGACCCTCCACGGGCGGGGGACGGGCAGCGACGCACCCACCATACAGGAACGGATGAACAATTCTTCATCTATTACGACCACTGCCCGGCAGCCGGCGACGTCGTGCACATGTACAACTGGGACGACTCCTGGCAATGGGTGGCCGACGTCCAGGTGGGCCAGAAATGGAGCGTGACCTGGAGCGGCGACTCGCGCAACGACGTGGTCGACATGGTCTGCATCGGCCGCACCGCGTCCGGTACGTGTAGGTGCGGGCGCAGGGCGGGTGCATGTGGTGTGCCCTCGGCCGACGCATCCACGCGAGGGGGCTCTTGTCAGCCTTGGCGCGGTTGAGCCCGGGGGGCAACGTTCGCTGTGCAGCATCCGCTGATGGCGGCGGCCACCTCTTGGGGATGGGAGACCGGTGAGAGGTGGCTGGAGCGCAGGGCGGTGACCGTGGCATTCGTCCGTTCGGCGAACCACCGCTGGAGCCCGGGGTCGAGGATCTGGTCGTCCGTGGAGAGGACGTAGGCGCAGGGCAGGTCACGCCAGGCACCGCGCCCTGAGGGGGTCGAGAAGCACGCGCTGTGCGTCGGCTTCTGGAGTGCGGCCAGGACCCGGGTGGTCGTCGCCGGAACATCGGCTCCGAGCGCATCCCTGAAGAGGTCGGGGTCGAGGGTCGACCAGCCGTCGTTGCTGAACCGGATCGCGTCGCGGCCGCGGGTCGCCGTGCCGCGGCCGCTCAGCATCCGGAGCGTCTCGGACTCGTCGGGGGCGTAGGCCGCGACGAACACCAGCGCGGTGACCCGGGCGTTGTGATGTGCGGCCCCGGATATCACCATGCCGCCGTAGGAATGCCCGACCAGCGTCACCGGCCCGTCGAATGTCGCGATCTGCCGCCGTGTCCAGGCGATGTCCTCTTCCAGCGAGGTCAGTGGCAGCTGGATGGCCAGCACACGGTGCCCCTCGTCCTGGAGGGTGGCAATCACCGCCTGCCAGACCGACCCGTCACTCCAAGCCCCGTGCACCAGCACGACGTTCGCCATTGCCGCCTCCGTGTTTCCCCACTCGCGAGCAGCGCCGTCAACCGGCGCTGTCGCGGACGGATTTCCGTACGGGCGCTAGGCAACCGAGGTGAGGATGCGGGGTGTGAGCCAGGGAGTTGGTCCTGCCGCGTTTCGACAGGAGGCCGCGTGTGGATGGCGCATATCGACACCTCGGACGCGTGCGTCCCGGACGCGCTCGACCCGCACGAGGACGACGGCGGGACGGTACCGGACTCGTGAAGGGCGTCATGTGGTGGTACGAGTGCGCTTCGGCCGGCTGTCCCAGCCACTGGCCCGGGCAGGGGCGCTGAGTGCCCTCTCAGACGTTCGCTCCTCCGTCTTGGGCCGCCCTCGGTGGCCGGCTCGGGAGCGGTGTCGAGTGCATCGAGCACTGCGTGCGGGGGCTGCTCGGGTCGTGTCAGGGTGCGGCCGTGCCGGCGCAGTTCTCGGACCGCGCCGGTACGGGAGGCAGCGGCTGCCGGATCACGACAGCATATGGACCTTGTACTGCATGAAGCGGTAGTTCCAGGGGTCGTACCACTGGCTGACGACGATGTGGAAGTTGCCGAACGTCGAACCGGGGACGACGAAGCCGCCGTACGGACTGGCGACGAGGTTGCCCACCTCCTGGCCCGGTGCGCCAGGCACGATCATGGTCTGCTCCAGCGTCCTGGTCAGGTCCGACGTCGGGAGCGGGAAGACCATCGCCCGGACCGACAGCGGGTTCATGTTCAACCAGGTGAGCACGTACTTGCCGTCCATGGCCCGGAAGCAGATCTCGCCCCACTTGCGGGTGCCGAAGACGGTTGTCGGAGGCGCGCCCCACCGCCAGCCACCGTCGGCGTAGCCCCACGGCTCGTAGGCGTCCGGATTGCCGAGGCTGTCCTTCCGCACCCGGTGCAGCAGCATCCCCGACTCCACCTCGCGGTTGAAGACCGAGGACAGGACGTAGCAGTAGCCGTCGTCGGCCACCGCGTAGGTCTTCTGCTGGAACTGGCCGCCGTGCAGGTCGCCCGGCCACTGGCACAGGTATTCCCAGGTCTCGCCGTTGTCGGTGGACCGCCAGAAGTCCGTGTGGTGCGTGTCGTAGATGACACCGCGCATGAGGTGCATGTACATCACGCCGTCGACGACGAACACGTCCGAGGGGATCGCCGTGGTCGCCTTCTCGCCGACCGGCGTGTGCGGTTCGTCGACCAGGCTGTTGGCGTGGCCCCCGCCGACGCTGCCGTCGATGCGCAGGTTGCCCAGGTCCGCGCTGCTGGAGCGCAGCCCGACCGGGGCACGCCAGTCGTCGGCGGGTTCGCCGGGCCGCGGTACGTGGTCGCCGTTGAAGGTGTCGCCGCCGACGAACAGCATGGTGCCGTTCGGACACCGCACGGGGATGCCGAGATCGGTCCACGGCGAGGCGAACGGGCCGGTCTCGGCCGGGCCGCTCAGGTTCTTCACCTTGTACGCGATCGTCGGGCTGGACGGGTCGTTCGGCCCGCCTGCCCTCGCGATCCCCGCGGTCGAACCGATGACTCCCGCCCCTACGGCGGCGCCGATACCCATGGTGAGGAGCTTGCGGCGGGTGTGCCCGCCGGCCGACGAGTCCTGCTCGTCCGCTGGACGTGTCATTGTGTCGATGCCTTTCCGAGCCGACCCAGTGGTACGAGGTGACGCCCTCGGTGCCGGTAGCCAGGGCGGGGCACCCGAGCACGCACCCCGTCGGGAGAGCCCGATCGTAGGGGCGACCGGTGAAATGGTGATGACCTGGCGTGCCCTGCCTGATGCGCCGGGGCGCCGGGGCCGTCCCGCCGCCGCTCGCCTCCTGCGCCCGTGGGCCGGACGCCGCCTGCTCGGTCCGCGGAGGCACGGGGAAGACTGCCCGGCCTCCGGGGCCACGCGCGTGGTGGGCGGGGCTCCTTAGGATGGCTCCCATGGGCCATGGAATCGATGACAACGGCAGCGCCACCACCCGCGAACGCCTGGACGCCGTAGGGGCCGCTGACGTCGCCGCCACCCTCCAGGCCCTCTCCACCCCGTCCCGGCTGCGGATCCTCGCCCGGCTCCAGGAGGGGCCGTGCGCGGTCGGCGACCTCGCCGCCGCCGTCGGGATGGAGCAGTCCGCCTGCTCCCACCAGCTCCGCCTGCTGCGCAACCTCGGCCTGGTCACCGGCGAACGCAACGGCCGGTCGATCGTCTACGCCCTCTACGACCACCACGTCGCGGAACTGCTCGACCAGGCCCTCCACCACGTGGAGCACCTGCGGCTCGGCCTGCGCGACGCCCCGACCCGGACCGCCGAGGCCCCGGCCCGCTGAACGGGCCGGGCCCGGGCCGGCTACAGCCGCCGGTTGTCCAGCACCCCCACCGCCCGCCGCACCCGCTCGGCCTCGGCCGGGTCCACCTCGCCGACCAGCAGCCCCGGCGCACCGCCCAGCCGCGCCCGCACCGTTCCGTCGGGCCCGATCAGTGCGCTGTGGCCCACCCCGGTCGGCGCCTTGGTCGGCACCTCCGGATCGGCGTCCTGGTCGGGCGCGGCCTGGCCGACCGCGGCCACCCACACCCCGGCGTCCAGCGCCCGCGCCCGCACCAGCAGGTCCCACTGCGCCCGCTTGCCGGGGCCCGCGCCCCACGACGCGGGCAGCACCGACAGTGCCGCGCCGGCCTCCGCATGGGCCCGGAACAGCTCAGGGAACCGCAGGTCGTAGCAGGTCGCCAGGCCCACCCGGACGCCCTCGACGTCGAGGGTCACCACCCGGTCGCCGGGGGCGACGGTGTCCGATTCCCGGAACCCGAACGCGTCGTAGAGGTGGATCTTGTCGTAGGACTCCTCCACGCCGGGGCCGGTGGCCAGCAGGGTGTTGGCCACCCGGCCGTCCGGCGCCGGGGTGAACATCCCCGCCACCACCGTCACCCCGGTCTCCCGGGCCACCGCCCGCACGCCCTCGGCCCACGGCCCGTCCAGCGGCTCGGCGACCGGCCCCAGCGGCACCCCGAAGCGCACCATCGACGCCTCCGGGAGCACCGCCAGCCGCGCGCCCTCCGCGGCCGCCCGGCGCACCTGCTCCGCCACCCGCGCGAGGTTCTCCCGCGGGTCGGCCGACGAGGTCATCTGGCACAGCGCGATACGCATCGGGGCTCACTCCTGTCGTCTCGGTCACGCGGCCCGCGCGTCCGCCGGCCGCCTCGGACTGGACGGTACGCCGTGGTGCCGCGCCCGCCCAGCGCACCCCCGGGCCCGCGGCGCGCCGGGCCGCCGCGGCCCCGGCGCGCCCGCCCGGGCCGGTCCCGCGCTCAGGCCCCGTCGGCGCCCGCCAACTCCCCACCCGCACCGGCGAGTTCCTCCGGCCGCAGCAGCGCGGCGAGCCGCTCCTCGGGCAGCAGACCGCGCTCCAGGACCAGTTCGGCGACGCCGCGCCCGGTGGCCAGCGCCTCCTTGGCGATCGCGGTCGCCGCGGTGTAGCCGATGTGCGGGTTGAGCGCGGTGACCAGCCCGATGGAGTTCTCCACGGCGGCCCGCAGCGTCCCGGTGTTGGCGGTGATGCCGGTGACGCAGCGCTCGGCCAGGGTGCGGCAGGCGGCTCCCAGGTGGGTGATGCTCTCCGACAGCGCGTGCAGGATGATCGGTTCGAAGGCGTTGAGCTGGAGCTGCCCGGCCTCCGCGGCCATGGTGATGGTCACGTCGTTGCCGATCACCTCGAACGCGACCTGGTTGACCACCTCCGGGATCACCGGGTTGACCTTGCCCGGCATGATGCTCGAACCGGCCTGCACCGGCGGCAGGTTGATCTCCGCGAGCCCGGCGCGCGGACCGGAGGAGAGCAGCCGCAGGTCGTTGCAGCTCTTGGAGAGCTTCACCGCGATCCGCTTCAGCACACCGGAGAGGTGCACGAACGCGCCGCAGTCCTGGGTGGCCTCGACGAGGTTGGCGGCGGTCACCAGCGGCAGGCCGGTGATCTCCGCGAGATGGCGGCGGGCCGCCTCGGCGTAGCCCCGGGGCGCGTTGAGACCGGTGCCGATCGCGGTGGCGCCGAGGTTGATCTCGTGGATCAGGGTCACCGCCTCGGCCAGCCGGCTCTGGTCCTCCTCCAGCATCACCGCGTACGCCGAGAACTCCTGCCCCAGCGTCATCGGCACCGCGTCCTGGAGCTGGGTGCGGCCCATCTTCAGGACGTCCCGGAACTCCTCCGCCTTGGCGGCGAACGCCTCGCGCAGCACCGTCATCGCGGCCAGCAGCTCCCGCACCGCGAGCACGGTGGCGACCTTGACGGCGGTCGGGTAGACGTCGTTGGTGGACTGGCTGAGGTTGACGTGCTCGTTGGGGTGCAGCCGGTCGTAGTCGCCCTTGGCGTGGCCCAGCAGCTCCAGCGCCCGGTTGGCGATCACCTCGTTGGCGTTCATGTTGGTCGAGGTGCCGGCGCCGCCCTGGATGACGTCGACGACGAACTGGTCGTGCAGCCGCCCGTCCCGGATCTCCTGGCACGCCGCGGCGATCGCACCGGCCTGCTCGGGGGTGAGCAGTCCGAGGTCGGCGTTGGCCCGGGCGGCGGCCTCCTTGACGGCCGCGAGCGCGTCGATCAGGTGCGGATAGGCGGAGATGGCGGTGCCGGTGATCGGGAAGTTCTCCACGGCGCGCAGGGTGTGCACGCCCCAGTAGGCGTCGGAGGGTATGGCGCGGTCGCCGAGCAGGTCGTGCTCGCGGCGGTGGCCGGAGGTCATGGCGGGAGGTTCCTTGGAGGGTGAGGAGGGTGGTGGGAAGAGGGGGAGGGGCTGCTGCCTAGGAGGCCGGGGGCGGGTCGACGGCCCGCAGGGCGCCGACCTCCCTGCCGCCGCCCAGGACGGGGACGGCCGCGAACGGCGCGAGCAGCTCCGGATCGACGCCGCAGCGGGCCAGCGCGGCGGCGGTCACCGGCATCCGCGCCCGGTCCCCGCCGTCCGCGATCTTCACGCCGACCGCCCGGCCGTCCGGCAGCGCCGCGAGCTGGACACCCTCGAAGCCGTCCTTGGCCAGCAGCCCGGGCACCGCGCCGACCAGCCGCGCGGTGTCGCGCTCCCGGCCGGAGACCATCTCCGGGTACCGGCGCATGGCGTCCGCGACCCGGCCCTCGGCGGTGCCCGGGGCGGCCGTCGCGAGCCGGGCCGCGGCCCGGGTCAGACCGAGCAGCGAGACCGCGAACAGCGGGGCGCCGCAGCCGTCGACGGTGACCCGGGCGATGCCCTGGCCGGTCAGCTCCTCGACGGTCGCGGCCAGCTCCCCCTGGAGCGGGTGGCCGGGACGGAGGTAGCTCTCCAGCCGCCAGCCCCGGGTGCGCGCGGTGACCAGCATCGCGGCGTGCTTGCCCGAGCAGTTCTGGGCGAGCCGGCTGGGGACCCGCCCGCGGGCCAGCCACGCCGCCCGCTCGGTGGCGCCGTACGGCAGGTCCGGGACGTTGCGCAGGGCGTCCTCGGTCAGCCCGCCGGAGTGCAGGATGCGGCGGGCGGTGGCCAGGTGGCGGTCCTCGCCGGAGTGGCTGGCGGCGACCAGGGCCAGCGCCTCGTCGTCCAGCGGCGGCAGACCGGCCCGCAGCAGACCGACCGCCTGGAGCGGCTTGAGCGCCGACCGGGGGTAGAAGGCCGCCTCGATGTCGCCGCGCCGGTACGCCACCGTGCCGTCCGCGGCCAGCACGACGACCGAGCCGTGGTGGACGCCCTCGACCAGGCCGCCCCGCACCAGCTCGGCGACCGGGGCGTGGGCCGGGGTGCGGACCGGCGGCGGGGCGTCCGGCGCCGTGCCGGGGCCGGGTATACCGGGGGGCGAGCCGGGGCCGGGTGTACCGGGGGCCGCGGTGCGCGGCGCCGGCGCGGTCATCGCCGCTCCTCAGGGTCCGCGGCGCCGTCGGCCGGGGCCGCGCGGTGCGCCGGCCGCACGATGGTGGACAGCGTGGACTCCACGCGGGCCAGGTGGTGCCGCATGGCCTCCGCGGCGTCCTGCCCCGACTGCTCCACCAGGGCTTCCACGATCGCCCGGTGCTCGCGGTTGGACTGCTCGCGCCGGCCGCCGACGTCGGTGAGGAACGCCGACTGGCGGGCCAGCGCGTCGCGGATCTCCTCGATGACCCGCCGGAAGACCGGATTCCGGGCGGCCTCGGCGACCGCCAGGTGGAACAGCGTGTCCATCGCGACCCAGGCGGTGGTGTCGGTCTCCCGCTCCATCCGCTCCAGCAGGTGCCCGAGCCGGTCCAGGTCCTCGGGCGTGCGGCGCTCCGCCGCGTACCCGGCGACCGGGATCTCGATGTGCCGGCGGACCTCCAGCAGGTCGCTGGCGGCGTAGTCGCCGAAGGTGGGGTCCGGCACCGCGCCGTCCGAGACGACGAAGGTGCCCTTGCCCGTACGGGAGACCGTGAGCCCCATCGTCTGGAGCGCGCGGAGCGCCTCCCGGAGCACCGGGCGGCTGACTTCGAGCCGGCGGCACAGCTCGGCTTCGGAGGGGAGCTTGTCACCCACGGCGTACTCGCCCCGCTCGATGGCCGCGCGGAGGTGGCTCAGGACGGCCTCCATCGCACTCACCCGGCGGGGCGGCGGGGTCGGATCGGGGATAGCTGTCTGGCTGTCTGACAGGTTCACCCCGGGATCGTCCGCCCCCGGCAGGGGAGCTGTCAAGCCCTGGAAGGAAGCCGAGGAAGCCCGTCGGCGATGGCCCGGGGCCCGTGCGGCCGGCACCGAGGCCGGCGCCTCCCGTCTCCCGGGGCCGCCGGAGGACCTGGGCGGGGACGCCCCCATGGTTGCGGACCCCGCGCCGGTGTACCGGTACGGCCGGCGCGGCCCGGGGCGCTCCCGTGGGAGGGCCGCCGTTCCCCGGCCCGGCATACCGGCGATCCCGCCGAACTGCTCGCCGCCCCGAAGCCTCGACGCCTCACTGCACGGGCTGTGCCAAGGCCGTGCGGGGACGCGCGTACGCGCTCGATGTGCGTCGTGCTCAGCTGCGGGCGTGCCTGCCCGGGCGCACGGGGCTCCTTGGCGGGGCCGACGGTCCGGTGCGCGCCTCCGCCGTTTCACGCGGGGCGCGCCGGGTGCGGTGCGCCGGGTGCCCGGGGCGACGGCCGGTTCGCCGGCCGGTCGTGTCCCCGTGACTCGGCGCTGTGGTGGGTCCGCTGCCCGAAGGGGCGGGAGCGGGGTCGGCCGTTCACGGGGAACCCGTTTCGCGGGGGGAGGCGCTCAGCGTCCTGCCGCGGCCGGGAGGCCGGAGTGCGTGCTCTCAGGCACCGGCCTCCGCGGCGGCGCCGTCCGCCGGTGTGCGGAGGTCCAGCAGGTAGAAGACCTTGTCCCAGCGGCGTTCGCCGACGGCGACGAAGGCGGGCAGCCGGCCGTACTCGCGGAAGCCCAGGGCGCGGTAGAGCCGCAGGGCGTGGGTGTTGTCGCCGCGGGCGTCCAGGGTCAGGACCTCGATGCCGGCCGCGCGGGCGTCGGCGATCAGCGCGGCGGTCAGCGACCGGCCGATACCGCGGCCGTGGGCGGCGCCGGCCACCGCGAGCTTCTCCAGGTCGGCGTGCGGCCGGTGGGTGGGGCGGTCGTAGCGCAGCCAGTAGCCCAGGCCGAGCAGGGTGCGCCCGGTGTACGCGGCGCGCAGGGCGCCGTCGCCGGCCCGCACGGCGGCCAGGACGCGCTCCACCAGCGCGGCCACCTCGTCCGGCCCGGGCGGCTCCACCCAGCCGAGCGCCGCCCCCGCGCCGACCAGTTCGGCGAGGATTTGGTGGACCGAGGCGGCGAACTCCGCGGCGAGCCCGGGGTCGGCGGTCACCTCAGGGGCGGTCAGGAGGACGGGCTCCTGGCCGCCGACGGGGTCGTTGATCGTTACGGGATGCATGCGGGGCAGCCTAGGGGGTGTCCGCAAAGTCCCGTCTGCCGGGCGGCGCCCGGCCGCCCTCCGGGCGAACGACGCGACTTCACGGACACCCCCTGGATCCTGGCGCGCGGGCCGGGCCGGGTGGGGACGGGCCCGGGCGGCGATCGGTGGCCGCGGCGGGACACCGCGGTCCGCGCCCGGGCCCGCCGGGTCAGGCACGGGCCGCGGCCGTCGGCGCGTCCGGGGCGCCGGCGCCGCGGTGCTCGTCCAGGAAGGCGGTGATCAGGGCCGTGAAGCCGGCCGGGTCCTCGGCCGGCGCCCCGTGTCCGGCGTCGATCTCCGCGTAGCGGGCGTGCGGGACCCCGGCCAGCAGCGCACGCTGCTGATCGGCGCCGATGATCCGGTCGTGGGCGCTGGCCGGCACCGGCGTCGGCGCGGTGATCCGGCCCAGCGCCGTCCGCAGGTCCACCGTCAGGTCCACCTCGGTCTGCCGGGTGGTCCCGGGTGCCAGGGTCTGCGCCAGCACCTGGACCAGTTCCTCGTTCTCCTCGGTGCTCGTGCGCGCCCATACACCGGGCCGGACGCCGCCAGCGGCAGCATCCGGGCGAAGTGCGCGGTGCCGTGCCGCGCGTCGGCGCCGAGCAGGTCGAGCCAGTGGCCGAACTCGGCCCGCAGCCGGGTGTCGGTGCGGACCCAGCCGGCGTGCAGCGCCAGCGAGTCGACCCGCTCGGGGTGGTGCGCGGCGAGGTGGGTGGCGATCGCCGCACCGAGCGAGTGGCCGGCCAGGTGGAAGCGGTCCAGACCGGCGTCGTCCGCGGCGGCCAGTACCTCGCCCGCGAGGTCGGCCGGGGTGAGCGGCCCGCCGTGGTCGGTGGTGCCGCCGGAGCCCGAGAGGTCCGGTGCGACCACGGTGAAGCGGTCGGCGACCGCCGCGGTCAGCGGCTGCCACTACTGGCGGGTGGCGCCGGTGCCGTGCACCAGTACCAGCCCGGGTCCGGTGCCGGTGCGGTCGTACGCGACCTCGGCCGGGCCGCCGCTGAGCTGGGTGCGGATGAGGGGCATGGGAAGGTCTCCTTCGCCGGCAGGTCGGTGCCGTGGGAAGCGGGCGGGGCGGGTGCTCAGGCGGGTGCTCAGGCGGTGGCGCGGGCGGTGCGGGCGGCGGCGCCGGTGGCTTCGGCCATCCGCGCGAGTGCGGTGCGCAGTGCGGAGTTGAACGCGTCGGGGCGCTCCTGGTGCGGCATGTGGCCGGCGCCGGGGAGGACGGTGAGGTGGCCGCCGGGCGTGAGCGCAGCGCAGTCGCGGGCCACCTCCACGGGGATCGCGGCGTCCAGTTCGCCGTGCACATAGTGGAGGGGAACCCGCAGTCCGGGCAGGGCCGGGCGCGGGTCGTAGCCGGCGGCGGCGGCCTGGTGGTCGTCGATGTAGACGCCGGAGTCCAGGATCTGCCGGACGGTCCAGTCGATCAGCGCGCGGGACGTGCCCGGCGCGTACCAGGCCGGCACCCAGGCGGCGACCGTCCCGGCCCGGTCCCGGCGCAGGCCGGTCACCAGCTCCGCCTGGCCCTCGGCCGTCGGCCAGTACCCGGGCGCGCCGACCGCCACCACGCCCGCGATCAACTCGGGCCGCCGCACGGCCAGTTCGATGCCGAAGACGGCGCCGATCGACGAGCCGACGACCACCGGCCGGTCGAGCCCCAGCGCGCCGGTTAGCGCCACCAGGTCGCTCACCACCCCGGCCAGGGTGTTGCCGCGGACGGGACGGGCCGAGCGCCCGCAGCCCCGCCAGTCGACGGTGACCACCCGGTGGTCCCGGGTGAACTCGGGCAGCTGTGCGCCCCAGACCCGGCCGCTGGTGCCCCAGCCGTGCAGGAGGAGCAGCGCGGGGCCGGACCCCTCGTCCTCGTAATGGAGCGTGGTGTCGTTGACGTCCAGACTGGGCACGGGGCTCTCCTCTCCTGCGCGGGCCCGTACGGGCCGCGTCCGGTGCCGGTGCCCCCACCCAACCGCGAGCCCGCCCGCCGGCCAACCGGCGATCCGCGCCTACACTCATCGCGAACGCTGATCAATGCGTGGCCGGGGAGGTCACGGCGAACGGGGGGGCCATGGAGATCCGTCAGCTGCGCTACTTCCTCACCGTGGCCGAGGAGCTGCACTTCGGCCGGGCCGCCGAGCGGCTGCACATCGTGCAGTCCGCGGTCAGCCAGCAGCTCCGCCGGCTCGAACGGGAGCTGGGCACCGAGCTGTTCGCCCGCTCCACCCGCTCGGTGCGGCTCACCGAGGCCGGCCACCGGCTGCTGCCGTACGCCCGGGAGATGCTCGCCCTCCAGGCTCGCGCCCGGGAGGCGCTGGACGAACTGCGCGCCGAACGCGCCGCGACGGTGCGGCTGGGCACCAGCTCCGGCCTGGGCGCGCGGCTGGACGCGGTGCTCGCCGCGTTCGCCCGCACCGCCGGGCGGGACCGGCTGGAACTGGTCACCGGCGGCACCGACGAGCGGCTGGCGAAGGTGCGCGCCGGCGACCTGGACGCCACCCTGCTGCGCGGCGAACGCCCCGGCCCCGGGCTGGAGTTCCTCCCGCTGTGGCAGGACGCGCTGATGGCGGCGCTGCCCGCCGGCCACCCGCTCGCCGCCCGCGAGACCGTCGAGCTCTCCGCGCTCGCCGGGCTGCCGCTGCGGATCTCCCCGCCCACCCGCAACCCCGCGCTGTACGACCTGGTGCTGCGCTCCTGCCGGGCGGCCGGCCACGAGCCCGTTCTCGGGCCGGAGTTCACCAACGCCCAGGACACCCTCGCCGCCATCGGCTACGCCACCCCGTCCTGGACGGTCTTCTACGCGCCGCACGCCGACCAGCTCCCCGTCCCCGGCGTGGTCTTCCGCCCGCTGCGCGACCCGGAACCCCTCATGCGGACCTACCTGGCGGTCCGCCCCGGCCCGCCGGGCCCGGGCCTGCGCGCCCTGATCGACGCCTGCAACGCGGCGGCCGGCGCGGACACGCCCTAGCTCGCCCGCGCCCAGGCGTACCGGTGTTCCGGGCGGCCGGTGTCGCCGTATTTCAGGGTGAGGCTGATGTGGCCGGTGCGTTCGAGGTGCTTGAGGTAGCGCTGGGCGGTGGAGCGGCTGACCCCGGCGCGTTCGGCGACCTCGTGGGCGGAGAGCGGCAGCCCGGCCTCGTCCAGGATGCGGCGGATCAGGTCGACGGTCGCCGCCGAGTGGCCCTTGGGGAGTTCGGCGTGCGGGGAGCCCGGGGTGCGCAGCGCCGCGAAGATCCGGTCCACCTGCTCCTGACCGGCCTCGCCGCGGCCGGCGGCGCCCTCGACGGTACGGCGGAGCGCGGCGTAGCTGTCCAGTTTGGCCCGCAGCCCGGAGAAGCCGAACGGCTTGACCAGGTACTGGAGGGCGCCGTAGCGCATGGCCGCCTGCACGGTGGCCACGTCCCGGGCCGCGGTCACCATGATCACGTCGGTGTGGTGGCCCAGTTGGCGCAGCCGCCGGACCAGGGTCAGGCCCGTCTCGTCCGGCAGGTAGTGGTCGAGCAGGACCAGGTCGACCGGGTGGCGCTCCAGGGTGGCCAGCGCCTGGGCCGCGGTGTGGGCGCGGCCGGCGACCCGGAAGCCGGGCACCTGGGACACGTACGCGGCGTTGATCTCCGCGACGCGGAAGTCGTCGTCCACGACAAGGACATCGATCACGGTGACTCTCCTGTGGCCGTGAGCTGGCGGGGGGCGGCGGAGGCGGGGAGGGCCGGGTCCAGCGCCTCGGGCAGGACGACGGTGAACACCGCGCCGCCGCCGGCCCGGGCGGTGACCCGGGCCATCCCGCCGTAGCGCTCGGCGAGCCGGCGCACCAGCGCCAGCCCGATGCCCCGCCCCCGGGAGGCGACGGTGGCGCTCTTGGTGGACCAGCCCTCGGCGAAGATCCGGTCCCGCATCCCGGGCGGGACCCCGGGCCCGGTGTCGCTGACCCGGACGACCGCGGTGCTGCCCTCGGTGCGCAGTTCGACCTCCACGAACGGCTCCGCGCAGCGGCGTTCGGCGGTGGCGTCCAGCGCGTTGTCGATGAGGTTGCCGAGCACCGTCACCAGGTCGCGCGGGTCCACCACCGCGTCCGGCAGCAGCGTCGCGGACGAGATCCGCAGCGAGACGCCGCGTTCGGCGGCGATCGCGGCCTTGCCGACCAGCAGCGCGGACAGCAGCGGGTCGTGCACCCGCTCGGCGATCTGCTCGGCGGACGCCCGGTGCGCGCTGGCCACCTCGGCGACGAACTCCACCGCCATGTCGTAGCGGCCCAGTTCCAGCAGTCCGCGCACGGTGTGCAGCTGGTTGGCGTGCTCGTGGTCCTGGGCGCGCAGCGCGTCCAGCAGCCCCTGGGTGCTGTCCAACTCCCGGCCCAGCAGCTCCAGTTCGGTGCGGTCCCGCAACGTGACCACCGCGCCGCCGTCCCGGGTCGGTACGCGGTTGGCGACCAGCACCCGGCCGCCGCTGACCGCCAGCAGGTCGCTGCCGGCCACCCGGCCGGCCAGCACGTCGGTGGTCCGGCCCGGCGGCAGCACCTCGTCCAGGGCGCGGCCGGCCGCGTCCGAGGTCAGCCCCAGCAGCCGTGCCGCCTCGTCGTTGACCAGCCGGATCCGGCCCCGCCGGTCGAAGGCGACGACGCCCTCCCGGATGCCGTGCAGCATCGCCTCCCGCTCGTCCAGCAGCGCCGAGATGTCGGCGGTGGCGACGCCGTGCGTCCGGCGGCGCAGGCTCCGGGCGACGCCCACCGCGGCCAGCACCCCGGCCGCCAGCGCCGCGCCCGCGTACCGCAGCAGCCCCGGGATGGCACCGAGCAGCAGCCCGTGCACGCTGTCGTAGCCGATGCCGACCGAGACCGCGCCGACGATCTCGCCGCGGCCGTCGCGCAGCGGCACCTTCGCGCGGGCCGAACGGCCCAGGGTGCCGGTGTCGATCTGGCGGACCTCCTGGCCGGCCAGGGTGCGGGCGGGGTCGGTGGAGACGTGGTGGCCGATCTCCGCGGCGTTGGTGTGCGACCAGCGGACGCCGCGGGTGTCCATCACCACGACGTAGAGCGCGCCGGTGGCCCGGCGGATCCGTTCCGCCGAGGACTGGACGGGGCCGCGGGCGGCGGGCGCGGTGTGCTCCAGGTCGCGGACCAGGTCCGGGTCGGCGGCCGCGGTCTGCGCGATGGCCAGGGCCCGGCGCATCGCCTGGTCGTCCAGGGCGTGCCCGAGCGGGGCCAGGAACAGGCCGGTGGCCAGCACCGTCACACCGGTGGTGATGGCCAGCTGTGCGGTCAGGACCTGTGCGAAGACGCGACGGGGCCAGCGGATCCGCATACCGTCCCCCCTTGTCGTGCCGTGTCGTGCCGTGTCGTGCCTGTCGTGGCCGCGGTGCCTGTCGTGGCCGCGCGGTGCCTGTCCGGGCCGCGCGCCGCTCGGCGCGCGATGCGGAATTGACTCTTCCTGTTGCTGCGGTGCCCCCGCAACGTAAGCCGCCGCGGCCCGGCTGCCCAGTCCCCGGCGGACTTTTGTTGTTCTAGCGTGAGCAAAATGGGCACAACAGGGTTTGCGCGCAGAAAGACGGCTTGCGCCCACAAGGCTGCCGCGGTGGCCCGGCCCGCTCCTAGCCTCCCGGTCCATGAACAGCCATACGAGCCCTGCCATCGAGCTGCGGGGAGCGAGCAAGACCTTCCGCACCCCCTCGGGCGGACTGCACACCGCCGTGCGCGACCTGGACCTCACCGTCGGCCGCGGTGAGTTCGTCGCCGTGGTCGGGCCCACCGGATGCGGTAAGTCCACCACCCTCACCCTGGTCAGCGGGTTGACCGAGCCCACCGAGGGCGAGGTGCTGGTGGCCGGCGAACCGGTCCGCGGTATCGGCGACAAGGTCGGCTTCGTCTTCCAGCAGGACGCCGTCTTCCCCTGGCGCACCGTGCTCTCCAACGTCATGGCCGGGCCCCGCTTCCGCGGCGTCCCCAAGGCCGAGGCCAGGGAGCGGGCCCGTGAATGGCTCGGCCGGGTCGGCCTCGCCGCGTTCGAGGACCGCTACCCGCACCAGCTCTCCGGCGGCCAGCGCAAGCGCGTCGCCCTCGCCGCCACCTTCGTCAACGACCCCGAGATCCTGCTGATGGACGAGCCGTTCTCCGCGCTCGACGTGCAGACCCGGGCCCTGATGTCGGACGAGCTGCTCGACCTGTGGGCCGGCACCGGCGCCTCCGTCGTCTTCGTCACCCACGACCTGGAGGAGTCCATCGCGCTCGCCGACAAGGTCGTGGTGATGACCGCGGGACCGGCCACCGTCAAGGAGGTCTTCGCGATCGACCTGCCGCGCCCGCGCCGGGTGGAGTCGGTGCGTCTGGAGCCGCGGTTCATCGAGATCTACCGGGAGATCTGGTCCTCGCTCGGCGAAGAGGTCCGGATCACCCGCGAGAGGGGTACCGCCGATGCCGCCTGAGACCGCCACCGCCCCGGCCGCCGCCCCCGCGGCCGGCACCCCCGGGGAGCGCAGCCAGGCCCGCGCCCGGGCCGCCCGCAACCACGCGTTCCTCGTCCACGGCACCCGCGTGGTGCTCCTGGTCGGCCTGCTCGCGCTGTGGGAGGGGCTGGCCCGCGCCGCCGTCATCGACCCGTTCAACTTCTCCATGCCGTCGAAGATCTGGGACCAGATCACCCAGTGGACGGTCCACGGCACCCCGCAGGGCCCCCTGTGGGAGCAGGTCTGGTACACGCTCTACGAGGCGCTGCTCGGCTGGGTCATCGGCGTCCTGGGCGGCGTGGTGCTGGGCATCGCGCTCGGCCGGATCCGCTTCCTGGCCGATGTGCTCGGCCCGTACATCAAGGTCCTCAACGCGCTGCCGCGGATCGTGCTGGCGCCCATCTTCCTGATCTGGTTCGGCCTCGGCCCGGCCTCCAAGGTGGCCTCCGCCGTCGTCCTGGTCTTCTTCCCGGTCTTCTTCAACGCCTTCCAGGGCGCCCGCGAGGTGGACCGCAACCTGGTCGCCAACTCCCGCATCCTGGGCGCCAGCAACCGCCAGGTCACCCTCCAGGTCGTCATCCCCGCCGCCACCTCCTGGATCTTCACCAGCCTGCACGTCAGCTTCGGCTTCGCGCTGATCGGCGCCATCGTCGGCGAGTACATCGGCGCCACCAAGGGCCTGGGCCTGCTGGTCTCGGCCTCCCAGGGCACCTTCAACGCCGCCGGGGTCTACGCCGCCATGGTGATCCTCGCCGTCGTCGCGCTGCTCGCCGAAGGGCTCCTGGCCTTCCTGGAGAAGCGGCTCTTCCGCTGGAAGCCGGCCGACACCGGCGACGCCCGCTGACCCCGCCCCCCGCCCGCACCGCCCCCCCTCACAAGGACGTGACCATGCGCACCCAGCTCAAGATCCCGGCCGCCCTCACCGCGGCCGCGCTCGCCCTGACCGGTCTCACCGCCTGCGGCGGCTCCTCGGCCGGCACCACCGCCGACGCCAAGGACGGCAAGATCAAGATCATGGTGGGCGGCCTGGACAAGGTCATCTACCTGCCGGCCCGCCTCACCCAGCAGCTCGGCTTCTTCAAGGCCGAGGGCGTCGACGTCACCCTGCTCACCGAACCGGCCGGCGTCCAGGCCACCACCTCGCTGATCTCCGGCGACGTCCAGGGCGTCGTCGGCTTCTACGACCACACCCTCGACCTCCAGGCCAAGGGCAAGCAGGTCGAATCGGTGGTGCAGCTGGCCCAGGCGCCCGGCGAGGTGGAGGTGGTCTCCAACAAGGCCGCGTCCCAGATCACCTCCGCCAAGGACTTCAAGGGCAAGAAGCTGGGCGTCACCGGCCTCGGCTCGTCCACCGACTTCCTCACCAAGTACCTGGCGGTCAAGAACGGCGTGCGGACCGAGGACGTCCACCCGGTCGCGGTCGGCGCCGGCCAGACCTTCCTGTCCGCCCTCGAACAGGGCTCCATCGACGCCGGGATGACCACCGACCCCACCGTCGCCCAGGTCGTCGACAAGAAGATCGGCAAGGTGCTCCTCGACATGCGCACCCCCGAGGGCTCCAAGCAGGCGCTCGGCGGCCTCTACCCGTCCTCCAGCCTCTACATGAACACCGACTGGGTGAACAGCCACAAGGACACCGTCCGCAAGCTCGCCAAGGCGTTCGTCCGGACCCTCCGGTGGATGTCCACCCACACGCCCGAGGAGATCGCCGCGAAGATGCCGGCGGACTACGCCCAGGGCGGCAAGGAGCTGTACGCCCAGGCCATCAAGGACACCCTGCCGATGTTCACCAAGGACGGCGTGATGCCGGCCGACGGCCCGGCCACCGTCGAACGCGTCCTCAAGGCGTTCAACCCCAACCTCCAGAACGCCACCATCGACCTGGGCAAGACGTACACCACCGAGTTCGTCAAGAAATGACGGCCCGTCAGGTCCGCCCTGCGGACTGCGCCGCACCCACCGGGATCAGCTGCGGAAGCCCAGGTGCACATGGTCCCGGTGGGTGGCGTCCGAGAAGAACTGCCCGGGCGCCCCGCCCGGCAGCAGGTAGGGGCCGCCGATGTTGTACGACCCGGCGGCCGCCGCCCGGCGCATGAACGACTCCACCAGCCCCCGCGGCGTCGCCGGATCGACCACCGGGTGCCCGTCGATCCGCCATACGTCCACCGCCCGCCCGCGCGGATGGTCGCTGGGCCGGTCGGTCCCGAACACCGTCAGCGGGTGCCCGGACCGCAGCACGCTCACCGCCAGCCGGTGCCCGCGGGCCAGCTCCAGCAGCGCCTCCAGCACACTGGTGTGCACCGCGCCGCTGCGCACGTCCGCGGCCGCCGCCGGCGGCAGCTCGATGCCCGGGCCCGCCGCCAGCACCCGCCGCGCGGCCTCGCCCGGGGCCGCCGCGGGGGCGCCGGGCGCCGCCGGGTGCAGGGCGGTCGCCGTCCAGCGCGGCCGCGCCCGGCGCAGCCGGACGTCCACCGTCGTCCCGCCCGGCAGCACCGTCCCGTCGGCCCGCCGCACCCACTGCCGGCACACCACCAGCACGCTCGCCGCGTCCGCCAGGATCCCGCCGTACTGCGCCGTCACCACCTCCAGCACCGCTTCCGTGCCGCCGGGCCGCAGGGCCCCCGCCCGGTCCACCAGCGACGGGGCCAGTCCCAGTGCACCCACCCGCGCCATCGCCGCGTCCCGCTCCCCGGCCGGCCACGCCCCGATCGCCCGCACCAGCTCCACCGCCCGGCTCTTCACCTCCGGGTGCACCTCTCCGGGGCCGGGCCGCCACACGGGTGGCCGGGGCAGCGCCGGGGCCGTCCCGGAGGCGCCGGGCCGGGCGGGCGCCGCCGGCCCGGCCTGCCGCCCCGCGCATCCGGCGGCCCCCAGCAGCACCGCCGGCCCGGCCCTCAGAAGGGTCCGCCGCCCGGGCAGTGCCCCGCCCCGCACCCCGTCCCGTGCTTCGTTCCGGACGCCGCTCATACGAAGTTGACCTCCCCCCGCACCAGCAGCGGGTCCTCCACCAGCTGCCACAGCGGGACGGCGAAGTTGCCCAGGCCGTAGCGGCCGCCGAAGTGCAGGCCGAGGACCCGGTGGTCGGTGAGGTCGACGACCGGCGAGCCGCTGTTGCCGCCGAGCGTTGAGCAGTCGTGGCGCATCACGTTCCCTTCCGGCTCCAGGCCGGTGGTGGTGCCCGGCTGGAGCCGCTTGACGTTGTAGACGTCCATGAAGATCCGGCGCATGGACTCCGGTTCATTGCGGCGGCCGTCCCAGGCCGGGTAGCCGACGCAGTACACCGGGTGCCCCGGCAGGTCCGGCGGCGCGTCCGCGGCGACCGCCAGGGGAGTGGGCAGCGCACTGCCGCCGAGGTACGGGGCGACCCGCAGCAGCGCCAGATCGGCGTCCTCGTGGATCCCCAGCACCTCGGTGACCTCGTACGACGGGGCGCCGTCGGCGGGGTCCGGATCGGACCGGCACTCCTCGCCGATGTCCAGGGCCGCCCCCAGCCCCTGCTGGAAGACCCAGCCGTCACCGGCGCCGCGGGCGAACTCCACCGCCACGTGCCGGTTGGTCATCACCGTCTGCGGGCCGACCAGGAAACCGGTGCCGAGCCAGTCCAGGCTGAGGTGCCCGGAGACCGCCACCCGGCCGACCCGGGCCAGCGTCTCCCGGATCGCGGCCCGGTGCGCGTCCAGCACCGCCCAGTCGCCCTGCTGCGCCGGGAAGTCCTGGTGCTGGACGAGGATGGCCGGGCGCCCTTCGAGCAGGACCACCGCCTCCATCCCGAACGACTCGTCGTCGCTGATCTCGTCGGCCCGGCCCGCCGCCAGCTTGTCCAGCCCGCTGGCGCCGGCCGACAGCACCCGGGCGCGTTCCTGCCGGGCGTACTGCGAGATCTGCCCGGCCGGCAGCTCCTCGGGGGGCAGCTCCACCGCGGACTCGGGCTCCTCCCCGGACAGCTGGTCCCGGACCCGGGCCGCGACCGTCCGCAGATCGCCGAAGACCCGCTCGGGCCCGGTCGCCACCGGTGATCGGCTCCGGTTCGCCATCTCGTCCTCCTCGTGGGGGTCCTGCGGTCGGTGGGGTGGCCGGGCGTACGGGCCGGCAGGCGGCCCGGGGCCGTCCGCTCAGCCCGTTCCGCCCCCGTCCTGCGCCGCGGTGATCTCGGCGTGGACGTCCGGGGCGTGGTCCGCCAAGTGGCGCAGCACCCCGGTCATCTGGGTACCGACGTTGACGAACGCGGTCGTCCGGCCCTGGAAGCGCACGTTCTCCACCCGGCGGCTGCCCCGGTGCAGGGCCACCACCCGCCAGTCGTCGGTGAGGACCGGGGAGCCGGAGGAGCCGCCGCGGGTGTCGGTGAAGTAGCGGACGTCGTGCTCGTCCGCCTCGTAGACCAGGTTGTTGCGCAGCGCCACCCGCTTCGGCAGGCCGCCGGGGTGCTGGATGATGTTGACCGCCACGCAGTCGCCGTCGGGGACCGCCAGCGGCCGCCGGGCCAGCTTCAGTACCGGCCGGGTGGACGGGTCGGCCAGCCGCAGCACCGCGTAGTCCAGTTCGGGGTCGGCCGCCGCGAGCCCGCTGACCCCGGCCTCCTCGGCGGCGGAGTCGTCGGTGCCGTCGGAGTCGGCGTCGTAGCCGAAGCGGGCCCGGGTGTGCCGGGCCTGGAGCAGCAGGTCCTCGGGGGCGGCCAGCGGGCGCTCCGGGCCGGTGCCGGTACGGGCGTTGACGACGTGGTGGTTGGTCACCAGCAGGGTGGGGGTGACCAGCCAGCCGGTGCCGGCGTGCGGGAAGCCGTTCGGCTGGAGCGGGGCGCCGTCCTGGTAGGGCGGCACCTTCAGCCGGGCCACCGAGGCGCCGGCCAGCGCGCCGCCGCGCAGGAAGCCGATCGGGACGGTGTCGTCGCGGAAGACGATCTGCTCCTTGAGCTCCGGTGCCGCCGTGCCGGCCAGTACGTCCGGTTCGCCGCCGGCCTGCCGGGCCACCTCGTCCAGGGCCTGCTGGAACACCTTCAGCGGTTCGGCCTCGGCGGTCTGGGCGACCGCGTTGCGCAGCCAGATCTCCAGCGGCACCGAGCCGTCCACCAGCCGCTCCACCTGGTTCATCTGCGCCAGGTCGGAGTGCAGCTGGCGCATCGGGGCCGCCAGCATCGGCAGGGTGCCGCGGTACTTGGGCAGCACACCGTCGAAGAGCAGCGGGCGGACGGCTGGGTCGGTCAGCCCGCTCTCCAGCGCGGCGTCCCGCACCCGGAGGAGCGCGTCCTGCGAGAGATAGGCGGTCATGGCTGGTCAGGCCCGGGCGGGCCGCTCCCTTCGTCCGGCCGGCGGTGCCCGGGCCCCTGCGCCGCGGCCGCCTCCGGCGTCGTACGGGCACCGGTCCCCACGCCCATCGCCGCGGCCACCCCGGCCAGCAGGTCGCCGCCGGTGTCGGGGATGGTCAGCAGCCGACGGGCCAGGGAGTTGAGGGTGCCGCGGTCGCGGGCCAGGCGGAGGATGCCGGTGATGCCGGTGGGGCGGGGGCCGGCCGGCGGGGCCCCGGCGCCGCCCGCCGCCCGGCCGCCGGGCGGCGGTGGTCCGGCCGGTCCGGCCGCCTCGTCCAGGATCCCCATCACCGCGCCCAGCAGCGAGGGCTGGCGGCGGGTGGCCCGGCACATCGCGGCGCCCAGGGTGTCCAGCGTCCGGTCGTCGGTCGGCAGCCCCACCAGCTCCAGGGCGCGGGCCAGCGCCCCCGGGTCCTGGCCGTAGACCTGGGAGGCGACCGCGCGCACCAGGACCGGCTGGCCGGCCAGCACCTCGGCAGGCAACTCCCGCAGCTGGGTGGCGAGTTGACGCCCGGCCTGGGCGCCGGAGCGGGCCGTTTCCGGGCCGGTGGCGGGCAGCCGGGCCCGGGCCAGCCGGGCGCCCATCGCCTCCAGGTCCTGGCCGAGGGCGAGCGCGGCGTCCTCCGCCACCCGCAACTGCCGGTCGGCCCCGGCCGGATCGCCGGCCTCCTCGGCCAGCCGCGCGGCGAGCAGCAGCAGCTCCAGCCGCCGCTCGGCGCAGCCGGCGCGCTCGGCCTGTCCGATGGCGTCCGCGACGGCCGTCCGGGCCTCGTCGCGCCGCCCGAGCCGGCCCAGGGCCTCGGCCAGCAGGGAGTGCAGCGGACTGCACGGGGTCCACGGCCGCCGCTGCGCCAGCCGGGTCAGCGCCGCCGCCGCGAACCCCTGAGCGAGCAGGTCCTCCACCTCGCGGGCCGCGATCCGCTCCCAGTCCTCCTGGTCGGCGCCGGCCGCCACCCGGTCCGGTGCGCCGCCGCCCAGCCGTGCGGTCAGCAGCCCCGCGGCCCGCGGCGGCAGGTCCTGCCGGGACCCGGCCAGGAACCGTTCGACGCCGGGCAGCCAGCGCTCCTCCACCCTCCGCGGGTCCTCGTCCAGCCGCAGCCGGTGGTAGATCTCCTCGGCCCGCGCCTCCACCCCGTCCCGGGCCGCGTAGTACGCCACCGCCCGCCGCTCGACCGCGCGCATCACCTCGGTGCGGTCCCCGCCGGGCAGCCGCAGCATGATCGCGCGGACGTCGCCGCGGTACCGCACCGCCCCGGGCCCGGCCGGTTCGACCAGGTCCAGCCGGCTCAGCTCGGCGAACAGCCGGTGCGCCGCGGCCGGGTCCGGCACCCGCAGTCCGCACGGCCCGGCCAGCACCTCCGCGATGACCCCCGGCGTGATCGCGCGCAGGACCAGTGCCGGATGGGCGAGCCGGCGGAGGTCCTCGTCGGTGATGTGGCTCAGGATCCGGTCGAACAGGACGCCCTGGACCAGCATCCGGTCGACGCGCCGGAACACCTCCTCGCGGCGCTCGGGCAGTCCGCGGACCAGGTCGCCGGCCGGCCCGTCCGCGCCGCCGGCGAGCGCCGCGGCCCGGGCGGCCAGCCGCAGGCTGAGCGGATGCCCGCCGACCCGCTCGGCCAGCGCCGCGGCGACGTCCGGATCGCCGACGCCCAGGGAGCGCAGCAGCGCCACCGCGGCCGCCGGTGCCAGCTCGGGCAGCTCGATCTCCAGCGGATCCGCGGTCCGGGCCGGGTGCTCCACCGGCGCCCGCCCGGAGACCACCACCCGCAGCCGCGGATAGCCGTGCCGGAACGCGGCGCAGATCGCCCACATCCGGCTCAGCACCGGCGAGCCCCGGTACTGCGCCTCCTCGAAGGTGTCGATGGCCAGCACGAACGGCGGGTCCTGCTGCCCGGCCGCGGCCACCGCCCGCGCCAGCACCTCGGCCACCCGCCGGATCAGCCCGGTCTCCCGCTCGGTGGCCAGCGACTGGAACGCCTGCGACGAACTGCGGCCCAGCACCCGGGTGGTGGCCAGCCGGCACAGCTGCGCCACCCGCTCCTGCTCCTCGCGCTGACTGGCCGCCGCCTGCTGGCACTCGTCCGCCAGCGCGTCCAGCTCGGACCGGAACGCCGGGTACTGCACGGCCAGTTGGCGGGCCGCCTCGGCGATCAGGGTGACCGGTTCCCGCAGCGAGAGGGTCGGCCGCTCGAAGTCGATGTAGGCGAACGGGAATCCGCCCGGCCCCCCGAACGCCGCCCCGCCGGCCGCCCCGTCCACGCTGTCCACCAGGAACTTGGCCAGCAGGGTGCTCTTGCCCATCCCGCCCGGACCGTGGATGACCAGCGCCGGCGCCGGCCCGCCGGTTCCGCCGCCGGCCGGTTCCGCCGCCGGTTCCGCCACCGGTTCCGCCACCGGTTCCGCCGCCGGGCCGCTGCCGGGCAGGCCGGTGTAGGCGCGCAGCCGGCCGAGCTCGTCCTCCCGGCCCAGGAACGGTCCCGCCACCAGGCGCCGCAGCGGCTCCAGGAGCCGGGCCCGCTCCAGTGCGGCCTGGAGCGCGGCCGGTTCGGGGAGGCCGCGCACGCCGGGGACCCGGGAGAGCCACAGCACCGCCTGGAGGGCGTCGGCGAGTTCGTCGGCGGACCAGCGGGCCAGGAGGGCGGCCGCCGGGGGCAGGGTGCCCTGGAGGAAGCCCAGGCAGAGCGCTTCGGGGCCGCCGGGTTCGGTGGGGAACTGCTCGCGGTTGGCCTCCAGTGCCCGCCGGGCCGCGTCCGGTCCGGCCAGCCCGCGCAGCGCGGCGTCCCGGGCCTCGGGCGTCAGCGTCCAGGCGGCGCGGCCGCCCGGGCCGCCCACCGCGGTGCAGTCGTCCAGCAGCGCCATGGCCGCGCCGCCGCTCGGCCGGTCCTCACCGGGCAGCCGCAGCCGCCGCGGATCGAAGCGGGCCAGCAGGCAGGCCGCCTCCCGGTAGGCCCGGCGGGCGTCCGGCACGGTCCGCCCGGCCGGTTCGTCGGTGCGCAGCTCGCGCCGGAGCCGGGCGGCGAACTCCTCCCGGAGCCGGGCCGGGGCCAGGCGCCCGGTGTCAGAGGGTCCGGTAGACACGGATCGCCCCCTCCACCGCCGCGCAGAGCCGCCGCATGTAGCTCTCCCCGCTCCCGTCCCGGGCGCGGACGGCGCGCAGCACCTCCGCCACCGCCACCTCGACCAGCCCGGCGATCTCCCCGTCCCCGCCGTCGAGGGCGGCGGGCGGTGACTCGCGGAAGAGCTGGTCGAAGAAGCGCCGCAGGTCGTCCGCCTCGATGACCCGGGCGGTGTCCCAGCACAGGCTGCCGCGCAGGTCGTAGGGGAGCGGGCGCATCGAACGGCCGTAGCCGAGCAGGACCAGCCGCGGCGCCCGGTCGCCGCGCAGCGCGGCGTGTTCGTACACCGCCAGGGCGAGTTGGCCGATGAAGTCCCAGACATCGGAGTGCGGATCGAGCTTGTCGCACTCGTCGAGGACCAGCCAGTACCGCTCGTCGGCGGCGGTGGCCCGGCCGACCATCCGGTGCACCGCGTCCTCCAGGGACGGCGCCGGACCGCCGGTCCCGGCGGGGCCGGACGGCTCGTCCCCGGCGTCCTGCCCGCCGACGAACGCGGCCAGCCGCTCCAGTACCTGCCGCGCGGTCGAGGTCCGCGACAGCGTCACCCGGGCCGGGCGGAATCCGCTGTGCTGCCCGATGTGGCGCAGGAAGGTGTAGGTGTACGAGCGCCCGCTGTCCGGTTCGCCGTCCACCAGCAGGACCGACTTCTCCGGGTCCGCGACGAAGCGGCGCAGCGTCTCGCGCAGGTCCTCGCGGTCGATGAACGCCGCGGTGCCGCCCTGGAGGACGCAGCTGCGGAAGGTGTCCCGGGTGCCGTGCGCCGCGGCGTCCGCGCGCAACCGCCGCAGGAACTCCCGGGCGGTGCCGCTCTCCGGCAGGACCGCCAGCCGGTCGAGCGCGGTGACCACTTCGAGCAGCGCCACCTGGCGTGCGATGTCCCGGCGCGAGGCGTGCACCAGGGAGCGGGCGTTGTCCCGGCTGACCTGCCCCAGCCGGAGCCCGCCGAGGAAGTCCTGCGGGAGTCCGTACTGGAGGAGGGCGCTGTGCGGGTCCACGGTGTCGAGGAGATACCTCTCCAGCCACATCGTGACGAGTTCCCATTCCGTCTCGCTCAACGGCATGCCGCACCTACCCGGCCGCTCCGCGGGGGAGCCCACCCGACCGGCCCCGTCGTTCCTGCTGTTTGTCATGCTTTCACCCGGTTTTCCGGGGTGCAAGCGCCCCAACGCGACGGAAACCCGTGCTCAGACCAGCTGCCCGACGACCCGCTGCACCGGCTCCCGGACCGCCGCCTGGGCGAGGTACTCGGCGATCCCGTGGTGGTTCCGGCTGCCGTTGGTGACCAGCGCGTCGGTGATCAGCTCGGTCGGGGTGAAGTCCGGGCGCAGGGTGTGCCCGAGCGCGACCAGGTCCCGCAGGTCCGACACATTGCGCCAGGCCCGCACCCCGGCCGGCACCGCGGGCGGCCGCGCCAACTGGTCCCGCACCTCACCGATCACCAGCGGCGACCCCAGCGTGACCAGCAGCTCCACCTCCTGCTCCCGCTCCCGCAGCACCTCGTAGGCGGCCACCGACCCCAGACTGTGGCCGACCACCACCAGCGGCCCGTCCGCCGGCCCGGCCAGCGCCTCGCCCACCACCTCCCGGATCGCCGGCCCCGCCCCGCCGAAGAAGTACGCGTGGACATCGGTGAAGGTGCGCCGGACCAGCTCCCGGAACACCGCGGTACGCAGCGGACGGGGCAGCGGCAGCACCTCCAGCGGCAGCGCCGCGCCGTCCCCGGCTGCCCCGGGCCCGGCGTCGGACTCCGCCTCGCCCAGCGTCTCCGCGAAGTACGTCATCTCCCGCAGCCAGCCCACCAGCGCGCGCTCGCCCGCGCTGTCCGCGGGGCCCCCGGCCGCCCGGCCCTCCAGCGCGTCCCGGCCGGCGCCCCGCCAGGCGTCCGCGACGGTCCGCGCCACGAACTCCTCCGGCGGATCGAACACCCCGGGGCCCTCCCGCGCGGGCGCCTCCGCGCCCACCGCCGGCCCGCCGTCCAGCTCGTCCGCCGCGAAGTCCGGCAGCGGGGCGGCGTACCGCAGCGGGGCCCAGTACGCCATCCGGGACACCCCGGCCATCTCCCGGCCGAAGAGCGCCCGGTCCCACTGCGACCTGAGCAGGTCCGCACGGACCTTGTTGCCGTTGCCGTGCACGTAGACCACGCTGGGGCGTCTGCGGTGCATGCCACCTCCTTCCGCCGGTCCTGCGGGGCGCCGCACCGTGCCGGGCTCACTCCGACGGATAGATGTCCCCGCTCCGCATGGCGCTCTCCTGCTCGCTCCGGCTCCGCAGCCGGCGGGACTTCTCCTGGAGCCGCTGCCGCTCCTTGGGATCGTCGGCCCGCTCCGCGGCCTCGGCCAGCTCCCTGGCCTTCTCCCGCATCTGCTCCAGGCGCTCGTGAGTCTCTCCCGCTCCCATGGCGTTCCTCCTCCTCGTGCCGACGGGTCCCGGTCGGGCACCGCGGGTGCGCGGCCGGACGCGCGGCCGCTGCTCCCAGCGAATCAGGGCCCGCGCCCTTCGGCACCTCGGAGCGTCACCCGGCGCGCTCCCGCGGACACCGGCCGCTCCGGGCGCCGCTCCGGCCCGGGTGGGGCCGCCCCCGGGAGCGCATAATGGGGCCAGGTGGGGAACCAGCCCGTCCGGAGGTGGATCCCGATGGCCCTGATCGTCCTCGTCCTGCTGCTCGTTTTGCTCCTGGCGGGCGCCGGTTTCGCACTGAAACTGCTCTGGTTCGCCGTCATCGCCCTGGTGGTGGCGGCGCTGGTGGTCGCTCTCCTCTTCCGCAGGACGGGCCCGCGCGGCACGGGCGGCCGCCGCCGCTGGTAGGCGGTCCCCGATGCCCGCCACCCAACCCCGCACCGTCTCCACCGCCTCGCTCGGCGGCGCCCCCTGCTGGGTCAGCCTGATGACCCACGACCTCCAGGCCGCACAGGACTTCTACGGCGAGGTCCTCGGCTGGCACTTCCGCCCCGGCGTCCTGGGCCCGGAGTTCTCCATCGCGCTGGCCGAGGGCCAGCCGGTCGCCGGGCTCGGCGCGCTGGGGCCCAGCTGGCGGGTCGCCGTCGCCT
Organism: Streptomyces rhizoryzae; assembly: GCF_023155275.1. Taxonomy (GTDB): domain Bacteria; phylum Actinomycetota; class Actinomycetes; order Streptomycetales; family Streptomycetaceae; genus Streptomyces; species Streptomyces rhizoryzae. The sequence continues at coordinate 79,574 of NZ_JALMUV010000023.1, forward strand.
GGACCCCGTACTTCGCCGTCGCCAACGCCAACGACACCGCCGCCCGGATCCGCGAGCGCGGCGCCACCGTGGCCGTCGGCCCGCTGGAATTCGGCAAGGGGCGCGCCGCGCTCGCCGCCGACCGGGACGGTGCGGTCTTCGGCCTGTGGGAGGGCCAGACGCTCTCCTGGGCGGTCGGCCAGGGCTGCGCGCCGATGTGCCTGGAACTGCGCACCCGCGACGCCTTCGAGGCGGCGATCTTCTACGGCGAGGTCTTCGGCTGGTCCCCGGACCGGCCCGGCGGCTGCGACATCACCTACGAGCACGACGAGGTGGTGGTCCGCGACGCCGGCGGGCGCACCGTCGCCGCGCTGCGCGGCGGCGCCGTGGAGGCCGCCCCCGACCCGCACGTCCGCCCCCGCTGGCACGTGTACTTCCCCGTGCACGACATCGAGAAGGTCACCGCGGCCGCCGTGGCCGCCGGCGGCTTCGCGCTGCCGGTGACGCCGATGGTGGACAGCACCGGCTGCGAAGCCGTGATCCGCGATCCGCAGGGCGGACTCTTCACCGTCGCCACCACACAGGACTGAGGCCCCCCGGCCGACACGCCCGGTCGCCGGCCGGGCCCGCGGCGTGTCTCCACCGGATGGCCCGCCAGCACTGGCGCCGCCCGCCAAGAGGGACGTTGGCTGAACCACAACAGAACCGATCAAGCACGCACAACGCCCGATGAGCGCCGGCGCCCTTGGCGCAGCCGCTCTCACCTCGTTCAGTGGAGTCCCTACATGTCACCTGAACCAGCTCCTCGTGGGGGCGAAGCCGGCCTGTCCCCGACGGGCCACGGCGAAGACCATCCGACCACCAGCCAGGAGAACGTCTCGTTTCGCACCCTCGTGTGGACGGCGGCCACCACCAGACCGGTGGAGGAGGTCGCCGCCCTCGTGGAACTGCTCAAGCGCAGCGGCGAAGACCCCAACCCGGGCGACGAAGCCCTGCGGGTGGCGGCGATGACCCGCCCGGTGAGCGAGGTCGGGCCGCTGCTCGCCATGCTCGGCGAAGCCCCGCACACCGCCGAGGCGAGCTACGAGGCGCTGCGTGCGGCGGCGGTGGGCCGGTCCGTCGACGAGGTCGCCCAGCTGATCAAGCTGTTCGACCGGGCCCAGGAGGGCCGCCCCGCCGACGGGGCACCGCCGGCCGGCGGCGACTTCCCCGACGGCCACCACGACACCGCGGGCCCGGCCACCGCCACCCTCCCCACCGTCAACGACCCCTCGCTCGACCCCTACCCGGACCCCTACGGCCACCCCGCGCCCGACCACGGCTACCCCACCCCCCACCCCGGACCGGGCGCCGCCCCGGGCGAGCCGGTCATGCGGGACGCCACCCACCGCGACGCCCCGCCCCGGCCGCAGCGCGCCCCCTGGCCGGCCGCCAACGTGCCCCCGGCCGGCGCCGGCTGGCACGCCGCCGGCGCACCCGCCGCGCCCGGCCAGGCCGTCGGCGGGGTGCTGCGGTCCGTCCTGCGCTGGCCCGCCGCCGCGGCGCTGGCCCTGTGCGGGCTGAGCCACCTGCCGGTGGGCGCCGCGGAGACCCACGGCGGTTCGTCGGACGCCCTGTCGATGACCATCGCCGCGGTCTACCTGCTGCTGGCCGGCTGCCTGGCCCTGCGCGACACCGCCGCGGTCTGGGCGGCCAGCGCGGCCGCCGCGGTCACCGTGATCGTGCTGCACGCCCTGTCCCGGGCCGGGGTCCTGGTCCCGCTGCGCAGCAGCCTGGGCGATGCCTCGACGTGGCCGGAGCTGCTGGCGGTCGGCCTGGCCATCCTCAGCGCGGGCCTGGCCGGTGCCGCGCTGCTGCTCCGCCCGCGCCGGGTGAGCCCCGCGACGGCCGGTGTGTGACCGGCGCGCGGATGCGGCGGCCGCCCCCCGGGGGGGCGGCCGCCGCATCGCGTGTCCGGACCGCGGCCCTAGGCCACGCTGTCGGCCAGCTGCCGCACCCCCTGGAGCCGCGCGCAGTGCGCACAGCAGAAGAACCGGCCGCCCGCCTCCAGGCCGTGCCCCAGGATCCGGCACCGGCAGTTCTCACACGTCGGCGCGAGCAGATGCGCGGCGCACTCCACACAGTCGAAGGTGTGGGACTCGCCGTCGATGCGCACCTCGAAGCCCCGTGCGTAGTCGTTCCCGCAGACCTCGCAGACCGTCATGGTGAACCCTCCATTCCGCGGATCCCCCGGGCCCTCTCATCGTCGCACCGCGCCCGCCGCCCCGCAGAGCCGGCCGCCGGCGGTCACTCCGAGGACGAATACCGCCGCAGCACCCACGCCGGCAGCACGAACCAGCACACCACGAACCACACCACCAGCCCCGCCACCACCCACGGCGCGACCGTGTCGTTCAGCGCCAGCCGCAGGATGAGCAGCAGCGCCGAGGCGACCGTGGCCAGCAGCAGCACCACCCCGACCAGCGCCAGCCGCGCCGCCCACAGCACCGTCTGGGGCTTGAGCCGGTGACCGGTCACCAGCCGGTGGAAGGTCACCGTCCCCACCAGCGCACCGGTCGTCGCCGCGCCCAGCAGCAGCGTGATGGCGTAGATGGTCCGGTCCGCCGTACCGAGCGTGGCGAACCGCGCGGTGAACACCACGGTGAGCAGGAAGCCGAACAGGATCTGCACACCGGTCTGGATGACCCGCACCTCCTGGAGGAGTTCGCTCCAGCGCCGGTCGGCGCGCTCCTCCTCCGTCTCGTTCCGGCCGCGCGGCAGGATCAGCTCCGGCTCGCCCCGGTCCCGGCCCTTGCGCTGCCCGTTCAGCTCAACTCCCCACGTCCGGCCCGTCGTTTCGCCGCGGTGCTCACTGGCGGTGCTCCTGCGCGGTGGCCCGGAAGGCCAGGGTGTCGTCCTCGACCTCCACCCGGACCCGGTCCCCGGACGACAGCGCCCCGTCGAGCAGCAGCCGCGACAGCCGGTTGTCGACCTCGCGCTGGATGGTCCGGCGCAGCGGCCGCGCCCCGTACTCGGGCTGGTGGCCGCGGCGGGTCAGCCAGTCCACCGCCGACGGGCTGAAGTCCACCGAGATGCCCTGCGCGTGCAGCCGGCGGCGGGTGCCGTCCAGCAGCAGTCCGGTGATCTGGTGCAGCTGCTCGTCGGTCAGCTGGCGGAAGATGATGATCTCGTCGAGCCGGTTGAGGAACTCCGGGCGGAAGTGGCCGCGCAGCGCGGCCAGCGCCCGCTCCCGGGCCCCGTCGTCGGCGCCCGCCCCCTCCGCCGGCCCGAAGCCCAGCACCCCGCGGCCGCCGCTGAGCGCCTCCGAACCGAGGTTGCTGGTCATCACGATGACGGTGTTCTTGAAGTCCACCGTCCGCCCCTGGGAGTCCGTCAGGTGCCCGTCGTCCAGCACCTGGAGCAGCATGTTGAAGACGTCCGGGTGCGCCTTCTCCACCTCGTCCAGCAGCAGCAGCGAGTACGGGTGGTGCCGCACCGCCTCGGTCAGCTGGCCGGCGTCCTCGTGGCCGATGTATCCGGGCGGGGCGCCGACCAGCCGGCTGACGGTGTGCCGCTCCTGGTACTCGCTCATGTCCAGCCGCACCATCCGGTCCTCGCTGCCGAACAGCGCCTCGGCCAGCGCCCGCGCCAGTTCCGTCTTGCCGACCCCGGTCGGGCCGAGGAAGAGGAAACTGCCGATCGGCCGGTTCGGGTCGGCCAGTCCGGCCCGGGACCGCAGTACCGCCTCCGCCACCGCCGTCACCGCGTCGCTCTGCCCGATCACGCGCTGCTGCAACCGCCCCTCCAGGCCCAGCAGCCGGTCCTTCTCCTCCTCCGTCAGACTGCTCACCGGCACCCCGGTCTGCCGGGACACGATCTCCGCGATGTCCTCCGCGGTCACCTCCACGATCCGCCCGTCACCGCCCACCGGCCGCTCGTCCGGCGACTCCTGGACGGTCCGGATCTGCTCGGCGAGCGCCGCGATCCGGTCCCGCAGCTCGGTCGCCCGCTCGTACTGCTCGGCGGCGACCGCCTGGTCCTTGTCCCGGCCCAGCTGCTCCACCTCGCGCTCCAGATCGCGCACGCTGGGCGTCTTGGTCGCCGACCGCAGCCGGACCCTGGCGCCCGCCTGGTCGAGCAGGTCGATCGCCTTGTCCGGCAGGAACCGGTCGGTGATGTACCGGTCGGACAGCTCCACGGCCGCCAGCACCGCCTCGTTGGAGTACCGCACCTGGTGGTGGGCCTCGTAGCGGTCCTGGAGCCCGCGCAGGATCTCCACCGTGTCCGGCACCGTCGGCTCCGGCACCAGGATCGGCTGGAAGCGGCGGGCCAGCGCGGCGTCCTTCTCGATGTGCCGCCGGTACTCCTCCAGCGTGCTGGCGCCGATGACGTGCAGCTCACCGCGGGCCAGCGCCGGTTTGATCATGTTGCTGGCCTCCAGCGCACCGCCCTCGCCGGTCCCGCCGCCCGCCCCGACCACGGTGTGCAGCTCGTCGATGAAGACGATCAGCGCGTCGGAGTGCGCCCGGACCTCCTCGATGATGTTGTTCATCCGCTCCTCGAAGTCACCGCGGTAGCGGGTACCGGCCACCACCGCGGTCAGGTCCAGCGCCACGATCCGGCGCCCGGCCAGCGTCTCGGGCACCTCCCCGTCGGCGAGCCGCTGCGCCAGCCCTTCGACGATGGCGGTCTTTCCCACGCCCGCGTCGCCGACCAGCACCGGATTGTTCTTCCCGCGCCGCGACAGCACCTCGATGGTCTGCTCGATCTGCTCCTCGCGCCCGATCACCGGATCGATCCGGCCGGCCCGCGCCAGGTCCGTCAGGTCCCGGCTGTACTTGTCGAGCGTGGGCGTGTCGTGGTGCGGCGCGGGGCCGTGCTCGGCGCTCGACCCGGACGGCGGGTGCGCCCCGGCGCCGCTGTGCCCGCCCGCACTGGCCTGCGGGTCGAAGTGCGCCAGGTGCAGTATCCGCCCGGCCGCCGAATCGGGATTCGCCGCCAGTGCCTCCAGCACGTGCTCGGGACCGATGTACGACGCACCGGTGCCCCGTGCCAGCTCGTGCGCGCCCAGCAGCGCCCGCTTGACCGCCGGGGTCACCGCGACGCTCTGCTGTTGCGGCCCCGACCCGGCGTTCCGGTCGATCTCGGCCGCCAGCGCGTCCGGGTCCGCGCCGGACTGCCGCATCAGGGTCCGGGTCGGCTCGGTGCTCAGCGCGGCCCGCAGCAGATGCTCCGTCCCCAGCTCCGGACTGCCGTGTTCGGCGGCGTACGCGGCGGCGGAGGTCACCAGGTCCCGGGCCGGGCCGCTCATCAGCCGCGCGATGTCCGCCTGCCGGGGCATCGGCGAGCCGCCGCCCCCGGGTGACTGCGCCGGGCGTCCGAAGAACCGCGCGAGAAAGTCGCCGAACGAGTCCGGTCCAGAACCCTCCGGACCCACGAATCCGTTGCTCATGTGTGTCCGTTTCCGCTGTCACGACGGTGCCGCGACACGCTGCCTCGTCGGGTACGTCCTGCTCACTTCCGGTGCGTGGTCGCCGCGACGTGCGACTCCTTCGCTTTTCAGGATCGGCGCCGGAAGGAGCGTTCGCACCCGGGAGCACAGGCGGCGACCATGGAACCACCGGAGTAGGCGCCGGGCCGGCCGCCCCCGCGCCCCGGCGCACCGCAGGAGGAGGCAGCACCCGATGACCCCACCCGACACCGGCACCACCGCCCCGCCCGAGGACGCCGGGGAGGGCTACGACGCCACGCCCTACCTGCCCCGCCGCGGCGGGCTGGCGGCGTACCGCCGGGCGGCCGCGGACTGCCGCGGCTGCCCGCTCTTCCGCGACACCACCGGTACCGTCTTCGGCTCGGGAAGCGCCTCCGCCCGGCTCGTGCTGGTCGGTGAGCAGCCCGGCGACCAGGAGGACCGCCAGGGCGAACCGTTCGTCGGCCCGGCCGGGCGGCTGCTGCGCAAGGCGATGGCGGAGGCCGGTCTGGACGCCGGCGGCGCCTACTTCACCAACGCGGTCAAGCACTTCAAGTTCACCACCGCCCCGCGCGGCAAGCGCCGGATCCACAAGGCGCCCAACCTCCGCGAACTGTCCGCCTGCCGCCCGTGGCTGGACGCCGAGTTGCGGCTGGTCGCGCCCGAGGTCACGGTGGCCCTGGGCGCCACCGCGGCCAAGGCGCTCCTCGGGCCGTCGTTCCGCGTCACCAAGGACCGCGGAACGCTCCTGGCGATGCCCGCGTCCGGCGACGGCGCGGGCGGGGACCCCGGCGGCTCCGGCGGCCTGGTCCTGGCCACCCTCCACCCCTCGGCGATCCTCCGCTCCGACGAGCGCGACACCGCCTACGCGGGCCTGGTCTCCGACCTCCGCGTCGCCGCCCGGGCCCTGGACTGATCCCACCGCTCGGCGCACCGCGCCCCGGATGGCGCCCTGGGATGGCGCCCCGGACCCCGAGCGGCTTGGCTCGTCGGAGCGCCGGTCGCGCGCGGTGCGGTCGGGCGCGGTGCGGCCGCCCACCGGGCGCGCGGGGACCGGCGCTGTCGGCACCGGCCCGGAAGGGAACACCGATGGCGGACGACGAGCGGGGCCTGACCGCGGACGGCGAGCGGCTGCTCCAGGACTGCACACCACCGCCCCCACCGCCCTGCCCGCCCTCGTCGACCGCTACGCCGGCAGCATCGGCCTGCGCAAGGTCTGCCTCTACGTCGTCGACCTCCAGCAGCGGTACCTGACCCCGATGGCCGGCGGTGAGCGGCTCCCGGTCGACTCGTCCCTGGCCGGCTGGACGTACCGCACGCTGAGTCTGCGCGTCGAGCAGGCCGGCGACCCCGCCGCCGGGCCCGGCCAGCTGATCGCGTGGCTGCCGCTGGTCGACGGCGACGACCGCCTCGGGGTGCTCGGCGCCCACATGGACTGCCTGGACAGCGCCCGGCTGCGCCGCTGCCGCACCCTGGCCGCCGTGCTCGCCATGGTGATCACCTCGCGGCGGGCGTTCAGCGACCAGTTCGTCCAGCAGGCCCGCACGGAGACCATGACGCTGCCCGCCGAGATGGTGCGCTCGCTGCTCCCGCCGCGCAGCATCGGCAACGACCGCGCCGTCTCCACCGCCGTCCTGGAGCCGGCCTACGAACTCGGCGGCGACGGCTTCGACCACTCCCTCACCGCGTCCTCCCTGAACGCCGTGATCCTCGACGCCATGGGCCACAACCTGGCCTCCGGGATGACCACGTCCCTCGCGCTGGCCGGCTGCCGCAGCGCCCGCCGCCGCGGCGGCTCCCTCACCGACCTCGTCGACGCGGTGGACGAGGTGCTCGCCGGCTGGCTGCCGGACCAGTTCTGCACCGGCATCGCCACCCAGCTGGACCTGGCCAGCGGCGTGTTCACCTGGTGCAACTGCGGCCACCCGCCGCCCCTGCTGATCCGCGACCAGCACGTGCTGGACGCAGCGCTGGACACCCCCGGTGAGCCGCCGATGGGGATGCCCGCCCGGCTCGCCGGGACCCGCCGCCGGGTCCACCAGGCCGGTCTGGAACCGGGCGACCGGGTCCTGCTCTACACCGACGGCGTCACCGAGGCCCGGATGCCCGACGGCACTCCGCTGGGCCTGGACGGCTTCACCGCGGACATCATCCGCGCCACCGCCGCCGGCGAACTCGCAGCCGAGGCCCTCCGCCGCCTGATCCACTCCCTCATGGAGCACCAGAACGACGCCCTCCGCGACGACGCCACCATCCTCCTCATCGAATGGCATCCGCAGCACTGATCACGGACAACTTTCCGTGGTGACGTAGGGCGTGGGGCAGGAACGCCTGGGCGGCGGACCGCCGAACGGTCCGCCGCGCCGCTCCGCCCGGGCCACCGCCCGCTCAACCACCCCCGGCCCCGGGGCACCTGGCGGCCGGCCCGGTCCCAGGTCCCCGCCCCGCGCGACGGAAGCGGCTCCGCGCCGTGCGGGGCGCCGGGCGCGGGAACCCTCGCCCGGCGGCCCTGGGCCGGCGCCCGGATCCCCGGCGAGCCGCCCAGCCGTCACATCAAGGGCAGAGCTTGCCAGTTTCATCCAAACGCGGTAATAGCCGCAGACCACCCGCGCGCAATATCATCTGCGTATGGCGACCTCCTGCGTCCCCGACGCCACCGCCGAGGCCAATCGCGCGATACGCGCCTTCATGGCCGCCCGCATCGGTCGGCCGCTCTGGCCCGAGGAACTGACCGAGTACGAGCAGCTGCTCGCTGCCTGGGCGGACGCCGTACACGCGAACCCGATAGGAAGCGAGCGATGAAGAGCGCCCCGCCCCTGGCGTGCCAGGGGCGGGGCGTCGCGTTGTGAGGGGCGCGGCCCGGTGAACGGGAGCGGGCCGCCGGCCGTCAGCCGGCCGCGGGGACTTCCTGCCGGACGGCGATCGCGTTGAGGCGGATCGCGCACTGCACGACCTCGTCCAGGGTGAGCGCCCGGGCCTTCTCCGGGCTCAGCGCGAGCGTGACGTTCACACAGAGGGCGATGGCGTGGACGAAGCCCTCGGTCTCCTCGTCGTGGAGGGCGAAGAGGAGGTTGTAGTAGTAGCTGGTGCCCTCGAAGGAATCGCCGTAGAAGGACAGATGGGTGCCCTCCTGGCTGCCGAGGCCGATGAAGACCTCGGTGAGCGCGGCCTCGGTCTTCTCCCAGAACGCCGGGTTGGCGTACGGCTGGACGAGGGCCTGGCGCACGGCCTCCCGGAGCGACATCACCATCACGCCGACGGGCGCGGTCTCCTGGAGCCCCCAGCCGCGGACGATCTTCACCGTCGAGCTGTCCGGGATGGCGGCCGCGGCCCGGCTGATCTCCCCGAAGTCGAAGTCCACGGTGGCCGGCGCGATCGCGTGCTGGAACGCGCCGGCGATGGCCTGCGCCTGCTCCAGGACGGCGGGTGCCACCTCGAAGACCGTCTTGAACGTCGTCTTCTCGGCGGCGGACTGGTCGGACATGACTGCTCCTCACATGCGGAAAGATCGCGTCGCGCCGACCGGCAAGTATGCCGCTGCCCCCGGCCGCCCGCACCACCGGCCCGGACCGGGACGCCGCCGCCCTACGCCGTTCCGCGGCGGCGGGATCACGGGCCGGCCGCGGCCTCGTGCGGCGGACCGCCGCCCACCGGGCCGCCCCCGGCCGCCCCGCTCGGCGCGCCGCCGCCCGCACCCGCCGCGCCGCCCCGCCGCAGTCCCGGCGTCACCAGCGCCACCAGCACGACCACCCCCACGCACAGCACACCACCGCTGACCAGGGCCACCGCCCCGGACGTCGCATCGGCCACCACCCCGCCCCGCAGGTTCCCGAGGTCCGGGCCGGCCTGCCCGACGATCTGTTCGGCGGCACCGACCCGCCCCCACAGCGCGTTCGGGGTGTGTGACTGGACGAGGGTGCTCCGGGCGACCACCGACACGGTGTCGGCCGCCCCGGCCAGGACCAGGCACGCCAGCCCCGGCCACCGGTCCGTGCACAGGCCGAACAGGGCGAGCGCCACGCCCCAGCCGACCGCACCGCAGAGCATCACCACCCCCTGCCGGGGGAGCCGGGTGAACGTCCCGGAGAACAGCGACGCGCCGATGCCGCCCACCGCCACCGCGGACAGGAACAGTCCCAGGGTCCGCGGATCGCCCCCGAAACGCTCGGCGTTGACCAGCGGGAACAGGCTGATCGGCATCGCCAGCACGGTCGCCGCCAGGTCGGTCAGCAGCGCCCCGCGGATCACCGGCGTACGGACCAGGAACGCCAGCCCGTCCGCCACGCCCCGCAGGCCCGGCCGCGCCGCCGCGGACCCCTCGGCGGTGAGCGGCGGCAGCCCCAGCGCCCCGTACAGCGCGCCGGCGAAGCTCAGCGCGTCGACCGCGTAGCACGCGCCGACGCCCAGCCCGCCGAGCACCAGCCCGCCCAGCGCGGGACCCACCAGCATCGCGCCCTGGAAGGAGATCCGCCGCAACGCCAGCCCCGCCGCCAGCTGCTCCGGGGGCAGCAGCGCCGGGAGGAACGTCTTCGCGGCCGGACCGCTCCCGGCCACGAAGCAGGACTGCACCGCCACCAGCAGCACCACGACCGCCACCGGCACCGCCTCGCCCAGGAACCCCTGCACCGCCAGGAGTACGGAACACCCCGCCTGGCCCGCCGTCATCACGACGTAGCACGCGCGCCGGTCGACCCGGTCGGCCAGCGAGCCGGCGAAGAGCCCGAGGCCGATCAGCGGGACCGCCTGGGCGAGGGCGACCACACCGGTCCAGGTGGTGCTGTGCGTCATCCGCCAGACCTGGAACATCACGGCCACCAGCGTCATCTGGGCGCCGAACCCGGACAGCGTCTGCCCGGCCCACAGCCGTCGGAAGGCGCGCGACGCACGCAGCGGCGCGACGTCGATCAGCGCCCGGCTCACGCCCACGCCGGGCCCTTTGCACCGGGCCCCGCGCCCCTGGCCGCTGCCCGCCCCGGACGTCCCGCCACCCCACCCATGGCCCCGACCGTAACAGCGCCCGGGGTGCGCGGTCCGCCGGAGCCTGGTGGTGGCACACCCAGGATCAGCCCGCACTCTCCTCGCCCCGTGCCGTCCCGGCAGGATCGTCCCCATGACGAACAACGAACAGCAGGCCGTGGTCATCCCCGAGTTCGGCGGCGCCGAGGTGCTCACCGTCACCGGCGTGGCCGTCCCGGAGCCCGGCCCGGGCCAGGTCGCCATCGACGTGGCCTACGCCGGCGCCAACTTCGCCGAGATCCTCTACCGGCAGGGAGCGGTGGACGTGCCGCTGCCCTTCGTCCCCGGCATCGAGGTCTCCGGACACCTCCGCGCCCTCGGCGAGGGCGTCGAGGGGCTGGCGGTCGGCCAGCCGGTCGCCGCCCTGACCATCGTCGCGGGCGGCGGCTACGGCGAGGTGGTGGTGACCTCCGCCGACCTCGTCGCCCCGCTCGACGCGTACCCCGGCCTGGGCCTGGACCTCGCGGCGGCACTGCCGTCGAACAGCACCACCGCCTTCCTCGTGCTCGACCGGGTGGCGCGGCTCCGGGCCGGCGAACGGGTCCTGGTGCACGCCGCGGCGGGCGGTGTCGGCAGTCAACTCGGCCAGGTGGCGCGGCTGTTGGGCGCGGGGCGGGTCGTCGGTACGGTCGGCGCCCCGGCCAAGATCGAGGCGGCCCAGGGCTTCGGCTACGACGAGGTGATCCTGCGCGACGAGGTCGCGCGGGCCGGTGAGTTCGACATCGTGGTCGACATGGTGGGCGGGCCGGCGCGCCGGGCCGGCCTGGACGCGCTGGCGCCGATGGGGCGGCTGGTGGTGATGGGCAACGCCTCCGGCGCCGACGACGTCGCCCTCCCCGCCAACGAGCTGTGGTTCACCAACAAGACGGTGTCGGGCTTCAACCTGGCGGCGTTCTCCGCCGCGTTCCCGGCCGCCGCGGGCCGGGCACTGCGGCACGCGGTCGCCGCGGCGGCCGGCGGCGACCTCCGGGTGCACGTCGCCGAACTCCCGCTGGCCCGTGCCGCCGAGGCGCACCGCCGCATCGAGTCCGGCGCCACCACCGGCAAGCTGGTTCTCAGGGTCGCCGGGAGCGGACGGTAGGGCCGGCGGCCGGGGCCGGAAGCCGGCCCGGACTCCGCTGCGCGGCGACGGCGGCGAGCACCGCATCGGCCAGCTCCGCCGGGGAGCGGCCGTCCCCGGTGTCGACGTGGGCGAGGCCGAGGCGGCGTACGGCGGACAGCATCAGGGTCTGGTAGCGGTCGGTCCGGGCCAGGAACTTGTCCATCAGGTGCCGTTCCGCATCCGTCGCCGCGGCGTAACCGCCCGCGGCGTGCACCCGGGCGCGCACCACGGCAGGGTCGGCGGTCAGCCAGACCGCACCGGTGTGCGGCACGGTCAGACCGGCGACGCGCTCCGGCCAGAGCGCCGAACCCTCCAGCACCAGCCCGGTCTCCGCCGCCCCGCCGGTCGCGTGCGCGGTGACCAGCGCTTCGACGCGGGGCCAGAGCCGGGCGTAGTGGTCGAGGACGGAGGCGATCAGCTCGTCGAGGGGGAGCGCGGCGTAGTGCTCGGCGACATGGGCCGGGACCTCCCGCTCCGGGGTCCGCCAGGGCCGCCCCGGGTGCCGGGCCAGCTTGTCCGTGGAGCGGTACGCGAACCCCAGCCGCTCCGCGAGCACCTGCCCCAGAGTCGATTTGCCGACGTTCGACGTCCCGCCGATGAGCACCACTCGCACCTCGCGCATGCGGCGACCCTAGACCCTGTCGGCACGCTCCGTCCGCCGCCCGGCGCGCCCGCGACCGGACGCCGGCGGCGGGGGAGGGGCAGCGGGGCGGCGCGTGCGGCCGGTCAGTGGGCGACCGCGATCTGGAGCGTCACCGGGGGCGCGCCCTCCGCGAGGGCGGTGAAGGTGACCGTGCCGGCCGCGTCCCCGGCCACCAGCGCGGGGGTCTCGGCGTAGCCGTCCGGGTCGGTCAGGACGGTCACGGTGCTGTCGACCCCGTCGAAGAGCGCCTGCTCGCCCATCGCGTCCCAGGTGAACGTGACCGGCAGCCCGGCCACCGGCGACTGGTCCTGGTCCACGACCCGGGCCTTCAGGGGGTAGGGGAACGTCTCGTGGGGACCGGTGTGCTGCCCGGTGCCGCCGGCCGGCTGGATCGTGTACGCCCGGCCGCTGCCCGCTTCTGCGCTCATAAGGCCGCCTCCTGACTGGCTCTGGTTGCTCTGACGTGGTCTGCCTGGAATGGATCCGGGTGGGGGTGGGCTCTTCGGGGTCGGGGTGTGCCGGTGATGTTAAGTGCGGGGTGCGGCGCCGCGGCGGAGGAGCGACCCGTTTCCGGGAAGTTCCTGCGGTGGGGTGAGGGGCGGCAGGAGCTGGGGCGGTACGGCGCGGGGACGGGAGCGGGCGCCGTGCCGCAGGGGCCGGCCGGGGTCAGTGGCGGCCGGTGAGGTAGTCGCGGACGCGGTCCACCAGGCCGATGCCCGGGGCCAGCAGGCCGAGGGCGGGCGGGGCGCTGGGGGCGTGCGGGTGCGGATGGGTGGGGGCGGTCTTCTTCGCCTCGCGGGCCTTGCGGCCGAGGCTTTCCAGGACGAAGGGGTGCACGCCCTCGCGCAGGAGGGGGAAGAGGGTGCGCTCCTCGTCGCCGATGTGGCGGGTGACCGCGGCGGTCAACTCGTCCACCAGGCCGTCGAACCGGGCGTCGTCGGCGGCGCGCGGCTCCAGGTCCCGCAGGAGCTCCTCGATGTGCTGGTGGTCGGCCAGTTTCCGGTCGGCCAGGCCGCCGCCGCCCGCCAGGTGCTTGCGGACGGCGGGGTAGAGGTGCTCCTCCTCGGCGACCGTGTGGCGGACCAGTTCGATGGTGAGGGTGTCGAGGAGTTCCTTGCGGCGGGCGGTGCCGGGTGCGGCGGTGCCGAGCCGGCCGAGGAGGGTGCCGATCGCGCGGTGGTCGGTGGCGAGTTCGGTGAGCAGGTCGGTGGGTTCGGGCGCGGCTCCGCCGGTGTCCGGCCGGTCCGCGCGCTCGTTCGGTGCCATGGAAAGGTGCCTGTCTTCCGGTGCGGTGCGGGTGGGGGTGCGGGTGGGCGAGGCCGTCCGGTGCGGCCTCAGCGGGCCTGGTGCTCGCGCGGTCTGCGGTTGCCCGGCGGGGGCTGGCACCGCGGGCACCACACCGTGCCGCGGCCGGCGACGCGGTCGCGGTGCAGGGCGGTGCCACACCGGGGACAGGCCGGTGCGCGGTCGTCGCGGTGACCGGTGAGCCAGGTGCGTTCGGGCGGTACCCGGCCGGCCCGGACGGCGGAGCGCAGGGTGCGGCGCATCGAGCGGTAGAGCCGGGCGCGTTCGGGGTCGGTGAGGGCGCCGGCCCGGTCGGTGGGGTGGAGGCGGGCCCGCCAGAGGATCTCGTCGGCCAGGAGGTTGCCGAGACCGGCCAGCACGGACTGGTCGGTCAGGGCCGATTTGAGGCCGCCGCGGCGGTGGCCCAGCGCCGCGTCGAACGTGCCGCGGTCCACGGTCAGCGCGTCGGGGCCCTGATGGGCCAGGGCGCGGGCCAGGACCGGGTCGTCCGGGCCGGCCGCCAGCCACAGGCCCTGGAGTTTGCGCTGGTCGCGGTAGCGCAGCTGGCGGTCGGCCGCCACCTCGAACAGCACCCGGTCGTGCGGCGCGAGCGGGTCGCCGGGGCGGCAGCAGACCAGCGAGCCGGTCATGCCGAAGTGCAGCAGCAGGGTGGGCGCGCCGTCGTCCAGCGGCGCCAGCAGCCACTTGCCGCGGCGCTCGGGGGCGGCGAACGCCCGCCCTTCCAGGGAGCGGCGCAACCGCGCGGCGCTCACCCCGTGCAGCACCCCCGCGTCGCGCACCGCGACCCGGCGCACCGTCCGGCCCTGCGCGCAGGAGACCAGGACCTCCCGGAAGGCTTCCACGTCGGGCAGTTCAGGCATCGGCGGGCTCGGCGTCCCGGGCCAGGACCCGGACGGTGCGGAGCTGGGGGTCGGTGGCGTCGGGGAGGTTCATCCCGGCCGCCACACCGGTGCGCAGATAGCGCAGTACGGGCTCGTTGAGGCGTTCGCCGGGGAGCGCGACGGGGATGCCGGGCGGATAGGGCGTGATCATCTCCGCGGCGATCCGGCCCGCGGCCTCCCGCACCGGGACGTCCTCGACCGGGCCGAAGTAGGCATCGCGCGGCAGGCAGCCCTGCGGCAGCCGCAGCTCGGCGGGCGGGGGCACGGCCACGGCACGGGGCGGGCCCTCCCGGTCGGCCGGGGGAGTGCTCGTGAAGTGGTGGGCGGCGTCCTTCAGCGCGGTCAGCAGCAGCTCGGTGGTGGCCTCGTCGTCGGCGTGGGTGAGCTGGGTGTTGATCCGGCGGTGGTCGGAGAGGTGGGCGTCCACGCGGCGGTGGGCGCGCAGCCAGTCGGCCACCGCGTACCCGGTCGTGCCCAGCCCGCTGACGTCGATGACGACCGGCAGCGGGTCGAAGTCGTCGGCCAGGCCCGGGCCGCAGAAGTCCGCCCGGCCGTGCACGTGCAGGCCCGGGATCTCCTCGATCGCCGCGCGGACCCGCGACGCCAGGTCCAGCGCGCGGCCGAGCAGTTCCCGGCCGCGCAGCGCCATCTGCCGGCGCCAGCCGTCGAGCCCGGCGTAGACCAGGACCGACGGGCTGGTCGTGCCCAGCAGGTCGGCGCGCGACCGCAGCCGCGCCGGGTCGATCAGATCGCCCGAGAGGTGGAAGACGGAACCCTGCTCCAGGCCGCTGCCCATCTTGTGGATGCTGGTGACGCAGATGTCCGCGCCCGCGTCCATCGCCCAGGACGGCAGGGCCGGGTGGAACGGCAGGTGCGCGCCCCACGCCTCGTCCACGATCAGCGGACGGCCCCGGCGGTGGCAGACCTCCGCGAGGGCCCGCAGGTCCGCGCAGGCACCGTACGGGGTGGGGCTGGTGACCAGGGCGCCGCGGGCGTCCGGGTGGGCGGCGAAGGCCCGCTCGAACTCCTCGGCGGACGGCGGGTGCGCGAGGTGGCGTTCGGGGTCCCACCGCGGCTCCACCCAGATGGGGCGGATGCCGGCCAGGATCAGCCCCGAGACGACGGACTTGTGCGCGTCCCGGCCGATCAGCAGCGGCTCGTGCGGACTGGCCACCGCCAGCATCGCCGCCTTGACGGACAGGGAGCTGCCGCAGGTGGTGAAGAAGGTGTGGGCGGCGTGCACCGCGTCGGCCATCAACTCCTCGGCGCGGGCCAGGATCCGGTTGCCGGTGCGGCGGTCGTCCAGACCGCCCGAGGCGAGCACATCGCCGAGGAAGACCGCGTCGCCGAGGACCTCGCGGACCCGCGGGTCGGCGCCGCGGGCCTGCTTGTGGCCGGGTGGGGAGAAGCCCAGCCGGCCCGCGGCGTGGTACTCGGCGAGGGCCTCCAGAACGGGTGCGTGGGTGTGGTCGAGGGTCGGGGACGAGGAAGACATGTCAGGTACCGGCCTCCCTGGCACGCCGCGGTGCGCTGCGCTTCTCTTCGGCTGCCTCGCTGGTCACTCCCGTACGGCGGTCGCCTCCCGTACGGCTGTCGACGGTCGCGGCTACCAGTAGTGCCGCCGGCCGCCGACCGCGTGCCCCAGGGTGCCGAGGAGCCAGAGGATCGCTCCGATGACGAGCAGGATGATGCCGATCGTCCACAGGACGGAAATGCCGGTCAGAAAGCCGACCACGAGCAGGATGATGCCGAGAACGATCACGATGTGCTCCGATCTCGTCGTGGTGTGTCCCTCTTACTGTGTGCCTCGGTCGGAGCAACGGCAACTCGTGCCCCGGCAGGCCGAGGTGAGGGGGAAAGAGCAGGTCAGGGGCGGTGTGAGCAGGCGTGGCACGCGTCATCCCGGCCCGCCATCGGAGGTCCGCGGCACCCGGGCCACCTCCGGGGAGGCGGTGTCCAGCGGAACCGACCAGGAGCGGACCAGCCCCAGCTGGACGCCCTGGCGCGGCAGGACGGCGTCCAGCAGCCAGTCGGCCGCCACCCGCGTGCGGTTGCCGGGCATCGCCATCAGGTGGTAGGCGCGGGTGACCGCGCCGGCGAGCGGGCCGGACAGCGGGACGTGGAACGGGTTCGCGGCGGCCTGTGCGCCGCCCAGGTCCACCATGAAGCCCAGGTCGTGGTGCTCGTAGGCGCGCTCGGTGCCCTGGCCGCAGGACGCCGCCACGTTGTGGGCGGCGACCTTGCCCTGCCGCTGCGCGTGCTGCGCGGTCATCGGCGTCAGCCGGCCGGGCCGGGTCAGGTCCGGTACCGCGGCGGCGTCCCCGCAGGCGAACACCTCCGGCCGGCCCGGCACCCGCAGGAACGCGTCCACGCACAGCCGGCCGTGGTCGGTCTCCAGTCCCATCGCCGCGACCAGCGGGTCCGGCCGGACGCCGACGCACCAGATGAGCGACCGGCTGGCGACGAACTCGCCGTCGTCCAGCAGCACCCCGTCCGGGGTGGCCTCCTTGACGGAGGTGCCGGTGCGGACCTCCACGCCCCGGTCGCGCAGGACCCGGTCGGCGGTCCGCGACAGCCGCTCGTCCAGCTCGGGCAGGACCCGGTCGGCGATGTCCAGCAGCAGCCAGCGCGGCCGGGTCCCGTCCGGCAGCCCGGCGTTGCGGCGGGCCAGCGCCTCGGTGTACCGCACGCCGTGCGCGGCCACCTCGGTGCCGGTGTAGCCGGCGCCCACCACCACGAACGTGGTCCGCGCCGCCCGTTCGGCCGGGTCCCGGGCGGCGCCGGCCAGCTCGACCTGGCGGGTCATGTGGTCGCGCAGGTAGAGCGCCTCGGGCATCCCGCGGAAGCCGTGGGCGTGTTCGGCCACACCGGGGATCGGCAGCAGTTTGTTGACGCTGCCGACGGTCAGCACCAGCCGGTCGTACTCCAGCTCGCCCTCCCGGTCCTCCGGGTCGGTGAACAGCACCCGGCGGGCGTCGAAGTCCACGTGGTGGGCCTGGCCGAGGACCAGCCGGACGCCGGGCAGGGTGCCGGTGAGCGAGACGGAGATCCGCCGGGGCTCCAGTATCCCGGCGGCCACTTCGGGCAGCAGCGGGACGTACAGGAAGTAGTCGTGGGGGTTGACGAGCACGATCTCGGCCGCGCCCCGGGCCCGTTTGGCGAGGGCGCGGGCGCAGTTGTAGCCGGCGAAACCGGCTCCGACGATCACGATCCGAGGACGACGGCGGTTCACGTGCACTCCTACGGTCGAGGACGTTCCGGGGACGGGCCGGGCCGGCGCCGGCGCGGTCCGCGCGGCGCTCGGGCTCTCCAACCTTCCGCCCGTGGGCTTCGCGTGCCCCTCCACCGGGCCGGTTACTCCCCCGAACCGGGTAACCGGCGCCCCACCGGGACCGCCGGCCACCGGGCGGGACCGTCCGCATGCGGCCCCGGACGCGGCGCGCCAGAGTGGAGAACCGCGGGGGCGCGGCGCCCGGATTCCGCCCGCGCCGCGCGGGAACACGCCACCACCACAGGAGCCGGACGCCGCGAGGGAAGGCAGGACGACATGGCCGGAAGGGCCGAGCACACCGGGAACACGCCGGACCCGCCGGCCACCCCGGATACGCCAGGCACCCCTGACCCGCCAGGCGCTCCGGACCCCACAGGTTCTCCGGGCCCCACAGGCACCCGGGAAGCCGAAGACAAGGCCGCTACCAAGGCCGAAGCGGAAGCCGAAGCCGCAGACACCGGGGACGCCAAGGGAACCAAGGCCACCAAGGGCAGCACGGCCGCCGACCGGCTGACCGTGTACCGCGGCAAGCGGCACTTCGGCCGGACCCGGGAACCGGCGGGCGGCCCGGCCGCGGGCGGGCCCGGTGGGGCCGGCGGGGCACCGCGCTTCGTGGTGCAGATCCACGACGCCAGCACCCTGCACTTCGACTTCCGGCTGGAGGTCGACGGGGTGCTGAAGTCCTGGTCCGTCCCCAAGGGCCCGTCCACCGACCCGCACGACAAGCGGCTGGCCATGCCCACCGAGGACCACCCGCTGGAGTACCGCGGGTTCGAAGGCGTCATCCCGGACGGGGAGTACGGCGCGGGCACCGTGATCGTCTGGGACGAGGGCAGCTACCACCCGCTGAGCCGTAAGCGCAAGGGCCGCACCCGTTCCTTCCAGGAGTCCCTGGCGGACGGCCACATCGCCTTCCGGCTCGACGGGAGCAAGCTGCACGGCGGCTACGCGCTCACCCGTTTCCGCGGCGGCCCGGATTCCGGCGAACGGGAGTCCTGGCTGCTGGTGAAGGAGCAGGACGACCGGGCCGGGCGGCGCGGCACCCCCGACGCCCGCCGGGCCCGCTCCGTGCTCAGCGGCCGCACGCTGCGCCAGGTGGCGGCCGAGGAGGGCGGCGGCCACCGGGAGCGCGGCTGAGACGGGCCGGCAGGAGTCGAACGGGCCGGCAGGAGGCGGCCGGGGGGTGCGGCCGGGTGCCTTCGAGGGAATACCGGCCGGTCGCGTTCGGTGACCGGCGCGCGGTGATACCGGTGACGTGAGGGCCCAGCCAGGGCCCGTGGAGGCCCGTCGGTGCGAGGAGGTGGCGGCGCAAGGTGCCGATCCGAGCCCGCCGCACCCGCCCGGCCCGCCGGCTGCCGGGCCCCGGGCTGCGCGAGACCGTGGTGGTACCCAGACCGCTGCGGGTGGCCGCCGCCTACGGATGGCGGCTGCTGGTGGTGGGTGCCGCGGTGTACGTGGTGTTCATGACGCTGGGGCGGTTCCACCTGGTGACCCTCGCGGTCTTCCTCGGGCTGGTGCTCACCGCCCTGCTGGAGCCGCTGACCTGTCTGCTGTCCCGCTTCCTGCCGCGCTCGCTCGCGGTCACCGCCGCCCTGCTGCTGGGGATCGTGCTGGTGCTGGGCATCCTGAGCCTGATCGGGGCCAATGTGGCCCATGAGTGGCCGGGGCTGCGGCAGATCTTCGCCGGCGGGGTGAGCCGGATCGAACGCTGGCTGGAGGGCCCGCCCCTGCACCTGCGGCACGGCGCCCTGGCCCACGTCCAGGACTGGATCTCGCGCTTCGTGACGAAGAACCGCGGCAACCTCGTCAACACCGCGGTCAGCGGCGTGGGCCGGCTGGTGGAGGTCCTGACGGTGGCGGCGCTGGCCCTGTTCTGCTCGGTCTTCTTCCTGCACTCGGGCACCCGGATGTGGCTGTGGTTCGGCGGCCAGCTCCCGGAGCGCGGCCGGAGCCGGGTGCGGACGGCGGGCCGGGCGGCCTGGTCCACCTTCACCGGCTACACCCGCGGCATCGTGATCGTCGCCGCGACCAACGCCATCCTCGTCGGAGTGGCGCTGTTCGTGCTGGGCGTCCCGCTGGTGCTGCCGCTGGCCGTGCTGGAGTTCTTCGCCGCGTTCGTCCCGCTGGTCGGCTCGCCGGTGGCGCTGGCGGTGGCCGCGGTGGTCGCCCTGGCCGCGAAGGGCCCGCTGGTGGCCGTGCTCGTCATCCTGCTCATCGTGGTCATCGGGCAGATCGAAGGGCATGTGCTGCACCCGCTGGTGATGAGCCGCGCGGTCCGCCTGCACCCCGTGGTGGTGGCGCTGGCGGTGGTCTGCGGGGGCGTGACCGCCGGGGTCCTCGGCGCGGTCGTCGCGGTGCCGCTGACCTCGGTGGTGTGGTCGGTGTACGGGGCGCTGCGGACGTAGCGGCACGGGCGTCCCCGGCGACCGCGGGGCCGGGGTGACGACAACGGCGCCGGTGCGGACGGGCCGTGCCGGGGCGTCCGGTGGGAATGGTGCGGGACGCCCCGGCGCGGCCCCGGTGCCTGGGGTCCAGGCGGTGCGCGGGCCCGGCCCCGGTGCCGGTGGGGTGTCAGTGGTGTGGGGCGGGGTCAGCGGGTGGCGTCGGCCGGGGCGCGGTCGTGGTGGCGGCTGAGGTTGCGTTCCAGCAGTGCCAGGCACTCGCCGACGCCGACGGCGCCCTCGACGTGCTCGGGCAGCCGCCCGTCGGCCCGTTTCAGTTCGGCCAGTGCCTGGTCGATGGCGGTCTGGGCGGCGAACAGGCAGGGCGTGCTGTAGATCGCGACATCGACCCCGAGGCGCTGCAATTCGCTCAGTGACAGCCGGGGCGACTTGCCGCCGGCGATCTGGTTGAACAGCAGCGGCTTGTCGCCGATGACCCGGCGCACCTGGCGGATCCGGTCGGCGCTGCGTACGCCGTCCACGAGGATCACATCGGCGTCGGTCGCGGCCAGTGCCTTGGCCCGCCGCAGGATCTCCCCCTCCTCGGTGGCGTCGGTGCGCGCGACGACGACCAGGTCCCGTCGGGACCGCAGGACCAGGTCGAGCTTGGCGAGGTACTCGTCCAGCGGCAGCACGCGCTTGCCGTCGACATGGCCGCAGCGCCGGGGCCGCTGCTGGTCCTCCAGGATCACCCCGGAGGCGCCGATGGCCTCCAGCTGCTGGACGACGTGGCAGGCGGTCTCCGGGTCGACGTAGCCGTCGTCGATGTCCACCAGCAGGTGCTGCCGGGGGAAGGCCAGCCGCAGCCGCTGGACGAACGCGACGATGTCGGGCCAGGCGATGAACCCGATGTCCGGCAGACCGTAGTGGGACGCCGCGAAGCCGAAGCCGGAGACGAAGATCCCGTCGTAGTGGCGCGCCGCCAGGGACGCGGAGAACATGTCGAAGACGCCGATCAGCGGGGTGGTGCCCGGCGCCTGGATCGAGGCCCTTAATCGGTCGGGGTGGTTCACGGTACCCTCCGATGCGTGTCGCGTGAACTACGCGTCGCGGCCGACCCGTTGCCTGCTGGAGCGGTGGTCGGCGCGAGGCGTCACGGGCCGAAGGGAACGGGGGCACGCCGCTGCGGCGTGCCCCCGTTGTGTGCCGTCCGAACCGGCCCGTGCGGAGCGCGGCTCGGCGCCCTCCGTACCAGCAGATTAGGCAAAGGGTTGGTCATGGCACAATCACGAGCGGGTAATGCGCGCTGGTGGGCGTCGCTTTTGAGCCGTTCGCCGCGAGCGGCTGCGGCGGGGCCGGCCTGAGGCGCCCGGCACGAGTGGATCGTGAGCGAACGCGGGCGGGCGCCTTGGCGGCCCGCCATGGGGTGACCGACCTTGTCGCGGTCCGCAACGACCGGCTGTGACCAGCGCGTTCGCTCCGCGCTCTAGGCGGAGCGGGACGCGTCGGCGCGTTGGTTGCTGCGGGCGATCTCCGGCATGTGCGTCTCGGCCCAGAGCCGCAGGGCGGCGAGCGGTACGTCGAGGGACAGGCCGAGCTCGGTGAGCCGGTAGTGGACGGCGGGCGGCACGGTGGATTCGACGCGGCGCGCGACCAGGCCGTCGCGGACCAGGCTCCGCAGGGTCACGGACAGCATCTTCTGGGAGATGCCCGGGATGCGCCGCTGGAGTTCGGCGAAGCGGAGCTCGTCCGGAGCCTCCTCGGCCAGCACCTTGACCGCCAGGGACGTCCACTTGGTGCCGATGCGGTCGAGCAACTGGCGGGTCGGGCAGAGCGGATCCAGCAGGTCCCCGCGCTCACCGGGCCGCCGACCGGGTTCACCGGGCCTCGATGCGGTCACCTGGGGCTCACCACCTGAAGGGAAAGTGCCGTCTTGGAGGGGCCAGGTTAGTTCCCTAGCGTGACCTTGTCACCATTCCTCACCCCACCCCTCACCACCCCTCACCCTTCACCACCCCTCACCACTCCTGGAGTTCCTCCATGCCTGAGCTTCGGCGCGTCCTCGCCAACGGCGTCCACCTGAACGTCGCCCTCTCCGGATCGGGCCCGGCCGTCCTGCTGCTGCACGGCTTCCCGCACACCTGGGAGGTGTGGACGGACGTCATGGCCGACCTGTCCGGGCGCTACCGCGTCATCGCGCCGGACCTGCGCGGGTTCGGCGCGAGCAGCCGGGCCGCCTCCGGATACGACGCGGGCACCCTGGCCGAGGACGCCGCGGCGCTCCTCACCGCGCTCGGCGTGCCCTCGGCCGCGGTGGTGGGCATCGACGCCGGCACCGCGCCGGCCTTCCTGCTCGCCCTGCGCCGCCCCGGTCTCGTCCGGCGCCTGGTCGTCATGGAGTCCCTGCTGGGCGGGCTGCCCGGCGCCGAGGACTTCCTCGCCGACGGGCCGCCGTGGTGGTTCGGCTTCCACTCCGCCGCGCCCGGCCTCGCCGAGACGGTGCTGGCGGGCCGGCACGCTCGGCGACGGGGTGCGCCCCGCCCTCCGGGACGCCTTCGCCCGCGCCTACACCGGCCGCCAGGCGTTGCGCTGCGCGTTCTCGTACTACCGGGCGCTGCCCGAGAGCGCGGCACAGATCGAGCGGGCGGTCGCCACCGCCCGCCTGACGGTGCCGACGATGGCACTGGGCGCCCGGCCCGTCGGAGCCGCGCTGGAACGCCAGCTCCGCCCGGTCACCGACGATCTCACCGGACACGTCATCGAGGACTGCGGGCACATCATCCCGCTGCACCGGCCGCGCGCCCTGCTCGCCCTGCTGCGCCCGTTCCTGGCCGGCGAGGAGGCACAGGCAGCGTGACCGGAGCGGGCCCGGCATGCGTAACCCGCCTTGCTGTCAAGGGAGTTACGGGCAGGCGGGCAGGCGGGCAGGCGGACGGACAGCATGGTCGGCGTTCCGCAACGCCCCTCAGGACCCCGCGGGTGCGGCCTGCCCTCGGGCCGGCAGCCAGCGGCCCGTCACCCCGGCCGCCAGCAGTCCGCCCACCATGACCGGCAGGCTGACCACGGCCACGGTGGAGGTCAACAGGGGTATTCCTGCGCTGAGTCGGCGGCCGCCGGTGGGCGTTGGGGTGGCGGTCCCGGAGGTCTCCCTCTCGGCGCCGGCCGGGGTGCCCGGTGTGCTGCTCATCTGCGCCTCGCCTCCGGTCGCTGCCCTGGCCGGGGTGCCGTTCAGCCCGCCGGGGCGGTTGTCGGCTCCGGGGCGCGGGCGGTGGTGACGCGCTCCCGTTTGCGCACCTCGCGCCCGGCCAGTACCCGCAGGCTGACCACCGTGGTCGCCGCGAACGCGAGCATGCCGCAGCCGATCGCGACGCCCGCGGTCAGCGCCGTGTACCGGTCGAGTCCCGCGTACCGCTCGAACAGGGCGGCCGCACCGGCCGAGAACGGCGGGGCCAGGCACAGCGCGGTCAGGTGCAGCCGCCACTCCTCGCGGGCCCAGCTCCGCCCGGCCCGGCCCGCCCGCCGGTGGCAGCCGGCCATGACGGCGTACGCCGCGGCGAACGGGACCAGATAGCCGGCCAGCAGCCGCTCCCCCGCGGCGCCCCACTCCAGGAACGACCGGGCGATCCAGACCAGCGCCGCGGCGCCCACCAGATGCGCCGCGACCAGCACCGGGCCCGGCACCCAGGTGCCGCGCACACCGGGCACCGCCGCCCGCCGGTCCGCCGCCCGCGAGGCGATCAGCGCGCCGAACACCACGACCGACCCCAGGTGCATCACCGCGACCCGGTTGACGTCCGCCATGGACAGCCCGGGCAGCAGCGCCGGGAGCGCGCCCCACTCCAGCCGCAGCAGGGGCGCGGTCATCAGGTAGCCGTAGCACAGCAGCATCCACCGCCGGTGCAGGTCGGGGAACCCGCCGACGGCGGCGAGGAGGCCGAACGTCACGCTCATGACCGTGCCGACCAGGATCGTGGCGAGCACGATCCAGAACGCCGCCCCGCTGAACGCGTCGCCCGGCGCGGTCCGCGCCAGATAGACCGCCGCGCCCGCCATCGAGGCGTACACGGTCAGCGCGAACACCACGCCCAGGGCGCGGTGCAGCCGGATCCGCCGCCGCACCGCGGACAGCAGTTGCGCCGGGCCCAGCAGCATCAGCGCGCCGCCCAGCACGGCGTGCAGGACGAGCGCGGCCAGGCTGCGCCCGTACGGGCCGATCCGGGTGGCGAGGGCGTCCGCGACATAGCGCGGCGAGACCGCCCGGCTCAGCAGCCATTCGCCGATCGCCGGGGCGCCCCGGTACGCGTACGGCCACAGTTCGGTCATCGCGATCGGCGCGTACCCGACGCAGACCGCGACCACGGCGACGGTGGCCGTGCGGCGCCACGCGGCCCGGCTCGGACGGTTCATGGCGACTCCCTGGGTGGATCGCGGCCGCGGCCTGCCGGGCCCCCCGTGCCCGGCAGGTCCTGCCCTGAGCGGTCCGGTTGCGTGATGGTCCTTCTTGGACCGTCCTAACTGGACCATCGAGAAGGTAAGGGGGAGCCGCCGCCGCGGTCAATGGCCCGCGCACGTTGGGCCGTTGACGGCACCCGGGGAACGGGCGCGCGGGCTATGCGCCCCGCTGCTCCACCCACTGCCAGAAGTCCACCATCATCCGCTCGTAGCGGATCCCGAACTCCAGCGCCTCCCGCTGCCCCCGGCTCAGCAACTCCCCGACCTCGTCGGCCAGTTCCTCGTACGCGGCCAGGGTGCGACGGTGCTCGTCGATCTGCACGGGGGAGTGCACCTCGGGCCGCGCCCCGAACCACAGCTTCAGGATGCTGCGTTCGCGCGCCTCGACCGGTACGAACGAGGAGTCGGCCAGCCACTCCGCCAGGGCGGCCCGGCCCGCGGGGGTCAGCCTCAGCAGCCGGCGGTTGCGGCCGCCGGTCTGCCGGGACTCCGACAGCAGACCCGCCTCGACCAGCCGGTCGCACTGCGCGTAGACCTGCGCGTGCGGCATCGACCAGAACGGGGCCACCGTGCGGGCGGCCTCGACCTTCACGTCGTACGGGCTGGCCTCGCCCAGCTGGTCGATGAATCCGAGCACCAGGAAGGAGGGCGTGGTCAGGCGCATGTCGGCCCTGCGGGAATCAGCCATGTCCGGGACCGTACCGCGAGGCGGCGGGCGGGCGGTCCGGCCGGTGGCCGGCTCCCGCCTCACCGCTGCGCGTCCCGCCGTCCCCGCGGCGGCCCCCAGCCGCATCAGGAACAGGTACCCCGCGTACGCCACCCCCGCCGCCGTCCCGAAGGCCACGCCGGCGACCGGAGCGCTGCCCGGCCGCGGACGCCCGAGCGCCCCGCCGGCCGGCGCCACCCCGGCCAGCAGCACCGGGACCGTCGGCAGGAACCGCCCCGGCAGCCGGGTCCCCGTCACCAGCCGGGCCAGCAGCGGGAAGACCAGCACCTGGACGTTGAGCAGTACGGTGGCGACCCAGGCGCCGACGCTGAGCACACCGGCCGCCCACAAGACCAGGTCCGCGCCGAGCAGCCCCCCGGCACCGGCGTCCAACGCCAGGTACCGCGCCGGCCGCGACCCGGCCCGCCGCACCTCCCACCGGGCCGCCGGCGCCAGCATGACGAGCGCGAGGAGGTCTTCCTCGCGGTCTCCGCCCGGCACCCGCTCGGTGACCGCACCGCTCTCGACCTGGCCGACCCCGGGGACCTCGATGCGGTCACCGGCACGCCGTGGGCCTGCTGCCCGCCCGGCGCCGAACCGTACGAGGCGCTCGTCCAGACCCTCCGGGCCCGCGGCGCCGAACCGGACGTCCGCTACCTCTTCGCCGACCACCTCAGCCAACTCACCCTGGTCGAGCGAGGGTTGGCGGTCTGCCTCACGCCGGCGACGGCCCGCCGCGCCGCCCCGCCCGGCGTCCGCTTCCTGCCCTTCCGCCCGGCCCTGCGCCGCGATATCCGTGCCGCCTGGCTGACCCGCGGGGAGGGCCCGCCGGTCCGCGCCTGCCTGGCCGCCCTCGCCGACGCCGCGGAGCGGGTGCCCGTGCGGGCCGGCTGACCCGGCGCGGGCGCCCGCCGCGACGGCGGACCGCTACCTCCCGGCCGGACTCCGCACCGGCTCCGCCCAGTCGATGCGGTGGAAGTGCAGCGCCCGGAACATCTCCTCCGGTGCCGGGAACTCCGGCACCGGGTGGGCGCTCTTGCCGGCCTTGACCTCGTTGACGGCCGCGGCGCTGCGGCCGACGGCCTCCACCCGCGGCCGGCGCAGCGCCTCGTAGGCGGCGAACGCCTCCTGGTGGGTGGGCAGATCGCGCAGGCACCGGGCCAGTTCCACCGCACTCTCGATGGCCAGGGAGGCGCCCTGCCCGGAGCTGGACGAGGGGGCGTGCACCGCGTCGCCCACCAGCACCGTGCGGCCGCGGTGCCAGTGCGGTACGGACGGCATCCGCTCCATCCGGCCGACCGCCATCAGCGCCTCCGGCCCGGTGTGCCGCAGCATCCGCTCACCGGGGACGTGCCCGGCGTACAGCTCCCGCAGCCGGGCCAGCCACGCGGCGGCGGGCACCCGCGCCGCCTCGGCCCGGCTCGGCGGGGGGTCCGCGGGCAGTCCGGCGAACCAGATCAGCCGCCCGTCCGGGCCCCGCCAGTAGCCCATGAAGGCCCGGCCGAACGCGAAGTACATGGTGCCCGGCTCCGCGTCGACGCCGCAGTCCGCCGCCGCGTACCCGCCGAAGCTCAGCACGCCGCCGTACTCCGGCGCGGGTGCCCGGGGATCGATCAGGGCGCGGACGGTGGAGCGGATGCCGTCGGCGCCGACCAGCAGATCGGCGGTGGCGGAAGTCCCGTCGGCGAAGCGGGCGGTGACCCCGCCGGGCACCTCCTTTGCACCGACCAGCCGCTTGCCGTGGACGAAGGGGACGCCCGCCGCGCGCGCGTGGTCGGTCAGCGCCCGGTACAGGCGCTCCCGCGGCATCGTCATCGTGGGCGGAAGCTCCGGGAAGCCGCCGAAGCGGGCGAGGTGGTGGCCGGCGCCGTCCGCCATCACCACCCCCGGGACCGGCTGCCCGGCCGCCCGTACCGCCGCGTCGGCGCCGACCGCCGCCAGGGCCGCCAGCCCGTTCGGCGCCAGTCCCAGCCAGGCGCCGACCCCGTCCGCCGCGGCCGGGTACGCCTCGTACACCGTCGCCGCGATGCCCGCCCTGCGCAGCGCGAGCGCGGCCACCGGGCCCGCCACCCCGCCGCCGATGACCAGCGCGGTCCGCGCCTGGCCGGTGCGGTGTGCGGCGGGCTGCTCCCCGCCGCCCCTGCTGTCGTGCATGACCCCTCCCGGGTGCCGTCTCCGTGACCCTTGCCCCGCCATAGTTGCAAAGCAACTAGTCTCAGCGCAACTAGTTACCGCGCTGACTACGATGACGTCCATGACCACCACCGTGAAGAGCTCGCCGCTCGGCCTGACCGTGCTGGTCCTGCTGCACCACCGGCCGCTGCACCCCTACGGCATCCAGCAGTTGCTCAAGCAGTGGGGAAAGGAGCAGGTGGTCAACGTCGGCCAGCGGACCGGGCTCTACCGCACCATCGAGCGGCTCCAGGCCGGCGGACTGATCGCCGTCCGGCAGACCGAACGCGAGCAGCAGTACCCGGAGCGGACCGTCTACGAGGTCACCGACGCGGGCCGGGCGGTGACCCGTGACTGGCTGGAGCAGATGCTCGCGGTCCCCAAGGCGGAGTTCCCGGTCTTCCCGGTCGCGCTGTCGAACATGCTGATGCTCACCCCGGACGAGGTGGCGCCGCTCCTGGGCCGGCGACTGGAGCGGATCACGGCTCAACGTGCCGAGCTGGAGCGCCAGACCGCGGCGGCCCCGGCCGGCCTGCCGCGCATCACCCTCATCGAGAACGAGTACCTGATCACCGTCCTCGGCGCCGAGGAGCGCTGGCTGCACGGCGTGCTCGACGACCTCCGGGACGGCAGCCTGACCTGGACGCCCGACATGCTCGCCGCCTTCCAGGAGGCGGACCCGGACGAGCCGGGGGAGCAGACGCGCTGAGCGCCGGCGGGCGGTGGGTGGTGGCACGCCCCCGCCGTCCCGTATGCCACCTGACAACGGGAGCCGCGCGGGGCGCGGGGGCCGTCCGGCGCGGCGCCGGGTGCCCTCACGCGCCCCCGCCGGCCCCTTGGACCCGTCCGCGGGATGCGGCACTGTACGGGAATCCGACATCGCCTCCCGAAAGGACGGACATGACCGTACGCCTCCGCACCGCGTGCGCCGCCCTCCTGGCCGCCGGTCTGCTGGCCGCCGGCGCTCCGGCCGCGACCGCCGCACCGGCGAAGTACACCCACGCCGCCGCGGCCCAGCAGTTCCGCAAGGCCGGCATCACCTGGACCTCCTCCGGCCGGTGCAGCGACCGGAACAACCGGCGGTGCACCTCCTTCGACGGGATCAACCGCACCACCGTCGCCGGCGTCATCGCGTTCAAGAGGACGAGCGGCTGCGCGGTCACCCTCACCGCGGGCACCGAACGCGGCCACGCGGCCGGCACGTACAGCCACGCGAACGGCTACAAGGTCGATGTGCACGTGACGTCGTGCGTCGACCGGTACATCACCCGCCACTTCCACTACGCCGGTCCGCGCCCCGGTGACCGGGCGAAGAGGTACCGGTCCCCGGCGGGCAACGTCTACGCCCGCGAGGGCTCCCACTGGGACATCACCTACCTCAACGGCAACCGCTGATCCGCGGCGGCCGGTGACCGGCGGGCCGGCCGCTCAGAACGCGGCGTGCACCAGCCGCATGTAGCGCTTCCAGTCCCAGAGCGGACCCGGGTCGGTGTGGTCGGCGCCCGGCACCTCGCTGTGGCCGATGATGTGCCGGCGGTCCGCCGGGATGCCGTAGCGGTGGCAGATCGCGGCGGTCAGCACCGCCGACCGCTCGTAGAGCGCCGGGGTGAACCACCGCGGTTCGTCCACCCGCCCCTCGTGCTCGATGCCGATACTGCGCCAGTTGTACGCCGGGTTCCCGGCGTGCCAGGCCACGTCCTGCTCCTTGACGCACTGGGCGAGATACCCGTCGTGGGACCGCAGGACGTAGTGCGCGGACGCCCGGTAGCCGGGGCGGCCGAAGAGCATCAGGGTGTCGGGGAACGTCTCCTGGGTGACGTGCAGGATCACCATCCGCACCGGGTGGCCGGCGGGCCGGTCGGCCGGGGTGTAGTTGGTGGCGTTCGCCGGGACCCACTGGGTCTCGGGGTAGCCGGGGGAGGGGCGCGTCGGGGCGGGACCCGGCGCGCCGCCGCCCGAGCACCCGGCGGCGGCCAGCGCGGCGAGGCCCGTGAGCAGGTGCCGGCGGCTGAGCCGGTGGGGCGAGCACGGACGCATCGGGTGACGTTCCCTCCAGCCTCGGTGCCCGGCGCCCGCGGTCGGCGCGGCCCGGCGCCTTGCGGTGCATACGACACGGTGGACAGCCGACAGCAAGCTACCCGCGACCCGCACGGTGTCCGCGCTCCGACACGGGCCCTGGTGGGTGACCCGGACAGGGCGGCGACCGGCGGGAACGGATCGGCCGATCGGGTGGCGGGGGTGCCGTGCGATGCCTGGCGGCGGGAGAGGGGAAGAGTCATGCCGCCCAAGTCCCTGCTCAGCCAGGCGGGTTGGCCGGGCCGTCGGTGGGTCGTACCGGGTCGGGTGTCCCGGGCGGGGGAGTGGCGGAGAGACCGGCGAGGGCGGCGACATGAGCCGGGAGCGGGCGGGCGTGCTCGGTGAGCACGTCGATGAAGGCGGCGGTGAGCGCGTCGGGCCGGCCCCGGGTGTACGCGGCCAGCGAGCGGCGGACGGGCGGGTCGAGGAGGAAGACCCGGGCGACGTGGTTGGTGGGGATCATGTTGGCGGGCAGCAGGGTCGGGCCGACCCCGGCCAGTGCCAGTTGCAGCGCGGCGGCCGTCTGCTGGGTCCGTACCGCGATGCGCGGCTGGAAGCCGGCGCCGGCACAGGCATGGTCGAGGATCCTGGACAGGCCGTTCGGCTCGGTGAAGTGGACCCACTCGCGGCCGGCGAGCGCGGACAGCGGCAGCCGGCAGCCGGGCGGCCAGTCGAGCGGGTCGTCGGCGGCCAGGACCACCACGAACTCCTCGGCGTCCAGCGGGAAGAGGGCACCGGCCCAGTCCATCGGCGGCGGTCCGATCGCCACATCGGCCTGCCCCGCGGCCATGGTCAGCTGCAACTCGCTGTCGTAGAGCTTCTCGGTGAGCGACAGCCGCACGCCGGAGTGCAGCCGCCGCCAGACACCTAACACCGCGGGCAGCACGCCCAGGCTGATGGAGTGCAGGGTGGTCAGCCGCAGTTCGCCGCCGTGCACGCCGACCACCCGCAGCGCGGCCGAGGTGGCCCGGTCGATCTCGACCAGGGCGGCACGGGCGTGCGGGAGTATCGCGCGGCCCAGGGGTGTGGGGATGATGGGGCGGACGTTGCGTTCGATCAGCGGGCCGCCGCAGGACCGTTCCAGGATCTGCAACTGGCGCGACAGGGCGGGCTGTGAGACATGGAGCCGGTCGGCGGCCCGGGTGAAGGAACCCGTCTCCACGATGGCCACCAAGTACTGAAGCTGTCTCAGGGTCATTGCCATGCCCAGAGGTTATAAGACCGATGATCAACAGGTCTTGGACACGCTTGCGGGTGGCTCGGCATAGTCGAGACCAGCGGTTCCAGGGGGATTTCCGTTGTTTCGCGCGGGGGTGTCGAGATCTGTGAGTATGTGGCGGCGCTAAAACCTTGTCGAATATGCCCTCTCCCTTTCCTGCTTCTGGTTGTGCGGGGATTCTCCGGCGGCAGGCTTTCGCTGAACCACTTCTGGAACTGGACGGACTGGTGCCGGGGAGCGACGTCTATCTCACGAACAGCGAGGTCTGCCTCACGCCCGGCGGCCGGGGCGGGGCCGGAATCCCGGAACTGGCGACCGCGGTCGGGATGATCGAGGACGCGGAGGCCAAAGGGCTGCTGCGGCCCGGCGGCACGGTCGTCGAAGCGTCCTCCGGACGTCTCGGGGCGGCCCTCGCCGCCGCCTGCGCCGAAAAAGGCTATCCGTTCACCTGCGTCACCGATCCCGAACTCCCGCCGGGGCGCCGGGCCCTGCTGAAATCCCTGGGAGCGCACCTCGTCAGCGTGACCAGGCGGGATCCCGGCGGTGGGTTTCTGCTCAGCCGGATCGAGCGCGTCCGGGAACTGCTGACGGCCGATCCTCGGCTGGTATGGCTGAATCACTACGCATATGCAGCGCATTCCGCTGCCCGCACCGCCCGCACCGCCGCGGAGATCCTGCGGGAACTGGGCCGTGTCGATCACCTCTTCCTCACCGCGGGCGCGTTCGGCGCCTTGCGCGGCTGCCTCGACCACTTCCGGGAATTCTCCCCGCACACCAAGGTGACGGCCGTGGCCGCCACCGGCCACCGGGTGGCCCGCCGCCCCCCGGAACCGGGCCGCCCCCTGGAGCCCGGCCGTCCCGCCGCCGCCGACGAACTGCTGCTGGTCACCGGGCCGGAGGCGGTCCGGATGTGCGGCCGGCTCGCCGCGGACCACGGACTGGCGGCCGGCCGCCCCACCGGCTCGGTCCTCGCGGCCGTGGTACGCGCCGCCCCGTCGCTACCGGGGGGTTCGCGGGTGCTGGCGCTCGCCCCGGACCTGCGCGACCGCCGCGCCCGGGCGTGCGGTGGCGGCGCCCGGGCCGTTCGCGCCGTTTGCTCCGCAGTCCCCCCTCACCCCGCCGCACCGCACGAGGAGACCCGCTCATGACCGTCGACACCATGGCCCCGGCCGCCCGGTGGGGTGCCGAACGCTCGGCCGACCTCGCCTGCCTGGCCGCCCGCTACGCCGTGCGCTTCCCCTGGTACGGCCATCTGCTGGCCCGGCGGGGGGTCCTCGGCTCGGACCGCCTGGACGAGCTGCCGGTCCTCGGCCCGGACCTCCTCGACGCGCACTACTACACCGCCCCGCACCCCCAATTCCCTTGCGCGGGTGTGTACTTCAGCTCCGGTACCAGTACCGGACGACCCAAGCGGGTGCTCTACAGCGCGGCCGACGACGATGCCTGCGCCGGTCGGCACAGGGCGCTCTTCGAGGAGTTCCTCGGCGGCCTCCCCGTCGGCAGCGTCGCCGTCACCGACCTCGGTGCCTGCCATGTGGCGGCGTCCGCGCGGCGGATCTTCCTGGAGATGGGGTTCGACGCCCGTGGCATCGATGTCGAGCGCCCGCTCGGCGAGCACACCGGGCTGCTCAACGCCTGCCGCCCGGACGTGCTGTTCACGCTGCCGCAGATCCTGGACCGGCTGCTGCGGTCGCCCGATCCGCTGCGCATCGCACCGCGCAAGGTGATCGTCATCGGCGGCCTGGCCCCGGCCGGCTGGCGCCGCCGGGTGGCCGAACGGTTCGGCATCGGCTTCGCCGACGTCCTCGACCTCTTCGGCAGCGTGGAGATCGGCGCCATCGCCTACTACGACGCGGCGACCGGCTGCTACCGCTTCCACGACCACATCCTTCCCGAGGTCGTACCGCCGGGCCCGGATCCGGACGCCTCGCTCCCCGGCGGCGGCAGCGGCGCGCTGCTGCTCACCTCCTTCGCCCGGGACTGCTTCCCCGCCCTGCGCTACGCCACCGGCGACCTGATCAGCGGGCTGCGGCGGGTCGAGCACGGCGGCCGGGTCGGCTATGTCTTCGACCGCATCGGCGGCCGGGCCGCCCGCCCGCGCCCCGCACGGCTGAACGGGACAGGCGCCCGCGCCTGGTAACTCCCCGTGCTGGCAGTCCCCTTGGTCCCATCGCTCCCTGTTGACACGCCGCGTAAGGTGGAGGCGCAGTACGCACCCCGGTCCCGCCGCAGGGGCCGGGTGTCACCCGAGTGGGGGGAAGAAAGGTGCGTGCCCGATGAGCGTCGGGCTGCTGTCTGCCGTCGGTATCTGCCTGTACGGGGTGACCCTCGCGGTCCTCGCCTTCACCGCCACGTTCGCGCGGCGTGCGGTACGGCGGCGCGAGGCCCGTGCCACCCTGGGTGTCCTCGTCCTCCTGCACGTCCGTGACCGGCACCTCGCGCCGGTGCCGCCCGGAGCGGAGCGGAACGTCCCGGACGGGCGGACGACGGCGCCGTGACGACGCGGCAGACACGACGCGACCAGGGAAGAGGACCCCCTTCCAGGCGCGTGGGGAGCAGCGCATGCATGCGCCCGGACGGCGTGGTCCAGGCACCGGCACGCCGTCAGCGGGCGGCGGGCGGGGCCGGGATCAGCGGGGGAACGCCACGCGCAGGTCCAGTCCGCCGCCTTCGCGGGGGACGGCGGTGATCGTGCCGTCGTGGGCGCGGACCACCG
>NZ_JALMUV010000024.1 GCF_023155275.1 Streptomyces rhizoryzae
CGCAACCCCAACGAGACCGGGCCCGGCGGAACACCCGCCAAGAGAAACCACCACGTGGGCCGCTAACCCACCACGCGGTGCTCGGAAAGATGAGCCATCACGGAGTGATTCGCCTCCCAGCCGTCGGGGAACTTCACCGTGACGCCGAGCTGGACCGGTTCGGTGGCGGGGTGCTCGTCCAGGAGGTCGGTGACGCCGGCGCGGCAGACGACGATGCAGGCGTGCCGGTGCCGGGAGGCCAGTACGCACAGGCGGCCGGTCTCCAGGTGGAAGGCGGTCGCGTCGGGGCGGCCGGAGAGCGGGTGCAGGACGACGGTGACGTCGAACTCGCGGCCCTGGAGGCGGTTGGCGGTGTCCACCGTGACGCCGGAGACGCCCAGCCCGGCGAGCGCGGCGCGGACCGCGGCGGCCTGGTCGCGGTGGGCGGTGCCGACCGCGATCCGGGCGGCGGTGAGCGGCTCGGGCGCGTCCGCCTGCTCGCTGGTGGCGGCGCCGCCGCGGTCCAGGAGGCGGCGGACGACCCGGGCGAGGGCGCCGACGGCCTCCGGGTCCGTGCGCGGGGTGTGGCGGGCGGGGAGCTCCAGCAGGCCCCAGCCGGACGCGGCGGCCTCGTCCAGGACGCGGTCCACGGGCGAGCCGTCGCCGCGGACGCCGAAGGCCAGCCGCCGGTCGCCGGGCCCGGTGCCGCTGCGGAACGGGGTGTACGGGTAGAACGCGCTCGACACCAGGGGCGCGGCGGAGGCCGGCAGCCGCCAGGAGACCGGGAGGCGGTGCTGGGGGAGGTCGGGGTTGTGGGCGAGGAGGGTGGCGACGGCACTGGCCGAGGGGTCGTAGGACAGGCCGGCCCACTGGTCGGCGCCGACGACGCTGAACGGGTCGAGCTGGCCGGGGTCGCCGACGAACAGGGCCCGTTCGAAGAGGCCGGCGACGCCGAGCAGGGCGTCGGAGCGCATCTGGTACGCCTCGTCGACGATGGCGTGCCGCCAGGGCTCCTCGACCTTGGTGTAGGCCCACTTGGCGGCGGTGGAGACGACGATGTCCCGGTCGGCGAGGTCGGCGATCCTGGCGGAGGTGCGGACGGCCGGGAGGGCGGCGAGGGCCGGGTCGTGGGCGGCCGGTTCGCTGCTGTGCAGGCGGCCGACGGGCAGGTCGGGGTCCTTGGCGGCGAGGCGCAGCACGAGGTCGTCGACCTGGGCGTTGGTCTGCGCGACGATCATCAGCCGGCGGCCGGCGGCGGCCAGTTCGCGGGCCGCGCGGACGACCAGGGTGGACTTCCCGGCGCCCGGCGGGGAGTCGACGACGACGCCGCGGCGGGTGCTGTGCAGGGTGTCGTGGAGGATCGCGTCGGTGGCCGCGGCGGCCGCGGCGGCGGGGTCGGCCGGCGGCGGGGCGGTGAGCGGCGGGGGCGTCACAGGTAGTCCTCGGGGGTGACCGGGTCGGGGGCGGCGGACGGCGCGTCCCCGGGGGCGGGCGGCGGGCCGCCGTGCGTCCAGGGGGTGTCCTCGGGCTCGGGGAGGGCGGGTCCGCCGCGCGGGGCGTGCTCGAAGAGCGTCCAGCACAGGGCGTCGCCGGGCTCGGGGACCGAGCCGGGCTCGGGGGTGCGGCCGCGGCCCATCCCGCCGGTGAGGCGGATCAGCAGGGTGCCGGGGTCGCCACCGGGCCCGTACGCGACGAACTCGGCGGTCTGGGTGCGGCCGCCGTCGAGCGCGCGGTGCAGTCTGCCGCCCGCGTCGAGCTGGGGACGGTCGCCGGTGCGCAGCGTCACCACCGGGCGCGGCATCGGGCGGCGGCCCTTGGAGTACGCCATCTCCACCTCGGTGACGGTGCCCCGGAAGGCTTCCCCGGCCAGCCGCCGGCCGGCCATCACCAGCGGGTCGTCCAGGGCCTCCTGGGCGTCCAGCAGGGCCTGGGCGGTCTCCCGGGAGGCCAGTTTCCGGGCGGCGGTGACCGCGTCGTCCTGCCGGGGCTGCGGCGGTTCGCCGGCCCGGATCCGGTCGCGGTGGGAGGTGTACGACCAGCGGTCGCGCTTCCAGCGGTCGGCGACCCGGGCGCCCTCGGGGAGGGCGCGGAGCAGGTCCACGCCCTGCCACACGGCGTCCCAGGTGGGCCGCAGCCGGCTCTCGACGAGGGCGGCGATCTCCTGCGCGGCGCCGGGGACGCCGGCGTCGTAGCGGGCCATGGCGGGGGCCAGCAGGCGGTTGTCGAACGCCGGGTCGGTGGCCGGGCCGGCCGGCGGGCAGTGCAGCTGCCCGTCCGCGTCGCGGGCCGCCTCGGCGAACTCGGCGGCCTGCTGGGCCGGTACGCCCGGCGGCGGGTCGATCCAGGCGAGCAGCGCGGCCAGGTGCTGGTCCTCCAGGGCGCTCTGGCCGGTGGCCCAGTGGCGGGTCAGCAGGCCGGTCATGGACAGCAGCAGGCAGGCGCCGGGCACCCGGGCCCGCTCGCCGAAATGGGTGAACCAGCGGCCTAGCAGCGGGACGTGCGGGGGCGCGGGGTGCGGCGCCTCCGGGTCCTGCTCGGCGGTCCGCCGGAACCGCATGGAGCGGCCCAGCAGCCGGACGTAGGCGACGCCGGCGGCGCTGGGGACGATCAACTGCGGGGCGTCGGTGCACAGTTCGACCTGGACGGGGACCTGCTTGCCGCTCTCCGGGTCGGTCTCCTTGCGCTCCTCGTACGCGATGTCGTCGGCGAAGCCGTCCACGTAGGGCAGCACCGCCTCGGCGAGTTCGGCGAGGAAGCCGAAGCGCAGGTCGCGGTCGCGGGGCTGGGGGACGGTCAGCAGCCGGGGCTTCTCCCGGTCGGTGCCGACCAGCGCGCCCAGCGGGGCGCCGGCCTCGCCGGAGGTGGTCAACGGGACGAGGACCAGGGGGTGTTCGGCCAGGTGGCGGTGGCGGACGGTGGTGAGCGGACGGGCGCGGCCCGCGGCCACCGCCTCCATCCGGGCGAGCGTCTCGATCAGCGGCACGGTTCCTCCCCGTCCCGGGGCGCCGGTACGGCGGCGAGCGCCTCGGCGCGCAGTGCGGCGGCGGTGCGGAGGGCCTGGACGGCCGGGTCGTCCGGGTCGGCGCCGGGGTCGCCGGCGGCGGCCGCCAGGGCCTCGCCGATGGTGCGCAGCCCGCCCAGTTCGCCCCGCGCGCCGCGGCCCAGGGTCTCCACGGCGCCCTCCTGGCGGGACCGGGTGCGGCAGTGGAAGGCCAGTTCGCAGGCGGCCAGGCACTCGGGGGCGTAGGCCGCGGGGACCGCCGCCACCGCCTCGGCCAGCTCCGCGGCCGGCCGGGTCGGGGTGGTGCCGTCGTCGCCCGGCCGGAGAGCGAAGGTGGTGCCGGCCGGGAGGGCGGCGGCGATCTCCTCGACGCGGGTGAGCCGGGCCAGCTGGCGCCGGGTGGTGGCCCGCTGCCTGCGGACGTCGACGGCCGCGGCGGCCGGGAGGTTGGAGAAGTCCTTGGGACAGATCAGCAGCGCGCGGTCGCGGACCCGGGCGGGGCGGCCGGTGTGCGCGGCGGTGTGCGCGGCGACGGCCTCCAGGGCGAGGACGTAGACCGCGGCCTGGCGGGCCGCGGCGCCCACCTTGGCCGGGTCCGCGGCGCCGTCGATCATCGGGAAGGACTTGATCTCGACGACCGTCCAGACGCCGTCGGGGTGCACCACGACGGCGTCCGGCTCCACGTAGGCGGCGGAGCCGGCGACGTCCATGGCGAGCAGCGGGTGGTCCAGCAGGGCCCAGCCGCCGGCCGCGGTGGCCTCGCGCAGCGCCAGCGCGGTGCGCGCGGCCCGGCCCGCGGGACCGGCCGCGGACAGGTCGGGCCGGGCGACCTCCCCGTCCTCCGGCGGCGGGGTGCCGGGCGCGAGCCGTTCGCGGACCAGGCGGAGCAGTTCGGCGCCGCCGTCGGCCTTCACCCGGGCCTCGAAGGAGTTGCCGCGGGCCAGGGCGAACTGGGACTGGCCGTAGGCCGCGGGCGCGCCCAGCGCGCGGGCCAGCGCGCCCTTGTCGACACCGGCGCCGTCGAGGAGGGCGCGGCGCCGGCAGCCGGGGTTGGCGGCGAGCGCGGCGAGCGCGCGGGCGTCCAGCGGCCGGGGGCGCACACCGGGCCCGCGCAGCTCCGACAGGCGCTGCCGCAGGCCGGGGGAGGGCGACGGCGGCGCGCCGGGCGGCCCGTCCGCCGCGGTTCGGCTTTCGCGGGAAACGTTCACCTGCCGAAGTCTGGCATCCGGCACCGACAGGCGGGGGCCCCGGCCGGGATACGGGCGGGTGCGGGATGATGGAGGGGCCGCGGTCAGCGCCGCCCGCGCCCAGTTGAACGACCCCGACGAGCCGGCATCCGGCGAGAGGTACGACCCATGGCACCGCGCATTTTCCTGGCCAGACACGGGCAGACGGAGTGGTCCGTCTCCGGGCGGCACACCGGACGGACCGACATCCCGCTGCTGGAGGAGGGTCGGCAGGGCGCCAAGCAGCTGGGCGAGCGCCTGCACCGCGCCCCCTGGCGCGGCCTGCCGGACGCCGAGGTCCGCACCAGCCCGCTGCGGCGCGCCCGGGAGACCTGCGACCTGGCCGGTTTCGGCGAGCGGGCCCGGGAGTGGGACGCGCTGCTGGAGGTCGACTACGGCGCGTACGAGGGGCTGACGCCGGCCCAGATCAAGGAGGGCCGCCCGGACTGGCTGATCTGGCGGGACGGCGTCCCGGACGGCGAGACGCTGGCCGAGGTCTGCGCGCGCGCGGACGAGGTGGTGGCCTGGGCCCGCTCGGCCGACCGCGATGTGCTGGTCTTCGCGCACGGCCACATCCTGCGGGTGCTGGGCGCGCGCTGGCTGGGGCTCCCGGTGGCGTTCGCGGCGCGGCTGCGGCTGGCTCCGGCGTCGCTGTCGGTCCTGGGCTGGGCCTACGGCGAACCGGCCGTGGAGAGCTGGAACGACACCGGCCACCTGGACTGACCGGGCCGGCGGGCGGGCCGTGGACGGGCGGGTGTGCGGGCCCGCGGCTCAGACCGGGCGGCGGCTCTCCGCGCCGGCCGCGGCGTGCCGCTCCAGGAAGCCGGCGACCGCGCCGCAGCTCCGGTAGGGGCGCAGGGCGCGCGCGGTGCCGTCGAGCATCGCCCGGATCCGGGCCGAGCGGACCTCGGCCAGCAGGTCGAGGACGGCGAGCCCGGCCGCGGCGGCCTCCTCCGCGTCGCCGCCGGCCGCGAGGTTGCCGGCCAGCTCCGCGGTGAACAGCGCGATGTTGCGGGTGAAGTGCGGGTCCTGGAGGTCCACCGCCCGGCGCGCCTGCTCGGCCGCGCGCCGCCGGTCGCCCAGCGCCGACCAGCACTGTGCCGTCAGGCCGGCCAGTTCGGCCGCGCCGAAGAACGTCATCCACTCCGGGTCGTGGTCGCCGGGCCCCACCGCGAAGAGCCGTTCGGCGCGGGCCAGCGCCTGCTCGCAGCCGGACCGGTCGCCGAGTCCGGCCCGGCCGCCGGCCTCGCGCAGCGCCAGCAGCGACCGCAGCCGCGGCGAGCCGAGCCGTTTGGCGGCCTGCTGGGCGGCCTGCGCGGCGCGCACCGCCTCGCGCGGCCGGCCGGCGTCGCGGGCGAGGAAGGCGGTGTTGCAGAAGGCGTGCGCCTCCAGCGCGGCGTCGCCGCTGACCCGGGCGGTGGACAGCGCCTCGGCGTAGTGCGAGCGGGCGTCGTCGAAGCGGCCGGAGTCGTGCGCCAGCCAGCCCACCGAGATGGCCAGTTCACCGGCGCCGGCGTGCAGCCGGTCGTAGACGGCGCGCTGCCGGATCCCGGCGTCCAGCAGTTCGTAGGCGGCGCGCAGCGGCTGGACGGCGCGGTGGTACAGGCCGTCCGCGCCGTGCCGGTCGTCCAGCAAGCGGATGCGGCGGACGGCTTCCTCGACGGCGGTGGCCTCGGTGGCGCCCGCCCGGGAGCCGGGGGCGGTACGGGGGCCGGGCACGGGCGCGGCGGCGCCGGCCGGTGCGGCGGGGCCGGCGGCCGGGAAGAGGGCGGCCAGGCCCAGGGCGGCCGCCGGGCCGCCGGTGATGAACGCGCGACGCAGCACGTCGCTCTCCTCGGAGTTCTGGATACGGGTATCGCGGTGGTCGGGGTCGGGTGCCAGGAGCGCGGCGCCCGCCGCGGCGCGCGCCCCCCGACCGCGCACCGTCTCCCGCGGCGCGAACCCCATGTCGGGCAGCGTCAGGCCGGGGAACATGTGCCGGAACACCCGTTCGTAGGCGTAGTTCGGGCACCGAATCTCCCCGGACTCGACGCGGCCCACATAGCGGGCGTCGCACGAGACCTGCTCGCCGATCTCACGGGCGGCCCGTCGGACCGCCGCCGCGAACTCGCCGGGTGACAGCCGCCCGCGCAGCTGGCGGAAGGCGGTGTTCGGGCGGGCGGGTACGGTGCGGGACGACGCCGAACGCTCGGCTTGCGACGCCATGGCGGACCTCTCCGTGCCCTCTCCGTGCCATCGTCTGACGTGCCGCTTCCTGGCGGTGCGGCGGGACGACCGTACCGGCTGTGACGGTCCCGACACCCTGCGTTTGGCCACAAACCGGAATATCTCACCCGCGATCCGCCATGAAGTGCCATCCTTTGCAGCGTTCCGCCGCCGTAGCTGTTGACGCGTTTCGCCGTTGGAGACGGTGTAAAGGGTGTGGCGCGTGCAGGAGGAGGGGTTCTCCGTGTGGGAGACCGGCGTCAGCAGGGGCGGCGAGGAGCGGGCGGGCCGGGCCGCCGGCCGCGAGGGGCGCACCGCCCCGCAGGACCCCGCCCGGCCCTGCGACCTGGTGACGGTGCCGGCCCGGCAGGGCCTGGAGGCGGTGGACATCCTGCGGCTGCGGGACGGTGTCGGCCCGGTCCTGCACGACGGCGCCTGCGACACCCTCGGCTTCCTGGTCCCGCCGGGCACCGCCGACGGCTGGGACGTGCCGGGCAGCGCCTGTACGCGCACGCACGGGCGGGGGATCGCGTTCGACCTGCCGGACGAGGGGGCGGTGCCGGAGCCGCCGGTGCAGGGGACCGGCTGGCTGGTGCCGCCGGAAGGCGCGTACGCGGACGCCACCGATCCGGTGGTGCTGCGGGCGGCGCTGGGCGAGGCGGCCCGCACGATCGAGGCGGTCGACCGCTGCCAGTGAGGGCCGCCCGCGGCGGCGGGCGGCGCGCAGGTCCGGTCCGCCGGTGAGGTGGCGGGGCCGGTGAGGGGCGGCCGCGGCCGCCCCTCACGCGTGTCCGGCGCGGCGGCCGGCCGGTCAGCGGGTGGAGAGGGTGTGGCTGTCGGGGTCCGGGGCGGGGGAGGGGTCCGGCAGGGAGACGCCCGGCGGCAGGCCGGGGAGCGGCGGTCCGGCGGGCTGCGGGGCGGGCGCCGCCGGACGCGCCCGGCGGGCCGCGGCGAGGGCCTCCTCGTAGACGGCGGCCAGGTCCGCGGCGCTGCGGTCGATGTCGTAGCGGCGGACGACCGGGGGCACCGGGAGCCGGGCGGCGCCGGTACGGCGCACCTCCCGCAGCGCGGTGGCGAGTTCGTGGACGCCGGGGCTGACGCGGCGGGCGCCGGGGGCCTGGTCGCCGGGGAGGTCGTCGACGGCCGGGCAGCTGCCGTAGAGGACGTGCAGGCCGGAGGCCAGGGCCTCC
The DNA here is from genome assembly GCF_023155275.1 of Streptomyces rhizoryzae. GTDB lineage: Bacteria > Actinomycetota > Actinomycetes > Streptomycetales > Streptomycetaceae > Streptomyces > Streptomyces rhizoryzae. The sequence goes on from NZ_JALMUV010000024.1 coordinate 7,602, forward strand.
AGCGCCGCCAGGCCGAACGCCTCGTCGGGGGAGGGGGAGACGAAGACGTCGATGGCCGACAGCAGGCCGGGGATGTCGGGGACGTCGGCGGGCGGCGGGCCGCCGGTGCCGCCGCGGGCGCCGAGCAGGTGGATCCGGTCGCCGGAGCCGAACTGCCCGGCCATCCGCCGCAGCATCTCCCGCTCCGGGCCCTCGCCGGCCAGCAGCAGGTGCACGCCGGGCAGCTGGGTGACCGCCCGCACCAGCACGTCGAACCGCTTGGCGGGCACCAGCCGGCCGGCGCCGCCGACCACGAACGCGTCCGGCGGCAGGCCGAGCCGGGCCCGGACCGCGGCCCGGGCGGCCGGGTCGTAGGTGAAGCGGTGCGCCTCGATGCCGTTGGGCACCACGTGGAGGCGGGCCTCGGGGACGCCCCAGCGGCGCAGCCGGGCGGCGACGGTGTCGGAGACCGCGACGGTCGCCGAGCCCAGCCGCTCGGTGGCCCGGTACAGGGCGCGGACGCCGCGGGTGAGCCGCCGGCCCTCGATGACCGCGTCGCCCAGCGAGTGCTCGGTGGCGACCACCGCGCGGACGCCGGCCAGCCGGGCGGCGATCCGGCCGTAGACGCAGGCCCGGTAGAGGTGGGTGTGGACGAGGTCGGGGCCGGCGGCGCGGATCAGGCCGGCCAGCCGGGGGAGTGCGGACAGGTCGCGGGTGCCGGTCATGCCGAGGTGGGTGACGGGGGTGCCGTCCGCCTCGATGGCCTCGGCGAGCGGGCCGGGGTTGGTCAGGGTGACGACCTCGCAGCGGGCGGGCAGCCGGCGCAGCAGCAGCCGCAGCTGCTGGGCGGCACCGCCCGCTTCGAGGCCGGTGATGACGTGCAGGACTTTCACCGGATCCCTCCAGGGGTGGCGGCCGAAGGTGGCCTGGTCGGTGGCCGGGTCGGCCTCGTGGGGGCAGTGCGGGGCGGTGGGCGGCGGGGCGGCGCGGCCGGGCCGGGGGTCATCCGCCCTCCCGCCCGCGCAGCCGCCGGGCCGCGGCGCGCAGCAGGATCAGCAGGTCCTGGCCCGGCGACCAGCTGTCGATGTAGAGGTTGTCGAAGCGCGCCCGGTCCTCGGCGGGCGCGCCCTCGCGCAGCCCGTGCACCTGTGCCAGGCCGGTGATGCCGGGCGGCATCCGGTGCCGGGCCGCGTAGCCGGGGTGCCGGCGGGCGAACTCCGCGGCGCGGGCGGGCCGTTCGGGGCGCGGCCCGACCAGGCTCAGGTCGCCGCGCAGCACGTTCCACAGCTGCGGCAGGCCGTCCAGGCCGGTGCGGCGCAGCCACCGGCCGACCGGTCCCGGGCGGGCGCCGGGGCGCGCGGTGCGCAGCCGCAGCAGGGCGAAGCGGCGGCCGTCCCGGCCGGTCCGCTCGCGCCGGCTCAGCACGCCGGGGCCGTCCGCGCACCGCACCGCCAGCGCGCAGCCGAGCAGCAGCGGCGCGGTCGCCAGCAGCGCCGCCGACGCCAGCAGGACGTCCAGGGCCCGTTTGGCCGCCCCGCCGCGGCGGGGCGCGGCGGTCTCCAACGGCCGGCACGGGAACCCCCACAGGTGGCCGGTGCCCGGCGCCGGCGGCCGCCCGTCCCGCGCCGCGCCCGGCCCGGCCAGCCAGATGGCGGCGCCCTGCCCCTGGAAGCGGCGCAGCAGCGCGGCGGCGTACGGGTCGCTCTCCGGCAGCAGCAGGAACACCGCGTCGCGGACGGTGTGCCGGATGACGGCGCGGGTGAGGGCCTCGGCGGAGCGGAGCCGCGGCGGGACCGCGCCGGCCGGGGCGCCGTCGGGCGCGGCCGGGCCGGCCGGTACGACGCCCACCGGGCGCAGCCCGTACTCCGGGTGCGCCAGCAGCGCGGCGGCCAGCTGCCGGGCGGCCGGTTCCGGGCCGACGAGCAGCGCCGAGCGGGGGCGGCGGCGGGCGGCGGCGCGCCGCGCCCGGTGCACCGCGGCCCGGCCGGCGGCGGCCAGCACCACCTGCCCGGCGATCGCGGACGCCAGCGCGGCCGGGCCCAGGTGCTGGCCGGGGCGCAGCGCGGCGAGCCCGGCGGCGACCGCGCACCAGCCGGTGGCGGCCCGGCCCAGCAGCGGCGCCAGCTCGTCCAGCGCGGTGGCGGCCGGGCCCGGACGGTACAGCCCGGCCCGGGAGGTGAGCAGCAGCAGGAGCGGGACGAGGGGGGCGAGCAGCGCCGGGTCGCGGACGCCGGCGAGGGCGGCGGCGCCGGCCGCGGCCAGGGCGTCGGCGGCGGCCAGCAGGGCGGGCACGGCCCACCGGGGCACGGTCCGCGCGGGCCGGGCCGGCGCCGCGGGGCCGGTGGACGGGCGGCGGGTCGGCCGGGTGTCGGGGGCCGGGCGGGGCAGCGGCGGCGCGTCGGCGCGGTCGGTGGTCATCGGCCGGCCCGTTCCGCGGCGAGGACGGGCGGGACGGCCAGCAGCTCGCGGTAGACGTTCAGCACGGCGCCGGCGGTGCGCTGCACGTCGTGGGCCACCGCGACGTGCTCGCGCAGCCGCCGGCCCAGCGCGGTCCGCCGTTCGGCGTCGGCGAGCAGCGCGGTGACGGCGCGGGCCAGGGCGGCCGGGTCGCCGGGCGGTACCAGGCAGTCGTCGGCGGCGTCGGCCGGCAGGGACTCCCGGGCGCCGCCGACGTCGCCGAGCACCACCGGCCGGCCGCAGGCCATCGCCTCCAGCGGGACCAGCGCCATGCCCTCCCGCAGGGACGGCAGGACGACCAGGTCGGCGGCCCGGTACCAGGGGACGGCGCTGTCGGCGGCGCCCGCGAAGAGCACCCCCTGCGGCGCGGCCCGGTGCAGCGCCGCCCGGTCCGGCCCGTCGCCGACCAGGACCAGACGGGCGCCGGGGACCGCCGCGGCCACCTCCGGCCAGGCCCGCAGCAGCACCGGCTGGCCCTTGCGCGGGCACAGCCGCGCCACGCACACCACCAGCGGCGCGCCGGACGGGACGGCGTTGTCGCGCAGCGCCGGCAGGGATTCCCGCAGCGCGTCGCGGACGGTGTCGTCGGCGGGTGAGCAGCGGCGCAGGTCGACGCCGTGGGGGACGACCACCCAGCGGGTGCGGACGCCCGCGGCGGTGCCGCGGGCCCGCTGCTCCTCGCCGGCGCACAGCAGCCGGTCGGTCCAGCGCGCCGCGTAGCGCTCCCAGATGCGGGCCGCCGTCCCGCCGGGCGCGTCGAACCGCCAGCGGTGCACCTGGTGGACGGTCGGGATGCGCCCGCGGACCGCCAGCCGGGCGGCGAACCCGGCGCGGCTGCCGTGGCTGTGGACCAGGTGCGGGCCGGTGCGGCGGATCAGCCGGGCCAGCCGCCGGGTGTCGGTGAGCGCCGTCTCGGCCGTCCAGTGGGCGGGCCAGAGCGCGACTTCGGCGCCCGCCACGGCGGCTTCGACGTGCAGGGTGCCGCCGGGCGGGGCGGCGACCACCACCCGCAGTCCGGCCGCCGTCTGGGACCGCACCAGGTCGGCGACGACCCGGGCGGTCCCGCCGTCGACCGGTTGGGACACGTGGAGGACCGTGAGCCGCTCCTGCGGCGGCTGGTCGTGTGGCAGCACGGGCACTGCTCCCCTGGGGACCGAGGTGTCGGAACAACTCCGCGGGAATTACCGGCGCCGCGCTCAGTGCCCTGAATCGGCCTGGACGAAGAGCGCGCCGAGCAGATATCCCGCCTTTCGGGTGGTGAAGCGGAATGTCAGCCGGTCGCCGCCGTACCGGAGCGCCGGACGCAGATCGAAGACGTCGGAATCAAAGCCGTAAGTGGTGCGGTAAGCGGGGGTGCGAGGCGCCTGGCGGCCGAAATCGGTGATGGTCGAGTTCATCGCGCCATTCGCCGGATTGGCGGAATCGTGGAGCGCGACCGGAGTAATCCGGCCGGCCCCGGCGGAGATTCCGCTCTCGCTGCGGGGCATTCCGTGGTAGGCCACCGTTCCGGCCGCTCCGCGGGCCCCGGCCGGAATGCGCAGCCCGGTCAGGGCCACGGTCAGCGCCCGGCGGTGCGGGCCGAGCGCCTCGAAGCCGTCCCACAGGGCGAGGCGGCGCAGCGGTGCGTGCGGGTGGGCGTAGACGGCGACCAGCGCCCAGCCGCCCCAGGTCCCGGCCCGCGAACGGCCCTCGGCGGCGGCCACCTGGGCCACCGTGTACGCGCCCGGGCCGCCCCGCCGCACCAGCGCGGTGACGTCCGCGGACGCCTGGTAGGCGTCGGTGCGGTAGGTGGTGCGGCGGCCGATCACCCCGTCCGCGCGGACCGTGCGGTAGCGGCCGCCGGGCCCGGCGAGCAGCACCCGGGCGGGGTCCAGGCCGGTCCGGTGGCCGCCGGCGAGCAGGTTGCCGCCCCAGTACAGGCGGGCGTAGCGCACCCGGGCGCCGGCCGGCAGGCGCAGCCGGGCGCGGCTGGAGGCCACCGTGTGCGGGTCGTCGTCGACGTCGAGGTAGCGCATCGGGCGGCCGCCGGGCCGGTCCGCGGCGCAGGACGGAGCCCGGCGGGCGGCGGCCCGGTGGCCGGCGGGCCGGCAGGTCAGCGTGGAATTGGCGGCCCGGGCGATACCGCCGTGACCGGTCTCGTGGAAGCGCTCGGCGAAAGGAATTCGGGTGGATTCGGCGGGGCCCGGGGCGGCCGCGGCCGAAGTCAGCGCGGCCGACAAAGCCAGGGCCGCGAGCGCGCATACGGTGCCGCGCCCGGTGCGGTCCATCGACTTCCGCATGGCTTCCTCTCCGGCTTCAACCGTCAATCAGTCAAACAGGAGAGCACTCTGACAGAAATCATGTTGGAAATCGTGGCAGGCACGCCGCAGACCCGTCCGGGTTTCCGATCAGCCGAATACCAGCCAGACAGCCTAATGGAGCTGCATAAATGGTAACGGCCGCATCCATGGCCCATATTGTTCGTTGTGTCCGATGCCCCATTCGCGAACTGAAAGGAGAATGGGATGAAGCGGTTCGTCAAGACCGCCGCGACGGCCGCGGCCACCTCGGCCCTGGTGCTGAGTGGCGCGGGCGTCGCCGCCGCCGACGGCGGCGGGCATCACGGCCGTGAGGGCCGTCATCACCACCGCCACCACGGCCACCACGGCCGTGACTTCGGCCGTTACGAGGAAGGCAACCGTCACCACGGCCGGGGCGGCGCGTTCGCGGCGGGCTTCGCCGCGCACTCGCCGGGTGTCCTCAGCGGCAACGTCATCCAGGTGCCGGTCAACATCCCGATCAACCTGTGCGGGAACAGCATCGACGTGATCGGGCTGCTGAACCCGGCCTTCGGAAACCGCTGCCTCAACAAGTGACGCGGCGCCGGTCCGGAGGGACATCGGACCGGCCCCGGTCACGGCACACCGGGGCGGGGTGCCCACGGCTTCGGCCGCGGGCACCCCGCCACCCGGCCTCCCACCCCTTCTGACCTGCGCGGACCGCTTCGCACCGGCGCGCCATACTGGGGGCATGGCGAGAAGCAGACGCGGGCGCGGCGGACCGGAACCCGTCATCGGGGCGATCGGCGGCGGCACCGCGGAACTGCGGCCGGACCGGGACCGCCCGGGCGGCTGGACGCTGCTGATCGACGGCGCCCCGCAGTCCCACGTGGACCTCGGCGACCCGGCGCACCTGGAGTTCTCCTACCAGCGGCGGCTCGGCCACATCGCCGACCTGGCCGCCCCGCCCGGCGCCCCGCTGCGCGCCGTCCACCTGGGCGGCGGCGCCCTGACGCTGGCCCGCTACATCGCCGCGACCCGGCCGCGCTCCACCCAGCAGGCCGTGGAGATCGACACCCCGCTGGTGGAGCTCGTCCGCAGGCACCTGCCGCTGCCGGGCACCTGGCGGATACGGGTGCGCGGTGCGGACGCCCGCGCCGGGCTGGCGAAGATCCCGGACGGCTGGGCGGACCTGGTCATCGCCGATGTCTTCGCCGGGGCCCGGACGCCCGCGCACCTGACCAGCGCCGAGTTCGCGGCGGAGGTGCGGCGGGCGCTGCGGCCCGGCGGCTGGTACGCGGCCAACCTCGCCGACGGGCCGCCGCTCGCGTTCCTGCGCGGCCAGATCGCCACCGTCCACACCGTCTTCCCCGAACTGGCGTTGACCGCCGACCCGGCGGTGCTGCGCGGCCGGCGGTTCGGCAACGCGGTGCTGCTCGCCGCGGCGGGGCCGCTGCCGGTCGCGGAGCTGACCCGGCGGGCGGCCGGCGATCCGCACGCCGGCCGGGTCGAACACGGCCGGGCGCTGCTGGACTTCACCGGCGGCGCGGTCCCGGTCACCGACGCCACCGCGGTCGCCTCACCGGCCCCGCCGGCCGGTGCCTTCACCTGACGCCCGGCCGCCCGCGGGCCCGTCCCGTTCCGTCGCGCGCGTCAACTCCGCGGCTACGTCGCGTGGTTGAGGGTCTCCACGAACGGCGGGTGGCCGTTCCAGGTGCAGATCACCGAGGTGTGCGCCCCGCCGCCGGTGAAGTCCACCCGCAGCCACTGGTCCTGCTTCCACACCTGCATCTCCCAGCCCGCGTTGGGCGTCGCCGAGACCAGTTCCGCGGCGCCGGGACCCAGCGAGAGCACCACCCGGCCCCCGGCCGTGACGTAGCTGCGGACCCGGCCGGTGGCGGACGGGCCGCCGCCGTCGTCGGGGCCGGCGGACGGGGTGGGCGGGGCGGTGCGCGGGGCGCGGGACGGGGGCGTGGTCCGGGGCGGGTCGGAGGGGGCGGCGAAGGAGGGGGCCGCACCGGCCGGGGCGGTGGGCCGGGGCCGGTGGGTGGAGGAGACCTGCGGCAGGGCGGAGGCGGCCACCTGGTCGGACAGGGGCAGCGCGCGGGGCGCGTCGTACGCCGTGCCGGAGAGCACGGTGTGCACGCCGAACCACGACAGGGCGACGGCGGCGCCGGTCGCCAGCGTCCAGGCCGCCGCATGAACCAGACCTCGTTGCATCTGCGTCATCTTGCCGCACCCGCCGGGCCGGTGGCAGACCGTCCGGTGCCGGCACCGGGCCCGCCGGGACGTCAACCGTGCGCCGGGGGACTCGCCCGGATGGCGTACGGTGCCGCCCATGGCACGTGTGCTCGTCGTCGAGGACGACCAGTTCGTACGCTCCGCGCTCATCCGGCACCTGACCGAGGCCGGCCACGCGGTGCGCAGCGTCGGGACCGCCCTGGCGGCGCTGCGCGAGGTGGCGCAGGTCGGCTTCGACGTGGTGGTGCTGGACCTGGGGCTGCCCGATCTGGACGGCGGGGAGGCGCTGAAGATGCTGCGCGGCGTCACCGACGTCCCGGTGATCATCGCCACCGCGCGGGACGACGAGGCGGAGATCGTCCGGCTGCTGAACGACGGCGCCGACGACTACCTCACCAAGCCGTTCTCCGTCGAGCACCTGTCGGCCCGGATGGCGGCCGTGCTGCGCCGGGCCCGGGGCGCGGCCCCCGGCGCAGAACCGCCCTCACGAGTGATCCGGGTCGGCGGGCTCGCCATCGATCCGCTGCGCCGCCGGGCCGAACTCGACGGCGCCGCGCTGGACCTGACCCGCCGCGAGTTCGACCTGCTGGCCTTCCTCGCCCAGCGCCCCGGCGTGGTCGTGGCCCGCCGCGAGCTCCTCGCCGAGGTCTGGCAGCAGTCCTACGGCGACGACCAGACCATCGACGTCCACCTGTCCTGGCTGCGCCGCAAACTGGGCGAGACCGCCGCCCGCCCCCGCTACCTGCACACCCTGCGCGGCGTGGGCGTGAAGCTGGAGCCGCCGCGGTGATCCGGCCGCGGCGGGCGGCCGCCGCGCCGGCGGAGACGCTGCGCTGGGCGCTGGTCAAGGTGGCCCTGGCGGTCACCACGATGGTTGCCGTGGCGTTCGCGGTCCCGCTGGGCCTGGTCGTCAAGGAGCTGGCGTCCGACCGCGCCTACGGAGGCGCCGAACGGCAGGCCGCCGCGCTCGGCCCGGTGCTCGCCATCACCACCGACCGCACCCAGCTGGAACGGGCCCTGGCCAGCGCCGAGACCGGCCCCGGCGGCCGGATCGGGATCCACGTCCCGGCGGGCGGGCCCGGCGGCGGGCCGGCCGGGGTCGGCGCCCGCCGGGCCGCACCGGCCGATGTCGCCGCCGCCGCCCGGCTCGGCCGCGCCGCCATCGCCCAGGTCCCCGGCGGCACGGCGCTGCTCCAGCCCACCGCGGTCGCCTCCGGTATCGCGGTGGTCGAGGTCTACGTGCCCGACGACGCGCTCACCGCCGGCGTCGCCGCCTCCTGGGCGGTGCTGGCCGGCGTCGGCCTGGCGCTGGTCATCGGGTCGGTCGCGGTCGCCGACCGGCTCGGCACCAGGCTGGTGCGCCCGGCCCAGCACCTGGCCGCCGCCGCCCACGACCTGGGCCGCGGCGACCTCGGCGTCCGGGTCCGGGAGGACGGTCCGGCCGAACTGCGCTCGGCGGCCTCCGCGTTCAACTCCATGGCCGACCGGGTCGTCCAGCTGCTGGCCAACGAGCGGGAGCTGGCCGCCGACCTCTCGCACCGGCTGCGCACCCCGCTGACGGTGCTGCGGCTCAACGCCGCCTCGCTCGGCGACGGCCCGGCCGCCGAGCAGACCCGCACCGCCGTCGAACAGCTGGAAGGGGAGGTCGACCAGATCATCCGCACCGCCCGCGCCCAGCGCGCGCACACCGCGCAGACCGCACCGGCCGCCGCCGCGGCCGGCTGCGACGCGGCCGAAGTGATCCGCGAGCGGATGGCGTTCTGGTCCGCGCTCGCCGAGGACGAGGGCCGGGCCGCCCGGGTCGCCGGCGCGGACCGCCCGGCCCGGGTGCCGGTCGCCCGCCCCGACCTCGCCGCGGCCCTGGACGCGCTGCTCGGCAACGTCTTCCGGCACACCCCCGAGGGCACCGCGTTCGCCGTGGACGTCCACCACGCCGACGACGCGGTGATCGTGCTGGTCTCGGACGCCGGGCCGGGCATCGCCGACCCGGTCGCCGCCCTGCGCCGCGGCTGGTCCGGCGGCCGGGGGCAGCGCCCGGCGGACCGGGGCGGCTCCACCGGCCTGGGGCTGGACATCGTCCGGCGGCTGGCCGAGTCCACCGGCGGCGACGTCCGCATCGGCCGGTCCGTGCTGGGCGGCACCGAGGTCCGGGTGTGGCTGGCGCTCGGCGGGCGGCGGGCCGCCCGGGGGGCGCGGCGCGGCCACCGGCTGCGGCGCCGGCTGCGCGGCCGCATCCGGGCCGCCCGGGGCCGGCGGCGGCCGGCCGGCGGCTCTTAACCGCTCCCTTCCGCTTCCTTAAGGCGGCCATAATTCCGCCAACCCCCGTACCGTAAACGCCGTTTGTCCGTTTCGCTGCCGCTAGCGTGCGGGACGCGCCACCACCCCCCACGGTGCGCCCCACCCCCATGCGACGAACAGGCAGGCAGAGATGAGCAACGCCGCACACCGGCGCCGGCCGGGCCGCACCGCCAAGCTGACCGCGGCCGCGCTGGCCGGCGCGCTGGCGGCCGCCGGGGCGGTCGCCGCCGCCGGCTCCGCGCACGCCACCAGGGCCCCGCACGCCACCAGGGCCCCGCACACCGCCCCCGCCCCCCGCGCCGCCCACCCCCGCTTCGCCCCGTACGTCGACACCTCCCTCACCCCCGCCTACGACCTGGCCGGCACCGCGCGCGCCACCGGGGTCAAGCACGTCACCCTCGCCTTCGTCACCTCGGGCGGCGGCTGCGTGCCCCGGTGGGGCGGCACCGGCGACCTCGGCGGCGATGCGGTGGCCCGGCAGATACCGGCGCTGCGCAAGGCCGGCGGCGACGTCCGGGTCTCCTTCGGCGGCGCGAACGGCACCGAACTGGCCGCCGCCTGCTCCTCCGCCGCCGAACTGGCCGCCGCCTACGGCACGGTGGTCGACCGCTTCGCGCTCACCGCGGTGGACTTCGACATCGAGGGCGGCGCGCTGCCCGACGCCGCCACCACCACCCGCTGCGCCCAGGCCGTCGCCCGGCTCCAGAAGCAGCACCCGGGCCTGGACGTCTCCTTCACCCTGCCGGTGATGCCCGAGGGCCTCACCCCGGACGGCGTGCGCCTCCTCGCCGACGCCCGGCGGCACGGCGTCCGGATCTCCACCGTCAACATCATGGCGATGGACTACGGCTCCTCCTACCGCGGCGCCATGGGCACCTACGCCGTCCGGGCCGCCACCGCCACCCAGGCCCAGCTCAGGAAGACCCTCGGCCTCGGCGACGCGGACGCCTGGCGGACCGTCTCGGTCACCCCGATGATCGGCGTCAACGACGTGGCCGGCGAGGTCTTCCGGCCCGCCGACGCCACCGCCCTGGTGCACTTCGCCCGCACCAAGCACCTGGCCGGGCTGTCGATGTGGTCCGCCACCCGCGACCGGCCCTGCCCGGGCGGGCCGGCCCCCACCGCCCGGCCGACGTGCAGCTCCGTCGACCAGGCCCCGCTGGCCTTCACCACGGCGCTCGGCGCCTATACCGGCTGACCACCCCCCACCGGTCCGGGTCCCCGTCCCGGACCGCTCCGCAGGCGGGGCGCGGCGACCCCCACCCCCACACGCCGCGCCCCGCCAACTCCCTCACCCGCCAACCCCCTTGTGCGGCAACGCCGTTGGCGGACGGTGCCGGTCAGGACCCGCCGCGGACCGCGGCCCGGAACGCGATCGGCGTGAGGCCGGCCTGCCGCTGGAAGAACTTGGTGAAGTTGGTGGCGTCCGCGAACCCCAGCCGGTCCGCGATCCGCGCCGCCGGCTGGTCGCCGTGCGCCAGCAGCCGCTTGGCCTCCAGCACCACCCGCCGGTCGATGAACTCCTTCGCGCCGACCCCGGCCGCCGCCTCGGTGGCCCGCGAGAGGGTCCGCGGCGCGTACCCCAGCGCCCGGGCGTAGTCGGCGACCCGCCGGCTGCGGGTGAACCCCCGCTCCACCGCGTCCCGGAACCGCAGGTACGTCTCGCCCGCCTCGCACGCCGCCGCCCCCGGCCCGTCCGCCACCCCGTCCGGATGCGCCGCCCGCAGCACCAGGACCGCCAGCAGGTGGCGCAGCACCTCCAGATGGACCTCCAGCGGCAGCCCGCCCAGCGCCGAGAACTCCCGGTGCAGCTGCCCCAGCGCCTCGTCCAGCGCCCGGGCCGCCGCGCCCCGCGGACGCCGGACGGCCGGCCCGTACCAGTCCTCGATCCGGGCCGCGGCCGCGGTCGCCGGATCCAGGAACCCGGACTCGAAGAGCACCAGCCGCCCCTCCGCCTCCGCCAGGTCCCCGAAGTGCTGGACCTGCCCCGGCCGCGACCACAGCAGATCGCCCGGCGCCAGTGGGTGCTCCCGGAAGTCGACGCAGTGCACCAGGCGCCCCCGGTCCAGCAGCAGCAGGTGGTGGAAGTCGGGCCGGTGCGGCGCCGCCAGCCGGCAGGCTTCCGCGCGCTCCCGCAGCTCGGCGAGGGTCAGCACCTCCACCCCGGCGGGCCGCCCGGCCGGCGCGGCGAACGGCACTGCCCGGATCACCCCTGCGTCCTCTCGGGGGTCCTGTCGCTTTTTCACCATGACCCGTCGCCTCGCTACCCCGGAATGTGCCGCTGATACCCCTAGCGTAGGAGACATCAGCACGGCTGATGGCGGAAAACGGCAGCCGGACCCGGCGACCGCAAGTACGCGCTCCGCACGGGTGCACCTCGCCCCACCAACCACCGGGAGAAACCCACCATGTCCAAGATCGCGCTCTTCGGGGCCACCGGCACCATCGGCAGCCGCATCCTCGGTGAGGCGCTGCGCCGCGGCCACCAGGTCACCGCGGTCGTCCGCGACCCCGCCAAGCTCACCGCGAGCGATCCGAACCTCACCGTGGTCACCGGTGACGTCCTCGACCCGGAGTCCGTCGCCGAGGTCGCCAAGGGCCAGGACGTGGTGGTCAGCGCGGTCGGCGGCGGTGACGGCCCGGGCCACATCGCCACCATCCGCCCGGCCGCCGACGCGCTGGTCGCCGGTCTGCGGCTGCTCGGCGCGGGCGCGCCCCGCCTGATCGCGGTCGGCGGCGCCGGCTCGCTCCGCAAGCCCGACGGCACCCAGGTCTGGGACGCCGAGGGCCTGCCCGTCCCGCTGCTCCAGATCATGCACGCGCACGGCGACGCGCTGGACTTCTACCGCACCGTCTCCGACATCCGCTGGACCAACCTCAGCCCGGCCGCCTCCATCGCCCCCGGCGAGCGCACCGGCACCTACCGCACCGCCCTGGAGGACCTGGTCGTCGCCGACGACGGCAGCAGCCGGATCTCCGCCGAGGACTACGCGGTCGCGGTCCTCGACGAGATCGAGCAGCCCCGGCACATCGGCGAACGCTTCACCGTCGGCTACTGATCCCGGGCGCCGCCCCCGCGGCCGTCCCCGGAAAACACCCGAGGCCCCCGATCCGAAGATCGGGGGCCTCGTCAGTGGGGTGAGTAACGGGACTCGAACCCGCGACATCCTGGACCACAACCAGGTGCTCTACCAGCTGAGCTATACCCACCAAGACCGGTGCTGTGTGGTTCTTTTTCCCCACCGGCTGAGAAAAAGTGTACAGGTTCCCGAGGGGTGCTCGCTCCCAGGTTTCGTGTCCCCGGGAGCGAGCTGCGTCACTGCGCCGCCGCCTCCGGCTCGGCGGGCAGCTGGTGCTTGGCCGCGATGGCCTTCGCGGTGTCCGAGTCCGGCCCCGGCTGGGGCACGAACACGGCCTCCCGGTAGTAGCGCAACTCCGCGATGGATTCCCGGATATCGGCCAGCGCCCGGTGGTTGCCGTTCTTGTCCGGGCTGTTGAAGTACGCCCGCGGGAACCAGCGCCGGGCGAGCTCCTTCACGGACGACACGTCGACGATCCGGTAGTGCAGATAGCTCTCCAGCGTCGGCATGTCGCGCAGCAGGAAGCCGCGGTCGGTCCCGACGGAGTTTCCGCACAGCGGCGCCTTCCCCGGCTCCGGCACGTGCTGCCGGATGTACTCCAGCACCTGTGCCTCGGCCGCCTCCAGCGTCGTCCCGGTGTCCAGCTCGGCCAGCAGCCCGGAGGCGGTGTGCATCTGCCGCACCACCTCCGGCATGGTGGTCAGCGCCTCGGCCGGGGGACGGATCACCACATCCACCCCGTCACCCAGCACGTTCAGCTCCGAGTCGGTGACCAGGGCGGCCACCTCGATAAGCGCGTCACTCGCCAGCGAGAGTCCGGTCATCTCGCAGTCGATCCACACCATGCGATCGTTCATACGTCTCACCCTACGGGGCGCTCCCGCTGGCCGGGCAGCACGGGGCGGCCGGCCCCTCGGCCGACCGGCGTCTCCGCCAGCCGCGCGGCGTACCCCTCCGGCTGCGGCTTGCCCGCATCGGACGGGTCGGCCAGCCCGTGGCCGCCCAGCGCGGCCGCCGAGAAGCGGTCGCCGACCGGCGCCGCCCGCTCGCGCTCGGGACGCTCGGGCCGCAGCGCGGGCTCGGGGGCGCCGCCCTGGGGCCGGCGGGCGCGGTAGGCCGCCCGGTAGGCCGCGGGCGAGGCGCCCAGCTGCCGCCGGAAGTGCCCGCGCAGCGCGACCGGCGAGCGGAACCCGCAGCGCCCGGCGACCTCGTCCACCGAGTAGTCCGAGGTCTCCAGCAGCCGCTGGGCCTGGAGGACCCGCTGGGTGATCAGCCACTGGAGCGGAGCGCTGCCCGTCAGGGAGCGGAACCGCCGGTCGAAGGTGCGCCGGCTCATGTACGCGCGGGCGGCGAGCGTCTCCACGTCGAACTGCTCGTGGAGGTGCTCCAGCGCCCAGGCGACGACCTCGGCCAGCGGGTCGGCGCCGATCTCCTCCGGTAATGACCTGTCCAGGTAGCGCTGGTGCCCGAGGTCGGACGCGGTCCGCCGGGGCGGGACGACCAGCCGGCGGGCGAGCGCGTTGGCCGCGTCGGCGCCGTGGTCGGTGCGCACGATGTGCAGGCACAGGTCGATCCCGGCGGCGGTGCCGGCGGAGGTGAGCACGTCGCCGTCGTCGACGAAGAGCTCGCGCGGGTCCACGTGGACGGACGGGTAGCGCTTGGCGAGCGTCGGCGCGTACATCCAGTGGGTGGTGGCCGGGCGGCCGTCGAGCAGTCCGGCCGCGGCGAGGACGAACGCCCCCGTGCACAGCCCGACGATCCTGGCCCCTTCCTCGTGCGCGCGGCGCAGCGCGTCGAGCGCCGCGGGCGGCGGGGCCTGGGTGATGGAGCGCCAGGCCGGTACGACGACCGTCCCGGCGCGGGAGATCGCCTCCAGCCCGTAGGGGGCCGACAGTTCGAGCCCCCCGGTCGTGCGCAAAGGCGCATCTTCGCCCGCGCACACAAGAAGCCGGTACCGCGGAACGCCGGCGTCCTGTCGGTCGATGCCGAAGACCGAGAGCGGAATGGAGCTCTCGAAAATGGGGCCGCCGCTGAAGAGGAGCACCGCGACTATTTCGCGGCGCCGTCGGGCGGCGAGCTTGCGTGCGGCATCTGGTACGGCAGCGGAGTCCTGGCTCATGGCACTTAAGCCCCCCTCGGTCGTCTCGCCCTCTCGGTCCTGCACAGTTCCCCCGCCGTAGCTACCAAGATCGAATCTACTGTGTCCCGTGAGGATGGAGTGCCAAGTTCACCACCCGCTGGTATGTCGATATGGCAACTTGGCGCGAAGCATTCGATCACGAAGCGTTCCACTCGTCGGGCCTGCATGGGAAGTACGCGTCTCGGCTCTGCCCGTTCGCAGTAGGACACAACCATGCCGAGCGGTCCTTTCCTCCCAGCTCACGCCGGGGTTGTGGGGGGTCGGGGGCAAGGATCGGGACACCGCCGGAAGTTGGCCGAAAACGGTCGTGCGCAGACTTGCGAGCGCCTCCATCGACCGGCGTACGCCTTTCGTCGTGCCGTCCGCCCCCTTGCGCTCCCGTCCCTGTACGTCCGCTTTTGTTCCGGCCGGGAACGGTGCCTGCGGCAACCGTCCGCGGCGCCCCTCGGTGCGCTCCCGCCGCCCTGGTGCGCGGGGGGCCCGGCGGGCGGTGGCGGCGGGGCCGGCCGCCGGGGGCCGGAGCGCCCCGCCGGTGATCGGTGCCGCGGGCGCCGGGGTGCCGGGCGGGGGTCGCGGCCCGCGGTGGCGAGCACCGGGTCGGGTGATCCGCGGGGCGGTGCCGGGGCCCCGCCGGCCCCCGCGGACGGGCGGGTGCGGCATGCCGGGGGCGGCTCCCGCGCGCCGATGGGGTACGTACAGGGGCATGACGGGGCATTGCCATCCGCGCCACGCTCCGGCATGCTCCGGGGAACGCTTGCGGCCCCGGACCGCCCCGTGCGGGGCGCCCGGTGGCCGTTGCGTGCCCTGGGCCGTGGAGGAGTAGCGCCGTACTCTTGGGGTATCGACTTGGGAAGATGATTCCCAGACGTATCGTTCCCCTTTGAACTATGGCTGCCGCTCCTTGATCGAGCCCCCAGTCAACTGCCGGATCAAGTCAATCGCCGTTCCCCGTTCGCCCCTCCGCAAGAGGACGTTCTCGCCGAGACACCCATGGCCGGTCACGAAATCCCCGAACCCGCGGACCGCAAGCAGGTCGCCGATCCGATGGCGGACCTCCAGGCGGCGGAACAGAAGCGCCACTCCTGCGATCCCGCCTTCCGGCACGGCGTCGTGGTCGGCTTCGACGGCTCCCTGTCGAGCGAACGCGCGTTGGCGTATGCAATCGGTATGGCGCGGCGCCACGGCACCGGCCTGATCATCGTCCACGTGGCCAACCGGCTGCCCACCACGGTCTGGGCGGGCTGCGAGCCCCCCGTCTTCGTGGACGTCCCCGATCACCGCACCGAGGTCCTCGGCCTGGAGCTGGCCTGCGCCGACCACCTCGCGGAGGTGCCCTGGATCCTCGTCGAGCGCGGCGGCGACATCTGCCACGAACTCGAAGAGGTCGGCCGGGAGTACGAGGCCGACGCCATCGTCGTCGGCTCCACCCACGGCATCGTCGGCCGGATCTTCGGCTCGGTGGCCGGCCGGCTCGCCCGGCGGGCGCAGCGGCCCGTCATGGTCATTCCCTGACCGGCCCGCCGCCCGGCCCGCTCGCTCAAGTACCCGCCGCCCGCGCCGCGTTGATCGGCTCTCCGCGCCGTCTCCACAGTTGAGGGGGCGTCATGGGGATTGTGGGCAGTGGGCCGTCCGGTTGCTCCCCGGAGGTTGGTTGTGTGCGTGTGACGGGTAGAAAACGGTCACCACGGCGTGCTGCCGGCCGGGAAGTGACGGGTCCCGCGACGGTGGCATTCCGCCGGCGTGATGGGCGACGCCGGCAAAGGGGAGGCGCCGGCTCCGCGCGCGTACGGTGGCACGCACGCGGAGCCGGCGCCCTTTCGCGCCCGGGGCGGTGCGCCTACTCCACCGTCACCGACTTGGCGAGGTTGCGGGGCTTGTCGATGTCCCGGCCCAGGGCCAGCGCGGTGTGGTACGCCAGCAGCTGGAGCGGGATGCCCATCAGGATCGGGTCCAGCTCGGGCTCGTTCTTCGGCACCACGATGGTGTGGTCGGCCTTCTCCTGCTCCTGGTGCGCGACGGCGAGGATCCGGCCGCTGCGGGCCTTGATCTCCTCCAGCGCGGCGCGGTTCTTCTCCAGCAGGTCGTCGTCGGGCACGATCGCGACCGTCGGCATCGCGGGCTCGATGAGCGCCAGCGGGCCGTGCTTGAGCTCCGAGGCCGGGTACGCCTCGGCGTGGATGTAGGAGACCTCCTTGAGCTTCAGGGACGCCTCGCGGGCCACCGGGTAGCCCCGGACCCGGCCGATGAACATCATCGACCGCGCGTCGGCGTACTGCGCCGACAGCTCCTTGATCTGCTCCTCGCCCTTGAGGATCTCGTCGATCTGGCCGGGCAGCTTCCGCAGGCCCTCGATGATCCGCTTGCCGTCCGCCACGGACAGGTCGCGGATCCGGCCCAGGTGCAGGGCCAGCAGCGCGAAGGAGACCACCATGTTGGTGAAGCACTTGGTGGAGACCACGCAGACCTCCGGGCCGGCGTGCACGTAGATGCCGCCGTCGGTCTCCCGGGCGATCGCCGAGCCGACCACGTTGACCAGGCCCAGCACCCGGGCGCCCTTGCGCTTGAGCTCCTGGACGGCGGCCAGCACGTCGTAGGTCTCACCGGACTGGGAGACCGCGACGTAGAGGGTGTCGGGGTCCACGACCGGGTTGCGGTAGCGGAACTCGGAGGCCGGCTCGGCGTCCGAGGGGATGCGCGCCAGCTCCTCGATCATCTGGGCGCCGATCTGGCCGGCGTGGTACGAGGTGCCGCAGCCCAGGATCTTCACCCGGCGCACCGCGCGCGCCTCGCGGGCGTCGAGGTTGAGGCCGCCGAGGTGCACGGTGGAGAAGCGGTCGTCGATCCGGCCGCGCAGCGCCCGGTCCACCGCCTCCGCCTGCTCGGAGATCTCCTTGTGCATGTAGGTGTCGTGGCCGCCCAGGTCGTAGGACTCGGCCGCGTACTCGACGGTCTCCGGCGTCGCCGTCGTGCGGGAGCCCTCGGTGGTGTACGTGCGGTAGTCGTCGGCCTTGAGGGTGGCCATCTCGCCGTCGTCGAGGGTGACGACCTGGCGGGTGTGCGAGACCAGCGCGGCGACGTCGGAGGAGACGAACATCTCGTGCTCGCCGATGCCCAGCACGACCGGGGAGCCGTTGCGGGCCACCACGATGCGGTCGGCGAAGTCGGCGTGCAGCACCGCGATGCCGTAGGTGCCCTCGATGTGGCGGAGCGCCTCGCGGACCTTCTCCTCCAGCGTCGGGGCGGTGGAGCGGCCGACAAGGTGGGCGAGGACCTCGGTGTCGGTCTCGGAGGCGAACTCCACCCCGTCCGCGGTCAGCCGGGCGCGCAGTTCGGCGGCGTTGTCGATGATGCCGTTGTGGACGACGGCGACCTTGCCCGAGGCGTCCAGGTGCGGGTGGGCGTTCTCGTCGGTGGGCGCGCCGTGGGTGGCCCAGCGGGTGTGCGCGATACCGGTGGTGCCCGCGAACTTCTTCGGCAGCCGGGACTCCAGCTCCCGCACCCGGCCCTTGGCCTTGGCGGTCTTCAGGCCCGCGGCCTTGCCGGTGCCGCTCGCGTGGATGGCGATACCGGCCGAGTCGTAGCCGCGGTACTCCAGGCGCTGGAGGCCCTCCAGGAGCAGCGGCGCGACATCGCGTTTACCGATATATCCGACGATCCCGCACATATAGTGACCCTTCTCGTTGGTGTTCACGGGTGCCCGGCCGTCCCGGCCGGTCCGCGCCGGTCAGCCGTAGACCAGCCGGCGCAGCTGGCGCAGTGAGAGCGACGGAGGGGACACGGCGCGGTGCGGCAGCTCGTGGGAGATCCGCTCGAAGATCACCTCGTTCCGCAGCCCCTGGGACTGTAGTTCGCGGTGGCGGCGGCGGACGAAACCCTCCGTGGTCTCGTCGAAGTACGCGAGCACGTCCAGTACCACCCGGGCCGCCTCGCCGCGCTGGAGCGGCGTGCTGCGGACCAGGTGGTCGATGAGGTCCTCGTGGGACGGACGGCGTTCGAGCACCCGTCGATATTGGAGGGCCGCGCGGAGAAGTGCAAGAAATCTGCCCGATATCGGGCAGGACGCGCCGAACGTGCCCGGAAAACCGGTCCGCACCTTGACCGGCCCCCGGCCGCGCGGTACGCATGGTCACCGTCCGGTCGCTCCACGCCATACCGCACGCGTCCCGCCGCACGCCCCGCGGACCGCGCCGCCGCACGTGCCGCTCCCGAAGCCCGCCGAAGGGACCGCCCATGAGACGAAGCCGACTCCTGTTCTCGCTGCTGCTGGTCGCCGCCGCCGGGACGGTGACCACCGCCGCCGTACCGCAGCAGCGCCCCGCGGCCACCGCCCCCGTCCCGCTGGACCGGGTGATCCCGGCGCCCGCCTCGGTCCGCCCGGCCGGCGCCGCCTACACGATCGGCGCCGGCACCCGGATCCGGGTGCCGGCCAACTCCGCCGAGGCCCGCCGCATCGCCGGCTACCTCGCCGGACTGCTCCGGCCCGCCACCGGCTACCCGCTGCCGGTCACCACCCGGGGCGGCGCGGACGGCATCGTCTTCCGGCTCGGCGGCCGCGACACCCGCGGGCTCGGCCCGGAGGGCTACCGGCTGACCTCCGGCGGCCGCGCGGTGACCATCAGCGCCGCCCGCCCGGCCGGCCTCTTCCACGGCGTCCAGACCCTGCGCCAGCTGCTGCCGGCCGCGGTCGAGAAGGACAGCCGGCAGCCCGGCCCCTGGCGGGTCGCCGGCGGCACGATCGCGGACACCCCGCGCTACGCCTACCGCGGCGCGATGCTCGACGTCTCCCGGCACTTCTTCACCGTCGGCCAGGTCAAGCGGTACATCGACCAGCTCGCCCAGTACAAGATCAACACCCTGCACCTGCACCTGTCCGACGACCAGGGCTGGCGGATCGCCATCGACTCCTGGCCGCGGCTGGCCGCCCACGGCGGCTCCACCCAGGTCGGCGGCGGCCCCGGCGGCCACTACACCAAGGCCGACTACCGCGAGATCGTCCGCTACGCCGCGAGCCGCTACCTCACCGTCGTCCCCGAGATCGACATGCCCGGCCACACCAACGCCGCGCTCGCCTCGTACGCCGACCTCAACTGCGACGGGCAGGCCCCGCCGCTCTACACCGGCACCAAGGTCGGCTTCAGCTCGCTGTGCGTCCCCAAGAAGATCACCTACGACTTCGCCGCGGACGTCATCCGGGAGATCGCGGCGCTCACCCCCGGGCGCTACCTCCACATCGGCGGCGACGAGGCGCACTCCACCAGCCACGAGGACTACGTCGCCTTCATGGACAAGGTGCAGCCGCTGGTGGCCGAGCACGGCAAGACCGTCATCGGCTGGCACCAGCTGACCGGCGCACGCCCCGCCAAGGGGGCGCTCGCCCAGTACTGGGGCTACGACCGGACGGGCGCGCAGGAGCGGCAGCAGGTCGCCGACGCCGCGAGGAACGGCACCCGGCTGATCCTCTCGCCCGCCGACCGCGCCTACCTCGACATGAAGTACGACAAGGACACCCCGCTCGGCCTGAGCTGGGCGGGCTACGTCGACGTCCGGCGCGCCTACGACTGGGACCCGGGCGGCTACCTGGCGGGCGTGCCGGCCGGCGCGGTGCTCGGCGTCGAGGCACCGCTGTGGACGGAGACCCTGGCGACCTCGGCGGACCTGGAGTACATGGCGTTCCCCCGGCTCCCCGGCATCGCCGAACTGGGCTGGTCCCCGGCCCGTACCCACGACTGGGACAGTTACCGCACCCGCCTCGCCGCCCAGGCCCCCCGCTGGGACGCCCAGGGCATCCACTACTACCGGGCGCCGGGGGTGGGGTGGCCGGACGGGGGGTGAGCGGGGCGGGGTGAGCCGGGCGGGGGTGCGGCTGCCGGACCGGTGGGGCCCGGTCGCCCGGTGCGGCCGCCGTCCCGTGGTGGGGCCGCGGGCCTTCGGTGGGGCCGCGGCCCCGGGGAATTCCGGCTGTCCGCGCCGCGTTGCGGCCCCGCAGGGGGCGTTGCGGCCCCCTACGGGATCCGTTCGGGTCCCCCCGAGGGGTGCCGCCCCCCGGAGGGCGCACCCTGGCCGTGCGCTCTCCCCGGCAGCGGGTCAGAACCCCAGTTCGCGGGCGATCAGCATGCGTTGGACCTCGCTGGTGCCCTCGCCGATTTCGAGGATCTTGGCGTCGCGCCACATGCGGGCGACCGGGTATTCGTTCATGAAGCCGTAGCCGCCGTGGATCTGGGTGGCCTCGCGGGCGTTGTCGACCGCGACGGTGGAGGAGTACAGCTTGGCGAGCGCGGCCTCCTTCTTGAACGGTTCGCCGTGGACGAGCCGGGAGGCGGCGTCGCGCCAGGCCAGGCGGGAGGTGTGGGCGCGCAGCTCCATGTCGGCGAGCTTGAACTGGATGGCCTGGTTGGCGCCGATGGGGCGGCCGAAGGCGTGCCGCTCCTTGGCGTACTTCACCGATTCGTCCACACAGCCCTGGGCCAGGCCGGTGGCCAGCGCGGCGATGGCGATCCGGCCCTCGTCCAGGGTGCGGAGGAACTGCGCGTAGCCGCGGCCCTCCGCGCCGAGGAGGTTGCCGGCCGGGACGCGGACGTCGGCGAAGGACAGCTCGCGGGTGTCCGAGGCGTTCCAGCCGACCTTGGAGTACGGGGCGGCGACCGTGAAGCCGGGGGTGCCGGACGGCACGATGATCGCGGAGATCTCCGGGGAGCCGTCGGCCTTGCGGCCGGTGACCGCGGTGACCGTCACCAGGCCGGTGATGTCCGTACCGGAGTTGGTGATGAAGCACTTGCTGCCGTTGATCACCCAGTCGTCGCCGTCCCGCACCGCCGTGGTGCGGGTGGCGCCGGCGTCCGAGCCGCCGTCCGGCTCGGTCAGGCCGAAGGCGCCGAGCAGCTCGCCGCTGCACAGCTTCGGCAGCCACTCCCGCTTCTGCTCCTCGGTGCCGAAGCGGTAGACCGGCATGGCGCCCAGCGAGACCCCGGCCTCCAGGGTGATGGCCACCGAGGAGTCGACCCGGGCCAGCTCCTCCAGGGCGATGCCGAGCGCCAGGTAGTCGCCGCCCATCCCGCCGTACTCCTCGGGGAACGGCAGGCCGAACAGGCCCATCTGGCCCATCTGGCGGACGATGTCGTAGGGGAAGGCGTGCTGCTCGTAGTACGCGCCGATCTCCGGGGCGACGACGTCGTGCGCGAACGCCTCGACCGTGCGCCGGAGTTCTTCCAGCTCGTCGGGCAGGCGGTGGTCCAGGGACATGGTCACTCCTTGTGGGGCCGTGCCTGATTCATCTGCGCAAGGACGGTGCGCGAGGGACTGGGGCGGCCCAGGACCCCGGCCAGCCAGACGCTGGCCGCGGTCAGCCGCGCCAGATCGACGCCGGTCTCGATGCCGAGGCCGTGCAGCATCCACACGAGGTCTTCGGTGGCGAGGTTGCCGGTGGCGCTCTTGGCGTACGGGCAGCCGCCCAGGCCGCCCGCCGAGGCGTCGACGGTGGTGACGCCGTGCTGGAGCGCGGCGAGGGTGTTGGCGAGGGCCTGCCCGTAGGTGTCGTGGAAGTGGACGCCCAGGTGCGAGGTGGGCACGCCCGCGTCGTTGAGCGCGGTGAGCAGGCCGCGGACGTGGCCGGGGGTGGCCACGCCGATGGTGTCGCCCAGGCTCAGCTCGTCGCAGCCGAGGTCGAGCAGGGCCCGGCAGACCCGGACGACCTGCGCGAGGGGCACCGGGCCCTCCCACGGGTCGCCGAAGCACATGGAGAGGTAGCCGCGGACGTGGAGGCCCTCGTCGCGGGCGCGGCGGACGACCGGTTCGAACATGGCCAGGGCCTCGTCGACGGTGCGGTTGAGGTTGGCCCGGGCGAACGACTCGGTGGCGCTGCCGAAGACCGCGATCCGGCGGGCGCCCAGGGCCAGCGCGCGCGCCAGGCCCTTCTCGTTGGGCACCAGCACCGGCAGCCGTTCGGCGTCCAGGCCGTCCAGCATGGGGAACAGCTGCTCGGCGTCGGCGAGTTGGGGGACCCACTTGGGGTGGACGAAGCTGGTGGCCTCGATCACCGGGAGGCCGGCGGCGGCCAGTTTGCGGATGAACTCCGCCTTGACCTCGGTGGGGACCGTCCGCGCTTCGTTCTGGAGGCCGTCGCGCGGGCCGACCTCGTGGATCCGTACGCGGGCGGGCAGGCCCGGTGCGGGGACCGTCATGGGGAGCCCGGTGGCCGGGGCGTCGTCGGTGGGGGTCATGCCGTCTCCTCCGCTTGCGTGCCGGGGGCCGCCGCGGGCTCCTCGTGGGGCGCGACGACGGCCAGGACCTGGTCCATGGCGACCGTGCTGCCGGGGGTGACGTCGAGTTCGGTGACCGTCCCGGCGTGCGGCGCGGAGATCACGTGCTCCATCTTCATCGCCTCCACCACCAGCAGGCCCTGCCCGGCGGCGACCTCGTCGCCGACGGCGACCTTGACGACGGTGACGGTGCCGGGCATCGGGGCGGCGAGAGTGTCCACGCCGTGCCCCCGGGCCGCCGCGCGCAGCGCCTCGGCGACCGGGTCGTGGTCGGTGACGTGCCAGGCGTCGCCGTCCCGGCCCAGCCAGTCGCCGCCGCGGTGGAAGGTGTGCCGGACGCCGCCGACGGTGACCCGGACCGTGTCGGCGGTGACCTCGAAGTCCTCCGGGGCGGTACCGGGCCGGGCGTCGTACGCCACCGGGTCCTGGCCGGGGACGCGCAGCCAGTGGCGGACCGGGGCGGGCTCGCCGCCGAGCCGGAAGCCGGTGGGGGCGGCGAACGGGTCGCGCCAGCCGGCCGCGTCCGGCGCGGGCTCCAGGGCCGCCTGGCGGACCGCGGCGGCCGCGGCGTACACCTCCTCGGGGACGGTGCCGTCCACCAGGTCGGCCGCGACCCGCTCGACGAGCCCGGTGTCCAGGTCGCCGGAGACCACGTCGGGGTGGGCCAGCAGGCGGCGCAGGAAGCCGGCGTTGGTGGGCACGCCGAGGGTGACCGTGGCGGCCAGCGCGGCCCGCAGCTTCCGCAGGGCGCCGGCGCGGTCCGGGCCGTGCGCGATGACCTTGGCGAGCATCGGGTCGTAGCGGCTGCCGACCTCGGCGCCCTCGGACAGGCCGGAGTCGGTGCGCACCCCGTGCCCGGACGGCTCGCGCAGCAGGCGGACGGTGCCGCCGGTCGGCAGGAAGTCGCGGGCGGGGTCCTCGGCGCAGATCCGGGCCTCGATGGCGTGGCCGGTGAAGGAGACGTCCTCCTGGGCGAACGGCAGGCGCTCGCCGGCGGCGATCCGCACCTGCCACTCGACGAGGTCCAGGCCGCCGGCGCCGGCCGGACCGAGGGAGACCGCCAGCTCGGTGACCGGGTGCTCGACCTGGAGGCGGGTGTTCATCTCCATGAAGCAGTAGCCGGCCGGGTCCTTGCCGGGGACGATGAACTCCACGGTGCCGGCGCCGCGGTAGCCGCAGGAGCGGGCCGCCTGGACGGCCGCGGCGCCCATCGCGGCGCGGGTCGCCTCGTCCAGCAGCACCGAGGGGGCCTCCTCGATGATCTTCTGGTGGCGGCGCTGGAGGGAGCACTCGCGCTCGCCGAGGTGGAGGACGGTGCCGTGGCCGTCGGCCAGGATCTGGATCTCGATGTGCCGGGGCCGGTCGATCCACCGCTCCACCAGCAGGGTGTCGTCCCCGAAGGACGCGCGGGCCTCGCGGCGGGCGGCGGCGATCTCGTCGGCCAGGCGGGCGGCGTCCCGGACCAGGCGCATGCCCTTGCCGCCGCCGCCGGCCGACGGCTTGAGCAGGACCGGCATGCCGATCTCCCGGGCCGCGGCGGCCAGTTCGGCGTCGGTCAGGCCGCTGCCGGAGGAGCCGGGGACGACCGGGACGCCGGCCGCGCGGACCGTCTCCTTGGCCCGGATCTTGTCGCCCATCAGGTCGATGGCGTCCGCGGGCGGGCCGATGAAGACCAGCCCGGCGGCGGCGCAGGCGCGGGCGAAGGCGGCGTTCTCGGCGAGGAAGCCGTAGCCGGGGTGGACGGCCCGGGCGCCGGTGCGGGCGGCGGCGTCCAGCAGGCGCTCGATCGACAGGTAGCTCTCGGCGGCCGCCGCCGGGCCGATCCGGACCGCGGTGTCGGCCTCCCGCACGTGCCGGGCGCCGGCGTCCGCGTCGCTGTACACCGCGACCGAGCGGATGCCGAGGGCGCGCAGCGTCCGGATGACGCGGACCGCGATCTCGCCGCGGTTGGCGACCAGGACGGTGTCGAACAGGCCGGGGTCGAAGCTGGTCATGGGTCCTCTCAGGTCCGTCACGTCCGTCGCATCCGTCGCGACCGCCGCTTGCGTCGCGTCCGTCACATCGGTCATGTCCGCCCTCACATCCGGAAGACGCCGAAGCGCGGCGCGTCGCTGTCCCGTCCGGGCAGCGGGGCGTTGGCGCAGGCGGTCAGGGCCAGGCCGAGGACCTCGCGGGTCTCCAGCGGGTCGATGACGCCGTCGTCCCACAGCCGGGCGGTGGCGTAGTAGGCGTTGCCCTGGGTCTCGTACTGGGCGCGGATCGGCTCCTTGAAGGCGGCCTCGTCCGCCGTGCTCCACTCCTCGCCGCGCGCCTCCAGCTGGTCGCGCTTGACGGTGGCCAGGACCGACGCGGCCTGTTCGCCGCCCATCACCGAGATCTTGGCGTTGGGCCACATCCACAGGAAGCGGGGGGAGTAGGCCCGGCCGCACATGGAGTAGTTGCCCGCCCCGTAGGAGCCGCCGATGACGACGGTCAGCTTGGGGACGCGGGTGCAGGCGACCGCGGTGACCATCTTGGCGCCGTGCTTGGCGATGCCGCCGGCCTCGTAGTCGCGGCCGACCATGAAGCCGGAGATGTTCTGGAGGAACAGCAGCGGGATGCCGCGCTGGTCGCACAGCTCGATGAAGTGGGCGCCCTTCTGGGCGGATTCGGAGAACAGGATGCCGTTGTTGGCGACGATGCCGACCGGGTGGCCGTGGAGGTGGGCGAAGCCGGTAACCAGGGTGGTGCCGTACTCGGCCTTGAACTCCGCGAAGCGGGAGCCGTCGGTGATCCGGGCGATCACCTCGCGGACGTCGTAGGGCGTGCGGGAGTCCACCGGGACCGCGCCGTAGAGCCCGGCGGGGTCGGCCTTGGGCTCCTCGACGGGCCGGACGGGCCAGGGCAGCGGCGGGCGGTCGCCGAGCGTGGAGACCAGGGTGCGGACGATCCGCAGCGCGTGCGCGTCGTCCTCGGCGAGGTGGTCGGTGACGCCGGAGACCCGGGAGTGCACCTCGCCGCCGCCCAGCTCCTCGGCGGTGACCACCTCGCCGGTGGCCGCCTTCACCAGCGGCGGACCGCCGAGGAAGATCGTGCCCTGCTCCCGGACGATCACCGCCTCGTCGCTCATCGCCGGGACGTACGCGCCGCCGGCCGTGCAGGAGCCCAGCACCGCGGCGATCTGCGGGATGCCGGCGGCGGACATCCGGGCCTGGTTGTAGAAGATCCGCCCGAAGTGCTCGCGGTCGGGGAAGACCTCGTCCTGCATCGGCAGGAACGCGCCGCCGGAGTCGACCAGGTACAGGCACGGGAGGCGGTTCTCCAGCGCGACCTCCTGGGCGCGCAGGTGCTTCTTGACCGTCATCGGGTAGTACGTGCCGCCCTTGACGGTGGCGTCGTTGGCGACGATCACGGTCTCCCGGCCGCTGACCCGGCCGATGCCGGCGATCACCCCGGCGGCCGGTGCGGCCCCGCCGTACATCCCGTCCGCCGCCAGCGGCGCCAGCTCCAGGAACGGCGAGCCGGGGTCCAGCAGCGCGTCGACGCGGTCCCGGGGCAGCAGTTTGCCGCGGGCGGTGTGCCGGGCCCGGGCCTTCTCACCGCCGCCCAGCCGGGCCGCGGCCAGCTTCCCGCGGAGCCGCTCGGCCAGCTCGCGGTGCGCGGCCTCGTTGGCCCGCCAGGCGTCGGACGCCGGGTCTGCGGTGCTCGCCAGCACCGGTGCCTGCTCGATGGCCTCCATCGCCATGGGCCCCCTCGCTCGGTCGCTGCCGCCGGGCGGGGCGGGGTGTGCTCCGTGCCCAAGCGGGTTAATAGGCGTTAACCTCTTCCCCTTCAGGTTAACGACCACTAACCGCCCTGTCTACAATCGACGGCATGAGCAATGCGCACGCCCCCGCCCCGACCAGCCGCCGCGAGCAGATCCTCAAGGAGGCCGCCCGGCTCTTCGCGGAGCGCGGCTTCCACGGCGTCGGCGTGGACGAGATAGGGGCGGCCGTGGGCATCTCGGGGCCCGGCCTCTACCGGCACTTCGCCGGCAAGGACGCGATGCTCGCCGAACTCCTCGTCGGCATCAGCGAGCGGCTGCTGGCCGGCGGCCGGATGCGGGTCGCGGAGGGCGGCGAGACCCCCGCCGCGGTGCTCGACGCGCTGATCGGCGGGCACATCGACTTCGCGCTCGACGACCGCCCGCTGATCACCCTGCACGACCGCGAGCTGGACCGCCTCCGGGAGGCCGACCGCAAGCGGGTCCGCCAGCTCCAGCGGCAGTACGTGGAGCTGTGGGTGGAGGTGGTCCGGCAGGTCCACCCCGGGTCGCCGGAGTCCGAGGTGCGGGCCGCGGTGCACGCCGTCTTCGGGCTGCTGAACTCCACCCCGCACCTGGGCCGCCCCGGCTCCCTGCCGGGCCGTACCGAGATGGCCCGGCTGCTGCACCGGCTCGCGCTGGGGGCGTTCGGCGCGGTGGACGGTGCGGCGGCGGACGCCCCGGCGGGCGCCGCGCGGGCCGCGGGCTGACCGGTCCGGCGGGGTGCCCCGACCCCTGGACAGCCCTGGTGACCGGCCGGTAGCTTGCGCTGAGCAAACGCTTAGCCAGGTGTGGCGGTGAGGGAGGCCAGGCATGCGCCGGACGGTGTTCAACGAGGATCACGAGGCGTTCCGCGAGACCATACGCGCCTTCATCGAGGCCGAGGTGGTGCCGGTGCACGACGACTGGTACGCCGCCGGCCAGGTGCCCCGCGACTTCTACTACAAGCTCGGCGAGCTGGGGGTCTTCGGCATCCGCGTCCCCGAGGAGTACGGCGGGGCCGGCGTCGACTCGCACAAGTTCGAGGCCGTGATGTACGAGGAGACCGCCCGTGCCGGCGTCACCTTCGGCGGCTCCGGCGTCCACGTGCTGCTGGGCCTGCCGTATATCCGGATGCTCGCCACCGAGGCGCAGAAGCAGCGCTACCTGCCGAAGTTCGTCACCGGCGAGGAGATGTGGGCGCTGGCGATGACCGAGCCGGGCACCGGCTCCGACCTCGCCGGGATGAAGACCACCGCCAAGCGCTCCGCGGACGGCTCGCACTACGTCCTCAACGGCGCCAAGACCTTCATCACCGGCGGGGTGCACGCCGACCGCGTCATCGTCTGCGCCCGCACCTCCCCGCCCCGCGAGGACGACCGCCGCTTCGGCATCTCGCTCTTCGCGGTGGACACCACGTCCGAGGGCTACTCCGTCGGCCGCAAGCTCGACAAGCTCGGCCTGAAGATCTCCGACACCGCCGAACTCGCCTTCACCGACGTCAAGGTGCCCGCCGAGGACCTGCTCGGCGAGGAGAACGCCGGCTTCTCCTACCTCGGCCGCAACCTCCCCTCCGAGCGCTGGGGCATCGCCTTCGGCGCCTACGCGCAGGCCAAGGCCGCCGTCCGGTTCGCTCAGAATTACGTCCAGGAGCGCACCGTCTTCGGCAAGACCGTCGCCTCGTTCCAGAACACCAAGTTCGAACTGGCCGCCTGCCAGGCCGAGGTGGACGCCGCCGAGGCCGTCGCCGACCGCGCCCTGGAGGCCCTGGACGCCGGCGAGCTCACCGCGGCCGAGGCCGCCTCCGCGAAGCTCTTCTGCACCGAGGTCGCGCACCGCGTCATCGACCGCTGCCTCCAGCTGCACGGCGGCTACGGCTTCATGAACGAGTACCCCATCGCCCGCCTCTACGCCGACAACCGCGTCAACCGCATCTACGGCGGCACCAGCGAGGTCATGAAGTCGATCATCGCCAAGTCCATGGGCCTGTGACGCTGCGGAGACCTGGTACGTGAACGACGCACTGCGGTCGCTGCTCGATCTGCTCGACCTGGAGCGGATCGAGCACGACATCTTCCGGGGGCGCAGCCGCGCCTCGATCGTGCCCCGGGTCTTCGGCGGCCAGGTCGCCGCCCAGGCACTGGTCGCCGCCGGCCGCACGGTCCCGGCCGACCGCCCCGCGCACTCCCTGCACGCCTACTTCCTGCGGCCCGGTGACCCCGGCGCACCGCTGGTCTACACCGTCGACCGGGTCCGCGACGGGCGGTCGTTCACCACCCGCCGGGTGGTCGCCGTCCAGCACGGCCGGCCGGTCTTCCACCTCACCGCCTCCTTCCACGCACCCGAGGAGCCGGCGCCGCGGCACCAGGAGCCGATGCCGGCGGTACCCGATCCGCTGACCCTGCCCACCCAGGCCGAACTCCTGCCCCGGTACGCCGACCGGTTCCGCACCCCGGACATGGTGCGGCGGCTCCTTGGGGCACGGGCCGCGGTCGACCTGCGCCACGTCCAGCCCCCGCCGTTCGCCGCCCCCGGCACCGCCCGGGAGCCGCGCTCGCAGGTGTGGTTCCGCACCGACGGCAAGCTGGACGGCCCCGAGGACCTGCCGCTGCTCCACCTCTGCCTGGTCACCTACGTCTCCGACATGACCCTGCTGGACTCGGTGCTGCTGGCGCACGGGCGCGGCGGCTGGGCGGTGGGCGACGTGGTCGGCGCCAGCCTCGACCACGCCATGTGGTTCCACCACCCGCTGCGCGCCGACGAGTGGCTGCTCTACGACCAGGAGTCCCCGACCGCACAGGGCGGGCGGGGACTGGGGCAGGGCCGCATCTTCACCGCCGACGGCCGGCTGGCGGTGACGGTGGTCCAGGAGGGCGTCATCCGGGCGCCGCGGACCGGCTGAGCCCCGCCCGCCCGGTGCGGCCGGGGCGCGCCCCGCGGACTCAGCGGAGGTCGGCCGCCGCCAGCAGGTAGCTGGTCAGGGGGTCGTAGTGGCGGGGGCTGAGGACGTGGTCGTCCAACGGCACGGTGACCTGGACGGTGCCCTCGGACTCGGCGAGGAAGAGGGCCGGGTCGTTGCAGTCGGCGAAGCCGATCGTGGCGAGGCCGCGCTGGCCCGCGCAGCCCGCCCAGCCGTGGTCGGCCATGACCAGGTCCGGCAGCGGGCGGCCGGCGCGCTCCAGGCCGTCGAGGATGGCGGCCATCGGCTCGGGGGAGTGGGTGTGCCACAGGGTGGCGCCGCGCTCCAGCATCGCCACGTCACCGAACTGGAAGACCATCCCGTCGTCCGCCTGGAGGCCGTCGGGGATCACGACGATCTCGCAGTCCCGGTCGCGCAGGGCCTGGGCGGTGGCCCGGTGGACGTCCAGCAGGCCGCCCGGGTGGCCGGTGGCGAACAGGACGCGCTGGCGGTCGGCGGCGGCCTTGCGCAGCACCGCGGCGGCGCGGTCCAGGGCGTCCACGGTCAGCTCGGGGTCGATGGTGTCCTGGCCCTGCCGGTGGTGCGGGTCGTCGCTGACCCCGCAGCGCTCCGCCATCACCGCCAGCACGTCCTGCTCGTCCGTCCAGCGGTCGCCCAGCTCCAGGCCGAACCAGTAGTGGCGGTCGCCGTTCGCGAGCCGGCGGTAGTGGAGGAGGTTGTTCTCGCGGGGCGTGGCCACCTCCCCCGCGATCCGGGTCCGTACGAGATGGTCGATGAGTTCGGCACGCGAGGGGGCCGCAGCGGCTATCGGCATAGCGCCATTGTGCCCGGGCCGGTCAGCCGGGGCGGGGCGTTCCACAGCGCGGACACCGCGGCACGGCGCGGCGGGACGGCCGCGGCACTGGACGAAACGTCGAACGCACGCGGCGCGGAGTCCGCAAATGTCCATGGGACGCCCGGTGGCCCGGTCCTACCCTCAGGCGCATGACCACCGCATCGAACGAGCCCGTGGGCCCCGTCGACTCCTCCCGTGTCCCGCGCTACGCCGGGCCCGCGACCTTCGCGCGGCTGCCCCGCCTCGACGAGGTCGGCGGCCGGGCCGAGGTCGCCGTCGTCGGTGTCCCCTTCGACACCGGCGTCTCCTACCGGCCGGGCGCCCGCTTCGGCGGCAACGCGATCCGCGAGGCGTCCCGGCTGCTGCGGCCGTACAACCCGGCGCAGGACGCCTCCCCGTTCGCCCTCGCCCAGGTCGCGGACGCCGGGGACATCGCGGCCAACCCGTTCAACATCAACGAGGCCGTGGAGACCATCGAGGCCGCCGCGGACGACCTGCTGGCCTCCGGCGCGCGGATGATGACGCTCGGCGGCGACCACACCATCGCGCTGCCGCTGCTGCGCTCGGTCGCCAAGAAGCACGGCCCGGTCGCGCTGCTCCACTTCGACGCGCACCTGGACACCTGGGACACCTACTTCGGCGCCGAGTACACCCACGGCACCCCGTTCCGCCGCGCGGTGGAGGAGGGCATCCTCGACACCTCCGCGCTCTCCCACGTCGGCACCCGCGGCCCGCTCTACGGCAAGCAGGACCTCACCGACGACGAGAAGATGGGCTTCGGCATCGTCACCTCGGCGGACGTCTACCGCCGCGGCGCCGACGAGGTCGCCGACCAGCTCCGCCAGCGCATCGGCGACCGCCCGCTCTACATCTCCATCGACATCGACTGCCTCGACCCGGCCCACGCCCCGGGCACCGGCACGCCGGAGGCGGGCGGCATGACCTCCCGCGAGCTGCTGGAGATCCTGCGCGGCCTGGCCTCCTGCAACCTGGTCTCCGCCGACGTGGTCGAGGTCGCCCCCGCCTACGACCACGCCGAGATCACCGCGGTCGCCGCCTCGCACACCGCCTACGAGCTGACCACGATCATGTCCCGCCAGATCGCGGCCGCCCGCGCCTGACCGCACACCGCGAACCGAACCGCCGGCCGGCCCTGGGAGGGCCGGCCGGCGGTTTTTGCCGGGGCTTTCCGGGGCCGGGCCCCGTCCTCACTCGTTGTGGAGGGCGTACTGCCAGGCGCCGGCGCCCGAGCCCTTCCAGTCGATGCTCCAGAGGGTGTCTTCGATGTGCTGGCGCAGGACGTCGGCCTCGTCGCGGTTGTCGAGGTCGGCCAGGAGGCGGCGGCCGGTGACGAAGGCGGCGGCCATGGTGAGGAAGTTCTCCAGACCGGTGGCGACCAGGACGCCGTCCTCGGCGGTGGGGTCGTCGTCCTCGACGGGGCAGCGCAGGACGTGGCCGGTGGGGCCGTCGAGGACGACGTAGCCGCCCATCCACTGACCGAGGCGGTGGAACGGGCCGTCGTCGCCGGGCTGTTCGGGGTGGTCCTCCGGCCACTCGATTTCCTGGAGGAAGTCCGGGTGGGACGGCTGGAGGGCGAGCCCTTGGTCGTCGAACTCGGGGAGGCCGTCCTCGGTGAGGATCCGGCGGGC
Source organism: Streptomyces rhizoryzae (assembly GCF_023155275.1). Taxonomy (GTDB): domain Bacteria; phylum Actinomycetota; class Actinomycetes; order Streptomycetales; family Streptomycetaceae; genus Streptomyces; species Streptomyces rhizoryzae. Next base: position 39,474 of record NZ_JALMUV010000024.1, read on the forward strand.
CGTGGGGTCGGTGAGGTCCTCGGGGAGGTCCTCGGAGGGCATGGTGACGTACGCGTCGGTGCCGTAGAGGTCCGCCAGGTCCCGGGGGGAGGGGGCGGGGGCGCCGGCGGGCGTGGTTGCCACGGTGGCGGTGAGGGTGCCCAGGAGGGGTTCCCTGCTGTCCGGGTCGCTGAAGGCGGTGACGGGTGCGTCCGGGTGGGGCTGGAGGGCGAGGATGCCGCCGGGTCCGGACAGGACGAGGGGCGCGGGGCGGCCGGGGGAGAGGGGGGTCCCGGTGTCCAGGCGGACGTTCAGGAGGGATTCCAGGACGCCGTCGACGGTTTCGGCGGTGTCGGCCGCGTGGTGGAGTTCGCGGAGCGAGGCCGGGCCCGGTGTGGGGTGCTCGCCGGTGGCCCAGGCCAGGTCGGCGCGGGCGTCGGCGGGGAAGTCGTCGTCCGCGGGCCAGGGGCCGGCGAGGAGGGTGCCGGAGGCCAGGTCCCAGCCGTGCAGGTGGTCGCCGGAGGACAGGACGGCGGGGCGCCCCTGCCAGCGGACGGGGTACGGGGTGTCGACCGGGCCGGGGTGCAGATAGGCGGGGTGGCAGCCGCCCGGGGGACGCCAGTGGGTCCAGAGGGTGGTCCACGCGAGGCGGATGCCCGAGCGCTCGATGCCCTCGGCCAGTGCGGTGTCCGCGCGGGCCGTGGCCATGAGGTGGAGCCAGGCGGCCCAGGTGGGCTGATCGGGTCGGTGGACGCCGTACATCCCCAGGTGTACGGCGTCCGCGGCCGGATTGTTGCCGGGCAGGGAGCCGTCGTGGGCGCAGTGGGCGGCGTCCACGAGGGCGTCCGGGGGGAGCTGTGCGACGACCGTGCCGTCGGTGAGCAGTGCGTCGAGGACGTCCGTGCCCGCTTGGGCGGCGTGCATGGCGATGCCGTCGGCGGCGTAGCGCCCGACGGGGCCGGACGCGGCCCAGCCGTCGGGGTGGCGGAGAGCGGGGGCCTGCTCGCGGAGCCAGGTGACCAGGTGGCGGCCGACGGCGGCGGGCAGCTCGGGGCCGTACGCCCGGCGGATCGCGTCGGCGGTGCCCTCGTCGCGGAAGGCGACGTGGCCGTCGGCGCAGTGGAGGTGGTCGGGGAACCGACGGGCCAGGGCGGCCAGTTCGTCGTCGGTGGTGCCGTCGGTGGGCTCGCCGGTGGCGGTATCCGGGGCGGTGAGGCCGGCGGCGCGGGCCGCGGTGATCAGCTCGCGCCAGACGGCCAGGGGGACCCGGCGGGGCTCGGAGAAGGCGAGGGCCCGGACGGGGGCGGGGAGGGCGGCGGGGTCCGGCGGAGCCGCCCCGCCGGCCGGGTCGGCGAGGCGCAGGGTGATGCTCCCCCTGCGCTGCTTGTGGTCCCCGGGCACGGCCAGGACCGTGCCGAGGCCGCTGATGAGCCGGAGCCTGTCGGCCAGATGCCGCACCACCAGCTCGGGCTGCGCGGAACGGCGGGTGGGGCCGGCGGAGCGGGCGTGGTCGATCAGCACCAGGTGGTCCCGGCCGAGCTTCCGTACCCGGCCACCCCACTCGAAGGCGTAGTGGCACCCCGCCAGCACGCCCAGTTCGTCCAGAAGTTCGCGGAGCAGGCCCTCCGCCGACTTCCCGGCCGCGTCGAGCAGGACGCTGCCGGGCACCCGCCGGTGCACCTCCCGGACCACCGCCTCGGCGGCGCCGTGGTCCCCGTCCACCGCGAGGTGCACCAGGCTCGCGTCGTCGCGGTGGTTCTCCCACCAGTCGACGACGCGGTCGGCAGCCTGATCGGGGGGCAGGAGGGGCTGGTCGGCGGTCGGTTCTGTCACTGGGAACTCGCTTGCGGAGAAACGATGTGCGTCATGGACTTCGCCCAGAGCTGGCCCACGACGGCGAGATGCCGGTCCATTTCGGCCGTCATCTCCTTTTCGGCTGGCGACTCTACCTTCTTCACGGCGTTGTTGATTTTCTTGCTGATGTCCTTCAGTGCCTCGCGGCGCTGGGTCTCGTCCTGGATCTGGTTCGCCTTGTCGATCTGGGACGCGTACTTCTTGCGCTGCTTCTCCCGCTCGTCTGCGCGCGCCTCCAGGCCCTCAGGATCGGTGCGGTACGTCGTGCTGTAGTACACCGGCTTTCCGTGCATGGACGCGTGCGAATCGAGCAGTCGGGAGCAGTGTGCGTGCCCCTGGCCGCTGCCACAGGGCTCCCGTTCCGTGTAGAGGCTGGCGACGGTGTACTTCTGGCCGTCGGGCTTCAGTGAATTCTGCCGTTCCACCCAGTCCAGCAGGTGCCGTTCCGAGTGCCGCGGGGTCACGCCGCTGCGGTCGGCGGGGACGGAGGAATCGACGATATAGGTGGTGTTCCCCTTGTGGTCGGTGACTTCGACCACCGCGTAGTTCTTGCCGGAGAAATCAGGCTTGTGCCGGCCGATGGCATCGACGATGTTGTGGACTTCCGCGGCGTTCGGTTTGGCCTTGCTCTTGCCGGTGAGCTGCTCGTGGAGGGACGAGATGTCGCTCGGTGCGTCGCCCTCCTTACGGTACTTCGGCGGGAAATTGGGCTTCGCGTCCTCGCGTGATTGCGCGCTCACCGGCCGGTCCGAGGACTTGGCCGGGTCCGGGGTGCCGTCCGCGCGGTTGCCGGCGTTGGCGTACGGCTGGGAGTCGTGGTTCGGGTTGTGGCCGACGCCCTGGCTCTCGTGGTAGTCGCTGCTCACGCGGGCGAGCGTGGCGACCACCGCCATGCGCTCACCGTCGTTCATCCGCCGGAATTCGTCACCGAGGTGGTGCTCCAGCTGCTGGTGGGTGAACGCGGTGGGCGGGGGGTGCTCGCCGTCCTTGAGCGCGGCGCGCTCCGCCTGGAGGCGCTGGTGCGACTCCTCCAGGAGGTTGGACAGCCGTCCGTCCTCCGCCCAGTGGAGCATCTGGTCGTGGACGTGGTCCAGCTCGATGCGGTGGACGGGCGAGTGGTCGCGCAGTGACTGCTGCTCGGCGTCCGGTTCGAGGCCCAGCTGCTGCTGGTGCGGGTCCTCGCGGTCCGGGAGCGGGCGGCGGTCGTGGTCGGTGTCGTGGTCGGCGTCCGTCATGTGGACGTCGTGATCGGCGTCGTGGTGGCCCGGGGAGTGGGACGGCTCGTCCACGTCCATGGGTTCCGGCGAGTGGTGCTGGCCGGGCGTCGGGTGCGCCCCCGGGTCCGGCGGCGGGAGCATGCCGGGGTTGCGCGGCGGGGCCGCGGCGTGCGGCTGCTCGGAGCCGGTGTGCGGCGGCTGGTGCGCGGGGCCGTGCTCCGGCGTGTGGTCGGCGGAGTGCTCGGGCTTGGTGTGGTCCGGGGTGTGCTCGGGCTTGGTGTGGTCCGGCGCGGCGGGGTCCTGGTGGTGCGGGGTGTTCCCGTCGGCGGTGTCGTGGTGGGTCTCCGGCGCGCCCCCGGGGTGCTGGTTGGGAGCGTGCTGCGGGTAGGGCGGGTGCTGCTGGTACGGGTGTTGCGGCTGGTGCTGCTGGTACGGGTGCTGGGGCTGGCCCTGGTAGGGCTGCTGCGGGTGCTGGACGTGCGGCTGCTGCGGGTGTTGTTGCTGCGGCACGTGCGGCTGCTGCGGCACGTGGGGCTGCTGGTGCGGTGCCGGGGCGTGCTGCTGCTGGGGGTGCGGCTGCTGGTAGGGGTTCTGCGGGTGCTGCTGCTGCGGGTGCTGCTGCTGCGGGTGCTGGTACTGGGGGTGCTGTGGCTGCTGCTGGTAGGGGTGCTGAGGCTGCTGGCCCTGGTGCGGCTGCTGCTGGTACGGGTGTTGGGGCTGCTGGCCCTGGTGCGGCTGCTGGTACGGGTTGTGCTGCTGGTACGGCTGCTGGTGCTGGGGCTGGCCCTGGTGCTGCTGGTACGGGTTGGGCTGCTGGTGCGGCTGCTGCTGGGGGTGCGGCTGCTGGTAGGGGTTCTGCGGGTGCTGCTGCTGCGGGTGCTGCTGCTGCGGGTGCTGGGCGTACGGGTTGTGCTGCTGCGGTTGCGGCTGGGCGTACGGGTTGTGCTGCTGCGGTTGGGGCTGGTGCTGGCCGTACTGGGGCTGGCCGTAGTGCGGCTGCTGATGCTGCTGCGGCTGGCCGTATTGGGGCTGCGGGTGCTGCTGCTGCGGGTGCTGTTGCGGATACGGCTGCTGGTGCTGCGGCTGCTGCTGTACCTGCGGGTAGTGCGGTTGCTGCTGTACCTGCGGGTGCTGGGGCTGCTGCTGGTAGGGGTGCTGGGGCTGCTGGCCCTGGTGCGGCTGCTGTTGCGGGTACGGCTGCTGGTGTTGGGGCTGCTGCTGTACCTGGGGCTGCTGCTGTACCTGGGGGTGCTGCTGCACCTGAGGTTGCGGCTGCACCTGGGGGTGCTGGGGCTGGTTGTGCTGGGGGTACTGCGGGTTCTGGTGCTGCGGTTGGGGCTGCTGGTGCGGCTGCTGCTGCGGCTGCGGCTGGTGCTGGTTTTGCTGCGGCTGCTGCTGGTTCTGCGGCTGGTGCTGGTTTTGCTGGGGGTGCTGGGACTGCTGCTGGTTCGGGTTCTGGTGCTGGGTGGCGGTGGGGTCGAAGGGCTTGCGGTTGCCGTCGAGGGTGAGGTGCCAGACGCCGTCCGCCTGGGTGTTGATGGGCTGGTGGCTGACCTTGCCGGTCTGGCTGTCGACCCAGACGACCTTGCCGTTGTGGTTGACCGCGTTGAAGACGTGGGCGCCGCCGCCCGAACCGTCCGCCTTCTTCGGCCACGTCACCAGGACGGCCGCGGCCGAGCCGTGGCCCGCCTGCTGGAGTTCGTGGGCGATGTTGTTGTAGCCGTCGTGGGCGTTCTGGCCGGAGTTGCGGAAGCTGGTGCCGGCCCACTGCTCGATGTTGTGCGTGCCGTTCCGTTCGCCGGAGCGGGTGTCGAGGTTGCCGTGCGCGTCCTTGTCGTACGTACGGGGCGCGGAGACCTGCGGGTTGCCGTACCAGGACTCCATGAACGAACGAGTGCAGTCGGCACAGTTGTTGGAGCGGCCGGGAACGCCGATGCCGCCGTCGTTCTGGTACTGGGACCAGGGCTGGAACGGGTCAGGGTGGACCTGCGGGGTGCCGTCCGGGTTGCGCGGGAAGTGGTGCTCCAGCGCCTGCTGGTCGTGCGGGAACGGCGAGTAGAGGCCGCCCGGGTGGTGGTTGAGGCCGGCCCGGATGTCGTTCAGGCTCGGCTGGTGGTGTGGCTGCTGCGGCTGATGCTGCTGCTGCGGGTGCTGGGCCTGCTGCTGGTGGTCCTGCGGCTGGTTCTGGTTGTGCGGCTGGTTCTGGTTGTGCTGCGGGGCGTGCTGGGGCGGCACCTGCTGCTGGGGCTGGTGCTGCTGCGGGTGGGGCTGGTTGGGGTGCTGCTGCTGTTGCGGGTGGTGGGGCTGCGGGTGGGGTTGGTTCGTGGGCTGCGGGTGGTGGCTCTGGAGCGTGGGCTGCTGGGGGTGGTGCTGCTGCGGCCCCGGCTGGTGCTGCTGCTGCGGGTGGTGCTGCGGCTGCGGCTGCTGGTGCGGTTGCTGGTGAGGCTGCTGCGGGTGGTGCGGCGTCGGCGTGCTGCCGGGGTGCTCGTTGCCCGGACGGTCGGAGTCGGGGCGGTTCGGCTCGGGGCGGCGCGGCTCCGGGCGGTTGGTGTCCGGGCGCGGCGACGGGCGGTTGTCGTCCGGACGCGGGGAGTTGGCCGTGGCCGGATGCGGCTGGTCGGCGTCCGGGCGGTGGGGCGCGTCGGGGCGCGGCGACTCCGGGCGCTTGCCGTCGGGGTGCGGCTCGGCGCCGTCGGGGCGGTGCTGCTCCTGGGGGCGGGAGTCGTGGTCCTGGGGACGGTCGTTCCCGGGCCGCTCGTCCTTGGGGTGGTCGTCCTTGGGCCGCTCGTCCTTGGGGTGACTGTCCTGGGGACGGTCGTCCTTCGGGTGGTCGTCCTTGGGGTGGTCGTCCTTGGGGTGGTCGGCCTGGGGACGGTTGTCCTTGGGGTGGTCGGTGGCGTCCGGGTGGTCGGCGTGCGGCTGCTGCGGGGAGTGCTGGGACTGCGGGTGCTGCTGGTCCGGGTGGGGCTGCTGGGCCTGCTGCGGGCGGTCCTGGTGCTGGGTCTCCGGGTGCGGCTGCGTGGTGTCCGGGCGCGGGGTCCGGTCCTGGTGGGGGGCGTCCGGGCCGGACGGGTGGGACTGCTCCGGGCGCGGGGTCTCGGGGCGCGGCTGGGCGCCTTCCGGACGCGGGGTGTTGTCCGGGTGGGTGGTGTCCGGGTGCGGCTGCTGGGAGCCGTTCCCCGTGTGAGTGCCGGTGCCGGTGCCGGTGTGGGAGTCGGTGGGGTGCTGGGTGCCCGGGTGAGGGGTGGCCGAGCCGGACGGGGGCTGCTGGGCGGGGCGGTTCTGGGACGGGACGGCGGGCTCGGGACGGCGGCGATCGGTGACGTCGTGGACGGCCTGGGTGCCGTCCGGGCGGCGGTTGGGGCCCGGGGCCGCCGCGTTGGGGCGCGGGCCGTCCAGCCGCGGGTTGTACGCCGGGCGGTCCGGCGTCCGCTGCTGGGTGACGTCGCGGACCACCTGCGACCCGTCCGGGCGGCGGTTGGAGCCCGCGCCGGAGCCGTCGGCCGTCGGACGGGCGGACGGGCCGCCGGGGGCGCCACCGGTCGCCGCGCCGCCGCCGTGGGAGGTGGGCGCGGCGGAGGGCATGCCCATCATCGGGCCGCCGGCCGACGGCGAGCCCTGCGACGTACCCGACCCGGTGGGCGCGTTGCCGCCGCCACCGGCGGAGTCGGTGGCGCTGCGCTGGGTGGGCGGGGGCGCCGTCAGGGTGTCGGCGGACTGGGTGCGGACGGTCGTGTCGTGGTCGTCGGCGGCGTGCGGCATGGGGTCGCCCGCCGCGGGGTCGCGGTGCTGGGCGGACGGCTGGCCGGCGGAGTGCTGGACGGGCGCGCCCTGCGAGGGGATGCCCACGTGCGGCATGGAGGGGCGGGCGCCCGTACCGGAGGAGCCGGACGAGTCGCCGTTGCCGGTGCCGTTCCCGCTGCCGGAGCCCGCGTCGTGGGACGGGGCCTGGTACGGAGTCGGGCGGTCGGACGCACCCTGGTCACCGTGGGAAGGCGCCTCGGGACCGGGGGAGTTGTGCGGGGAGGGGGCCGTGTGCTCCGGGGCCGGCTGGGTGCCGACCTGGTCCGGGTGGCTCTGGCTGGGGGTGTGCTGAGGGGTGCTCTCCGGGCCGTTGTGGGGGGCGGAGCCCTCCGGGGCGTTGTGGGGAGCGTTGTGGGGCGTGCTGTCCGCGGTGGGCCGGGGGGAGCCCTCCGGGCCGTTGTGGGGCGTGCTGTCCGGGGTGTGCTGGGGGGTGCTCTCCGGGGCGTTGTGGGGGGTGCTGTCCGGGGTGTGCTGGGGCGTGCTGTCCGGGCCGTTGTGGGGGGTGCTGTCCGGGGTGTGCTGGGGCGTGCTGTCCGGGGCGTTGTGCGGGGTGCTGTCCGGGGTGTGCTGCGGGGTGCTCTCCGGGCCGTTGTGCGGGGCGTTGTGGGGCGTGCCGTCCGCGGTGGGCTGGGGGGCGCCTTCCGGGGCGTTGTGGGGGGTCGGGCGTGCCGCGTCCGGGGTGTGGTCGGGGGCGGGCTGGGTGCTCACGCCGTCCGGACGGCCGGAGTTGGGGGTGTTGTCGGCCGTGGGGTGGGTGCTCACCCCGTCGGGGTGCCCGGAGTTCGGCGTGTGGCCGGAGTCGGAGCCGTTGGGGCCGCCGTCGGGGGTGGTGTGGCCCGCGTCGGGGGTGTGGCCCGACCCGTTCGCGCCGTCGTGACCGCCCGCCTGGTAGCCCTCGTCGAAGGGGGTGCGGTGCGACGGGTCCGGCAGCGGCTGCGGGGCGGGGCGGGGGTGGTCGGCGCCGCCGGTGGAGCTGTGGTCGGAGCCCGAACCGCCGCCGGAATTCGCCGTGTTGGAGCCGGAGTTGGCACCGGCACCGGAACCGGAACCGGAGTCGGTGTTGGCGTGGTCGGGGGTGGTGGTGGGGTTCTCGCCCGGGCGGGGGGCGTGCGACGACCCACCCGAACCGGAACCGGAGCCCGCACCGGACCCCGAGCCCGAGCCAGAGCCCGAACCCGAGTGATCGCCGGAGCCGGAGCCGGAGCCGGTGCCGGTGCCGGAGCCCGACCCGGCCCCCGACCCGGAGTGCTCCCCCGAGCCCGACCCGGAGCCGGACCCGGATCCCGACCCGGATCCACCGTGCTCCCCGGACCCCGAGCCGGACCCCGAACCCGATCCGGACCCGCCGTGCTCCCCCGACCCGGAGCCTGATCCGGAGCCGGAGCCCGACCCGGATCCGCTCTCCCCGCTCCCGTGTTCGCTGCCGCTTCCGCTGCCGTGTTCGCCGCCGCCGTGCTCACCGCCCCGGCCGGCCGCGTGGTCCAGGCCGGTGCGGGCGTGGTGGCCCGCCTTGCCGCCCAGGGCGTCGCGGAAGTTCGTACCGAAGTTCTCGCCGGTGTTCTTGAGGGAGTCCGTGGCCGCGTCGGTGCCGCTCTTCAGGCTGCGGTTGACGTCGAAGCCGCTCTGCGCGCCGAACGACATGTTGACGCCCTGCGCGATGGCGTCCGAGATCATCGCCTGCAACGCGTCCATGGCCGGCTGCTTGACGGTGTTCATGATCGCCTCGATCAGGGCGTCCCGCGCTTCCTTGAGGATGCGGCGGACGATGAGGCGGGTGGCTTGTGTCGCACCCGCCGCCCCGATTTCCGAGAGGCCGAAGGTGAAGGGCGCGGCCGCCTGGGCCGCGATGATCTCTGCCGCGAGGATCACCAACTGGGCGATCACCGCGACTTTCATCCCGACGATCACCACCGATCCGGCGTCCATGGCGAAGGCGATCAGCTCGGCGGCCTCGCGGGCGTCGTTGAGGTAGCCGTTGCCGCCGTCGGAGAACTTGTCCCAGGTCTTGCTGAAGCCGTCGATGCTGTCGCCGGTGTTGGCCGACAGGACGTTGCCCGCCGCCGTCACGCCCTCCGACTGGAGCTGCTCGACCATGTTCGCGAACTCCCGCCACTGGCTGGCGGATTCGTTCATCTTGTCCTCGTCGCCCGTCGGCCAGTCGAAGCCGAGCATCTGAAGGACCCACTCGAGCGCATCCGGCAGCATGAGTGACATTGGGAATCCCCCGTAGAACAGATGAAGCGATGGGTCGTGATGCGGGCGGCGTGGTGGAGCGCCGGGTGGCGGACCGCGGGTGCGGGCGCGCCGGGTGCGGAGCGGACGGGCGGGTGCCGGACGGGCCGGGGCCGGACCGGGCCGCCGGTGGCGCGCCGGCGGCGGTTGCCACCGGGCGGGCCTCCGAGCGGCCCCGTACGGCTCCGAGCGGTCCCGTACGGCCCCCTTGAACACGGAGTGCCGTGAACGGGTCCTGGGTGGGGCGTCGGGGCGTCAGGCCGGCCGTGGGGCCGGCCTCAGGCCGAGAGGTTGGGTGCCTTCATGTTGGTGACCAACTGGGTCTCGGCCTCGGCGTTGGCCACGTGCTGCTCCATCAAGGAGTGGGTGAAGTCCTCGTTGCTCGCGTGGTTGTCGGCCATGGTGTTCAGCGCGCCGCCGATCTCCTGGAGCTTGGCGGCGAGGTGACCCATCGACTCGTACATACCGTCGCGCAGGCCCTCGTAGACGACGCCGAACTTCGAGCCGATGTCGTCGTCCCCCCACGGAGGCGTGTCGGTGCCCTCCAGGTCGGTCAGCCCGTTCTTCAACTTCTCGACGGCGGACTGGTAGCGCTCGCCGATATTGGTGAAGGCGCTGCCGCCCGATTTCAGTGACGGTACGTCTGCTTGCAGACCGTCGCCGGCCATGGCCTCTCCCCCGTTCAAAGCTCGTCACATGTTGCCCGGCCTCAGGCAAAGTCTAGTCGCGGGCACCGACATCCCATCAAGACGCCTGTTGTCACAGGCCGGTCACCGATGCCCGCCGTGCGGACGTTGGGGAACTTCAGGGAGTTCCCGGGCGGTACCACTGCCGGTAGACCTCAATGGCCGATTCCGGCGGGAAGTTGGGCACACTGGTCACATCGCCGTTGGCCTTGTTGATGACGATGTTGCTGCCGCCCGGGGTGGCCGGCGGGGCGGTGGGGTCCTCGGGCGCGGGCCAGCCGGCGTGGATGAGGTAGCCCTCGTCGAATTCGTGGACGAAGAGCGAGACCGGGCCGTCCGGGGAGCCGACCGGCGGGAAGTGGGTGCGGCCGATCTCCAGGGCGTGGTCGGCGTCGGCCGGGACCACGGCGGGCCGGTCTCCGGGCTGCTGTCCGGGGACGGTGCTCGGCGGGTACGGCGGCGGCACGGGCGGCTGCGGAGGCTGGTTGCCGGCGGCTCCCTCGGGGGCGCCCGCCGGGCCGCCGGGCGCGTTGCCGCCGGGGCCGGCGCCGGCGTTCCCGGCCGGGTTGCCGGCTGCGGAGTCCGTCATGGAGGTCCCTCCTGTGTCGCGTCGCTCGGTCATGTCGGCTGTCATGACGGCTGGTCAGGCCGGAGTCACGCGCACGTCAAGGGGGCATCGGGGCGGCCCGGGGACCCCATGCGGGGCGACCCGGATACGGCCCGGAGGCGACCCGTGCACCTTGTGCGTGACCCGGCCCGGCCGACGGATCGGCCGATGACCAGCCCGGTCAACCTAACCGACGCCGGACGGGCGCGTTTGGTTCGCCCGCGCGCGGGACGCAACGGGAGGGGAGGGGGCGGGTGGTGTGTCCGGAGTGGCCCCGTTCGTCCGGTGGGCGGGAGGGCGGCGGTACGGACGGGCGCCGGTGGGTGGGGCGGGAGAGGAGGGAGCCGGGCGGGCGCCCTCGGCCCGTGCCGCGGCCGTCGGCCCCCGGCCCGGGTCCGCCCCCGGCTCACGCCCCCGGCTCACGCCCCCACGCGCCCCTGGACGAGCTGGGACAGGGCCGCGTGGACCTCCTCCACCGAGCGTTCCGGCTGGAAGGACTGCCAGTCCAGGGCGGCGACCAGCACCATGCCCAGCAGGGCGGAGGCGGTGAGCGGGACGTCCAGTTCGCCGCTCAGCTCCCCGGCGCGCACGGCGTCCCGCAGCACCGACTCGACGACCGCCAGGGCGCGGCCCCGTACGGAGGTGAGGGTGGCCCGCCAGGTGCGGTTGGTGCGCCAGAGTTCGGCGACGTAGAGCTGGGTGAGCGCGGGGGAGCCGGCGATGAAGTCCAGGCCGGCGCGGATCATCGCGTCGAGGGCGTCGACCCGGGTGCCGCCGCGGGCCACGGTGCGGTCGGCGGCGGTGCGCAGGGAGGCGGCGAGCAGGTCGATGCCGTCCCGCAGGAGCTCCTCGTAGAGGACGTTCTTGCTGCTGAAGTTGTAGTAGACGGTGCCCTTGGCGACGCCGGCCCGTTCGGCGATCTCGTCCACCGTGGTGGCGGAGAAGCCCTGTTCGGCGATGAGGGTGACGGCGGCGTCGAAGAGCCGGCGGCGGGTGGTGGCGCGCCGCGGCGGGGCGGATACGGGGGCGGGGGCGGCGCCGGGGATGGCGCCGCCCCCGTTTCCGGAGCGGATGCTCACAGGCTGAGCTCCGGGTGCAGGTCCTTCATCCGGACCACCTGGCGGCCGCGGGCCGCGAGGGCGGTCAGGGCCAGCGCGCCGAGCGTGAACGCGGCGAGCACGATGCTGCCCTGCCGGACGATGTCCAGGTCGCCGCCGGTGATCAGCCGGCGCAGCCCGTCCACCACGTAGCTCATCGGCAGGAACGGGTGGACCGCCGAGAAGAACGACGGGCTGGTCTGCACCGGGTAGGTGCCGCCCGCGGAGGTCAGCTGGAGCATCAGGATGACCAGGGTCAGCACCCGGCCGGCCGGGCCGAAGACGGCGCTCAGCAGCTGGATGACGGCGGTGAAGCAGGCCGTGGCCAGCACCAGGAAGCCGATGGTGGCGCCCGCGCGGGCCATCTCCAGGCCGAGGGCCCAGTGCAGCACGGCCATCAGGGCCAGCACCTGGATGACGCCGATGGCGAAGGCCGGCAGCCAGGAGCCGAGGGCGATCCGCCAGCCGGGCGCGCCCGCGGCCAGCGCCCGCTTGCCGAGCGGCTGGAGCAGCATGTACGCGACCATCGCGCCGACCCAGAGGGAGAGCGGGATGAAGTACGGGGCGAGGCCGGTGCCGTAGTTGGGCGCCTTGTGCATCGACTTGGCGGCCAGCTGGACGGGGTCGGACATCACGCCGGTGCGGTCGTCGCGGTCCTTCTTGTCGTAGTCGGGGATCTTGGCGACGCCGTCGTGCAGGCCGGTGGCCAGCTGGTTGGCGCCGTCCTTGAGCTTGTACAGGCCGCCGCTGAGCTTCTCGGCGCCGTCGTGGGCGGTACCGAGGCCGCTGTGCAGCTGGCCGGCGCCGTCGGCGAGGTCGCCGGCGCCCTGGTGGAGCTTGCCGGCGCCGTCGGCGAGGTCGCCCGCGCCGTTGGCGAGGGTGCCCAGACCGGTGGCGAACTGGCCGGCGCCGTCGGCGACCTTGTGGGCACCGGCGTTGAGCGCGTTGAGCTGGGCGAGCTGGCCGTCGGCGTTCTTGACGACGTCCGGCACCTGGTCGGCGACCATCTGGGCGCCCTGGTGCACCTCGCGGAGCTTGGCCCGCATCCGGCCGAAGTCCGCGCGGGCGATGTCGTTGTTGACCTTCTCCGCCAGGTCCGCCCCGGCGGCGGCGCCGACCGCGGTGCCCTTCATCTGCGCGCAGTCGGCGTCGGTGTTCCCGCCGGTGCACCGCTTCTCGTACAGCTCCTCGGCCTCCTGGGCGCTCTTGCGCGTCTGGGTGGCGGCCTTGGCGGAGTTGGCCGGCAGCTTGGCGAGGAAGTCGTCCAGGTCCGCGGTGAGGTTGGCGACGAACCGCGCGCCGTCCGCGATCTCCTTGCCGTGCTTCTTGAGGTACGGCAGGTCCTTCTTGGCCAGCCCGTCGACCTTGTCGACGAGCTGCTGGGTGCCGTCGGCGACCTGGCTCGCGCCCTGGCTGAGCTGCTTGGCCTTGGAGGCCGCCTGCGCCGCGCCGTTGCTGAGGTCCCCGGCGCCCTTGTCGAGCTTGCCGGCGCCGTTGCTGAGGTCGCCCGCGCCCTTGTCGAGCTTGCCGGCGCCGTCGTTCAACTTGCCCAGGCCGTCGGCCAGTTCGCCGGTCTTCTCGCGGGCGGTGCCCAGGCCGTCGTCGACCTTGCCGGCGCCGTCGGCGGCCTTGGCGGTCTGGTCGTGCAGGTCGGAGAAGGAGACGAAGATCTTGTCGAGGAAGGCCCGGGTGGACTTCGACGAGGTCTTGGCGCGGATCTCCGAGAAGACCGTCTTGGAGATCGAGCCGACGATGTAGTTGTTGGCGTCGTTGGTGCGGACCTGGAGCGCGCCGGTCTGCGGGTCGGCACCGCCGCTGGAGGCGATCTTCCGGCTGAAGTCCTTGGGGACGGTCAGCGAGAGGTAGTAGTCGCCCTTCTCCAGCCCCTTGGCGGCGTCGGCGGCGCTGACCTCCTCCCAGTCGAAGGTCTTGCTGTCCTTGACGTTCTTGGCCAGGTCGGCGCCGGCGGTCAGCTTCTTGCCGTCGGCGGTGGCGCCCTGGTCCTCGTTGACCAGGGCGACCGGGATCTTGTCCAGCCGGCTGTAGGGGTCCCAGAAGGAGCAGAGGTAGAGCGCTCCGTACAGCAGCGGGATCAGCATCAGGGCGACCAGGCCCAGCCGGGGCAGCTTGCCCCGGCCGAAGCGCCGGAGCTCAAGCGCGGCCAGTCTCGGCGAACGCATGGGCCGCATCCTCCTCGTGGGTGTCGGGCTCGGGGGTGTCGGTGGGGGCGGGTGCCGCGGCCGCGGCGGCCGGGGCGGTGGAGACGACCAGGGCGTCCGCCGGGGCGTCGGAGGCGACGGCGAGGACGGTGGTGCCGGCCAGCGCCAGATCGCGCAGCAGCTGCCAGGCGGCGGCACGTTCGTCCGCCGAGAGCTTGAGGTCGAGGTCGTCGACGGCCAGCAGGCGCGGCTGGTGCATCACCCCGAGGGCCACCGACAGCCGCAGCGCCTCCAGCCGCTCCAGGTCGCGGACGCAGGTCCGCAGCCCCTTGGGGAGGGTGTCCGGGTCGAGTCCGGCGGCCGCCAGCGCGCTGTCGATCCGGGCCCGGACGGCCTCCTTGTGGCGCCGCCCCCAGGGGAGCGCGCCGAGCGGGGAGCCTTCCAGGCGGGGCGCCAGGAGGGCCTGCTCCCGCAGGTGTTCGGCGACGGTGAGGGCCGGTTCGAGGTCGGTGACGCCGGGGACGTGGGCGAGGGCGGTCCGGCCGCGGACCGTGCCCATCCGCTTGGGCAGCGGGAAGCCGGCGACCGTGGCGTGGCCCTCGGTCAGCCGCATCCGTCCGGTGAGCGCGAGCAGCAGGCAGGTGCGTCCGGAACCGGACGGGCCCTGCACCGCGATCAGCGACCCCGGGTCCGCGGTGATGTCGACGCCTCTGAAGGCCCAGCCGCGCGGGCCCTTCACTCCGATTCCCCGGGCGTTGACGGCCGCCCCCTGGCGGGTGGTCTCCACAGCCCCTCCTTTTGTTCTGACTGGTCAGTCTAAAAGTGTGCCGTACGGGGCCCGTCTTGACCAATCGAGGCCGTGGGTGGGGCCGGAAACCGACGGCGGTGGCCGGAAATTGATGTGTCGGCGGCAAACGGGTGACCGCAGCGGCTCCGGCCCCCTAGGGTGCGCAGACGTCAGGCAGAGCCGAGGCTGGGTCCGTGCCGTGAGCGCGCGGCACCGGCCGCACGCGGACGGAGAGCCATGCACCACACGGAGCGGACACCCCAGCCACCGGGACGGCGGGACGCGGCGGAGCGCAGATCCGCCACCCGGTCCCCGCAGGAGGCCGCGCCGCCGCCGCGACGGCCGCGCCGGACCCGCGGCCCGCTGGCCGCCCTGGTCGCCGCCGCCCTCCTGGGCGCCCTGGCCCCCGCCGTCCCGGCCGCCGCGGCCGGCCCCGCGGCCCCCGCCCCGGAGGACGACCGGACCTCGTGCACGGCCGGCGGCTGGGCGGCCACCGCCACCGCCCCCGACCCCGCGGACGGCTACCACGCCTACGTCGGCAACGGCTACCTCGGCCAGCGGGTCCCGCCCAACGGGATGGGCTACGCCGCGCCCGGCGGCACCACCGGCTGGCCGCTGAAGACCCCGGAGTACGACGGCTCCTTCGTCTCCGGCCTCTACGCCAAGGGCCCGGCGAACCTCCAGGGCCGCCAGGCCATCGCCGCGCTCCCCACCTGGACCACCCTCGACGTCACCGCGGGCGGCCCGCACGCCGAAACGTTCACCTCGGCCACCGCGCCGGTCCGCATCAGCCACTACCGCCAGACCCTCTCCTGGCGCTGCGGCTTCGTCCGCACCTCGCTGACCTGGACCGCCGCCGACGGCCGGGCCACCGACCTGGTCTACGACGTGCTCGCCGACCGGGCCGACGCGCACACCGCCGCGGTCCGCCTGCGGATGACGCCGCACTGGAGCGGCGAGGCGGCCGTCACCGACACCCTCGACGGCCGCGGTGCCCGCCGGCTGCGGCCCGCCGGACCGGCCCCGGGCGGCGGGCGGCCCGGCACGGTCCTGGTCGGCTTCCGTACCGACGGCACCGGGACCGCGGGCGCGGTCGCCTCCACGCTGCGCGCCGGCCCCGGCGTCCCGGCCGCCCGGCCCCGCCCCGTACCCCCGGCGGGCGGCACCGGCACCACCGCCGGGCAGCTGACCGCCGGCCAGCGGCTGGCCTTCCCGGTCCGCCGCGGCCACACCTACGAGCTGGCCAAGTACGTCGGCGTGGACACCGCGCTCACCTCGCGCAGCCCCCGCACCGCCGCCGAGGACGCCTCCCGCCGGGCCGCCGGCCGCGGCTGGGCGGCCCTGGCGGCCCGGCACCGCGCCGCCTGGCGGGAGCTGTGGCGCAGCGACATCGAGGTGGCCGGGGCGCCCGCGCTGGAGACCTGGGTCCGCTCGGCGGAGTACGGACTGCTCGCCGCGACCCGCCGGGGCAGCGCCAACAGCATCGCGCCCACCGGCCTGACCAGCGACAACTACGCCGGCGAGATCTTCTGGGACGCCGAGACCTGGATGTATCCCGGTCTGCTGGCCACCCATCCCGACCTCGCCAAGTCCGTCGTCGACTACCGCTACCGCACCCGCGACGCCGCCCGCGCGAACGCCCGCCGCCTCGGCTACCGCGGACTCTTCTACCCCTGGACCAGCGGGGGCACCGGCGATCTGCGGACCGAATGCCACAGCTGGGACCCGCCGCACTGCCGGACCCAGAACCACCTGATGGGCGACATCTCGCTGGCCGCCTGGCAGTACTACCTCGCCACCAAGGACACCGCCTGGCTGCGCTCCCGGGGCTGGCCGGTCCTGGCGGGCATCGCCGACTTCTGGGCCTCCCGCGCCACCCGCAACGCCGACGGCAGCTACTCCGTCAAGGACGTGGCCGGCCCCGACGAGTACAGCAACGGCGTCGACGACGCGGTCTTCACCAACGCCGGCGCCGCCACCGCCCTGCGCCACGCCGTCCGCGCCGCCACCCTCCTGGGGGAACGCGCCCCGGCCTCCTGGACGGCGGTCGCCGACAAGCTGCGGATCCCCTACGACGGCCGCCGCCACGTCTTCGAGCAGTACGCCGGGTACCGGGGGACGACCATCAAGCAGGCCGACACGGTCCTGCTGATGTACCCGCTTCAGTGGCCGATGACCCGGCAGCGGGCCGCCGCCACCCTGGACTACTACGCGGCCCGCACCGACCCCGACGGCCCGGCCATGACCGACTCGGTGCACGCCATCGACGCCGCCGCCCTCGGGGAGCCGGGCTGCGCCACGTACACCTACCTCCAGCGCGCGATCCGGCCGTTCGTCCGGGGGCCGTTCGCGCTGTTCTCCGAGGCGCGCGGGGCGAAGGCCGGTGCCGACGACCCGCACGCCGGCCGGCCCGCGCAGGACTTCCTCACCGGCAAGGGCGGCTTCCTCCAGGTCTTCACCAACGGCCTGACCGGGCTGCGGATGACCGAGGACCGGGTCCGCCTGGACCCGCTGCTGCCGCCGCAGCTGGCCGCCGGCGTCACCCTGCGCGGCCTGCACTGGCAGGGCCGCACCTTCGACGTCGCGCTGCGCGCGCACCAGACCACCGTGCGGCTGACCTCCGGCCCGGCCCTGCCGCTGGCCACCCCCGAGGGCGACAAGCTGGTCAGCCGCGGCGTCCCCGCCGTCCTCAAGACCCGCCGCCCCGACCTCGCCGCCACCGGTGACGCCGCCCGCTGCGCCGCCGCCACCGCGACCTCCGAGGAGCCGGGGATGTACGCCGGCGCCGCGGTGGACGGCAACGCCACCACCGCCTGGGTCCCGGCCGCCGCCGACGGCACCCTCACCGTCGACCTCGGCCGCGAGCTGGCCGTCGGGCAGATCACCCCGCACTGGACCGCCACCCGCCCCGCGTCGTACACCGTGCAGGTCTCGCGCGATGGCCGGCACTGGACCGGTACCGGCTACGCGGGCCGCAGCCCCGCCCGCTACGTCCGCGTCACCGTGCACGGCGGCCCGCCCGCCGCCGGCGGCAAGCCCGCCCCGCGGCCCGGCCTGGCCGAGCTGGAGGTGGACCGGGCGCGCTGACCCGCCACCGGGGCGGCGGCCGGGAGGTGTTGCCGCGGTGTGACAGCGGGATGAAATCCGCCGCCCCCGGTGTTGGCCCGTGCGGCAGACGACGCAAGGGAGGCACCGGGTGGCGGGGACGGATACCGCGGCGGACACCGCGCACGAGAGCTGGGCGAGGCGGCTGACCCGCGACTGCGGGCGGTACCGCAAGGACGTGGCGCTGGCGCTCGGCGCCTCGCTCGCCGGGATGGCGGTCACCGCCCTCGTCCCGCTCATCCCCAAGCTGATCATCGACGAGGTGATCGTCCGGCACGCGCGTCCGCTCGCCCCCTGGGCCACCCTGCTGGTCGCCGCCGCGGTGGTGGTCTACGTCCTGACCTACCTCCGCCGCTACTACGGCGGCCGGCTCGCCCTGGACGTCCAGCACGACCTGCGCACCCGGATGTTCGACGCGATCGCCAGGCTCGACGGGCGGCGGCAGGACGAGCTGAGCACCGGGCAGGTCGTCGGCCGCGCCACCAGCGACCTCCAGCTCATCCAGAGCCTGCTCTTCATGCTCCCGATGATGATCGGGAACGTCCTGCTCTTCGCCGTCTCGCTGGCCGTGATGGCGTTCCTCTCCCCGCTGCTGACGGTCGTCGCGCTGGCCGTCGCCCCGGCGCTGTGGTACATCGCCCGGCGCAGCCGCACCCGCCTCTTCCCCGCCACCTGGTACGCCCAGCAGCAGGCCGCCGCGGTCGCCTCCGTGGTGGACGGCGCGGTCTCCGGCGTCCGGGTCGTCAAGGGCTTCGGGCAGGAGGAGCAGGAGACCGGCAAGCTCCGGGCGGCCGGGCGCAGGCTGTTCGCCGCCCGGCTCCGCACCGTCCGCCTCAACGCCCGCTACACCCCCGCCCTCCAGGCCGTCCCGGCGCTCGGCCAGGTGGCGATGCTGGCGCTCGGCGGCTGGCTGGCCACCCGGGGGCACATCACCCTGGGCACCTTCGTCGCCTTCTCCACGTACCTCGCGCAGCTGGTCGGCCCGGTGCGGATGCTGGCGATGTTCCTCACCGTCGCCCAGCAGGCGCGGGCCGGCGTGGAGCGGGTCTACGAGCTGATCGACACCGAGCCGACCATAGCGGAGCACCCGGACGCCCGGGAGCTGCCCGCCGACGCCCCCGCCACCGTCGTCTTCGACCGGGTGACGTTCGGCTACGGGGCACACCACGCACCGGGGGCCGGCGGTGACGGCGGCGGGGACGGCGAGGCTGCCGCCCGCCGCCCCCTGCGGCCCGTCCTGGAGGACTTCTCGCTGCGGATCGAGGCCGGTGAGACGGTCGCCGTCATCGGGGCCTCCGGCAGCGGCAAGTCCACCGTCTCGCTGCTGCTGCCCCGCTTCTACGACGCCACCGCCGGCCGCGTCCTGGTCGGCGGCCACGACGTCCGCGAGCTGACCCTGCCGTCGCTGCGCGCCGCCATCGGCCTGGTCCCCGAGAGCAGCTTCCTGTTCTCCGACTCGATACGCGACAACATCGCCTACGGCCACCCCGAGGCCACCGACGCGCAGATCCGGGCCGCGGCCCGCGCCGCCCGCGCCGACGGCTTCATCGCCGAGCTGCCCCAGGGCTACGACACCAAGGTCGGCGAGCAGGGCCTGACCCTCTCCGGCGGCCAGCGGCAGCGGATAGCGCTGGCCCGCGCCATCCTCACCGACCCGCGCCTGCTGGTCCTGGACGACGCCACCTCCGCCGTCGACGCCCGGGTCGAGCACGAGATCCACGAGGCGCTGCGCGGGGTGATGGCCGGCCGCACGACGCTGCTGATCGCCCACCGCGCCTCCACCCTGGCGCTCGCCGACCGGGTCGCGGTGCTGGACGGCGGCAGGCTCGCCGACCTCGGCACGCAGGAGGAGCTGGCCGAGCGCTGTCCGCTCTACCGCCGGCTGCTGACCGACCCCGAGGAGCTGGGCGGCGTCCCGCACGACCCGGCCGGCGCCGCCGCCGACGCGTACGGCGGTGCGTACGCGGCGTCCGGCACGGCCGGGCTGCTCGCACCGTCCGCGGACGGCGACGGCGACGGTGGCGGCGGCCGCTCGCGGCCGGACGGACCCCGCCGCCCCGCCGCGCTGGTCGACGCCGCCCCCGACGGATCCGCCGACGCCGAGCAGGCCGCCGCGCGCCGGGCCGCCACCGGCGGCATCACCCCCGAGCTGTGGGTGCGCCGCGAGGAGGAGGCCGAGGCGGGCGCAGCGGGCCCCGCCCCGCGCACCGCGGGCGCCACCGGACCCGGCCTCGCCGCCGCCCTGGCCGGCGCCCCGGGCAGTCCCGAACTCCTCGCCCGGGTCGCCGCGCTGCCCCCGGCCGCCGACACCCCGGACGTCGACGAGGCCGCCGCCGTCCGCCCGGAGTCCTCCTTCGGCCTGCGCCGGCTGCTGCACGGCTTCGGCGGCCCGCTGGCCGTCGCCCTCCTGCTGGTCGCGGTGGACGCGCTGGCCTCCCTGCTGGTGCCGGTCCTCATCCGGCAGGGCATCGACGACGGCGTCCGGCGCGGCGTCCTGGCCGGCGTCTGGACCGCCGCCGCGCTGGCCCTGGCCGTGGTGCTGGTCCAGTGGGCCGCCCAGATCGGCGGCAACCGCCTGACCGGCCGCACCGGCGAGCGGGTCCTGTACTCCCTCCGCCTGAAGATCTTCGCCCAGCTCCAGCGCCTCGGCCTGGACTACTACGAGCGCGAACTGACCGGCCGGATCATGACCCGGATGACCACCGATGTTGATGCTTTGTCGACATTCCTCCAGACCGGGCTGGTCACCGCCGTGGTCTCGGTCCTCACCTTCTGCGGCATCCTGGTCGCGCTGCTCGCCCTCGACGTCCAGCTCGCCCTGGTCGTCTTCGCCACCCTGCCCCCGCTGGCGCTGGCCACCTACGTCTTCCGCAAGCGCAGCGTCCGGGCCTACGAACTCGCCCGCGAGCGGATCTCCACCGTCAACGGCGACCTCCAGGAGAGCGTCGCCGGTCTGCGGATCGTCCAGGCGTTCCGCCGCGAGGGCCACGGGGCCGAGCGGTACGCCGCGCACAGCGACGCCTACCGCCGGGCCCGGGTGCGCGGCCAGTTCCTGATATCCGTGTACTTCCCGTTCGTCCAGCTGCTGTCGTCGGTGGCGTCCGCCCTGGTGCTGATCGTCGGCGCCGACCGGATCGGCGACCGCACCCTGACCGCCGGCGCCCTGGTCGCCTACCTCCTCTACATCGACCTCTTCTTCGCCCCCGTCCAGCAGCTCTCCCAGGTCTTCGACGGCTACCAGCAGGCATCGGTCTCGCTCGGCCGGATCCGCGAACTCCTCGCCCGGCCCACGACCACCCCGGCGCCCGCCGACCCCCGCCCGGTCCCCGCGCTGCGCGGCGAGATCACCTTCGAGGACGTCCACTTCCGCTACGGCGGGGACGGCGAGGCGGCCCTGGCCGGCATCGACCTGACCATCCCGGCCGGCCAGACCGTCGCCTTCGTCGGCGAGACCGGCGCCGGCAAGTCCACGCTGGTCAAGCTGGTCGCGCGGTTCTACGACCCGACGTCCGGCACGGTCCGGGCCGACGGCACCGACCTGCGCGCACTGGACCTGACCGGCTACCGCCGCCGGCTCGGCGTCGTCCCCCAGGAGTCCTACCTCTTCGCCGGCACGGTTCGGGACGCCATCGCCTACGGCCGCCCGGACGCCACCGACGCCGAGGTGGAGGCGGCCGCCCGGGCGGTCGGCGCGCACGACATGATCGCCACGCTGGAGGGCGGCTACCTCCACGAGGTCGCCGAGCGCGGCCGCAACCTCTCCGCCGGCCAGCGCCAGCTGCTGGCCCTGGCCCGCGCCGAACTCACCGACCCCGACGTGCTGCTGCTCGACGAGGCCACCGCCGCCCTGGACCTGGCCACCGAAGCGGTCGTCAACCACGCCACCGACCGCCTGGCCGGCCGCCGCACCACCCTGGTCGTCGCGCACCGCCTGACCACCGCCGCCCGCGCCGACCGGGTCGTGGTGCTCGACCACGGCCGGGTCGCCGAGGACGGCACGCACGCCGAACTCCTCGCCCGCGGCGGCCGCTACGCCGAGCTGTGGCGCACCTTCACCGGCGAGGAGGAGCCGCTGGCGGTCTGATCCGGCGGCGCGCGGCGGCGGACCGGCACCGCCGGCACCCCCCATGGGGGCTGGTGGCGCCCCCGCCGCCCGGATAGGTTCGGCCCGACCTTTGTCATCCCAAGGGGAGGGTGCATGCGCAAGGCCAGCAGATGGCTGCTGACGCTCGCCGTACTCATAGGTACGGCGGGCGTCGGCGCACCGGCAGGGGCGGCCACCGCCGCCGGCCGGGACAGCACGGACATCAAGGACCGGATCCTCGCGATCCCCGGTATGAGCCTGATCGAGGAGAAGCCGGTCGACGGGTACCGGTACTTCGTCCTCCAGTACACCCAGCCGGTCGACCACCGGCACCCGGAGAAGGGCACGTTCCAGCAGCGCCTGACGCTGCTGCACAAGTCGGTGGACCGCCCGACGGTCTTCTACACCTCCGGCTACAACGTCAGCACCACACCGTCCCGCAGCGAACCCACCAAGATCATCGACGGCAACCAGGTCTCCCTGGAGTACCGTTACTTCACCCCGTCCCGCCCGGTCCCCGCCGACTGGACCAAGCTGGACATCAAGCAGGCCGCCACCGACCAGCACCGCATCTTCCAGGCGCTGCACGCCCTCTACCCCAAGAACTGGATCGCCACCGGCGGCAGCAAGGGCGGGATGACGGCCACCTACTACCGCCGCTTCTTCCCGCAGGACATGAACGGGACCGTCGCCTACGTCGCGCCCGACAACACCGACCGCGACGACACCCGCCCCTACGACCGCTTCTTCGCCACCGTCGGCACCCCCGCCTGCCGCGACGCGGTCGGGAAGGTCGAGCGCGAGGCGCTGCTGCGCCGCGACGAGATGGTCAACCGCTACGAGAAGTGGGCCGGCGAGAACAAGCGCACCTTCCGCCTCACCGGCAGCGCCGACCGGGCCTACGAAGTCCTCGTCACGGACCTGGTGTTCGGCTTCTGGCAGTACCAGCCGGCCGAGACCGCGTGCGCCGAGGTGCCCGCGCCCACCGCCTCCACCGACACCCTGTGGACCTGGATCGACAAGGTCGGCGGCTTCGACTCCTACACCGACCAGGGCATGGAGAAGTACCAGCCGTACTACTACCAGGCCGGCACCCAGCTCGGTGAGCCGAAGTACCACTACCCCAACCTCCGCGGGCTGCTGCGCTACCCCGGCATCAACAACTCCCGCAGCTTCGTGCCCCGCGAGATCCCCATGCGCTTCGACCGGCGCGCCATGCCCGACGTGGACCGCTGGGTGCGCCACCACGCCACCCGCATGATGTTCGTCAACGGGCAGTTCGACCCGTGGAGCGCCAAGCACTTCGAACTGGGCCGCGGCGCCCGGGACTCGTACGTCTTCACCGTCGCCGGCGGCAACCACGGCGCCAACATCGCCAAGCTCAAGGACGCCGACCGCACCAAGGCCACCGCCGAACTGCTCAGCTGGGCCGGGCTCCCGGTGCCCGCCGACGGCCGGGCCGCCGCACCGGCACCGCACAGCAGCACCCTGGACCGGCCGGAGAGCCTCCGTTCGACGTCCCTGCGGCCGTAACCGCCCACCGGGTGCGCCCCGTTGACCCGCGGGGGCGCACCCGGCACGCCGCGGCCCGGTGTCAGTACCGCAGCCCGTGCCCGATCTGGAACAGCGCGGTGCCCGAGGAGTCCGCGCGCAGTATCGGCACCGGCAGCCGGCCCACCGGGTCGCGCCGCCCGGCGATCACCCGGGCCGCGGCCCGCAGCTCCACGTCCGTCCAGGAGTACGCCACAAGCGCCGCCTTCACCCCGTCCAGCAGGGCGATGTCGTACGGGTTGCGGACCGCCAGCTGCACCACCGGCTTCCCGGTCGCCAGCAGCTCCGCGACCAGCGCCCGCTGCGGTGAGGCGGCGGTCACGTCGTACGTCGCCACCACCGCCGCGTCCCGCTCGGCCAGCGCCGCCCGGGCCCGGGCGATCAGCTCCCGGGACGGTGCGGTCCCGGTGGACAGCGCGGTGGCGGCGAACCCCAGCCGGGTCAGCTCACGGGCCAGCACCCCGGTCGGCGGGCCGCCGGTGCCGGACGGCGCGGCCGGGTCCGCGCCCGCCACCAGCACCCGCCCGGTCCGCCGCCGGGACAGCGGCAGCAGCCCGCCGTCGTTGCGCAGCAGCGTGGTGGTGCGGTCCGCGATGCGGTCCGCGGCGGCGAGGTGGGCGCGCACCCCGACCACCCGGTCCACCTCCTGCCGCGAGGTGTACGGGTCGGCGAACAGCCCGCGGCGCTCCTTGAGCAGCAGGATCCGCAGCAGCTTGGCGTCGATGTCCCGCTCGTCCAGCTCGCCGTCCCGCAGCGCCCGGACCACGGCCGCGTGCGCGACCGCCAGGTCCGGCGGGTTCAGCAGCTGGTCCACCCCGGCCTTCAGTGCCAGCACCGGCACCCGGGCGTCCCCGTACTTCACCCGGACGCCCTGCATGCCCAGCGAATCGGTCACCACCACCCCGTCGTAGCCCAGCCGCCGCCGCAGGATGCCGGTGACGATCGGGTGCGAGAGGGTCGCCGGGTCGCCGCTGGGGTCCAGGGCCGGCACCACGATGTGCGCGGTCATCACCGAGTCGATCCCGGCCGCGACCGCCGCCGTGAAGGGCGGTGCGTCCAGCCGCTCCCACTCCTGCGCGGAGTGGTGGATGTACGGCAGCCCGACGTGGCTGTCGGTGTCGGTGTCGCCGTGCCCGGGGAAGTGCTTGGCGCAGGCCGCCACCCCGGCGCTCTGGTAGCCGTGCACCTGGGCGGCGACCAGCCGGGCCACCGCCTGCGGGTCGGCCCCGAAGGAGCGGACGCCGATGACCGGGTTGGCGGGGTTGACGTTCACGTCCGCGTCCGGTGCGTAGTCCTGGTGGACGCCCATCGCGCGCAGCTCCCGGCCGGCGATCCGGCCCGCGGTCCGGGCGTCCGGCGCCGACCCGGACGCACCGAGCGCCATCGCCCCGGGGAACAGCGTGGCCGGCGCCCCGATCCTGGCCACTGTCCCGTGTTCCTGGTCGGTGGAGATCAGCACCGGTACCGGGACGCGCAGCGCGGCGGCGGCCCGCTGGATGCCGTTGGACAGTGCGGCGATCTGGTGCGGGTCGCGGGTGTTGTGGGCCCAGCCGAAGTAGATGATGCCGCCGACGTGGTACCGGGCGATCAGCTCGGCGGCGTTGGCGACGCCGATCTCCTTGCGGTTGGCGTCGGCGTCGGCGGGGTCCGGGTCGGTGGCGGAGTGCCCGTACACCCGCATCACGAAGAGCTGCCCGGCCTTCTCCTCCGGCGTCATCCGGGCGATCAGCCGCCGCAGGTGGGCCACGGTGGCGCGGGACGGCGCGGGGACGGGAGCGGGGGAGGCGGGGGTGAGGGGGGCGGCGCCCGCGGTGCCGGTGCCCAGGGCGGCGGCCGCGGCCGCGGCGGCGGTGGTGGTCAGGACGGTACGTCTGGAGTGCATCTGCGCTCCTTCCGGGGGGCTTCCTCGAACATGTGAAGGAAACTTCCAAGGAGACGCCGATAGCCGGAAAACACCTGCCGGTCAACGACGGCGGACGGCGGCGCCGCCCAGCGATTGCGGGGCGGGCGGGGGTGTGGTGGGGGACGCGGCGGGGCGCCCCGGGCGGCGGCCGTCAGCCGCCCGCGGCCCGCCCGAGCAGCCGTTCCAGGTGGGCCCGGCCCGCCGCCAGCAGCCCCGGCAGCTCCGCGGCCCCGGGGTACCACCGCTTCTCGTACTCCCAGCACAGCCAGCCGCCGGCCGCCGGACCGAGCGCCGCCACCGCCGCCGGCAGCGGCAGCACCCCCGCCCCCAGGGGCAGCGGCGTCAGGTCCTGGGCCGACGCCACGTCCTTGACCTGTGCGTACCCCAGGTGGCCGGCCAGCGCGGCGCGGGTGGCGGCCGGGGTCTCACCGCCGAGCCAGGTGTGCAGCACGTCCCACAGCGCGCCCACCGCCGGGTGGTCCACGGCCGCCAGGATCCGGGCCGCGGCCGCACCGGTGCGGTGCGAGTCATGGGTCTCCAGCAGCACCCGTACCCCGCGCTCCGCCGCCCGCGGCGCCACCGCGGCCAGCCGCCGCACCGCGTCCGCACCGGCCCGCCCGGCCGGCCGCCCGCCGCCCCCGGGGAAGACCCGGACGAACGGAGCCCCGAGGTCGGCGGCCAGGTCCACCAGGCCGGCCAGCTCCCGGGCCAGCGCCGCCTCGGCCGCGGCCCCGGCGCACTCGGCGGCGACGCGTGCGTACCCGGCGACGGCCAGCACCGCGACCCCGGCGTCCGCGAACCGGTCGCGCACGGCGGCCCGCCGGTCCGGCCCCAGCCCCGGGTGCACCGGCTCCTCCGGGTGCGCGCGCAGCTCCACGCCCTGGTAGCCGCACCCCGCGGCCAGCCGGGCCACCGCGTCCACCGGCATCCCCGGCACCCCGAGCGTCGAGAACGCCAGCCGCACCCCCGCCGCACCGCCGCCACCCCTCGCGCCGTCCCCCACGTCACCCATCGCGCCTCCCGTGCGCCCTGCCGCCCTGCCGCCCGCACCGGCTGTCTTCCCCGGCCGGGCCGGCCGGACCCGTCCCGCACCCCGTCCCGCACCCGGCGCGGCACCCTGCGGCCCGAACAGCCGTGCCAGGGCGCCGTCTTGCCGGTGGCCCGGCCCGCGGGCTAGCGTCCCTGCACGCGACAGGGCGCTCACCCGCCACCTGCTCCCACCACCGCTACCCCCCACCCACCGGGAGGCCGGGCCGTGACCCGCAGGACCGTACGCATCGCCATGAACGGCGTGACCGGGCGCATGGGACACCGCCAGCACCTGGTCCGCTCCCTCCTCGCCCTGCGCGACCAGGGCGGGCTCCCCCTCGACGCGACCACGGTGCTGTGGCCGGAGCCGGTGCTCGTCGGCCGCTCCGCGCCCCGGGTGCGGGCGCTGGCCGAACGGCACGGCCTGAGCTGGAGCACCGACCTCGACACGGTCCTCGGCGACGACGGCGTCGAGGTCTACTTCGACGCGCAGATCACCGCGGCCCGCGAGGCGGCCGTGCGGCGCGCGATCGCCGCCGGCAAGCACGTCTACGTGGAGAAGCCCACCGCCACCACCCTCACCGGCGCGCTGGAACTCGCCCGCCTCGCCCAGGAGGCCGGCGTCCGGCACGGCGTCGTCCAGGACAAGCTCTTCCTCCCCGGTCTGCGCAAGCTCCGCCGCCTCCTGGACAGCGGCTTCTTCGGCCGGGTGCTGTCGGTGCGGGGCGAGTTCGGCTACTGGGTCTTCGAAGGGGACGTCCAGCCGGCCCAGCGGCCCTCCTGGAACTACCGCGCCGAGGACGGCGGCGGTATCGCCGCGGACATGTTCCCGCACTGGGAGTACGTCCTGCACGACCTGTTCGGGCCGGTCCGCGCCGTCCAGGCCCGGGTCGCCACCCACCTCCCGCGCCGCTGGGACGAGTCCGGCGCCCCCTACGCGGCGACCGCCGACGACGCCGCCTACGCGCTCTTCGAGCTCGACGGCGGTGTGCTCGCCCAGCTCAACTCCTCCTGGGCGGTGCGGGTGCACCGCGACGAGCTGCTGGAGTTCCAGGTGGACGGCACCGAGGGCTCCGCCGTCGCCGGGCTGCGCCGCTGCCGCGTCCAGCACCGCGCCACCACCCCCCGACCGGTCTGGAACCCCGACGTGCCGTCCGCCGAGCCGTTCCGCGACCAGTGGCAGGAGGTCCCCGACAACGGGGAGTTCGCCAACGCCTTCCAGGCCCAGTGGGAGCTGTTCCTGCGGCACGTGGTGACCGGCGCGCCCTGGGACCGCGACCTGTGGGCGGGCGCCCGCGGCGTGCAGCTCGCCGAACTGGGTCTGCGCTCCTCCGCCGAGGGCCGCCGGCTCGCCGTCCCGGAGCTGCCCCGGTGACCACCCCGCCGCCCCCCGGGGCACCGCCGCGCTCCCGTACGCTCCTGGCCGCCGCCCACGTGGTCGCCGACCCGCTGACCGGGACCACCCCGGACGGCCCGGCCGCCCTCGACTGGGACGCCACCCTCGCCTTCCGCCACCACCTGTGGGCGCACGGGCTGGGCGTCGCCGAGGCGATGGACACCGCGCAGCGCGGGATGGGCCTGGACTGGCCGGCCGCCGCGGAACTCATCCGCCGCACCGGCGCCGAGGCCCGGGCCACCGGCGGCCACCTGGTCTGCGGCGCCGGCACCGACCAGCTCCCGCCCGCCGCCGGCACCCTCGCCGACGTCCGCGCCGCCTACGAGGAGCAGCTCGCCGCCGTCGAGGAGGCGGGCGCCCAGCCGGTCCTGATGGCCTCCCGCCGGCTCGCCGCACTGGCCGCCGGCCCGGACGACTACCACGCCGTCTACGGCCCCCTGCTGCGCCAGTCCGCCCGCCCGGTGATCCTGCACTGGCTCGGCCCGGCCTTCGACCCGGCCCTGACCGGCTACTGGGGCAGCGACGACCCGGACACCGCCGCCGGCACCCTGCTGGACCTGATCGCCGACCACCCCGGCGCGGTGGACGGCGTCAAGGTCTCCCTGCTGGACGCCGCCCACGAGGTGCGGCTGCGCCGCCGCCTCCCGGCGGGCGTGCGCTGCTACACGGGCGACGACTTCCACTACCCCGGGCTGATCGCCGGGGACGCGCACGGCTTCAGCGACGCCCTGCTGGGCGTCCTCGACCCGCTGGCCCCGCTGGCCGCCGCGGCGCTGCGCCACCTGGACGCCGGCGACCCGGCCGGCTTCCGCGCCGTCCTGGACCCGACGGTGCCGCTGGCCCGCCACCTCTTCGAGGCGCCCACCCCGTACTACAAGACCGGTGTGGTGCTGCTCGCCTGGCTGGCCGGCCACCAGGCGCACTTCACCATGGTCGGCGGCCTGCACGCGGCCCGCTCCCTGCCCCACCTGCACCGCGCGTACCACCTCGCCGACGGCCTCGGCCTCTTCCCCGACCGGGAGCTGGCCGCCGCCCGGATGCGGGCCCTGCTGACCGTCCACGGCGCCGGGGAGCTGAGCCGCGGATGACCGGCGCACCCCCGCCCCCGGCCCGCCTGAGCCTCAATCAGGAGACCGTCCGCCAGTGGTCGCTGCCCGAGCTCGCGGCCGGCTGCGCCCGGGCGGGCGTGCGCGGCGTCGGCCTGTGGCGCGCGCCGGTGCGGGAGTACGGGGTGGCGGCCGCCGCCCGGCTCGTCCGGGACGCCGGGCTCACCGTCACCAGCCTGTGCCGCGGCGGGTTCTTCACCGCCGAGGACCGGGGGGAGCGCCGGGCGGCCCTGGCGGACAACCGGGCCGCCATCGAGGAGGCCGCGGCCCTGGGGACCGGCACCCTGGTCCTGGTCTCCGGCGGCCTGCCGCCCGGCAGCCGGGACCTGCCCGGCGCCCGCGAGCGGGTCGCCGACGCGCTCGCCGCACTCGCCCCGTACGCCGCCGCGCACGGCGTCCGGCTGGCCCTGGAACCGCTCCACCCGATGTACGCCGCCGACCGGTGCGTGGTCTCCACCCTCGGCCAGGCCCTGGACCTGGCCGAGCGCTTCCCCGCCGACCGGGTGGGCGTGGTGGTCGACACCTACCACCTGTGGTGGGACGACACCCTGGACCGCCAACTGGCCCGCGCCGGCGCCCGGATCGTGCTGGTCCAGCTCGCCGACTGGGTCACGCCGCTGCCCGAGGGCGTCCTGCTGGGCCGCGGGCAGCTGGGAGACGGGTCGGTGGACCTGCGCGGCCTGTGCGCCCGCGCCGGTGCGGCCGGCTACCGCGGCCCCCTGGAGGTGGAGATCTTCAACCCCGCCCTGTGGTCCCGGGACGGCGCCGAGGTGCTGGCCGAGGTCGTCGCGCGCTTCACCGCCCACGTCGCCTGACCGGGCCCCGCCCCCGGCTCCCGCACCCGCTGTCACCCCCTGGCGGTACCGTCGGGGCATGGTCAACGCAGCCGTGGTGGAAGGGGTCCTGGAGCGGATCACGTACGCCAACGAGGAGACCGGCTACACCGTTGCGCGGGTGGACACCGGCCGCGGGTCCGGCGAGCTGCTCACCGTCGTCGGCGCGCTGCTGGGCGCCCAGCCGGGGGAGTCGCTCCGGCTGGAGGGCCGCTGGGGCTCCCACCCCCAGTACGGCAGGCAGTTCACGGTGGAGAATTACGTCACCGTCCTCCCGGCCACCGTCCAGGGCATCCGCCGCTATCTGGGCTCGGGGCTGATCAAGGGCATCGGACCCCGGATCGCCGACCGCATCACCGAGCACTTCGGCATCCGGACCCTCGACGTGATCGAGCAGGAGCCGGGCCGCCTGATCGAGGTGCCCGGCCTCGGCCCCAAGCGCACCCGGCTGATCGGCGCCGCTTGGGAGGAGCAGAAGGCCATCAAGGAGGTCATGGTCTTCCTCCAGGGCGTCGGCGTCTCCACCTCCCTCGCGGTCCGCATCTACAAGAAGTACGGCGACGCCGCCATCTCCGTGGTGCGCAACGAGCCCTACCGCCTGGCCGCCGACGTCTGGGGCATCGGCTTCCTGACCGCCGACCGGATCGCGCAGTCCGTCGGCATCCCGCACGACAGCCCCGAGCGGGTCAAGTCCGGCCTCCAGTACGCCCTGTCGCAGTCCGCCGACCAGGGCCACTGCTTCCTGCCCGAGGAGCAACTCATCGCCGACGCGGTGAAGTTGCTCCAGGTCGACACCGGCCTGGTCATCGACTGCCTGGCCGAACTCGCCGCGGACCCCGAGGGCGTGGTCCGCGAGAAGGTCCCCGGGGCGGAGGACGGTGCGCCGGTCACCGCGGTGTATCTCGTGCCGTTCCACCGCGCCGAGCGCTCCCTGGCCGGCCGGCTGACCGGCCTGCTGCGCGCCCCCGAGGACCGGATGCCCGCCTTCCAGGACGTGGACTGGGAGCGGGCGCTGGCCTGGCTGGCGCGGCGCACGGGCGCGCAGCTGGCGCCCGAGCAGCAGGCCGCGGTCCGGCTCGCGCTGTCCCGCAAGGTCGCCGTGCTCACCGGCGGCCCCGGCTGCGGCAAATCCTTCACGGTCCGCTCGGTGGTCGAGCTGGCCCGCGCCAAAGGGGCCACGGTGGTGCTGGCCGCGCCCACGGGCCGGGCGGCCAAGCGGCTGGCGGAGCTGACGGGCGCGGACGCCTCCACCGTCCACCGCCTGCTGGAGCTCAAGCCCGGCGGGGACGCCGCCTACGACGCGGACCGCCCGCTGGACGCCGATCTGGTCGTCGTGGACGAGGCGTCCATGCTCGATCTGCTGCTGGCGAACAAGCTCGTCAAGGCGGTCCCGCCGGGCGCCCACCTGCTGCTGGTCGGCGATGTGGACCAGCTGCCGTCGGTGGGCGCCGGCGAGGTGCTGCGCGATCTGCTGGCCGAGCCGGGGCCGGTGCCGGCGGTCCGGCTGACGCGCATCTTCCGCCAGGCCCAGCAGTCCGGCGTGGTCACCAACGCACACCGCATCAACTCCGGCGTCCCCCCGCTGACCAGCGGACTCGCGGATTTCTTCCTGTTTCCCGAGGAGGACGCGGAGGAGGCCGCCCGGCTCACGGTCGATGTGGTGGCGCGCCGCATCCCCGCGAAGTTCGGCCTGGACCCGCGCCGGGACGTGCAGGTCCTCACCCCGATGCACCGCGGCCCGGCCGGGGCCGGCGCGCTCAACGGCCTGCTCCAGCAGGCGGTGACCCCGGCCCGCCCCGACCTCCCCGAGCGCCGCTTCGGCGGCCGGGTCTTCCGCGTCGGCGACAAGGTCACCCAGATCCGGAACAACTACGACAAGGGTCGCAACGGCGTCTTCAACGGCACGGTGGGAGTGGTCACCGCCCTCGACCCCGTCGAGCAGCGCCTGACGGTCCGCACCGACGAGGACGAGGAGGTGCCCTACGACTTCGGCGAACTGGATGAACTGGCCCACGCCTACGCGGTGACGATCCACCGCTCCCAGGGGAGCGAGTACCCGGCCGTGGTGATTCCGGTCACCACCAGCGCCTGGATGATGCTCCAGCGCAATCTGCTCTATACCGCTGTGACCCGGGCGAAACGGCTG
This sequence comes from Streptomyces rhizoryzae, assembly GCF_023155275.1. Lineage (GTDB taxonomy): Bacteria > Actinomycetota > Actinomycetes > Streptomycetales > Streptomycetaceae > Streptomyces > Streptomyces rhizoryzae. The sequence continues at coordinate 71,049 of NZ_JALMUV010000024.1, forward strand.
GTGGTGCTGGTCGGCTCCCGCCGGGCCCTCGGCCAGGCCGTCCGCACGGTTTCCGCCGGTCGGAGGCATACCGCGCTGGACCACCGACTCGCCGGAGCGATCTGAGGCCGCCCCCTTTTCCCATCGGGGCGAACGGGGGCAGGATGGACAGCATCGCGGCACTGAGTGCCGCGATGAGGCCCTATGGCCGACCCCGAGTGCACATCCAAGGTCCAAATGGGGGAAGGTATAGGCAGTCAGGGCACCTCGAAGAAGAGGCACAACGTCGGTGAGGGATGACGTGAGCGACAACTCTGTAGTACTGCGTTACGGGGACGGCGAATACAGCTACCCGATCGTCGACAGCTCGGTCGGCGACAAGGGCTTCGACATCTCGAAGCTGCGCGCCCAGACCGGTCTGGTGACCCTGGATTCCGGTTACGGCAACACCGCGGCGTACAAGTCCGCGATCACCTACCTCGACGGTGAAAAGGGCATCCTGCGGTACCGCGGCTACCCGATCGAGCAGCTCGCCGAGCGCAGCACGTTCGTGGAGACCGCGTACCTCCTCATCCACGGCGAGCTGCCCACCGTCGACGAGCTGGCGAACTTCAAGCAGGACATCACGTACCACACCCTGCTGCACGAGGACGTCAAGCGCTTCTACGACGGCTTCCCGCGGGACGCCCACCCGATGGCCATGCTGTCCTCCGTGGTCAGCGCGCTGTCGACGTTCTACCAGGACAGCCACAACCCGTTCGACGAGCGGCAGCGGCACCTGTCGACGATCCGCCTGCTGGCCAAGCTCCCGACCATCGCGGCCTACGCCTACAAGAAGTCGGTCGGCCACCCGGTCGTCTACCCCAGCAACGAGCTCGGCTATGTCGAGAACTTCCTGCGGATGACCTTCTCGGTCCCGGCCGCCGAGTACGAGCTGGACCCGGTCGTGGTCAGCGCCCTGGACAAGCTGCTGATCCTGCACGCGGACCACGAGCAGAACTGCTCGACGTCCACGGTGCGCCTGGTCGGCTCCTCGCAGGCGAACCTCTTCGCCTCGATCTCGGCGGGCATCAACGCCCTCTGGGGCCCCCTGCACGGCGGCGCCAACCAGTCGGTGCTGGAGATGCTGGAGGGCATCCGGGACGCCGGCGGCGACGTCGACACCTTCATCCGCAAGGTGAAGAACAAGGAAGACGGCGTGAAGCTGATGGGCTTCGGGCACCGCGTCTACAAGAACTTCGACCCCCGGGCGAAGATCATCAAGGCGGCGGCGCACGACGTCCTCTCGGCGCTGGGCAAGGAGGACGAGCTCCTCGACATCGCCCTGAAGCTGGAGGAGCACGCGCTGGCCGACGACTACTTCGTCGAGCGCAAGCTCTACCCGAACGTCGACTTCTACACCGGCCTGATCTACCGCGCGATGGGCTTCCCGACCGAGATGTTCACCGTGCTCTTCGCGCTCGGCCGGCTGCCCGGCTGGATCGCCCAGTGGCACGAGATGATCACCGAGCCCGGTTCCCGCATCGGCCGCCCGCGCCAGGTCTACACCGGCGTCGTCGAGCGCGACTTCGTGCCCGTCCAGGAGCGCTGAGCCCCGCCGCCGCGCGGCGGCCGGACCGAGCCCCGCTGCCGCGCACCGGTGATCGATAATCGCGTAAACCGCCCCCGCTTCCGCCCGCGCGGCCGCGGCGGGCGGAAAACGAAAGCGCCCCGCCTCCGGATCCCCCCACGGGTCCAGAGTGCGGGGCGCTTCCCATGTCCCGGTGCGGATTCCCCCCACGGGATCCGTCCGGGCGTTCCGGGTTGCACCGCGCTCTGCCGGGACGCGCACATTCGGGAGGGCCGCTCAAAGCTCCCCGGGCGCGTCGCCCCGGCCAACGCGGAGCCGGGCGCGGTCCCCCAAGACCGGCACGGCTTTCGCAGTGCAAGCCCCGCCGGGGTGCCTGCACTGCCCGGTTAGACTCCCGACCCCCCTCGATGGTTACGTTGCGATGAGTGTGATCTGGGTCTCATGCCATATAGGGGCGAATCTGGTCAAGGGCTTCCATTTGGAGATCGGCGCCTTGAGGTATGGGTGTTGTGTCAGTTGTAAGGGCCGTGTGAAATTTTGCGGGCGCACCCCGAGGTGACGACCGTTCGCCGTTGATCGTCCCGGTCTGCGGCGATTGCCTCCGGTGTCCGGCCGTCCGGCCGATTCTCCCGATACGCGCGAGGCGCAGGGCGTCCCGCCGGAGCGGGTGCGTCCTGCGCCTCGTCGGGGAGCGCGGGGTGTGGCGGGGCTCAGACCTGGCCCGTGAGCTCGTAGCCCGCCTCGTCGACCGCCGCGCGCACCGCGGCCTCGTCCAGCGGCGCCTCGGAGACGACCGTCACCAGGCCGGTCGCCGCGACCGCCTGCACCGAGCTGACCCCGGCCAGCTCGCCGATCTCGGACGACACCGCGCCCTCGCAGTGCCCACAGGTCATCCCGGTGACCTTGTAGACGGTGGTCACCGCGCCGTCCTGGACGGCGGTGGAGCCGCCGGAGTGGCAGGAGCCCTCGGGGGTGCAGCAGGAGCTGTTCTCAGCCATGGATCTCTCCTCGTGGTGCCGTGTGTGCCGACATGTGCCGGTACGGGCCGATGCGGCCGCTGTGCCCAGTGTGCTGCCCGTGGGGCGGGTGGGGGTGCGGTGGCGGCCGGTGTCGCCCTTCCAGCTGCCGTCACTGTATACCCCCAGGGGGTATGAAGCCAAGCGGCGTGGTCCGCCTCGCACGCGTTGCCGCCCGCCGCGCCGCGCGGGAGTCTGGGGGTACGGGCTCGGGGCGCGGATCCGAGGAGGCGGCCGGGATGGACGTACCCGCCCTCTGCGGACTGCTGGCGGCCACCACGCTGCCGCCGCTGGTGCCCAACTCCGCGCTGCTGGCCGCCGCCGGCGCGCTGGCCTCGCAGGGCCGCGCGGCGCTCCCCGTGGTCCTGGTGACGGTCGCCGGCAGCGCCCTGCTGGGGGACGTCCTGATGTACCTCGCCGCACGGCGCTTCGGCGGCCCGGTGCGCGCCTGGATGCTGCGCCGCCCGCGCCGCCGCGCCCTCCTCGTCCGGACCTCCGCGCGGATCCGCCGGCACGGCCTGCCGTTCGTGGCCGCCGTGCGCTTCCTGCCCAGCGGCCGGATCGCCGGAGCCCTGGCCTCCGGATTCCTGCGCTACCCGCTCCGCAAGTACGCCCTCGGTGCCGCGCTCGCCGAGTCCCTGTGGGCGGGCTACTCGGTCGGCCTCGGCTACCTCGGCAGCGCCGCCGCCGGCAATCCCCTGTGGGCCGCGGCCATCGGCCTCGGCGTCTCCGTCCTCGTCGCCGCCACCGGCCTCGCCGTCCAGCGGGCCGCCCGCCGCCGCGCCCCGCGCGCCCGCGCCGCCGGGCGGCCGCCGTCGGCCGCCGCGACGGTGACTGTCAGTGGCCGCCCGTACCGTTGAGGTCATGGCGGAAGAGACGGAACGGACAGCGCGGGCCGGCCCGGCGCGGGTGCGGATCGCGCCGTGGACGGCGGCCGGACTCCCCCTGCTGCGGCAGGCCAACACCCCCGCGATGACGCGGTATCTCGGCGGCCCCGAGACCGAGGAGCAGCTCGTCCGCAGACACCGCAGGTACCTCGCGGTCGAGGGACCGGGCCGGATGTACCGCATCCTGCTCCTGCCGGGGCGGGAGGCGGTGGGCACGGCCGGGTTCTGGGCCGCGGAGTGGGGCGGGGAGGCCGTCTACGAGGCGGGCTGGAGCGTGCTGTCCGCCTTCCAGGGCCGGGGCATCGCGGTCGCCGCGGTCCGCCAGGTCCTCGCCGCGGCCGCCGCCGAGGGCCTCCGCAGTACCGTCCACGCCTACCCTTCGGTGGCCAACGCGGCGTCCAACGCGGTCTGCCGCCGGGCCGGTTTCCGCCTCGCGGGGGAGTGCGAGGTCGCCTACCCGCCGGGGCACCCGCTGCGGGCCAACGACTGGTACATACCCCTCCGGGAGACGGAGACGGGGGCGGACACCCACTAGGAAGCGGCCGGAGGGAGGGGCGTGCCGGTGGCGGTCCCGGGCGGCCCCGGCGTGCCGCGGGCCGGGTCCGTGCCGGTCGGGTCGGTGCCGAGTGGGGCGGAGCGGACGTCGTCGAGGGATACCGGCAGGCCGGTGCGCCGGGAGCGGTCGCACGCCTCCGCGACGTAGAGCGCCTCCAGCGCCTCGGCCGGGGTGCAGGGGCTCGGCGCCCGGCCGGCGGCCACCGCGACGAAGGCCGTCAGCTCGGCCACGTACGCGTCGTGGAAGCGCTCCATGAACGTCGCGTACGGCGCGGCCCGGCGCCAGGACAGCGCCGGTTCGGCGGACGGCAGCGGGGCCCGGTCGTCCAGCCCGACGAAGCGGGCGCCCGCGGAGCCGCAGACCTCCAGCCGCACGTCGTGGCCCGCGCCGTTGTAGCGGGTCGCGGTGACGGTGGCCAGCGTGTCGTCGTCGAAGCGCAGCAGCGCGGCGCCGGTGTCGACGTCGTCGGCCTCGGCGAAGAAGGCCGCGCCGCGCTGGGTGCCCTGGGCGTAGACCGAGACCACCTCGTGGCCGGTCAGCCAGCGCATGATGTCGAAGTCGTGGATGCCGCAGTCCCGGAACAGCCCGCCGGAGGTCGGGATGAAGTCCGCGGGCGGCGGCGCCTGGTCGCCGGTGCAGGCGCGCAGGGTGTGCAGCCGGCCCAGCTCGCCGGCGCGCAGCGCCGCGCGGGCGGCCCGGTACCCGGCGTCGAACCGCCGCTGGAAGCCGATCTGCACGGGCACGGTGCCGGCCTCGGCCCGCGCCACGACGGCGCGCGTGCCCGGCACGTCCGGCGCCACCGGCTTCTCGCAGAACACCGGGACCCGGGCGTCCAGTGCCTGGTGGATCAGGGCGGCGTGCGCGCTGGTCGCGGCGGTGATCACCACCGCGTCGACCCCTTGCGCGTACAGCTCCCCGATGCTGTCCGCGGCCCGTACGCCCAGCGTGCCGGCGAGCGCGGCGGCCCGCGCCGGGTCCGCGTCCGCGACGACCAGGCCGGTGACGCCGGGGACGCCGAGCAGGGTCGCGGCGTGGAACGCGCCGATGCGCCCCGTTCCGATGAGGCCGATCTTCATGGGCTGGCTTCCCTTCGGGAGAGGCGGGGACGGGCGGGGGACCGCGGGCGGGCGCCGCCCACGGGGGCAGGGCGCCGCGGGCCGCTATTGGAACGGTCCAACGTCCCGTCCCGGCACCTTGCAGGTCCGTATGTCAGGATGTCAACCCTTGTGGCGGGTCAGCGAGTTCGGCGTCGGGACGCGGCGGACCGATGGCTGGGCCCGCGCGTTGACGCCGGTCCGGCGCGATGGGAGGATCGGCGCCCATGGAACGGTCCAATGCGTCCCCCGGCGCGCCGGAGCCGACTGCCGGGCAGGGGTCCGGGGCGGCGCGGCCGCCGACGATCCGGGCCGTCGCCGCGCGGGCGGGCGTCTCCAAATCGCTGGTCTCCCTCGTCCTCCAGGGCTCGCCGCGGGTCAGCGACGCCAAGCGGCAGGCCGTCCGGGAGGCCATCGACGCGCTGGGCTACCGGCCCAACGCCGCCGCCCGCAGCCTGGTCGCCCGGCGCACCCACACCGTCGGGGTGCTGGTGAACGACCTGCGCAACCCCTGGTTCACCGACGTCCTCGACGGTCTGAACTCCGTGCTGCACGGGCACGGCCTGCGGATGCTGATGGCCGACGGCCGGCTGGACCGGCGCACCGGCCAGGAGTTCGCCCGCACCTTCCAGGAGTTGCGGGTGGACGGCCTGGTGGTCGCCGGCACGCTCCCGGACACCGCGGGGCTCGCCGAGGCCGCCGCGCGGCTGCCGACCGTCATCGCCGGCGACCACGGGCCGCACCTGCCCCGGGTGGACATCGTCGCCAACGACGACGAGCGCGGCGCCCGCCTCGCCACCGAGCACCTCCTCGGTCTCGGCCACCGCCGGATCGCCCATGTCGCGGGCCGGGGCCCGGTCGGTGAGCTGCGCCGGCGCGGTTTCGAGGCGGCGATGCGGGCCCACGGGGCGGACGCCGCGGTGGAGCAGGGCGACGGCACGGAGGAGGGCGGCTACCGCGCCGCCGTGCGGCTGCTCGGCCCGGCCCGCGGCGCCGGCCGGCCGACCGCCGTCCTGGCCTTCAACGACCTGTCCGGCATCGGGGTGCTGTCCGCCGCCGGGGAACTGGGCCTCCGCGTGCCCGGCGGCCTCTCGCTCGTCGGCTACGACAACACCTACCTCGCCCGGATCCGCCACCTCTGGCTGGACTCGGTCGACAACGCCGGCCACGAGGTGGGCCGCCTGGCCGCCCGCTGCCTGCTGGACCGGATGGCGCACCCGGAGGCCCCGGCCGTCCGCCGGCTCGTCGCGCCGGAGCTGGCGGTCCGCGGCTCATCCGCCCCGCCCGGCGGCGGAAGCCGGAGCGGGCCCGGCGCCGCGTAGCCGGGGGCGGCCCCCGGGCCACCGGGCCCCGGCCCCGCAGGCCCGGTACGCGAGCCGGTCGTAGGGCATCGACGTGCCGCCGCCCGGCGGGGCGGCGGCGTACCTCCGCAACGGGGCGGCGGGCACCTGGAGTTCGTGGGCCTGGCGGACCAGGGCCCGGTCGGCGGGGGAGACCTCGTCCGGGCCGGTGGCCGTCCGCACCGGCACCGGGCGCGCCGCTGCCGCCGGTGCGACCGCCAGGCCGGCCGGCGGGCGGGCGGCGCGCGCACCGCGTGACGTCGTGCCCGGCCCGGGCGGCGAGGGCGGCCGGGTGGCCGCCGATCGCACGGGCCGGCCGGGGAAGGGCCAGGGGCCGTTCACTGCCGGCCGCGGTGGCCCGGGCGGCGCGCCACCCAGGCTCTGACGGTGTCGGCGTACCAGTACGGTTTGCCGGCCTCCACGAGATCCGGTTCGGGCAGCAGGCCGTGCTTGCGGTACGAGCGCACGGTGTCCGGCTGCACCTGGATGTGGGCCGCGATTTCCTTGTACGACCAGAGCCTACGGTCGGTCATCTCTGCGCACCTCCTTGGCGCCGCGCGCAGGCGTTGCCCGGCCGGTTCGGCAGGGCTGCGCACGGCGGCGGGATCACTCAGCCTGTGCCTGGGGAACGACGGTGCGTGACCGTGGGCCAGGGCCTGTTGAGAGGCTGTGACGGAAGATCCGCGTGATGGTGACAGCCGTGACGGAGGACGGACGGCTGTGACGCGGACGGGACGGACAGGCGGACGGGACGGACGGGACGGACCGGACGCGGCACCTCACGGCGGTGCGGTGGGCGGCGGCCCCGGCCGCGGAACCGTCGCCGCACCGCCGCGGGGCGCCGCGGCTGACGTGCGCTCAGGAGTACAGGGCCCGCCAGGTCTTCGTGTCGACCGTGCCGGTGGGCCTCAGGCGGTGCCGGGTCTGGAAGGCCGCGACGGCGGCCCGGGTCCGGTCGCCGAAGTGGCCGGTGACGTCCTTCCAGGCGAGGCGGCGGTGGTTGGCGAGCAGGCACTGCACCTGCTTGACGCGGTCGCCGCGCTGGCCGGGGGCGGTCGGCGCGGTGCCGCGGTAGTAGGCGCAGGCGGCGAGGACGGCGGGCCGGGCGGGCGCGGCGGGCGCGGCCGGGCCGGTGAGCAGCCCGGCGGCCAGCAGCCCCGCGGCGGCGGTGCGGAGGCCGGTCCGCCGGACCGCCGGGGCGGTGCCCTCCGGCCCGGGCCGGCCCGCGGACTCCCTGGTGGCGCACGTCTCGTGCGGTGCGTTGGTGTTCACGGTGTCCATGGCTTCCCCGGGCGGGGCGCGTCGGCGGTGGGCGCACCCCTTTGCACGAGGGGTCCGCGGGCGGTCGCGGGGGTGGCGGAGGAGGGCCGGGGCTATCGGGCGGACGGTCCGGGGGCCGCGGCGCGCCGCTCGGCGCCGTCCGCCCCGTGCTCCTCGGCCTCGTCGTCCGGGCCGCCCCCGCCGGCGGCCCGGCGCAGCTCCTGCTCCAGGTCCTCCAGGGCCAGGCCCTTCGTCTCCGGTGCGTACCGGTGGCAGAAGAGCAGGGAGAGCACGCACATCGCGGCGAAGAGCCAGCACGTGCGGCCGGGGCCGGCGGCGTCGAGCAGCACCGGGAAGGCCAGGGCGACACCGAAGTTGACCAGCCACATCACGAACACCGCGGCGCCCATGGCCAGTCCGCGGACCTTCAGCGGGAACATCTCGGCGAGCAGCAGCCACACCCCGGTGTTGAGGGTCGCCTGCATGAAGCCCATGTAGAGCACCATCAGGGCGAGGACCGGGTAGCTCAGGCCGGCGGTGTGCGGCAGGTGGAAGGCCGCGCCCAGCAGCCCCAGGGAGACCGCCATGCCGGTGAGCCCCCACAGGAGCATCGGGCGCCGGCCCACCCGGTCGATCAGCGCCATCCCGACCGCGGTGGCGAGGACCGAGACCGCGCCGATGGCGAGGGTGGCGGTGATCGCGGCGCTGGTGCCCAGACCGGTGGCCGCCAGGATCCTGGGGGCGAAGTAGACGACCGCGTTGACCCCGGTGATCTGCTGGACGACCGCCAGCCCGATGCCCACCAGCAGCAGCCGCCGCACCCAGGGGCGCCGCAGTTCCTGCCGGGCGCCGCGCCGGGCGTCGGTCTCCAGGGTGCGGGCGCGGGCGATCCGGGACAGCTCGCCGGGCACGTCGGCGGCCGGCAGGGTGCGGCGCAGCACCGCGGCGGCCTCGTCCGGCCGGTCCCGGCCGAGGTACCAGCGGGGCGTGTCCGGCAGGAAGAGGACGCCGAGGAGCAGCGCCACGGCGGGCAGGGCGGCCAGCCCCAGCATCCAGCGCCAGGCCGCCCAGTGGGCCAGTACGGCGTTGACGAGGTACGCCAGCAGCTGGCCGCTGACGATCATCAGGGAGTTGAACGAGACCAGCCGGCCGCGCAGGTGGGCCGGTGCGATCTCGGAGAGGTAGAGCGGGGTGATCACCGAGGCGCTGCCCACGGCGAGGCCGAGGACGCAGCGCGCGGCGGCCATGAACGGCACGGTCGGCGCCAGCGCGACCGCCACCGCGCCGCCGGTGAACACCGCGCCCGCCCACAGCAGCGCGGTGCGCCGCCCCAGCGCGTCCGCCATCCGGCCGCCGGCCAGCGAGCCGAACGCGGCGCCGATCAGCAGCGCGCTGGTGACGACGCCCTCGCCGAGCGCGCCGAGGCCGAAGTGCCGAGCCATGAACGGCAGGGCGCCGGAGACCACCCCGGTGTCGTAGCCGAACAGGGCGCCGCCGAGCGCGGCGATCGCGGCGATGGCGACGACGAAGCGGCGGGCGCCGCCGGTGGCGGCGGCGGGCGGGGCGGGGGCGGTGGTCAGGCCGCCGGGGGCGGCGGTGGGCGGCCCGTTCACCGATACAGCTCCGGGCGCTCGACCAGTTCGACCGCGACCCGTTCCCCGGTGGCCTGGGCCCGCACCCCGGCCTCGCACACCGCGGCCGCCGCGTAGCCGTCCCAGCAGCTGGGGCCCTCGACCTCGCCGCGCCGGGTGGCGTCCACCCAGCGCTGCACCTGCCGGTCGTAGGCGTCCGCGAAGCGCTCCACGAAGCCGGGCGGGATGGTGCCGCCCCAGTGGCCGGCGGTGTTGGTGAAGACCCCGTGGTCGTCGCCGATCCGGGCGGTCCCGTGCTCGCAGACCGCCTCGCAGCTGACCTGGTAGCCGAAACCGCAGTTGACGAAGAGTTCGGTGTCCACGACCCGGCCGCCGGCCGTCTCGAAGAGGATCAGCTGCGGGTCGCTCAGCCCCTCGGGGGCGTTGCCGGTGGGCGCCGGGCGCAGCACCCGGACGGCGGTGATCTCCTCGTCCAGCAGCCAGCGGGTCACGTCGATCTCGTGCACCGCCGAGTCGTTGATCATCATGGCGTCGGTGAAGCCGGGCGGGGTGTCGGCGTTGCGGTGCTTGTGGTGCAGCATCAGCGGGCGGCCGTACGCGCCGTCGTCCAGCAGGGACTTCAGGGTGCGGTAGCCGGCGTCGTAGCGGCGCATGAAGCCCACCTGGACGCGCCGGTGGCCCAGCTCCTGCTCGGCCGCCAGGACCCGCAGCGCGGCGGCGGCGTCCGGGGTCAGCGGCTTCTCGCACAGCACCGGCAGGTCGCGGGCGAACGCCGCCAGCAGCGCCGCCTCGTGGGCCGGGCCCGGGGAGGCGATCAGCACGGCGTCCACCGCCGGGTCGTCCATGGCGGCGGCCGGGTCGGTGTACGCGGTGGCGCCGTCGATGCCGGCGGCGAGCCGGGCGGCCCGTCCGGCGTCGAGGTCGGCCACCGCCGCCACCCTGGCCCCGCTGATCACGCGGTCCAGGCGCCGTACGTGGTCGGCCCCCATCCGCCCGGTGCCGATGACCGCCACGCCCAGCGTCCCGCGCACACCCGTCGCGCCCGTCTCGCCCATGCCGTCCCTCTCGCCCTTCTGCCGTACGGTGTCCGTCCCGTTGGGCGCGCCGGTGCGCGCCGCGAGCCGCCTCATGCCCCGCAGGACCGCAGGAAGCGGCGGGTGCGCCGGGCGATCGGCAGCGGCCGGTCGGGCGGGCAGGGGTACATGTCCTGCTCCACGATGGCGAAGAGGTCGGTGCCCAGCTCCTGGGCGGCCTCCAGGACGGGCGGCAGGGCCGGGACGCCCAGCGGCGGTTCGCACATCACGCCCTGCCGGACGGCCGGGCCGAACGCGGTGCCCCGGGCGATCACGTCGCGCAGCACGTCCGGGTCCACCTGCTTGAGGTGGAGGTAGCCGATCCGCTCGCCGTAGGTGCGGATCAGCTTGACGCTGTCGCCGCCGCAGTAGGCGTAGTGGCCGGTGTCCAGGCAGAGGTTGACCAGGTCGGAGTCGGTGACGTGGAGGAAGCGCTCGACGTGCTCCTCGGTGTCGAGGTGGGTGTCGGCGTGCGGGTGGACGGCGATGGCCAGGCCGAACTCGTCGCGGACCCGCTTGCCCAGCCGCTCCATCCCGGTGGTCAGGTGCTTCCACTGCTCGACGGTCAGCTCGGGCGGTTCGAGGAGTTCGGCGGTCTTGTCGTCCCGCCAGAAGGACGGGATGACGACGAGGTGCGAGGCGTCCATCGCCCGGGCGAGGGTGGCGACTTCGGTGACGTGGGCCCAGGTCCGGTCCCAGACGGCCGGGCCGTGGTGCAGCGAGGTGAAGACGGTGCCGGCCGAGACGGCGAGGCCGCGCCGGGCGGTCTCCTCGCGCAGCACGGCGGGGTCGGTGGGCAGGTAGCCGTGCGGGCCGAGTTCGATCCACGCGTAGCCGGCCTCGGCGACCTCGTCCAGGAAGCGCCGCCAGGGGACCTGCTGGGCGTCGTCGGGGAACCACACGCCCCAGGAGTCGGGGGCGGACCCGATGCGGAGGCGGTCCAGGACGGGCGAGGCGGCAGGGGGTGCGGACATGCTGCGGCTCTCCTCTCGCCGGTCGGCGGTGACCGGGAGGCGCTGGGTGGGTTGTGGGGCACAGCCTCGCTGCCGCCCTGGGGAGTGTCAAGACTTCGTCCTGACATAAGGACTTAAGGACGTGAGGGGTGTTCAGCTCTTGTTTGACGTCATAATGTAAGGACAAAACATTGACATGGTTCGCGGCGGGGCGTTAGACCTGTGCCTGAGCGGGAGCCGGCCGGAGCGCCGGCTCCGACCGACCGCCGCGCCGGCCCGGAAGGGGCGTCTATGACCGAGCCGTACGACCTGATCACCATGGGCCGCATCGGGGTGGACCTCTACCCCTTGCAGACCGGCGTGCCGCTCGCCGAGGTGGAGACGTTCGGGAAGTTCCTCGGCGGGTCCGCCACCAACGTGGCGGTGGCCGCGGCCCGGTTGGGGCGCCGCACCGCCGTCATCAGCCGGACCGGACGGGACCCGTTCGGGGACTACGTCCACCGGGCGCTGCGCGGCTTCGGGGTGGACGACCGCTGGGTGACCCCGGTGCCGGACCTGCCGACCCCGGTGACGTTCTGCGAGATCTTCCCGCCGGACGACTTCCCGCTCTACTTCTACCGCCGTCCCAAGGCCCCCGACCTGGTCATCCACCCCGGGGAACTGGACCTGGCGGCGATCCGCGCGGCCCGGATCTTCTGGGTCACCGGCACCGGGCTGAGCGAGGAGCCCAGCCGCGGCGCCACACTGGCCGCGCTGGAGGCCCGCGCCCGCCGGGGCACCACCGTCTTCGACCTGGACTGGCGGCCGATGTTCTGGGGCGGCCGGGGCGGCGCCTCCGGGGACGGCGGGGCCACCGGCGCCGCCGCGCGGGCCGCCGCCCGCCCGTACTACGAGGCCGCGCTGGCGCACGCGACGGTCGCGGTCGGCAACGTCGACGAGGCCGAGGTCGCCACCGGCCACCGGGACCCGATGTCCTGCGCCCTGGCGCTGCTCGACCGGGGCGTGGAACTGGCCGTCGTCAAACAGGGCCCGAAGGGGGTGCTCGCCGTCCACCGGGACGGGCGCACCGCCGAGGTCCCGCCCACCCCCGTCCAGGTCGTCAACGGCCTCGGCGCCGGGGACGCGTTCGGCGGCGCGCTGTGCCACGGACTGCTGGCCGGCTGGGAGCTGGAGCCGGCGATGCGGTACGCCAACGCCGCCGGCGCCATCGTCGCCTCCCGGCTGGCGTGCTCGTCCGCCATGCCGGCGGCCGAGGAGGTCGAGGAGTTCCTGGCGGGGCGCTGAGGTCCCGCCCCGCCCCGGCTCCCGCCCCGCCCACCCCCCCTGTCGAAGAAGGTGAGTTGCGTGTTGTCCCCTCCCCGGATCAGTGACCTCCCGGCGCTGCGGGCCCGGCACCCCGAAGCCGTCGCGGAGGCCGCCGCGCGCCGCGCCCGGCGCCCGCTGCTGGGCGACCGCGGCCGGCTGATGATCATCGCCGCCGACCACCCGGCCCGGGGCGCGCTCGCCGTCGGTGACCGCCACCTGGCCATGGCCAACCGCCTGGACCTGCTCGAACGGCTGGTCCTGGCGCTGTCCCGGCCCGGCGTCGACGGGGTGCTGGCCACCGCCGACATCCTGGAGGACCTGCTGCTGCTCGGCGCCCTGGAGGGCAAGGTGGTGATGGGTTCGATGAACCGCGGCGGCATCGCGGGCGCCTCCTTCGAGCTGGACGACCGGTTCACCGGCCACCGCCCGCAGGACCTGGCCCGGCTCCGCTTCGACGCCGGCAAGCTCCTGCTGCGCATCGACTACGAGGACGCCGGGTCGCTGACCACCCTGGAGGCCGCCGCGCGGACCGTCGACGCGATGGCCGAGCGCCGCCTCCCCACCTTCATCGAGCCGTTCCTGTCCCGGCGGACCGGCGGTGTGGTCCGCAACGACCTCAGCCCCGAGGCCGTCACCCGCTCCGTCGCCATCGCCTCCGGCCTCGGCGGCACCTCCGCCTACACCTGGCTGAAGCTGCCGGTCACCGACGACCCCGACGCGATGGCCCGGGTCTGTGAGACCTCCACCCTGCCCACCGTGCTGCTCGGCGGGGACGCCGGCGGCACGGTCCGGGAGCAGGAGGCGGTCTACGGGAAGTGGCGCGCGGCGCTCCGGCTGCCGGCCGTCCACGGCCTGGTCGCCGGCCGGTCGCTGCTCTACCCGGCGGACGGCGACGTGGCCGCCGCCGTCGACACCGCCGTCGGACTGCTCCGGTGAGCGGCCCGCGTCCGGTGGCGGACCTCACTGTCAGTGGCGAGGAGGAGACTTGCCGTCATGAACGCTGAGTGGGTACAGACCGAAGCCGCGCCGGGCGGGACGGGCGGCTGCCACCTCCCGGCCGGGGCCGCCGCCCGCGGCCCGTACGCCCTCGACATCGCGCCCGAGCGGGCCGGGTGGGGGTACTCCTCGCTCCGGGTGCTCGACCTCGCGCCCGGGGCGGACCACACCTTCGCCACCGGCGGCAGCGAGTGGATCGTGCTGCCGCTCGCGGGCGGCTGCACGGTCCGCGCCGAGCCGGACGGACCCGGCACCGGGGGCGCCGCGGTCTTCGAACTGGCCGGGCGGGAGAGCGTGTTCAGCGGCGTGACGGACTTCGCGTACGTGCCGCGGGACGCCCGGGTGCGGATCGCGAGCCCGGACGGCGGGCGGTTCGCGCTGGCCGGGGCGCGCTGCGCGCGGCGGCTGCCGGCCCGCTACGGCCCCGCCTCCTCGGTGCCCGTGGAGCTGCGCGGGGCGGGCAGCTGCTCACGGCAGGTCAACAACTTCGCCGCGGCCGGGGTGTTCGCCTGCGACCGGCTGATCGCCGTGGAGGTGCTCACCCCCGGCGGCAACTGGTCGTCGTACCCGCCGCACAAGCACGACGAGTGCCGCCCCGGCGAGGAGTCCGAGCTGGAGGAGATCTACTACTACGAGATCGCCGCCGCCCACGGCACGCCGGGGCTGGGCTACCAGCGGGTGACCCCCTCCGGCCGCGGGCGCGGCACGGACGTCCTCGCCGAGGTCCGCACGGGGGACGCGGTGCTGATCCCGGACGGCTGGCACGGCCCGTCGATCGCCGCCCCCGGGCACGCCCTGTACTACCTCAACGTCATGGCCGGGCCGGGCGAGACGCGCGAGTGGCTGATCTGCGACCACCCCGACCACGGCTGGATCCGCGCCACCTGGCCCCGGCAGCCGGTCGACCCCCGGCTCCCCTTCTACGACGCACCGGCAGGAGACCCGCGATGACCGCCCCGACCCCCGCCCCGCGCACCGGGGCCGCCGCCGGCACCCGCCGGCTGACCGTCGCCCAGGCCCTGGTGGAGTTCCTCGCCCGCCAGTACACCGAGCGGGACGGCCGCCGGCACCGGCTGATCACCGCCTGCTGGGGCATCTTCGGCCACGGCAACGTCGCCGGGATCGGGCAGGCGCTGCTGGAGTCCGGCGCCGCGGCGCCCCCCGGCGAAGCCGGCGGCCCGCCGCGGCTCCCCTTCCTCCAGGGGCGCAGCGAACAGGCCATGGTGCACGCCGCGGTGGGCTACGCCCGCCAGTGCGACCGGCTCTCCGCCCAGGCGGTGACGACCTCCATCGGGCCCGGCGCCACCAACCTCGTCACCGGCGCCGCGCTCGCCACCGTCAACCGCCTCCCGGTGCTGCTGCTGCCCGGTGACGTGTTCGCCACCCGGCGCGCCGACCCGGTCCTCCAGCAGCTCGAATCGGTCTCCGCGGGCGATGTGTCGGTCAACGACGCGCTCCGCCCGGTCTCCCGCTACTTCGACCGGATCACCCGCCCCGAGGCGCTGATCCCGGCCGCCCTCCAGGCGATGCGGGTGCTGGCCGACCCCGCCGAGACCGGCGCGGTCACCCTGGCCCTCCCGCAGGACGTGCAGGCCGAGGCGTACGACTGGCCGGCGGAGTTCTTCACCGACCGGGTGTGGCGGGTGCCCCGGCCCGCCCCCGACCCGGACGCCCTGGCCGAGGCCGCCCGCGCCGTCCGAGCGGCCCGCCGGCCGCTGGTCATCGCCGGCGGCGGGGTGCACCACAGCGCGGCCGAGGAGGCGCTGCGGGCGTTCGCCGAGGCCACCGGCATCCCGGTCGCCGCCACCCAGGCGGGCAAGGGCGCGCTGCGCCACGACCACCCGGCGGACGTCGGCGGCATCGGCCACACCGGCACCGCCACCGCCGACGGCCTGGCCCGGCGGGCCGACCTCGTGCTGGGCGTCGGCACCCGCTACACCGACTTCACCACCGCCTCCGCCACCCTCTTCGCCGAGCCCGCGGTCCGCTTCGTCAACCTCAACATCACCTCCTTCGACTCCCACAAGCTCGGCGCCCTCCCCCTGGTCGCCGACGCCCGCGCCGGACTGGACGCGCTGCGCGAGGCGCTCGCCGGCCACCGCGCCGACCCCGCCTACGCCGCCGAGTACGCCGCCGCCAAGGCCGACTGGGAGCGCCGGGTGGACGCCGCCTACGCCGCCCCGGACCCGTCCGCCCGGCCCACCCAGACCCAGCTCCTGGGCGCCCTGGACGCGGTCGTCGACGAGACCGACATCGTGCTCAACGCCGCCGGCTCCCTCCCCGGCGATCTGCACAAACTCTGGCGCGCCCGGTCCCGCCGGCAGTACCACCTCGAATACGGCTACTCCTGCATGGGCTACGAGATCCCGGCCGCGATCGGGGTGAAGATGGCCGCCCCCGACCGGCCGGTGTGGGCGCTCGTCGGCGACGGTACATACCTGATGAACCCCACCGAAATCGTCACCGCCGTCCAGGAAGGCATCGCCTTCACCCTCGTCCTCGTCCAGAACCACGGCTACGCGTCCATCGGCGGCCTGTCCCGGGCGACCGGCGGCGAGCGGTTCGGCACCGACTACCGCTTCCGCGCCGCGGACGGCACGTACACCGGCCCGCCGCTGCCCGTGGACCTCGCCGCGAACGCCGCGTCCCTGGGCATGCGGGTGCTGCGGGCCGGGACCGTCGCCGAGCTGCGCACCGCCCTCGCCGAGGCCCGTGGCGCAAAAACACCCACATGTGTCTATGTGGAGACCGCAACGGCTGACACTGTGCCGGGCGCGCCGCCCGCCCAGAGCTGGTGGGATGTACCCGTTGCCGAGACCGCGACGCGTCCGGCGGCCCTCGCCGCGCGCACGGCGTACGACGAGCAGGCCGCCGCCCGCCGCCGCCACCTCTGACATCCGCTCTGCTGCACCGTACGAAAGGCCCCCTCGCATGAAGACCATCAACCACTGGATCGGCGGGAAGCCCGTCGAGGGCGTCTCCGGCAACTTCGGGCCGGTCTACAACCCGGCCACCGGCGCCCAGGAGAAGCAGGTCGCCTTCGCCTCGGCCGAGGAGGTGGCCGCCGCGGTCCGCACCGCCAAGGAGGCGTACCGCTCCTGGGGCACCAGCTCGCTGGCCACCCGCACCGCGATCCTCTTCAAGTACCGCGCGCTGGTGGACGAGCACCGCGAGGAACTGGCCCGGCTGATCACCGCCGAGCACGGCAAGGTGCACTCCGACGCGCTCGGCGAGGTCGCCCGCGGCCTGGAGATCGTCGAGCTGGCCTGCGGCATCCCGGAGAAGCTCAAGGGCGAGCTGTCCACCCAGGTCTCCACGCGGGTGGACGTGGCGTCGATCCGCCAGTCGCTGGGCGTGGTCGCCGGCATCACGCCGTTCAACTTCCCGGCGATGGTGCCGATGTGGATGTTCCCGATCGCCGTCGCCTGCGGCAACACCTTCGTCCTCAAGCCGAGCGAGAAGGTCCCCAGCGCCGCGTACAAGCTCGCCGAGCTGGCCGCCGAGGCGGGCCTGCCCGACGGCGTGCTGAACGTCGTCAACGGCGACAAGGTGGCCGTCGACGCCCTGCTGGCCCACCCGGACGTGGCCGCCGTCTCCTTCGTCGGCTCCACCCCGATCGCCAAGTACATCCACACCACCGGCACCGCCAACGGCAAGCGCGTCCAGGCGCTGGGCGGCGCCAAGAACCACATGCTGGTCCTCCCCGACGCCGACCTCGACCTGGCCGCCGACTCCGCGATCAACGCCGCGTACGGCTCGGCCGGCGAGCGCTGCATGGCGATCTCCGTGGTCGTCGCGGTCGGCGAGACCGCCGACCCGCTGATCGGCAAGATCAAGGAGCGCGCCGACAAGCTGCGGATCGGCCCCGGCGACGACCCGGCCTCCGAGATGGGCCCGCTGATCACCAAAGCCCACCGCGACAAGGTCGCCTCGTACGTCACCGGTGCCGCCGCCCAGGGCGCCGACGTCGTCATCGACGGCACCGGCTACACCGTCGAGGGCCACGAGGACGGCCACTGGATCGGCGTCTCGCTGCTCGACAACGTCACGCCCGAGATGGACGCCTACCGCGACGAGATCTTCGGCCCGGTGCTCTCGGTCGTCCGCGTCGAGACCTACGAGCAGGCCATCGAGCTGATGAACTCCTCGCCGTGGGGCAACGGCACCGCGATCTTCACCCGGGACGGCGGCGCCGCCCGCCGCTTCCAGCTGGAGGTCGAGGCCGGCATGGTCGGCGTCAACGTCCCGATCCCGGTCCCGGTGGGCTACCACTCCTTCGGCGGCTGGAAGGACTCGCTCTTCGGCGACCACCACATCTACGGCAACGACGGCGTGCACTTCTACACCCGCGGCAAGGTCGTCACCACCCGCTGGCCCGACCCCGCCGACGGCGGCATCAACCTCGGCTTCCCGCGCAACCACTGACGGTTGCCCGGGCCCCCGGCCGACGGCGCGCCCCCCTCACGGGTGCCGCCGTCGCGGTCCTCCCCACCGGCCCCGGCCGGCGGGGAGGACCGCGCCCTCCCGGGGGCGGACCCCGCCGGACCGCGTTGCTACGGTGCTGCTCGCGCGGCGGACGCAATCCGCCGCGGCACCGACACGACGGGGGCTGACATGACACAAGGCATGGCGCTGGCAAAGGGCGCGCGGATCACCGGCGGGGTCCTCAGCCTGCTGTTCTTCCTGTGGACGGCGTACTGGCTCGCGGTGGACCTCGGCGCGTTCGGCGTCGCCGGGCTCTGGGACACCTGGACCGGCACCCGCCCGCCGGGCACCAACGAGGTCACCAACCCTGTCCAGTTGGGCTTCTGCCTGCTCCAGCTCACCGCCGCCGGCGCGGCGTTCGCGGGCCGCCGCTCGGCCGGCGGCCTGCTGGCCGTCGCCACCACCGCCACCTTCGCCACCGCCGCGCAGGCCCTGGTCAGCGTCGGCAGCCACACCGGCGACGACCGCTGGTTCCGCAACGCCGAGACCGGCACCGCCACCTTCGACGGGGTGTTCCTCAGCAGCCTGGCGCTGTTCCTGCTGACCCTGGTCGCCGCGGTGGTGCTGCTCGCCGGGATGCGCTCCTGGCCGCGCCGCACGCCCAGCACCCCGCCCGCCCGGCCCACCGGGCCCGCCGGGGCGATCGGTGGCCTGGTGCTCGGCGCGATGGCGCTGGGCTACGCGATCTGGCAGATCTACATGCTGGTGCAGGGCGGCGGCTCGGCCGTGCCGATGCTCTACCTCGGCAAGGGCGCGCTGTCCACGCTGCTGTCGCTGTCCACCGGCTGGTACGCGGTGGTCTTCCTGCTGCTGACCGCGATCGCCGGCCTGAACTCCCTGCTCCGCGGCAGCGCGGCCCGCGGCCTGTCCTTCGGCCTGGCGCTCGCCCTGCTGCCGAACGCCGTGCTGTCGCTCATCGGCCTCCTGTCCACCGGCTCCCTCTTCCGGCTGGGCGACGTGCTGCCGGGCGCGGTCCTCATCAGCCACAGCCAGCTGCTCCTGGACCTGCTCGGCTCGGCGGCGCTGTGCGCGCTGATGGCCCGCGGCGAACCGTTCGCACCGGCCTGGTACCCGCCGTCCCCGGCCGCCGCGTTCGCCGCCCCCGCCTACGTACCGGGCCCGGTGGCCGCACCGCCGGCCGGCTGGCAGCCGCCCGGCCCGCCGCCCGGCCCGCAGCCCGGGCCCCCGGCCGGCGCCCCGCCGTACCCGCCCGCCAACCCCCAGCCGCCGTACGGCGGTTACGGCCCGCCGCAGTACTGACCCCGGCGCTTCCGCCGCCGGTAGGCGGCCGTACCGCCGGTGCGGTACGGCGCCGGGCCGGGCTACTGCGCCCGGAGGGCGGCGGTCTCCGCCCGGGGGACGGGGCCCCGCGCCCGGACCGGTCCCTAGGATTCAGCCATGGATCTCCGACTGCGCGGGCGCCGGCTCGCCGCCGCCGCGGGTGCGCTGGCCCTCCTCATAGGGGGCGGCACGTGGGCGGCCGCCGCCTCGAACGCGCCGCCCGCGGTGCACCGCGAGGACCGCGTCCTGACGATGCCCGAGCGGCCCGGCGCCGCCGGGACGGTGCGGATCGACACCTCGTTCTTCACCGCCGGCCCCGCCACCGGGCGGCGGCCCGCGGTCCTGCTCGGCCACGGCTTCGGCGGCAGCAAGGCCGATGTCCGCGGCGAGGCCGAGCAACTGGCCCGCAGCGGCTACGCGGTGCTGACCTGGTCGGCGCGCGGCTTCGGCAGGTCCACCGGCCGGATCGGGCTGAACGACCCCGACGGCGAGGTCGCCGACGTCAGCCGGCTGATCGACTGGCTCGCCCGGCGCCCCGAGGTCCGGCTCGACAAGCCCGGCGACCCGCGGGTGGGCGTCGCCGGCGCCTCGTACGGCGGCGCGATCGCGCTGCTGGCCGCCGGCCACGACCCGCGGGTGGACGCCATCGCCCCGCAGATCACCTACTGGAACCTCGCCGACGCGCTGTTCCCGCACGGGGTGTTCAAGAAGCTGTGGGCCGGCATCTTCTTCACCACCGGCTCCGCCGGTTCGGCCACCGGCCCCCTGGGCGCCGACGCCGCCGCGCCCGCCGGCGGCACCGCCCCGTCCGGCGCCGGCGGCTGCGGCCGGTTCGAGCCCGCGCTGTGCGCCATGTACGAACGGGTCGCGGTCAGCGGGACGCCGGACGCCGCGGCCCGCCGGCTGCTGGAGGCCCGCAGCCCCTCCGCCGTCGCCGACCGCATCAAGGTCCCGGCCCTGATCACCCAGGGCCAGACCGACTCGCTCTTCCCGCTCGGCCAGGCCGACGCGATGGCGGCGGCGCTGCGCCGCAACGGCGCGCCGGTCGCCGTCGACTGGATCGCCGGCGGCCACGACGGCGGCGACCGGGAGACCGCCCGGACCACCGCCCGCACCACCGCGTGGTTCGACCGCTACCTCAAGGGCGACCGGCAGGCCGCGACCGGGCCCGCGTTCCGGATCAGCCGCACCGGCGGCGTGGACTCCACCGACGGCACCGTGCGGCTGCGCGGCGCCGGCGCCGACCGCTACCCGGGCCTGGACCACGACCCCCGCCGGATCCCGCTGGCCGGCCGGGAGCAGCGCTTCGCCAACCCCGCCGGCGCCGCCCCGCCCGCCGTCTCCGCGGTCCCCGGCGCGGGCGCGCTCGGCAGCCTCTCCGCGCTCGGCGCCGGCGGCCTCTCGCTGGACTTCCCCGGCCAGTACGCGCACTTCGACTCGGCGCCGCTGCGCGCCCCCGTCCACCTCACCGGCAGCCCCACCGCCACCGTGCGGATCGGTGCGACCTCCGCGGACGCGGTGTTCTTCGCCAAGCTCTACGACGTCGCCCCCGACGGCCGCCGGCAGACCCTGCCCTCCCAGCTGGTCACCCCGTACCGGATCGAGGGGGCCCGGGACGGCCGCACCGTGCGGCTGCAACTCCCGGCCGTGGACCACGAGTTCGCGGCCGGCCACCGGCTGCGGCTGGTGCTGTCTGCCACCGACCTCGGCTACGCCACGCCGGTGCGGCCCGCCACCTACACCGTCTCCCTGGCCGGCGCGGACCTCGCCGTGCCCACCGCGCCGGAGGTGCGCGCCGCCCAGGCGCCGCTGCCCGCGTGGACCTGGGCGCTGCCCGCGGGCGCCGCGGCGGCCGCCGCGCTGCTGCTGCTCACCGCCCGCCGCCGCACCGCCGCCCCCGCCCCCGACCCGGCCCTGGCCGACGTCCCGCTGGAGATCACCGGTCTGACCAAGCGGTACGCGAAGGCCACCGACCGGTACGCGGTACGGGACCTGTCCTTCCGCGTCGAACGCGGGCAGGTGCTCGGCCTGCTCGGCCCGAACGGCGCCGGCAAGACCACCACCCTGCGGATGCTGATGGGCCTGATCCGCCCGGACGGCGGCGAGATCCGGGTCTTCGGCCAGGCGATCCGGCCGGGCGCGCCGGTGCTGTCCCGGGTCGGCGCGTTCGTGGAGGGCGCCGGTTTCCTGCCGCACCTCTCCGGCCGCGCCAACCTCGACCTGTACTGGCAGGCGACCGGCCGCCCGGCCGCCGACGCACACACCGCGCAGGCCCTGGAGATCGCCGGCCTGGGCGACGCCCTGGACCGCGCGGTGCGCACCTACTCGCAGGGCATGCGGCAGCGCCTGGCCCTGGCCCAGGCCATGCTCGGCCTGCCCGACCTGCTGATCCTGGACGAACCCACCAACGGCCTGGACCCGCCGCAGATCCGCGCGATGCGCGAGGTGATGATCCGCTACGCCGCCGGCGGCCGCACCGTCATCGTCTCCAGCCACCTGTTGTCCGAGGTGGAGCAGAGCTGCACCCACCTGGTCGTGATGGACCGCGGCCGGCTGGTCCAGGCCGGCCCGGTGGAGGCGGTGGTGGGCTCGGGCGACACCGTGCTGATCGGCGTGCCCGAGGGCACCGCGCTGCCGGACGCGCTGCTGGAGAAGATCGGCGCGCTGGCCGGGGTGGACTTTGCGCGCCGCGCCGACGGCGGGGTGCTGGTCCGGCTCACCGACCCGGACGGCACGCCGCGGCTGCTGGCCGACCTGGTGCGGCTGGACGTCCCGGTGCTCCGCGTCGGCCCGCACCGCCGCCTGGAGGACGCCTTCCTCACCCTGATCGGAGACGACGGACGATGACCGCGACCACCCCGGCGGCGGCGCCCGGCTACCGCGCCCGCCGCACCCTGCCGCTGCGCGTCGAGGCCCGCCGCCAGCTGCGCCGCCGCCGCACCCTGGTGATCGCCGCGGTGCTGGTGCTGCTGCCGTTCGTACTGGTCACCGCGTTCGCCATCGGCGGCGACCCGGGCACCCGGAACCCCGGCCGGGTCAACCTCATGGCCACCGCCACCGCGTCCGGAGCCAACTTCGCGGCCACCGCGCTGTTCGTCTCGGCCGGCTTCCTGCTGGTGGTGCCGGTCGCGCTGTTCTGCGGCGACACCGTGGCCTCGGAGGCGAGCTGGGCGTCGCTGCGCTACCTGCTGGCCGCGCCGGTCCCGCGGGCCCGGCTGCTGCTGAGCAAGCTGACCGTGGCGCTGGTGTTCAGCGCCGCCGCGATCGTGCTGCTGCCGCTGGTCGCGCTGGCCGTGGGCACCGCCGCGTACGGCTGGGGACCGCTCCAGCTGCCCACCGGGGGCGCGCTCGCCCCGGGCGACGCGGTGCTGCGGCTGGCGGTGGTGACCGGCTACGTCTTCGTCAGCCAGCTGGTCACCGCGGCGCTGGCGTTCTGGCTGTCGACGGTCACCGACGCCCCGCTGGGCGCGGTCGGCGGTGCGGTCGGCCTGACCATCGTCGGCAACGTCCTGGACCAGGTCACCGCGCTCGGCGGCCTGCGGGCCGTGCTGCCCGCCCACTGGCAGTACTCCTGGGCGGACGCCCTCCAGCCCCGGATGGAGTGGGCCGGCATGATCCAGGGCTCCTCGGTCTCGGTGTCCTACGCGCTGGTGCTCACCGCCCTGGCCTTCCGCGGCTTCGCCCGCAAGGACGTGGTGTCGTAACCCCGGCGCGCGCCGCCCGGCCCGGGGACGGAACCGGACACCCGTCCACCGGCCGGGCGGGCGGCGGCCCGCAACGGCAGGGCAACGGCCCGCAACGGCCCGCAACGACAAGGGCGGCCGCCGCGGAGCAGGATCCGCGGCGGCCGCCCGGGGCCGGTTCCGGTCAGCCGGTCGGGCCCTGCATGTGGGCGCTGACCCACTGCATGGTGCCCATGCCCAGGCCCTGGACGTAGGTGGCGCCGCTGTGCGTGCCGTTCGGCACGATCTGGAGCCGCGTCCTCACCGGCCCGCGGCCGTACTGCGCGATGAACTTCCGCACCTTCGGCAGCACGGTGTTCTCCTTGGAGCCGTCCTGGAAGGCCAGGTAGACGTCGGGGCCGCCGCGGGCGATCAGCCGGTGCGCCAGCACCTCGGGGTTGTTCGCCCGCATCGCCGACAGGTGGCCGCGCCACAGCGGGGAGTCCGGCACGATGTCCGGGCCGTTGGGGATCGCGACCTTGAAGTCCTTGGGGTTCTGCAACACGTTCTTCAGCGCCGAGAAGCCGCCGGACGAGGAGCCCATGATGCACCAGGCGTCCCGGGTCTTCAGGGTGCGGAAGTTCTCCCGCACCAGGTCGGGCACGTCCTTCGCCAGCCAGGTGCCGATCTTCGGCTGGCCGGGGATGTCGCTGCCGTCGTAGTACTGCTTGTCGTTGGGGTTGAGCACCGGCATGACCACGATGAAGGGGAGGCTCTTGCCGGCCTTCGACCAGGCCGCGAGGGACTCCTCCAGCTTGAGGTCGGACCCTATCCAGTAGTTGACCGGGTAGCCGTAGGCGCCGGGCAGCGCCTCCATGACCGGGAAGCCCTTGTTCGCGTTCTTCTTCTCGTAGTACTCCGGCGGGGCCCACACCCAGACCTTGCCGGTGAAGCCGGACTTCTTCCCGTGGTAGGTGGTCACCGCTATCGGGGTGTTGCCGCCGGCTCCGCCGACCCGGCTGGTCTCCTGGAAGCTGATCGGGTGGGTGGGCATCTGCACCAGCGAGTTCCGGCCGGCCGGCGCGGTCTGCATCGCGGCACCCGTCCGCGGACCGCTGAACCGTACGGGGGTGCCCTGGTCGTCGCTCGTGCCACAGCCTGCCGCCGCGCCCATGACGGTCAGGGCGAGCAACGCGATCAGCGGTTTGACGAGGGATTTGCGCACGGGACCTTCTCCTTGGCGGACAGGCCGGGAGTTCTCCCGACCGGCCAGCAAGAGGGGACGGGGCGGGGACAGGTTTCCCCCACCGGGTGTCTGCTTCCTCGCACCGGCCGCGCCCGGAAGCCCCCACCCGCCTCTGACCTGTGGTGTTTACGGTCACCGGAGATCCGTTTTACCGTGATTTTCCCGGTGCGGGCGCGCCGGCCGACGCCAGATGGCGCCCCGCGCGCCCCCTGCCGGCCCCCTGGCCACCCGGATGCGCCCCCGCCCGCCCGGGTACGCCCGCGGCCCCCGCCGCGCCCCGCCCGCCGGCCGCGGAACGCCGCCCCCGGCACCCCGTCCCGCCGGCGCCCGGCCCGTATCCTCTCGCTATGAGCTGGTCGCGTGCGCTGAAGGAAGCCGCCCGCTCCGGGCTGACCGTCGAGCGCGCGAAACTCACGCCGCTGGTCGCCATCCGCGGCACCGCCGGCGTCGCCCTCGTCATCGGCCTGTGCCTGTGGCGCGGCAGCCCGGCCCTGGCGGTCTCCTCGGCCTTCGGCGCGTTCGCCTCCGGCATCGTCACCTTCCAGCGCAGTATGCGGCCCCGCCCGGTCCTGGCCCTGGCCGTCGCCGGCGCGCTGGCGGTCTCCACCTTCCTGGGCTACCTCGCCGCCGCGCACGTCCTGGCCTTCGTGCTGCTGCTCACCGGCTGGACGTTCCTGGCCGGCCTGGCCTGGGCGATCGGGCCGGTGTCCGGGCTCGCCGGCACCCAGACCGTGGCGATCATGCTGGTCACCGTCACCCTCCCGACGTCCGTCCCCGGCGCCCTGGAGCACGCCGCGCTGATCGCGTTCGGCGGCCTGGTCCAGGCGACCCTGATCGTGCTGTTCCCGGTGCGCCCCTGGGGGATCCAGCGGGACGCGCTCGCCGACGCGCTGGCCGCCGAGGCCGACTACGCCCGCCGGCTGCGGCACGACCCGGTCGCCCCCTTCGACCCCGCACCGCTGATGCACGCCCGGGCCGCCTCCACCGTGACGCGCCGCCAGGCCCGCCGCCGCCCCGCCCAGCTGCACGGCCCCCGCGGCCTGGCCGAGCGGGTCCGCCCGGTCCTCGCCTCCCTGGCCGATCCGGTCGTCGGCGCCCCGCTGGAGGGACCCGAACGGGACCGGGTCCGGGAACTCCTCGGCGCCGCCGCCACCGTCCTGGACGCCGTCGCGCACGCCGTCCGGCACGCCCGCCCGGTCCGGCTGCCCCCGGAGGCGATGGCCGTCCTGGAGGTCCCGGCCACCGGCCCGATGCTCAGCGGCCCCGCCCGCCGCACGGCCTACCGCCTGATCTCGCTGCTCGCCGACGCCGTCGAGCTGACCGACGAGCCCGTCGAGGCCACCCGCCCCACCACCGAGGCCGAACGGGGCCACCTGCTGCGCCCCAGCGTCCCCCGGCTGGTCCCGGTCGCGCTGCGCGCGCTGCACCGCGAGGCCCGCTGGTCCTCGCACATCTTCCGGCACGCCCTGCGGGTCGCCGCGGTCGCCGCCGCCGGCTACCTCCTGGGCACCGCGCTGCCCTTCGGCCACGGCTACTGGGCGCCGCTCGCCGCCGTGATGGTGATGCGCCCCGACTTCGCGCAGACCTACTCCCGCGGCGTGGCCCGCTTCGCCGGGACGCTGGTCGGCGTCGCGGTGGCCGGTGTCCTGATGGCGCTGGCCCACCCGGCCCCGCACGTCAGCGCCGCCCTCGCGGTGGTCTGCGTCTTCCTGATGTACCTGCTGATGCGCACCGGAGTCTCCGTCACCTCGGCCTGCGTCGCCGCGTACGTCGTCTTCCTGCTGGGCATCGCCGGCGCGGGCTGGGAGCAGACCGTCGAGGAGCGGGTGGTGCTCACCCTCCTCGGCGGCGCCCTGGCGATGCTCTCCTACGCGCTGTTCCCGGCCTGGGAGACGCCCCGGCTGCGCGACCGCCTCGCCGACTGGCTCACCGCCAACGGCCGTTACGCCCTCGCGGTCTGCGACGGCTACGCCCGGCCCGCCGCCCGCCGCCCCCGGCAGGTCCGCGAGGCGCTGCTCGACGCCCGCGCGGCCCGCGCCGCCTGGGAGACCAGCGAGGCCCGCGCCGAGAAGGAACCGGTCCGGGACCGCGGTCTGTCGCTGCGGGCCGCGCACGCCGCCGGCGGCGCGCTCGCCGCCATGGGCCGGGTCACCATGATCATGGAGGCGCACCTGCCGGAGAAGGACGCCGAACCCTCGCCCGGCGCCGCCGCGTTCGCCGAGGCGCTGCGCCCCGCCGTCGAGCACGCCGCCGGCGCGGTCCGCGCGGGCGGCCGGCCGGACTGGTCCGGGCCCCGCGCCGCCTGGGAGCGCTGGCACGCCGAGGACGACGACGGCGTCGCGGTCCGCGCCACCGGGCTGCTGCTGGACGCGCTGGACGACCTCACCGAGGCACTCCCCGCGAACTCCGGTCCCGATCCCTGACCCCCGGGCGCCGCGAGCGCTCGCGCCCCTCCGCACCACCGCAGGAACCATTCACCACCCGCAGTAGTCTAGATAATTGCCCGCAAACGCCGTCATGGTGGGTCAATGGCGGCCTCTGCGGCGCACTGTCCTCCCGAGAGAGAGCAAACGAACTCCCCATGGCGTCCAGCACTTCGTCCGGTACGTACGACATAGGCATCGACCTCGGCACCGCCAACACCCTCGTCTACGCCCGCGGCAAAGGCGTGGTGCTGAACGAGCCGTCCGTGGTCGCGGTGAACGCCGCCGGCGAGGTCGTCGCCGTCGGCTCGGAGGCCAAGCGCACCATCGGCCGCACCCCCTCCGGCATCACCGCGATGCGGCCGCTGCGGGAGGGCGTCATCGCCGACTTCGACGCGGCCGAGCAGATGCTGCGCGCCCTGATGAAGAAGGCGCTGCCCAGCCGCCGCTTCTCCCGCCCCCGGGTCGTCATCTGCGTCCCCTCCGGCATCACCGGTGTCGAGCGGCGCGCGGTCATCGACTCCGCGCGCGGCGCCGGGGCCCGCGAGGTGCACCTCATCGAGGAGCCGATGGCGGCCGCGATCGGCGCCGGGCTCCCGGTGGACGAACCGGTCGGCTGCATGGTCGTCGACATCGGCGGCGGCACCACCGAGGTCGCGGTGGTCTCCATGGGCGGCCTGGTCACCGCCCAGTCCGTCCGGGTCGCCGGCGACGCGATGGACGCCGCCATCTCCGCGTACATCAAGAAGGAGCACGGCCTGGCGATCGGCGAGCGCACCGCCGAGGACATCAAGATCGCCATCGGCTCGGCGGCCTGGGCCACCGACGGCCCCCTCACCGAGCTGTTCACCGAAGCCTTCCCCGACGCGGACGACGACCCGGACGGGGACGCCGCCGCGGCCCCCCACTCCTACACCGTCCGCGGCCGCGACCACCTCAGCGGCCTGCCCCGCCTCCAGGAGATCACCGCCGAGGAGGTCCGCGGCGCCCTGGCCGAACCGGTCGAGGCCATCGTCCGCGCCGTCCACCGCACCCTGGACGAGTGCCCGCCGGAGCTCTCCGGCGACATCATCGAGCGCGGTATCGCCCTGACCGGCGGCGGCGCCCTCCTGCGCGGTCTGGACCGCCGCCTGCGCCAGGAGATGGGCGTCCCGGTCGTGGTCGCCGACGCCCCCCTGGACTGCGTGGTCAACGGCACCGCCAAGTGCGTGGACGAGTTCGCCACCCTGCACGGCCTGCTCACCGGCGCCAAGGACCGGCCCCGCAAGGCGGTCCGGCTCTAGGCCCCGGCCGCCCGCCCCCGGCGCCCGTCCGGGGCCCGGTGGCTCGTCCCGAGCGGCCGGTCCGCGGGACCGGGTTAGTGTGCGCGCGTGAGTCTTTACGTCGTCATCGGATACGGGCCCGCCGGGGCGGCCACCGCCCGGCTGCTGGCCGGGCAGGGGCACACGGTACGGGTCGTCACCAGGTCCGGGCGGAGCCCCGAACCGGGCATCGAGCACCTCGCCCTGGACGCCGCGGACAGCGAGCGGCTGACCGCGGCCGCCCGCGGCGCGGACGCGCTCTTCAGCTGCGGCGCGCCGCCCTACCCGCGCTGGGCGGCCGAGTGGCCGGCGCTGGCCGCGTCCGCCTGCCGGGCGGCCGAGGCCACCGGCGCCGTCCTGGTCATGCTGGGCAACCTCTACGGCTACGGCCCGGTGGACGGCCCGTTGACCGAGGACCTGCCGCCGGCCGCGACGGGCCCCAAGGGCCGGGTGCGCGCCGCCGCCTGGGAGCAGGCGCGGGAGCTGCACGAGCAGGGGCGCCTCAGGGCGGTCGAGGTGCGGGCCTCGGACTTCTTCGGGCCCGGGGTGACCGACGGCGGGCACCTGGCCGCCCGGGTCATGCCCCGGCTGCTGCGCGGCAAGCCGGTCTCCGCGCTCGGCGACCCCCGCGCGCCGCACAGCTGGACCTACCTCCCCGACGTGGCCAGGGCGCTGGCCGAGGTCGCGGGCCAGGAGCGGGCCTGGGGACGGGCCTGGCACGTGCCGACCGCGCCGCCGCTGTCCACCCAGGAGATGGTGGACCGGCTGGCCGCCGAGGCGGGTACCGGCCCGGTCGCGGTGCGCGGGCTGCCGCCGGCCGTGCTCGGCCTCGCCGGCCTCTTCTCGCCGCTGCTCCGCGAACTGAAGGAGATCCGGTACCAGTTCGCGCGGCCGTTCGTCGTGGACGCCGGCGCGTACGAGGCCGCGTTCACGGTGCGGGCCACGCCCGTCGAGGAGCAGATCGCGGCGACGGTGGAGTGGTGGCGGACGCGGCAGGCCGCCGCCGGGTGATGCCGTCGGGCCGGTAACTCCCGTACGCTGCACGGGAGTTCGGGGCGCACGGGGGTAGTGGCGCAGTCGGCGGTGCAGCGGGCGGTGCAGCGGGTGCAGGGGTTTTCGGGGGAGCCGGGGGACCGGGGGAACTGGGGGGAACTGGGGGTTCATCACAGGGCAGAGGTCAGGGAAGCAGTGGGTTCGATGGGTGCTGCGGGCGCGGAGCGTTCGGCACGTGCGGAGCAGTCGGGACGGTCGGAGCGGCCGGAGCGGCCGGAGCGGCCGGAGCGGCCGGAGTGGTCGGGGCGGGCGCCGGGGGCCGGCGCGGCGCGGCGGGACGACATCGCGGTCGTCGGCATGGCCTGCCGCTTCCCCGGGGCGCGGAACGTCAACCAGTACTGGCGGCTGCTCACCGCCCCCGAGCCGCAGTTCGCCGCCGTCCCGGACACCCGGTGGCGCCGCGCCGCGTTCCTCACCGACAGCTTCCGCGACACCTCCGCGGCCTACACGGACACCATGGCCCTGCTGCCGGACGTGGACCGCTTCGACGCGGCGCACTACGGCATCCCGCCGCGCCGGGCCCGGTCGATGGACCCGCAGGCCCGGCTGCTGGTGGACCTGGCCCGCGAGGCGATCCAGGACGCCGGGTGGGAGGCCGGCGGCTTCGACCGCGAGGAGACCTCGGTGATCACCGCCCTCACCGAGAGCGGCTACCGCGACCTGAGCACCCTGCGGATCCGGATGCGGCAGCTGGCCGGCGGCGAGTTCGGGGCCCGGGCGGCCGACGCCCGCTGGCCGGAGATGGTCCGCGGCGTCGACGGGCTGCACGGCACGTCGGTGGCCGGCCTGCTGCTCAACATGGGCCCCAACACCATCAGTTCGGTCTTCGACCTGCACGGCGAGAGCTACGCCCTGGACTCGGCCTGCTCCGGCGGGCTGATGGCGGTGGCCAACGCCGTGCACGCCCTGCGCGCCGGCCGCTGCCGGATCGCGCTGGCCGGCGGCGCCCAGCTGATGCTCACCCCCGATCTGCTGGTGGGGCTGTGCCGGATCGGCGCGGTCTCGCGCAGCGGCCGCTGCCTGCCGTTCGGCGCGGCCGCCGACGGCTTCGTCCTGGGGGAGGGCGCCGGGGTGCTGGCGCTGCGGCCGCTGTCCGACGCGCTGGCGGCCGGCGACCGGGTCTACGCGGTGATCCGCGGCGTGGGCACGGCCAACGACGGGACGGTGCAGGGCGGTCTGCACCCCCAGGAGGCCGGCCAGCTGCGGGCGCTGCGCCGCGCCTACCGCGACGCCGCGCTGCCCCCGGACGCGGTGGACTACCTGGAGGCGCACGGCACCGGCACCGCCGTCGGCGACCCGGTCGAACTCGCCGCGCTGCGCGCCCTGCGCGGGGAGCGGGGCGCCCCGGCCTACCTCGGCGCGGTGAAGGCGGTGGTCGGGCACGCCCTCAACGCCGCGGGGATCGCCGGCCTGATCAAGACCGTGCTGGCCGTGCACCGCGGGGTGATACCGCCGCAGCCGGCGTACGCCCCGGCCGACCGCGGTGCCCTCGACGCCGCCCGGCTGACCGTCCCGGCCGCCCCGGTCCCCTGGCCCGGGGCCGGGCGGCCGCGCCGGGCCGGGGTGAGCGCCTTCGGCTTCGGCGGCACCGGGGTCCACCTGGTCCTGGAGGAGTGCGCGCCCGCCCCGGCCGCCCGCCCGGAGACCGGGACCGGGCCGTACCGCCTGGTGCTCAGCGCCCGCGACCGGGCCGGACTGGCCCGTTACGCCCGGGAGGTGGCGGACACCCTGGCCGCCGACCGGCCGCCGCTGGCCGCGGTCGCCGCCACCCTGGCCGGCCGCGCTCCCCTGGCGGAGCGGCTGTCCGTACCGGCCCGGGACCTCGCGGAGGCGGTCGCCGGGCTGACCGCGGCGGCGGCGGAGCTGGCGGCGGGCCGCGGCGCGCCCGGAGAGGCCCCCGCCACGGAACCCGTAGCGGAACCCGCCGCGGCCGCCGGCCCGGACGCCCGCCCGCCCGGGGAGGCGATACGTTCCGGCAGCGCGCGCATACCCCCGTGCACCCTCCCGCCCAGCCCGCTCGCCCCGCGCCGCCACTGGGCGGTGGACGCCTCGGCCCGTGAGGCCGGGGACCCGCCGCCCCCGGCCGCGGTACCGGAGGAGGGTCCCGTGGCGGCCCGCCCCGCCGCGGCCGGCGCCGCCGGCCTGGTCCGCGAGGAGGTGGCCCGGACCGGGGTCTTCCCGCTCGCCGACGTCGGGGACCGGATGACGCTGGTGGCCGACCTCGGCTTCGACTCCCTGATGCTCCAGGAACTGGAGGTCGGCATCGGCCGGCGGGCGCCCGGCTTCCGCACCGACGAGATGTTCGCCCCCGGCCTGACCGTCGCCCGGCTGACCGACCTGGTCGCGGCCCACCTCACCGCGCCGCCCGCCCCCGGCGCCCCGCTGCCCGCCCCCGGCGCCGCGGCGGACCCGCCCGCCGGTGCCGCCCGCCCCGGCGACCCGTACGCCGGGACCGCCCGGATCGAGGACTTCCCCGAGGTCCGGGACGTCGAGGAGCGGCTGCGGACGGTCGCCCGCAGCGGCGCGGACTTCCCCTACTTCCGGGTCCACCAGGGCACCGCGCGCGACACCACGCGGATCGGCGGCCGCGCGTACCTGTCCTTCGGCAGCTACAACTACCTGGGCCTGTCCGGCCATCCGGCGGTCAACGAGGCCGTCCACCGGGCGGTGGAGCGGTACGGGTCCTCGGTCTCCGCGAGCCGGGTGCTCTCCGGCGAACGCGACCTGACGGTACGGCTGGAGCGGGCGCTGGCCGGTTTCCTCGGCGTCGAGGACTGCCTGGCGCTGGTGAGCGGCCACGCCACCAACGTCACCGCGATCGGGCACCTGGTCGGCGCCGGGGACCTGGTGCTGCACGACGCCCTGGCGCACGACAGCATCCTCCAGGGCTGCGCGCTGTCCGGTGCGGCCCGGCGCCCGTTCGCCCACAACGACACCGCGCAGCTGGAGCACCTGCTGCGCCGCAACCGGTCGCGCTTCCGGCGGGTGCTGATCGCCGTCGAGGGCGCCTACAGCATGGACGGCGACCTGATCGACCTGCCCGCCGTGGTCGCGCTGAAGCAGCGCTACGGCGCGCTGCTGATGGTCGACGAGGCGCACAGCATCGGCACCGTGGGCGAACACGGCCGCGGCGTCGGTGAGTTCTTCGGCACCGACCGGTCCGCCGTGGACGTGTGGATGGGCACCCTGTCCAAGTCCTTCGCCAGCTGCGGCGGTTACCTCGGCGGCTCGGCCCGGACGGTGCGCTGGCTGCGCCACACCCTGCCCGGTTTCGTCTACAGCGTCGGCCTGTCCCCGGCCAACGCGGCCGCGGCGCTGGCCGCCACCGAGCTGATCACCGCCGAACCGGACCGGGTCCGCGCGCTGCGGCGGAACGCCGCCCTCTTCCTCCGGCTGGCCTCGGACGCCGGTCTGGCGACCGGAGCCAGCGCCCACACGCCGATCGTGCCGTGCCTGCTCGGCGACTCGGCGCGGACCCTGCGCGTGGCGGACCGGCTGTTCCGGCGGGGCGTCGTGGCCGACCCGATCTTCCACCCGGCGGTCGCGGAGGGCCTGGCCAGACTGCGGTTCTTCATCACCAGCGAGCACCGCGAGGAGGACATCCGCACGGCGGTGGCGATCCTGGCGGAGGAGGTGGCGGCCGTCGGACGGTGAGCCCGCCCGCCCGGCCGCCGGGCGGTGCGTGCCCGCGCGCCCGGCCGGCTCTCAGATCAGGGTGCGTTCGATCCGGCTGAGCAGGGCGTCCGTGCCGCCGCCCGCGGTCCCCGCGCCGTCGCGGCCGGCCGCGCCGTCCGGTTCCGTGGCGCCGGTGCCCCCGTCCCCGGCCGGGGCGGGCCGCTCGGCGGTGCCGCCCACCCGCTGGGAGAGCAGGTAGGCGATGATCTCGGCCTCCTGCTCCTGGACGTCGTCGTAGGTGGCGCGCAGCAGCATGTCCCGGACGAGGTCGGGGTCGAGGTTGGGGAAGAGCATGCGGGCGCTCGCCTCGTCCAGCCAGCCGGCTCCGCGGTGGCAGCAGATGATGTGGCCCAGCTCGTGCAAGATGATGTGCTCCTGGTGGGCGCCGGTGGTGTTGGCGTCGTAGAAGATGAGGTCCTCGTCGCGGGCGGCGACCCACATCCCGCACGGGTGCGAGGCCGGCATCTCCATCGGGACCAGCGTGATCGGGCGGCCGCGCACCTCGCCGAGGTGGCGGCACAGCTCGGCCACGTCGGCCACCTCGGGCAGGTCGAGCGCGGCGATCCGCCGGGCACCGGCCTTGCGGAGCTGCTTCAGGCGGCTGCGGCGGTCCTGGTCGGCCGACCGCCCCTTGCGGAGCCTCACTCCGCGTCCGCGGCGTCGGTGACCGGCGGCAGCCCCTGCATCTGGCGGTACTGGTCCATGATGGCGGTGATGGCCTGGAGGTTCTCCTTCTTCATCCCGGCCGCGCGCATCGCCACCGCGCGGACGCCGGACTGCCGCAGCGCCTCCAGCGCCGCGACCTCGCCGAGCACCGACTCGGCGACCTTGTCGTCGAAGAAGTAGGCGACCGAGACGCCGAAGAAGCGGGCCAGCGCGGCCAGCAGATCGGGGGAGGGGTTGGAGCGCTTGCCGGTCCGCAGCTGGGAGAGGTAGACGCCGCCGACGCGGAGCTCGGGATTGGTCTGCTTCAGCTCCTCCGCCACCTCCGCGTTGGTCCAGTGGCGGCCCTTGGGGCGGACCGTTTTGAAGAGGTTGTCCAGACGCACTGCCAGCACGGGCCGGTCATCGGTCTCCGACATGGTGAATCTCCTCCCGTCACCTCCTCGGAATAGCCCTCGGCTAATTCCCAGTTTCGCAGATTAGCTGTCAGTTGACAATCGGCCCGGACTCCGCCAACGTTGACCCCAGCCGATAGCTGGTGGCTAACTTTGCTCACGGGGGTAGCCGAGTTGGCTGCCGGCCCACCGGTCCGGCCCGGCCTTCGGGGGAACGGCCGGGGCGGACCGGCCGGGCGGGCCACCACCCGCCCGGTACGGCACGAAGGGGGACCCACGGGGGACCTGGGGACCCCACGGGGGGAGAACGGGGGAACGGGGGAGGATCCCGCCCGGACTGACGGGGGCAGACCGGGCGGGACCACCGCCGCACCGCGCCGCGGCGGGCCTCAGCGCGGGTCGCCGAGCCGCCGGTACGCGGCCGCGACCTTGGTGAGCCAGGCGACCTCCGCCGGGAAGTGGTCGGTGTCCCGGTCGTCGAAACCGCCCGCGTCCTTGCTGTCGGCGGGCCGGGTGCCGGTGCGTTTGGCGTGCAGCGCCTGCCGGATCTGCGCCGCCTCGGTGAACGCCTGCCGGGCCTCCTCACCGCCCCCGGCCGCCGCGCCGCCGGCGTCGCCGCCTGCCGTCCGGTCGATGTACGGCCGCAGGTCCCGCCAGCCGTCCCGGATCTCCACCACCCGGCGGTGCAGCCGGTAGTCGAGGTCGGAGACCGCGGCCCCCGGGGGCTCCAGCACGATGTCCGGCGAGGACTCGTACAGGTCCCGCCAGAGCGGGTAGAGCACCCGGTAGGACCGGTAGTTGCGCGCCCAGTTCGCCAGCCGGGTGACCGAGGCTCCCCAGGAGGAGATGGTCAGGCTGAGCGAGAGCACCAGGATGCCCGCCGCGCTGAAGACGTTGGACGCCAGCTGCCAGGGGCCGATGTCGATCCCGCACGCGGCGGTGAGGATGTTGACCGTCCTGGCCAGGCAGTAGAGGAAGAGCACCACCGCGGCCACCGACAGCAGCCGCAGGGCCTGCCGCAGCGAGGTCTTCCCGGCCATCCGGGCGTAGGGCCCGCACTGCCGGAAGATGGTCACGCACGGCGCCGCCTGGGAGGCGATGAAGACCAGGAGGTAGCCGAGGACCAGTGGTTGCCCGGTCCCGGTGTTGAAGTCCGTCGCCGGCCGCCCGGGGCCGTCCGCGACGAAGAAGAGCGCCACCAGCAGTGCGGTCAGCGCACCGCCGGTCAGCAGCCAGAAGCGGGTCTTGCGCGCCGCATCCTCGGCGGCGGTCGCCCAGTGCAGCAGGATGATCTGCGCGCTGACGCAGAACGCGACCGCCGAGACGTGCATCACGAGGATGGCGAGATTGCCGACGCCCAGGAAGCGGTCGCTCCCCATGGCGACGGCACCCATGGTGAAGGTGAGGCACTGGAGCACCAGGGTGATCACCAGGGTGCGGTAGGCGCTGTCCCCCCGGCTGCGCCGGAACTGGCTCAGCCGGTAGAGGAGCGCGGCGTACGACGAGAGCGCCGCGATGACGAAGCAGAGGGTTCTGAGGGTGTTCACGGTGTGATTCCCCGCCGGTGCCGGGCACCGGCGGTCGGTCTAGTCGGAGCCGCCGGCCGCGGGGACCGCGAGGCCGATGCCCTCGGCCGCCACGGCGATGGCGTAGTCGAAGAACGCGGACTCGTCCCGGACGCTGTCGTGGGTGCGGCTGAAGACCTGGAACACCAGCAGCCCGATCAGGTTGCTCCACAGCACGATGCCGCGCTCGATGAGGTCCGCGAACGGCGCCTCGGGCAGCCCGCCGAAGAGCTCCACCGCCTCCGGCAGCAGCAGCGGCGGACCGGGCACCGGCCGCCGGGGCGGGGTCAGTTCGCCGGCCTCCAGCGCCGCGCGCACGATGCCGGCCAGCACGCCGGGCGTGCGGGAGGCGGGCGGCACGGTCTCCGGCGGGGCGTGGTAACCGGGCACCGGCGAGCCGTAGATCAGCGTGAACTCGCCGGGGTGCGCGAAGGACCAGGCCCGCAGCGCGCGGGTGACCGCGAGCAGCCGCGCCCCGGCCGTCGCCCCTGCCTCCCGGGCGTCCCGGTCGGCCTCCTCCATGGCGGCGCCGGAGGCGTTGTAGGCGTCGATGACCAGCGCGGTCAGCAGCGCGTCCCGGTCCGGGAAGACGGCCTCGGCCTCGGGCACGGTCAGCCCGGCGGCCCCGGCCACGGTCTCCGGGGTCAGCCCGGCGGCGCCCAGCGGCTCCAGCAGCCGGCGCGCGGCGGCCTTGAGGTCGGCCGACGGCCCGGTGTGCTCCTCGGCGGCGTGTGCGTCCGTAACATCCATGGCCAAACCGTACCTGTCGGTTACCGGCCGGCCGGCCGCCGCCGCCCCGCCCCCGCGGCCGGGCACCACGATCCGGCCACCCGCCGCCCGGCCCGCCCGCCGCCCAACCCCGGCCCCCCGCCGGCCCGTTACGCCTCCCGGGCCGCCGAGGTGAGCGACATGTCCGCGTAGCGCTCGCCCGCCACCCGGCCGGCCAGCGGCTCCAGCAGCGCCAGCTCCCCGGCGGTCAGCTCGATCCGGGTGGCCGCGG
Source organism: Streptomyces rhizoryzae (assembly GCF_023155275.1). Classification (GTDB taxonomy): domain Bacteria; phylum Actinomycetota; class Actinomycetes; order Streptomycetales; family Streptomycetaceae; genus Streptomyces; species Streptomyces rhizoryzae. Next base: position 107,419 of record NZ_JALMUV010000024.1, read on the forward strand.
CGTTCTCCAGCAGCCGGGCGCGCCTGCGGGTGCCCGGGATCGGCACCACCGCCAGGCCGTGCACCCGGGCCCGCTGCTGCACCCAGGCCAGCGCGATCTGCGCGGTGGTGGCGCCGCGTTCGGCCGCGATCCGGTGCAGCGGCGCGAGGAGGGCCGCGTTGGCCTTGGCGTTCTCCCCGGTGAAGCGCGGCAGCAGCCGGCGGAAGTCGCCGCCGGACAGGTCGGTGCCCGCACCGGTGAACGTCCCCGTCAGCAGGCCCCGGCCCAGCGGCGCGTACGACACGAACGCCACCCCCAGCTCGGCCGCCGCGCCCACCGCGCTGCGTTCGACGTCCCGGCTGAAGAGCGCCACTCCGTCTGGAGGGCGGCGATCGGGTGCACGGCGTGCACCTCCTCGGAAACCACACCTGGCAGCAAAAAAGACCCTCCCGAAGGAGGGTCTTGCGTGGAGCGCCCCCGGCAGGACTCGAACCTGCGGCCAAGTGCTTAGAAGGCACCTGCTCTATCCACTGAGCTACGGGGGCCGGTGGTGGGCGTGGATCACGGACCGCGGACCAGGATAGAGGTCCGGGTGCCTCGTCCCGGTTGCTTCACCTCCGTGGCACGTTGTGGAGGTTCGGTGAAGCGATCCCGATAATCGCAGGCAGGTACGAATCCTGCACGGCTTTTGACGCCTCGCGCGGCGGGTGTTGTGCACTCGTTATGCCTGTGCCTTGATTATCCCGAAAATCCCATTTGCTACCTATCTCGTTCTGTCGTGATCTCGCGCCGTACACAAGGGGCTATACGCTTCAAAAACCTAACGAAATTGGGCATTCTGCACATGTGGTGACCTTGGACGTAGGACCCCGGCTGATCGACGCACTGTCCGTTCTGCGCGACCGTGTCGACGCCGCACGTTTCCCCCTGCCGCTCCGGGGCGCCGCCCGGGCCCGGCGCAACCGGGCCGAGCTGCTCGCCCAGTTGGACGACTATGTGCTGCCCCGCCTGCGCGCGCCCAGGGCCCCGCTGCTCGCGGTCGTCGGCGGCTCCACCGGGGCGGGCAAGTCCACCCTGGTCAACTCACTCGTCGGGCGGCGCGTCTCGGAGGCCGGGGTGCTCCGGCCGACGACGCGGACGCCGGTGCTGGTCTGCCATCCCGACGACCACCGCTGGTTCGCCGGCCGCCGGGTGCTGCCCGGCCTGACCCGCGTCTGGGTACCGGAACAGGACGGCGGGGAGGGGGATGAACGGGGCGGCGACGGGGCGGGCGGCCCCGGGGAGGGCCGCGGCCCCGTAGCGGGCGAGCCGGGCCTGCCGACGGTACGGATCGAGACGGACACCGCGCTGCCCAGCGGGCTGGCGCTGCTGGACGCCCCGGACATCGACTCCCTGGTCGCCGGCAACCGCGAACTGGCCGCCGAGCTGATCTGCGCCGCCGACGTGTGGGTGCTGGTCACCACCGCCGCCCGCTACGCCGACGCGGTGCCCTGGCACCTGCTGCGTACGGCGAAGGAGTACGACGTCACGCTGGTCACCGTGCTGGACCGGGTGCCGCACCAGATCGCCGGCGAGATCTCCGCCCGGTACGCCGAACTCCTCCACCGCGCCGGGCTCGGCCACGTCCCCCGGTTCACCATCCCCGAGCTGCCGGAATCCGCCGGCGGAGGCCGCGGGCTGCTGCCCGCCACGGCGGTCGCCGGACTGCGCGAGTGGCTGGAACGGCACGCCGAGGACCCGGCCGCCCGCGCGGCCGCCGCCGACCGGACCGCGTCCGGCGCCCTGGCCTCGCTGCGCAGCCGGCTCCCCGCGCTGGCCGGGGCCGCCGCCGCGCAGCACGCCGCGGCCCTGCGGCTGGCCGGCCGGGTCGAGGAGGCGTACGAGGCGGCCGCCGAGCGGGTGCGGCGCGAGGTCGCGGCCGGCGAGGTGCTGTCCGGTGACGCCCGCGCCCACTGGTACGCGCAGGCGCTCGGCGGGCGGGCCGGCGACCTGCTGGACGCGCTGACCCAGGGGCTCACCGCCCTGCTGGTCTGCGCCGTCGAGGAGGCCGACGAGCGGGCCGCGAACGCCTGGCGGCGCGACGCCGCGGCGGCCGAGGTGGCGCTGACCGCGGCTGCCGGGGCGGCGGGCGCCGCCGACCGGATCGGCATGCTCGTCCGGCGCTGGCGGCGCTGCCTGGAGGAACTCGCCGAGGAGGAGGCCCGGGAGGCGCGCGGCGGCCAGGCCGGTGAACGGGCCGAGCCGGCCGACGCGGAGGAACCGGCCGCCCTGCTGGCCGCCTCCCTGCTCGGCGGGCGCCGCGCCCGTACGGCCGGGGAGAACCTCGCCGACCTGCTGGGGGCGCAGAGCGCGCTGCGCCTGGGTGACCAGGGTGCCCGGCTGCTGGCCCGTTACCTGGCGGACGTGCTCGACGGTGAACGGGAGCGCCGGCTGGCCCCGTTGGACCGCCTGACCGTACCGCCGGAGCAGCAGGCCGCACTGATCGCCGCGCTCTCGGTCGTCCAACGGGAACAGCGCCGGAAGCGCCCTCCGGACGAACGGCAGCCGGAGCGGCGGACGGGGCGCGAACCGGACCGGGAGCCGGACCGAGGGGAGACGGGCCGGGAGACGGCCCTGGAGACGGAGAGCGGGCGTCGGGCGGCGGACCGCTGCGAGCGGGAAGAGGCGGTGACCGGGTGACGACGACCGGGGAATGGGCGCGACCGGCGGAGAGCGGGGCAGGGGAGCCCGGAGAGGGCGGAGAGCCTGGTGTGGTCGGAGAGCCTGGTGTGGTCGGAGAGGTGGCTTTGGGTGGGTGTGCGGGAGGGTTTGCGGAGGCGGACTTGGACGGGGGCACGCGTACGGGTGCGCGGGGGGCGGGGGCGCGGTATGCCGGTGCGTGGGACGACGGGGTGATCGCGCGGCGGGTGCGGCAGCCGGGGGCGGGGGTGGCCGGTCCGGTGGGTGGGGCGGCACCCGGGGTGGGTGGGGTGGTGCCTCAGGGGCGGGAAGCGGTGCTTCCAGGTGAGGGGGAGGGGGGCGCGGGGGCTCCCACGGGTGGGGCAGGCGGGGCCGAGGTCCAAGCTCCCGCCCATGTCTCCGCCCCCGCCCACGTTCCCGCCCCCGCCCAGGTCTCCGCTTCCCCTCTGGCCGCCGCCTCCGGAACGATCGGCAGCGGGGACGAGGAGGAAGTCGGCGGCCCCGGCTACAAGTGGGTGCCCGGAGGGACCAGGAGGGCCGCCGAGGAGGGGCTGCGGCCCCGGTTGGAGGCGCTGCGGGAGCTGATCGCGCTGTCCCGCAGCCGGCTGGAGGGGCCGGTGCTGGACGAGGCGGGCCGCGTCCTGGAGGCGGCCGACGAGCGGTACCGGCTGTCCGGTGAGCACACCGTCGTCGCCCTCGCGGGGGCGACCGGCAGCGGCAAGTCGTCGCTGTTCAACGCGTTGGCGGGGGCGGTCAGGTCGGAAGTGGGGGCGCGGCGGCCGACGACCGCCGAGCCGGTGGCCTGCGTCTGGTCCGGTGGCCGGCCGGGGGCCGAGGGGCTGCTGCGGCGGCTCGGGGTGCCGGTCCACCGCCGCCACACCGCGCAGAGCGGCCCCGAACTCTCCGGGCTCGTCCTGCTGGACCTCCCCGACCACGACTCCTCCGCCACCGTCCACCGGGAACAGGTCGACCGGCTGCTGAAGTTGGTGGACGCGGTGATCTGGGTGGTGGACCCCGAGAAGTACGCCGACGCGGTGCTGCACGAGCGCTATCTGCGGCCGCTGGCGGGCTACGCCGAGGTCACCTTCGTCGTGCTCAACCAGGTGGACCGGCTGCCCGGTGACGCGGCCGACCAGGTCGTGGACGACCTGCGGCGCCTGCTGGACGAGGACGGGCTGGCGCTGGGTGAGCACGGCGAACCGGGCGCCACCGTGCTGGCGCTCTCCGCCGCGACCGGCGAGGGGGTGGCGGAACTGCGGGAGGCGCTGGCCCACTTCGTGGCGGAGCGCGGGGCGGCCGACCGCCGGCTGGCGGCCGACGTGGACGCCGCGGCGGAGCGGCTGCGGCCGGTGTACGTGGCGGAGAGCCGGGTGGGGCTGACCGGGCGGGCCCGGGAGGAGTTCGAGGACCGGCTCGCCGAGGCGGTGGGGGCGGTGGCCACCGGGCGGACGGCGGAACGGGACTGGCTCCGGCACGCCGAGCGGGCGTGCGGTTCGCCGTGGTCGCAGCTGCGCTCCGGGCGCAAGGGGCGCGGGGCGCGCCGGACGGCGGTGGCCACGGCGGCCGGGGAGCCCGTCGCCACGGACCGCGCACGGATCGCACCCCCGCGTACGGGCGCCGGGCGCGGGGGAGCGGGGCATACCGGGGCGGGGGACGGTGGGGCGGGGCACGGCGGGATGGACGCCCGTGGAGCGGGAGCCGTCCGTACCGGTGGCGGTGAGGGGGACGCGGGTGGCGCTTCCGTCCCAGCACCCGGGCATGGCTCCGGCTCCGGCCCCCGTACCGGCCCCGGCTCCGGCCCCGGTACCAGTGCCGGTACCGACGGCGGTACGAGGGCGGACGCCACGACCGGTGCCGGTAACGGCAGCAGGACCGGCGCGAGGGCCGGCACCGGTAGCGGTCCCGTTGGTGGGCAGGCGGCCCGCCCGATGGTGGAGCAGGCCGTCCGGGCCGTGGCGGCGGAGGCCGCGCGCGGGTTGCCGGTGCCGTGGGCGCAGGCGGTGCGCGAGGCGGCGGTCCGGGGCGCCGACGGGTTGCCGGAGGCGCTGGACGCGGTGGCCGCCGAGGCCGAGGAGGCGCTCCGGCGGGGGCCGGAGGCCAGGCCGCGCTGGTGGACGGTGGCGGCCGCCCTGCAAGGGCTGCTGTTCGTCTTCCAGGTGGTCGGCGTGCTGTGGCTGGTGGGGGCCGTAACGGGTGTGACGCCCGCGGCGGAATGGCCGGCCGGGCTGCTGCCCGCGGTCGTGGGGTCGGTGGGCGGACCGGCGCTGACCTGGTTGTGCGGGGCGCTGGCACGCGGCCCGGCCCGGCGGTACGGCCAGGACGCCGAACGCCGGCTGCGGGAAGCGGCGGCGGGCCGCGGACGGGCGCGGGTGCTGGAGCCGGTGGCCGCGGAACTGCTGCGGTACCGCGAGGTGCGCGAGCGGTACGCGGTCGCGTCGGGTGCGTGAGGCGGACAGGCGGGCGCGGCGGACGAGGCGGACGAGGCGGTGACGGGCGGCGGGCCGGGTGGCCCGCCGCCGCTCTGCCGAGGCCCCGCTGACGTGCGCCGTGCGCCGACAGCCGTGCGTCGTTCGGCCGTGGGGCTCCGGCTCCGGCGTCCGGCCTCCGGCGTCCTGCCTCCTGCCTCCTGCCTCCTGCCTCCTGCCTCCTGCCTCCTGCCTCCTGCCTCCTGC
>NZ_JALMUV010000025.1 GCF_023155275.1 Streptomyces rhizoryzae
TCCGGCCGTTTCGCTTTCGCTTTCCGGCCTTTCCGACTTTATCAGATCTTCTTTCCTTCCCGGTCCGCATCTGCAAGAGCTGCGGTCGGTTCAAATTTCGATCCGATTCCCCGTCGGCGGGGTGTTCACTACGTTAGCGGAATTCCTCGGTGACGCCTAATCAGGCGCCCGGAATGAATTTCGACATGCGGAATTCAGTCCCGTTGAGGAGGCCGTGCAGTAGTGGGTTGCCGCGATGCGGCGGGATGGCCGCCGCAGAACCGTTCCGGCTCATCGGCAACTCGGAGAACACTACGGATCGATGGGGGCCGTGTCAACTCGGGTCAGTCGAGGTCGCTCAGCCGGCCTTCGGCGTCCGGCTGGGCGTCTTCCACCCGGCGCAGCAGGCGGGTCAACGCGTCACCCAGGATGCGGCGTTCCTCGCCGGAGAGGTCCTGGAGGAGCTCCTCCTCGAAGACCGTCGCCATGCGCATCGCCTCCAGCCACTTCTCGCGCCCCTCGTGCGTCAGCTCGACGATGACGCGGACGCGGTTGGTCTCGTCGCGTTCGCGGGTCACCAGGCCCTCGTTCGCCATGCGGTCGATGCGGTGCGTCATGGCGGCCGGGGTGAGGCCGAGGCGCTTGGCGAGTTCGCCGGGGCCCAGGCGGTACGGCGCGCCGGAGACGACGAGGGCCTTGAGGACCTCCCATTCGGCGTTGCTCAGGCCGAGGGTGGCGGTCTGGCGGCCGTAGGCGACGTTCATCCGCCGGTTGAGGCGCTGGAGGGCGGAGACGACCTTCTCCACCTGGGGGTCCAGGTCCTGGAACTCGCGCTGGTAGGCCGCGATCTGTTCCTCGAGGCTCGGCTCGCCGGGGCCGGCGGGCGCGTCTGAGGGCTCTGACATGCGGCGCAGTATGGCACGAAAGTCATTGGCGTTGAAGTTCTTCGTCATGTAGTCTTTAGCTTCGAACTTTAGGGTCGAAGTCTTGAGGGTGTGACTGTCCGGTCTCGGACATCCGGGCGTCATGGACGTGCCTCGGCTCGGCCCGGGGGGTTCCGACTCGTATCCGTCTTTGTGACCTGACCTAGGAAGGTGAGTGTGACCACCGCGATGGGCGCCGCGCTGCGCCGGATCCAGCTGGGTAACGCGCTGAGCGCGTTCGGCAACGGCTTCACCGTGCCGTATCTGTACGTCTACGTGGCGAACGTGCGGCATCTCGGTGCGAACACGGCCGGTGCGGTGCTGGCGATGCTGGCGGTGTCCGCGCTGGCCGTGCTGCCGCTGACCGGGCGGGCCATCGACCGCCGCGGGCCGCTGCCGGTGGCCGTCGCCGGCACCGTCGCGGCCGCCGTCGGCTCGCTGGGGATCGGGCTGTCGGCCAGCGTGCCGGCGGTGCTCGCGTCGGCGGTGGCGCTGGGTGCCGGTATAGCGGTGATCCAGCCCGCGCTCGCCACGATGATCGTGTGGTGTTCGACGACGCTGACCCGGTCGCGGGCGTTCGCCACCCAGTTCTTCCTGAACAACCTGGGGCTGGGCATAGGCGGCCTGGTCGGCGGCCAGCTGGTCGACGAGGCGCACGCGTCGAGCTTTGTGCGGCTGTTCGCCATCGAGGCTGTGATGTTCCTGGTGCTGGGGGCCGCCATCGCGACCGTGCGGCTGCCGCGGGTGCCGAAGGTCGAGGACGCGGTGCCGACCGGGGAGCGGGCCGCGGGGGCCTGGCGGACGCTGTTCGGCGACCGGCGGATGGTGTGGCTGTGCGTGCTGGGCTTCGTGCTCTTCTTCGCCTGCTACGGGCAGTTCGAGTCGGGGTTGGCGGCGTACGCCACGGAGGTCACCCGGATCGAGCCGGCGACGCTGGGCATCGCGCTGGCGGCCAACACCGCGGCGATCGTGGCGGCGCAGTTCGTGGTGCTCAGGCTCGTCGAGCGGCGGCGCCGGAGCCGGGTCATGGCGCTGGTCGGCGTGGTGTGGACGGTGGCCTGGACGGCCGCCGGCCTGTCCGGGCTGGTGCACGGGGCGCAGGCGGTGGCGACCGTTCTGCTGATCTCCACGTACGCGCTGTTCGGAGTCGGGGAGTCGCTGCTGTCGCCGACCGTGTCGCCGCTGGTGGCCGATCTGGCGCCGCCCTCGCTCATAGGCCAGTACAACTCGGCGTTCGCGCTGGTCAAGCAGCTGGCGCTGGCGATCGGGCCGGCCGTGGGCGCGCTGATGGTCGGGCACGGCCTGTACGTCGCGTACATCGGGATGCTCGTGGCGTGCGCGATCGGCATCACGGTGCTGGCGCTGCGGCTGGGGCGGATGCTGACCCCGGCGCAGGACCAGCCGCACCGGGCGGTGGTCCCCGCGCAGCGGGTGGAGGCCGAGCCGGTGGCCGCGGCCGTCTGACCGGCGGCCGGCCGGCGCCGTCCGCCGGGGGCGCGGCCCGTATCCGCCGGGAGCCAGGGGGATACGGGCCGGTGGCGCGTTCCGGTCAGTTCCGGGGCAGGGCGAATTCGCACCAGACCGCCTTGCCGCCGCCCGGGGTCCGGCGGGAGCCCCAGGACGAGGCGATGGTGGCGATGATCGAGATGCCGCGGCCGGCCTCGTCGGCCGGTTCGGCCCGCCGCCGGCGGGGCAGGTGCTCGTCGCCGTCGGTGACCTCGATGATCAGGCGGCGGTCGGTGCGGCGCAGCCGCAGGCGCATCGGCGGGGTGCCGTGCTGGAGGGAGTTGGCGACCAGTTCGCTGGCGGCCAGCACGCCGAGGTCGTGCAGCTCCTGCGGGAAGCGCCAGGAGGCGAGGACCCCGGAGGCGAAGGCGCGGGCCCGGGGCGCGGCCTCGGTGCCGCCGTGGAGTTCCAGTGCCGCGTTGTGGAACAGCTCGGCGTCGTGTCCCGTCCGGACCGGGTTCTGGACGACGAGGATGGCGACGTCGTCGTCATGGGCGGCGGTGATCCCCAGGGAGCGCAGCAGCCGGTCGCAGACGATGTCGGGGCTGCCGGTGGCACCGGCGACGGCCCGTTCCAGGGCGGCGACACCCTCGTCGATGTCCTTGTCGCGCCGTTCGACGAGGCCGTCGGTATAGAGGACGGCGCTGCTGCCGGGGCCCAGCGGGACCGAGCCGGAGGTGTGCAGCCAGCCGCCGGTGCCCAGCGGCGGGCCGGTCGGTTCGGCGGCGCGGCGGACCGCGCCGTCGGCGTCGCGGACGAGCATCGGCAGATGCCCGGCCGAGGCGTAGACCAGGCGGCCCTCGTTGGGGTCGTGCACGGCGTAGACGCAGGTGGCGATCTGGCTGGCGTCGATCTCGGCGGCCAGGCCGTCCAGGAGCTGGAGGACCTCGTGCGGCGGGAGGTCCAGGCGGGCGTAGGCGCGGACGGCGGTGCGCAGCTGGCCCATGACCGCGGCGGCGCGCACCCCGCGGCCCATCACGTCCCCGATGACCAGGGCCGTCCGGCCGGCGCCGAGGGTGATGACGTCGTACCAGTCGCCGCCGACCGCGGCGTCGGTGCCGCCGGGCTGGTAGGTGGCGGCGACGCGCAGGTCGTCGGGCTGCTCCAGCTCCTGCGGCAGCAGTGAGCGCTGGAGGGTGACCGCGGCGGCGCGCTGGCGGGCCTCGCTGGCGCGCAGCCGTTCGGCGGACTCGATCTGGTCGGTGACCTCGGCGCCGAAGACCAGGACGCCCTTGTGCGGGGCGAGGCAGGCGACCTCCGGGTCGGGGGCCGGACCGCTGGCGGCGACCTCGATGGGGGTGCAGGTGAAGGTGTAGTAGCCGTCGCGGGTGCGGTCGCCGCCGGCACCGGCCGGGACCTTGCGGGACTTGACCGTGCGGGGCCGGCCGCTGCGCAGGACCTGGTCCATCAGGGGCAGCAGGCCCAGTTCGGCCAGCTCGGGGAGCGCTTCGCGGGCGGTGCGGCCGGCCGGGCGGGGGCCGAAGACCCCGGCGTAGGCGCCGTTGACGTAGGCGAGGCGGTGCTCGGGGCCGTAGACGACGGCGACCAGGGCGGGGATGGTGCCGAGGATGTCGTGGACGGAGAGCGCGTCGACGGTGGGCGGCGCGGCGCCGGGCGCGGGGTCCTCGCCGGCGGGGCCCTCGGCACGGGCGGCGGGGACGCTGCCGGACGGGTCGCCGGCGGGCGCGGCGGAGTGCGCCGCGGGCCCGGCGGGCGGGGTGGCGGCGCGGTCGGACCGGGCGGCGGTGCGCCGCTGCGTGCCGGGGAACTTGGCGCTCCAGCGCGTGAAGATCACGGAGGGGTACCTCTTACTTCGCGTCGGGGCGCGGGGTCGGGCCATCGGCGTGGGCGGGCGCCCCGTGGCGTGGCGAGGGGCACTGTCGGCCCCCTCTGACGGAATGCAGCAAACGTCCTGAATCCTCGCGATTGTCACTCTTCGCAGATACGAGCCCACCCATGGTCACACGCCCAGTGTGGCCGACCGGACTGTCATCCGTCAGGCGCCGGGCGCCGGGGCGCACGTGCCCGCGCCGGGGCGCCCGGTGCGCGTCCGCCGGGCGGGTGGCCAACGCCGCTGGTCGGGGCCGGTCAGGTGGTCTCGTTGTGCCGGCCGGTGCCCGCGGCGAGTTCGAATTCGGCGCGCGGATTCTCCAGCGAGCCGAGCGAGACGATCTCGCGTTTGAACAGGCCGGCGAGGGTCCATTCGGCGAGGATCCGGGCCTTGCGGTTGACGGTGGGGACCCGGCTGAGGTGATAGGCGCGGTGCATGAACCACGCCGGGTAGCCCTTCAGCTTGCGGCCGTAGACGTGGGCGACGCCCTTGTGCAGGCCGAGCGAGGCCACCGACCCGGCGTAGGCGTGCTCGTAGTCGCGGATCCGGCCGCCGCGCAGGGCCGCGGCGACGTTCTCGGCGAGGACCTTGGCCTGGCGGACGGCGTGCTGGGCATTGGGGGCGCATTCGGGGCGCGGCGCACCGGGGGTGGCGGGCGCCGGGGCCGCCAGGTCCGGGACGGCGGCCGCGTCCCCGGCCGCCCAGGCGTGCTCGGTGCCGTCCACCCGGAGCGCGGCGGTGCACTTGAGGCGCCCGCGGTCGGTGAGCGGCAGCTTGCTCGCGGCCACGATGGGGTGGGGTTTGACGCCCGCGGTCCACACCAGGGTGCGGGCGGGGAAGCGGGAGCCGTCGCTGAGCCGGACGATGCGCCGCTCGCAGGACTCCAGGCGGGTCTCCAGCCGGACGTCGATGTTGCGGGCGCGCAGTTCGCGGACGGTGTAGCGGCCCATGTCGGGGCCGACCTCGGGCAGGATCCGGCCGGTCGCCTCGACCAGGATCCATTTCATGTCCTCGGGGCGGACGTTGTGGTAGTAGCGGACGGCGTAGCGGGCCATGTCCTCCAGTTCGGCCAGCGCCTCCACGCCCGCGTAGCCGCCGCCGACGAAGACGAAGGTCAGCGCCGCGTCGCGGAGCTCGGGGTCGCGGGTGGAGGAGGCGATGTCGAGCTGTTCGAGGACGTGGTTGCGCAGCCCGATGGCCTCCTCGACGGTCTTGAAGCCGATGCCGACGTCGGCCAGTCCGGGAACGGGCAGGGTGCGCGAGACCGATCCGGGCGCGAGGACCAGCTCGTCGTAGGGCAGGGTGAACGCGCCGTCGCCGGTCTCCTCCGCGGCCAGGGTGGCGATCGTGGCCTTCCGCTCCTCGTGGTCGAGGGCGGTGACCTCGCCGACGACGACCGTGCAGTGCGGCAGGGCGCGGCGCAGCGGGACGACGACGTGGCGCGGGGAGATGGCGCCGGCGGCGGCCTCCGGCAGGAAGGGCTGGTACGTCATGTACGGGTCGGGGTCGACGACGACGATCTCGGCGGTGCCCTGGCGGAGTTCCTGCCGGAGGGTCCGCTGCAGCCGCAGGGCGGTGTACATCCCCACGTAGCCGCCGCCGACCACGAGCACGCGCGCCACGTCGTCCGAAGACACAGTCTTCACAGAGGTTCTCCTCGCGGTGTCGACCAGCCCGGGCGGCCACCGAGCGGGTGGCCTGGCCGGCGGCGCGGCCACCTTCGGGCGCTGCGCCCCCGGACAGCGCAGCACTGTTCCATGACGCATCCCCGGCGCGGCTTTGTCCACAGCCCGGTCGAAAAGTATGGCCGGAACCGGTGGCTGTGCGGAGGGGGACATTCCGCGTGTCCGGTGCGAAGTACGCTGGTCAGGCGGAGATTGGCGCGGAGTGAGCGGAGGGGCGTACGGGGCGGATCGGGCCGATTGGGCCGATCGGGGGGCGCGGTGTGCGGAACGCCCCCTTCAATCTTGACGCGGGCTCAACTATGTTCGTACTTCGCTGGGGTGCACCCTCTTCTCGGGTCGCTCCGGCCGTCAGGGCGGGGAAGTCTCCGGGGGGAGACATCATTACCGGGGGATCACTATGCACATTCAGGGCTCTCAATGGCCGGCGTCGGTCGCGATGACCGCCGCGACCGACGGTGTCAACGGCAGCAGCGGAACGGGCGCACCGACCGGCGCCAACGGCCGGAGCACGCCGCTGCGGGTGGACGCCCAGCGCAATCTGGAGCATGTGCTGCGGGCGGCCCGCGAGGTCTTCGGTGAGCTGGGGTACGGCGCGCCGATGGAGGACGTGGCCCGGCGGGCCCGGGTCGGTGTCGGGACGGTCTACCGCCGCTTCCCGAGCAAGGACGTCCTGGTCCGGCGGATAGCCGAGGAGGAGACCGCGCGGCTGACCGAGCAGGCGCGGGCCGCGCTCGGCCAGGAGGACGACCCGTGGTCGGCGCTGGCGCGCTTCCTGCGGACGTCGGTCGCCTCGGGCGCCGGGCGGCTGCTGCCGCCGGGCATCCTGCGGGTGGACACGGGCGAGGACCGGGCGGCGGAGGCCGCCGGCGAACCACGGCTGCCGGACGGCGGCACCGGGGCGCGGGTCCCTTCGCAGCGGGTGGCGCCCGGTGAGGCGGACGGCACCCGGGCGGGCGCCGAGGCCGAGGAGACGCCCGGCGGCCAGGCGCTGCTGGAGGTCGTCGGCCGGCTGGTGGAGCGGGCGCGGACCGCGGGTGCGCTGCGGCCCGACGTCACGGTCTCCGACGTACTCCTGGTGATCGCCACGGGCGCGCCGGCCCTCCCCGACCCGGGGCAGCAGCAGGCCGCCTCGACCCGGCTGCTGGAGATCCTCCTGGAGGGCCTGCGGTCGCGCCCGACGGGGTGACGGGCGGGCCTTGACGGCCGGCCCGGACGGCTGAGACCGGGGCGGGCGGTGGCCACCGAGGGTCATGGAGGGCCATCGGGGGTCGGCCATCGATCGGCTCGGGGGCGTGTTACCGCAGCTCGGTGCGGGCGGGGGTGGTGGGGGCGCGGGGGCCGGGCCGCCGCCGTTCCGTTCGGCGAGCAGCGACCGCACGCGCCGGGCGAACTCGATGCACCGGGCTAACTCGTCGCGCCGGGTGATCTCGTCGCGCCCGGTGATCTCGTCGCGCCGGGCGGGTGGCGGTCGGTCGGGGGCGTTCGGTCCGGTGGGGCTGGGAGCACCCCGGACGCGGGACGCGTGCGGGCCGGTGGTCGGCTGCGGGCTGCGGGCTGCGGGCTGCGGGCTGCGGGCTGCGGGCTGCGGGCTGCGGGCACCCCTACGGGTGGCACCGGCGGATGCGGAAGGGCCCGTACGGGTGAACTCCAGTGCGGGCGCCCCGGATGAGTGGTTGGCCGGCGGAGGACTGAAGCACGGGCGCCTGGTGTGGCACGCTTGCGCGGTGTTGCGGTGTGACAGCGGGTTCGGGGGCCTCGGCGATGGGCGTTGACGGGCGGGACGAGCGCGGCGGCGAAGGCGCGGGAACACCGTCCGGTCAGGTCCCGGGGCAGGGCGGGCCGCGGGGATCGGCAGCACCGGCGGACGGCGCGGAGAGCGCCGGGCCCAGCGTGCCGGCGCAGCGCAGGCGCACCCGGCAGCCGGCGGACGGGCGAGAGCCGGTGGACGGGCGGCAACTGGCGGACGGGCGGCAGTCGGCGGACGTGTCCGCCGGGCCGGTGGACGGCGGGCCATCGGCCAGCGGGCCGGGGGACGGCGGCGCCGCGGGTCCGGACACCGTTCCGCCGCCGTCCGACGCCCAGTTGGTGGCCGCCCTGCGGGCCGGGGACGACACCGCCTACGAGGAGCTGTACCGCCGGCACGCGGAGGCGGTCCGCCGGTACGCGCGCAGCTGCTGCCGGGATGCCCACACCGCCGAGGACCTCACCGGGGAGGTGTTCGCCCGCACGCTCCAGGCGGTGCGCGGCGGGGCGGGCCCGGACGCCGCGGTGCGGGCCTACCTCCTGACGACCGTCCGGCGGGTCGCCGCGAACTGGGCCAAGAGCTCCCGGCGCGAGCAACTGGTCGAGGACTTCGCGGTGTTCGCGGTGTCGTCGGCCGGTGCGTCCCTGGACGACGACACCCTGGACCTCGGCGCGGACGTCCGGGCGATGCACGAGGCCGAGCAGACGATGGCGGTGCGGGCGTTCCGCAGCCTGCCCGAGCGCTACCAGACGGTGCTGTGGCACACCACCATCGAGGACGAGTCGCCGAGCGAGGTCGCGCCGCTGCTCGGGCTGACGGCCAACGCCACCGCGGTCCTGGCCCACCGCGCCCGGGAAGGGCTCAAGCAGGCGTATCTCCAGGCGCATGTGAGCCGGTCGCTGACCTCGGGAGGCGACTGCGCCCGCTATGCCGACCGGCTCGGCGCGTACGCGCGGGGCGGGCTGCGGGTGCGGGCCGAGCGGGGGCTGCGCAAGCACCTCGACGAGTGCGCCCGGTGCCGCGGGGCGGCGCTGGAGGTCGCGGACCTCAACCAGCGGATCGGGGCGGTGCTGCCGATCGCGGTCATCGGCTGGTTCGCGGCCGGGTACGCCCTCAAGGGCGCCGCCGCCGTCGCGGGAGTCGCCGGTGCCGGGGCGGCGGCGGGTGCCGGAGTGGCCGCTGCGGCTACGGGGTCGGGTGCGGCGACCGGGGCCGCCGGTGGCGCGGCTGGTGGCGGGGCTGCTGGTGCGGCCGGGGCCGGCGGGGCTGGTGGCGTGGCTGGGGCTGGTGGGGCTGGTGGGGCTGCTGGTGCCGGGGCGGCGGGTGCGGGAGCTGGTGGCGCGGGGGCCGGTGGGGTGGCTGGTTCTGGTGCGGTGGGGGCCGGAGCCGGGGCCGGTGCGGGAGGGGCGAGTGGGGCCGGCGGGGCCGGTGGTGGGGCGGCTGTGGGTGAAGGGCTGGCCGCGCCGGTGAAGATCGGCGTCGGTGCCGGTCTGGTGGTGGCGGCGGGCGCCGCGCTGGCGTTCGCGCTGGCCGGGTCCCCGCAGCCGGACCCGCACCCCCAGGCCCACCCGGCCCCACCGGCGTCGTCCGCCTCCCGGGTGCCCTCCCCCGCGCCGCCGGACACCCCGCGCCCCCCGGCGGGCGCACCGGCCCCGGAGCCGCACCCCACCCCCACGCCGTCCCCCGCCCCGGCGCCGCCGAAGCCCACGCCTGCTCCTCCCCCGGCGCCCACGCCCACGCCGTCGTCGCCGCACCCGACGCCGACGCCGACCCCCACACCCCCGCCGGCTCCGGCGCCCACGCCCACTCCTCCGGCTCCGCCGCCGACGGCGTATCACGTGAGCGCGCTGCGCTATGACTTCGCGGGGGACGGCACCGCACCGGAGGTGCGGGCCTTCGACAGCAGCTGGCTGTGGAAGCGGAACCACCCGCGCATCGGCGGCGCGGCGTACGACCACGGGGTGAGCGTGCACGCGTCGTCCTCGGTGATCATCGACCTCAACCGGCAGTGCACCGCGTACGACGCGGCGGCCGGCGTGGACGACCTCAGCCTGGGGCTGGGCGCGCTGCGCTTCTCGGTGTACGCGGACGGTTCCCGGCTGTGGCGGTCGGGCGTGGTGCGCGGCGGGGACCCGGCGGTGCCGGTGCACGTCCCGCTGACCGGCCGGAAGACGCTCCGCCTGGTCGTCGAGCCGGAGAGCGCGGAGGATCTGGTCGCGCTCGGGGATTGGGCGAGGTCGCAGATCAGCTGCCGGTAGGTCGTGGTTTCAGCCGCAGTGGGGCGGAGATCGGCTGCGGTAGGTCGTGGTTCAGCCGAAGTCGTGTTGTGCTGCCTCTTGCCTCGTCTTGCCGCTGGCCTCCCCGGCGGTCTCCCCGGCGGTCTCCCCGGCGGTCTCCCCGGTGGCCTCCCCGTCGGCCTCCGGCCTGCCTCCGCATCGGGCCTTGCCGGCTCTGCCAGGTGCCTTGCCTGTCGATGGCTCGTGGGCCTTGCCTGTCGCCGGCTCGTGGGTTGTCGCCGGCTCGTGGGTTGTCGATGCTCGCGATTTGTCGATGGCTCGTGGGTTGGCTCTGCTCTGTTTTGCCTTGGTGGGGCCTCCTGCCTGCTGCCTGCTTCCTTTTGGGGCAACGATTACGGAGAGTGATTGGTTCCCGGGGTTCGGGTTAGGGGAGGGGGAGGCGGGAGCGGGGGGTGAGGCCGGTGGGGAGGGCGCGTTGGCGGGAGGGTTCGGTGCCGGTCCAGCAGGAGCCGCGGCGGGCCAGGAGGCGGCGCAGCCACAGTTCCGCGGAGACGAGTTCGGCGAGTCCGTCCAGGGGCAGGGGGGCACCTTCGGTGGCGGCGTGCAGGGCCTTGCGGACGACGCGGGCCTCGATGAGGCCGGCGTCGGCGAGCAGCGGGGCGTCGAAGAGCTGGTGGAGGAGACCGGCGGCGGCGCGCAGGCCGGCGCGGGCCGCCGCGGTGTGCGGGAGGTGGGAGGCGGCGCCCCAGCCCGGGGGCAGGTCCCGTACGCCGGCGCCGGCCAGTACGGAGCGCAGGACGGCGGCGCGGGCGCCCGGCTGGACGCGGAGGGTGTCCGGGAGGGCGCGGCAGGCGAGGACCACCTGGTTGTCCAGGAAGGGGGCGTGCAGCCGCTGGCTGCGGACCTCGGCGGCCTGCTCGAAGACGCGGTGGTCGGCGGCCTGGCGGGCGAGGGCGGCGCGGGCGCGCCGTTCGCCGGGGCGGCCGGCACCGGGTGAGCGGTGCGCCGCGTCGCCGAGGCGAACCGATACTTCGGCGAGCGCCTCGCCCGTGAGCCAGCGGGCGGCGGGCCCGGGGCGGCACCAGGTGAGCGCGGCCAGGGACGCGTCCACCGCGCCGCCCGCCACCGGCTCGTCGGCGAACTGCCGTTCCCGCAGGCGCCGGGCGGCCTCGGCGATCCCGGTGGCGTAGGGGGTGCGGGCGAGCTTGCGGGCGGCGCGGTAGACGGTGAACGGGACGAGGACGGAGTGGGCGGACGGGCCGTCGGCCCGGGCGAGTGCGGTGACCGGCCGCAGCAGGTGGCGCCGGCGGCGGTCCAGGAGGAGGTCGGCGAGGCGGGCCGGATGGGCGTCGAGGGCCTGGCGCGCGCCGTTGCCGACGAAGTGGTCGGCGCCGCCGGACAGCAGCCGTCTGCGGTGCCGGGCGGCGAGGGTGAGCGCGGGGCCGGGTTCGTCGGTGAGCGGGAGGGCGTCGAGGCCGGTGTACGGGAGGGCTTCCGCGCCGGCGGCGACGACGACGTGGTGCAGCCGGGGGTCGTCGGCGATGCCGCGGGCGCGCTCCAGTTCTTCCTCGTGCTCGGGGTGGCCGCCGTGGGTGGCGCGGTCGTTGAAGGTGACGGCGAGGAGGCGTTCGCCGTGGCCGTTGAGCCGGCCGGGCTGTCCGGGGAGGCCGGCGGCCAGGAGGGCGAGCGTTCCGGAGGCGCTGCCTCCGGAGAGGTCGGCGCCGATGCCGGGGGCGGGGCCGCCGCGGGCCGCGCGGCGTTCGGCGGGGCCCATGCCGGGGACGGGTCCGGGGTCGAGGCGTTCGGGCCCGTCGGGGTCGGGGGCGAAGCGGGGGGCCGCCAGGCGGGCCCGGACGGCTTCCACGAGGGCTTCCCGGACGCCGTCGACGGCTTCGTCCGGGGCGAGTTGGGGGGCGGCGACGGCCAGGGATGCGGCCTGCTCGTAGGAGGCGGTCTCGGTGGTGCCGTTGCGCAGGACGAGGGCGTGGCCGGGCGGGATCCGGTGGACGCCGTCGTAGGGGGTGCCGGTGCCGAGCGCCTCGGGGGCGTCGGGGCAGGCGAGGAGCGCGGCGAGGTGGCCGACGTCGAGGCCGGCCTCGACGAGGTCGGCGAGCGGCAGGGCGGCGGTGGCGTACGCGGTGCCGTCGGCCCAGCGGGTGTGGAAGACGGGGCGGGCGCCGGCGAGGTCTCCGGTGACGGTGACGCGGCGCCCCACCCGGGCGACCGCGGTGTAGCTGCCCGGCCAGGCGGTGAGGTGGCGCAGGGCGCCGCCGCGGGCGGCGTACAGGCCGACCCGGAGCTGGTCGTCGGTGGCGCCGCAGACGCCGAGGACGGCGAGCCGGGTCTCCGGGTCGGCCTGGACGACGCGTACCTCGTGGGGGCGCCAGTCGCCGACCGCCCAGAGGGGGTCGGGGCCGTCCCAGAGGAGTTGGGCGCCGACGGGGTGGAGGGGGTGGCTCTGCCTGCCGGTGGCCGCGGGACTGCTCCACCCCACCAACCAGCGCATCCGCCGCCTCCACCCGTTTCCCCGTCCGCCCGGTGGCCGGCGGCCGTCCGGTGCAGCGGTTTCCCCAGCTGCCGTGCGGACCATGCTGCCACGGCGGTGGGGGGCGGGAGGTGGACGAGGGGGCGGGGATACGGGTGAGGCGAAGGGCCGAGGGACGGCGACGGGAGGCGGGGGCGGGGTGCGGTGCTCCCGTGGGGTGGCGGCCCCGGGCGGCCCCCCGTGTGGCCCCCGGGGCCGGCGGCGGCGCGAAAGCATCACCCGTCGCTTTTCGGCCAAAGTCCGGGCGCGATAGTGGAGTTGACGCCCGGACGACCGTGCCGGACGGGGCCGCATGGCGCGCGGCGGCCGGACGGCACCCCGCCCCGCGACGGTCCGGGAAGCGGGCTGCGCCTCCCGGACCGGACCGCCACCCGCGGGGAATGAGGTGGCGGTGTCCCCCAGCCCACTGGATCCAGTGCAGCGGGCCGACCCACGCAGAACTCATCGAAGCGCGGCCCCCGTTGGGCAGCCAGCGCGCACGAACGGGCGCATGGGCACACGTACCCGGAGCACATGCCAATTCCCGCACCCCCGTTTGAACACGAATCTCGCCATCCAAGACACCGGCCCTTAACGGTCGGGATCCGGCGAACTACTCTGGGTGGACGCCTGCCCCGGGGTACGGGGCGGCTGTCGCTGTGTCGAGGGGTGCGCATGTCCAGCAATACACGCGGGCCGAACGAAAAGCTCGGCACCGTTCTCGCCCTCGCGGGGATCAGCAACGCCGGCCTGGCGCGCCGGGTCAACGACCTCGGTGCGCAACGCGGCCTGACGCTTCGCTACGACAAGACGTCGGTGGCCCGCTGGGTCTCCAAGGGCATGGTGCCGCAGGGCGCCGCGCCCCACCTGATCGCGTCCGCGATCGGCAGCAAACTGGGGCGCCCGGTGCCGCTGCACGAGATCGGGCTGGCGGATGCCGATCCGGCGCCCGAGGTGGGGCTGGCGTTTCCCCGGGACGTGGGCGCGGCGGTGCGCTCGGCGACCGAGTTGTACCGTCTCGATCTCGCCGGACGGCGGGGCAGCGGCGGCGGCATCTGGCAGAGTCTGGCCGGTTCCTTCGCCGTCAGCGCGTACGCGACGCCCGCGTCGCGGTGGCTGATATCGCCGGCGGACAGTTCGGTGGCGCGGGAGGCGGCCGAGGCGCGGGACAAGGACGCCGCGGCCGCCGGTGACGGCGGGACCCCCCAGCACGTCGGCCACAGTGACGTCACCAAGTTGCGGGAGGCGGCCGAGGACGCCCGGCGGTGGGACTCCAAGTACGGGGGCGGGGACTGGCGTTCGTCCATGGTGCCGGAGTGCCTCCGGGTGGACGCGGCGCCGCTGCTGCTCGCCTCGTACAGCGACGAGGTGGGCCGCGCGCTCTTCGGGGCAACGTCCGAACTCACCCGGCTCGCCGGGTGGATGGCCTTCGACACGGGCCAGCAGGAGGCGGCGCAGCGGTACTACATCCAGGCGCTGCGACTGGCCCGCGCGGCCGCGGACGTCCCGCTGGGCGGGTATGTGCTGGCGTCGATGTCCCTCCAGGCGACGTACCGCGGGTTCGCCGACGAGGGGGTCGATCTGGCGCAGGCGGCCCTGGAGCGGAACCGCGGGCTGGCGACCGCCCGGACCATGAGCTTCTTCCGGCTGGTGGAGGCGCGGGCGCAGGCCAAGGCCGGGGAGGCGCGGGCCTGCGAGGTGGCGCTGAAGGCGTCCGAGGGCTGGCTGGAGCGGTCCCGCAGCGGTGATCCGGATCCGTCCTGGCTGGACTTCTACTCGTACGAGCGGTTCGCGGCGGACGCGGCGGAGTGCTATCGGGACCTGCGGCTGCCCCGTCAGGTGCGGCGCTTCACCGAGCAGGCGCTGTCGCGGCCGACGGAGGAGTTCGTCCGCTCGCACGGGCTGCGCCTCGTCGTGTCCGCGGTCGCCGAACTGGAGTCCGGCAATCTGGACGCGGCCTGCGCGGCGGGCGCCCGTGCGGTGGAGGTGGCGGGGCGCATCTCCTCGGCCCGTACGACGGAGTACGTCCGCGATCTGCTGCACCGCCTGGAGCCGTACGGGAACGAGCCTCGGGTCGTCGAACTCCGCGAGCGGGCCCGGCCGTTGCTGGCAGCGCCGGCGTAGGGGCGTACGGGGCGAGGGTGGCGCAGGGGGCGTAGGGGCGTAGGGGCGTACTGGCAGGGGTGGGCACCGGGCGGCCCGGGGCCGGGGTGCAGGGGCCGGTGCGTGGCTGGGGTGGCGGTTCGGGGTGGCGGTTCAGGGTGGCGCTGGGGTGGCTCGGGGTGGTCCAGGAGGGGTCAGGCCGGGTCAGGCCGGGTCAGGCCGGTGCGACAGGTCAGGACGGACCGAAGCGCATCGCGTCGGGTCGGCGTGGGCCGGAGCGGGTCGGCGTGGGCCGGAGCGGGGTGGGGTCGGTCGCGGTGCCTGGGGAGCGGCGGGTTGGGGACCGGCGGGTTTCGGGTGGCTTTCGGCGGCTTCGGGCGGGGGCGCTGACGGAGGTCACAGCGGAATGTCAGTGCCGCGCGTCATGATGGACTACGTCGTCGGCGATGACGCGCGGGCCCGCGGTGACGGGCGGGCCGGCGGTCATGCGGTTGGGGAGGTGCAGTGGCGGCGTACGACTGCGATGTGCTGGTGATCGGTGCCGGGATCGTGGGGCTTTCCACGGCCCATGCCCTCACGCGCGCCGTGCCCGGTATACGCGTCGTGGTGCTGGAGAAGGAGCCCGGCCCGGCCCGCCACCAGACGGGGCGCAACAGCGGCGTGATCCACAGCGGTATCTACTATCCGCCGGGTTCGCTGAAGGCCCGCTTCGCGCTCCAGGGTTCCGCGGAGATGGTCAAGTTCTGCACCGAGCACGACATCGCGCACGAGGTCACCGGCAAACTGATCGTCGCCACCGAGCGCAGGGAGCTGCCCCGGCTGCACGGGCTCATCCAGCGCGGCCGGGAGCACGGCCTCCCGGTGCGGGAGCTGGGCCCGGCCCAGATCGCCGAGTACGAGCCGGAGGTCCGCGGGCTGGCCGCCATCCATGTCGGCACGACCGGTATCTGCGACTTCGGCGCGGTGGCGCGGCAGCTGTCCCGCCTCGCCCAGGAGGACGGCGCGCGGGTCGGGTACGGGGAGGAGGTCACCGCGATCGGCCGCCGCCCCGGCCGGGTCGCGGTCCGTACGGCCGGCGGCACGGTCTACCGCGCCCGCGCCCTGGTGAACTGCGCCGGTCTGCACTGCGACCGGGTGGCGCGGCTGGCGGGGGACGCCCCGGGGATGCGGATCGTCCCGTTCCGCGGGGAGTACTACACGCTCGCCCCGGAGCGCGCGGAGCTGGTCCGCGGCCTGGTCTATCCGGTGCCCGACCCGGCCTTCCCGTTCCTGGGCGTGCACCTCACCCGCGGGGTCGACGGCTCCGTCCACATCGGGCCGAACGCGGTGCCCGCCCTGGCCCGCGAGGGCTACGACTGGCGCACGGTCCGCCCCGCCGAGCTCGCCGGGACGCTCGCCTTCCCCGGCTCCTGGCGGATAGCCCGCCGCCACTGGCGCTACGGCGCGGGCGAACTGCACCGTTCACTGTCGCGCCGGGCCTTCACGGAGGCGGTCCGCCGGCTGCTGCCGGCCGCCCGCGAGGAGGACCTCGTGCCCTCCCCCGCCGGGGTCCGCGCGCAGGCCGTGCTGCCCGACGGGACGCTCGTCGACGACTTCCTCTTCGCCGAGTCCCCCGGCATGATCCACGTCCTGAACGCCCCGTCCCCGGCCGCCACCGCCTCCCTGCCCATCGGCCGAGAGGTGGCCCGGCGGGTCCGGGGGGTGCTGGGGCTGCCGGCGGGGGCGGGGCCTGGGGCGAGCTGACCTGGAGGTCAGGTGGGGTGGGGGTGGACCGGGGGTGTCCTGGGTGGCGGACTGTCCTGGGCGGCCGGAACGTCCTGGGCGCGCCAGGCGGGGGCCCGGTGGCTCGGTGAGCCGGTGGGTCGAGGGCCCGGTGGCTTGGTGAGCCGGTGTGGGTCGAGGGCCCGGTGGCTTGATGACCCGGGGCTTGGTGCCCGGGGGCCTGGGGCCCCGGCGGCGGACCTTGGCGGACCGCTGGCGGGATGCCGGGGACGAAGGCGAGGGCGGGGTCGCCGTACGTGGCCACCGGGTCGGCGTTCCGGGTGCCGGGCCGACGTTCCCGAGTGCCGGGCCCGCGTCCGTAGAATCGAAATACTGTGTCGAAGAATCCCGCCACCCCTGAGACCGCCGCCCCCGAGACCGCCATCCCCCAGGCCCTCACTCCTGAGACCGCCGCTCCCGGAACGGCCACCCCCGAGGCCCCCGCCGCCACCGCGGTGGACGCCCGCGCCGCCGCGGACGCCCACGCCGCCACCGGCGCAGCCGCCGGTGCGAGCCCGCATGCAAGCGCGCCTTCGAGCGAGAGCGGCAGTGCGACTCGGAGAGGGAGTGCGGGCGCGGAGGGTGCGGAGGACGAGGATACGGCGGGCCCCGTGACCGCCGTCACGTCCGCGCAGGCCGGCGGGGAGCGGCGCGGTAAGCCGATGTCCCCCGAGGGGACGGGCCCGGCGGCCGACCCCGCGGGCTCGCACCACGAGCGGCGGATCCGTTCCTTCCAGCCGCGCCGCAGCCGCGTCACCGCTTCCCAGGCCGGAGCGCTGCGCCGCCTGTGGCCCACGTGGGGCGTGGACGTCGACGGGCTGTCCCGCCTCGATCTCGACGCGTTCTTCGGCGGCCTGCCGGTCGTCCTGGAGATCGGCTTCGGGATGGGCGAGGCGACCGCCCGGATGGCCGCCGCCGACCCGGAGACCGGCATCCTCGGCTGTGATGTGCACACCCCGGGCCAGGGCAACCTGCTCGGTCTCGCAGAGCGGAACGGCCTGTCCAACATCCGGGTGGCCAACGGCGACGCGATCATCCTGCTGCGCGAGATGCTCGCCCCTGGCTCCCTCGCCGGCCTGCGCGTCTTCTTCCCGGACCCGTGGCCGAAGAAGCGCCACCACAAGCGGCGCCTGATCCAGCCGGAGTTCGTGGCGCTGGCGTCGTCCCGGCTCGCGCCCGGCGCCCTGGTGCACTGCGCGACCGACTGGGAACCGTACGCGGAGCAGATGCTGGAGGTGCTCTCCGCCGAGCCGGCGCTGGAGAACCTCTACGCGGACTACGCGCCGCGGCCGGAGTTCCGCCCGTTCACCAAGTTCGAGGGCCAGGGCCTGGAGAAGGGGCACGTGGTGCGCGACCTGATGTTCCGCCGGCGCCCCTGAGAGGGGAACGAGCTCACCGGCGTCCTTGAGACGGAGGCGCCCCTGAGGCGGAGGTGCCCCTGAGGCGGAGCGAGCCCACCGGTGCGCGTCTGACGGAGCGTGCCCACCGGTGCGCATGCGACGGAGCGTGCCCACCGGTGGGCCCCCGCCTCCGCCCCCGCGTGGCCCGCGGCCCGCCCCTCCTGGTTCTGCCGCGCCTCTTGGATCTTCCGCGCCTCTTGCTTCTGCCGCGCCTCCCGGCCCGGACCGTAAACCCGCATGCCGGACCCGCCCGGCCCTCGTTAGGGTCGTTGGGTGTACCCGTCCCCGCCGCCGCTCCCCGAGCGCTCCGCCGGCCCGCCGCCGTACACATACGCCGAGGCGCACCGGGGCCCGCGGCGCCGGCCCGCGCCCTGGCACAGCAAGACCGTGCGGGCCGTCGCGCTGGCGTCGCTGCTGGCGCTGTCCGGGGTGATCATCCTCGGGATCGTCCGGCGCCAGACGGGCACCGAGGGGTTCCTGGTGGGGCTGGGGCTGGCGGTGTTCCCGGTGCCGCTGCTGATCGCGGCGTTCTGCTGGCTGGACCGGATCGAGCCGGAGCCGTGGCGGAATCTGGCGTTCGCGTTCGCCTGGGGGGCGTGTGCCGCCACCCTGGTCGCGGTCCTGGCGAACGGTTTCGCCACCGACTGGCTGGCCAGCAACATCGCCTCCGCGTCGCCGACCGAGGCCCAGGCGTGGGGCTCGACGGTCGTCGCGCCGATCGTGGAGGAGGTGATGAAGGCCGCCGCGATCGTCCTCCTCTACCGCTTCCGGCGCCGTGACTTCGACGGCATCACGGACGGCATCGTCATCGCCGGGATCACCGCCACCGGCTTCGCGTTCACCGAGAACATCCTGTATCTGGGCAGCGCCTTCGGCGAGGACCAGTCCATGGGCCACACCGGGCTGAGTTCGCTGACGGCCGGGACGTTCTTCGTCCGGATCGTGGTCTCGCCGTTCGCGCACCCGCTGTTCACGATCCTCACCGGGCTGGCGTTCGGCATAGCGGCGACCCGCTACCCCCGCCGCCGCGGCGCCCGGGCGGCGCTGATCCTGCTGGGGCTGGCCACCGCGGTGCTCCTGCACGGCGTGTGGAACGCCGCTTCCAGCCTGGGCGACGCCGGGTTCCTGATCGTCTACACGGTGATCATGGTGCCGGCGCTGCTGGCCCTGACCTGGCTGGCGCTGTGGGCGCGCCGGCAGGAGCTGCTCTCCGTGCGCGCCTACCTCGCGCCGTACACCGCGGCCGGGTGGCTCGCCCCGCCCGAGCCGCTGGCGCTGTCGTCGCTGAAGACCCGCGCGCTGGCCCGCGACATCGCCCGCCGCACCCACGGCCCGGCCGCCGCCCGCGCCGTCACCGCCTACACCACTCTGGCCACCGCCCTCTCCTTCCACCGCCGCCGCGCCCACCTGACGGGCCCGCCCCCCGACTACACCGCCCGCGAACGCGACCTCCTGGAACGCCTGTGGCGCTACCGCCCCTGGGCGGGCCCGGCCCTCCTCCAGGCATGGGCGACGAGCACCATGGCGGGTGGGCGAGGGGCGGAGGCGTCGCCACGGGAACACAGCTGACCGCCCGGGCGGCCTCCGGCACAATTGGCCCCGTGCCCGCCAAACCCTCGTCCCCCGGCGTCTCGGCCCGTATGAGCGTCCAAGCCCGCCGGGACACCGTCCCCGAGATGGCCGTACGACGTCTCCTCCACGCCTCCGGTCACCGCTACCGGCTGCAGCACCGGGTGCCGGGCCTCCCCCGCCGCACGATCGACATCGCTTTCCCGGGCGCCAAGATCGCGGTTTTCCTGGACGGCTGCTTCTGGCACGGCTGCCCCCGGCACGCCACCCACCCCAAGGCCAACGCCGAGTGGTGGCGCACCAAACTCGACGGCAACATGGCCCGGGACCGGGAGACCACGGAACACCTCGTCGCGGAGGGCTGGACGGTCCTGCGTTTCTGGGAGCACGAGGACCCGGCGGCCGTCGCCGACAAGGTCGCGGCGGTTGTCGCCTCGATGCCGCGGCGCACGCGCGGAACGGGCCCGGCACCGCGCCCGGAGTGACCCGTCGCCCGCTGCTGCGGCACCCGCGACGGCGAGTGGCCCGGGGCAGCGGGTGCCGTGCCGGTCGGGCTGCTGACGGGGAGTGAGCCGGGCGTAGGCTCGTTGGAGTTGTTGGTTGTCCGTGAATGGGAGGTTTCTGTGATGGCTGGGATACCGACGAGTGTGGTGGCGGCCGGTGGCCTCGTGGGGGGTTACGGGGTGGCCCGGTGGACGAAGAAGCGACCGCTGGGTGGAGCGGCGCTGGCGGCTGCCGGGGCCGTAGCGGCCAAGGGGTGGCACGACAAGGCCGGTACGAAGGCGGCTGCTGCGCTGAGTGGGGCGTATGTGGCGGCGTTCGCCGGGTCGCACCCGCTGGCGAAGAAGATCGGGGCGTGGCCCTCGGTGTTCGCGGTGGCGGGCGCGGTCGCGCTGGCGTCGTGGGCGGTCGCCGACCGGCGAGGCTGAGCCGGGCGGGAGGGCGGCGCGGACGGTGGCGCCGCTCGGCCGGGCGGGAGGGCGGCGCGGACGGTGGCGCCGCTCGGCCGGGCGGGCGGTGGGCGTCAGTGGCTCGCCGCCGGCCCGGGCCTGCGGTGCCGCGGCGCCGGGCCGGCCGCGGGCCGCGCGTCGTCCCGCGGCCCGCGCGGAGGGGCACCGGTCAGGCTGATGCCTCGGTGAGGAGGGCCAGTTCGGTGTCGGTGAGGGTGAGCTCGCCGACGGCCAGGAGGGCCGGAAGCTGGGCGAGGGTGCGGGCGCTGGCGATCGGGGCCGTGACGGTGGGCTGGGCGGCGAGCCAGGCGAGGGCGACGGTCGCCGGTTCGGCATGGTGGGCCTTGGCGACGGTGTCGAGCGCCTCCAGCACGCGCGGGCCGCGCTCGGTGGCGAGGTACTCCGCCGCCTTCCCGGCGCGGGCGCTGTCGACCGTGCTCCCCGGGCGGTACTTGCCGCTCAGGAAGCCGGAGGCGAGCGCGTAGTACGGGACGGCGCCGAGGCCGTTGCGGGCGGCCACGTCGGCGAGTTCACCCTCGTAGGTGTCGCGGGAGACCAGGTTGTAGTGGGGCTGGAGGGCCACGTAACGAGCCACGCCCTCACGGTCGGAGAAGTCCAGCGCCTCCTGGAGGCGCGATGCGGAGATGTTGGACGCGCCGATCTCGCGGACCTTGCCGGCCCGGACGAGGTCGTCGAGCGCGGTCAGGAACTCCCCTACCTCGACCGACTCGTCGTCGTAGTGGGTGTAGTAGAGGTCGATGTAGTCCGTGCGCAGACGGGACAGGGAGAGATCGACCGCGGTCTTGATCGTGGCGGCGGAGAGGCCCTTGTGGTCGGGGTGGGCGCCGACCTTGGTGGCGATCACGACATCGTCGCGGTTGCCGCGGGCCGCGAGCCAGTTGCCGAGGACGGTCTCGGACTCACCGCCCTTGTTGCCGGGGACCCACGCGGAGTAAACGTCGGCGGTGTCGATGAAGTTCCCACCGCCGGCGACGTACGCGTCGAGGACGGCGAAGGACTCGGCCTCGTCGGCGGTCCAGCCGAAGACATTGCCTCCCAGGCAGAGCCGGGAGACGGACAGCGATCCGAGCGGCTCGTGGGCGTGGGCGGAGCTCTGGGTGTGTGTCGCGGTCATGTGGGCGCAACGCCGGGGGCGGGGAATTTGTTCCCCGGGGTGCTGCCGGGCCGGTGGATGTCGCAGGGGCGGCGACTGCTGTGGGGAGGCCGCGGTTGGGCGGGTTGGTATGGGGGCGGCTGGTGTTGGGGGGGACTGCTGTGGGGGGACTGTTGTGGGGGGAGCTGCTGGTGGCGGGCGAGGGGGACGGACGCGGGGGCGGTGGCCGCGCCTTCCCTGGGTTCGGGGGGCGGTTGCGGCCCGGCCTCCCCTCGGTTTGCGGGGAGGCCGGGCGGGCGGCGGCGGTCAGACGGTGACGCCCCGGTCGCGGAGCCATGAGGCCGGGTCGGCGGGGGCGCCGCCGGCCGGGCGGACCTCCAGGTGGAGATGCGGACCGGTGGCGTTCCCGGTGGCGCCGACGCGGCCGATCACGTCCCCCGCAGCGACCTTGCCCGACGTCTTGACCATCGACGACAGGTGGCAGAACCACACCTCCGTACCGTCCTCCAGGGTGAGGACGATGCGGTAGCCGTAGGCGCCGGCCCAGCCGGCATGGGTGAGGGTGCCGCCGTGAACTGCCGTGACCAGCGTGCCCGTTGGGGCCGTGAAGTCCTGCCCGGTGTGGTCCGCCGCCCAGGGGTCACCGGCCTGCCCGAAGCCGGTGGCGAGCGTGTACGAGGAGAGGGGGGCGACGAAGTCGCCGGTCGGGGCGGTCGGGTGGCCCGCGTCGGCGGTGGCGGCGGGTTCCGCTTCCGGGTGGTCCTCGCCGGCTTCCCCGGCGGCGGCCGACGCCTCCGGCCGGTCCGCGGCGCCGGGGGGCGTGGCGGCGTCCCCGTCGCCCGTCTCCGGGGCCACTGCGGGCTCGTCGGTGGGCGCGGCCGATACCGGCTCGTCGGTGGGCGCGGCCGACACCGGCTCGTCGGCGGTCCGGGACGGGGCGGCAGGACCGGAGCCCTCGTGGGCCGGACCGTCGGAGGCGGACGTTGGGGCCGGGGCCTCGTGGGTGGGGACCGGGCCCTCCTGGGCGAGGGCCGGGGCAGCGTCCTCGGGGGCGGGGTGCTGCGGTGCGTCGGCTTCCCGTTCGGTGGTGGCCTGGTGGGCGTCGGCCTGCTGGAGGATGCGGTTCCGCAGCGCCTCGGCCGCACCCGCGCCCTGGTTGCCGTCGCCGGAGGTGACACCGGCCCGGAGGACGGCGGACGCGGGGACGGCCGCATGGGCCGAAGCCCCTGAGGCGGGGGCCGGGGCGGGTGCGTGGGGCGCGGACGGCGCGTGCGCAGCCGTCACGGGGGACGCGCTCGCGGCACCCGCGCCGGGGGCTCCGGTGGTGACGGCATCCGTACCGGTGCCGGTACCGGGGGCAGACGTGGCGTCCTGGTGGGCGCCGGTGGAGTCGTCCGCCACGCCACCGGGGTCGGGCATCGATATGGGCACCGGAGGCCGGCCTTCGGCCGCCGCCACGCCGCTCGCGCCGACCGCCGCGATCACGCCGACACCGAGGGCCGTGCCGCCCCTGGCGAGTCCGCCGCTGCGCGGTTTGGCCACCCGGTGCTTCGCACGGAAGCCCGGCGCCAGACGATCGTCGTCCCAGTCCAACGGGTCGGGGGAAGCGGCGCGTTCGGGGCCCTCGGAGGCTTCCCCGAGACCAGCCGCTTCGGCGGCTTCGGCGGCTTCGGCGGCTTCGGCGGCTTCGGACGGCCCGGCGGCGGACGGGTGGGCGGACGGCGAGTACGAGGGCGCGGGGTGCGGGGAAAGCTCGGGCGACGCGCCGTACGGGAGCGGGGCCCGGGGCGCGTCCCCATAGGCCCCGTGGGAGGCGTAGGCCCCCGGGGTCGCGGCCCCCCGGAGTGCATCTTCGCCGGCCGCTTCCCCGTAGGCCGCGGCAGTGCGGGGCGGCCCGCCGTAGGGGCCGTCAGCGCCGAACGCCGTACCGGTGTCCGGGCCGAGGGTGGCGCGGGCCGGCCCCGCGAAGGCGGGAACGTCGGGAACGTCGGGAGACGGAGCAGCAGCCGAGGGCGCCCCGACGACACCGACGCCGCCACCACCAGCAGCACCTGCTGCACCGGCAGCACGTGCCACACCTGCTGCACCGGCAGCACCTGCCGTGCCTTGCGAACCTGCCGTACCACCGCCCCCCACAGGGACGGTGAACCCGGTGGCCACTCCGGCACCGACCACCCCGCCGAAATCAGCGGGACCGCCGGAACCCGCCGGCCCGCCGAAGGCGGCGGGGCCGCCGAGACCCGAGGTGGACGAGGCATGGGGGGCTGGTCTGTTGGACGCGGACGCCACGGGGGCGCACTCCTTTCCTTCCTTCTCGCCTACCGGGTTAGCTGACGGGTTCGGAGCAGGAAGGTCTCCTACGGCACCCCTTGGCGAGAGGCGTCCGATTCACCCCAAGAGGGTGGTTCCCCGGTTCCTTCGGCGCAATTCCCGGCAAATCCAGGCGGATCCGGCAAGGACCGGAACCGTTCGTTCCGGGTGACCCGTCGCGGTACGAGGACACGGATCGGGCGGCTCGGAGTGCCGGCTCGGGCGGGCCGCCCGGAGTCGTTCTGGACGTGCGGGAAGAGCGCGTACGGGATTCGGCGTCGGCGCGCGGTGCCGCCACTGGCGACGGCTGGGACAACCGCGCTCCGTTATCGGACAGTAATAGAGACGGCGCGGGAAATCCAAGCGTTCCCACGAATCCACGGGAGTTCCGAAAGCCCTCCGAACGACCTTTGGCGTGGACTTTTACCCCCAGCACGGCTGCAATCAGGGCGAGTTGCCGCCTCGTCGCCAAACGATCTTCCGATGATTGTGCGCGACTCGTTATGCGGAGGGACGCCCCGCAGTTACGTAGCGTGAGGACGGTAACGTCGCCTCATGGCCGTCAACGTCGCGCACACCGGGAACGTCGTCAACAACCCGCAGGAAGTGGCGGAGCGGTACCGGGAGTTCTCCTGGCACCAGGCGCGGGGACGGTCCGAGGCGCACGCGGAGCTGGCCGCCCGGATCAGCGGGGACGCGGAGCTGTGCGACCTGCTGGCGGGTTCGCTGCCGGCCGGCGCCAAGCAGCAGCCGGACCTCCTGCTCGCCGCGGTGCGCTATCTCGACGGCCCGCACGCGGAGTTGGGGCCGCGCGGCGAGCTCGCCTACGGGCGGTGGCGCGAGTGGGCGATCCGGCACTGGGACGAGGTCCGCGCGGTGATCATGCGCCGCTCCGCCCGGTCCGATGAACCGGCCCGCTGCGCCCCGCTGCTGCCCCTGCTGGCCCGTATGCCACAGCCGCTGGCCCTCCTGGAGGTCGGGACATCGGCGGGGCTGTGCCTGTATCCCGACCGGTATCGGTACCGCTATCACCGGGCGGACGGCCCCGCGTATGACCACCGGGCGGACGATCCCACGTACGGCCACCGGGAGGGCGGACAGCCGTACGGCCACCAGGACGGTCGCCCGCACGGCCACCAGGCGGACGGCCCCGCGTACGGCCACCAGGCGGGCGGGCGCCCCTCCAGGCAAGGGGGTGACGGCGCGTCCGGGTACGGGGAGGGCGGGGCCGACGGCGGCGCCGTCACGTTCACCTGCCGCACCAGTGGGGCGGCACCGTGGAGCGAGGGCGGCGCGGCGGCGCTGCCGGGCCCGCTGCCGGAGGTCGTCTGGCGCGGCGGCATCGCCCCGGACCCGCTCGACCCGGTCGCCGACCCGGACGACCTCCGCTGGCTGCGGGCCCTCGTCCGGCCGGGCGACGAGGCCCGTACGGAACGGCTCTCGGCGGCCGTGGCGGCGATGCGGACGGGTCCGCGGCCGCACCTGGTGCGCGGCGACCTGCTCGGCGAACTGCCGGGGCTGGCCGCCCGGGTGCCCGCCGGGGCGACGCTGGTGATCTTCCACAGCGCGACGCTGGCCTACCTGCCGCCCGCCCGGCGCGAGGAGTTCGCCCGGCTCGTGCGGTCGCTGCTCGCCGAACGGGACGGCGGCGGGCACTGGATCTCCCAGGAGCACCACAGCGTGCTGCCGTGGATCACCGCGCCGGAGCACCGGTCGCTGCGGCCGGAGGACCCCATGCTGCTGACCCTCGCCCTGGACGAGCGCCCGGTCGCCCTCACCGACCCGCACGGCCACAGCGTCCACTGGCTGCGGCCCCCGCTCCCGTAAGGGGGTGACCCGGCCCTCCGCGCGCCTCCGGCCCGCGGGCCCCGATCCGCCCGGTTTGCCCGGGGCACCCGGTCCATCCGGGTCCGCGCGCTTCCGGGCCGCACACCGGCGTCGTCCGCACGCCTCCCCACCCCCCTACGCCTGCGCCTGCGCCTACGCCTACGCCTCCAACGGGCGCTGGACCGCCAGGAGTGCCATGTCGTCCGCGGGGGCGCCTCCCGTATGGCGGGCGACGTCCTCGGTCAGGACGTCCAGCAGGTCGTCGGGCCCGGTGAACCGGCTGCCGCGCAACCGGGCGCAGGGGTCGTAGAACCGGCCGGCCCGGTCGCGGGCCTCGGTCACCCCGTCAGTGAACAGGAGCAGCAGCGCGCCGGCCGGGAAGAACGTCTCGTCGACACGGTCCGGCCAGCCCGCCACGTCGCTCAGGCCCAGCGGGAGCGCGGCGGCGGACGGGGGCAGTTCCCGCAGCCCGCCGTCGGGGGTGAGCAGCAGCGGGGGCGGGTGGCCGCGGTTGAGGACCCGGAGGGCCGACCGGTCCCCGGCGGGGATCTCCGCCAGGACGGCCGTGGTGAAGCCCTCGAACCGGTCCAGGCCCGCCCGGCGGCCGCCCTCCCGTTTGAGG
This sequence comes from Streptomyces rhizoryzae, assembly GCF_023155275.1. Classification (GTDB taxonomy): domain Bacteria; phylum Actinomycetota; class Actinomycetes; order Streptomycetales; family Streptomycetaceae; genus Streptomyces; species Streptomyces rhizoryzae. Next base: position 26,086 of record NZ_JALMUV010000025.1, read on the forward strand.
GCGCGCTCCAGCCGGCCCGCGACCGCCTCCAGGGTGGCTTCCTGCTCCGCGGCTTCCCGGAAGGCGCCGATGGCGACCACCGCGGCCTCCACCGCCTCCAGGCCCTTGCCCCGCACATCGCCGACGATCATCCGTACGCCGTGCGGGGTGTCCTGGATGGCGTAGAGGTCGCCGCCGATCCGGGCGCCGGCCCGCGCGCCCACGTAGCGCGCGGCGACCGCGAGTCCGGCCACCCGGGCGGGCGGGGCGGGCAACAGGGCCCGTTGGGCGGCCTCCGAAACGTCCCGGGCGGAGGCCAGCCGGGCGTCGCTCGTCCGTACGACCCGGTTGATGCCGAGTGCCAGCAGCGCCACGACGACGACCGTGGCCGACTCGGTCACCGACTCGTAGTAGTCCTCGACGCCGTGGTAGGTGGCGATGAGGAGTTCGCTGACGATGGCGGCCAGGGCCGTGACGGCGGTGGCCCGGAACGTGTAGAGGGGGGCGGCGACCAGCGGGGCGGCGGAGAGGAAGGGGGCCGCGGTGTACTGGGGCGGGGTCAGGACCTCGAAGACGACGCCCAGGAGGATCAGTACGGCGGGGAGCCAGCGCGCCAGCCGGCGGACGAGCGGGGGCATCTCGTCGTCCCGGGCCCGCCGCTCGCCCTCGTCCGTGCGGTGTCTGCCGCCTCGAAGCATCCGCACCGGCCTCTTCCCGTTCCCGCGTTCCGCTCCACCGCCGACCGGCCCGGGCCCGGGCCCGGCACTACGGCGCCCCGCCTTGCGCAGGGCCGCCCGGCAACCACACCCGCGGGCCACCACGGATACGCGGCGACACCGCCCGTAAACGCGGGGGGCACTGCCGCCCGTACGCGAGGAGCCACCGCACGAACGCGCAACCCCGCGCGAGACCGGAGCGAGTCGCCGCGCCCGGACGCGGGGCGCCGGATACCCGTCGCTGCATGTCGCACCGCCGCACGCCGTGCCGTCCTGGACGCCGCCGCCCGTGTCGCCGCCTCGTCACCTCGCCGTCCCGCCGTACGCCGCGGAGCACCTGACGGGGCGTGACGCCGGTGGGGCCGCTGGGCCTCGGGCGCGCGCCGCCGGTGGCGTTCCCGCCGTGGGCGTCGGGCTCGGCGTCCGTCGCGGGGACGCACGCCGTCCCCCCAGGCTTGCCGCCGGCCCGCCGCCCGGCGAGTCCGCCTGACCCGTCCGGGGTATGCCTCAGGCCGGGGCCGCCCCACCCCCTACGGGCCCCACCCCCGCCGGGCCGCCGTGGCGGGTTTCATGGGGTGCGGCGCAGCGCTCGAACCGCCAGGCGGACGCATACCGCTGTGAGCGGAAGTTCTGCGAACAACGCCATGACCAGCGCCGCGCGCAGTTCGCTCCCGCCGGCCGCGGTCATCGTGTCGAACCAGGCGTCGACGGTGAGCAGGGCGGCCGTCGCGGCGGCGACCGGCACCAGCCGCCGATCGCCGCGGGTGGCAAGCAGACCTGTGGTGATCAGGCCGACCGCCTCCAGCGCGTCCAGCCCCACCCAGGCGGCGGACCAGTGCGCGGCACGGAAGGTGGCCGGCAGGCTGGTGGCCAACACGACGAGCCACGGCAGTAGCGCCACCCCGCAGCCGACCAGGACGAGACCCCGCCGGCGGCCTGGAAGGCGGTCCGGACGACGGCGCTGCGGGCCGGGGAGCGATCCCGTGCGCGGGTTGTGCGGCCTGCGTATGCCGCGCTCGGCGTCCGGCTCCGGGAACAGTTCGATGATTTCCTGCACGCCCTTCAGCCTGAGCCGCACGGCGATCACAGTCAGTAATGCCGGGTGCCGTTCCCAGGGTGGTGCCAGCTTCACCATCGATCCGGATACACGATGCATGGCATAGCCCTCACCTGGCGCTTTACCGTCGGGCCATGACGATTCCCCGGGCGCTGCGGCGCAGAGTTGTTCGGGTCCGGCGGGACACCGGTTTCTTGGCGGCCGGGATTCCGCTGCACCTTGCGCTGGTGCCGTTGTGGAGCTGGATGGCGAGTGTCGCGAATCCGAAGGCGTGGCGGGTGCTCCCGCTCCCGGTTGTGCTGATCTTGCTCGGGGTGCTGGCGCTCACCGCTGTGCAGCGACGCCGTTACCGGGCGCTGTTGGGAGTGGAGATCCGCCGGCTGCCGGCCGCGCGCGAGGAAGGGTGGCTGAGGCGCGCTCTGCGGTGGCTGTCCGTGGCCCAGACCTGGCGGCAGGCCGCATACCACCTGCTTGTCGGTCCGCTCCTGGCTGTGGTGGAGCTGGGGGTGGTCGCTGCGTGGGTCGCGGGCCTGGCCGGCGTCACCGTCAACGGGTGGGCCTGGATGTTGCCGGTCCAGGTTCGCCTGGACTACGTCGACTACGCGACCCAAGCGGTGTACTACACCGCGGCAGGCGTGCTGCTGCTGTGCGCCGCACCCTGGCTGACCGGGCCGGTGACCCGCGCCGAGACCCGGATCGCGCTCGCGCTGCTCGGGACCAGCCGCTCCCAGCAGCTTCAGCAGCGTGTCGAGCACCTCTCCGAGAGCCGCACCGACCTGATCGACGCCGTCGATACCGAACGCCGCCGCATCGAACGCGACCTGCACGACGGCACCCAGCAGCGCCTGGTCTCCCTCGCGGTCAACCTGGGCCTGGCCAAGGCCGCCCTCACCAACCTGCCGGACGAGGCCCGCACCGTGATCGACGAGGCACACCGCGAGGCGAAGGAGGCCATCGCCGAACTCAACGACCTGGTGCGCGGCCTGCACCCGGCCGTCCTCGAAGACCGCGGGCTGGACGCGGCGCTGTCCGGGCTGGCCGCCCGGGTACCGATCCCGGTACGGCTGCGAGTCGACCTCGAGGAGCGAGCGGCGCCCACCGTGGAGTCGGTCGCCTACTTCGTGGTCTCCGAGGCGCTCACCAACGTCACCAAGCACGCCCGCGCCAGCCGCGTGGACGTCACTGTCAAACAGGTCGGGAGAATGCTGCGCGTGAACATCACCGACGACGGGATCGGCGGCGCAGACACCTGCACCGGCAGCGGACTGAGCGGGCTGGCCAAACGGGTCGGGTCCGTCGACGGCACCTTCCACCTCAGCAGCCCGGTCGGGGGCCCGACCACCATCGCCGTGGAGCTGCCGTGCGAGCCGTGATCGCCGAGGACTCCCTGCTGCTGCGCGTCGGGCTCGTCAAGGTCCTGGAAAGGGCCGGCTTCGAGATCGCCGCCGAAGTCGGCGACGCCGAAGCCCTGCTTGCGGCCGTCGGGGAACACCGGCCCGGGCTGGCCCTGGTCGACGTCCGCATGCCACCCGGCTTCACCGACGAAGGCGTGCGCGCCGCGCTGGCGATCCGTGAGCGATGGCCGCGGACCGCGGTGGTACTGCTCTCGCAGTACGTCGAGGAGCGGTATGCGGCCGACCTGCTGACGGCCCACACCAGCGGCGTCGGCTACCTGCTCAAGCAACGCGTCGCCGACGTGGAGGAGTTCGTGGCTTCCATCCGGCGGGTTGCAGCCGGGGGCACGGCACTGGATCCCCAGGTGGTCGCCCAGTTGCTCGTGCGCCGCCGCAGCGACCCGCTCGATCGGCTGACGCCACGCGAACGGGAGGTACTCGCCCTGATGGCCGAGGGACGCTCCAACACCGGGATCGCCGAGGCCCTGGTCGTCAGCGACAGCGCAGTGGCCAAGCACATCAACAACATCCTCGCCAAACTCGACCTGCCCGCAGCCGACGCCGACCACCGGCGCGTCCTCGCCGTCCTGAGATTCCTCGGCGCTTCCCCGACGTAACCGACCCGCCGTCCTGCGGGCCCACCGCGAACACCAGGGGCAGGAGCGGAAGGCGTGGGGGGGGGGGCGGCCTGACGCGGTGCCTGCCGCGCCGTCCGCTCACGCATCGCTCACGCGCCCGGCCGGAAAAGCGACGCGCCCCGGCCGATGATCTCCGGCCGGGGCACTGATCCGCAGGTCAGAGACCTGCTCCGCATCGTTTTCGGTGGGCCATCAGGGGCTCGAACCCTGAACCAATGGATTAAAAGTCCACTGCTCTGCCAATTGAGCTAATGGCCCGCACCGAGCAGCATAGCCCGAGGAGGTGCCGCAGCCCGAAGGCATGAGGGATCTGGCCAATCCACGGCGTGCCGCGGGCCCGCCCGGTCCACCCCGCCGCCCCCGGTACGGCCCGCTCCGCGCCCGTACACCCCAGATCAAAGCCCAGGGCCCGTACGGCACTTGGGTGCGGTACGGGCCCTGAAGGTCATGCAGGCCGGCGGCGGGAATCAGCCACGGCCGGTGGTTCAGCCGTTGCGCTTCCAGCGCGGCTTGTCCTCGCGGCGGCCGAAGCCGGACGCGCTGCCCGAGCCGCGGTGGTCGTCACGACGGCCGTAGGGGCGGTCGCCGCCGGAGCGGTAGCCGGAGGACGGGCGGCCGCCGGGGCGGTCGTCGCGGTTGAACGGGCGGTCGCCGCCACCGGAGCGGTAGCCGCCGGAGGAGCGCCCGCCGCGGTCGTCGCGGTTGAACGGACGGCTCGGGCGCTCACCGCGGTCGCGGTGGAAGCCGCCGCGGTCGTCCCGGCGGTCGAAGGAGCGGCCGCCGAAGCGGTCGTCCCGGCGGTCGCGGTCGCCGCCGCGGTCGCGGTCGCCACCGCGGTCCCGGCCGAAGCCGCCCCGCTCGTCCCGGCCCTCGCCGCGCCGGTCGTCCCGACGGTCATCGCGACGGTCGAAGGAACGCCCGCCGAACCGGTCGCCACCGCGCTCACGGTCGCGGTCCCGGCCGAAGCCGCCCCGCTCCTCGCGCCGCTCGAAGGACCGGCCGCCCGAGCGCTCGTCCCGGCGGTCGCGGTCACCACCGCGGTCGCGGCCGAAGCCGCCCCGCTCGTCCCGGCCCTCGCCCCGGCGGTCGTCCCGCCGCTCGAAGGAACGCCCGCCGAACCGGTCGCCACCGCGGTCACGGTCGCGGTCCCGGCCGGAACCGCCCCGCTCCTCGCGCCGCTCGAAGGACCGGCCGCCCGAGCGCTCGTCCCGGCGGTCGTCCCGCCGGTCGTACCCGCGGCGCTCGCCCGGTCCGGCCTGGGCCGGCACGACGGCCTCGGCCGCCGCCGCCTCGGCCGCCTCCGCGGCCTCCTGGGCGGTGGCCGCCAGCGCCTCCGCCGGGTCCTCGCCGCGCTCGCGGGCGGCCCGGGCGGTCAGCCGGTCGGCCTCCTCGCGCAGTTCGGCGGCGCGGCGCTGGAGCCGCTCCAGCTCGCGGGCCAGGACGCTGACCTCGCGCTCGGCCTGCTTGGCGGTGTTGTTCGCCGACTCGGCCTGCACCTCGGTGAGCGAACGCGCACCGGTGATCCGGGCCAGGTCCTCGTCGAACGCGCCGGCGCCGCCGACGATGTGGCGCGAGGCGTCCACGCCCGCGTCCTCCATCAGGCGGAAGATCTGGCGGCGCTGGTGCGGCAGGGACAGCGACACCACGGTGCCCTCCCGGCCGGCGCGCGCGGTGCGGCCGGCGCGGTGCAGGTAGTCCTTGTGGTCGCCGGCCGGGTCCACGTTCAGGACCAGGTCGATGCCGTCCACGTGGATGCCGCGGGCGGCGACGTCGGTGGCGACCAGCGCGTTGAGGTAGCCGTCCTTGAAGTCGGCGAGCACCCGGGAGCGGGCGCCCTGGGTCATGCCGCCGTGCAGCGCGTCCGCCTTCACGCCCGCCTCGATCAGCTGCTCGGCGACCCGCTCGGCGCCCAGCTGGGTGCGGACGAAGATGATGGTGCGGCCCTTGCGGGCGGCGATCGCGGCGGTGACCGGCGCCTTGTCCTTCGGCTTCACGACGAGGACGTGGTGGGTCATGGTCGTGACGTTGCCCTGGGCGCTGTCGACCTCGTGGCTGACCGGAGCGGTGAGGTAGCGCTTGACCAGGGTGGAGATCTCGTTCTCCATCGTGGCCGAGAACAGCATCCGCTGGCCGCCCTCGGGCACCTGGTCCAGCAGCTCGGTGACCTCGGGCAGGAAGCCCAGGTCGGACATCTGGTCGGCCTCGTCGAGAACGGCGACCCGGACGTCCTCCAGGGAGCAGGCGCCGCGGTTGATGATGTCCCGCAGGCGGCCCGGGGTGGCGACGAGGACGTCGACGCCGCGCTCCAGGGCGTAGATCTGGTTGCCCATGGACGTGCCGCCGCAGACGACCTTCATCTTCAGACCGAGGACGTCGCCGTACGGCTGGAGGGCGTCCGCGACCTGCATCGCCAGCTCGCGGGTCGGGGTGAGGATGACCGCGCGCGGCTTCTTCTTGTCGGTGTGGCCGCCGGCGAGGCGGGCCAGGGTCGGCAGACCGAAGGAGAGGGTCTTGCCGGAGCCGGTGCGGCCGCGGCCGAGGATGTCCTTGCCGGCCAGCGCGTCGGGGATGGTCGCCGCCTGGATGGGGAACGGGACGGTGACACCGTTCTGGGCGAGCTTGCGGACGACGCCCTCGGGCAGGCCGAGGTCCGCGAAGGTCACGGTCGCGGCGTCGTCGCCGCCGTCCTCGGCGCCCTGCTCGTCGGCCTCGACGGCCTCGGCAGCCTCAACGGCTTCGACGGCCTCGACGGTCTCGGTGGTCTCCGCGGCCGCCGCCTCGGGGGCGTGCTGGTCGGCGGGGGCTGCGGTCTGCTCGTCGTGCGCGGGCAGGGCGGACTGTTCAGTGGAAACGGACATGCGAAATGCGAAACCTTCCGGAGTCTCGGCACGCGCCCACAACTCCGTGTGATTTCACAAAGACCGCCTCTATGCGGTCAGCCACGGCAAGGGAGAGAACGCGCCACACGGCGCGCTGTTGACAGGGCGCCGGGCAAATGGGATCAAACGATCTACCACCATACGCACCCAGCCCCCCGCAAGGCAAATGCCCTGCCGCCCTTCCCGCTGTGTTCGTCCTCACGCCACCGTACGGCCCCGGGCGACCGGCTCCCCCCACCGCCCGGGGCCCGGCCGCGTCACCGCCCGGGGCGCCGGCGGCTCAGGCGTCCCACTCCGCCTGGGACGCCATCGGCGAGGAGAGGGCGGAGGACCCGGCCCCCGGGGCGGAGCCGTGTCCGGAGGACGCGGGGGGCACGGCGACCGACGCCTTCGGGACGAGCGGCGACGGGCCGGACGCGTGGACGCCGCCGCCCGCGGACGAGGGCGTGCCGGCCGGCGGGCTCGGCTCGGGGGTGGGCGCGCCGGGGCCCGGCCCACCGGTCGGCGACGGCGGGTGGGCGGGCCGGGACGGCGAGGGCTGCGCGGGCCCGGGGGTGCCCGCCTGGCCGCCGGTGCCGCCGTGGCCGGGCGGGGCGCCGGGTGCGGGCCCGGACGGCTTGGCCGGCCCGGGCGTGCCCGGTGCGGGCGGCGGCGCGGACTCGGGGGCCTGCGAGGCGCCGCCCCCGGCCTCCCGGTCGGCCTCGGTGCCGCGGCCGCCCGGGCGCGCGGGGCCGCCGTGGCCCAGCCGGTGCGGGCCGTCGCCCCGCCCGTCGGCGGTCAGCCCGCCGGGCCGGTGCGCCTTGCCCTTCTCGTCGCCCTGCCGGGCGGTGCTGCCGGACGGCTTCGGGGTGCCGGGGTCGCTGACGCTCATGCAGCCGGCCAGCGAGGCGGCCAGCGCGGAGACCGCCACCGCGGCGGCCGTCACCCGCGCCCTCGACCGGGCGGCCACCCCGGGCACGGCACCGGACGGCGCGGAGGGCGCCCGAGGCGCGGAGGAGGCTGACGAGGACGCGGACGACGGACCCGCGGGCGACCCACCGGCGGAAGCCCCGCCGGCAGCAGGCCCACCGGCAAAGGGCGCACCCGCAGGCGGCCCGTCCGCGCGCGGCCGCGCAACGGGCTGCCCGGCGGGCTGTTCGGCGGGCTGTTCGGCTGGCTGCTCAGCGGGCTGTTCGGCGGCGGGTGTCGGGCGAGGGGGCATCGGGCACACGGGCGGGACCTCCGGATCCGGAGCGCAGGGACGGCGGCGTCGGACGCCCTGCCCAACTCCCGCCCCCGGCCCGAGGACACGCGGCCGCCGCCGCGCACCCGGTCCGGACGCCCTCGGTCTCGCCCTCAGCCGTAGCCGAGCGCGTGCAGCCGCGCGTCGTCGATGCCGAAGTGGTGGGCGATCTCGTGAACGACCGTCACCTCCGTCTCGGCGACCACGTCTTCCCTGGTGTCGCACATCCGCAGGGTCGGGCCCCGGTAGACGGTGATGCGGTCCGGGAGGACGCCCGCGTACCACTCGCCGCGCTCGGTGAGCGGGGTCCCCTCGTAGAGCCCGAGCAGCCCGGGGTCGCCGGCGGGGGGCTCGTCCTCGACGAAGACCGCCACGTTGTCCATGAGCCGGGTCAGTTCCGGTGGGATCCGGTCCAGCGCCTCGGCGACCAGTTCCTCGAACTCCTCGCGCGTCATCTCCAGCACGCCCCCATTGTCCGCCACCGGCCGGCGCGGCACGGCCTCCCCGGCCGTTCGGAGCGGCCCCCGGCGGGGCCGCAAGCGGAGTCCGGACGTCCCGCATAACGGCCGGGGCAGCCGGGCATACGGGACCAATGGCCCGCGCAGCGCGCTCCCGGACATCGCCTCCCGACCCGCCGGACCGCCCCGGCCCCCGTCTGCCGCGCCCCCGCCGCCCGAACCGCCGGACGGCCGCCCGGCGGCGGTCCGCCCCGGTCCCACGGCGGCCCGGCGGCCCGCGCCGTACGGATCCGGTCACCTCGCTCGCCCCGCCCGCGCGCCCGTACGCCCGGGCCCTGGGGCTGGCGGCCGTCAGCCTGCTCGGGGCCTGGCTGGGGCTGCTGGTGCTCGGTACGGTGCACGCCCCGGTCGGCCCGATGGACACCAGCATGGCGCTGCGGCCCTCGCTGGCCGGCGGCACCCGGATCACCGTGCCGCCGCTGGGCGACCTGGCGCTGGACAGCCACCGTGCCCCGGTCCGGCTCGACGTGGACGTCGACCGGCTGGACCCGGCCCGCTCGGCGGCGCTGGTCGACCACCCGGAGCGGTTCGCCGGGCTCCAGGCCCAGGTCACCCACGACGTGCTGCACGGCGCCGCGGGGCTGGTGGTGACCTCGTGCGCCGCGGCGGCCGGCGGCGCCACCGCGCTGGGCCTGGCCGTCTACCGCCGCCCGCGCCGCGCGCTGGCCGCCGGCGGGCTCGCGCTCGCCGTGCTCGCCGCTTCCGGGGCCGCCGCGTACGCCACCTGGAACCCCAAGTCCGTCCTGGAGCCGCGGTTCTCCGGACTGCTCGGCTCGGCCCCCTCGGTGGTCGGCACCGCGCGCAGCATCGTCAGCGAATTCGGCGTCTACCAGCAGGAGTTGGCGCGTCTGGTGACGAACGTGAGCAAGCTGTACGACACCGCCTCGACGCTGCCGGCCTACCGGCCGGACCCGTCCACCCTGCGGGTCCTGCACGTCTCCGACATCCACCTCAACCCGGCCGCCTGGCACCTCATCGCCTCCCTGGTGCGGCAGTACCGGATCGACGTGATCATCGACACCGGCGACACCATGGACCACGGCTCGGCCGCCGAGAACCGCTTCCTCGACCCGGTCGCCACCCTGGGCGCGCCGTACGTCTGGGTGCGCGGCAACCACGACTCGCGCGGCACCCAGCGCGCGCTGGCCGGCCGCAAGCACGTCACGGTCCTCGACAGCGGGCACGTCACCCGGGTGGCCGGGGTGCGCATCGCGGGCGTCGGCGACCCGCAGTTCACCCCGGACCGCTCGGTGGCACCGGCCGGGGACGCGGCCGAACGGGCCGCCGGGGACCGGCTCGCGGAGGTGCTGCGCACCGAGCGGCTGGCCGGCACCCCGGTGGACATCGCGCTGGCCCACAACCCGGAGGCGGCGGCGCGGACCGACGGCCTGGTGCCGCTGGCGCTCGCGGGCCACCTGCACCACCGGGAGACCAGCACGCTGCCCCGGGGGACCCGGCTGATGATCGAGGGCTCCACCGGCGGCGGCGGGCTGCGCGCCGTCCAGGGCAAGGAGCCCGCGCCCGTCCAGGCGTCGGTGCTCTACCTGGACCGCGCCACCAAGCACCTCCAGGCGTGGGACGAGATCACGCTGGGCGGGCTGGGGCTCGCGCGGGCCGAGGTCAGCCGCCATCTGCCGCGGGAGAACCAGCCCGGCGGGCCCGGCGGCTCCCGGTCCCCGGGGCCTTCGGCGACACCGTCCGACCGGGCCGGGTAAACCGTTTTGGCGAACGGTCCTCCCATCCCATATGCTTCTCACGTCCCCGACGGGGCCGGTAACGGCGCCAAGGCGGGCCATCAGCCCTCATCGTCTAGTGGCCCAGGACGCCGCCCTTTCAAGGCGGTAGCACGGGTTCGAATCCCGTTGGGGGCACGCACCACCGTGTGCGAGACTGGTGCACGCCACTCGCACAATGCAAGGTCCTGTGGAGCAGTTTGGAGTGCTCGCCACCCTGTCAAGGTGGAGGCCGCGGGTTCAAATCCCGTCAGGACCGCTGCGGCTGGGTAGCTCAGTTGGTACGAGCGTCCGCCTGAAAAGCGGAAGGTCGCCGGTTCGACCCCGGCCCCAGCCACACCCATTGGGAGAAGATCCCGGTTCGGAAACGGACTGGGATCTTCTTCTTTTTCCGGCCTTCTTCTCCGGTTTTTCCGGCCTTCTTCTCCGGATGGGTCCGGGCCGGTGCCGGGGGCCGTTCCGCACCTGTCCGGACCTGGCCGACCGGCCCGGGCACCTCGGGGCACGCCGGGCCGGGCCGCGGGTCAGGGGGCGGCGTGGGCGGGGGCGGTGTCGCGGCCGCCGGGGTGGCGGTGGCGCCAGAACCAGAAGACCGCGCAGGAGACCAGCGACCAGCCGGCCAGCACCAGGAACGGGAAGGCGTGCTGGTGGCCCCGGAAGTAGACGGCGGTGTGCTGGGCGTTGACCGAGGCGCCCGGCGGCAGCCAGCGGCCGATCAGGCCGAGGACGGACGGGAGCAGCGGCCAGGAGACCGCACCGCCGGACGAGGGGTTGCCCAGGAGGACCATCAGGCCCCAGGTGGGGATCATGGCCCAGCGGCCGATCAGGGTGTTGAACATCGTGAAGACCATGCCGGACGTGAACATGGTCAGCGCGAGGATCAGCCAGGACTCCACGAACGGCAGCCGCAGCGCGCCCAGCCACCAGTCGACCACCGCGCCGATCGCGAAACCGCCCAGCAGGGCGTAGGCGGCGGTGAAGGCGATCCGCTCGGCCGGGTTGAGGCCGCGGGCGTGCACGCTGAGCTGGATGGCGCCGACGAAGCCGATGATCACGGCCGCCAGGGAGATGTAGAACAGCGCCAGTCCGCGGGGGTCGCCGTGCTGGAGCGGTTTGACGTCCCGGACGGTGACGGGCACGCCGGTGGCCGGGCCGACCTTGGCGGCGGCCTCGGACAGAAGCTGGGCCACCGTCGCGCCCGACGCGCCGGAGACGTTCAGCTCCACGCCGCGGCCGCGGGTCCGCAGCACCGCGAACTCCCGCTGGTCGTCGACGGCCGCGCGGGCCTGCCCGTAGGTGGCGTAGCCGGTCAGCCGGAGGGAGGCGTTCAGGGCCTGCTCCATACCGCTGACGAACGCCTTCTGCTGCGGGGCGGCGGGGCCGGTGACCACGGCGGTGGGGATGTGCCGGGGGGTGGGGTTGGCCATGGTGTAGCTGTACGAGCCGGCGAAGAGGCCGGCCGCGGCGGCGAGGATGACCACCAGGACCACGGCCGGGAGGAACGGCGAGGCCCGGAAGGCCGCCCAGCGTTCCGCCGCGGTCCGGGGCCGGCCGTGGGCGCCATGCGGGACGTTCTCCCCTTCATGATCGCGCATGCCCCCCACGCTAAGGCACCGATGTCCGACATACCGCCCGGGGCCGCAGCGGTCTGCCGCACCCGGGGGCCGGGGCCCGCCCGCAAATGGTTCGCCAGTCTTTTCCGCGAGGTGAGATCCTGGGGGACGTATGTCCAGTCAGCCTGCCTCCGCCCCCGCCGACGGCGCCGCCCCCTCGCTGTCCTCCCTGCTGAAGCGACTGCCCGAGCTGATGCTGCGCGATCAGCAGCGGCTGGGGCGCCGGCTCGACGGCGCCCGCCGGATCCGCAAGCCCGACGCGCGGGCGGCGGTGCTCGCCGAGATCGCCGCCGGCCTCGACGAGGCCGAGCTGCGGGTGGCGCAGCGGCGCGCCGCGCTGCCGGTGGTGAGTTATCCGCCGGAGCTGCCGGTCAGCCAGAAGAAGGACGAGATCCTGGCGGCCATCCGCGACCACCAGGTGGTGATCGTCGCGGGCGAGACCGGTTCCGGGAAGACCACCCAGATCCCCAAGATCTGCCTGGAGCTGGGACGCGGCGTCAAGGGCCTGATCGGGCACACCCAGCCACGCCGGATCGCGGCCCGCACGGTCGCCGAGCGGGTGGCCGAGGAGCTGAAGTCGCCGCTGGGCGAGGTGGTCGGCTGGAAGGTCCGGTTCACCGACCAGGTCGGCGACGACACCCTCGTCAAGCTGATGACGGACGGCATCCTGCTCGCCGAGATCCAGACGGACCGGGAGCTGCGCCAGTACGACACGATCATCATCGACGAGGCGCACGAGCGCAGTCTCAACATCGACTTCATCCTGGGCTATCTGGCGCAGCTGCTGCCCCGCCGCCCGGATCTGAAGGTGGTCATCACCTCCGCGACGATCGACCCCGAGCGGTTCGCACGGCACTTCGGAAGCGTGGCGGCCGTCGGCGGGCAGCCGGCCGGCGGGGACGGCGGCACCGGGGCCGGGGACGGCGCCACCGGGGACGGCGAGCGGCCGAGCGCGCCGATCGTGGAGGTCTCCGGGCGCACGTATCCGGTGGAGGTGCGGTACCGCCCGCTGCTGGAGGAGGGCGGCCAGGACCCGGACCGCGACCAGATCACCGCGATCTGCGACGCGGTGGACGAGCTGCGGGCCGAGGGCCCCGGCGACATCCTGGTGTTCCTCTCCGGTGAGCGGGAGATCCGCGACACCGCGGACGCGCTCAACAAGAAGAACCTCCCCGCCACCGAGGTGCTGCCGCTGTACGCGCGGCTGTCGCACGCCGAGCAGCACCGGGTCTTCCAGCGCCACACCGGCCGGCGGATCGTGCTGGCGACGAACGTCGCCGAGACCTCGCTGACCGTGCCGGGCATCAAGTACGTGATCGACCCGGGCATGGCCCGGATCTCCCGCTACAGCTTCCGCACCAAGGTGCAGCGGCTGCCCATCGAGCCGGTCTCGCAGGCCAGCGCCAACCAGCGCAAGGGCCGCTGCGGCCGGACCAGCGACGGTATCTGCATCCGGCTGTACTCCGAGGAGGACTTCCTCTCCCGGCCGGAGTTCACCGACGCGGAGATCCTGCGGACGAATCTGGCCTCGGTCATCCTCCAGATGACCGCGGCCGGCCTCGGCGACATCGAGAAGTTCCCGTTCATCGACCCCCCGGACCGCCGCAACATCAAGGACGGTATCGACCTGCTGCGCGAGCTGGGGGCGCTGGACCCCGCGCAGAAGGACGCCCGCAAGCGGCTGACCCCGCTGGGCCGGAAGCTCTCCCAGCTGCCGGTGGACCCCCGGCTGGCCCGGATGGTGCTGGAGGCGGACCGCACCGGCTGCGTCCGCGAGGTCATGGTGATCGCGGCAGCGCTGTCCATCCAGGACCCGCGCGAGCGGCCGTCCGACAAGCAGCAGCAGGCCGATCAGCAGCACGCCCGCTTCAAGGACGAGACCTCCGACTTCCTGGCGTACCTGAACCTCTGGCGGTACGTGCGCGAGCAGCAGAAGGCGCTGTCGTCGTCCGCGTTCCGCCGGATGTGCCGCGCGGAGTTCCTGAACTACCTGCGGATACGCGAGTGGCAGGACATCTACTCGCAGCTGCGGACGGTCGCCAGGAGCATGGGCATCCATGGGGACGCCGGCTCCGACCAGGGGGCGCCGGCCGCGGGCGACGCGGCGCCGGAGCACCTGCACACCGCCCTGCTCTCGGGTTTGCTTTCGCACATCGGCCTCAAGGACACCGAGGCCAAGAACGAGTATCTGGGCGCCCGCGGCGCCAAGTTCGCGGTGTTCCCCGGATCCGCGCTCTTCAAGAAGCCGCCGCGCTGGGTGATGTCCGCGGAGCTGGTCGAGACGTCCCGGCTGTGGGCGCGGGTCAACGCCCGGATCGAGCCGGAGTGGATCGAGCCGCTCGCCGCGCATCTGGTGAAGCGGAACTACAGCGAGCCGCACTGGGAACAGAAGATGGCCGCCGTGATGGCCTACGAGCGGGTCACGCTCTACGGCGTCCCGATCGTCGCCCAGCGCAAGGTCAACTACGGGCGGATCGATCCGGAGACCTCCCGCGAGCTGTTCATCCGGCACGCGCTCGTCGAGGGCGACTGGCGCACCCACCACCAGTTCTTCCATGACAACCGCAAACTCCTCGGGGAGGTCGAGGAGTTGGAGCACCGCGCCCGGCGGCGCGACATCCTCGTCGACGACGAGACGCTCTTCGACTTCTACGACCGGCGGATCCCGGCCGACGTGGTCTCCGGGGCGCACTTCGACTCCTGGTGGAAGCGGAAGCAGCGGGACGAGCCGGACCTGCTCACCTTCGAGCACTCGATGCTGATCAACGAGTCCGCCGAGGCCGTCACCAAGGACGCCTACCCGGACTCGTGGCGCCAGGGGAAGCTGAAGTTCAAGGTCACCTACCAGTTCGAGCCGGGTGCGGACGCGGACGGCGTGACCGTCCACATCCCGCTCCAGGTGCTCAACCAGGTCTCCTCCGAGGGCTTCGACTGGCAGATCCCGGGCCTGCGCGAGCAGTTGGTGACGGAGCTGATCCGTTCGCTGCCCAAGCCGATCCGCCGCAACTACGTCCCGGCACCGAACTTCGCCGCCCGCTTCCTGGACGGCACCGTGCCGCTCCAGGGCGCCCTGACGGCGTCGCTGGCCGCGGGCCTGCAACGGATGGTGGGGGTGCCGGTGGACGCCGCGGACTTCGACCTCGGCAAGGTCCCGGACCACCTGAAGATCACCTTCCGGGTGGTCGACGAGCGGCGCCGCAAGCTCGCCGAGGCCAAGGACCTGGAGGCGCTGCGCCTCCAGCTGAAGCCGAAGACCCAGGCCGCCATCTCCCGGGCCTTCGCCCAGGCCGCCGAGCGGCCCGGCAGGGACCGCCGGGGCGCCGGCCGCGGTGAGGCCGCCCCGGCCGGCCCGGAGCAGCGCACCGGCCTGACGTCGTGGACGATCGGCACCCTCCCGCGCACCTTCGAGACCCGCCGCGCCGGCCACCCGGTGAAGGCGTACCCGGCGCTGGCCGACGAGGGCAGCAGCGTCGCGGTGCGGCTGTTCGACACCGAGGACGAGCAGCGGACGGCCATGTGGGCCGGCACCCGCCGCCTCATCCTGCTCAACATCCCCTCCAACCCCGCCAAGTTCGCGCAGGACAAGCTGAGCAACCAGCAGAAGCTGGCGCTGTCCCGCAATCCGCACGGCTCCATCGGCGCGCTCTTCGACGACTGCGTGACCGCCGCCGCGGACCACCTGATCGCGGTCCGCGGCGGCCCGGCGTGGGACGAGGAGGGGTTCCGGAAGCTGTTCGACGCGGTCCGGGCCGATCTGGTCGACGCGACGCTGAAGACCGTCCGGCAGACGCAGGAGGTGCTGGCCGCCTGGCAGGCGTGCGAGCGCCGGCTGAAGGCGACGGCGTTCCCCTCGCTGCTGCCGTCGCTGGCGGATGTCCAGGAGCAGCTGGCCGCGCTGATCAAGCCCGGCTTCGTGACCGAGCACGGCGCGCAGCGGCTGCCGGACCTGCTGCGCTACCTGGTCGCCGTGGACCGCCGGCTGACGCAGCTGCCCACCAACGCCGAACGGGACCGCAGCCGGATGGCGAAGGTCAAGGAGATGCAGGACGAGTACGCCTGGCTGCTGGAGCAGTTCCCCCCGGGGCGCCCGGTGCCGGCCGCGGCCCGGGAGATCCGCTGGATGATCGAGGAACTCCGGGTCAGCTACTTCGCGCACGCCCTGGGGACCGCGTATCCGGTCTCCGACAAGCGGATCATGAAGGCGGTGGACGCCGCGGCGCCGTAGGCCCGGCCGGGCCCGGGGGCGGTGCCCGGGTCCGAGTTCGACCGCACCCCCTGACCTGCTGTACAGTCTTGCTTCGCAGCCCGCCGCAAGCGGGAGGCAACGCAAGGTCCTGTGGAGCAGTTTGGAGTGCTCGCCACCCTGTCAAGGTGGAGGCCGCGGGTTCAAATCCCGTCAGGACCGCCTCTCACGGCCCGCACCGGTTTCCGGTGCGGGCCGTTCTCGTTGTCCGCGGCTCTCGTTGTCCGCGGCCTCGGTCCGGAGCGCGCGCCGGGGTGCGTACGGGAGGTGCGCGGGGGGTGCGCGGGGTGGCCCGAAGCCCCCGGACGGTACGGCGGGGCGGCGGCGGCCGTCTTGACGGCGGCACCTGCCGCCGGTAGTCACCTAAGAAGGCGTGGGGCCGGGAGGTGGCGGGCGATGGCGGCTGCGGTACGGCACGAGACCAGGGCGCTGCTGCGCGCCCACCTGTCGGCGGCGCTCCGCTACGGCTACCGCCATCTGACCCGGCACTGCCCGGTCTGCCACCAACTGCTCCGGCTCGCCATGGAGCCGCACGGCGCCCGCTCCGGGCCCGCCGCACCCCCGGACGCCCCGGACGCCTCCCCGGCCGTCTGCGCGCCGCCGGCGGAGGACGAAAGTCCCGCCGCACGGTGACCAAGGCCGCCTGCGCCGCCGGTCGCGCGGTGACAGGCCGGTACGGAGAAATCGGCGGAAAGGCGCTATACCCCAGCGGCTATAGGGGTTCAAGAACCCTGCCGTGTGACGGGAGTCACCGAACAAGTTCCGCGGGATGGGGAACTTACCACCCGCCTACAACAGGTCCATTTAATATGTGCAATTGCACCACCCCTCCGAAGCGCCGAAACGAGACCGCCAGGTCCGGTCCGGCGAGGCCCTCCAGGGCCCCTGGAGCGCCGCTGGCGCGCCTGCCGGAGCCGACCGACGCCAGGGCGCCCCGAGGGGTCCGCGCGGCCCGGGAGCGGCCGCACACAAAAGAGATCGCGCCGGACCCGGCGGAGTCCAGCGCGATCGATGACGTACCCGGATGGAGCGGGCATGGGGCCTGTTGGGGCAGGCGCCGCGTCGTTATGAGCTCTGTGGAGCGTGTGGAGCGGGTGGAGCCTGTGGAGCAAAAAACTGGCGTTTCCGGGTTGGGGGGCCCGAAAACAGCCTGGTTATGCGGTTATTCAGGACTCGCTGCGCTGCTGCGGGATGCCCGCGAGCAGTGCGCGGACCTCAGCCTCGCGGTAACGCCGGTGCCCTCCGAGCGTGCGGATGGACGTGAGCTTGCCTGCCTTGGCCCAGCGGGTCACCGTCTTCGGGTCCACGCGGAACATCGTGGCGACCTCGGCGGGGGTAAGCAGCGGCTCGGCGTCAGGGGTGCGAGCGGTCATGAGCGGCCTCCTCGGGAGAACCGAACCATCACGGTTCTTTCCTCTAAATTCTGCACCTTGACCCGCGTTGCCCGAAATGGCGGACGCGGGCCGAGTCGGTTATAGGACGAACGGCTTGTCCTCGGCACTACAACTACACCATCTGTCCAGCCACGTCGGCCAAACCGATGGAATTGCCCTCTCAGGTGTTCAACCTCGGCGGATGCCGATGGACCGGGCCATAGCGGACAGTCACACCCCCGTGACGATCAGTCACAACACGACCACCCGCCACGAGACCCCTCAAGGAGCGCAATACCGATCTATCCGCCCTTAGTTGGACGGAAGGAGCCAAAGTCAGACTCCTTGTCCTATTTTGGCACGAGGGTGCACCTTGAGAGCAAGACCCGAAGTCAGTGCTTTAGGTCACGCTTGAGGTAATAGCCCGGATCGGGACCTACGTCCCGAACGTCCCGTCAGGTCCCACCACACCGGCAACAGGGCGCCGGCGGCCCGGTGTTCAGCTGGAGAACTGGCGTTCGCGCACCCGGCGCCACCGCTGCGAGAGCTTCTCGTACGCGGCCCCGGCCCGCTCGCCGTCCCCCTCGCGCAGCGCCGCCAGCCCCTCCGCCACCTCGGCGACGGAGCGGTCCTCGGCGAGCTGCCCCTCGGGTACCGCGTGCACCAGCCCTCCGTAGTCCAGCTCCACGAGTGAGCGCGGGTGGAATTCTTCGAGCCAGCGCCCCACATCTACCAGGCCGTCGATCAGCGGCCCCTCCTCCAGGGCGTCCCGGAGCGTCCGCAGCCCGCGGGCGACCCGCCGGCGCGCCTG
Organism: Streptomyces rhizoryzae; assembly: GCF_023155275.1. Classification (GTDB taxonomy): domain Bacteria; phylum Actinomycetota; class Actinomycetes; order Streptomycetales; family Streptomycetaceae; genus Streptomyces; species Streptomyces rhizoryzae. The sequence continues at coordinate 44,262 of NZ_JALMUV010000025.1, forward strand.
CACCATCGGCGTCCGGTAACGCAGCGCGGGCGCGTCCTCACCCTTGGTGTACTCCCGCTCGGCGTCGTCGAAGAGGACGAACCAGCGGACCGGCACGTGCCAGGTGGCGGCGCGGATCCAGGGGCGGGCGTCCGGGTTGCGCTCGCGCCACCGCTCGTAGTCGGTGGCCGCCTGCCGCCGCACCACCGGGGGCAGCGCGGCGTCCAGGACGGAGGCCGGCAGCAGCTCCTCCAGGGCGGCCAGCGCCTGCCAGCCGCGCAGCCGGGTCCGCCAGGGGCAGATGCAGGTGACGCCGTCCACCACGGCGACGAAGGCGTCACCGCTCTCGTGGACCGGGACCGGCACCGGCGGGGTCGGCAGCAGATCGGCCAGCGCCCGGCGCTGCTCGTCCACGGCCGTGGGGGTGCCGTCCCGTTCGGCGTAGCGCGCCCAGTAGGAGCGCTCCGGCTCCGGGAACGCTGCCAGCGGCTCGTAGACCCGCAGATACGCCACATACGGGACCCGCACCGACGATGCCAAGGCCACGCCCGCTCCTTCAAGGAAAAGTCCACCGCCCGGAGTTGCCTACCCCCGCCCGGCCCGGATACGGCAGATCGTCCCATGCCCGTCCCCCGGGAGAGGGTGATCCCCCGGACCTGACCGATCAACGGGGCCGTGAGGACTTACGCTCATCTCAACCGGCCCTCCCCACCCACAGGAGGGCGTCCTCCGCGACTATGGGAGTCACCACCGTGACCGACGTACGTCCTGCCCCTGCGGACGCCTCCGGCGGCGTCCTGCAGACCCTGTTCCGCACGGAAGCGGGCGGCCACGAGCAAGTCGTCCTCTGCCAGGACCGGGCCAGCGGCCTGAAGGCCGTGATCGCCATCCACAGCACCGCCCTGGGCCCCGCCCTCGGCGGCACCCGCTTCCACCCGTACGCCTCCGAGGACGAGGCCGTGCTGGACGCCCTCAACCTCGCGCGCGGCATGTCGTACAAGAACGCGCTGGCCGGGCTGGACCACGGCGGCGGCAAGGCCGTGATCATCGGTGACCCCGAGCTGATCAAGACCGAGGAACTGCTGCTCGCCTACGGCCGGTTCGTGGCCTCGCTCGGCGGCCGCTACGTGACCGCCTGCGACGTCGGCACCTACGTCGCCGACATGGACGTGATCGCCCGGACCAACGAGTGGACCACCGGCCGCTCCCCCGAGAACGGCGGCGCCGGCGACTCCTCCGTGCTGACCGCCTACGGCGTCTTCCAGGGCATGCGGGCCTCCGCGCAGCACCTGTGGGGCGACCCCACGCTGCGCGGCCGCCGGGTCGGCATCGCGGGCGTCGGCAAGGTGGGGCACCACCTCGTCGAGCACCTGCTCAAGGACGGCGCCGAGGTCGTGATCACCGACGTCCGCGGCGCCTCGGTGGAGCGGATCCTGGCCCGCCACCCCCAGGTGACCGCGGTCGCCGACACCGGCGCGCTGATCCGCACCGAGGGCCTGGACATCTACGCGCCCTGCGCGCTGGGCGGCGCGCTGAACGACGAGACGGTGCCGGTGCTGACCGCGAAGGTGGTGTGCGGCGCGGCCAACAACCAGCTCGCGCACCCGGGTGTGGAGAAGGACCTCTCCGACCGCGGCATCCTCTACGCGCCGGACTACGTCGTGAACGCCGGCGGCGTCATCCAGGTGGCCGACGAACTGCACGGCTTCGACTTCGACCGGTGCCAGGCCAAGGCCGCGAAGATCTTCGACACCACGCTGGCGATATTCGCTCGTGCGAAGGCGGACGGGATTCCGCCGGCCGCCGCGGCCGACCGGATCGCCGAGGCGCGGATGGCGGAGGCCCGTCGCGGCTGACCCGGTCCGGACCCCGGCCACGTGGCCGGAAACACACCCTTGTGCGGCCCGCCGCGGGCGGTTGGGGAGACATCCCTCACCACCCGTCGGCGGGTCGCCGTACGGGACAGGTTAAAATCGCAGTTGACCAGCGTGGACGGGGCACCGTGCCGGTCGTGCCGAGCGGTGGGTGATGCGGGCGACGTACCGTATGGCCGCGGAAGCAGGTACCGTTAAAGCCCTACGGGCCGGTCTCTCCGTCGAGAGCCCGCTCTGAATCATGAACGCGTGTCAAGACTCTGGGGCCACCGAGCCCCGTCATTGAGGGGGTCGACCCATGGGGCGCGGCCGGGCCAAGGCCAAGCAGACAAAGGTCGCCCGCCAGCTGAAGTACAGCAGCGGTGGGACAGATCTCTCACGACTGGCCGAAGAGCTTGCATCGCAGTCGAACCAGCAGCCTCCGAACCGCGAGCCGTTCGAGGATGACGAGGACGACGACCCGTACGCGCGGTACGCAGAACGGTACAACAGCGAGGACGACGAGGAAGAGGGCCACTCCTCCCAGCGTCGTCGCGCCTGACGCTCTGCGCGGCCACGGGACTCATAACACCATCACGGACCCGGTCCAGGGAATCCCCCGGACCGGGTTCTCTGCTGCGCGCGGGACCGGGGCCGCCGGCCCGGCGGCCCCGCGCGGCGGCCGTGTCAGCTCGCGTACTCACCGGTCAGGGCCACTGCCTCGGCGTGATCGCCGCGCTCGACGATCTCCCCGCTGACCCAGGCGTCCACGCCGCGGTCGGCCAGGGTGGCCAGGGCGACGTCCACCGACTCCTGGGGGACGACGGCGATCATGCCGACGCCCATGTTCAGGGTCTTCTCCAGCTCCAGCCGCTCCACCGAGCCGGCGGAGCCGACCAGGTCGAAGATCGCGCCCGGCGCCCAGGTGGCGCGGTCCACGGTGGCGTGCAGGCCGTCCGGGATCACCCGGGCGAGGTTGCTGGCCAGGCCGCCGCCGGTGATGTGCGAGAAGGCGTGCACCTCGCAGGTGCGGGTCAGCGCCAGGCAGTCCAGCGAGTAGATCTTGGTGGGCTCCAGCAGCTCCTCGCCGAGGGTGCGGCCGAGCTCGGGGACCTCCTGCTCCAGGGAGAGGCCGGCCCGGTCGAAGAGGACGTGGCGGACCAGGGAGTACCCGTTCGAGTGGAGTCCGGAGGACGCCATCGCGATCACCGCGTCGCCCGTACGGATGCGCTCCGCGCCCAGCACGCGGTCGGCCTCGACCACGCCGGTGCCGGCGCCGGCCACGTCGAACTCGTCCGGGCCCAGCAGCCCCGGGTGCTCGGCGGTCTCGCCGCCGACCAGCGCGCAGCCGGCCAGCACACAGCCCTCGGCGATGCCCTTGACGATCGCGGCGACCCGCTCCGGGTAGACCTTGCCGACGCAGATGTAGTCGGTCATGAACAGCGGCTCGGCGCCGCAGACCACCAGGTCGTCGACGACCATGGCGACCAGGTCGTGGCCGATGGTGTCGTAGACGCCCATCTTGCGGGCGATGTCGACCTTGGTGCCGACACCGTCGGTGGCCGAGGCCAGCAGCGGACGCTCGTAGCGCTTGAGCGCGGAGGCGTCGAAGAGGCCGGCGAAACCGCCAAGCCCGCCGACGACCTCCGGGCGGGTGGCCTTGGCCACCCACTTCTTCATGAGGTCCACGGCGCGGTCGCCGGCTTCGATGTCGACACCCGCGCTCGCGTAGCTGGCACCGGTTGATTCAGCGGACATGGCCGATAACTTTCGTTCGGGTGGTGTGACGAGCTCTACGGGCGACGCAGCGCGTCGGCGCCGCCGACCCCCACGGTGAGCGTCCGGAGGCCGTCCACGTCGGACGTGGCCGGGGCCTTGGTCTCGGACTCCAGGAGGTGCTTGCCCAGCAGCTCGGGGTCCGGCAGCTCCATCGGGTACTCGCCGTCGAAGCAGGCGCGGCACAGCTTCGGCTTGTCGATGGCGGTCGCCTCGATCATGCCGTCGATGGAGATGTACGCCAGCGAATCGGCGCCCAGCGACGTACCGATCTCCTCGACGCTCAGCCCGTTGGCGATCAGCTCCGCGCGGGTGGCGAAGTCGATGCCGAAGAAGCACGGCCACTTGATCGGCGGGGACGAGATCCGGATGTGGACCTCGGCGGCGCCGGCCTCGCGCAGCATCCGGACCAGGGCGCGCTGGGTGTTGCCGCGGACGATCGAGTCGTCGACGACCACCAGGCGCTTGCCGCGGATGACTTCCTTGAGCGGGTTGAGCTTGAGGCGGATGCCGAGCTGGCGGATGGTCTGCGAGGGCTGGATGAAGGTCCGGCCCACGTAGGAGTTCTTGACCAGGCCGGAACCGTAGGGGATGCCGCTGGCCTCGGCGTAGCCGACCGCGGCCGGGGTGCCGGACTCCGGGGTCGCTATCACCAGGTCCGCGTCGGCGGGCGCCTCGGCGGCCAGCTTGCGGCCCATCTCCACCCGGGAGAGGTAGACGTTGCGGCCCGCGATGTCGGTGTCGGGGCGGGCGAGGTAGACGTACTCGAAGACGCAGCCCTTGGGGCGGGCCTCGGCGAAGCGGGAGCTGCGCAGGCCGTCCTCGTCGACGGCGATCAGCTCACCGGGCTCGATCTCCCGGATGAAGCTGGCGCCGACGATGTCCAGGGCGGCGGTCTCGGAGGCCACCACCCAGCCGCGCTCCAGGCGGCCCAGGACCAGCGGGCGGATGCCCTGCGGGTCGCGGGCGGCGTAGAGCGTGTGCTCGTCCATGAAGCAGAGCGAGAAGGCGCCCTTGACCTTCGGCAGGACGCGGGGCGCGGCCTCCTCGACGGTCAGCGGCTTGCCGTCCTCGTCGACCTGGCCGGCCAGCAGGGCGGTGACCAGGTCGGTGTCGTTGGTCGCCGCGACCTGGGTGGCCCGGCCGCCCTCGCGGGGCAGCGCGGCGACCATCTCGGCCAGTTCGGCGGTGTTGACCAGATTGCCGTTGTGGCCGAGCGCGATCGAACCGTGCGCGGTGGCGCGGAACGTCGGCTGGGCGTTCTCCCACACCGAGGCACCGGTGGTGGAGTAGCGGGCGTGGCCCACGGCGATATGGCCCTGGAGGGAGCTGAGGGAGGTTTCGTCGAAGACCTGGGAAACCAGGCCCATGTCCTTGAAGACGAGGATTTGGGAGCCGTTGCTCACCGCGATGCCCGCGGACTCCTGTCCACGGTGCTGCAGCGCGTACAGCCCGAAGTAGGTGAGTTTGGCGACCTCTTCTCCCGGGGCCCAGACTCCGAAGACGCCGCAGGCGTCCTGGGGGCCCTTCTCACCGGGGAGCAGGTCGTGGTTGAGTCGTCCGTCACCACGTGGCACGTCCCAGAGTCTAGGGCAGGTCGCGGATTCATCCGAACCGGGGATGGCAGGGCGGCTGGAGGAGTGCATGAACGGCGCGTTAAGCGTGCTTGACGTGCCCACGGCCGCACGGCCAGGATTCCTGCCCATGCAGACCCCGCAGCCCTTGGCGCGCCTGGCGTGCCACCGGGCGCCCCACCGCGCGCCGCGCCTGGTGCGCCGCCGCCACGTCGACCTCGGTCGGCTGGCCAGCGCCGTCTGTCGCCGCGGCTGACCCGGGCGGCCGGGCGCCACCGCGCCGCCGCCGAGCTGCACGCTCCCGTTTCCCTCCGCACACCCGCCAGGGCTTTTCCGGCGGATCCGCGCCGTATGCCGGATCCGTGCCGGCCCGGCCGGTGTGACATTCGCGACGCCTGCCCGCCCCCCGCCGTCCCCGGGTGCCGGCGCGCCGCCGCACGCTCCCGCACCGACTCCCTGGAGAGCCGCGACGATGACCTCCGCCGACCCTGCCCGCCCCGCCACCCCTTCCCGCCCGGTGCCCGCCGCCGCTCCCGCCCTGTCCCGGCGCGCCTTCGGCGGGCTCGCGGGCGCGGCCGCCGCCGCGGGCGGCCTCGGCGCCCTGGCGGCTGCCCCGGCCGCCGCGGCCGCCGCTCCGCCGCAGCCCGCCGAGCGCCCCTTCCGGGCAACCCCCGGGCGGCGCTCCCGGCGCCCCAACATCCTGTTCATCCTCGGCGACGACCTGGGCTGGGCCGACCTGTCGTCGTACGGCGCGTCCGGGATCAGGACGCCGCACCTGGACCGGCTGGCCCGGCAGGGCGTCCGCTTCACCCAGGGCTACTCGGGGTCCGCGACCTGCTCCCCCACCCGCTTCTCGCTCTACACCGGCCGCTACCCGGGCCGCACCAGGGGCGGGCTGGCCGAGCCGATCGCCGACCGGGGCGTGGGACTGGAGCCGGGCCACCCCACGCTCGCCTCCCTGCTGCGGGACGCCGGCTACGCCACCGCGCTGATCGGCAAGTGGCACTGCGGCTACCTGCCGGACCACAGCCCCACCAAGTCCGGCTGGGACACCTTCTTCGGCAACTTCGGCGGCGCGCTGGAGTACTACTCCAAGCTCGGGCTGGCCGGCGAGTACGACCTCTACGAGGGCGACGCGGAGTACAAGGACCTGCGCTACTACACCCGGATCCTCACCGAGCGGGCGGTGGACCACGTCACCGCGGCCGGGCGGGACAAGGACCGGCCCTGGCTGCTGAACCTCAACTACACGACACCGCACTGGCCGTGGATCGCGGACGGCGACACCGCCGAGAGCGCCGAGATCGTCCGCCGGATCAGGGCGGGAGACCGGCGGGCGCTCTTCCACGAGGACGGCGGCTCGCTGGAGAAGTACCGGCAGATGGTCGAGGACCTGGACCGCTCGGTCGGCGAGGTGCTGGCCGCGCTGCGCCGCTCCGGGCAGGAGGAGGACACCTTCGTCTTCTTCGCCAGCGACAACGGCGGGGAGCGCTGGTCGTACAACTGGCCGCTGTCGGGCGGGAAGGCGTCGCTCCAGGAGGGCGGGATCCGGGTGCCCACGCTCGTCCGCTGGCCGGCCCGGATCGACGCCGGGCAGGTCAGCCACGAGCCGGTCGTCACCCCGGACTGGACCGCCACCCTGCTGGAGCTCGCGGGCGCCCGCCCGGACCGCCGCTACCCGCTGGACGGGACGAGCCTGGCCGGCTACCTGCTGCGCGGGGAGCGGCCGGCCGAGCGGGACCTCTTCTGGCGGGTGCGCGGGGAACGGGCGCTGCGCCGCGGGGAGTGGAAGTACTACCGCGGCCGCGACGGGCGCGACCAGCTCTTCCACCTCACCGCCGATCCGCGGGAGCAGGCCGACCGGGCGGGCCACGAGAAGGAGCTGCTGGCCCGGCTGCGGGCGGCCTGGGAGGCGGTGGACCGGACGCTGCTGCCCTACCCGCAGGGCTGACCGGCCGGCCGCGGGCGGGCGCCCCGGGGGAGCGCCCGGCCGCGGCGGCGGTGTCAGCTCATGACGGGCAGCAGGCCGGCGAGGTCGGCCCGTTCGCCGCTGGCGCCGACCGCCGCCGCGGCCACCGCCGCCGCCCAGTCCGTACGGCCGGTGGCCAGGCGTATCCAGGTGAGCGGGTCGGTCTCGACGACGTTCGGGGGCGTACCGCGGGTGTGCCGGGGGCCCTCGACGCACTGCACCACGGCGAACGGCGGGACCCGGACCTCGACCGAGCCGCCGGGCGCCTTGGCGGCCAGGGCGTCGGCGAGCAGCCGGACGGTGGTGGCCAGCGCGTGCCGGTCGAAGGGGATCTCCTGGCCCAGGGCGTCGGCCAGGTCGTCGGTGTGGACGGTGAGTTCGACGCAGCGGGTGACCAGATAGTCGCCGAGCAGCATGGCGCCGGGCCGGCACGCGAGGACCCGGTCGTCGGGCTCGCCCTCCAGCGCTTGGGCGAACTCCCCGGCGGTGCGCTCCAGCAGCTCGACCGGGTCGCCGGCCGCCGCGAGCGCGCGGACGTGCTCGTCGATCCCGGCGGCGTACTGCGCGGCGGCCGGCGCCCAGGCCGCCAGGGAGACCTCCGGCTGCGCCGGGGCCGGCAGCCGCAGGGCGCGCGCCACGCTGCCGACCGCCATCGACAGGTGGGCGGCCAGCTCGCGCACCGTCCAGTCGCCGAGCCGGGTGGGCAGCGCCAACTGCGCGGGCGTCAGGGCGCCGACGGTCCGGCGGACCTGTGCGTACTGGGCCGTGACGGCGGCGCGGGTCGTGACCGGGTCGTACCGGCGGGCGCGCGGCGAACGCGGGGCGGGAGACATGCGGCCAGCCTAGGCGGCGCCACTGACATCCGGCCGCGGATCCCCCGGGCCGGCCGGGGCGGCGTGGGCCGGGCCGGTGTGCGGCGGGGCGGCGTGGGCCGGGCCGGCCTCGAAGACCTCGCCGTTGCGCGGGACGCCGATGCCGTGCCAGGTGAACGGGAGGCCGTCGGCGGTGTTCGGGTCGCCGGTGGTCATCAGCTGGAAGTGGACGTGCGGTTCGGTGCTGTTGCCGGAGTTGCCGCAGGCGCCGAGCACCTGCCCGGCGCGCACCCGGTCGCCGGGCCGCACGGCCAGCGACCCGCGCCGGACGTGGGCGTAGAGCGCGTACGTGCCGCCGCCGAGGTCGAGGACGACGTGGTTGCCGATCATCCGGCGGGCGCCGCCCAGGGTGCGGACCAGGCCCTCGGCCAGGAACAGGTAGCCGAGCGCGAGCCAGGACGTGCGGCTGAGGTGGTCGCGCTGGCGGTCGTCGGCGCGGACGACGGTGGCGTCGGCGACGGCGGTCAGCGGCATCCCGAAGGCCGGGAAGTCCTCGCTGCGGCGGGCGACCGGCCACCAGCCGAAGGCCGGCCGGGCGCCCGGCTCCGGTTCGGCCACCAGGTCGATGGCGTAGGTCTGGCCGTAGGCCCGGGTGCCGTGGCTGGGGATCCGGTCCGCGGGGCTGTTCAGGGCCTTCCAGCGGCCGGTCACCGGGGGCGCCACCGCGAGCGGCCGGGCGCCGGGCGCGCCCCCGGCGCCGGTGCCCCGCCGCCCGTTGGCCAGGGCGGTGACGGCCACCGAGAGGGCGAACGGCACCCACGTCAGCCAGTACGGGATGGCGGCGAAGTGGCTCCCCACCACCATCGCGAGGAAGACCAGCATGCCGAGCCGGCCGGCGGCGTCGGCGGCCCGGCGCAGCGCGGCGGACCGCGCGGCGGACGGGCGCCCGGGCGGCGCGCCGGTCGGCGGTGTGGACGTGGACGGCATGGCGGTCCCCCTGTGGTCGGCCGGGCGCCGGCGCCCGGCGGTGGTCGGCGGCCCGGCGGCGTCCGGCCGGTCGCCGGTCCGGGGGCACCCCGCCGCCCCCGCCGCTCAGGATCCGCCCCACCAGATTACGTAGTTACGTAATTACGAGCAACCAAAGGGGAGCTGCGCACCGGCCGGAGGGCGCGGAACAGCACGACGGCCCGCCAGGCGCTCCTGGCGGGCCGTCGTGCTGCCGGCCGCGGCGGGCCGGGCCGTACCTAGCCGACCAGCCCCGGAAGGGTGGTCTCGTGCGCCGTCCGCAGCTCGTCCAGCGGGATGCCGAACTGCCCCTGGACCACCAGCTCGTCGCCGTCCACGACGCCGATCCGGGTGGCCGGCAGCCCCCGCGCACCGCACATGTCGGTGAAGCGGAGCTCCTCGCTGCGCGGGACCGCGACGACCGCCCGGCCCGCCGACTCCGAGAAGAGGAAGACGAACGGGTCCAGCGCGTCCGGGACGACCAGCCGGGCGCCCTTGCCGCCGCGCAGGCAGGACTCCACCAGCGCCTGGACCAGGCCGCCGTCGGACAGGTCGTGCGCGGCGTCGATCATGCCGTCGCGGGACGCGGAGATCAGGATCTCGGCGAGCAGCCGCTCCCGCTCCAGGTCGACCCGCGGCGGCAGCCCGCCGAGGTGGTCGTGGACCACCTGCGACCAGGCCGAACCGCCCAGCTCCTCGCGGGTGTCCCCGAGGAGGTAGAGCAGCTGGCCCTCCTCCGCGAACGCCATCGGCGTGCGGCGGGTGACGTCGTCGATGACGCCGAGCACCGCGACCACCGGGGTCGGGTGGATCGCCGTGTCGCCGGTCTGGTTGTAGAGGGAGACGTTGCCGCCGGTCACCGGCGTGCCCAGCACCTGGCAGGCGTCGGCCAGACCGCGGGTGGCCTCGGCGAACTGCCACATCACCGCCGGGTCCTCCGGCGAGCCGAAGTTCAGGCAGTCGGAGACCGCGAGCGGCTTCGCGCCGGTGGCGGCGACATTGCGGTACGCCTCGGCCAGCGCCAGCTGCGCGCCCGTGTACGGGTCGAGCTTGGCGTACCGGCCGTTGCCGTCCGTGGCGACCGCGACCCCGAGGTTGGTCTCCTCGTCGATCCGCACCATGCCGGAGTCCTCCGGCTGCGCGAGCACGGTGTTGCCCTGCACGAAGCGGTCGTACTGGTCGGTGATCCACGCCTTGGACGCCTGGTTGGGCGAGCCGGCCAGCCGCAGCACCTGGGCGCGCAGCTCCGCCGCGTCCGCCGGGCGGGGCAGCTTCGCCGGGTCGTCGGCCTGGAGGGCGTCCTGCCACTCCGGGCGGGCGTACGGACGGTGGTACGTCGGGCCCTCGTGGGCGACCGAGCGCGGCGGGACGTCGACGATCTGCTCGCCGTGCCAGAAGATCTCCAGCCGCGAGCCGTCGGTCACCTCACCGATGACGGTGGCGATGACGTCCCACTTCTCGCAGATCTCCAGGAAGCGGCCGACCTTGTCCGGCTCGACGATCGCGCACATCCGCTCCTGCGACTCGCTCATGAGGATCTCCTCGGGCGAGAGCGAGGAGTCGCGCAGCGGAACGGTGTCCAGCTCGACCCGCATACCGCCGGAACCGGCGCTGGCCAGCTCGCTGGTGGCGCAGGACAGCCCGGCACCGCCGAGGTCCTGGATACCGGCGACCAGCTTCTCCCGGAAGATCTCCAGGGTGCACTCGATGAGCAGCTTCTCCTGGAACGGGTCGCCGACCTGGACGGCGGGCCGCTTGGCGGGCTTGCCCGCGGCGTCGAACGTCTCGGAGGCCAGCACGGACACGCCGCCGATGCCGTCGCCGCCGGTCCGGGCCCCGTACAGGATGACCTTGTTGCCGGCCCCGGACGCCTTCGCCAGGTGGATGTCCTCGTGCTTCATCACGCCGACGCAGAGCGCGTTGACCAGCGGGTTGCCCTGGTAGCAGGGGTCGAAGACGACCTCGCCGCCGATGTTGGGCAGGCCCAGGCAGTTGCCGTAGCCGCCGATGCCCGCGACGACGCCGGGCAGCACCCGCTTGGTGTCGGGGTGGTCGGCGGCGCCGAACCGCAGCGGGTCCATCACCGCGACCGGGCGGGCACCCATCGCGAGGATGTCGCGGACGATGCCGCCCACGCCGGTGGCCGCGCCCTGGTAGGGCTCGATGTACGAGGGGTGGTTGTGCGACTCGACCTTGAAGGTGACCGCGTAGCCCTGGCCGACGTCCACGACACCGGCGTTCTCGCCGATGCCGACGAGCAGCGCGTCGTTCTCGGGGGCCTTCTCGCCGAACTGCTTCAGGTGGACCTTGCTGCTCTTGTACGAGCAGTGCTCGGACCACATGACCGAGTACATGGCGAGCTCGGCGCCGGTCGGGCGGCGGCCGAGGATCTCCCGGATCCGCGCGTACTCGTCCTCCTTGAGGCCGAGTTCGGCCCAGGGCTGGTCGGCGTCCGGGGTGTCCGCCGCGTGCTTGACCGTGTCGAGGCTCATGCGCCCACCAGCTTCTTCAGGATCGAGGTGAAGAACCCGAGCCCGTCGGTGCGGCCGGTGCCGATCAGCGGCTCGACGGCGTGCTCGGGGTGCGGCATCAGGCCGACGACATTGCCCGCCTCATTGGTGATGCCGGCGATGTCGCGGAGCGAGCCGTTGGGGTTTCCGTACCCGTCGGCGGCCGGGCCGGCGGTGGCGTAGCGGAAGGCCACCCGGCCCTCGGCCTCCAGCATGTCCAGCGTCCGCTCGTCGGCGACATAACGGCCGTCGATGTTCTTCAGCGGAATGCTGATCTCCTGGCCCGGCGCGTAGTCGGCGGTCCAGGCGGTGGCGGCGTTCTCCACCCGCAGCTTCTGGTCGCGGCAGAGGAAATGCAGGTGATTGTTGCGGAGCATGGCGCCCGGCAGCAGGTGCGTCTCGGTGAGTACCTGGAAGCCGTTGCAGATGCCCAGCACCGGCATCCCGGCCCGGGCCTGTTCGAGCACGGTCTCCATCACCGGCGAGAACCGGGAGATCGCCCCGGCCCGCAGGTAGTCCCCGTACGAGAAGCCGCCGGGCAGGACCACGGCGTCGACCTGGTGGAGGTCCTTGTCGCGGTGCCACAGCGGCACCGCCTCGGCCCCGGCCGCCCGGACCGCCCGCTGGGTGTCGCGGTCGTCCAGCGTGCCGGGGAAGGTGACGACTCCGACCCGAGCTGTCATGACTCGGCCCGCACGGCTTCGTCGACCCGGACGGTGAAGTCCTCGATCACGGTGTTGGCGAGGAAGGTCCCGGCCATCTCATGGATACGGGCGAGGGCGGCCTCGTCGACCGGACCCTCCACCTCAAGTTCGAAACGCTTGCCCTGGCGGACATCGGCGATCCCCTCGAAGCCCAGGCGTGGCAGTGCGCGCTGCACCGCCTGCCCCTGCGGGTCGAGGATCTCCGGCTTGAGCATGACGTCGACTACGACGCGTGCCACTGGCACTCCCGGTGGTGTGGTGCGTAAGGCGGTGACCTCACAGTACCGTGTTCGAAAATCTACGCGCATAGATATACAGTGCGCCCGATCACGGGCAGGTATCGGCACCCATGCCCGGCAGGAAAAATCTCCGAAAAGAACGGGGGGCCGGATTGCGGCAGGACACGCGGACGAAATTAAATGGGCTTCACAATGCAATGCCCATCGCTGTACAAATGAAAAAGCATTGATCCCAATCAGCCGGATCCGGAGCATCACCCCATGTCAACAAGGGGTTGCTCCACGAAAGGACCGATATCCGTGGCGCAGCGCGTAGTAGTGACGCTCTCCGATGACATCGACGGAGGAGAAGCCGCAGAGACGGTCATCTTCGGTTTGGACGGGAAGTCGTACGAGATCGACCTCAATCCCGCCAATGCGAAGAAACTGCGCGGCGCCCTCGCTCCGTACGTCGAGGCCGGCCGCAAGCGGGCCCGCTCCGGCAAGACCTTCCACCGGACCGCGGTGACCCCCGACCCGGCGGCCGTCCGCGCCTGGGCCCGCTCGCACCAGATGGACGTCCCGCCCCGGGGCCGCATCCCCAAGAAGGTCTACGAAGCCTTCAACGCGGCCAACCTCTAACCGACTTGCCGGCGCCCGCGGGTGCGCGCACCGCCGACTTGCACAGCACCCCTACTGATCAGCTAGAGTCTGGAGCACGCCGAGGGGCGAGGCCGAGAGGCCGGGCCCCGAGGAGTCACGCGGGTGTAGCTCAGTAGTAGAGCGCCCCCTTTCCAAGGGGGAGGCGCAGTGTGCAATCCCTGTCACCCGCTCTGACAGTTCAACCGGTCCAAAGGATCAGGTAGAGTAGCTGTCGCGCCACTGGGTGAAAGCCGAGTGGATGCCTGCGGACGTAGCTCAGTTGGTAGAGCGCAACCTTGCCAAGGTTGAGGTCGCGAGTTCGAGCCTCGTCGTCCGCTCAGAGATAAAGGCCCCGGTCCTCGTGACCGGGGCCTTCGTCATTTCCGCGGGTCTTCCCGGAAGCGGTCCGGGGGATAAAGCCCGCGACGGGCGGGGTGTGGTGGTGGCCACATTGCCGGGGCGGCGGCGGGCGGGAACCGGGCGCTCGGGACGGAACGGGGCGACGGGGTGCCGGGGCGGCGGGCGGGGCGAAAGGCGCGGACCGGGGCGGGAATTGGGGCGGGCGGCGGCGCGCCCGCGGAAACGGCGGGGCGGCGGGTGCCGGGGGCCGGGGCGGTGCGGGGGCGGAAGCGCGCCACGGCCCGTCGGCGCCGGGCGTGCGTCCGGCGCCGGGAAGTTGGCTATAGTAGGGCTCGCACCGCGCGGCGGCGACCGGAACGGAAGCCCGCGCACGGAGCATGCGGACGTAGCTCAGTTGGTAGAGCGCAACCTTGCCAAGGTTGAGGTCGCGAGTTCGAGCCTCGTCGTCCGCTCAGAGGCAAAGGCCCCGGTCCTCGTGACCGGGGCCTTTTTCGTGCCGTCAGGACCAGGGCAGGCCGGTGAGGCGCTCGTACGCCTCCACGTACTTTTCGCGGGTGCGCTCGACGACCTCCTGCGGGAGGGCCGGCGGCGGCAGTGCGCCGGTGCGGTCCCAGCCGGCGGCGGGCGAGGTCAGCCAGTCGCGGACGAACTGCTTGTCGAAGGACGGCTGGGCGCTGCCGGGCCGCCACCGGTCGGCGGGCCAGAAGCGCGAGGAGTCCGGCGTGAGGACCTCGTCGGCCAGCACGAGCCGGTCCCCGTCGAAGCCGAACTCGAACTTGGTGTCGGCGAGGATCAGGCCGCGCTCGCGGGCGATGTCGCGGGCCCGGGAGTAGACGGCGAGGGTCAGCTGGCGAAGCCGGGCGGCGGTGTCGGCGCCGATCTGCCGGGCGACCTCCTCGTAGGAGACGTTCTCGTCGTGGTCGCCGACGGCGGCCTTGGTGGCCGGGGTGAAGATCGGCGCGGGGAGTTCGGAGCCGTCGGTCAGGCCCTCGGGCAGCGCCAGTCCGCAGACCGTGCGGGACTGCCGGTACTCGGCGAGGCCGGAGCCGGTGAGGTAGCCGCGGGCCACGCACTCCACCGGGACCATGGCGAGCGAGCGGCAGACCAGGGTGCGGCCGGCCCAGTCGGCGGGGGCGCCCACGGGGACGTCGGTGGACAGCACGTGGTGCGGGGCCAGGTCGGCGAGCTGGTCGAACCACCACAGGGACAGCTGGGTCAGGACCCGGCCCTTGTCGGGGATCTCGGTGGGGAGCACCCAGTCGTAGGCCGACAGGCGGTCGCTGGCGACCATGACCAGGTCGCCGCCGGCGTTCCGGTAGAGGTCGCGGACCTTGCCGGTGTGCAGGTGGGTGAGCCCCGGGACCTGCACGGGCTCGGGCTTTTCTACGAATCCGGACACGCTGCCTCCGCGTAGGTTGATCCAGGAGTCGGGGTGATTCTCCCGTATGCGGAACGGGGGCTCCGCCGCAGGGTCGGCGCAGCGGCCGTCAGGCGGAGGCGCGGGCTCCGGGGCGGGCGACGGCGGCGAGGGTGAGCAGGGCCAGGGCGGCGAGGCCGGCCAGGACCGCCGGCGGGGACCACACGCCGCTGAGCAGGGTGACCGCGTAGGGGGTGGCGAAGCCCAGGTAGCACACGGCCCAGAAGCGGGCGGTGAGGCGGGCCAGGAGGTGCGGGGGCGCCAGCGCGGCGACCTCGGTCAGGCCGTGGGCCACGCACAGGCCGTAGCCGGCGCCGAGCAGGGCGGCGGCGAGCAGGGCCAGGGCGGGGTCGGTGCGGGCCGCGGCGAGGGCACCGGTCAGCAGGCCCGCGGCGGTCACCGGCAGGCCGGCGGCGGCGGTGGCCAGGCGGTGCCGGGCGCTCAGGCGGCGGGCGAGCGGGGCGGTGAGGAGGCCGGCGCCGGGCGTGACGGCGGTGACGATCCCGGCGTAGAGGGTCTGCCAGCCGGGCACGCGGGGGGCGACCAGGGCTGGGAGCACGGCGAAGGCGAGCGCGGGGGCGGCGAAGACCCAGGGGGCCACCGGGAGGACCAGGCGGCGGAACGGGGTGCGGTACGCCGGGGCGGCCGCGGCCGGGGCGGCGTCCGGGGCCCGGGGCGGGGCGGTCTCCGGGGCGCGGGCGGCGAGCAGCGCGGCGGCCGCGGAGAGCACCAGGTGCGGGACGTACGCCAGCACCATCGGGTGCGGGGCCCACTGGGCTATCAGGGACGCGGCCAGGCCCCCGGTGGCGAAGCCGGCGGAGAGGAAGAGGCCGGAGCGGCGGGCGGCGGCGCCGGGGGTGGGGGCGGCGCCGTGCGGCGGGGTGGACAGCTCCTTGATCCAGACGCTGCCGGCGGTGAGCAGGGCGCCCGCGCCGGCGCCGGTCAGGAAGCGGCCGGGCCACAGCAGCGCGGGCGCGGCCGGGCCCGCCATCAGCAGGCCGGTCGCCGCGGCCGAGACGGCCAGGGCGGCGCGGGCGATCCGGCGGCGGCCGAGGCGGTCGGCGAGCGGGCCGCCCAGCAGGAGCCCGGGGATCAGGCCGACGACGTAGACGGCGAACAGCGCGGTGGTGGTGGCGGGGGTCAGGCCGAGGGCGGTGCGGTAGGCGCCGAGCAGGGAGGAGAACTGGTTGGCGCTCCAGCCGGAGGCGGTCATCAGCCAGCCGGCGCGGAGCCAGTGGCGGGGTGCGGGCGGTGCGGCCGCCGCGGCGGCGCCGGGCCGGTGCGGGCGGGTCGGTGTCACAGGCATGCCGGACGTTGTACGGCGCGGGCGGGCGGGTGCGCAGCGGGCGTTCAGGAAACGTGAACGGCGCCGGTCGGCGCGGCCGGGGGCGGCCTATCGTGGCGGCCATGGACCTGCGCCGGCTGTCATCGTTCCTGGCGGTGGTCGAGGAGCGGCACTTCGGCCGGGCCGCGGCGCGGCTGTTCCGCTCCCCCGCCGCGGTCACCCAGCACGTCCAGCAGCTGGAGCGGGAGTTCGGCACCCGGCTGCTGGACCGCGGGCGGGGGCCGGTGGTGCCGACCGCGGCCGGGCAGCGGCTGGCGGCGCACGCCCGGACGCTGCTGGCGGCCGCCGAGGCGGCGGTGGCGGACGTGACCGAGGCGGCCGCGGGCCGGCCGGCGCCGCGGCGCGGGCTGCGGGTGGGGGTGATGGGCCACGGGTCGGCGGAGGTGACGCCGGCCGCGGTGAACGCCTTCCGGCGGGCCCGGCCCGGCGTCCCGCTGCGGCTGGTCCAGCTGGACTTCACCGAGCACCTGAGCGCGCTGCGCGAGGACCGGGTGGACGCGGCGTTCGTCCGGCCGCTGGTGCGCGCCGAGGGCATCGAGGTGGACGTGCTGACCACCGAGCAGCGGATCGTGGCGGTCTCCGCGCGCTCGCCGCTGGCGGACGCGGCCCGGCAGGGGGCGCGGCTGGCGGACGTGATCGACCTGCCGTACCTGCGGCTGCCCGCGCGCACCCCGCGGCCGTTCGTGGACTACCTGTACTTCCAGGACGGCGAGCGGCGCGGGCCGGACTGCGCGCTGACCCCGCAGGACGTGCTGACGAGCGTGGCGGCGGGGCGCGGGGCGGGCTCCGGGCTGAAGTCCTTCGCCCGCTACTACCCCTGGCCGGGCGCGGTGTTCGTGCCGGTGCTGGACGCGCCGCCGGCGCAGAGCGTGCTGGCGACGCGGGCCGGGGACCCGCACCCGGAGGTGCGGATCTTCCGGGCGCTGACGGTGGCGCTGGCGCGGGAGCTGGGGGCGTACGCGGCGCGGTGACCGGCCCGGCGGCCCCGGGGGCGGGCGGTCAGTCGCGCTTGCAGATGCGGTCGAGGAGGTTGGCGGTGGCGCGCTGGACGCGCTGGTCGACGTGGCCGGGGCGGTCCAGGGCCGGGGACCAGGCGAAGGTGCCGGAGGAGAAGACCAGGGCGCCGCTGGGCGCGCGGTACAGCGAGGTCTCCTGGTGGCGGCGGGCGCCCTCGCCGTCGCGGTACGGGGAGTGCGCGAGCAGGATGCGGCGGGTGTGCTCGGGGAGGCTGGTGCGCGGGAAGTAGCGGTCGGCCTCGCCGGCGACCAGTCCGGGCAGTTCGTCGCCCTCGTGGGCGCCGGTGGCCTCCCACAGCCAGTGGCCGGCGTTGCGGACGATCAGGGGGGCGGGTTCGGGGACCCGGCCGGCGTACTGGATGCCCATCAGGCGCTGCTCGGGTTGGCCCAGCTCGCGCCAGAGGGCGGGGCGGCCGGGGCCCTGGCGTTTGCGGCAGCTGAGCAGGGCATCGGGGCCGGCCGGCGAGGGGGCCAGCTCGACCTGCCAGTACATGGTGTTGGCGGAGAGGAAGACCAGGGAGGTGCCGGCGTCCCGGGCGGCCTCGGCCGTACGGCGCATGGGCACCGACCAGTACTCGTCGTGGCCGGGGAAGACCAGGCCGCGGTAGCGGGTGGCGTCGACCCGGCCGGCGTGCAGGTCGCGGGCGGCGGCGTAGGCGAGGTCGTAGCCGTAGCGCTCGGCCCAGCGGATGAAGTCGTAGGCGTGGCCGACGTGGAGGGGCAGGCCGGCGCCGGCGTAGGGGCGGTCGAAGGAGACGGTGGTGGCGGCGTCCTGCTCGCCGAGGAGGGCGCCCTTCTCGTCCCAGGCGTGGTAGAGGCTGGCGCCGGTGCGGCCGTCCTCGGGGTAGAGGTTGTACGCCTGCCAGGTGATGTCGGGGAGCAGCAGGAGCAGGTCGGCGGGCTCGTCGTCGCGGACGGTGAAGGGGATGTGGGAGCGGTAGCGGCCGTCGGCGGTGGTCAGGACGGCGACGTAGGCGCCCAGCCGCCAGTAGGTGGGGACCTGGAGGCGCCAGGAGAGCCACCAGTGGTGGCAGGAGACGGTGCGGCCGACCAGCAGCGGGGCCGGCTGGACGATGCCGGCCAGGCGCGGGCTGGTGGTGATCTTGGCGGCGCCGGTGCCGGCGTAGTGGCCGATGCGGTAGACGTCGATGCTGAACGGCTGCGGGGGATCGACCGAGACCCGGAAGTCGATGGCCTCCCCGGGGGCCACCGCGCCGGGGACGGCGAAGCCCTTGATCTGGCGGTGGACGTCGTCGGCGGTGCGCGGGCCGTTGTGCTTCCGCGGCGCGGGCAGCCGCAGATCGCCGTGGGCGACCGCCGGGTCGACGTACCACGGGATGATCCGGCCGGAGTCGAAGTAGGTCTCGCTGCCGCGCAGCCAGGGCAGCGGGCCCTGGCCGAACGGGTCCGTGACCGCGTGGGCGAGGGCACCCGACTCCCAGCGCCTGATCTGTTCCGTCGCCACCTTCCACTCCCCTCCCGCGTCCCCCATGGCCGCGGCCGACCGGGCCTTACCCACCCCCCAGCACATCACATTACGCACTCACTTCGTCACCCTTCGTCGTGAATTTAGGTGCCCTTGCCCCGAAGCACGAACTGGAAGGGAACATTCAGCCGGTCCGGCCGGGCCGGGCGCCGGGCACCGCACGCCGGGCGCCGACCGCCGGGCCGGTGGTCAGGCCAGCCGGACCGGCTTCTCCGGGCGCACGCCGACCCGGTGCAGCCAGCCGCGGAGCGGTTCGGCATCGCCGTCGTCGACCAGGCTCAGCACCGGGCGGCCCAGGTCGGCGCGGCGGGCGCCGTCCACCAGGAGGGCCGGGCCGTCGAGCCAGTCCAGGCCGGGAGCGGCGCCGGCGGTGTCCACGGCGGCGCAGCAGACCATGGCGGTGACGTGGTCGGCGAGCAGTTCGCGGGCCGTGCGGGGCGGCTGCGGGGGGAAGAGCGGGAGGCCGCCGTCGGCCGGGCCGTCGCTCCAGGAGGCGCCGCCGCTGCCGGACCGGGCGGCCTGGCGGGCGGCCTCCTCGCGCTCCTCGCGGGCGACCTCGGCGCCCAGCCGGGCGGCCAGCAGATCGCCGGCGCGGGCGTCGTGGGTGAGGCGGTCGATGACCCGGGCGAGGGTCGGCCCGGCGGGGCCGCCGGGCGCGGGGGCACCGGCGGCCTGCGGGGTCTGGGGCGCCTGGGGTGCCTGGGGTGCCTGGGGGCGGCCCGCGGGGTGGTGGGCGGCGGCGGGCGTACGGGCGCGGGCTCCGGCGTACGTCAGGGGCGGGGCGGTGGTGGCAGCCGTGCGCCGGGGGGCGGCCGGGCGGGCGTCCGGGGGCGCCGGCCGGTCCGGGGTGCGGGCCGGGGCGCCGGGGGCGTCGTGGCCGGGCTCGGCGGGGGCGGTGGCCGGGAGCTCGTCCAGGACGCGGTGCAGCCGGGCGGCCTCCAGGCGCCACTTCCGGTCCACGATCTCCTGCGGATACTGCTGCCAGCCGACCGGGGACCAGTCCGGGCCCGGCTCGGCCGGACCGCCGTGGAAGAGCCGGGCGGCCAGCAGGGAGGCGGCGCGGTCGACGGCGCCGGGCTCCTCCAGCAGATCGCAGGCCGGCCGCTCGCCGAGGCGGGAGGCGAAGCCCTCGGCGAGGCGGTCGCGGCGGGACAGCTCGGTCAGCGCCGAGACCACGCCGGCGTCCAGCCGGGAGGGCCAGCGGCCCATCCGCCAGGCGGGCAGCGCGACCCTGGTCAGCAGGCGGTCCCAGCCGGCGTAGGCCAGGCCGACCTGCTCCTGGGCGACGATCCGCAGGCCGTAGTCGACGCCCTGGGCGCGCTCGGAGGCGGCGGCCGCGACCCCGCGCTCCATGAGGGCGGCGTGCTCGCGGGCGGCGCGCAGCAGCAGCCGGGCCACCCGGCCGACGAAGCGGAGCGGCAGCGCCCGCAGCGGGCCGCGGGCCCGGGCGGCGACCGCGACGGCCGCGTCCAGTCCGCGGATGAAGCGGCGGGCGGCGGCTATGTCCGGATGCGCGGACGGGCCGGTGCCGGCGACGACGGGGGCCAGCAGGGCGCGCAGCTCGGCGACCCGCATCCACCACAGGAACGGCGAGCCGATGACCAGGACCGGGGCCTCCGGGGCCCGGCGGCCGCTCCGCCGGGCGGGGCGCGGCGGACCGTGGGCGCGGTGGGTGCGGTCCTCCAGCCAGCTGTCGCAGTCGGGGGTGAGGGCTATCGCCGAGGGGGCGGGCACGTCGAGGCGGTCGGCGAGGTCGCGGACCAGGCGGTAGAGGTCGGGCGCGGCCTCCTCGGCGAGCGGTACGGAGGGGCTGAGCGCGGGCCGGGCCCGGGCGACGACCACCGAGACCAGGGCGGCCAGCAGCAGACCGAGGACGGCGAGGCCGCCGGCCGTCCAGCGGGCGAGGGCCCAGCCGCCGCCGGTGCCGAGCCGGCCGGTGGCGCCGCCGGTGAGCAGGACCACGGTGACCGCGGCGGGCAGCAGGGCGACCGCCAGCGCCCGGCCGCGGACGCGCAGCACCGCCAGGGCGCGGGTACGCGCCGCGAGGACGCCTGTTTCCGGGCTTGCCACGAGCCTGTACACCCCCTGCGGTCCGGGTGGAGCGGCGAGAACACGGGACGGACGGACGACGGTCGTGCGGTGTGCGGGCGAGCCAGCTCGCTCCCCACCCACTGTGGCACCGGCCACTGACATCGCAATGCCGGTGAGCCAGTTGCCGGACGCCGCCGTGGCAACCGCGCCGGGAACCGGCACCGCGACCGCAGGACGCTTGCGCGGCACCCTAGTTGGGGGTGGTGCGTTCGTCAGCCGGATAGCCGCGCGGTCACTCGATGGAATGGCTTTGGGCAAAGGCGGGCGCCGGATACGGGCGGTTATGGATCAGATACGGCCGGACAGAACGGACCCGGGACGCAACTGAGGCATATGCCACCGAAGTGACATATGCCTCAGGATGCTCATCTCGCCTGCCGCACCGGGGAGTCCGCGCGGGCCGGCGGCGGTGCGCTACGCGCCGGACGCCGCCTTCGCGGCGATGTCGGTGCGGTGCTGGGAGCCGTCCAGCGCGATCCGGCCGACGGCGCGGTAGGCACGCTCGCGGGCGGTGGGCAGATCGTCCCCGGTGGCCGTGACGGACAGCACCCGCCCGCCCGCGCTGAGCACCGCTCCGGACGCGTCGCGCCGGGTGCCGGCGTGCAGCACGTAGGCGTCCGGGGCGTCCTGTGCGGCGACCGCGGCCAGGCCCTCGATCGGGTCGCCGGTGCGCGGGGTGCCCGGGTAGTTGTGGGCGGCGATGACGACGGTGACCGCGGCGCCGTCGCTCCAGCGCAGCGGCGGGACGGCGGCGAGCGTGCCGGTGGCCGCGGCGTGCAGCAGGCCGGCCAGCGGGGTCTTCAGGCGGGCCAGCACGACCTGGGTCTCCGGGTCGCCGAACCGCGCGTTGAACTCGATCACCCGGATCCCGCGGGAGGTGAGCGCCAGGCCCGCGTAGAGCAGCCCGGAGAACGGGGTGCCGCGGCGGCGGAGTTCGTCGACGGTGGGCTGGAGGACGGACTGAAGGACCTCGTCGACGAGCTTGGGGTCGGCCCACGGCAGCGGGCTGTAGGCGCCCATCCCGCCGGTGTTCGGGCCCTGGTCGCCGTCGTAGGCGCGCTTGAAGTCCTGGGCGGGCTGGAGCGGGACGACGGTCTCGCCGTCGGTGACGGCGAACAGCGAGACCTCGGGGCCGTCCAGGAACTCCTCGATCACCACGCGGTCGCAGCCGAGCGCGTGGGCGCGGGCGGCCGCGGCGTCCTCGGTGACCACGACGCCCTTGCCGGCCGCCAGACCGTCGTCCTTGACGACGTAGGGGGCGCCGAAGGCGTCCAGCGCGGCGTCGATCTCCTCGGGGGTGGTGCAGACGTAGCTGCGGGCGGTGGGGACGCCGGCGGCGGCCATCACGTCCTTGGCGAACGCCTTGGAGCCCTCCAGCCGGGCGGCCGGGGCGGACGGCCCGAAGACCGGGATGCCGCGCTCGCGGACCGCGTCCGCGACGCCCGCCACCAGCGGGGCCTCGGGGCCGACGACGACGAGGTCGGCGGCCAGGCGCGCGGCCAGGTCGGCCACCGCGCCGCCGTCGAGGGCGTCGACCTCGTGCAGCTCGGCGACCTCGGCGATGCCGGCGTTGCCGGGGGCGCAGTGCAGCGCGGTGACGTCGGGATCGAGGGACAGGGAGCGGCACAGGGCGTGTTCGCGGGCGCCGCCGCCGATGACGAGGACCTTCACGGGGAGCAGCCTAGACGAACGCACCAAACGGCCGGCCGCCGGGCGTGCCCCGATCGCACAAAGCCGGGCCCCGGCCCGGAATCCCCCGGGCGCGACCGCCGTCCGCGCGTACCGGGGAACTCTTTCGGGTGAGCTCCGTGCGGGTCCTCTGGCGGATCCGCCACCACTTCCGGGCGGAAACCGGGCGATCTTGGGACAGCGCCCAGCCGTTCGGCGGTAGGAAGGGGGCGGTGCGCGGACCTCTTCCGTAGGCCGCGGGCGCACCGCACGTATCCGCGTACGAGGGAGCGCACGGGTGAGTCAGCCGGAGATGCAGCCCGAGGGGCCCCCTCGGGGCGAGGGCGGGCCCGACCGGGGCCGTGAGCGGCACCCCGACCGCCGGCCGGAGCGGAGCTGGCCGGCCCGCCGGGGCGCCGGGCCGCTGCGGGCCCGCGGCGACCTCCTGGGGCGGGCGTTCCCGCACGGCGACTGGGGCGAGCCGGGCGGCCGGCTGGACGCGCTCTACCTGTGGAGCGAGGAGGGCGCGCTGCGCACCGCCGACTGGTACCTGCGCGACCGGCTGGCCAAGCGGCGGGGGGCGCGGGCGCTGCGGCTGGGCGCGGCGGCCGGGGTGACCGCGGGCGGGGCGCTGCCGCTGCTCGACCTCGCCGGGGTCTGGGCGCACGGGGCGCCGTGGGGGGCGCTGACGCTGCTGCTGGCGGCGGTGTGCGTGGGCTGCGACCGGTACTTCGGGATGACCGCGGGCTGGATGCGGGACCTGGCGACCGCGCAGGCGATCCACCGGCGGGTGGAGGCGCTCCAGTTCGACTGGGCGGCGGAGAGCGTGCGGGAGGTGCTGGGGCCGGCGGAGGGCACCGCGGGCGAGGCGGCGGAGCGCTGCCTCGCCCTGCTGCGGCGGTTCAACGAGGACATCGGGGAGCTGGTGCGGGCGGAGACGGCGGACTGGATGGTGGAGTTCCGGTCCGCGCCGGTGCCGCGGGCCACCCACGCGGTGCTGCCGTGGACGACGCCACGGCAGGAGGGCGGCGGGCACCCCGGGCGGTACCCGCTGCCGCCCGGGACGCGGCCGAACATGCCGCGGCAGCGGCCGCCGGAGGCCCCGCGCTGAACGCCGCCGCGCCCGGCCGGGCCGGACGGCGCACCGGGGCGGGTCCCGGGCGGCCCGGTCCGCCTCAGCTGAAGACGATCATGGAGCCCTGGCCCAGGCTCCGGGTGGCGGCCGCGTGCAGCCCCAGCCAGACGTGCCGCTCCCGGGCGAACGGGCCGTCGTCCAGGGGGGCCGCGGCGGCCCGTTCCTCCAGGGTGGTGGGGCCGGCCGGCGGTGCGGGGGCGGCCGGCGGGTTGGCCGGGTCGATGCCCAGGGCCGGGGCGACCAGTTCGAGGTCCCGCAGCAGCCCGTGCGAGGAGCCCAGCGGGCCGCCGCCGGCCAGGAGTTCGTCGGTGGCGAGCGGGTGCGGGAAGTCGACCGGGACGTACGCGCCCGCGTGGTCGTAGTGCCAGACCAGGTGGGACTGCTGGGCGGTGGACTCGAACATCTCCAGCAACTGCTCGTAGTCGCCGCCCAGTTCGTCGACCGGGGTCACCTCCAGGCCGCACAGCCGCAGCAGGTAGGCGCGGCGCAGGAAGTGCAGCGCGTCGTAGTCGAAGCCGGCGACCGGCGCCACGTCGCCGGACAGGCCCGGCATGTAGGAGAAGACCGGGATCTCCGGCAGGCCCGCACCGGCCAGGGCCTCGTTGTAGGCGGCGATCTCTTCGGAGAAGGGGTTGTCGGGGCTGTGGCACAGCACATCGACGAGGGGTACCAGCCACAGGTCACATGCCACGGGTGAGGGCTCGCTTCCGGTCGGGGACGAAGGGCACCGGCGCACGTACAGCCACGGGTACGGCCCATTACGGCCGATGGTCGGGACAGCGTAGTGCTAGCGGGCCGTTCCGACGAGAGCCAGGGAGTGCTCGGTGTAGTCGGCGATCAGCCGCTGGGCGTCCGGCAGGTCGTGCCGCAGCAGGGCGTCGGCCAGTGCGCCGTGGCCGTGCCAGAGGCGCTCGCGCAGGTGCGGGGCGCCGCGCAGCAGCGGTACCGCGTACATCCAGGTCTGGACGCGCAGCCGGTCCAGGAAGTCGCTGATGTAGGGGTTGCGCACGATGCCGCTCAGCTCGCGCCAGAACCGCAGGTCGTAGCCGATCAGCACGTCGAGGTCGCCGGCCCGGGCGGCGCGTTCGGCCTCCTCGGCGCGGCGGCGGACGGAGATCAGCACCTCGGCGGGGGTGGCCAGCAGGGCCCGTTCGGCGTCGCTGCGGAAGATGCCCTCGATGACCAGGGTGCGGGCCTCGACCATGGCGCGGAAGTCGTCGGCGGTGAAGGCGTGGACCTTGAAGCCGCGGTGCTGCTCGACGTCGAGCAGACCCTGGGCGCACAGGTCGAGCAGCGCCTCGCGCACCGGCGTCGCGGAGACGCCGTACTGGTCGGCGATCTCCTTGACGGTGAAGGGGTGGCCGGACGGCAGCCGGCCGGCCAGGATCTCGTCGCGCAGGGCGTCGGCGATCTGCTCGCGCAGGGTGCTGCGCCGTATGACGGAGCTGTCCGGGCCGGGGGCCATCCGGTGCGTCTCCTTCCGCGTCCATGACCGCGGGGTGAGCGGCTCCGGGACAGCCTAGGGGGTGTCCGCGACGTCGCGTCGTTCGCCCGGAGGGCGGCCGGGACCTTGCGGACACCCCCTGGGCGAGGCGGCCGCCGCGGATTCCCGGGAATCCGCGGCGGCCGCCCCCGTTTCCCGTGGAACCACGCGGCGGGCGCGGGGCCGGGCGGCTCAGACGGTGTGCGCGTCCGCGGCCGCCAGGGCCTCGTCCAGGGCGGCCAGGCCCTCCTTGGCCTCGGCCTCGGTGACCGTGCAGGGCGGGACGACGTGGGTGCGGTTCATGTTCACGAACGGCCACAGGCCGCCGCGCTTGCAGGCCGCGGCGAACTCGGCCATGGGGGCGTTGTCGGCACCCGCGGCGTTGTAGGGCACCAGCGGCTCGCGGGTCTCCTTGCTGCGGACCAGGTCCAGCGCCCAGAAGACGCCCAGGCCGCGGACCTCGCCGACCGAGGGGTGCCGCTCGGCGATCTCGCGCAGCCCCGGGCCGATGACCTTCTCGCCGATCTCCGCGGCGTTCTCCACGATGCGCTCCTCGGCCATCGCGTTGAGCGTCGCGACGGCGGAGGCGCAGGCCAGCGGGTGGCCGGAGTAGGTCAGGCCGCCCGGGTAGGGCCGCTGGTCGAAGGTGGCGGCGATCTCCGCGCTGATCGCCACGCCGCCGAGCGGGACGTAGCCGGAGTTGACGCCCTTGGCGAAGGTCAGCAGGTCGGGGGTGACGCCGAAGTGGTCGGCGGCGAACCAGCGGCCGGTGCGGCCGAAGCCCGCCATCACCTCGTCCAGGATGAAGACGATGCCGTAGCGGTCGCACAGCGCGCGGACGCCGGCGAGGTAGCCGGGCGGCGGGACCATGATGCCGGCGGTGCCGGGGACGGTCTCCAGGATGATCGCGGCGACCGTCCCGGGGCCCTCGAAGGCGAGGGTCTGCTCCAGGTGGGCCAGGGCGCGCTCGCACTCCTGGGCCTCGTTCTCGGCGTGGAACGGCGAGCGGTACAGGAACGGGCCCCAGAAGTGGACGACGCCGGCGGCGCCGGTGTCGGAGGGCCAGCGGCGCGGGTCGCCGGTGAGGTTGATCGCGGCGGCGGTGGCGCCGTGGTACGAGCGGTAGGTGGAGAGGACCTTGTGGCGGCCGGTGTGCAGCCGGGCCATCCGGACGGCGTTCTCCACCGCCTCGGCGCCGCCATTGGTGAAGAAGATCTTGTCGAGGTCGCCGGGGGTGCGCTCGGCGATCAGCCGGGCGGCCTCGGAGCGGACGTCGACCGCGAAGCCCGGGGCGAGCGTGCAGAGCTTGCCGGCCTGCTCCTGGACGGCCGCGACGACCTTGGGGTGCTGGTGGCCGATGTTGGTGTTGACCAGCTGGGAGGCGAAGTCGAGGTAGCGGTTGCCGTCGTAGTCCCAGAAGTACGAGCCCTCGGCCCCGGCCACCGGCAGCGGGTCGATCAGGCCCTGGGCGGACCAGGAGTGGAAGACGTGCGCACGGTCAGCGGCCTTCACGGCGGCGCCGGCGGCGGGGTCGGGGTGCGTGGTCACGGTCAGTACCTCGGATCGGGTCGCTCGGTTCCGCCGCCGGACAGGGCGGCGGACGGCTCCCAGCCTAAGGATGACGGTCCGTCGGCGGGTACCGACACTGTGTATGGCGCTCACCACGGGCGCGGACAGTATGTCTACGGTCCTGGAGGAAACTCCAGGGATGCCCGGGGGTGAGGGGTACGGCCCCCGGGCTCCGTCAGGATCCGCGGCGCGCGGGGCGCGGGGCGCCCGGCACCGCGGTCAGGCCGCCGCGGCGGTGGGGAAGGCGGTGCGCACCGCCCCGCGCGGGTGGTTGGCGTAGAGGTGCGGGCGCAGCGCCGACAGCCCGCCGCAGTACTTGGTGAAGTCGGCCGCGTGGAGGCCGTGGCTGGCCAGCAGGCGGTCGGCCTCGGTCAGCCGGCCGCAGGTCTTGGTCTCGACGAGCACCAGCCCGCCGTCGGCGCGCACCGTGCGGCCGGTCTCCAGATCGCGGCAGACCAGCCCGATGTCGCAGGTCACCCGCTGGCCGTCGGCGACGAAGGTGGCGCGGGTGTACTCGGTCTCCAGGGCCCGGCCGAGGTCGGCGGGGGCCTGGATGCCGTAGCTGCGGTCGAGGACGGCGTCGAGGAAGTCGCGCGGCGCCTCGCCGAGGGCCGGGTCGCCGGGCATCAGCGGCTGCCGGTGCTTGACCGTGCGGCCGTGCTGCCCCTTGAGCTTGACCTCCAGCTGGCGCTCGCCGGTGTCCGCGTAGAGCCGCTCGCGGACCCGGAAGCGGAGCCGGCCGTGCTGCCGGTGGTCGTGGAAGGAACGCAGGTCGGGGGTGTCGTAGTGGACGGAGCGGTAGCGGAACCAGCGGCGGCCGTTGATGCACAGCGCGGCGAACGGGCCGCCGGGGCGGCGGCGGTCGGTGAGCTCGGCGGCGAAGGCGGTGAAGACCTCGGCCGGGACGAGGTAGGTGGAGCTGTAGCGGGCGAGGAGCTCGGCGCGGGCCTGCACCTCGGACAGCGGGACGGGGCGGGCGGCCATGGCGGCGCGCGCGAGGGCTCGTACGGCGGGTGTCACACGGTCTCCTTGCGGAAAGGGGGACGGGGGATCGTGCGGGTCCTGTCGTCGCTCGTGCGGTTTTTCTCCTTTCTTTACGATCCATAACCGCGGAAAGTTCCAGCACGCGGAATCAGCCATCCACCCCGTCACTTTCCGGCCTCCGGCGGGGGGTTGACGGCCCCTCACCTCACCTGCCCGTCCGCCCGCCGGGGGCGCGGCCGCCCGCCGGGAGCCGCGGCGCACCGGCCCGCCGTACGCGCCCGAGGCTTGGCCGAATACCACCCGCCGCGGCCGCCCGGACCGCCTCGGTATCCTCACCGCGGACAAGCGGCCGCTCCCTGGGGCGGGGCCGAAGCCGGGCAAGGGGGCGGCGGGACATGACACAGCCTGGACGGACGGGGCGGCAGGGGCCGGCGGGGCGGGCCGGCGCGCTGCGCCCGCTCGATGCCCACGACCCCCGGCGGATCGGCGACTACCGCCTGCTGGGGCGGCTCGGCGAGGGCGGTATGGGGCGGGTCTTCCTCGCCCGTTCGGACCGCGGCCGGACCGTCGCCGTCAAACTGGTGCGCACGGAACTGGCCGACCAGGAGGAGTTCCGGGCCCGCTTCCGCCGCGAGGTGCGGGCCGCCCGCACGGTCGGCGGCGAGTGGACCGCCCCGGTCCTGGACGCCGACACCGAGGCCGCCACCCCGTGGGTGGCCACCGGCTACATCGCCGGGCCCTCCCTCCAGCAGGTCGTCGGCGGCGGCGGCCCGCTGCCGGAGCGCACGGTGCGGATCCTGGCCGCCGGGCTGGCCCGCGCGCTGCGCTGCGTGCACGCCGCCGGCATCGTCCACCGCGACCTCAAGCCCTCCAACGTCCTGCTGACCCTGGACGGCCCGCGGGTCATCGACTTCGGCATCGCACGCGCCCTGGAGGGGATGGCCGGCGGCGGCGTGACGCATACCGGGACGGCGGTCGGCTCCCCCGGTTTCATGGCGCCCGAGCAGGTCCGCGGCGAGCCGATCACCCCGGCCTGCGACGTGTTCTGCCTGGGGTCGGTGCTGGTGTACGCGGCGACCGGCCGGCAGCCGTTCGGCTCCGCGACGACCCTGCCGCACGCGATGATGTACCGCATCGCCGAGGAGCAGCCGGACCTGACCGGGCTCCCCGAGGGGCTGACCGGTCTGGTGGCCGCCTGTCTGGCGAAGGACCCGGCCCACCGCCCCGCGCCGGAGGACGTGGTGGCACTGGCGGAGCGGGGGCTGCCCGCCGGGGCGGCCGAGGACGAACCGTGGCTCCCGGGGGCGCTGGTGGCCCGCCTGGGGCGGCACGCCGTGGAGCTGCTGGAGGCGGAGGACCCGCACGACGGCGGCGCGGCGCCGGCCGCGCCCACCGCCGTCCCGTACCCGGGCGCCGCTGCCGCCGCGGTCCCGGCCGACGCGTCGTCCGCCACCGCGGCACCCGCCGCGGCGGCCCCGGCACCGGCCCCCGCGCGCCGCCGCCGCACCGCCCGGACGCTGCTGGCCGGCGCCGCGCTGGCGCTGGCCGGGGCGGGCGCGGTCACCGCGTACGTGCTGCTCCCCGGCGGGCCCGGCAACGCCTCCGCCACCGACCGGCCCACCGCCCCGGCCCGGCCCGCCGGGGACGGCATCCCGGCCGGCTACCTGGGCGTCTGGTCGACCACGGTGGGCGACTCGGCGGCGGACGTCCGCCGCTTCACCCTCGTCCAGGGGAAGCCCGGGCAGACCGTGCTCCGGATGCAGGCCACCGGCCCCACCTACGACTGCCGGTTCACCGCCACCCTGGAGAGCGCCGGGCCGCCCGTCCGCCTCGGCCCGTCCACCGTGGTGTCCGGACCGCCCGACACCTGCCGCCCCGGTTCCCCGAGCACCCTGGAGCTGGTGGCGGGCGGGCTGCGGCGCACCTTCGACGACGCGGGCGGCAAGGCACCGCTGCTGTACACCCGGGCGAAGTGACCCGCCCCCACGGGAACGGGGTGGGGGGGGGGGGGGGCGGGCCCCCCCCCCCACCCCGGACGGCTCGCCGGCCCGGTGGCCGGCCGCTCCCCTTACGACAGGAACGAGTTGATCTCGATCGTCTCGTCGCGGCCGGGGCCGACGCCGATCGCCGAGATCGGGGCGCCGGACATCTCCTCCAGCGCCTTGACGTACGCCTGGGCGTTCTTCGGCAGGTCGGAGAAGGTCTTGGCCTGCGTGATGTCCTCGGACCAGCCCGGCAGCATCTCGTAGACCGGCTTCGCGTGGTGGAAGTCGGTCTGGCTGTAGGGCAGCTCCTCGACGCGCTTGCCGTCGATCTCGTAGGCCACGCAGACCGGGATCTGCTCCCAGCCGGTGAGCACGTCGAGCTTGGTGAGGAAGAAGTCGGTCAGGCCGTTGACGCGGGTGGCGTAGCGGGCGATCACCGCGTCGAACCAGCCGCAGCGGCGGTCCCGGCCGGTGGTCACGCCGCGCTCGCCGCCGATCCGCCGCAGCGCCTCGCCGTCCTCGTCGAACAGCTCGGTCGGGAACGGGCCGGCGCCCACGCGGGTGGTGTACGCCTTGAGGATGCCGATGACCCGGCTGATCTTCGTGGGGCCGACGCCGGCGCCGGTGCAGGCACCGCCGGCGGTCGGGTTCGAGGAGGTGACGAAGGGGTACGTGCCGTGGTCGATGTCGAGCAGGGTGCCCTGCCCGCCCTCGAAGAGCACGACCTTCTCCGCGTCCAGCGCGTCGTTGAGGATCAGGGTGGTGTCGGCGACGTAGCCCTTGATCTTGTCGGCGTAGCCCAGCAGCTCCTCGACGACCTGCCCGGCCTCGATGGCGCGGCGGTTGTAGAGCTTGGTCAGCAGCTGGTTCTTGACGTCGAGGGCCGCCTCCACCTTCTGGATCAGGATCGACTCGTCGTAGAGGTCCTGGACCCGGATGCCGGTGCGGTTGATCTTGTCGGCGTAGGTCGGGCCGATGCCGCGGCCGGTGGTGCCGATCTTCCGCTTGCCGAGGAAGCGTTCCGTCACCTTGTCGACGGTGATGTTGTACGGCGTGATCAGATGCGCGTTACCGCTGATCAGCAGCTTGGACGTGTCGACGCCGCGCTCGTTGAGTCCGCTCAGCTCGGAGAGCAGGACCGCCGGGTCCACGACGACACCGTTGCCGATGACCGGGGTGCACCCCGGCGAGAGGATTCCGGAAGGGAGGAGGTGGAGTGCGTACTTCTGGTCGCCGACGACGACCGTGTGGCCGGCGTTGTTGCCGCCCTGGTAGCGCACCACGTAGTCCACGGACCCACCGAGCAGATCGGTGGCCTTTCCCTTGCCTTCATCACCCCACTGAGCACCGAGCAGCACAAGTGCGGGCACAGGCGTACACCCCTTCCGGGCGGGGCATGTCCAACGTGCGTGGACGGCGTCGCGTCGCGTGTCGCACACGGACGTCGCCGCCGGAGCCGTCGGACCGGTGCCCCGGAATAGACGAAGCCCCTGGCGCAATAGCGCAAGGGGCTCTTGCACCGAGATGCTACCTGAGGAAGGACCGAGGTGTCGGCGCAGTCTTCTGGGCACTCTCCCGCGGACTCCGTCCGGGGGTGCCCCCTGCTCGTGGTCATCGACCCGGTAGCCCGCAGGACGGACGGCGAGTCCGTACGGATCGCGAAGGACGTCCTGTGCGCGGGCGCGGGGGCGAAGATCTGCCTTCCCGAGGGGCCCGCGGAGTTCGACCGGGCGCTGGCCCGGCGGGGCCGCCGGCGGCCGGTGCTGGTCGGCGACGACCGGGCGCTGCTGCGGGCGGTGGAGCTGCTCCACAAGGAGCGGGAGCTGTCCGGTGTGCCGCTGGCCCTGGTGCCGGTGGGGCCGCCGGAGGCGGTGGCGCTGAGCCGGACGCTGGGCGTCCCCACGAGCGCGGTGGCCGCCGCGCGGGCCGTCCTGGACGGCGGGGAGCGCCCGATGGACCTGCTCACCGACGACAGCGACGGCATCGTGCTGGGCGGCCTGCGGATCCCCTGCGGCGACGGGGACGGGCCGCTGCCCGCCTACGGGCCGTACGGGCCGCTCGGGGCCCTGGAGGGGCGCGGCGGGGCCGCCGTCCCCGGGGCGGTGGCGGCGGCCGGGGCCTTGGGGACGGCGGCGGCCGGGGGCGGGCCCGGGGGTGCGGGCGGCGCGGCGGGGCCGGTGGCCGGACCGCGGCACTGGTGGGAGCCGGCGGCGCGGACCGCCCGGACGGCGCTGTCCCTGCTGGCGGCGCCGGCGGCCGGGCGCCGGGGCGCGGTCCGGCCCGGTGCCGCGGGGGCCGGCGGGCGGCGGGTGCCGGCGCAGCGGCTGCGGCTGCGGGTGGAGGCCGACGGGGCGCTGCTGGCGGATCTGGACCGGCCGGTGCGCGGGGTGTCGGTGATACCCGGCGCACCGGACGGCGGCCCGGCCGGCGCCGGCCCGGCGGGGCTGCCGGGCGGACTGGCCGAGGTGGTCGTGCACTGGGCCGGTGAGGAGCGGCCGGTGCGGACCCGGGCGCGGGCGGTGACGGTCTCCGGGGCGGACTTCCACTACCGGGCGGACGCGCTGGTCGGCGGGCCGGTGCGGACCCGGACGTGGACGGTGCAGCCGGGCGCCTGGCGGCTCCTGCTGCCGCGGCAGGGCTGAGCGGACGCACGCCGCGGCACTGTCCACAGGCTGTGGACAGTGCCGCGGACGGCGGTGCCGCCGGGTCAGCCGCCCGGGGTCACCAGCCGCGCCTCGTAGGCGAAGACCGCCGCCTGGGTGCGGTCGCGCAGCCCGAGCTTCACCAGGATCCGGCTGACGTGCGTCTTCACCGTCGACTCGGCGACGACCAGATGCGCGGCGATCTCCCCGTTGGACAGCCCCTGCGCCACCAGCACCAGGACCTCGGTCTCCCGCTCGGTCAGCTCGCCGATCCGCTCCTGGGCCGGGGCGCGCGGCGAGCCCAGCCGGGAGAACTCGTTGATCAGCCGCTTGGTCACGGTCGGGGCGAGCAGCGCCTCGCCGGCCGCGACGATCCGCACGCCCTCGGCGAGCTGGCCGGCCGAGGCGTCCTTGAGCAGGAAGCCGCTGGCCCCGGCGCGCAGCGCCTGGTAGACGTACTCGTCCAGGTCGAAGGTGGTCAGCACCAGCACCTTGGCGTCCGCGTCGGCGGCGACGATCTCGCGGGTCGCCTCCAGACCGTTCATCTCCGGCATCCGGATGTCCATCAGGACCACGTCCGGCTTGAGGAGCGCGACCTTCCGCACCGCCTGCCGGCCGTCGACGGCCTCCCCGACGACCTCGATGTCCGGCATCGCGTTGAGCAGTACGGAGAAGCCCTCGCGGACCATCACCTGGTCGTCGACGATCAGTACCCGGATCATGCCCTGCTCCCGCCCGGCGCGGCCTCGCCCGCCGTGTTCGCCACCGGCAGGAAGGCCGCGACCTCGAAGCCGCCCTCCTCGGTGTGGTCCGCCGTCATCTCCCCGCCCAGCATCTGCACCCGCTCCCGCATGCCCAGCAGCCCGTGGCCGGCGCCCGGCGAGGGCTTGGCGAGCCGGCTGGGGGCGCCGTTGACGATCCGCAGCCCGATCCCGCCCAGGACGTAGGAGATCTCCACCCGGGCGTCCGCGCCCGGCGAGTGGCGCAGCGCGTTGCTCAGCGCCTCCTGCACGATCCGGTACGCCGACAGCTCCACGCCCGGCGGCAGCGGCCGGACGCTGCCGGTGATCACCGCCTCGACCGGCAGCCCGGCGCCGCGGACGCTGTCCAGCAGCCCGTCCAGGCTGGCCAGCGTCGGCTGCGGGGCCTCCGGGTCGCGCTCGGCGAACGCGTCGGGGTCCTCGGAGCGGACCACGCCCAGGATGCGGCGGAGTTCGGTGAGCGCGGCGACGGCGTTCTCCCGGATGGTGGCGAACGAGGTGGCCAGCTCGGGCGGCGGGTCGGCGACCCGGTACGGCGCGGCCTCGGCCTGGATGGCGATCACCGACATGTGGTGCGCCACGACGTCGTGCAGCTCCCGCGCGATCAGCGCGCGCTCCTCCAGCAGCGTGCGGCGGGACCGCTCCTCGGCGGTCACGCTGCGGGTCTCGACGACCTGCCGGCGCTCCTCCCGCCAGGCCCGGACCGCGGCCGCGGCGACCAGCAGCACCCCGGTGAAGAACGCCAGCGGCGCGAGGTCGCCGGTCGCGCCGCCGCCGGCGAGCACCGACAGCACCGCGCCCGCCCCGAAGGTGACCAGCCACATCTCCGCCGCCAGCCGCGGCCGGGTGCGCAGCACCACCAGCAGCATCACGGCCAGGTGGGCGGCGAAGGTGCTCTCCCACAGGGTGGAGTAGCCCATGAGGAGGCGGTTGACCACCGCCCCGGCGAAGAGCGCCAGCAGCGACAGCCAGAAGGCACCCACCGGCCGGAACAGCACCAGCGCCACCGGCACCGCGTACAGCAGCGCCAGGGTGCCCTCGAACACCTGGCGGGGCGCGCCGGCACCGTAGCCGCCGGAGACGGCCGCCAGGAAGACGCAGACCGCGAGGAAGGCGACGGCCGTGTGCGGGAGCCAGCGGGCCCACCGCCGGGCCCGGGCCGGCATCCCCGGCAGCCACCGGGTGAGCTTGGCGTCGGCCAGCGGTGGCAGCGGACGGAGGGCGAAGGCGCCGGCGAACAGGT
Source organism: Streptomyces rhizoryzae (assembly GCF_023155275.1). GTDB lineage: Bacteria > Actinomycetota > Actinomycetes > Streptomycetales > Streptomycetaceae > Streptomyces > Streptomyces rhizoryzae. The sequence goes on from NZ_JALMUV010000025.1 coordinate 78,489, forward strand.
CCTGGCGCAGGGTGTGCAGCGCGCCGTGGACCATCCGCGCCTCCGAGCGCAGGTGGCTGTGCGTCTGGATGGTCTCGTTCACGTACCCCACGGTAAGCAGCCCGGGGCCGTCAGGCGTCCGCTCGGAAGCGGATCTGCGGGGGTCCGTCTCAAGTACTACGCGGCGGGCGGCGCGGTGCCGCCGAGCAGGCCCAGGAAGACGGCGAAGGCGGCGGTGCCGGGCGTGACCGGCGCGTAGTGGCCGGTGCCGGGCAGCTCGCGCAGCGCGGTGCCGGGGTGGGCGGCGGCGTAGCGGCGGGACAGCTCCGGGGGGACGTCGGGGTCGGCGGTGCCGTGCAGGAGCACGACCGGCACCCCGGCGGGCGGGTGGCGCACCGGATCCGCGGCGGCCAGCCGGCCGGCGAACCCGGGCCCGTCCCCGAGCAGCCCGGCCACCGCGCCGCCGCTCAGCCCCAGCGCGTGCGCCCGGGCCAGATCGGCGACCGGCGCCACCGCGACGACCCGGGTCAGCGGCGTACCGGGGCGGGCGGCGGCCAGCAGCGCCAGATGGCCGCCCGCGGAGTGCCCGGCGAGCACCACCGGGCGGGGCGGCGCCGCGGGCCCGGCCGCCCCGGCCGCCGCCGCGACGGCCGCCGGGACGTCCTGGAAGGTCTGCGGCGCGCCGCCGCCCGCGCCGACCCTGCGGTACTCGGCGAGCGCCACGGTCAGCCCGCGCCGGGCCAGCTCCGCCGCGCACGGCGAGAGATGGCGCCGGTCGTACGCGGCCCGCCAGAAGCCGCCGTGCAGCAGGACGACGAGCGGACCGGTGCCCGGCCACGGCCCGTAGACGTCCACGACCTGGTCCGGGTGCGGGCCGTACGCCAGCGTCCGGTCCGGGGCCACCGGGGCGAGCCCCAGCAGCGCCGCCTCCTCGTCCGCCGCCGCGCTCACCCCGCGCCGCCGCCCGGCACGCCGGGGTCCGCCGCCGCGGGGTCCGCGGCGGGGCCGGGGTCCGCCGCCCGGTCCCGCAGCACCTCACCGAGCACCCACGCCGCCCGCTCGGCGTCCGCGAACGAGGTGTAGAGCGGGGTGAAGCCGAAGCGCAGCACGTCCGGCGGGCGGTAGTCGCCGACCACCCCGCGCCGGATCAGCTCCGCCATCACCTCGCCGGCCCCCGGGCACGCCAGCGAGACCTGGCTGCCGCGCCGCCGGTGGTCGGCCGGGGTGACCGAGCGGACCCGCCCGGCCGGCACGTACGCGGCCACGCACGCGAGGAAGAAGTCGGTCAGCGCCAGGCTCTTGGCCCGCACCTCCTCGATGGCGACGCCCTCCCACGCCTCCAGCGCCGCCTCCAGCGCCAGCATCGAGAGGATGTCGGGGGTGCCGACCCGGCCGCGCAGGATGCCGTCGGCCGGGGTGTAGCCCGGCGCCATCCCGAACGGGTCGCTGTGCGAGTTCCAGCCCGGCAGCGGCGACTCGAACCGCTCCTGGAGACTCCGCCGGATGTAGAGGTACGCGGGCGCGCCCGGACCGCCGTTGAGGTACTTGTACGTGCAGCCCACCGCGAGGTCCGCACCGCACGCGTCCAGCGCGACCGGCAGCGCGCCCGCGCTGTGGCACAGGTCCCACACCGCCAGCGCGCCCGCGGTGTGCAGCGCGGCGGTGATCGAGGCCATGTCGTTCAGTTCGCCGGTGCGGTAGTCGACGTGGTTGACCAGCGCCAGCGCGGTCCGCTCGGTCACCTCGTCGGCGATCCGCGCGGGCTCGACCGGCCGCACCGCCAGCCCGGCCATCCGGGCCGCGGACCGGGCGACGTAGCCGTCGGTGGGGAAGGTCGTGGCGTCGACCAGGATCTCGGTGGTGCCCTTCCCGGCCATCCGGATCGCGCCGGTCACCGCCTTGAAGACGTTGACGCTGGTGGAGTCGCCGACCACCACCTGGCCGGGGGCCGCGCCGAGCAGCGGGGCGATCTTCTCGCCGATCCGCTCCGGCGCCGTCCACCAGCCGGCCTCCGTCCAGGACCGGATGCGCAGTTCGCCCCACTCGCGGCCGATCACCTCGGCGATCCGGCCGGGCACCGACCGGGGCAGCGCGCCCAGGGAGTTGCCGTCGAGGTAGACGGTGTCGTCGTCCAGGACGAACCGCTCGCGGGTCGCGGTGAGCGGTCCGGCCGCGTCCAGCTCCGCCGCGCGGGCCGCCTCGGTGCGCGCCCCGGGGCCGGCCGGGCCGGGGCTCTGCGGGGTCTCGGGGCGCTCAGACATGGCTGCGCGCCGTCCACAGCTCGGGGAAGACGTTCTTGCGGGCCCGCTTCTCCAGCCAGGCCACCCCCGCCGATCCGGCGGTGCCCATCTTCGCGCCCATCGCCCGCCGGGTCGCCACCAGGTGGTCGTTGCGCCAGCGCCAGACCAGCTCCGCGACGTCCGTCAACAGCTCGGCCAGCCGGACCAGTTCGCCGTCCTGCGGCCCGGCGAGGATCGCCGCCCAGACCTCCTCGACGGCCGGGTCCGGCTCGTACCGCCCGGCCGGGTCGCGGTGCAGCACCGCCTCCGGTACGGGGTGGCCGCGGCGGGCCAGCAGGCGCAGCACCTCGTCGTACAGGCTCGGTTCGTGCAGCGCCTTCTCCAGGGCGGCGTGGTCCTCCGGGGAGCCGCGGTGCGGCACCAGCATCGACGCGGACTTCTCACCGAGCAGGAACTCCAGCCGCCGGTACATCGCGGACTGGAAGCCGCTGCCCTCACCGAGCGCGCCGCGGTAGGCGTTGAACTGCGCGGGCGTCAGCCGGGCCAGCGGCCGCCAGGCGGCGTTCAGCGCCTGGAGCTCCCACGTGGAGCGGCGCAGCGCGTCCATCGCGACCGGCAGGTCGTCCCGGCGCAGCGCCTCGGAGGCGGTGTGCCACTCGTGCACGATGACGGTGAACCACAGCTCCATCACCTGGGTGGTCACCAGGAAGACCATCTCGCCCGGATCGTCGGACTGGAGCTGCTGGAGGTGGGTGAGGACGCTCGCGCGGACGTAGTCCTCGTACGGGGTGGTGGAGCCGGCACCGATACCGAGGTCGGGGCCGAACGGCGGCTCCGCCTCGGGGGACGCGGCGGCCGGGGCGCGGTCCGCGGGGTCGGTGGGAGACGGCTGCGACATGAGGGACTCCTCAGGTGCGAACTACCGGGTAGCGGTCCGCTCCTTCCTCGTCGGCACGGGAGCCCCGGTCCCCTCGGGCGCGGGATGTCCCGGCCCACTGAAATCATGAGCGCTGCACCACCACCGCGCAAGGCCCGGCCGCGATCGCGCGGCCGGGCCCGGGGGGCGGCGGCGTCAGGAGAGGGTGTCGGCCGCGGTCGGCGAGGAGTCGCGCAGGAAGGCCGAGCAGCGCTCGTACTCCTCCTGCTCGCCGATCGCCCGCGCGGCGCGGGCCAGGGCGTGCAGCGCGCGCAGGAAGCCGCGGTTGGGCTCGTGCTCGAACGGCACCGGGCCGTGGCCCTTCCAGCCGGCCCGGCGCAGCGCGTCCAGGCCGCGGTGGTAGCCGGTACGGGCGTACGCGTACGACTCGACGGTCCGGCCGGCCTCGAAGGCGTCGTCGGCGAGCTGGGCCCAGGCCAGGGAGGAGGCCGGGTACTTCGCGGCGACATCGGCCGGTGCGGTGCCCGCGGCGAGCGCCGAGCGGGGTTCGGGGTCGTCGGGCAGGTGGGTCGGGGGCGGTCCCCCGAGGAGGTTCTCGTGAATGGGCATGGGTCCAGTCTGCCGGGTCGCCTGGCGGCTGGGCCGCCACCCACGTGCTCGGGTGTCCCGCCGTGCGGGCCGCTGCGCGGGGCCGGGCCGGGTTTCGGGGGCCGCCGCGCGGGGGCTGAGGCGCGCCTGCGGCGGGGGCCGCTGCGCGGGGCTTTCGGGGTGCGGGGACGGGCCGGTGCGGGGGGCGGGGACCGGATTGCTTCGCTTTACGTCCGGCCCCCGCCCCCCGCCGGCCCGTCCCCTCCCGTGGGTGGGTGGGGAGAGGACGGTGGGGGCGGGCCCGATGGGGCAGGTGTGCGTTCGGTCTCCCCCGGGTCGAGCGGGGGTGCGGCGATGCCGCAGTGGTAGGTGCATTCGGGGTGGCAGGGGTGGAGGGTCGGGGGCGTCGCGGGGTGCAGGGCCTCGGGGCGGACGGTGAGCCAGGCGATCAGGGCGCCGGCCAGCAGGACCAGGGCGCACAGCGGCATGGCGCGGCGGAAGGCGGCGGCGAAGGCCGGGGCCGAGCGGTACGCCTCGGGGCCCATGCCCGCCAGCAGCGGGAGGGCGGCCACCGCCATCAGACCGGCGGCCCGCGCGGCGGCGTTGTTGATGCCGCTGGCCAGGCCGGCCCGGTCGACGTCCACCGCCGCCAGCACGGTGGCGGTGAGCGGCGCGACCAGGGTCACCATCCCGGCGCCCAGCACCACCAGCGCCGGCAGCACGTCGGTGAGGTAGGAGGCGTCCGGGCCGACCCGGGTCATCAGCAGCATGCCGGCCGCGCAGAGCACCGGGCCGACGGTGAGCGGGATCCGCGGGCCGATCCGCTCCCCCAGCTCGCCGGAGCGGGCGGACAGCAGCAGCATCAGCACGGTGGTGGGCAGCAGCGCGGTCCCGGCCCGGAGCGGCGAGTAGCCCGCGACGACCTGGAGCTGGAGCACGGCGAGGAAGAAGAACCCGCCGAAGGCGGCGTAGACGCAGACGGTGACCGCGTTGACGGCGGAGAACTGGCGGATGGCGAAGATCTGCGGCGGCAGCATCGGATCGGCCCGCCGCCGCTCCACGTGGAGGAAGACCCCGCCGAGCAGCACCCCGGCCACCGCGGGCACCAGCACGGCCGGTGCGGCGCCCCGGCCGGGGGCCTCGATCAGCGCGTAGCTGACCCCGGCCAGCGCCAGGGCGCCCAGGACCGCGCCCGCCACGTCGAAGCCGCGGGCCCGGCCGGTGCCCCGTTCGCGCGTCTCGGGGACGTGCCGCAGCGCGATCGGGACGCAGACCGCCGCCAGCGGCACGTTCAGGAAGAACACCCAGCGCCAGCTGGCGCCGTCCACCAGCCAGCCGCCGACGAACGGACCGACGGCCGCGGCCACCCCGCCCAGCCCCGACCAGGCGCCGACCGCGCGCGCCCGGTCGTCGGGATGGAAGACCGCCTGGATCAGGGCGAGCGAGCCGGGGGTGAGCAGCGCCCCGCCGACGCCCTGGAGCGCCCGGGCGGCGATCAGCACCGCCGCGCTCGGTGCCAGCCCGCACAGCAGCGACGCCGCGGCGAACCAGACCGCGCCGATGACGAAGACCCGGCGCCGCCCGAACCGGTCGCCCAGCGCCCCGCCCAGCAGGATCAGCGCGGAGAGGGTGAGCAGGTAGGCGGTGACGGTCCACTGGAGGGCCGCCAGGTCCACGTCGAGGTCGGTGCCGATCCTCGGCAGCGCGACATTGACGACGGTGCTGTCGAGCAGCGCCATACCGGAGCCGAGGACCGTGGTGAGCAGCACCCACCGGCCCTGCGGCGACGCCAGCCGCACCCCGCCGGGACCGTTCCCGCCCGCCTCGTCCATACGGTGAGCATGCCCCGGCCGGCGGCGGTCCGCGCGTCCGCCGTACGGCCCGCCGCCCCCAGGACGCCGAAGGGCCCCGCGGCCGGAACGGCGGCGGGGCCCGGTGAGCCGCGGTGCGGCCCGGCGCCTACTTCAGCTTGGTGCCGGTGGACCGCAGGTTGGCGCACGCCTCGGTGACGCGCTTGGCCATCCCGGCCTCGGCCAGCTTGCCCCAGCTGCGCGGGTCGTAGGTCTTCTTGTTGCCGACCTCGCCGTCGACCTTCAGCACACCGTCGTAGTTGCGGAACATGTGGTCCGCGACGGGGCGGGTGAAGGCGTACTGGGTGTCGGTGTCGAGGTTCATCTTGACCACGCCGTTCTCCAGCGCGGTGGCGATCTCCTCGGCGGTGGAGCCGGAGCCGCCGTGGAAGACGAAGTCGAACGGCGCCGCCTTGCCGTACTTGGCGCCGACACCCTCCTGGAGGTCCTTCAGCAGCTCGGGGCGGAGCACGACGTTGCCCGGCTTGTAGACACCGTGGACGTTGCCGAACGAGGCGGCGAGCAGGTAGCGGCCCTTCTCGCCCAGGCCCAGCGCCTCGGCGGTGCGCAGCGCGTCCTCGACCGTGGTGTACAGCTCGTCGTTGATCTCGTGGGTGACGCCGTCCTCCTCGCCGCCGGTCGGGGTGATCTCGACCTCAAGGATGATCTTGGCGGCGGCGGCGCGGGGCAGCAGCTCCTGCGCGATGGAGAGGTTGTCGGCGAGGTTCTCGGCGGAACCGTCCCACATGTGCGACTGGAAGAGCGGGTTGCGGCCCTTGGCGACGCGCTCGGCGGAGATCTCCAGCAGCGGGCGGACGTAACCGTCCAGCTTGTCCTTCGGGCAGTGGTCGGTGTGCAGCGCGACGTTGACGTCGTACTTCTCGGCGACCACGTGCGCGAACTCGGCGAGCGCCACCGCGCCGGTGACCATGTCCTTGTTGTACTGACCGCCCAGGAACTCCGCACCACCGGTGGAGATCTGGATGATGCCGTCGCTCTCGGCCTCGGCGAAACCGCGCAGCGCTGCGTGCAGCGTCTGCGAGGACGTCACGTTGATGGCCGGGTAGGCGAACTTGCCTGCCTTCGCCCGGTCCAGCATCTCGTTGTAGACCTCAGGGGTTGCGATGGGCATCTGTCCGCTCCTTGTGTGTGCGGGGTGTGCGTTCTTGGCCCTGACCAGGGGGCGACGACTTCGCCGTGGCACATCTTCCCAGACTCACCGGGCGGGTCCACATCGCCCGTATGGCGGCCCTGTGCGCAGGGGGCGCGGTTTCCCGGGCAACGGCGGGCGATGTTTCACGTGAAACCAGGCGCAGGTTTCCCGTGAAACATCGCCGAGCGCGGCAAAACCGCAGGTCAGCGGCGAGTGCCCGGAGGGGCGCTCAGCTCAGGCCGAGATCGCCGAGCTGGTAGCCGGTGAGGTACGGCAGCCCGGCCGCGTCGATCGCCGACGCCGCACCGCGGTCAACGATCGTCGCAACCGCAACCACCTCGGCGCCCGCCTCGCGGGCCGCCTCGACGGCGGTCAGCGGCGAGCCGCCGGTGGTGGAGGTGTCCTCGACCACCAGGACGCGGCGGCCCGTGATGTCCGGGCCCTCGATACGGCGCTGCATACCGTGGGCCTTCTGCGCCTTGCGGACGACGAAGGCGTCCAGCCGGCGGCCGCGGGCGGCGGCCGCGTGCAGCATGGACGTCGCGACCGGGTCGGCGCCGAGCGTCAGCCCGCCGACCGCGTCGAAGTCGAGGCCGGCGGTGAGGTCCAGCATCAGCTGACCGACCAGCGGCGCCGCCTCGCTGTCGAGGGTGATCCGGCGCAGGTCGATGTAGTAGTCGGCCTCCTTGCCGGAGGAGAGCGTCACCTTGCCGTGCACCACGGCCTTGTCCTTGATCTGTTGCAGCAGCGCGCCGCGCACGTCGTCCGTCATGCGCACGAGCTTAGGACAGCGCCCCGCCCCCGGCGTCCGCCGCCTACGGCGTGCGCCAGCTCCAGGTCGTGGAGACCTCCAGCGGGTCGATCGGGGTGACCAGCCGCGGGGCGGTGTTCAGTCCGTTCGGCGGGCCGGACTGCGGCTCGACGCAGACCGCCTCCTCCTGCTCGTCGTAGACCACCACCCACTCGGCGCGGCTGGCGACCGTCAGCTCCAGCCGGCCGGGCCAGGTGAGGGTGACCTCGACGCCGCGCGGCATGCCGAAGCAGTCGTCCCAGGGGCCGGGCAGCGGGGTGATCCGGCGGCCGGTCGGCAGGTGGTCGGCGCCCCGCTCCTCCTGCCACTCCGGGGCGAAGTCGATCCGGACGTCCCCGCCCTCGCCGAGGTTGCGCAGGAACCACGGGTGCCAGCCGGCCTGGGCCGGGAAGGAGTCGCCGGCCGCCTCGACACCCATGGTGAGGGTGAGCGAGCCGCCGTCCTCGGCCAGTTCGACGAGCTGGGTGACCTGCCCCGGGTACGGCCAGGGGGCCGCCGGGTCGGACAGGTCGTAGGTGAAGGCGGCCGCGGCGGTGCCGGTCCGCGCGGTGCGCCAGCGCAGGTCACGGCCGGTGCCGTGGATCGCGTGCGGCGGGGAGTTGACCGGCAGCTGGTGCAGGTGACCGCCGTTGCGGAACCGCCCCTGGTCGGTCCGGCCGCACCACGGAACCATCGGGAAGCAGCCGTACTTGTCGCCCTGCCGCAGCAGCTCGGTGCCGCCGACGCGCAGGCTGCCGATCCGGCAGCCGTTCTCCGGGTGGACGGTCAGTTCGGCGTCGCCGGCCCGGAGCCGGACGCCGTCCGCGCGCTGCGTGGTGTTCTCGGTGCTCACGGAAGCGACCCTAACGGTGCGCGGGCCACCGCACCCGGAGCCGGCCGCCGCCGCACCGTCCGCGTCCCGGCCCGGCCGGTCACCGGCGCCGCCGCAGCACCCGTCCGACCACCACCGCGGAGGCCAGCACCACCGCGGCGGCCGGCGCCGCCCAGCGCAGCGGCACCGAGCCCGAACCGGTCTCCGGCGCGGGCACCGGTGCGTACCGGCCGCGCGGCGGGGCGTGGTCGACCTCCTCCGCGCTGCGCCCGATCATCGTCCGGCGGGCGTGCGCGGCCTCCGCGGGCGCCTCGTCCGCCAGGTCGCCGGGAGCGGCGGCCCCGTCCAGGGCGTCCGGCCCGTCCTCCGCCTCGTCCGCGAAACCGTCCGCCGCGGTGCCGTCCGCCGCCGGGGTCCCGGACCGGTCCGCGTCCGCCGGGGCGGCGGCCTCCGGCCCCTGCGGGTCGTCGGGGTCGGCGACCACGCTGACGTCGTCCTCGGCATCGCTGAGCGGATCGAGCGACGGGGGCGGCACCTCGGTGTCGAAGATGCTCTGCGGAACCGGACCGGTGGCCTCCTCCGCGGCCCCGGCGGGCGGCCGCTCGCCCAGGTCCGCGGTGAGGTTCTCCGCGAAACGCTCCAGCAGCCGCCGCCCGGCCGTCTCCGCGGCCCGGTCGCCGGCGGCCGCGAGCCGCCCCGTGCTGCGGACCGTGCCGGCGCACACCAGCGTCGTCCCGGGGCCGGGCTCGGTGGCCGCGGCCAGCCGCACGGTCAGGGTCAGCGCGACGGTGCCCTCGCCGCGGGTCTCGGTCCCGGCCGCCTCGACGGTCACCGGGTCCGCCGCGCCCCCGGCCGCCGGGGCGCCGTCCGCCGGGCCGCCGCTGACGGTGAGCGTGCCGCGGTAGGTGATGGTGGAGCTTCCGACGCGCAGCCGCAGCCGGCCCTGCGGGCGCCGCGGAGCGGCTTCGGCGTCGAGCTGGACTCCGGGAACGCAGCGCGCCACGCGCTCGGCTTCGGTGAGCGCCTGCCGCACCGTCCGGACGGGAAACGGAACGTACACCTCGTGCTCCATGACACGGGAGCCTACCCAGCACCCCCGGCCCGTGCGCCCGCCGCGGCGCGAACTTCCGGCGGATACGGGCACCGGCGCCGGCCCGGTGGGCACCGTGCTCACTCCAGGTACCGCGGGCGCATCAGGGTCGAGGGCGGCAGGCCGGGGATGCGCTCGCGGGCCTCGGCGCGGGAGCCGGCCCGCAGGTCGGCCGGTCCGACGGCGCCGGGCGGGGCGTCCGGCGCCGCGCCGAGCCGGGGCGGCCGCCGGGCGGCCAGGACGAACCCCCAGTACCGCGCCCGGTCCGGGGCGCCGGTGAGCCGCTCGGCACCGCCGGACCGGGCGCCCGGCTCCGGTCCGGCCGGCTCCGCCCCCTGTGCCGGGCGGTGCCGCGGCACCGCCCGCTCGGGCCCGCCGGAGAATCCCGGCGGCCGGCCGGGGATGCGGTACGGCAGGGTCCGCAGCCCCACCGAGCGCAGGGTCGTCTCCACCGTCCAGAACGTCCGCGGCCGGGTGCGCGGCGGGCCGGCGTGCACCGCCAGCCGCCCGTCCCCGGCCAGCACCCGCAGGGCCAGGCCGTAGAACTCCTGCGAGTAGAGCTTGGTGCTGGCGGTGATCCCCGGGTCGGGCAGGTCGGAGACGATGACGTCGTACCGCTCCGCACGGGCGGCGGCGGGCCCGCCGGCCCGGCGGCGCAGCCAGGTGAAGGCGTCGGCGGTCACCACCCGCACCCGGGGGTCGGCGAACGCGTGGCGGTTGAGGGCGGACAGCCCCGGGTCGGTGCGCGCCAGCCGCACCACCTCCGGATCGAGCTCGACCACCGTCACCGCGCGGACCGCGCGGTAGCGCAGCACCTCGCGCACGGCCAGGCCGTCCCCACCGCCGAGGACCAGCACCCGGCGGTGCGGGCCGCCGGCCATCGCCGGGCCCACCAGCGCCTGGTGGTAGGCCCGTTCGGTGTCCGAGCTGACCTTCAGCCGGCCGTCGAGGAACAGCTCCAGCGGTCTGCCGGAACCTTTCCTCGCGCGCCCGGCACCGGCTCCGGGCGCGCCGCCCGTGCCACCGGTCAGCACCACCTCCTGGACGCCGGTCTGCTCGGCGACCCGGGCCGCCGTCCCGTACACCGCGCGGCGCGCGGCCTGTTCGAACGGGCCGGACAGCGCCACGCCCGCGCCGAGCAGCGCCAGCACCGCGACGGTGAGGCCGGCCAGCGCCCAGCGCGCCCGGGCGGTCAGGTCGCCGCCGAACAGCCACAGCACCAGGACCGCGCCCGCGACGAGGTTGACCGCGCCGGTGACCAGCGCGCCGCTGAGCTGCCCCAGGCACGGCAGCAGCAGGAACGGGAAGGCCAGCCCGCCGACCAGCGCGCCGACGTAGTCCGCGGCGAACAGATCGGCCACCGCACCGCCCGCGTCCTGCCGGCGCACCCGCTGGATCAGCGTCATCAGCAGCGGTATCTCCGCGCCGACCAGCACCCCGATGGCCAGCGAGAAGCCGACCAGCGCGGTGCGGGACTGGCCCAGCCAGGCGAAGCAGGCGTGGAGCGCCATCGCCGAACCGCCGCCGACCAGCGCGAGCACCGTCTCGACCGCGGCGAAGCCGGCCGCGGCCCGGCAGCGCAGCCGCTTGGCCAGCAGCGCGCCGACGCCCATCGCGAAGACCATGGAGGAGAGCACGACCGACGCCTGGGTGACCGAGTCGCCGCTCAAGTAGCTGGCCAGCGCGACCAGTTCGAGTTCGTAGACCAGGCCGCAGGCGGCGCAGACGAAGACCACCGCGAGGACCAGCAGCCGGCCGAGCCGGGCCGGCACCGGCAGTCGCGCCGGCGCCCTGCGCTCCGACGGCCCGCGGGCACCGGCGGCGAGAGACTCTGGCAGGTCGATCATGACATGAACGCTACGTGACGAAACGGTCGCAATAGGTCACCCACACGAGTGCAGTGTGGGTGCCGGGCACACCCGTTGCACGCGCCGTCCGACCGGTGCGCCGGCCCGGCGGACCGGTCCGTCAGGCGGCCACCGCCGCCCGCACCCCGACCCGCGTACGGGTGGCCACCAGCCGCCCTTCCTGCGGGTACGCGTGCCAGGTGCGCCAGCGCACCTGGCCGTGCCGGCGCTGCGCCAGCATCGCGGTGAAGGCGTGCGGCGAGCCGGGGAAGGTGCCGGCGAGGCCGTGCGGATGCTCGGCGACCAGCGCCAGCAGCTCCTGCGCCCGGCCGGCGAACGAGCCGCGGGAGAGCGTCTCGACGTGCGCGGCGAACTCGTACTCCCAGTCACCCAGCCGCTTGGCCACGCCGAGCGGCAGCGGCGTGCTGCTGCCCGGCATGCAGGCGACGGTCTCGGAACAGGCGCCGTGCTCCTCGTCGAGCAGCACCTGGTGCGAGGCGCCCAGCAGCCTCAACTGCACGCGGGCGCCGTCCAGTTGGAGGTTCAGTACGGCCAGCGCCGGCAGGGGTTCCCTGCCCAGGGCCCAGGCCAGGTCGGATGCTCGGGTATCGGTATAAGCCGTTTTCAAGGTGGTGAGCATGGGTCGGCTCCGCAAGCACGCAGGGGATGGTGGGCCGGCCCGCCCGAGATGGGGATCAGGGATGAATGACTGCCTGCCGGCTCGTGCCCACGCGGGGTCCGAGAACTGGGGGATTCTCAAGGGAGAGGGAATCACGGATGCGGCGGCGGCCACAGCGTTTTTACCCATCTTCGCCCTGGTTTCCATCCCTAGAGGGCCATGCAGTTCACCTGTTCAACGACCAATCCCACAAAGGTTGTTGGGCTGCTTTCCGCCATCCTCGCGGTGCCCGTGCGGCGCCGCAGGAGCACGGTGCGGGTGCGCCCGCCGAGGGGGCGGGTACGAGCGCGCCGGGGGCGCACCGCCCGCCCCGGGCGCCCTCTTTCAGGACCCTCCGCCGCAGCCGCCCCCACCGCCGCAGGACGATCCCCCGCCGCAGGAGTGCCCGCCGTGGTGGCCGCCGCCCCCGCCGCACGAGGAATGGTGGCCGTGGTGCCCGTGGTGCCCGCCGCCGTCCGGCACGGAACCGGAGTCCGCACCCCCGCCGGCCGCCCACCAACTCCCGCCGCCACTGCTGCTGTTGCTCCTGTTCCCGCCCTTGCTCCTGCCGCCGGACCGCGGATACCGGCCGGACGTCCGGCCGTTCTTGCGGCCGCCGCGCACGGCGGCCGCCACGATCGCCAGCAGCACCACCACGATCCCGGCGAAAACCAGCAGACCGATCATCGTTCGCCCCCCTCTTCCTTCCGTCCCCCGACGCGGGGCTCCTTCTCCCCGCCGGCCCCCGGTGCGCCACCGGGTGGGCCGCTGTGCGGCGCCGTCCGCGCCGCCGGGCCGCCGGCCGCCCCCGGCGGCCGCCGCGGTCCTCGGTGCGGGGCTCCTGCCCCGGCCCCCCGCGGCTCAAAGCACAGTTGAGGAACTCCAGAGGTTCGGCGCAGGATGGCGCGCATGGACCGACCGCTGCTCAACCGACGCCTCGCCGCCTTCGGCACCACGATCTTCGCCGAGATGTCGGCGCTCGCCCAGCGCACCGGCGCGATCAACCTCGGCCAGGGCTTCCCGGACGCCGACGGCCCGGAGGAGGTCCGGGAGGCCGCGGTGCGCGCGCTGCGCGACGGCCGCGGCAACCAGTACCCGCCCGGCCCCGGCGTCCCCGAGCTGCGCGCCGCCGTCGCCGCCCACCACCAGCGGTTCTACGGGCACCTCGGGCCGGGCTACGACCCGGACACCGAGGTCCTGGTCACCGCCGGCGCCACCGAGGCCATCGCCGCCTCGCTCCTCGCCCTCCTGGAACCGGGCGACGAGGTCATCGCCCTGGAGCCGTACTACGACTCCTACGCCGCCTGCATCGCGCTGGCCGGCGCCCGCCGCGTCCCGGTGACCCTGCGCCCGTCCGCGGAGACCGGCCGCTACCACCTCGACCTCGACGAGCTGCGCGACGCCGTCACCGACGACACCCGCCTGCTCCTCCTCAACACCCCGCACAACCCCACCGGCACCGTCCTCTCCCGCGAGGAGCTGACCGCCGTCGCCGCGCTCGCCGTCGAGCGCGACCTCCTGGTCGTCACCGACGAGGTCTACGAGCACCTGGTCTTCGAGGGCGAGCACCTGCCGCTGGCGTCGTTCCCCGGGATGCGCGAGCGGACCGTCACCATCGGCTCGGCCGGCAAGACCTTCTCCTTCACCGGCTGGAAGGTCGGCTGGGTCACCGCCCCGCCCGCGCTGATCAACGCGGTCCGCTCCGCCAAGCAGTTCCTCACCTACGTCTCGGCCGGGCCCTTCCAGTACGCCGTCGCCGAGGCGCTGGCCCTGCCGGACTCCTACTTCAGCGCGCTCCGCGACGACCTGCGGACCAAGCGCGACATCCTCGCCGCCGGCCTCGCCGACGCCGGCTTCGGCGTCTTCCGCCCGGCCGGCACCTACTTCATCACCACCGACATCCGCCCCCTGGGCGCCGCCCGCTCCCAGGGCGGCGACGGCTTCGCCTTCTGCCGCTCGCTCCCCGAACGCGCCGGCGTCGTCGCCATCCCCAACGCGGTCTTCTACGACCACCAGGACGAGGGCGCCCCCTTCGTCCGCTTCGCCTTCTGCAAGTCCACGACCGTCCTGGAACAGGCCGCGTCCCGCTTGAAGCGGCTGTAGGGGCGGCGCGGGACCCGTCCGCTCCGCACCGCCCCGCACCGCCCCGTCCGGGCCGCCACCCGATCGCCCACCCCCGCTGGCGGGGTGGGGTGGGGGCCTTGAGAGTCGGGGCGGGAACGGGTGAGTGGAGGTGGGCGGTGGGCGCCGGGGCCGTGGCGGGGGGCGGGGGCGCGGCGGCGCGCCGGGGGCGGATCGGGGCGGCGGCGCGGCGGGCGCGGACGGCGCTGGTGCTGTTCGCCGCGCTCCGGGCCGCCGGGGCGGTGTGCGCGGCCGGGTGGGCCTGGCGCACCGGGCGGCACGCGCGGACGCTGCTGGGCACCTCCTGGGACTCGGCGTGGTACCTGAGCATCGCCCGGCACGGCTACGGGGCGGCGCTGCCGCCCGGGCGGTGGCCCGGTGTCCCGCTGGCCGACCTGGCGTTCTTCCCGCTGTACCCGTGGCTGGTGCGGGCGGTGGCCGCGGTGGTCCCGGTGGGGGCGGTGAACGCCGGTCTCGCGGTGGCGTGGGCGGCGGCGCTGGCGGCCGCCTGGGGGATCTTCGCGGTGGGGGAGCGGCTGCACGGGCGGCGCACCGGGATCTGGCTGGTGGTCCTGTGGGCGGTGCTGCCGCACGCCGTCATCGAGTCGCTGGCGTACACCGAGGCGCTGCTGACCGCGCTGGCCGCGTGGTCGCTGTACGCGCTGCTGACCCGGCGGTTCGTGTGGGCCGGGGCGCTGGCCGCGGCGGCGGGGCTGGCCCGGCCCAGCGGGCTCGCGGTGGCGCTGGCGGTGGTCGCGGGGGCGGCGGTGCAGGCGTGGCGGCAGCGCGGGACGGGCCGGGGCGGCGGGCGCGGCGGGGGCGCGTGGGCCGGACGGGCCGGACGGGCTGCGCGCGCCGGGCAGCCCGCGCGGGCCGCGCCGGGCGGGCGGGTGCCGGGGGTGCGGCTGGCGGTCGGGGCGGTGCTGGCGCCGGCCGGGTGGGCCGGGTACGTGCTGTGGGCCGGGGCCCGCAGCGGCGGCGGGCCGCTGGGCTACTTCGCCGTGCAGGAGCGCTGGGGGTCGCGGTTCGACTTCGGGCGGGACGCGCTGCACGAGGTCCGGCACCTGGTGCTGGCCGGGGCACCGCCCGCGTACCTCATGGCGGCCGCGGTGGTCGCGGTGGCGCTGCTGCTGTACGCGCTGCTGGTGCTGGACCGGCCGCCGGCCGCGCTGCTGGTGCTCACCACGGCGCTGGTCGTGCTGGCGCTCGGCGGCACCCACTACTTCCCGTCCAAGCCGCGCTTCCTGCTGCCGGCCTTCCCGCTGCTGCTGCCCGCGGCGCTGGCGCTGGCCCGGGCCCGTACGCGCACCGCCGCCCTGGTCGCCGGGGGCCTGGCCGCGTTCTCCTTCGGCTACGGGGCCTACCTGCTCACCCTCGCCGCGGTGCCGCTGTGAGGCCGCGCCGGTCCGGGGCCCGCCGCCCGGCCGGGTACGACACGGGCCCCGGTCCGACGGTGTCGGCATCCGGGGCCCGGGCAGCCGGGGCGCGGCGGGGCAGTCAGCCCTCGTCCTCGCCCGGCTTGTTGTCGGAGTCGCCTTCGATCTCGGCCTCCAGACCGAGCTGCTCGACGATCCACCTGTCGAATTCGATCGAGGCACGCACCCAGCTGACCGTGCTCGACACGAAGTGTTCGAGCGAGACACCGGTGCCGACCAGCATCGATGCCTCACCGATCAGACGGACGGTGCCGTCGTCGTGGGTGTGGGTGTACACCTTCGGCCAGAGCGTCCGGCGGTTCCAGTCGTCGATCGCTTCCAGCAGCTTCAGCTTCTCGTCGATGCCGTGGACGCGGTCGTAGAACGTACGGACGGAGAAGATCTCCTGCTCCGCCTCACCACGGAACATGAAGTACGTGCGGAACTGCTCCCACGGGGCGGCGAGGTCACCCTCCTCGTCGACGACGTACTTCAGCTCCATCTGCTCAAGGAGCTGCTTGACCAGGTCCTGGTCGGGGACGACGGGACCATCAGGCCCCGACGGCTGCGGTTCGGGCTGGCCCCCGAAATTCGGAATCGAGGACGGGTCGATGCTCACCGTGGAATTCCCTTCGTATGGTCCCTGCCATCCTCCCCCATACGCGCCCGGTCCTGGCAAGTGCGGGCGCCGGACCGGCGCGTACGGGGGCGGGGCGGGGCCGCGGGGGGCCGGCCCCGGGCGGCGTCAGGCGCCGGGGCGGACCGCCTGGACCGACAGCCGCTCGCCGTCCGCGGCCCCGTCGACATCCACCCGGACCGTGTCCCCGTCCAGCACCTCGCCGGCCAGGATGGCGCGCGCCAGCTGGTCGCCGATGGCGGTCTGGACCAGGCGGCGCAGCGGGCGGGCGCCGTAGGAGAGGTCCGGGGCCGGGGCGTCCACGACCGGCTCGCGGCCGAGCCAGGCGAGCCAGCCCAGCGCGCGGTCGGTGACATCCAGGGTGAGCCGGCGGTCGCCCAGCCGGCGCTGGAGGTGCGCCAGCTGGAGGCGGGCGATCCGCTCCAGCTGCTCGGTGCCCAGCGGGTGGAAGACGACCACGTCGTCCAGGCGGTTGAGGAACTCCGGCCGGAAGGCGGCGCGCACCGTCTCCAGCACCTTCTCCCGCTTCTGCTCCTCCTTCAGCAGCGGGTCCATGAGGAAGTTCGACCCGAGGTTGGAGGTGAGGATGAGGATGGTGTTGCGGAAGTCGACGGTACGGCCCTGGCCGTCGGTGAGCCGGCCGTCGTCGAGCACCTGGAGCAGGATGTCGAAGACGTCGTGGTGGGCCTTCTCCACCTCGTCCAGCAGCACCACGCTGTACGGGCGGCGGCGGACCGCCTCGGTGAGCTGGCCGCCCTCCTCGTAGCCGACGTAGCCGGGGGGCGCGCCCACCAGGCGGGCGACGGAGTGCTTCTCGCCGTACTCCGACATGTCGATCCGGACCATCGCCCGCTCGTCGTCGAAGAGGAAGTCCGCCAGCGCCTTGGCCAGCTCGGTCTTGCCGACGCCGGTCGGGCCGAGGAAGAGGAACGAGCCGGTCGGGCGGTCCGGGTCGGCGATCCCGGCGCGGGTGCGGCGCACCGCGTCGGAGACCGCGCTGACCGCCTCGCGCTGGCCGATCAGCCGCTTGCCGATCTCCTCCTCCATCCGGAGCAGCTTCTGGGTCTCGCCCTCCAGCAGGCGCCCGGCCGGGATGCCCGTCCAGGAGCCGACCACGTCGGCGATGTCGTCCGGGCCGACCTCCTCCTTGACCATCGACTCCTTGGCCGCCTCCTGCTCGGCCTCCGCCTCGGCGGCCTCCTCCAGCTCCCGCTCCAGGCCGGGGATCTCGCCGTAGAGGAGCTTGGAGGCGGTGTCGAAGTCGCCGTCGCGCTGGGCCCGTTCGGCCTGGCCGCGCAGGTCGTCCAGGCGCTCCTTGAGCTCACCGACGCGGTTGAGGCTCTGCTTCTCCTTCTCCCAGCGGGCGGTCAGGCCGCGCAGCTCCTCCTCCTTGTCGGCGAGGTCCTTGCGCAGCTTCTCCAGGCGCTGCACGGACCCGGCGTCGGTCTCGTTGCGCAGCGCCAGCTCCTCCATCTTCAGCCGGTCCACCGAGCGCTGGAGCTCGTCGATCTCGACGGGCGAGGAGTCGATCTCCATGCGCAGCCGCGAGGCGGCCTCGTCGACCAGGTCGATGGCCTTGTCGGGGAGGAAGCGGGAGGTGATGTAGCGGTCGGAGAGGGTGGCCGCGGCGACCAGCGCGGAGTCGGCGATCTGGACCTTGTGGTGCGCCTCGTAGCGCCCCTTGAGGCCGCGCAGGATCGCCACGGTGTCCTCGACGGTCGGCTCGGCGACCAGCACCTGCTGGAAGCGCCGCTCCAGCGCCGCGTCCTTCTCGATCCGCTCGCGGTACTCGTCCAGGGTCGTCGCGCCGACCATCCGCAGCTCGCCGCGGGCCAGCATCGGCTTGAGCATGTTGCCCGCGTCCATGGCGGAGTCGCCGCCGGCGCCCGCGCCGACGACGGTGTGCAGCTCGTCGATGAACGTGATGATCTGCCCCTCGCTGGCCTTGATCTCGGCCAGCACGGTCTTCAGCCGCTCCTCGAACTCACCGCGGTACTTCGCGCCCGCGACCATCGCGCCGAGGTCGAGGGCGACCAGCCGCTTGTCGCGCAGCGACTCGGGGACGTCGCCCTTGACGATGCGCTGGGCCAGGCCCTCCACGACGGCGGTCTTGCCGACGCCCGGCTCGCCGATCAGCACCGGGTTGTTCTTCGTCCGGCGGGAGAGCACCTGCACCACCCGGCGGATCTCCTGGTCCCGGCCGATGACCGGGTCGAGCTTGCCCTCGCGGGCCGCCGCGGTGAAGTCCGTGCCGAACTTCTCCAGCGCCTTGTACGTGCCCTCGGGGTCGGGGTTGGTCACCCGGCGGCCGCCGCGGCCGGCCTCGAAGGCGGCCAGCAGCTTCTTGGCGGTGGCGCCCTGCTGCTCCAGCAGCTCACCGATGCGCCCGCCCTTGGCCGCGAGGCCGATGAGCAGGTGCTCGGTGGAGAGGTAGGCGTCGCCCAGCTCCTTGGCGCGCTGCGCCGCGTCCGCGATGACGGCGAGCAGCTCGCGGTCCGGCTGCGGCGGCGCCACCGTCGAGCCCTGGACGCTGGGCAGCCCGGCGAGCTGCCGCTCGGCCCCGGAGCGCAGCTGGGCGGCGTCCGCCTCCACGGCCGCCAGCAGGTCCATGATGTTCTCGTTGTCCTGCCCCTGGAGCATCGCGAGCAGGAGATGGGCGGACGTCATGTCCGCGTGCCCGGCGGCGATCGCCCGCTCGTTGGCGGCGTTCAGCGCCTCCCGGCTCTTGTTGGTCAGCTCGGCGTCCACGTCTGCCTGGTCCTCCTCGTTCGTCCGTCCGGCGCTCCGCGCGCTTCCCTACCCGATTCCTGCCTTGGTCAACGTGCGATAAGTTGAGTCTATTCCACTCAAGGCGCTCGATCACGCTTCCGGGTGACCTCCGGCAACCGTCCCCTTCGCGGGCCGCGCCGCCGACACCGGCCGTCGACCACGAGCACCTGTTCCGGGGCGCCGAGTCCTGATGCCCTGTGACGGCGTCACCATGGTCGTCGAGGTGACCTCAAGCAACCCCGATCACCACCGGGTGGCCAAGCGCCACTGCTACGCCCGCGCCGCCCTCCCACCCCACCTCCTCATCGACCGCGACACGTCCGCGGTGACGCTCCTCAGCGACCCCACGGCGGACGACTACACGGCCCACACCACCGTCCCCTTCGGCAAGCCCCTCCCCCTCCCGCCCCCTTCTCCTCCGACCTGGACACCGGCGAACTCCTCTGACCGGGGGGTGAGGCCCCGGCCCCGATTACCCTGGCCCCCATGGCCCACGACCTCGACGCGCTCTCCCCCGCTTACCTCGCCTTCTGGGGCGAGTACCTGATGCCGACCCTCACCACGCTGCGCGCGAACGGCACGCCGCACGTCGTCCCGGTCGGGGTCACCTACGACGCCGGGCAGCGGATCGCGCGGGTCATCACCCGCAAGGACAGCACGAAGGTCAAGAACATCCTCGCGGCCGGCGCCGGCGGGGCGCGGGTGGCGGTCTGCCAGGTGGACCGCGGCCGCTGGGCCACCCTGGAGGGCATCGCCCGGGTGCGGACCGACGCCGCGGCGGTCGCCGACGCGGTGCGGCGGTACGCCGAGCGGTACGGCCGGACCCCGGCGTCCAACCCCGACCGCGTGGCCGTCGAGATCGCCGTGACCCGGGCCCTCGGACGGGCCTGAGCGCCCCTTTGCCGCGCCAGGTCCGGACCTGGCCGAAACCGTTCCCTCCGCAGCGGTCCCCCGGCGCCCACCTGGTACTCAGGAACGGCAGGAACCGAACAGCTCCGCGCACCCGCGCGCACCCGTGAGCGGTATCGGTCCCGTACCGGGCAGAACGACGGCAGCTGGAGGCCGCATGGCGTCGGCATCACAGGACACCGCGGCGATTCCGCGCCGCCCGCCCCGCACCCCCGCCGTCCGGCCCCGCCCGGCCGCCGAGACCTGCCCCCGCTGCGGCGGCCAGCTGGCGGTGAACCAGGACGGCTGGAAGATCTGCCACGCCTGCGGCTACGCCTCGCCGCCCGGCGCCGCCCCGCCGCCCCGGGCCCGCCGCGGGGGTATCGTCGCCCCCACAGTCGCCACGCCCCGGAGGGCACGATGAATGCGGTCCGAGTGACGGCGATCGCCTGTCTGATGCCGCTGTCCGAGCTGGACGAGGATCCGTTCCTGGTCGATGACCGCAGCCAGCACGCCATGTGCAAGGAGTGGGCGGCGGCCCGTGACTACCGCCTGACCTGCCGGCTCAGCCTGCACCAGCTGCGCGCCGACCACCGCGCGCTGTGGCAGGACGTCGAGGCGGGCCTGGTCGACGTGTTCGTCGCGCCCAACCGCCGGGCGCTGGAGAACGCCATCGACGGCGCCGACGAGTTCACCGAGCGGTGCGCGGCGGCCGGCGTCCGGCTGGAGACCGCCGATCTCGCCGAACCGGTCTACTCCCTGGCCATGAAGTCCCGGGTGCACCGGCGGCTGTCGATGCCGACGGCCGGGTACAACGGCTCCTGACCGCGGCGCCGTTGCCGGAGGGGGACGGCGAAGGGCCGGGGTGGTGCGGCCACCCCGGCCCTTCGCCCGCGTCCGCGGGACCGCTCAGTCCGCCGCCCGCTTGGGCCGCCAGACCACCAGCGCGCTGGACTGCTGCACGTCCTGATAGGGCACCAGGTCGCGGCGGTAGGAGGCGTGCACCGCGGCCTCCCGCTGCCGCATCGCGCTGGCCGCGCCCTCCAGGGCGCCCTGGAGCTCGGCGATCCGCTGCTGGAGGGCCGCGACCTGGTTCTCCAGCTCGATGATGCGCTTGATGCCGGCGAGGTTGATGCCCTCCTCCTGCGACAACTGCTGCACGGTGCGCAGCAGTTGGATGTCGCGGGCGGAGTAGCGGCGGCCCCGGCCGGCGGTCCGGTCGGGCGAGACCAGGCCCAGGCGGTCGTACTGCCGCAGGGTCTGCGGGTGCAGGCCGGAGAGCTGGGCCGCGACGGAGATGACGTACACCGGCGAATCATCGGTCAGTTCATACGGGTTACGACGCTGCCCGCCCCGGCTGTCCATCTCATGCTCCCTTCGCGGCCCGGAACAGCTCCGCCCGCGGGTCGGCGCCCGCGGTCGCCTCGCGGTAGGACTCCAGCGCTTCCCTGGCCCGGTCGCCGAGGTCCTGGGGGACCGTCACCTCTATGGTGACCAGCAGGTCACCGCGGGTGCCGTCCTTGCGGGCCGCGCCCTTGCCGCGGGCCCGCATGGTGCGTCCGTTGGGCGTGCCGGCCGGCAGCTTCAGCGTGACCGGCGGACCGCCCAGCGTCGGCACCTTGATCTCGCCGCCGAGCGCGGCCTCCGGGAAGGTGACCGGCACCGTGACGGTGAGGTTGTCGCCCTTGCGGCCGAAGACCGGGTGGGAGTCCACGTGGACGACCACGTAGAGGTCGCCGGCCGGGCCGCCGTGCTCGCCCGGGGCGCCCTTGCCGCGCAGCCGGATCCGCTGCCCGTCCGAGACGCCCGCGGGGATGCGGACCTGCATGGTGCGGGCGCTGGAGGCCCGGCCGCTGCCCTTGCAGACCTCGCAGGGGTCCTGCGCGATCAGGCCGCGGCCCTTGCAGTCGGCGCACGGGTCGGTGAGCGAGAAGCCGCCGCCCGCGCCCCGGCTGACCTGCCCGGTGCCGACGCAGGTCGGGCAGACCCGCGGCGTACCGTTTCTGTCGCCGGTGCCCGAACACGCCTTGCACGGCGCCTGGCTGGACATCCGCAGCGGCACGGTGGCCCCGTCGACCGCCTCGGTGAAGCTGAGCGTCACCTCGGACTCGACGTCCTGGCCGCGGCGCGGCTGCGTACGGGTGCCGGCGCCGCCGCCGCGGTTGAACAGCCCGCCGAAGACGTCCCCGAGACCGCCGCCGAAGCCCCCGGACCCGCCGGCGCCGCCCCCGAAGAGGTCGCCGAGGTCGAAGTTGAAGCTCCCGCCGCCGCCCGGGCCCGGGCGGAAGCCGCCGTTGCCGAACAGCGCCCGGGCGTCGTCGTACTCCTTGCGGCGCTTGGCGTCGCCGAGCACGTCGTTGGCCTCGGAGATCTCCTTGAAGCGCTCCTCGGCCTTGGCGTCGCCCTTGTTGGCGTCCGGGTGGTACTCCCGGGCGAGCTTGCGGTACGCCTTCTTGATCTCCGCTTCGGTGGCGTCCTTGGGGACGCCGAGGACCTTGTAGTAGTCCTTCTCCACGAAGTCCTTGGTGCTCATCCCCGACGTCCCTCCTTCCGGGCGGTACTCGCTCCGGTCCTCGCGTCAGCCCTTGTCCGGGCCACCGCTCTCCTCGTCCGCGGCCTTGGCTCCCTTGGTCCCCTTGCCGCCCTTGCCGCCCTTGGCGCTCTTGCCCTCCTCCTCGGAGGACTTGGCGTTCTGGGCGCCCGGCTGGGGCTCGGCGACCGCGACCCGCGCGGGGCGGATCGTCCGTTCACCGATGCGATACCCGGGCTGCAGGATGGCGACGCATGTCGTCTCCGTCACGTCGGGCGCGTAGGAGTGCATCAGCGCTTCGTGGATCGTCGGGTCGAAGGGCTCACCCTCCTTGCCGAACTGCTGGAGCCCCAGCTTGGCGACCACGGTCTCCAGCGATTCGGCCACCGACTTGAAGCCGCCGACCAGTTCGCCGTGGTCCCGGGCGCGGCCGATGTCGTCGAGCACCGGGAGCAGTTCGGAGAGCAGGTTGGCGACCGCGATCTCCTTGACCGTCACCCGGTCCCGCTCCACGCGGCGGCGGTAGTTCTGGTACTCCGCCTGGAGCCGCTGGAGGTCGCCGGTGCGCTCGTTGAGCGCGGTGCGCGCCTGGTCCAGCTGCGCCTGGAGCGCTACGTCCTTCACGTCCCCGGCCGGGGCCGAGCCCGCCGTGTCGGCGGACTCGGCCTGCGCCGCGTCGTCGGAAGCGGCGCCGGAAGGGACGTCGGGCTTCTTCTCGGAGCCCGGGGTCTCCTCCGTCACGCGGCACCGTCCTTCTTCTGCTTCTCGTCGTCGACGATCTCGGCGTCCACGACGTCGTCCTCGGCCTTGGCCTGGCCGGCCTTGGCACCCTCGCCGCCGGCCGCGGCCTGGGCCGCCTGCGCGTCGGCGTACATGGCCTGGCCCAGCTTCTGGGAGACGGCCGCGAGCTTCTCGGACGCGGTGCGGATCTCCGCGGTGTCCTCGCCCTTGAGCTTCTCCTTCAGCTCGCCGACGGCGGTCTCGACCTCGGTCTTGACCTCGGCGGGCACCTTGCCCTCGTTGTCCTTGAGGAACTTCTCGGTCTGGTAGACCAGCTGCTCGCCCTGGTTGCGGGTCTCGGCGGCCTCCCGGCGCTTGTGGTCCTCCTCGGCGTACCGCTCGGCCTCCTCCCGCATGCGGTCGACCTCGTCCTTCGGCAGCGAGGAGCCGCCGGTGACGGTCATCTTCTGCTCCTTGCCCGTGCCCAGGTCCTTGGCGGTCACGTGCATGATGCCGTTGGCGTCGATGTCGAAGGAGACCTCGATCTGCGGGACGCCGCGCGGGGCCGGCGGCAGACCGGTCAGCTCGAACATCCCGAGCTTCTTGTTGTACGCCGCGATCTCGCGCTCGCCCTGGTAGACCTGGATCTGCACGGAGGGCTGGTTGTCCTCGGCGGTGCTGAAGATCTCCGAGCGCTTGGTCGGGATCGTGGTGTTGCGCTCGATCAGCTTGGTCATGATGCCGCCCTTGGTCTCGATACCGAGGGACAGCGGGGTGACGTCGAGCAGCAGGACGTCCTTGACCTCGCCCTTGAGCACACCGGCCTGGAGGCTGGCGCCCATGGCGACGACCTCGTCCGGGTTGACGCCCTTGTTGGCCTCCTTGCCGCCGGTCAGCTCCTTGACGAGCTCGGCGACGGCGGGCATCCGGGTCGAACCGCCGACCAGGACCACGTGGTCGATGTCGGCCAGCGCGATGCCGGCGTCCTTGATGACGTTGTGGAACGGGGTCTTGCAGCGGTCGAGGAGGTCCGCGGTCAGCTGCTGGAACTGCGAGCGGGTGAGCTTCTCGTCCAGGTGCAGCGGGCCCTCGGCGGAGGCGGTGATGTAGGGGAGGTTGATCGTCGTCTCGCTGGACGAGGACAGCTCGATCTTCGCCTTCTCCGCGGCCTCGCGCAGGCGCTGGAGCGCCATCTTGTCCTTGGCGAGGTCGACGCCGTGGCCGTTCTGGAACTGCTTGACCAGGTAGTCGACGACGCGCTGGTCCCAGTCGTCACCACCGAGGTGGTTGTCGCCGTTGGTGGCCTTCACCTCGACGACGCCGTCGCCGATCTCCAGCAGCGACACGTCGAAGGTGCCACCGCCGAGGTCGAAGACGAGAATGGTCTGGTCTTCCTTCTCCAGGCCGTAGGCCAGGGCGGCGGCGGTGGGCTCGTTGACGATGCGCAGGACGTTCAGACCCGCGATCTCACCGGCCTCCTTGGTGGCCTGGCGCTCGGAGTCGTTGAAGTACGCCGGGACGGTGATGACCGCGTCGGTGACCTTCTCGCCGAGGTAGGACTCCGCGTCCCGCTTCAGCTTCTGCAGGATGAACGCGGAGATCTGCTGCGGGTTGAAGTCCTTGCCGTCGAGCTGGATCTTCCAGTCGGTGCCCATGTGGCGCTTCACGGACCGGATGGTCCGGTCGACGTTGGTGACGGCCTGCCGCTTGGCGACCTCGCCGACGAGCACCTCGCCGTTCTTGGCGAAGGCGACGACGGACGGCGTGGTCCTGGCGCCCTCGGCGTTGGTGATGACGGTGGGCTCACCGCCTTCGAGAACACTGACGACGGAGTTAGTCGTGCCCAGGTCGATGCCGACCGCACGTGCCATTTCGATTCCTCCAGCTGACTTGAGTGGAACAGGCTCAAGGGTGCAGCACCGAGCCGAACCTGTCAACAGACCTGAGTCGGGGGCGCTCAACTTTTATGTCGCTCTTATCGTCACCAGGTCGCCGGGGAGGACGCCGGCGGAGCGCCGGCGGTTGCGTGCGCGACACAGATCACCGGCCGGGCGGCTTCATGGGGCCCGGAATACTGGGTAACCTCAGCGCAGACCCGAAAAGTTACCGCTTAGTAGTTACCGCTCGACCTCTGCGGCCCGGCCCGTTCCGATCACCGCGGATCCTTTGAAGATTTCGCCCGCTCTCGCAGGTCCGAGGAGCCCCCAATGCAACTCGCCGCGATCATCGTGTCGCTGGTTCTCATCGCGGTCGGCGTCGCGCTGTTCGGCCGTGCCATCCTGCAGATCTTCCGCCAGGTCCGGCTCGGCCAGCCCGTGCCCGCCGGCACCCGCACCGACCAGCCCGTGCAGCGCACGGCCACGCTGGCCAGGGAGTTCGTCGGGCACACCCGGATGAACCGCTGGGGCGTCGTCGGCGTCGCCCACTGGTTCGTGGCGGTGGGCTTCCTGACCCTGCTGCTGACGATCGTCAACGCCATCGGGCAGCTCTTCACGGCGGACTGGATCCTGCCGCTCATCGGCAACTGGCTCCCCTGGGAGCTGTGGGTCGAGGGCATGGGCACGCTGACGACCGTCGGCATCCTCGTCCTGATCGCCGTCCGGCAGCTGAACCGCCCGGGCGGCGCGGGCCGCAAGTCCCGCTTCGCCGGCTCCAACACCGGCCAGGCGTACTTCGTCGAGTCCGTCATCCTCATCGTCGGCATCTGCATCGTGACGCTGCACGCCCTGGAGGGCGCCCAGCACGGCGTGGACCACTACCAGGCCGCCTACTTCGTCACGTACCCGCTGGTCGCGGCGTTCAAGGGGCTCAGCGTCGGCACGCTGCAGAACCTCACCTACCTGTTCGCCGGCGTCAAGATCGCGACCTCGTTCATCTGGATGATCACGGTCGCCCTCAAGACCGACATGGGCGTGGCCTGGCACCGCTTCCTGGCGTTCCCCAACATCTGGTTCAAGCGCGAGGCGGACGGCGGCACGGCGCTCGGCGCGCTCCAGCCGATGACCTCGGCGGGCAAGCCGATCGACTTCGAGGACCCGGGCGAGGACGACCAGTTCGGCGTCTCCCAGATCGAGCACTTCTCCTGGAAGGGCCTGCTGGACTTCGCCACCTGCACCGAGTGCGGCCGCTGCCAGTCGCAGTGCCCGGCCTGGAACACCGGCAAGCCGCTCTCCCCGAAGCTGCTGATCATGTCGCTGCGGGACCACGCGCACGCCAAGGCGCCGTACCTGCTCGCCGGCGGCGGCACGACGGCGGAGGGCGAGGAGAAGGCGTCCGCGGAGCAGCTGACGGACGTCCCCGCCGCCGCCCTGGCCGAGGCCGCGCGCCCGCTGGTCGGCACCGCGGAGGAGAACGGCGTCATCGACCCGGACGTCCTGTGGTCCTGCACCACCTGCGGCGCCTGCGTCGAGCAGTGCCCGGTGGACATCGAGCACGTCGACCACATCGTCGACATGCGCCGCTACCAGGTCATGATCGAGTCCTCGTTCCCGTCCGAGGCGGGCACGATGCTGAAGAACCTGGAGAAGAAGGGCAACCCCTGGGGCCTGGCCAAGAAGCAGCGGCTGGCCTGGACCAAGGAGGTCGACTTCGAGGTCCCGGTCGTCGGCAAGGACATCGAGGACCTCTCCGAGGTCGACTACCTCTACTGGGTCGGCTGCGCCGGCGCCCTGGAGGACCGCGCCAAGAAGACCACCAAGGCGTTCGCCGAGCTGCTGCACATCGCGGGCGTGAAGTTCGCGATCATGGGCGGCGACGAGGCGTGCACCGGTGACTCGGCCCGCCGCCTGGGCAACGAGTTCCTCTTCCAGCAGCTCGGCCAGCAGAACGTCGAGATGCTCAACACGGCCTTCGGCGAGGACACCGAGGACGAGTCCACCCGGAAGCCGAAGGCGTCGAAGAAGATCGTCGCGACCTGCCCGCACTGCCTCAACACGCTCGGCAACGAGTACCCGCAGCTCGGCGGCGACTACGAGGTCATCCACCACACCCAGCTGCTCCAGCACCTGGTGGACGAGGGCAGGCTGATCCCGGTCACCCCGGTCGAGGGCCTCATCACCTACCACGACCCGTGCTACCTGGGCCGCCACAACAAGATCTACACGCCCCCGCGCGAGATCATCGGCAAGGTCCCGGGCCTGCGCAACGAGGAGATGCACCGCCACAAGGAGCGCGGCTTCTGCTGCGGCGCCGGCGGCGCCCGGATGTGGATGGAGGAGCGGATCGGCAAGCGGATCAACAACGAGCGCGTCGACGAGGCCCTCTCCCTCAACCCCGACATCGTCTCCACCGCCTGCCCGTTCTGCCTGGTCATGCTGACCGACTCGGTCAACGGCAAGAAGAACGACGGCCAGGCCAAGGAGTCGGTGCAGGTCGTGGACGTCGCCCAGCTGCTGCTGGACTCCGTCCGCACGCCGCTGGACCCGCCGTCGGACGACGCGGAGCCCGCGGACGCGCCGGAGCCCGAGCCGGTGAAGTGACCTGCGGCGGCGTCCCCGGCGGACGCCGCCGCACGGACGGCCGGTCCCGCGGTGCGCGGGGCCGGCCGTCCGGCTTCTCCCCCCGGCGGGCCCGGGCGCCCCGGCGGTAAAACCGGTTGCCCGGATCCGGCGCGGCGCCCACGATGGCCGGATGACGGACAGGGGCGGGGACACGCAGCGGGCCGGGACGGCCGGACCGGCACACCGGGCGGGGCAGGACGGACCGGCCGCGCCGGCCGGGCAGGGCACCGCGGACGCCGAGGTGCGGCCCGCCCGGCCCGCCGACGCCGCCGCGATCGCCGCCGTCCACCAGGAGTCCCGGCGGGTCGCCATGCCCTACCTGCCGCCGGCCCGGCGCAGCCACGCCGAGGTCACCCGCTGGATCCAGGACGTCGTGCTGCCCTCCTGCCGCACCGTCGTCGCCGTCCGCGGCACCGAGGTCCTCGGCTACGCCGCCGTCGAGGGCGACCTGCTCGACCAGCTCTACCTCCGCCCGGACGTCCGCCGGACCGGCCTCGGCAGCCGGCTGCTGGCCGAGGCCCGGCGGCTCTCCCCCGGCGGCCTGACCCTGCACGTCTTCCAACTCAACACCGAGGCCCGGGCGTTCTACGCCCGGCACGGCTTCCGGGTGGTGGCCACCGACGACGGCGGCGCCAACATGGAGGGCCTGCCGCAGCTGACCCTGCGCTGGACCCCGGAGCCCGGCCCCAAAACCCCTCCGGGTACCCCCTAGGGGATGTCACAGCTCGGCACCGAACCCCCTCCGGCCGCCCGCTGGGGCCCCCCGCTCCGCCCGGACCAGGTACTTTCGAAGGCGTGGCTGGATTCAGGATGGGGCGCGGACAGGATCCGCGCGCCGCGCAGGACGCACCGCAGACCGTGCAGCAGGGCCCGCCCGGGTACGGCCCGCCGGCGGCGCCGTACGGGCAGCAGCCCGCGGCACCGCACGCGCCGTGGCAGCCGGCACCGCAGCCGTACGCCGCCCAGGGCGGTCCGGTCGCCCACGGGCAGCCGGAGTACTTCGGCGACGGCGGCTACGAGCCCCAGGGCCCCGCGTACGCCCCCTACGACGCCCGGGACAACGCCCCGGGCCACACCCAGCAGTTCAGCGTCGGCGACGTCCCGGACCCCTACGGACCGGGCGGCGGCGGCCCCGGCGGCGGTGACGATCGGTACGCCGAGGGCGGCACCTACCGCGCCGGCGGGCCCAGCGCGGTACCGGCCGGCCCGCGGCTGCCCTGGAAGCAGCTGCTGTCCGGCATCGTGCTGCGCCCCACGCCCACCTTCTGGCAGATGCGGGACCACCCGGTGTGGGCCCCGGCGCTGCTGGTCGCGTTCGGCTACGGCCTGCTCGCGGTCTTCGGCTTCGACAAGGCCCGCGAGGACGTGCTCAACGCCACCCTGGGCAACAGCATCCCCTGGGTGCTGATCACCGCGGTGATGTTCATCGTCGGCAGCCTGATCCTGGGCGCGGTCACCCACACCATGGCCCGCCAGCTGGGCGGCGACGGCGCCTGGCAGCCGACCGTCGGCCTGTCCATGCTGATCATGGCGATCCCGGACGTGCCGCGGCTGCTCTTCGCGATGTTCCTGGGCGGCGACAGCACCCTGGTCCAGATCCTGGGGTGGGCCACCTGGCTCGCCACCGGCTACCTCCTGACCTCCATGGTCAGCAAGTCGCACGACCTGCCGTGGCCCAAGGCGCTGGGCGCCGCCGCGATCCAGCTGGTCGCACTGCTGGCCCTGGTCAAGCTCGGCACGCTGTAACGGGCGCGGCGGTCCGGCCCGTGTACGAGGGGCCCGTCCCGGGAGCACACCGCTCCCGGGACGGGCCCCTCGCCCGTACGGCGACCGGTCAGGCGAACCGCTGGCCCGCCGTCCCGTCGCACTTCTGGAGCCGCAGCGGCTCCTTCGCCCCGGCCAGCGCCAGGCACAGCGCGGGCGCGGCGGCCGGCCGCAGGGTGCCGCCGTCCCGGACGAACCGCTGGTTGGCCGCGCCCGAGCAGCTCCACAGCACCAGCGCGGCACCGGCCTCGTACCGGGCGCCGGGCACGTCCAGGCACCGCGCCTGGGTCAGCTCCACATGCAGCGACCCGCGCTCCTGGTCGTACCACCAGCCCTGGTTGCGCTGCCCGTGGCAGTCCCAGCCGCCGACCGCCGTCCCGTTGCGGGACAGTCCTCCGGTGGCGTCCACGCAGGTGCCGGTCGCGGCGTTCTTCAGCGGCCGGTAGGCGTCGTCCCAGGCACCGGGGTACAGCTGCGGCCGCCCGGTGTCCGCCGGGTCGGCGCAGGACGCCTCGCGCAGCCGCGGGTCCGCGTACAGCTGGGTCAGGCAGGACGCGAACGCGGCGTGCCCGCGGACGTTGGGGTGGAAGGACTGGCGGACCGAATTGGCGTCCGGCGGGAAGGGGTTGGTGACGTTGACGTACAGCCCGCGGGCCCAGGTGTCGGCCATGCACACCTCGTGCCCGTGGAAGAGCCGGGAGGCGTCGAGGTAGGTGGCGCCGGTGTCCTGCGCCGCCTTGCGGACGCCCCGCTCGAAGGCCGGCACCGCGGCGTTCCGCCCCCAGCCGGCGTCCGAGGTGTAGCCCGTGCACCCGCCCGGCAGCTTGCCGGGGTAGTGCGGGTTGTCCTCCACGTCCGGCCCGATCGGGCTCGGGTACGCCATCACCACCAGCCGGTAGTCGCCGTCGGCGTACCCGGCGTCCCGCATCACGGTCCGCAGGTCCCGCACGGTCGCCTCGACCTTGGGCACCAGTCCGTCGACCCGGGCCTGCCAGCCCGGCTGGTACTTCGGCTCGCAGGTCCCCTGGAGCAGGAACCAGCGCTCCACGCAGTCGGTCATCACCGGCCCGAACTGGAGGTCGTCGTTGGCGCCGGCCACCAGCAGCACCATTTTCAGCCGGGTGTTGCGGGCCGCCACCGCCAGGCTGTCGCTCTGCACCAGCTCGTCGGGGTACTGCTTGCTGCCGCCGATCCGGATGTTGCCGGTGTACGCGCCCGAGCAGGCGGCGTTGTACGTCACGTCCGCGGCGATCCCGGTCCGGTGGATGGCCGCGTCGGGCGACCGGTGGCACCAGTTGTCCGGCCCGTCGGTGCCCGGCTCGTACGTGCCCACGCCCTCGCCGGAGATCTCGCTGTCGCCCAGCGAGATCAGCGAGGTCTTCCGCTCGGCCAGCGGCCGCACCGCGGTGTCGCCGCCGTACAGCTTCGCCGCCTCGCGGGCCCGGACCCGCTCCAGTTCCGGCGCCAGCGGCGTCGCGGCCGGGCGGCCGGCCGCCGCCCCCGCGGCCACCGCCGGCCCGCCGGCGGACGGCCCGGCGGCGCTCGCCCCGCCCGCCGTCACCGTGAAGGCCGCGGTCAGCACCGCCGCCGATAGCGCGACGGCGGCCCGCAGCCGCCGTCCTCGCCCGCGTCTCGCCCGCCCCATGGGGCCTCCCTCCGGTCTGCTGTTACCGCCGGTTTCTACTCGGAGGTAGCGACCGGTGGAACAGCCGGGACCGAAGTGGCCGGAACGCGCGCCACAAAACACCGCGAGCCCGCCGAAAAGGCGGGCTCGCGCACCGGACCGGCAGCGGCCGTCAGGCGTCCAGGATCTGGCCCTCGCGCCGGACCACCGGCGGCTCCACGCTCCAGGGGAAGTTGATCCAGTCGTCCGTGCGCTTCCAGACGTACTCGCACTTCACCAGCGACTGCGACTTCTCGTAGATCACCGCGCTGCGCACCTCGGCGACGGTCCCCTGGCAGAAGTCGTGCACCAGCTTCAGCGTCTTGCCGGTGTCGGCGACGTCGTCGGCGATCAGCACCTTCTTGTCCGAGAAGTCGATCGCGTTGGGCACCGGCGCCAGCATCACCGGCATCTCCAGGGTGGTGCCGACCCCGGTGTAGAACTCCACATTCACCAGGTGAATGTTCTTGCAGTCCAGCGCGTACGCCAGCCCGCCGGCCACGAACACCCCGCCGCGGGCGATCGACAGCACGATGTCGGGCTCGTACCCGTCATCCGCGATCGTCTGCGCCAGTTCCCGGATCGCTCCGCCGAACCGCTCGTACGTCAGGTTCTCCCGCACGTCACCCACGACTCTCCCAGACCTTCTCTTCGCCTCCGGGGCCCGCAGCGGCCCCCGCCTCGCACCTGCGCGCGAGCTGCCTCACACCTGCGTACGGTGGAAATTCTTGAACGACCGGGACGGGGTCGGCCCCCGCTGTCCCTGATACCGCGAGCCGTAGCGCTCGCTGCCGTAGGGGTGCTCCGCCGGCGAGGTCAGCCGGAACATGCACAGCTGCCCGATCTTCATGCCCGGCCACAGCTTGATCGGCAGCGTGGCGACATTGCTCAGCTCCAGCGTCACGTGCCCGCTGAACCCCGGGTCGATGAACCCGGCGGTCGAGTGCGTCAGCAGCCCCAGCCGCCCCAGGCTGGACTTCCCCTCCAGCCGCGAGGCGATGTCGTCCGGCAGGCTGATGACCTCGTACGTGGAGGCCAGCACGAACTCGCCGGGGTGCAGGATGAACGCCTCGTCGCCCTCCGGCACGACCTCGCGGGTCAGGTCGGACTGCTCGACGGCGGGATCGATGTGCGGGTAGCGGTGATTCTCGAACACCCGGAAATAGCGGTCCAGCCGCACATCGATGCTGGACGGCTGCACCATCGACTCGTCGTAGGGATCGATGCGCACCCGACCGGCGTCGATCTCGGCCCGGATGTCCTTGTCTGAGAGAAGCACGCAGACGAGGATACGCGCCCGCACACCACCCTCCGCACGACGAGGGCCCGGCCCCACCGGGGACCGGGCCACTGCGCCCTCACCTCCGCGGCCCCGCCCCGCACCCCGGCGAAGATCCACCACGCCGGGGCTCCGGGGACCGGGAACCGCGCACGACCGCCGCTACCGCTTGGCGTGCTCCACCGGCACCGAGTGCCGCAGCCGAGCACAGCGCGGGCAGCGCAGCAACCGCCCGGGACCGAGCCGGTCGGTGGTCTGCATGGGGAACGAAGCGGTGCTGAACACGTGCCCCTCGGCACAACGTACGACGGTGCGCTCCATCAAGTCCCTCTCCCAACTGCGTGGACAACAAAAGCCACATTAGGGGATGAACTGGGCGGCCTCGCAGGCGGCACTCCGACGCCCCACCGTACGCCTCAACTCCCGCCCCCCGCACCCGCGTACCGCCCCCGGCGACCTCCCCGCGACCCCTGCCCCCGCCCCCCCGGACATGCCGAATGCACCGCAACGCGGCGATGGGGTAGAGTGTGCGACGACGCTCCGCCTCCAGGCTGGTTCCCACCAGTCCGGGCGGTGTTACGCGGGTGTAGTTTAATGGTAGAACATGAGCTTCCCAAGCTCAGAGCGCGGGTTCGATTCCCGTCACCCGCTCCATATGGAAGCCCCAGGTCAGTGGCCTGGGGCTTTACTTATTGTCTAGACACGCGTGCCCTCCGCGTGCCCCAACCCAGCAGGAATCAGCGGGCTACGGAGCAACGGGGCGCCCTCAAACCCCCGCCGCCAGCCGCCCATCTCGAATGGCGAGACGGGATTCATGTGACGTGTACCACCGAAGCGTCGAATAATTGCCGACTTGCGCTTGCGAAGTGCACCGGTTTCGGGCTTTGGGTAGCGCTCGTCAGTGACCAACTGGCCTACTGGTGCCCGGAGATAAGACGTCGTTTCTGATGGCGTGATCGCTCGTTGAGCCGTGCATGACGGATCTGGTGAAGCGGTTGGTGCCGGACGAGCTGTG